>NZ_JAEULO010000071.1 GCF_016793705.1 Tabrizicola sp.
TGGGTTTCTCCATTCTTCCTGAGATCAGGTGACGAAGAAGAGAACGCCGAACCCCCGGCAGGGTTCCCGACAGCGGCCTGACGCGGAAAGGAGGGATGGCAGGGGCAGCAGGGCTCGAACCCGCGACCTACGGTTTTGGAGACCGTCGCTCTACCAGCTGAGCTATACCCCTACGCGGGCCCTCGGTTACGGCAGGCCGGGCGGGAGGTCAAGGGATTCTCTTGCTCGCTTCGGCTCCTCGGGGACTTCGTCCCTCGTCGCGGGTCATCCCTTGCGACGAGGAGACGAAGTCGAACGAGGAGCCTCCGGTGCGGCTGGCGGTGCAGGGCCGGGGGTCCTAGGGTGGGGCGAAAGGCGGGAGGGGCGCGTGCAGTCGGTGGCGGAGATCGTGGCGGAATTCGCGCGCCGCCCCTGGACGGCGGTGCCCGAGGCCGATCTGGGCCCGGCGGCACGGGTGCCGACCATGCTGACACCGGAGGAGGGCCAGCTCTATCACTGGCTCGGCCGCCGGGCGCAGGGCGCGGGCGCGACCGTCGACCTGGGGGCCTATGCGGGCGGGTCTGCGGCACGGCTTCTGTCGGGGCTGGCGCTGTCGGGGCGGGGATTTCATGTCCACAGCTATGACCGCTTCCGCTCGTCGCGGGCGTTCTGGGCGCGGTTCATGCCGGAGGAGCCGCTGCCCGACACCGACGATGCCGACCTGCTGCCGGTGGTGCAGCGGCATCTGGCCCCGTGGTCGGGGCAGGTGACGCTGCATCTGGGCGACATCGCCGATCAGTGCTGGAATGATGGGCCGATCGAGATCCTGTCGGTCGATGCCGCCAAGGGTTCGGCCATGGCCGACCATATCGCGGCGCAGTTCTTCCCCGCGCTGGTGCCGGGGCGGTCGGTGATGATCCAGCAGGACTATCTGATGGCGGTGCAGCCCTGGCTTCCGGCGCAGATGGTCGCCTTGCGTGACCAGTTCCTGCCGCTGGCCCAGGTGCCGCGCGTCGGGCTGGTGTTCCTGTGCGTGGCCCCGGTGACACCGGCGGCACTGGCCGCCGCAAGGGTCGACACGCTGACCGATGGCAAGCTGATGCAGCGGGTGCGCGAGGCTGCCGCCTGGCATGAGGGGATGGTGCCCCGCGCCCGGTTCAAGGCGATGCTGGACGAGATCAGGGCCAATCCCGGCGTGCGGCTGGGCTGGCAGATGCGACAGGCCGCCACCCGGCGCAAGGAATAGCGGGCCGGAGAATATCCCCGGCCCGTCGCCGCCTAGATCGCCCCGGCGGCCATCTCGCTGGCGATATGGTCGGCCTGGCGGATCGCCAGCGCGACGATGGTCAGCGTCGGGTTTTCCGCCGCCCCGCTGGTGAACTGCGAGCCGTCCGAGACGAAGAGGTTGGCGATGTCGTGGGTCTGGCCCCATTTGTTCACCACGCCGTCCTTCGCCTCTGCCGACATCCGGTTGGTGCCGAGGTTGTGGGTCGAGGGATAGGGCGGGGTCGGGAAGACACGGGTCGCCCCCACGGCCTCGTACATTGCGATGCCCTGCCTGTAGGCGTGGTTGCGCATCGCCACGTCGTTCGGGTGGTCGTCGAAGTTGACGTTGGCCACCGGCAGCCCGTGCTGGTCCTTGGTCTCGCTAAGGGTGACGCCATTGCCAAGCTGGGGCATGTCCTCGCCCACGATCCACATCCCGGCCATGTTCTCGTAATGGTCGAGCGCGGTGGTGAACCCACGTCCCCAGCCGCCGGGATTGAGGAAGGCGGCCATGAACGGCAGGCCGAGGCTGAGCGTCTCCAGCTCGTAGCCGCCGACGAAGCCGCGTGACGGATCATGCCGCGCCTCGTCCTGCACGATCCCGGCCATGGTGGTGCCGCGCCACATCCGGACCGGCTTGTCGAAGATCGCATAGACCGAGCCGGTGGTGTGGCGCATGTAGTTCTTGCCGACCATGCCGGAAGAGTTGGCGAGGCCCTCGGGGAACATGCTGGAGGCGGAGTTCAGCAGCAGGCGCGGGCTTTCGAATGAGTTCCCGGCGACGCAGACGATGCGGGCTTTCTGCATCTGGAGCGCGCCGTCCTTGTCGAAATACTCGACCCCCGTCACCTTGCCGGTGTCGTCATGCAGGATGCGGGCGACATGGGCGTGGTCGCGGACTTCCAGATTGCCGGTCGCCTCGCCGCGCGGGATGTCGGTGTAGGCGGCGGACCATTTGGCGCCCCATTTGCAGCCCTGGAAGCAGAAGCCGGTCTGCTGGCAGGCCATGCGGCCATCATAATCGGCCGAGTTGATCGCCATCCGGCCGGTGTGGACCTCCTTGTAGCCGAGCGCCTTCGCGCCCTTCTCGAACACGAGATAATTGTTGTTCCCCGGCAGGCCCGCGCGGTCGCCGGTGCGGGTGACGCCCAGCTTGGCCTCGGCCTTCTCGTACCAGGGCGCCATTTCCGCGCCGTCGATGGGCCAGTCCAGAAGGTTCGCACCTTCCACCGCGCCATAGGTGGTCAGCGCCTTCCATTCGTGGTCCTGGAAGCGGATCGAGGCCCCGGCCCAATGGGTCGTGGTGCCGCCGACGGCCTTGACGATCCAGGCAGGCAACCCGGCAAAGTCCTTGGCGACGCGCCAGCTGCCGGAGGTGGTGCGGGCGTCGGTCCAGGCAAGCTGGCCGAACGATTCCCATTCGTCGTTGACGAAGTCCTCGGGCAGGTAGCGGCCCCCGGCTTCCAGCGCCACGACCTTGACACCCTTCTGCGCCAGTTCGTTGGCCAAGACCCCGCCGCCCGCGCCGGTGCCGATGATGACGACCACCTGGTCATCGTTCAGGTCGAATTTCGCAACCATGGTGACGGCCCTCCCCTACAGCCAGTCGATGTCGTTGAAGCCGCGCTCGATGTAGCCGCCCTGGGAGAAGCTTTCCCCCTGGTAGCCGAAGATCGGCCAGACCTCTTTCTGGTTGTAGAGCCCGGTCACCAGGCCCGCCCGGACGGTCTGGAAGAAGGGCGTCGTCTCGATCCCTTGCAGGAGCTTGACCCGGTCTTCCTCCCAGCCCGCCGCGACATAGCTGTCGAAGCCCGCGGCCCTGGCGGCGGCGTCCAGCGCGGTGACACCCTCGGCGACCAGCGCCTTCATGTCCTCGCTGTCGTAGCCCTTGACGGCCACGGCGTAGAACGGATCGGGCACCTGGTCGTGCGGGTAGATGTCGCGCGCCATTTGCAGGAGCGTCGCCATCTGGTCCGGCGTGATCACCGTCACTTCTACCGCCCAGGCGGCGTTCGGGGCGGCGATGAAGCCCGCGCCGGTGACGGCAAGCGCGCCAGCGGCAAGGCTGCGGGACAGGAGCTGACGCCGTGTCAGCCCCCGAAGGTCGTGTTTGGTCATGGTTTCCTCCCTTGTGTCTGGCCGGGACCGGCTGCCTCCCCCCTCCTCTAAAGGAAGCGGCCGCCCCGCTGGATGACCTCGATCTGGTAGCCGTCGGGGTCGGCGATGAAGAAGAACTTGGCGACCTGCACCTCGCCATTGCGGAAGTCGACGATCTTGCGGGGGGCAAGCCCTTCGGCGGAGAGGCGGGCGTGTTCCGCCTCGGCGTCCGGGACAGAGACCGCAATATGACCGTAGCCATCACCTAGGGTGTAGGGCTCGGTCCGGCCCTTGTTGACGGTCAGCTCCAGCTCGAAGCTCGCTTCCGCGTTCGACAGGTAGACCAGCGTGAAGCTGTCGAACTCCAGCCGGTCAGCCACCTTCAGCCCGAAGGCGGTGTCGTAGAAAGCGACCGAGCGCGCCTCGTCCAGCACGCGGATCATGGAGTGGATGAGCTTTGCCATAGGGCCCCCGGCAAGTGGCGTTGATCTGGTAAGATTACCGGACCAATTTCGAGGGCAGGTAGTAGGGGAATACTACAGGGGGATTTTCCTATTCCGCGGCGTAGCGGCGATCCGGCTGTGGCACCTGCTCCAGCTCGCCCAGGTGGATCGTGCAGGCACAGCGCAGGAGCGAGGTGAAATTCGTGGCCTCACCCTGCTGTTCCAGCACCTCGGAATGCAGCTTCGACAGGAAGGCGGGGGTGGTGGACCCGTCCTTCGCCGCCATCTGGTCGACGATGCCCCAGAAGGCCCGCTCCAGCCGGATCGAGGTGGACTGCCCGTTCAGCCGCAACCGGCGGGTGACATATTCATAACGGGCCGGATCCTGCCCGGCGAACATCTGGCACATGGCTGGCCCCTTCCTGCTGGCCTTGTGGACCGGGCAAGGGTGGGACGGAACGGGCGAATCGTCAACCGATCCGGTGAAGGCGCGGATCAGGGGGCCGGAGCGTCGTCGCTCCATGGCCCGACCGAGCCGTCGGGGCCATAGCCCATCCGCTGCATCGCCGGGGCCAGCGCATCGGCCAGACGGGCGCATTGCGCCGGGGTCAGGTGGTTCCGCCAGTCGCCCGACGTGCCCGACCGGAAGAAGCTTTCCGACTTCGGCGGCCGCTCGCGGAACGAGGTGGCGGATTCCTGCGCCTTCAGCTTGCCGAAGGACGTCGCCTCGACCGCGCGGGTGACGCGGGCCGGATCGGGCTCGGCATCGGGATACATCACGCGCAAGGCACGGGTCAGCGCTCCGGCCCCGTCGACCAGCATGTCCTCGTACCGCAGGGTCAGGCGGCGGCCGGGCATGGCCAGCCAGGACAGGGCATGGCTCGACCAGTCGGATTGCACCTGGGGCATCTGGGCAAAGACCAGCCCGTCGACCCGGAAGTCGGGGTTGCACATATTGTCGATGCAGCGGTCGAAATCCGGGGCGAGGCCCAGGTGATAGGCATAGGACACCGCCACGTCGAACGGATGCCGGACGACATGGATCGTCGCCGCCGTCGCCTCGGGCGGGAACAGGAGCTGCCCGTTCGCCAGCGGCAGGTTGGCGTCATGCACCTTCTGCGGCGCGCCCGAAGTTTCGTGCTGCGCCAGGTGCAGGTAGATGACCCGCCGGGCGATGAAGGTCTCCTCGGTGGTCAGCAGGCTGCCATCGCAGGCGAGATAGCGTTCGAACAGGCGTTCGCGCGCGGCATGGCGGCCATCCAGCCGGTTGATGTCGACATCGCCGGCGCTGTCCTCGTAGGCGGTCAGCAGGGCGCGGAACCAGGTGTTGCCGGATTTCGGGTAGGACGCGAGCCAGATGAACCCGGCCCTTGCCCCCTTTGCGCTGGTCATGGTCATTGCTCCGCCTTCTGGACGAGATGGCTTTCGATC
The DNA here is from genome assembly GCF_016793705.1 of Tabrizicola sp. GTDB lineage: Bacteria > Pseudomonadota > Alphaproteobacteria > Rhodobacterales > Rhodobacteraceae > Tabrizicola. The sequence continues at coordinate 5,217 of NZ_JAEULO010000071.1, forward strand.
AGGGCCAGCAGGTCGACCGCAACCGTCCCGGTGGGCGGCTGGTTCGGCGGCAGCGCCAGACGCAGGATGGGAAGCGCGTTGGCCAGAACCACATTCGCCCCGCTGATCGTGTCGTTGCCCCAGATCGCCGCGCCGACGAGCGGCATGAAGATATGCTTCTTCACTTCGGCGGTCGCGGCAATCAGGTGCAATTCGTGCAGGCTGGCCGCGGGCCCCTTGCCGTCACCAAGGCAGACCAGACCGGCGCAAGGCTGGACGACCGTGCCGTCGATGGCCGGGCGGTCCATCTGAAGCCGCCGCGAGTCCTGACGGACCGGGGGCTCGGGCATTTCCTTCCGGCTGCGGCGCTGGGTGATCGGTCGCCCATTGGTGCAGACCCGCGAGGGGTCCTCGGGGTCGATCGCCACGGGCGCATCGGCAACCGCAAGACCACAGTTCTCCGACAGCGCAAGCGAAAAGCTTTCGCGCAGATCGTCGCGGTCCGAGGCGATCAGCAGCAGGCGGCCATCGGTCAGCCGGGCGGCGTTGACGCGCAGCGGCACGCAGCCGTCGAGCCAGGCCGCAGCCGCAAAACCCGAGCTGTAGGCGAAGGGCAGCATGTCGCCCGCCGGTCGACCGGGCGGGTCGGCCAGCGCCAGGCCTTCCCCCGGCGCATAGTGCAACTGTCCTCCCGAAGGCGTGGTCATGACGAATCCTTCGGGACCGACTTCGAAGAACGGGGTCACTTCGACGGGTTTCGTCAGGTGCTGCGGCGGAACGCGACCGGAGAGGGTGATCAGGCCGAGAATGGGGTCCACGCTTGCCTCATGCGACTTGGAAGGGATGTCGCCCTGTCATAACCGCGCATCGGGCCGATGCAATGCAAAAGGGCCGCCCCGGAAGGCGGCCCATGGAGTCAGGTGGGTTTGCACCCATCCTCGCGGATCATCAGGCGATGATCTTCGAGACGACGCCAGCGCCGACGGTGCGGCCGCCTTCGCGGATGGCGAAGCGCAGCTTCTCTTCCATCGCGATGGGCGCAATCAGCTCGACCTCGAACTTCAGGTTGTCGCCCGGCATCACCATCTCGGTGCCTTCCGGCAGCTGAACGGTGCCCGTCACGTCGGTCGTCCGGAAGTAGAACTGCGGCCGGTAG
>NZ_JAEULO010000030.1 GCF_016793705.1 Tabrizicola sp.
GTATCTTGAGCGGATGCTAGACGAGTTGTTCATCGACCGCATGGAGGGCAACGAGGAAATTTTCTCTCGTGTGATGACGGACAAGCAGTTCCGCGCCGCGGCGCACGAGCACCTCGCCAGTGAAATCTTCCGCCGGGCTCAAAAGACAGATCCTGTTGAGTAAACCGCTGAGGAGGTCGCCAGGCATTTGCATTTCAGGTGCGCTCGCAAGGCGAAAGGAAAACACAACTATCAAGCGGGTGCAGCTTGAAAAAATGGATGCGTTTCAGGGTTTTGGTGCTGTGCACCGGATGCGAAGCGGTTCACAGCCCCGGAGAATACCGCCCCTGAGAGACCGCTTTCGAGGCAACTCGCGGCAGGGCCAGTGCTCAGCCCCACCCGCATAACCCTCGAAAACAACGGAAAAATCCGGCGCCAGCCAAGTCTGGAGTACGCTTTCGCAGGGGTAAGTGGCGGAGAGGGTGGGATTCGAACCCACGGTAGGCGCAAACCTACAACGGTTTTCGAGACCGCCACGATCGACCACTCCGTCACCTCTCCGCGCTTCAGGGGTCGTCTATGTGGCGGGTGGATAGCCGGGCCTCGGGTGATGCGCAAGGGGAAATCGGTGGAAATCCGGGCGCCGGCCCGCGAGGGCCTCACGGTCAGTTGCATGGGCCCCGGCTTGGCAAGGGGGCCCTGAACGGCTACCTCTCGGAGGCACCGCTTTCCGGAAGGCCTGACCATGACCCTGCCGCGCCTTGCCCTGGCCCTGCTGCTTGCCATCGCGCCGCCCGCCCTGGCCGAGACCAGTGCCGAACCGCCCGCTGCCGAGGCCTCGGTCGACCAGTTGGTCGAGGTCCTGCAACTCGACGCGCTGTTCCAGGTCCTGCGTGAGGAGGGGCTGGCGCATGGCGGGACGCTGAAGACCGATATGTTCCCCTCGGGTGGCGGGGCGGGTTGGGACGCCGAGGTGTCGCGCATCTATGACGTCGCGCGCCTGCGGGGCGACTTCGGCGCGGCGCTTGAGCAGGCCCTGGGGGAGGACCCCGAGGCGCTGGCGGAGATCACTGCCTTCTTCGCCTCCGACCTCGGTCAGCGCATCCTGGCGCTGGAGATCGAGGCGCGGCGCGCCTTCCTCGACACCGCCGCGGAAGAGGCCGCACAGGTGGCCGCCGATGATGCCGCCGCGGCGCGTGACCCCAGGGTGGCCCAGCTGCGCCGGATGATCGAGGCGGCGGACCTTTTGGAGATGAACGTTGCCGGGGCGCTGTCGGGCAACCTCGCTTTCATGACCGGCATGGCCGAAACCGGGGCCTATGGCGCGGTGCCGGATGACCAGATCCTGTCGGATGTCTGGGGGCAGGAGGAGCAGATCCGCGCCGACACTTCGACCTGGCTCTATTCCTACCTCGGCCTCGCCTATTCCCCGCTCACCGAGGCGGAACTGGAGAGCTACATCCGGTTCTGGGAAAGCCCCGCCGGGCAGCGGCTGAACGCGGCGCTGTTCGCGGCCTTCGACACGGTTTTCCGCGATGTTTCGCTGAAGCTTGGACGTGCGGCGGGAACGGCGATGCAGGGGCGCGACATCTGATCCCGCCCGCTTGACACCCCGCTTGACACTGGCCGGGCTTCGCCGCATAAGCGCGCATCCCGGCGAGTGGCGACACTCGGCCCGGGTCTCTTTATTCATGACGCCCCAAGGGGCGCGCTGTCCGAGGCGGGGAAACCCGAAAACACCCGAGCGGGGGCCACAGGGCGCGGAGCGATGGAAGGAAAGACCATGTTTGCGGTCCTCAAGACCGGCGGCAAGCAGTACAAGGTGCAGGCGGGTGACGTGCTGCGCGTTGAAAAGCTCGATGCCGTGGCCGGTGACAAGATCCAGTTCAACGACATCCTGATGGTCGGCACCACGATCGGTGCGCCGCTGGTCAAGGGCGCGGCCGTGCAGGCCGAGGTCATCGACCAGATCAAGGGCGAGAAGACCATCCACTACGTCAAGCGCCGCCGGAAGCATTCCAGCCAGCGCACCAAGGGCCACCGCCAGCACCTGACGCTGGTCCGCGTGACCGAAGTGCTGGAGAAGGGTGCCGACAAGTCGGGCGTGAAGGCAGCGATGGGCACCGTTGCCGCGCGCCGCGCCGCGCATGAGGCACCGGGTGCGAAACCGGCTGCCGCAGAGAAACCGAAGCGCGCCGCCAAGGCCGCCGAAGCGAAGGAGTAACATCCCATGGCACACAAGAAAGCAGGCGGTTCGTCCCGCAACGGCCGCGACTCGGGCGGTCGTCGCCTGGGCGTGAAACTGTTCGGTGGCCAGCATGCCATTCCGGGCAACATCATCTGCCGCCAGCGCGGAACCCAGTGGTTCCCCGGCGAAGGCGTGGGCATGGGCACCGACCATACCATCTTCGCGACGGTGGAAGGCCGGGTGAGCTTCAAGAAGGGGCTGAAGGGCCGCACCTTCATCTCCGTTCTCCCGGTCGCGGAGGCAGCCGAGTAAGCCGAACCTTCACATTCGGAGTGTAAGGGGGGATCGGCCGAAGGGCCGGTCCCCTTTCTCGTTTTCGGACCGGTCTTCAAGGCCCGGGACAATCCGGGCGCCACAGTCAGACGTGTTTGGACAAGGAAATGACCGTCACTGGCAAGGATTTGATCGATCTTGGTTTTCCGCCGGGTGCTGCGCTCGGCGCCGTGCTGGCGCATGTCCGGCAGGCGGGGCTGGAAGGCGACGCGCTGCGGGCCTTCGTCGCCGCCAGCAAGCCCGCGCCGCAGTTGCCGTTGCAGAGGGCGCCCGCCTATGCGCTGAACCTGGAAGCCGAGGATGAGGCCGAGGTCGCGAACCTCGGCAATGTGATCGAGACGATGGACGCGCTGATGCGCACCCCCACTGTCCGTGCCGGTGCGGTGATGCCGGATGCCTGTCCGGCAGGCGCGGTCGGCGGCATTCCGGTGGGCGGCGTGGTGATGACCGAAGGCGCGATCCATCCGGGGATGCATTCCGCCGACATCTGCTGCTCGGTCATGCTGACCGATCTTGGCGATGCCGATCCCAGGTCCGTGCTGGATGCGGTCCAGGCGGTCACGCATTTCGGCCCCGGCGGCAGGGCAGAGGGGGACCGGTTCGCCGTCTCGCCCGAGTTGATGGACGCCTTCAGGGCGAACAGATTCCTGAAGGACGACAACATCCTCCGGACCGCGGTCGAGCACATGGGCACCCAGGGCGACGGCAACCACTTCGCCTTCGTCGGCCGTTCCGCCGCGACCGGGCATACCTGCCTTGTCAGCCACCACGGTTCGCGCGGGCCGGGGGCAGGGCTCTACAAACTTGGCATGGTCGCGGCAGAGCGCTTCCGTCGGAACCTGTCGCCCGCGACCGCCAGGGTCAACGCCTGGATTCCCGCCGACAGCCCGGAAGGCCTCGCCTACTGGGAGGCGTTGCAGCTTGTCCGGCGTTGGACCAGGGCCAATCACGACGCCATCCACCGGGCGGTGGTCGTGGCTGCCGGGGCAAGGGCGAAGGACCGGTTCTGGAACGAACACAACTTCGTCTTCCGGCGCGGTGATTTCTTCTACCATGCCAAGGGGGCGACGCCGGTGGCGGCGGATTTCCTGCCCGACACTTCCGGCGTGCAGATCGTTCCCTTGAACATGGCCGAGCCTGTGCTGCTGATCCGGGGCGGGGCGACCGACCGGAACCTTGGCTTCGCGCCACATGGGGCGGGGCGGAACCTGTCGCGCACGGCGCACAAGCGGCGGCTCGGCACCTATTCCGAGGTCGAAGTGTTCGCGCGCGAGACCGCCGGTCTCGACGCGCGCTTCTGGTCGGGCCACATCGACGTGTCCGAATTGCCCTCTGCCTACAAGTCGGCGGCTGCGGTCCGGGCGCAGATGGCCCGGTTCGGCCTGGCCGATGTGGTGGACGAAATCCAGCCCTACGGCACGATCATGGCTGGCGACTGGAACCGGAACGCGCCCTGGCGCAAACGCGGGCACGATACCGGGCGTGAGGGTGGAAAGCGCATGACCTAGCCGCCGCATGCGAATTTCTTTCGCGGTGCCACTCTTGCACCGCGAAAGGGCCAAACATTCGGGCGATTGACGGGCTACCCGTCAGTCCCCACATGAGCTTCAGAGGAGGAAGCCATGATCCTGGAGAAGATCGCCAACCCGGTCGAGATTGCGACCGAACGCTTTGCCCTGCGCCCGGTGCGCAAGTCCGATGCCGGACTCTTCGCGCTTTACGCCGGCGACAGGCGCGTGGCCGAGGCGACGCAGGCCATTCCGCATCCCCTTCCGCCCGGCGCGGCCGAGGCGTTCTGCGCCAGAGCGATGCTTGCGGGGTCGGAGGAGGACATCTGGGTCATGGACGGCACAAGGTCGGGTCTTCCCGAGGTGCTGGGTGTGATCAGCCTCCGGATGATGGACCGCAACCAGTCCGAAGTCGCCTTCTGGGTCGCGCCCGCCTTCTGGAACCACGGCATCGCCTCGGAGGCGGTGAACGCCCTCGTCGCTGCCAACCCGCAGAAGAGCTGCACCCTTTTTGCCGAGGCGTTTCAGGACAATCCCGGCTCGGCGCGGGTGCTGACCAATGCGGGCTTCCAGTATCTGGGCGACGCCGAAAGTTTCTCGGTCGCGCGCGCGGTCAATGTTCCGACCTGGACCTATATCCGCAAGCTGGATTGATGGTCGGAGCTTGGATTCTCACGCCGCGCCTCATCCTGAGCGCGATGACCGGGGACGACGTGCCGCGCTTTCACGCGCTGGTGACAAGGCCGAGGTGGCGCGGATTCTGTTCCTGCTCCGCCCCGGCTGGACGTTTGAAGAGGCCCGGGATTTTCCTGGCCGATTGGGCCTGGAGCGGCGGTCTGTGCTTTCGCCTGCCGAGCGAGGAAGCGGGGGAATGGCGTCGCTGGATCGGTGGCTCGGACGATCCAGAGCCGGAGATATTCTACACGCTGACGCCCGAAGCCGCCGGTCGGGGACTTGCCCGCGAGGCGGTGGCGGCATTCACGACCTTCCTCTTCGACCGCTTTGCCGTTCCCGGGCTGCGGGGGGCGTCTTCTTCGACAATCCCGCCTCGGTGAAGCTTCTGCCGGCCTGAGGGTTCGAGGACATTGCGATCGAGGATCACCCCCCGCGCGGAAGGAAGGTCCCGGCACCCTGTCAGATCTTCCGGCTGGCCCGGCCTTCGTGAGCGCTCCTCGTTCGACTTCGTATCCTCATCGCGAGGAGTGGCGAGGTTCTGGACCAGCGATCAGCCCAAGGGCGCCAGCAGGGTCTTCAGCGCGGCGAGCGGGTCGTCGGAGCCCCAGATTTCCTCGCCCACGGCGAAGAAGTCGGTGACGGGGCCGAAGCGGGCGACCAGTTCGGCGGTCAGCGCACCTTCGGCGATGATCGGGACCTCGATCACTTCGGACCACCATTCGAACAGCTCGAAGGGCGCGCGGCTGCCGTCGCCGAGCGTGGTTGCGCCGATGGGGCCGAAGCTGGCGTAATCCGCACCGGCCTCGCCCGCCGTCATCCCGTCATGCTTGGAGGTGCCGCAGAAGGCGCCGACGATCGCATCGGCGCCGAGGTCCTTGCGGGCCTTCCTGACGTTGCGCGACCCGTCGGTCAGGTGGACGCCGTCGAGACCCAGCCGTTCGGCCAGGATCAGGTGGTTGTCGATCACCACCGCCACGTCGCGGGCATGCGCCGCCTCGCGGGCGGCATCGGCAGCGCGCATCAGCACGTCCTCGTCCCGGGTGGCAAGCGAGAGGCGCAGGCAGGCGATCTCCACCCCGTCCAGCACGAGGCCCAGCCGGTCCGAAAAGGTATCCGGGTCGAACGTCGGCGGGGTGATGAGCGTGATCTGCGGGCGGTCGTCAGCGGCCATTTCGGGCTCCGGGTCAGGTCTGGCGGCCCGTCTATCAGCGTTTCATGGGCTTGGCTACCGCCCGCGCTTGCCAGCCTGCGGCGGCTGATCTATCTGCCAGCCACCCCGAGAAACGAGGCCGCGCATGATCCCCCCCGTCTTCATCCTGGTCCGGCCGCAGATGGGCGAGAACATCGGAGCCGCTGCCCGGGCGATGCTGAACTTCGGGCTGGAGCGGATGCGGGTGGTGGGCCCGCGCGATGGCTGGCCGAACCCGAAGGCGGTGGCGATGGCCTCCGGCGCGGGGCGGGTGCTGGACCAGGCGGGGCTGTTCGCCGACCTTGGCGGGGCGGTGGCAGACTGTGACTTCGTCTTCGCCACCACGGCGCGGGGGCGGGAGCTGGTGAAGGAGGTCGTCACCCCGGAGCGGGCGATGGAGATGGCGCGGGCCTTGGGGGCGGAGGGCAAGCGGGTCGGCGTCCTCTTCGGGCCGGAGCGGGCGGGGCTGGAGAACGAGGACATCGTCCGGGCGAATGCGATCGTGACCGTGCCGGTGAACCCGGAGTTTCCTTCGCTGAACCTGGGGCAGTGCGTGCTCTTGCTGGGCTATGAATGGCGGCGTCAGGGGGCGGAGGTTCCGGCTTCGGTGATGGAACTGGCCCGGACCGACTTTGCCAGCCGGGAGGAGGTCGACCGGCTGGGGGACCATTTCGAGGAGCGGCTGGAGGCGGCGGGGTTCTTCTTTCCCGAGACCAAGGTGGCGGGGATGAAGGGGAACCTGCGGAATATGTGGGGGCGGCTGGGGCTGACCCGGGCCGAGGTGCAGACCTTCCACGGGATGCTGCGGCAGATCGCCTTCAAGCTGAAGAAGCAGGGGGATTGAGCGGGGCTGCCCACGGTGGACATTTCTGGAATATATAGTAATATCAAAGATTTGTTTGCGGTTGTTCAGGGTTTCTTAACCCGATGGTTAACGCCCTTTGGCCAGCGGCAGACCGGGGGTTTTCCACCCCCGGACCCCCGGAGGATATTTGGGCCAGTATGAAAGGCATGGGCAGGCGCGGGATTGCCAAGGCAGTGCTGCAAGGGTTGGCCTTTCGGGCGGGCCATGGCTATCATCGCCGGATAACAAGAGCAGCAGGCAGGCAGCGGCATGGCACGGGCGATTTCTTCGGTTGGATTTTCACGACGCGGGGCGCTTCTTCTCGGGGGTGCGGCTTTGCTTTCGGGCTGCATGTCCTCGGGCCGATCCGGAGGCGGGGGCTACCGCGCGCCGGACCCGGCGCCGCGGGCGGTGCAGAATTCCGGATGGGATGCCTGGGTCGCGGGGTTCAAGGGCCGGGCGGGATCGCGCGGGATTTCGCAGGGCACCCTCGACGCGGCCTTCCGGGGGGCGGGTTTCCTGCCCGAGGTGATCGAGAAGGACCGCAACCAGACCGAGTTTACCCGGACGCTGGAGGACTATCTGAACATCGCCGCCTCGGACGAGCGGGTCAGTCTGGGCCGCCAGAAATATGCGCAGTATGGCGGCACCTTGCAGGCCATCGAGACACGCTACGGGGTCGAGGGCAATGTGGTCGCGGCGGTGTGGGGGCTGGAGAGCTTCTTCGGAACGCGGCGGGGTAATGTGCCGGTCATCAGCGCGCTGTCGACCCTGGCCTATGAGGGGCGGCGGGCGGAGTTCTTCGAGGGGCAGCTGGTCGCGGCGCTGAAGATCTTGCAGGCGGGAGACGTGTCTCCCGGCGCGATGACCGGCAGCTGGGCGGGGGCGATGGGGCATACCCAGTTCATCCCGACGAGCTATCTGGCCTATGCGGTGGATTTCACTGGCGACGGGCGGCGCGACATCTGGTCGGAGGACCCGACGGATGCGCTGGCCTCGACCGCGGCCTATCTGGCGAAGTCGGGCTGGACGCACGGGTTGCCCTGGGGGATGGAAGTCGTTCTGCCCGCAGGCTTCAACGCCGGACTTCTGGGGCGCGGCAAGGGCAAGTCGGCGGCGGAGTGGCAGGGTCTGGGCGTGCGGTCGGCGGATGGGCGCGCGCTGGCGGGCGGGTCGATCATCGCGGGTGGCAATGGCGGCGGGGCGCCCTATTTCCTGCTGACGCAGAATTTCGCGGTGATCCTGCGCTACAACAACGCGCAGAATTACGCGATCGGGGTCGGGCATCTGTCGGACCGGCTGCTGGGGCGCGGGGCGGTGCAGGCGAGCTTCGGGCCGGATGCCAGCGGCATGACCAAGGCCGACCGGCAGGAGTTGCAGCGGCTGCTGACGGCCAAGGGATTCGATACCGAAGGCTCGGACGGGGTGATCGGGGCGAAGACGAAGGCGGCGATCAGCACCTATCAGGCGAGCCTCGGGCTGCCGGTGACGGGGGAGCCGTCGCTGGAGCTGTTGCGCCGTTTGCGGTGAGGGATGGTGGGTTTGCACCCACCCTAAGTGGGGGGCGGGGATGGCGCATCGCATCTTCGGGATGAGCGTGGCGAAGGTCTATCCGGCCTGGCTTTCCAAGGTCGAGAAGAAGGGCCGCAGCAAGGCGGAACTGGATGCGGTGATGTGCTGGCTGACCGGCCATGACCAGGCGAGCCTGGAGGCGGTGCTGGCCGGGGGCGTGGATTTGCAGCACTTCTTCGACGAGGCCCCGGCGCTGAACCCCGCGCGGGAGCAGGTCAGGGGCGTGGTCTGCGGGGTGCGGATCGAGGCCATCGCCGATCCGCTGATGAAGGAGATCCGCATTCTCGACAAGCTGGTGGACGAGTTGGCGAAGGGGCGGCCTTTGGCGAAGGTGCCGCGGCAGGCGTGAGGGCGGCCGTTCCCGACTGTCATCCCCGCGCAAGCGCGGACCCAAAGACGGTTGCAACCTGGCTTAAACCGGGTCCCCGCTTGCGCGGGGATGACAGGGAGAGCTTGGTCACGCCTCACGCGGCGGTCACATGGGCGGTGCGGATGACGCGCTCGCAGTGCTGCGACAGGATCTTGCGGTTCTCGAAGGCATCGACCGGAACCTCCGGGTGGAAGATTACCTCGACGCGACCCTGGCGGGGGGTGGCCAGCATCTTCAGGAGGTGGCCCGCGAAATCCATGTCGCCCCACCAGCCATAGTGTCGGCGGTCCTCGCCTTCCGGGGCGTGGAAGACGACCGTCACGGGCTGGATATGCATGGAGCGTTCGAGGGCGGGGGAGAAGAAAGCCTCGAAGAGGGTGGACTTGAAGGGCAGGACGCGGATCGCATCCGTGCTGGTGCCTTCGGGGAAGAAGAGCAGGCGATGCCCGGCCTGAAGGCGGGATTCGAAGATGTCCTGCTGCTTCTTCGCCTCGGTCCCCTTGCGGGCGATGAAGACGGTGCCGGTGGCGCGGGCGAGCCAGCCGATCATCGGCCAGTCGGCGACCTCGGCCTTGGCGACGAAATAGATGGTCTGGACCGCATTCAGCACGAAGATGTCGAGCCAGGAGGAATGATTGGCGACGATGGCGCCGGGCTGGGTCATCGGGCGGCCCCGGACAGAGAGCGGCAGGCGCAGGATGCGAAGCGCGGTGCGGCAGACGAAGCGGGTGATATGCGGCGTGACCGGGCGGGCCTGGCCGAAGAGAGGCCATTCGACGAGGCGGACGAGGAGGAGGACCAGCAGCCCGCCATAGGTGAGCGCGCCGATCAGGCTGCCACGCCAGAGGACGCGCAGCCATCCGAGGGGCGTGACGCGCAGCGGCGGCGGGGGAACATCCTGCCAGGCGGTCATGTCCCGGCCTTGCGGATGTAGAATTCGCGGTGGCGGGCGGACATCTGGGCGGTGTCCATCACCAGGCAGACATCGGTGGTGTTGAAATCGCGGTCGATCCAGGCGCCATCGCCGACGAAGCCTCCAAGGCGGAGATAGGCCTTGATCAGCGCGGGCGTGGCGGCCATGGCGGCGCGGCGGTCGAGACGGTCGGCGGGGATCAGGTCCATCTCCTGCCGGTGCGGGGGCAGGGCGCGGACCCGCATCGCCGGGGGCGCGAGGTGGTTGTGGTGCAGATAGGAGAGCGGCTGGGCAAGGGCGGCACTATCGGAACCGTGGAAGCTGGCGGCGCCGAAGAGGATTTCGATGCCCCGGTCGAGAACATATTCGGCCAGCCCGTTCCACAGGTGGAACATCGCCGTGCCGCCGCGGTGATCGGCATGGACGCAGGACCGGCCGAGCTCCAGAAGCTTGCGGCCCGAGGCGAGGAGGGGGGAGAGATCAAACTCGGTCTCGGAGTAGAACCGCCCCGCTGCGGCGCGGCGGTCGCCGGGCAGGATGCGGTAGGCGCCGATCACATGGGCGCAGGTGGCGGGGTCGATCCGGCGGTCGACAAGGATCAGGTGGTCGAAGACGGGGTCGAAGGCATCGCGCTCCAGCCCCTGCGCATGGTCGACGAGCGGGCCGTCACCGCCCAGTTCGCGGACGAAGACCTGGTAGCGCAGGGCCTGCGCGGCGGTCAGGTCCTGCGACGAGGTCGCCAGCCGCACGAGATAGGGGGACTCTTCGACGGTCATCGCTTCGACTTGGGCTCCGGCTGGTCAGACTTAGCCATGGGTCGGCGGCATTGCAACCGTGTGACGGATCAGGCATCCGCGAAGCAATTCCCGGTTGAGTTTCGCCGGCGGATTCGCACTATGGGTGATCAGTTCCCGTAACGGGCAGAAGGAAGACGCGCTTCATGTCGATCACGACCTTGCCGGCATGTTCGAAGTTCACTGTCACCTTGTTGTCGATGTTCGACTGTACCTGACCCAGACCCCAGTCCGGCTCATCCGGGTGGCGCACCAGCATGCCCGGTTCCAGAAATGCCGCCATGTCCCGTCCTTTGCCCCGGTTCGAAGATGCAAGACAAGCCCGACCTCGCCGCCCTGATCGCCTCGCGCATTTGTCATGATCTTATCAGCCCGATCGGGGCGATAGGCAACGGAGTGGAACTGCTGGCGATGGAACCGGGCGGGCCGCGGCCCGAGATGACGCTGATCTCGGAAAGCGTGGCGAATGCGAATGCGCGCATCCGCTTCTTCCGCATCTGCTTTGGCCAGGCGTCGGGCGACCAGCGCATCGCGCGGTCGGAGGTGGCGTCGATCCTGGGCGACCTCTCGCGCGCGGGGCGGGTGGGCTATGGCTGGACGAGCCCGGCCGACCTGTCGCGCCGCGAGGTGCGGCTGGTATTCCTGCTGCTGCAATGCCTGGAAAGCGCGCTGGCCTATGGCGGCAAGGTCAGTGTGACGCGGGGCGAAGCGGGCTGGCAGGTGCTGGCCGAGGCACCGCGGCTGAAGGTGGACGCAGGCCTGTGGGAAGTGCTGACCGAACCGCGCGCGCCCGCCGAGATCGGGGCGAACCAGGTGCATTTCGCGCTGGTCCCGGATGAACTGGCCCGGCAGGGGCGGCGGCTGATCACCGAGATCGGCGAGACGACGATCCGGCTGACGTTCTGATCGTCAGGGCCGCACCGTCCCGTCGCCCGTCACCAGATATTTGAAGCTGCACAGCTGTTCGGCCCCCACGGGGCCGCGGGCGTGCATCTTGCCGGTGGCGATGCCGATTTCCGCGCCCATGCCGAACTCGCCGCCGTCGGCGAACTGGGTCGAGGCGTTGCGCATCAGGATCGCGCTGTCGAGGCGCTGGAAGAAGCGTTCGGCAGTGGCGTCGTTCTCGGTCAGGATCGCTTCGGTATGGCTGGAGCCGTACTTGCGAATATGGGCGATGGCCTGATCCACGCCGTCCACGAGCTTTGCCGCGATGATCATGTCGAGGAATTCGTGGCCGAAATCCTCGGGCGCGGCGCGCTTGGTGCCGGGAATCTTCAGAAGCTCGCCCTCGGTGCGGACTTCGACGCCCGCCTTCAGCAGGTCCTCGATCAGGACGCCCCCGTGTTTCGTGTAGAACTGCCAGTCGATCAGCAAGCATTCCGCCGCGCCGCAGACGCCGGTGCGGCGGGTCTTGGCGTTCAGGACCACGCGGCGGGCTTTCTCCAGGTCGGCGTCGCGGTCGGCGTAGAGGTGGCAGATGCCTTCGAGGTGGGCGAAGACCGGAACCCGGGCCTCCTTTTGCACGAGGCCGACGAGGCCCTTGCCCCCCCGCGGGACGATCACGTCGATATGGTCGGTGGCCTGGAGCATGGCCGTGACCATCTCGCGGTCGCGGGTCGGGATGAACTGGATCGCGGTTTCGGGAAGGTTGGCGGACTTGAGGCCCTCGACCATGCAGGAATGGATGGCTTCCGAGGTCTCGAAGCTTTCCGACCCGCCACGCAGGATGACGGCATTGCCGGATTTGAGGCAGAGCGCGCCCGCGTCGGCGGTGACGTTGGGGCGGGATTCGTAGATCACGCCGACGACGCCCAAGGGGATGGCGACGCGCTGGATGTGAAGGCCATTCGGGCGATCCCATTCGGCGAGGACGCGGCCCACGGGGTCTTTCTGCTCGGCGATGAGGCGCAGCGCATCGACGATGCCGCGCAGGCGGTTCTCGTCCAGGCGCAGGCGGTCGAGCATGGCCGAGGCCAGGCCCTTCGCCTCGGCTGCGTCGAGGTCGAGCACGTTTGCGTCGAGGATTTCCTGCCGGCGGCGCCAGACGGCATCGGCGGCGGAGATGAGGGCGGCGGCTTTCCGCTCCGAGGAGGCACAGGCGAGGTCGGCCGCCGCAGCACGGGCCTTGCGGCCGATCTCGGTCATCAGGTCGGTGAACTGGCCGTCCATGTCTCTCGCTCCGTTTCCGTCCGGGGGCCAAAATTCTTGAGTAAGAATTTTGTCAAATTCCTTACTTAAGGAATTTGGGTTCCCTAGACCACCATGTCGTCCCGGTGCACCAGCGCCGCGCGGCCCTGGTAGCCGAGGATCGCCTCGATCTCGCTGGACCTGTGCCCCGCGATCTTGCGGGCCTCCGCCGAAGTATAGCGCACGAGGCCCTTGCCGAGAACCGCGCCTTCGGGGCTGAGGATCGCCACCGGCTCGCCCCTGCCGAAGCTGCCGCTCACTTTCGTGACCCCGGCTGGCAGCAGGCTTTTCCCCGCGCGCAAGGCCGTCACCGCGCCCGCGTCCAGCACCAGCTCGCCCTTCGGCTTCATCGCATTGATCCAGCGCTTGCGGGCCAGATGCGGGTCGGCGGAGGGGACGAACCAGGTGCGCGTCGCGCCCTCGGCCAGCGCTTTCAGCGGGCGGAGGGTCGAGCCCTCCATGATCGCCATGGCGCAGCCGCCCGCGACGGCGGTCTTGGCAGCCAGAAGCTTGGTCTTCATGCCCCCTTTGGACAGCCCGCTGATCGGGTCGCCCGCCATTGCCTCGATCTGGGGCGTGATCTGGTCGACCACGTCGAAACGGGTGGCGGCGGGGTCTTCCTTCGGGTTGGCGGTGTAGAAGCCGTCGACGTCACTGAGCAGGATCAGCTGGTCCGCCCCCGCCGTCACGGCGATCTGGGCGGCCAGCCGGTCGTTGTCGCCGAAGCGGATTTCGTCGGTGGCCACCGTGTCGTTCTCGTTCACGATGGGCACGACGCCGAGGCCGAGGAGCGTCTCCATCGTCGCACGGGAGTTCAGGTAGCGGCGGCGGTCCTCGGTATCCTCCAGCGTCACCAGAATCTGCGCGGTGGTGATGCCGTGGGGGGCGAGGACTTCCTCATAGGCGCGGGCGAGGCGGATTTGTCCGACGGCGGCCGCGGCTTGCGATTGTTCGAGCGTGAGGACGCCATCGCCGAGGTTCAGCACCTTGCGGCCCAAAGCGATGGAGCCGGAGGAGACGAGGACGACGTCGGTGCCCCGCGTCTTCGCCTCGGCCACGTCGAGGGCGAGGGCGGAGAGCCAGTTTTGCTTGAGGCCGGTGCTGCGGTCGACGAGGAGGGCGGAGCCGATCTTGACGACCAGCCGCTTCGCCTTGCGGATATCGGGGGCGTGGCGGGTTTCGGTCAGGCCCGTATTCAGGGTTGCCACGGGGCTGACTCCTCGACAGGAGCGGCGGCGGTGATGGTGGCGTAGAGCGCGCGAAGGACCTCCGGCAAGCCCTTGCCGGAGACACCGGAAATGACATGGACCGGGCCGCCCGACGCCTTCTCCAGCGCGCGGCGGCGGTCGCTGACCTGCTTGGCATCCATCGCGTCGGTCTTGTTCAGCGCGACAATGCGGGGTTTGTCGCCGAGAACTTCAGAATATGCTTCAAGCTCGGTCACGATGGTCTTGAAATCCTTCGTGATTGTCGACGAGGTTCCATCGACCAGATGGAGCAGGACCTTGCAGCGTTCGACGTGCGCAAGGAACTGGATACCAAGACCCCGGCCCTCGGAAGCGCCCTCGATCAGGCCGGGGATGTCGGCCATGACGAACTCGTGCCCGTCGATGCCGACGACGCCCAAGTTCGGGACCAGCGTCGTGAACGGGTAGTCGGCGATCTTCGGTCGCGCATTCGAGACGGCGGCGAGGAAGGTCGACTTCCCGGCGTTCGGCAGGCCGACGAGGCCCGCATCGGCGATCAGTTTCAGGCGCAGCCAGATGGTGCGCTCGATGCCCTCTTGCCCCGGGTTGGCGCGGGCGGGCGCGCGGTTGGTCGAGGATTTGAAGCGCAGGTTGCCCCAGCCGCCGTTGCCACCTTCGGCGAGGCAGACCCGCTGGCCGGGTTCGGTCAGGTCGGCGAGAACGGTCTCCTCGTCCTCGTCGAGGATTTCGGTGCCGAGCGGGACCTTGAGCGTGATGTCGTCGCCCGACTTGCCGGTCTTCTGGTTGCCCATGCCGGGCTGGCCGGACTTGGCGAAGAAATGTTGCTGGTAGCGGTAGTCGATCAGGGTGTTCAACCCTTCGACCGCCTCGGCCCAGACGCTGCCACCGTGGCCGCCATCGCCGCCGTCCGGCCCGCCGAATTCGATGAACTTCTCGCGGCGGAACGAGACGCAGCCGGCCCCGCCGCCGCCGGAGCGGATGTAGACTTTGGCGAGGTCGAGGAATTTCATCGGGCTTGCTTTCGGCGGTGGTTGAGGGGCGGGGATATAGGAAGCGGGGCGGATGCTCAAGCGATGCTCCTCGTGCGCCTTCGGCTTCTCGTCGCGGGGGTGTCAGCGACGAGCGACGGAGGAGACGAGGAGCGTTCCGTCGCAGGGCCTTGAAGGCCGGGGTGGGCGGGCCTAGTGTCCGGCGCGAAGCGAAGGGGTGAGCGGATGGCCACGAAGCGCAGCATTTTCGAAGAGGTGGGCGCGGGGGAGAGGGTTCCCGTTTCGCCGACGGGCGGGGGGATCGACGCCCGGCCGAAGGGCGCACGGGCTGGCATCCGGCTTTGGCTGGCGGCGCTGTTTCTGCTGGTGGTGGCGATGATCGTCGTGGGCGGGCTGACGCGGCTGACTGACAGCGGGTTGTCGATCACCGAGTGGAAGCCGGTCACGGGGGCCTTGCCGCCGATGGACGAGGCATCATGGCAGGCGGAGTTTGCGAAATACCAGGCGATCCCGGAATACCAGTTGCAGAACAAGGGGATGACGCTGGAGGCCTTCAAGGCGATCTACTGGTGGGAATGGGGGCACCGGCAGCTTGGGCGGTTGATCGGGCTGGTCTGGTTTGTCGGTTTCGTCGGCTTCGCGGTGATGCGGCAGATCCCGCCGGGCTGGACGGGGCGACTGGTGGTGCCGGGGCTTCTGGGCGGGCTGCAAGGCGCTGTGGGCTGGTGGATGGTGTCCTCCGGCCTGTCGGGGGCGATGCTGGACGTGGCGTCGTATCGCCTTGCCTTGCATCTGGGACTGGCCTTTATCATCCTCGGTGTGCTGGCCTGGTATGTCTTCCTGCTGGGCCGGTCCGAGGCCGAGCTGATGACCGCCCGGCGGGGACGGGAGGCGAAGCTGTTCTCGCTTTCCACCGGGTTGATGCATTTCGCCTTTCTGCAAGTGCTGCTGGGCGCGCTGGTGGCGGGGATCGACGCGGGTCGCGCCTTCCCGACCTGGCCCTTGATGAACGGCGAATTCTTCCCGGCCGATGCGTTCTATGTGCCAGACGGGCAGGGCGGGACGCTGTCGATGTGGCATGCGTTCTTCGAGAACCCGGGCCTCGTGCAGTTCATCCATCGGATTTCGGGCTATCTCCTGTTCATCTTCGGCGTCGTGGTCTGGCTCAGGGGGCGCAAGTCAACCTACCAGGCGACGCGGGCGGCGTTCCATGCGGTGATGGCGATGCTGGCGGTGCAGATGGCTCTTGGCATCGCGACCGTCCTAACGGCTGCGCATGTCCATGTCGCGATCACCCACCAGATCGGCGCGGTGATCCTGTGGGTGCTGATCCTGCGGGCGCGGCACTTGTCTCAATACCCCGTGGCGGGATCGATCCGGGAAGGCACGGCATGAGCGCGTTTGACGAATTGATGGCGTTCCAGCGTCAGACCGAGGCCCTGGCACAGGTCGGGGGACGGCTGGGCTGGGATCAGGAGACGGTGATGCCGGAAGGCGCGGCCGGACAGCGGGCCGAGGAGATCGGCGCGCTGGAGGGTGTGCTGCATTCGCGGCGGACCGATCCCCGGCTTGACGGCTGGCTGAAGGCGGCCAAGGCCCCGGATGCCGCGGGCGAGGCGCAGTTGCGGCTGATCCGGCGCAGCCATGCGCGGACCATGAAGGTGCCCGCGAAACTGGCCGAGGAGATCGCGACGGTGATGTCGCTGGCGCAGGGGGTCTGGGCCGAGCACCGGGCAAAGGAGGACGTGGCGGGGTTCCTGCCGACGCTGCGCCGCGTGGTGGAGCTGAAGCGGCAGGAGGGCGCGGCACTGGCGGCGGGGGGCGACCCCTATGATGCGCTGGTCGACGACTACGAGCCGGGGATGACCGGGGCGGCGATTGCGGCGATGTTCGATGCGATGCGGCCCCGGCTGGTGCGCTTGCGCGAGAAGGTGCTGGGGGCAGCGGCTCCGAAGGGGGTGGTCGGGGTCTTTCCGGCCGAGGCGCAGCTGGCGCTGTCGCGTGAGCTGGCGACGGTCTTCGGCTATGACTGGAGCCGGGGGCGGGTGGATCTGGCGGTGCATCCGTTCTCCTCGGGCTCCGGCCATGACGTGCGGATCACCACGCGGGTCAGCGAGACGGACCCGTTCAACTGCTTCTATTCCACGATCCACGAGGTCGGTCATGCGGCCTATGAGCAGGGGATCGACGCGGCCTACGCGCTGACGCCGGTCGGGCAGGGCGTGTCGATGGGGGTGCATGAGAGCCAGAGTCGGTCCTATGAGAACCAGCTGGGGCGGAGCCGGGCGTTTACCGGCTGGCTTTTCGGGCGGATGCGGGAGGTGTTCGGGGCGTTCGGGATCGCGGATGCGGAAGGCTTCTACCGGGCGGTGAACCGGGTGCATCCGGGCTATATCCGCACCGAGGCCGACGAGGTCCACTACAACCTCCACATCATGATGCGCTTCGATCTGGAGCGGGCGCTGATCCGGGGCGAGCTGGACGTCGCCGATCTGGAAGCGGCGTGGAACGAAAGGTTCCGGGCGGATTTCGGGGTGGCGGTGGACAAGCCGTCGAACGGGATGCTGCAGGATGTACACTGGTCCTGCGGGCTCTTCGGCTATTTCCCGACCTACACGCTGGGGAACGTCTATGCGGGCTGTCTGGTGAAGGCCCTGCGGGGGGATCTGCCGGGGCTGGACGGGCAGATGGCCGACGGCGACGTCACGGCGGCGACGGGGTGGCTGCGGGAGCGGCTGCAGCGGCATGGCGGCTTGTATGAGCCGCGGGATGTGGTGCGGCGGGCCTGCGGGTTCGAGCCCTCGGAGGGGCCGCTTCTCGACTATCTGGAGGCCAAGTTCGGGGCGATCTACGGGGTGTGAGGCAAGGCTGTCCACGGTGGACATTCGCTGCTTTCCCTTTGAAAACAGGGACTTGATCGCGGACGTTAGGGGAATCTTAAGGTCTGCGCCTCGGAGGGCGCTCGTCGTCTGACTTCGTCACTCCTCGCTGGCGCGCACCCGACGAGAAGCCGAAGGCGCGCGAGGAGGTCAAGGCGGATAGGGCAGGACCCGGCCCGTGAGGCTCGCGCCCGGCCAGCGGAAGAGGACGAGGTGCCAGCGGGAAGGCTCGGAGCGGGCGGTGTAGATCATGCCGTCGGCCCCGGAGGTGCGGGCGCGATCGGAAACCTCCCAGGTCGAGGCGGGAAGGCCCTGGGCGCGCTCGGGGAGCCAGGGGATAGCGGCGAGCGCCGGGTCGATGTTCCAGGCGGCGCAGTGTGCGGCGTTGCGCAGGTCGAGGACCCTGGCGCCGGTCAGGTGCAATTCGCAGATGACGCGGGGCGGGTCGGTGGCACGGACGTAGGGCGCGATGGCGTGGCAGGCCCAGTCGGGGCGCGAGGAGAGGTAGAGGCTCGGCTGGGCGTCGTGGTGGAAGCGGCCCTCGGGGCTGATAGCCGGGGCGAGAGCCTTGGCCGCGCGGGCCTGCGGGACGATCCGGTAGAAAAGGCCGTCGAGGGCGGGGAAGGGCATTGCGCAGCTTTCGGGCGGGGCTTTCCGAAGGCTTAGGGGCGGGAGGATCGGGCGGCAAGCGCGCATGGGGTTGCGAGCGCCTGCGCGGCGGTGCAGTCAGGGCACACGGGACGGGCGAAGGGCGGGCGAAGAGTGACAGGCGCGCGGGCGTCAGACGGGGGCGGGTCGGCGGTGTGGCTTCTGGCCTTGGGTCAGACGCTGATCTATGGGGGCTGCTACTATTCCTTCCCGGCATTGTTGCCGGACCTTGAGGCGGCGACCGGCTGGAGCAAGGGCGCGCTGGCGCTGGGGCCGACGCTGGCCTTCCTGATCATGGCGGGGCTGACGCCCTTCACCGGGCGGCTGGTCGACCGGGGCCTGGGCGGCGAGATGCTGGTCTGGCTGCCGGGGCTGGCCGCTTTGGGCGTGGCGGGGTTGGGGCTTGTGGGGTCGCTTGCCGGATGGCTGGCGCTGTGGGCGCTGATCGGCGTGGCACAGTCGGGGATGCTTTACGAAACCTGTTTCGCTTTCCTGACCCGGCGGCTCGGCCAGGGCGCGCGAGGAGCGATCACTCGGGTGACGCTGGTCGCGGGCTTTGCCGGGACGCTGGCCTTTCCGCTGGGGCATTGGCTGGGGCGCAGCTTCGGCGGGCAGGGGGCGCTGGTGGCCTTTGCGGGGCTGGTGGCGCTGGCGATGCCGCTGAACGCGGTGGCGGTGCGCCAGTTGCGGCGACGGGAGAGGGCGGGGCTCGTGGTGCCGCCAACGCCGCCGGGCGTGGTGCGGGCGGCGCTGCGGAAGCCCGCCTTCTGGATCATCGCGGCGGGCTTCGGGGCGGTGTACCTGAACCACGGGATCCTCATCACCTACGCGCTGGTCCTGTTTGCCGACCGGGGGGCGGAGCCGGGGCTGGCCGCGCTGGCGGCGGCCTGCATCGGGCCTGCCCAGGTCGCGGGACGGCTGATCCTCTTGGCCGCGGGGGCACGGGTGACGACCGCGCAGGCGGTGCTGGTATCGCTGAGCGGTGCGGTGCTGGCGGGGGCACTTCTGTGGCTGGCCGGGATCGCACCGTGGCTGATCTTCGCCTTCGCGCTGGCGCAGGGGGCGGGGATCGGGCTGACCTCCATCCTGCGGCCGGTGCTGATTGCCGAGGTGCTGGGGCGGCAGGGGTTCGGGGCGATCTCGGGTGCGGCGGCAGTGGCGCCGATCCTCGCCTCGGCGGCGGCGCCGTCGGTGGGGGCGGGGCTGCTGGCGCTGGGCGGGCCGGGGCTGGTCTATGCGGTCTGCCTGGGGCTGGCGCTGGCCGGGATGGGGTTGATGGTGGTGTTGCTGGCGGGGCGGGGACGCGAGGGGGAGTCGGGGTGAAGCCCGACCTACGGGTTGGGGTAGGGGGAGTCGGGGCGCGCCCCGACCTACGGGTGGTGGGGAGGGTTGCGACCTACCGGCGGTCGATGAAACGCTGGATGCCTTCATCCGTTGCGGGGAGGAGGGCGTTTTCCACCATCGCGGTGCCTGCGGTGGCATAGGCCTGCGGCAGGGGCTGGGTGATCTGGTCACGGAAGGCGCGTTTGCCGATGCGGATCGCGGCGGGGTCCTTGGTGGCGATGGAGCGCGCGAGGGTCAGGGTGTCCTCGACCAGCTGGTCGGGCGGGGCGAGGCGGTTCACCACGCCAAGGGCATGGGCGCGGGGGGCGGGAAGGAAGTCTCCGGTGGTCAGCAGCTCGAAGGCAAGCCCTGGGGCAAGGCGGCGCGAGAGGGCGACGGCGGGGGTGGAGCAGAAGAGGCCTAGATTGATGCCGTTGACGCCGAAGCGGGCGGTCTCGGAGGCGACGATCAGGTCGCAGGAGCAGGCGAGCTGGCAACCGGCGGCGGTGGCGACGCCTTGCACCTGGGCGATGACGGGCTGGGGCAGGGCGGCGATGGCCTGCATGACCTGGGCGCAGCGGTCGAAGAGGGCCTGGAACTGCGCCTGACCGCCGTCAGGGGCGCTGCGGTAGGACTGCATTTCCTTCAGGTCGTGCCCGGCGGAGAAGGCCCTGCCTTCAGCGGCGAGGATCGCCACGCGGATGCTGTCGTCTGCGGCGATGGCTGTGAAGGCTTCGGCCAGCGCGTCCAGCATTCGGCTGGACAGGGAGTTCAGTGTGCCGGGGGAGGCAAGGGTAACGGTGGCGATCCCGTCCCTGACGTCGCGTCGGATCAAGGCTTCCGTCATTGCATCCCCCTCTGGCCTGCGGTCAGTCTAGGGAGAGGGCGGGGCAAGGGAAAGCGGGATGACACTGGTGATGGACGCAGCGGAACTGATGGCGTTCCTGCGCCGCGACTTCGGGCAGGTGGCGGAGGAGTTTGCGGTCGAGCGGGCCGATGCCGGGGGCGTGACCTTGCGGCTGAAAGTGGCGGAGCGGCATCTGCGCCCGGGCGGCACGGTCAGCGGGCCGTCGATCTTTGGTCTGGTCGACGTGGCGATGTATCTGGCGATCCTGTCGCGGATCGGCCCGGTGGCGCTGACGGTGACGACCAGCTGCGCGGTGGACTTCATGCGGAAACCGGCAGCGGGCCGCGACCTTCTGGGCGAGGCGCGGGTGCTGAAGCTTGGCCGGAGCCTCGCGGTGGGGGATGTGATGGTGTTCAGCGAAGGCATGGCTGATCCGGTCGCCCGCGCCAGCCTGACCTATTCGATTCCGCCGAAGCGCTAGGCCTTCGGTTTCAGGAAGCGCCCCTCGATCCGGGCGCCGCTTTCGATGATCAGGCCGGCGGTGGTGACATCGGCCTTCACCTCGGACGAGGCGCGCAGGGTGAAGCTTTCGCAGGTGACCTTGCCGTCGAACTTGCCCTTCACCTCGACCGTATGGGCGTTCACCGAGCCCTTCACCCGGCCCTCCTGCCCGATGATCAGCCCGTTCGCGGTGATGTTGCCGTCGATCTCGCCCAGGACCTCGACCGAGCCGGAGGAGGTGATCTCGCCCGTGATCTTGAGGTCGGCCCCGAGCACCGAGCGGGCGGAGTTGCTGCCGGGTGCCATGGGGCGCGGCACCGAGGGCGCTGCGGGGGCGGTGGTCGGGTCGGAGGTCTTGGAGAACATCGTCGGAATCCTTGGATCGGGCCTTGGGTCTGGGCCTTCGGCGAGGCGTTGCCCTGATAAGGAAGGATAGCGGTTGCCCGGTCAAGGGGCGCTTTGGGCGGGTGGCAGGTTTCCCCGTGACGCATGTCGCAAGCGGGGCTGACAAGGCGGGCGCGGGGTGGTCAGATCGGGCCGGGAATCAGGGGGTCTTTCATGGCGGACACGTTCTTCCGGCCGGTTTCGGGCTTCGACCTGCCGCGCTTTGCGGGGGTGCCCACCTTCATGCGGCTGCCTTTCGTTCCGTTCGACCATCCGCGTTTTGCCGAGGTGCAGATCGGGTTGATCGGCGCGCCCTGGGACGGGGGGACGACGAACCGGCCGGGACCCCGGCACGGCCCGCGGCAGTTGCGGGATCTGTCGACGATGATCCGGGCAGTGAACGGGGCGACCTGGGTGGCGCCGTTCGACCTCGCGCGCTGTGCCGACCTGGGGGATGTGGCGCCGAATCCTGGCGACCTGATGGACTCGATGGCGCGGATGGAGGCGTTCTATGACCGTGTCGTGGCGGCG
The DNA here is from genome assembly GCF_016793705.1 of Tabrizicola sp. GTDB lineage: Bacteria > Pseudomonadota > Alphaproteobacteria > Rhodobacterales > Rhodobacteraceae > Tabrizicola. The sequence continues at coordinate 21,863 of NZ_JAEULO010000030.1, forward strand.
GGGATCCGGCCGCTGACCGGGGGCGGGGACCATCTCTGCTCACTTCCCATCCTGCGGGCGGTGGCGAAGGCGCGTCCGGTGGGGATGATCCAGTTCGACAGCCATACCGACCTGAACGACGTCTATTTCGGCACCTCGCGCTACAACCACGGCACCCCGTTCCGCCGGGCGGTGGAGGAGGGGTTGATCGACCCGAAGCGCTATTGCCTGATCGGCATAAGGGGCACGGCCTATGGTCGCGAGGACTGGGACTTCGCGGAAGCGAACGGCATCCGCATCATCCCGATCGCCGAGTTCCACGCGCGCGGGGCCGAGGAGGTGATGGCCGAGGCGCGGGAGATCGTGGGGGCGGGGCCAACTTACGTGACCTACGACATCGACTTCGTCGACCCGACCTTCGCGCCGGGGACCGGGACGCCCGAGGTCGGCGGGCCGACATCGTGGCAGGCCTTGCAGGTGGCGCGGGGCTTGCGCGGGCTGGACGTTGTCGGGGCGGATCTGGTCGAGGTCTCGCCGCCCTTCGACGCGAGCGGCGGCACGGCCTGGCTGGGGATTTCGCTGATGTTCGAGATGCTCTGCGTCATGGCCGAGCGGGTCGCGCGGGGCTGAGGGCGGACCGGGGGCCAGCCCCCTGACCCCCGGGATATTTGGAGACAGAAAATGCCACTTGCCGAGATCATCATCACCAATGCGAAAGTCCTGACGATGGACGAAGGCAATCCCAGGGCCGAGGCGGTGGCGATTGCGGCCGGGCGTATCCTGGCGGTCGGGGGCAGCGCGGAGGTGGAGGCGCTGGCCGGGCCGGAAACGCGTATGGTCGATGCCGGGGGGCGGACGCTGTTGCCCGGGTTCGTGGAGAGCCACCTGCATCTGGTGCTGGGCGGGAACGAGCTGTCGCAGTTGCAGCTGGGAGGCGTTCAGGGCTTCGACGATCTGGCGCGGGCCTTCCGGGCCTATGCGCTGGAAAACCCGGACCTGCCCCTGCTGATGGCACAGGGCGCAGCCTATGAGATTCTGGAGGCCCCGGTGACAAGGGCCGATCTGGACCGGGTGCTCGGCGACCGGCCGATCGCGATGATGTCGCCCGACCATCACACGGTCTGGGCCAACACGGCGGCGCTGCGGGCGGCGGGGATCCTGCACGGAGCCGCCATGCCGCCCGGTCATGTTGTGGTGATGGCGGCGGACGGGACGGCGACGGGGGAGCTTCTGGAGTTCGAGGCGTTCAGCCCGGTGCTGGCGCTGACCGGCGATCTGCACCTGCAACTGGGGATCGCGACCGGGGGCGAGCCGGAGCCATGGCCCGACGCAGGCCAGCGGGCGAAGGACAAGGCGAAGGTGGCGGCGGGCCTTCAGCATTGCGCGGCGCACGGGATCACCAGCATGGTGAACATGGACGGCAACCGCTATACCTGCGTGCTTCTCAAGGAGATGGAGGCCGAGGGGCGGCTGACCGCGCGGGTCAAGGTGCCCTTCCATTTCAAGCCGCACATGGACTTGTCCGAGCTGGACCGCGCCAGCGCGATGGCGGCGGAGTTCCGGGGCGACTGGGTGACCAGCGGTTTCGTGAAGATGTTCATGGACGGGGTGGTCGACAGCCGCACCGCCTATATGCTGCAGGACTATCCCGGCACCACGGAATGGGGCGCGCCGCTCTTCGAGGCCGAGCGGTTCAAGGCGATCTGCCGCGAGATCTCGCGCCGGGACCTGCAGATCGCGGTCCATGCCATCGGCGACGGGGCGGTGCGCCAGACCATCGACGGCTACGAGGCGGCCGGGCGGCCCGACCTGCGGCACCGGATCGAGCATATCGAGCTGATCGACCGGGCCGACCTGCCCCGGCTTGGCGCGCTGGGCATCACCGCCAGCGTGCAGCCGCCGCATCCGCCGGGGGCGATGGATTTCCCGATGTCGACGATGAGCCATGTCTTCCACCGCGACCGCTGGCGGGATGCCTATCTGTGGATGACGCTGGCCGACCATGGCGCGCCGCTGGCCTTCGCCTCCGACTGGCCGGTGACGGATGTGAGCGTGATGCGCGGCATCCAGGCGGCGCTGACCCGGGTGCCTTACGAGGGCTGCCAGGATGAGCGGGTGGGGCTGATGCAGGTGCTGCGCGCCTATACGGCAGGCGGGGCATGGGCCGCCCAAATGGAGGGACTGACCGGGGTGCTGCGCAAGGGGATGGCCGCCGACCTGGTGCTGATCGACGGGGATATCGAGGCGATTCCGGCCGAGGAGATCGGCCGAACGGGAATCGCGCTGACGATTGCCGGGGGCAGGGTGACGCACGAGGCCGGCAGGCTATAGGGTGCGACAACCCGTCCTGCCAGGCATCCTTTTGAAAAGAAAGGCGAAACATCCGTCGCGGAAAAAATCGTCATCGTTCCGTCATTTTCCGCTTGCGGGTCTCGGGGCGGGTGCGTAAAAGCCCCCTCACCGAAACGGAACGGCGGCGGAAACGGCGGCGGGATGGATCGGAAGCGGTGACGAAAGCCGCGAAATCCTGGAGGCAAGATGGCAGTTACGCCAGAAGTTCTGGTGTGCTGCGTGTTTTGTGTCCGCGCTCTTTGAAAACTGAATGAATGAAGGGATATGCGGGCGGTTTGGGCGCATCGGCGTCTAACGTCTAGCATATCGGCCTACTAGGGTGAGCGACCGCGAGGTTGCCGACCGATGATGTAGGTGTCAGCTTCACTACTTGTG
>NZ_JAEULO010000031.1 GCF_016793705.1 Tabrizicola sp.
GTTTACGACAATGGCTGCGAAAGAAATCCGTTTCAGTGAAGACGCGCGCGCGCGCATGCTGCGCGGCGTCAACATCCTGGCCAACGCCGTCAAGGCGACGCTGGGCCCGAAGGGCCGCAACGTGGTGCTCGAGAAGAGCTATGGCGCGCCGACGATCACCAAGGACGGCGTGTCCGTCGCCAAGGAGATCGAGCTGGCCGACAAGTTCGAGAACATGGGCGCGCAGATGGTGAAGGAAGTCGCTTCCCGCACCAACGACGAAGCCGGTGACGGCACCACCACCGCGACCGTGCTGGCGCAAGCCATCATCAAGGAAGGCATGAAATCGGTCGCCGCCGGCCTGAACCCGATGGACCTGAAGCGCGGCATCGACCTCGCGACCACCAATGTCGTGGCGGCGATCAAGGCGATGGCCCGTCCGGTGAAGGACAGCGCCGAAGTTGCGCAGGTCGGCACCATCTCGGCCAACGGCGAGGCCGAAATCGGCCGCCAGATCGCGGAAGCGATGCAGAAGGTCGGCAACGAGGGCGTGATCACCGTCGAAGAGAACAAGGGCCTTGAGACGGAAACCACCGTCGTCGAAGGCATGCAGTTCGACCGCGGCTACCTGTCGCCCTACTTCGTCACCAACGCCGACAAGATGATTGCCGAGCTGGAAGACGCCTACATCCTGCTGCACGAGAAGAAACTGTCGTCGCTGCAGCCGATGGTTCCGCTGCTGGAGGCTGTCATCCAGTCGCAGCGTCCGCTGATCATCGTGGCCGAAGACGTGGAAGGCGAAGCGCTTGCCACCCTCGTCGTCAACAAGCTGCGTGGCGGCCTGAAGATCGCTGCCGTCAAGGCCCCCGGCTTCGGCGACCGTCGCAAGGCCATGCTGCAGGACATCGCGATCCTGACCGGCGGCCAGGTGATCTCTGACGACCTCGGCATGAAGCTGGAAAACGTCGGGCTGGACATGCTGGGCCGCGCCAAGAAGGTCATCATCAAGAAGGATGACACCACCGTCATCGACGGCGCTGGCGACAAGGCGGAAATCGAAGCCCGCGTCGGCCAGATCCGGGCGCAGATCGAGGAAACCACCTCGGACTACGACCGCGAGAAGCTGCAGGAGCGTGTGGCCAAGCTTGCGGGCGGCGTTGCCGTCATCCGCGTTGGCGGCATGACCGAAGTCGAAGTGAAAGAGCGCAAGGACCGCGTTGACGACGCCCTGAACGCGACCCGCGCGGCCGTGCAGGAAGGCGTGATCGTCGGTGGCGGCGTGGCGCTGGTTCAGGCGGCCAAGGGTCTCGACAAGGTCAAGGGCGCGAACAGCGACCAGGAAGCCGGGATCGCGATCGTCAAGCGCGCGCTGGAAGCTCCGCTGCGCCAGATCGCCGAGAATGCCGGTGTCGACGGCGCCGTCGTCGCGGGCAAGATCCGCGAATCGAAGGATGCGACCTTCGGCTTCAACGCGCAGACCGAAGAATATGGCGACATGTTCAAGTTCGGCGTGATCGACCCGGCCAAGGTGGCGCGCACCGCGCTGGAAGATGCGGCCTCGGTCGCCTCGCTGCTGATCACCACCGAAGCGATGATCGCCGACCGTCCCGAGCCGAAAGCGGCCCCGGCGATGCCGGGCGGCGGCGGCATGGGCGGGATGGACTTCTGATCCGACGCTTCAGTCACCGGAAAGGGCGCCTTCGGGCGCCCTTTTTCTTTGCGCGCATCGGGGCGGGCAGGTAGCGTTCGACCCGTATCTGGCAAATGGATGAAACATGCAGGATGGAAGCGCCGGTCCGGTGCCGGACGCGGCAGAGCCGGGGCTGCCTGGGTTTGACGCCTGTGCGGCGGCTCTGGCCGATTGCCGCTATCTTCTGGTCATGCCGGTGCCGTGGCACCAGGCGCGGGACGGATCGGTCTGGCTGGATGAGTTGTGGCATCGCGACCTGATGCGCCACCTTGACTATCTGGGCGACCTGACGGTGCTCGCCCCCCGCCTGCCGCTGGGCGACAGGGCGGGCATGGTTCAGGTTCAGGCTGGACCCGGCCTGAAGTTTCGCGCGCTGCCCTGGGGGCAGAGCACGGCTGCGGGCCTCCTCAGCGCGCCCGCGACCTGGCTGGCCTCGCTGCGGGCGGTGCGCGGCGCGGACATCGTGCACAGCGGCGTGGCGGGCTGGCCCTTCCCTCCGGGACTCTTCGTCAATCCCCTGGCCGTGCTGCTGCGCAAGCCGATGGTGATCGTGGTGGAAAGCGCGTTCTGGCGGCTGTCGGGTCCCGGCCCGCACAGCCGCAAGGCAAGGCTGCGGGCGGGGGTGGTGGAACGCTTCGCCCGCTGGTCGGTACGGAAGGCGGCACTGGCGGTCTTCACCCATGAGGGCTATCGCAGCAGCCTGGGCCGGGGCAGCGAGGCGCAGTCGATCGTGACTCCGGCCAGCTGGATCGACGCGGAGGATGTGCTGAAACCGACGGTGGCCGAGGCGGCCTGGGCGGCGAAGCCCGCGCAGGTGCGGGTGCTGCTTGCGGCGCGGCTGACCGAGGGCAAGGGTGTGGCCGTGCTGCTGGACGCCCTGTCGGGTGCAGCGGCGCAGGGCTTGCCGGTGGCGGTGGACGTGATCGGCGATGGCCCGCTGCGCCCCGCCGTGGCCAAGGCTGCGGCCCAGCTCGGCCCCGACCGCCTGAACCTTCTGGACCCGGTGCCCTATGGCCCGCCGTTCCTGGGCCTTCTCGGGCGCTATCACGCGGCGCTGGTGCCCTCGATCACCGACGAACAGCCGCGCATCCTGTTCGATGCCGCTGCCCGGGCGGTGCCGGTCCTGGCCTCGGACACCGAGGGCCATCGCGGCCTGGTCGAGCCGGGCGTCAATGGCTGGCTGTTCGCGCCGGGCGATCCGGCGGCGCTGCTGGCCGCCTTGCAGCGCGCCGCCGGGGCACCAGAGGCGTTGCGGCAGATGGGCCTGACCGCGCGGACCTGGGCCGAGGGGCGGACGCATCAGGCGATGCATCTGGCGCGGGCGCGGCGGCTGGCAAAGCTGTGGCGCGCAGTGCGAGGCTAGAGGGGCTTGACCAGCCGTTCGATCCAGTGCCCGGTCTCGGCGTCCTGGCGACGGATGCCGGTGGGACGGAAGCCTTCACGCTCCCAGAACGCCCGTCCGCGAAGGTTTGCGTCCAGCACGGCAAGGTAGAGACGCGGGGCATGGCGCCCCCGCGCCAGCTTTTCGAGATGGGCGAGAAAGCTCCGGCCATGGCCCCGCCCCTGGGCCCAGGGACCAAGGATCATCAGGCCGAGATAGGCATCGTTCCTTTCCGGGAATCCGTAGGACAACTCCGCCACGCCCGAGAGCCGGTGATCGACGAACAGGCCCAGCCGGTCGCTTTCGGCGGGGTTGCAGTTCGGCGGGGCGTCGGTGAAGAAATCCGAGGCCTGGTTCTCGGGGTCGCAACGCCCCTTGGCCAGCAGCCAGTAATCCGGCGCCTCGCGGTAGAATTGCGCGACGAGGGCAGTCTCGGACGGGAACAACTCACGGATCCGCATGGGCGATCCTGACGATCTCCAGGTCGAGGCTGCCGGCGGGGCGCTTCCATGTCACCACATCGCCGACCTGCGCGCCCATGAGCGCGCGCGCCAGCGGCGAGTTCGGGGCGATGCGGTGGCGGGTGGCGTCGGCCTCGTCCTCGCCGGTGATCTCGTAGGTGGTCTGCCGCCCGTCCTCGTCGGCTACGGTGACTGACAAGCCGAAGGCAACTTCGGTCAGGTCGTGGCCTGCCGGGTCGATCACCACGGCGGCCTTGAGCCGGGCCTCCAGCCAGCGCAGGTCGCGTTCGGCTGCGGCTTCAGGCAGCTTGTCCAGCCGGTCAGGGCGGGCCTTCAGCGCGGCGAGGTCGGCCTGGCGTCCAGCGATCCGGTCGTGCAGCGCGGCCAGCCCCCGCGGGGTGACGATGTTCGGGCCGGGGGGCACCGGAAGCTCGGGCAGGTCGGGGCGGTCGTTCCCGGCATCTTCGTTGACGAAAGCGCGGCTCATTTCAGGATCACTTCCAAGGGGTCGTAATGGGCAGCCCCGGCCCCCCAGGCGGCGTCGGGCAGGCTGTCGGGCTTGAAGCGGATCTGACCGGCAGCAAGCTCCACGCGCGAGAAGAAACGGCGCTCGGTGACGACGCCCTCGGGGTCGGTCCAGCTGTTGTCCAGGTCCCCGTCCTCAAGCGTGCAGCGGAAGAAGAGGTCGATCTGGTGGAAGCCGGTCTCGGGGTCGTGGAATTCGTTGACCAGCACCGGCGGGCCGACCGCGACGGTCAGGCCGGTTTCCTCATGCACCTCGCGGGCGAGGTTCTGCGGCAGCGACTGCCCGGCCTCGCAACCGCCGCCGGGGGCGCACCAGAGGCCGAGCCGCGCGCCGGGGTAGGCGTTGACGAGGAGAAGCCGATCCTCATGCAGGATCAGCGCGCGAGTGGCGAGGCGGGGTTTCATGCGAGCCATGCGAAAGGCTTGCGTGGCGCGGGGCGGTTTGTCCAGTGGCTCAGGCGGCGAGAGGTTTCGCCGCCGCCCCCGACCGTTCCGACCAGAGAAGCCAGCTTGAGGCCGCAAGGATCATCGCCACGCCCAGCCAGAGCTGTCCCTCGGGCAGGTAGCCGAAGATGGCCCAGCCGACCACGACGTTCGAGATCAGCTTGATGTCGTCGAAGGGCTGGACGAAGGCCGCATCCGCCGCAGCATAGGCCAGCGTCAGCAGGTGCTGCGCGAGGAAGACCAGCGCGCCACCCGCCAGCAGCCAGACCAGCACCCAGCCAGCGGGCCATTCGAACCCGGCATGCAGCGAGATCGCGCCGTTGATCGGGGTCAGCAGCACCAGCAACCAGAGCGTCACCGTCTCGGGCCGTTCGGTCATCGTCAGGCGCTTGGTCATCAGCGAGGCGGCGGCCCAGAGGATCGCGGCGCCCACGGGGTAGAGCGCCGTCAGGGTGAACCCGGTTTCCCAGGGGCGCAAGAGCACCATCGCGCCGGCAAAGCCCAGGGCAGCGGCGCCCCAGCGGGTGAGGTCGACCCGCTCGCCCAGGAACAGCGCCGCGCCGAGGAGGACGAAGAAGGGCGAGGTCATCACCAGCGCGATCACCTGCCAGATCGGCGTACCGTGTGACAGCGCCATGACGAAGGCCTGCACGCCAAGGGCCGAGACGAGCACCCGGATCAGATGCAGCCCGGGACGGGCGGTCTTCAGCCCGGCCAGTCCGTGCCGGCGCAGGAAGGGCAGGGCCAGGACCAGCGCGATGGCATATTGCCAGAAACTGTCGGATTGCGGGCGAAAGCCAAGCTGGCTGGTGATGATCTGCGTCAGCGCATTGGCCAGCGCGAAGCAGAGACCCGCGCCGACCATGAAGGCCGCACCGCGGAGAGGGAACGACCGACTCATGGCGTCTCCTTTCACGACCCGATCAGTCAGGGGAAAACGCGCCCGCCCGCCGGGGCGGGTGGGGATCGCTCTCTTCCATCCGGCCTGTCACCGTCGGCCCCGGAGTTCCACCGGATCTGCTGACCCCCGTTGCCGGGGCGCTCGCGGGCTGTCACCGCCGGTGGGGACTTGCACCCCGCCCTGAGAACACCGGAAAAGCCCGGCCAGACAGGGCTAGCAGGGTGCGGCCGGTGGGGCAAGCACCGCTGGCGCAGGCGGGACGTGCGACAGCGCAGCCCTGCATGACGCTGCGTCGGCTTTGGCCGACGGGTGGAAATCCGGGCTTGATCGCCGCGCCCGCGCGCAGGACAGTCGGGCCATGTGGCTGACCGGACCCCTTGCCCGCTTCCTGCCCGCCGCCCCCGCGACCGAGGAAGGCGCAGGCGTGGCAGATGCCGTGATCCTGCTGCATGGCCTTGCGCGCACCGATGCCTCGTTGGCGCCCATGGCCTTGGCGCTGAAGGCGGCGGGGTTCCGGGTGTTGAACTGGTCCTACCCCTCGACCAAGGCGGCGCCCGAGGCTCTGGCCGAGGAGGTGGGGCAGGCGGTCTCGAGGGCCGGTCCGGGGCGGGTGCATTTCGTGACGCATTCGATGGGTGGCATCCTGTTGCGCGACTGGCTGGCGCGGCACCGCCCGGCACAGATGGGCCGCGTGGTGATGCTCGCTCCGCCGAACCACGGGTCGGAGCTGGTGGACAAGCTGGGCGACAATCCGGTCTTCCACATGGTCAACGGCAAGGCGGGCAAGACGCTGGGCACCGGGCCCGACAGCTGGCCGAACAGCCTGCCGCCTGCGGACTATCCGCTGGGGGTCATCGCTGGCACGCGGTCGCTCAATCCAGTCTGGAACGCCATGCTGCCGGGGCCGAACGACGGCAAGGTGACGGTGGAAAGCACCAAGCTTGACGGCATGGCCGAGCATCTGGTGCTGCCCGTCACCCATACCTTCATGATGGTCAACCCGGTGGTGATCCGGCAGGTTCTCAGCTTCCTGCGCGAGGGACGCTTCGACCCTTCGCTGACGCTGACTTCCGTTGTGAAAGAGACTTTTCAGGCGGTGCAGTCCGGCTGACGACCTCGGGCGTGCCGGTGTCGGACTTGCCCTTGTCCAGCTGGGCGCGACCGATGGCGGCCAGCTCTTCATACTGGCGGACGAAGGCGGCAAGCTCCTTTTCCTCCAGCTCCTCCAGGTCGAGCAGCGACAGATGCGCGCCCTTGGTGGCGCGGATCAGCTCGTCCAGCTTCAGCTGCATGGCGACGGTGTCGCGGTTCTGGGTGTTCTGGATCAGGAAGACCATCAGGAAGGTGATGATGGTGGTGCCGGTGTTGATCACCAGCTGCCAGGTGTCGGAGAAGGCGAAGACCGGGCCGGATACCATCCAGACGACGATGGTTGCGACAGCAAGCAGGAAGGTGATCGGTCGTCCCGACAGCTGGGCGATCCAGCGGGCGGTGCGGGTGTAGACAGAGGATTTGTCGGTCATGGCGGTCCTCGGGCAGGGCGGCAGCCCGAGCATAACGCAGATTGCGGGGATCGGTGCCCTGATCTGGGTCAGACCGGGCCGGGCTCGTCGGGAACTTCGTTCCCCCCGTGCCCCTAGCGACGAGAAGACGAAGTCGCACGACACGAAGTCGCACGACAAGGATCAGGCCCGGATCACCCGGTTGACATGCCCCATCTTGCGGCCCGGTCGCGGGCTCCCCTTGCCGTAGAGATGCACCGCCGTATCACGGGCCTTAAGCAGCTCCGGCACCTTCAGCACATCGTCGCCGATCAGGTTCTCCATCACCACATCGGCATAGCGGTTGCCATCGCCCAGTGGCAGCCCTGCGACCGCGCGGATGTGCTGCTCGAACTGGTCCACCGTGCAGCCAGCTTGCGTCCAGTGGCCGGAGTTGTGGACGCGTGGCGCGATCTCGTTCACCAGCAGGCCCTTCGCCGTGACGAACAGCTCCACCCCCATCACGCCCACATAGTCGAGTGCATTCAGGATGCGGGCGGCGATCAGCACCGCATCGGCACGCTGGCCGGGCGACAGGCGGGCGGGAACCGTGGTCGTGCGCAGGATGCCGTCGCGGTGGATGTTCTCGCCGGGGTCGAAACAGGCGACCGAGCCGTCAAGGCCGCGGGCGGCGATGACGCTGACCTCGCGGTCGAAGGTGACGAAGCCTTCCAGCACCGAAGGCGCGTTGTTCATCGCGGCCCAGGCGGCGGGAATTTCGGCCTCGCCGTCCAGCTTCACCTGCCCCTTGCCGTCATAGCCCAGCCGCGTGGTCTTCAGGATCGCGGGCAGGCCAAGCCTGTCGGCAGCGGCCCGGAGATCGGCTTCGGAATTGACGGCGGCCCAGGGGGCGGTCTGCAAGCCGAGGTCGTTCAGGAAGCCCTTCTCGCTGATCCGGTCCTGGCTGACCGCCAGCGCCCGGCGGTTCGGGCGGATTGGCTTCAACGATTCCAGCAGGTCAAGCGCCGAGGTGGGCACGTTCTCGAATTCATAGGTGATGACGTCGACGCTGGCGGCAAAGGCGCGCAGCGCCGACTCGTCCTCATAGGGCGCGGTGGTGACGCTATGGGCCACGTCACCCGCCGGGGCAGCGCCGGGTTCATAGATGTGGCAGCGATAGCCGAGGCGGCTGGCCGCGACTGACAGCATCCGGCCCAGTTGCCCGCCACCAAGGATGCCGATCACCGCGCCCTGCGGAAGCTCAGTCATCCTGCGGCTCCTCGGGGATCGAGGCCGACAGGGCATCGCGCCAGGCGTCCAGCCGCCTGGCAACGCCTTCGTCCGACACCGCAAGGATCGCCGCCGCCATCAGTCCGGCATTTGCCGCCCCGCCGATGGCCATCGTGGCGACCGGATAGCCCTTGGGCATCTGCAGGATCGAGTAGAGCGAATCGACGCCGGCGAGCGCCCTGGTCTGCACCGGCACGCCGATCACCGGCACCCGGGTCTTCGACGCCATCATGCCCGGCAGATGGGCCGCGCCCCCTGCTCCCGCGATGATCACCTTCAGGCCGCGGGACACGGCGGTCTTGCCATAGTCCCACAGCCGGTCCGGCGTGCGGTGGGCGCTGACGATCTTCGTCTCATAGGCCACCCCAAGCTCGTCCAGGATTTCGGCGGCTGCCTTCATCGTCGGCCAGTCGCTTTGCGACCCCATGATGATGCCGACCGAAACGCCCATGCCAATGGCCCCCGCTGCCTGTCAGGGGCGCGCATATACCGCCCTGCCGGATACGGCAAGGCGGCACGTGTCCTGGGTCGGGACGGTCAGAACTTCATCACATAGGAGACCCCGGCCACCAGCGGGTCGATCTCGACCGTGCCGATGGGGGCGCCGTCGAGCGTCACGTCGGAATCGATGTCGACATAGCGCAACTCCATCCGCAGCGCGCCCTTGTCGCTGATTGCATAGTCTGCACCGAGGGTGGCTGCGAGGCCCCAGCTGTCCTTGATCTTCAAATCACCCAGGGCCGAGGATTCCTCGAAGAAGGCGGTGTAGTTCAGCCCGACGCCGACGAAGGGGGTAAATTTGCCGCCCGTCGGGATGTGGTAGTTCAGCGAGACGGTCGGCGGCAGTTGCTTGGTCGTGCCCGCGAAGGCGCCGCCCAGGTAGATGTCATGCTTGAAGGGCAGGGCGCCCAGAACCTCGACCCCCAGGTTGTCGCGGATGAAGTATTCGAAGGTGATCGACGGCCGGACGTTGTTGCCCACATCCGCCGCCGCCCCGGCGAGGGTGCCGTTGCCGTCCTTGGGCATGACGCTGGCCAGTCCGAAGCCAAGGGTCATGTCCCCGGCCGATTGCGCCAGGGCGGGAAAAGCCAGCGCGGCCGAGGCGAGGAGGGTGAACACGGAAATCTTGATTCTGGTCATCTTGCGACTCACTGCTTGTTGCCAAGCCAGTTTCTGCCGCGCAGCGATGGAAAAGATTGAGGTGGATCAAATGGCTGCGATCTGGCCTGCGGCATTGCGCCGCGAAGCAGCATGATGTCGCAGGCGCAGATGTCAGGCGATGATGTCGGGGATCAGCATGTCCTCGATCTTCACGATCTGGTCCTTCAGCGCCAGCTTCTGCTTCTTCAGCCGCCGAAGGGTCAGCGCGTCGGGGCGACCGGTTTGCTCAAGCGCATGGATGGCCTGGTCAAGGTCGCGGTGTTCGCGGCGCAGGACTTCGAGCCTGATGCCAAGCATCTCGACATGGTTGAGTTCGGTCGGGGCGTTCATGATGGGACGAATCGGTTCCTGCCTTTCCGCAAGAATATAGGAAAGCGACCCTCATGGGGGAAGGTTTCTGCGCGAAATCGCGGCAAACGGCTGCGGATCCCTCAGCTGCCGGACCTTGCGGGGCCGGGCGCCGGGCCCCATATTCACCCCACGCGGTGCCCAAGTGCGGGGCCGCAAAGACCGAACCGTCGCTTATGCCAAGGACTGTCCGATGACGAAACTGAGCTTTGGGGCCCATCCCTATCTTCTGGGGTTCGAGCAGCTGGAACGGCTGGTCGAACGCACCGCGAAATCCGGGGCCGAGGGCTATCCTCCGTTCAACATCGAGGCGGTGGCGGACAACGCCTACCGGATCACGCTGGCCGTCGCGGGCTTCCGCGAGGAGGACCTGTCGATCACGGTCGAGGACCGGCAGCTGGTGGTCAGGGGCCGTCAGGCCGAGGATTCGGGGGACCGGGTGTTCCTGCATCGCGGCATCGCGGCCCGGGCCTTCCAGCGCAGCTTCGTGCTGGCCGACGGAGTCGAGGTGGCCGGGGCCACGATGGAACATGGGCTTCTCCACGTCGACCTGCGCCGCCATGTGCCGGAGACCGTGGTGCAGACGATCCGGATCGGTCGCAAGGATGCCAGCCAGAAAGGGGGCAACAAATGAACACGCCATTCAACGGCCTGCCGCAAGGGGCCGACCGCATCGTCTATGTCCGCGAGATCGCGGTGGGCGACCTGCCGGACGAGGTACGCGAGCAGGTGGGCGATGCGCAGGTGATCTGGTCTGTGCATGGGGCCGATGGCCGCCAGCTGGCGCTGGTCGCCGACCGCAAGCTCGCCTTCCATCTTGCGCGGGAACACGACTTCACGCCCGTAAGCGTGCACTGATTTCCAGCGGCGTCAGCCGTTCGCGGCTGGCCTTGTGCGACGGAACCGCTAGGCTTCGGCGTACTGGGTTTGTTGCGTCAATGGAGGTCGCGTTGAAAACCACTACCGGATACTCGGGCATTCAGATTTCGTTGCACTGGCTGGTCGCCATCCTGATCGTCGTCGCCTGGTTCACCGGCGAGGGCGGGAAAGAGGCGATGGAGGTGGTGGAGAAGGGCGGCACGGCAGGTTTCGTCCCGCATGTGGCGATCGGTCTGGCGATCCTGGCCCTGGTCGTGACCCGGCTGCTGATCCGGCTGGGCCGCGGAACACCCGCCGCGCCAGGAGAGCCGGGCAGCCTGGTGGTGCTGGCCTCGGACTGGGGACACCGGCTGATCTATCTCCTGATGCTCGCGGTGCCGCTGGGCGGGGTGTGCACCTACTTCCTCGGGCTGGACGTCGGCGATCTTCATGAGCTTGGGGCGAATGTGCTGATGATCGTGGTGCTGGGCCATGCGCTGATGGCGATCTATCACCAGTATGTGCTGAAGGACGGTGTCCTGAGCCGGATGATGCGGGCGGAGTGAACGACGAAGGCCGCGCCCTGAAGCGCGGCCTTTCTTTTCCAGGGCGCCGACATCAGGCCCGGATCAGCCCCATCTGCTCCAGCTTCAAGAGCACCTGATGCGCGCAATGGTCGACATCGACATTCTCGGTGTCCACCATCAGTTCGGCCTTGGTCGGGGCCTCGTAGGGGTCGGAGATCCCGGTGAATTCCTTGATCTTGCCCTCGCGTGCCAGCTTGTACAGACCCTTGCGGTCGCGGCGTTCGCATTCCTCGATCGAGGTCGCGACATGCACCTCGACGAAGGCGCCGAAGGCCTCGACCATCTCGCGCACCGCGCGGCGGGTGGCGGTATAGGGCGCGATGGGGGCGCAGATCGCGATGCCGCCGTTCTTGGTGATCTCGCTCGCGACATAGCCGATGCGCTTGATGTTCAGGTCGCGGTGTTCCTTCGAGAAGCCCAGTTCCGACGACAGGTGCTTGCGCACCACGTCGCCGTCCAGCAGCGTGACCGGACGCCCGCCCATCTCCATCAGCTTGACCATCAGCGCGTTGGCGATGGTGGACTTGCCGCTGCCCGAAAGCCCGGTGAAGAACACCGTGAAGCCCTGTTTCGACCGCGCGGGGCTGGTCTTGCGCAACTCGTTCACCACTTCCGGGAACGAGAACCACTCCGGGATGTCCAGCCCCTCGCGGAGACGGCGGCGCAGTTCGGTGCCGGAAATGTCCAGGACGGTGGAACCCTCGGGGATTTCGTTTGCCGGGAAATACTGGGCCTTTTCCTGCACATAGACCATGTGCTTGAAATCGACCATCTGGACGCCGATCTCGGCCGCATGCTTGCCGAACAACTCCTGCGCGGCATAGGGGTCGTAGAAATCCTTGCCCTGACTGTTCTTCCCCGGCCCGGCGTGGTCGCGCCCGACGATCATGTGGGTGCAGCCGTGGTTCTTGCGGATCAGCCCGTGCCAGACCGCCTCGCGCGGGCCGGCCATGCGCATCGCAAGGTTCAGGAGGGAAAGCGCCGTGGTCTGCGCCGGATACTTGTCCAGCACCGCCTCATAGCAGCGGACGCGGGTGAAGTGGTCCACGTCGCCCGGCTTGGTCATGCCGACGACCGGATGGATCAGGAGGTTCGCCTCGGCCTCGCGGGCGGCACGGAAGGTCAGCTCCTGATGCGCGCGGTGCAAGGGGTTGCGGGTCTGGAAGGCCACGATCTTGCGCCAGCCCAGCTTGCGGAACAGGGCGCGCAACTCGTTCGGGGTGTCGCGGCGGGCCTTGAAGTCGTAATGCACCGGCTGCTGGATGCCGGTGATCGGGCCGCCCAGATAAACCGGACCGGCCACGTTGTGCAGGTAGTTGACTGCCGGATGGGCAATGTCGTCGGCGCCGAAGACGCCCGCCGCCTCCACCGCCTTGTTCGGCACCCATTTGTCGGTGATCGACAGGATGGCGAGGATCACGCCCTCCTGATCCCGCAGCGCGATGTCCTGGCCCGGCTCGACCTTCCCGGCAAAGGCTTCCGACACGTCCAGCGTGATCGGCATCGGCCAGAGCGAACCATCCGCCAGCCGCATGTCGGCGACGACGCCATCGTAATCCGCCTGCCCCATGAAGCCCTTCAGCGGGTTGAAGCCGCCGTTCATCAGGAGTTCCAGGTCGCAGATCTGGCGCGGGGTCAGGTCCCAGGACGGCAGCTGCGCGGCCTCGACCTTCAGCTTCTGGGCCGAGTCGGAAGAGACATAAAGCTCGGGGATCGGGGCGTGGTTCGGAAGCGACATGGGGATAACCTTTCAGCGCGGACAAGGCCGCATTTGCGCGGGTCCGTATCCCGACCGGGGGGGCGGATTCAAGCGGATGCGGGGCATTTGCCGCAGATAAGGCGGAAATGTCGCGCGGTTTCACCCGCGCGGACCGGCGTTCTGCATTGCAGCGCGATTGGCGGAGGGAATTCCGGCCAGCCCACGTCCGGCCGGTCAGGGCGGGAAGCCATTCCGCTTGCCAATCCGGCGCCCTGGGCTCCAAATGCGCCGGAACCGGGAGGGACCGATGATCGCACCTTTCACCGGCCGCTGCCTGTGCGGCGCCGTGACTTACCGCTGCGAGGCCTTGCCGCTCTGGCAGGGTCATTGCCATTGCGAAAGCTGCCGCCGGGCGACCGCCTCGCCCCTCACCTCGTTCCTCGGCGTGCGCAACGGGACCTGGTCATGGACCGGAGAGACGCCTGCCGCCTACAATTCCTCGCCCGGCACCTGGCGCGACTTCTGCCCGCATTGCGGGACGCAGATGGCCTATCGCAGCGCCCGCTGGCCGGAGGAGATGCATTTCTACGCGGCAACGCTGGACGATCCCGTCGCCTACCAGCCCACGGCACATTTCCATTCGGACGAAAGGCTGCCCTGGATGCACCTGTCAGACGGCTTGCCGCTCAAGTGACCCTTCGTCAGGCCAGATAGGCGCGGAAGCTGCGGATGACTTCCTCGTAGACCGCGCGCTTGAAGGGGACGATGCTTGCCACCATCTCGTCGGCGAGGATCCAGCGCCAGGTGGAAAACTCCGGATGCTCCGTGGCGATCTTCACGTCGGCGTCCTGCCCCTTGAAGCGGAACAGGAACCACTTCTGCCGCTGGCCCCGGTATTTCCCGCCCCAGACGCGGCCCAGCAACTCGGGCGGCAGGTCGTATGTCACCCAGCCGTGGGTCTTGCCGACGAACTCCACCTTGTCGCGGGTGACGCCGGTTTCCTCCCACAGCTCGCGATAGGCGGCCTCGCGCGGTTTCTCGCCCTCGTCGATGCCGCCCTGCGGCATCTGCCAGGCGGGCGAGGGATTGTCGATCCGCTGGCCCGCGAAGACCATGCCGCGGGCGTCGATCAGCACGACGCCCACGCAGGGCCGGTACGTCAGGGTTTCGGGGTCGATCAGGCTCACTTCTCTTCCGGTGCGATGGCGGTGAGGCCCTTGATGATGTCGACGGCATAGGCGAGCTGGTAGTCCTCGTCGCGCAGCTTGGCCGATTCCTCGGCGTGCTGCTGCTCTTCCAGATACAGCCGCTTTTCCTCGTCCGTCATCGAATCGTTGGTGATCGCCCCGCGCAGGTCGGCTTCGGAGCGCTCGCGCATCGCCGCCGATTTCTCGGTTTCGGACGCGTTCGGATCGACCGGCGCGACCTCGGGTTGCTGCACCACGATGTCGGGCGAGATGCCAAGCGCCTGGATCGACCGGCCCGAGGGCGTGTAGTAGCGCGCCGTCGTCAGCCGCATCGCCCCGTCGCCGCGCAAGGGGATCAGCGTCTGGACCGAGCCCTTGCCGAAGCTTTTCGTCCCGACCACGATGGCGCGGCGATGGTCCTGCAAGGCCCCCGCCACGATTTCCGAGGCCGAGGCCGAGCCGCCGTTGATCAGAAGCACGATGGGCTTGCCGCCGATCAGGTCGCCCGGCTGGGCGTTGTAGCGCTCGCCGCTGCCCGCCGCCCGGCCCCGGGTCGACACGATCTCGCCCTTGTCGAGGAAGGCATCCGACACGCTGATCGCCTCGTTCAGAAGGCCGCCGGGGTTGTTGCGCAGGTCGATGACCACGCCTTCCAGGTTGTCGATCCCGCCCAGTTCCTTGAGGCCCTTGTCCAGTTCTTCCTTCACGCCGCTGGTGGTCTGGTCGTTGAACGTGGTGATCCGCAGCACGACGGTCTTGCCCACCACGCGGCCTTTCACGGCGGTCAGCTTGATCGTGTCGCGGATGATCGACACGTCGAAAGGCTCTGCCGTGCCTTGGCGGACCACGGTGATGATGATCTCAGACCCGATCGGGCCGCGCATCTTTTCCACCGCCTCGTCCAGCATCAGGCCCGAGACCGGCTCGCCGTCGACATGGGTGATGAAGTCGCCCGCCTGGATGCCCGCCTTGGCGGCCGGGGTGCCGTCCATCGGCGAGATGACCTTGATGAAGCCTTCCTCTTGCGTGACCTCGATCCCGAGACCGCCAAATTCGCCCCGGGTCTGGACCTGCATGTCCTCGAAGTCCTTGGCCGAGAGATAGCTGGAATGGGGGTCGAGCGAGGTGAGCATGCCGTTGATCGCGGCCGTCACCAGCTTGTCGGTCGGGACCTCCTCGACATACTGGCTGCGGACCCGCTCGAAGATGTCGCCGAACAGGTCGAGCTGTTCATAGACCGAGCTGCCGGTCACGGCTTCCTGCGCGACGAGGGGACCGGCGATCTGCGTGGTCGCGATGACCCCGGCGACGGTTCCGGCCAGGGCGGCCATCACATGCTTCTTCATCCGAGTCAGTCTCCTGTCCGGGCGAGGCCAGCGAACCACGGGATCGGGTCCACGGGCAAGGCGCCCTGTCTGAGTTCCATATAAAGCGTTTCCGTGCCGCGCCCGCCAGAGCCATCTGGCGACCCCGCCGCGAATTCCGCCGTCGCTTGCCGGGACCCGCCCATCAGGCCCAGGGGTGCTTCGGCGGCGACCACTTCTCCCACCTCGCCATACAGCGTTTCCATCCCCGCAAGCACCATCAGATAGCCGTCCCCGGGCTCAAGGATCATCACATTTCCGTAGTCGAGCAGCGGCCCGCGGTAGCGGATCGTGGCGGGCCAGGGCGCCGTGACCAGCGCTCGCGGCTGGGTGGCAAGCGTCACGCCGGGGCGGCGCACCCCGGCGGCATCGGCCTCTTCCGGCAGGCGCAGGACGGTGCCCAGCGCCGGCAGCGGCAGGCGGCCCTTCTCGGTGGCGAAGCTGGTGCCGCTTGTCTCGTCCGGCGACAGTCCCGCGGCGAAGGCATCCAGCGTGTCGGCGCTGTCGAGAAGGCCCTTCAGCACCTCCGGGTCCTCGGTGAAGCGCGTCGGCAGGTCGGTGCGGTCCGAGATCGCCTTCGACAGTTCCGTCCGCGCGGTTTGCGCGGTGGCAAGGCCGGTCTCCAGCACCGCGCCCGCCGAAAGCTGCAAGGTGCGCAGGTCGGCCAGTTCCTGCAGCTGCGCCTTCAGCGCCAAGGCCTCGCCCTGCAAGGCGGGGGTCACATCGGCCAGGATCATCCCCGACCGCGCCGATCCCACCGCGCCCTCGGGGTGCAACAGCAGCAGCGGCCCCGGATTCGCCTCCATCGTCGCCAGCACGCCCAGCAGCCGCCCGATCCCGTCGCGCTTGGCGTCGAAGGCGCGGGTCAGCGTGGCCTCGCGCAGGGCCGCCTCGCGCAGCGCGCCGCGCAGGGCGGCAAGGCCCGCCTCATAGGCGCGGATGGTCCTGGAAAGCGCCGTCACCCGGTCGCGCGCCTCGGTCGCGGCCTCCAGCTCTGCCACCGCCGCTTGCAGGTCGGTCGAGGCTTTGGCGGCCTGCTCCGCCACGGTCTCGGCGCGCAGGGGCAAGGCCAGCAGGCACAGAAGGACGGCGGCGCGGATCATGCGATCAGGGTCTTGCCGGTCATCTCGGGTGGCTGGGGCAGGCCCATCAGGTGCAAAAGCGTCGGCGCAAGATCGGCCAGCCGCCCGTTGCGCAAGGTGGCGCCGGCCGGGCCGCCGACCAGGATCACCGGCACCGGATTGATGGTGTGCGCCGTATGGGGCTCGCCGGTGACGGGATCGACCATCACCTCGCAGTTGCCGTGGTCCGCCGTCACGATCATCGCCCCGCCCTTCGCCGTCAGCGCCGCCAGCGCGCGGCCAAGCCCTCGGTCCACCGCCTCGCAGGCCTTGATCGCGGCGGGCAGCGACCCGGTATGGCCCACCATGTCGGGGTTGGCGTAGTTCACCACGATCAGGTCATAGCCCTTCTCGATGGCCGCGACGAGATGGTCCGACACCTGATCCGCGCTCATCTCCGGTTGCAGGTCATAGGTCGCGACCTTGGGCGAGGGTGGCATGGCGCGGTCCTCGCCGGGGTAGGGGGCTTCGCGACCCCCGTTCAGGAAGAAGGTGACATGGGGGTATTTCTCGGTCTCCGCCAGCCGGAACTGGGTCAGCCCGTGGGACGAAACCCATTCCCCCAGCGTGTTGACGATCTCGCGCTTGGGAAAGACCGAGGTCATGTAGGTGTTGTGGGTGTCCGAGTAGTCCACCATCCCCAGCCGCGCCACAAGTTTGGGGCGGGGACCGGTGTCGAAGGCGGCAAAGCCCGGATCGCCGATGGCGGCCAGGATTTCCCGCGCCCGGTCGGCGCGGAAGTTCAGGAAGAACAGCCCGTCGCCGTCCTTCATGCCCGCATAGCCGTCGATGACAGTGGCGGGCAGGAATTCATCGGTCTTGCCTGTGGCATAGCCCGCCGCGATGGCATCGTCAGCCGAGGCCGCCTGCGCCACGCCCTTGCCCTGAACGATGGCGCGATAGGCCTCTGCCACCCGCTCCCAACGATTGTCCCGGTCCATCGCGTAGTAACGCCCGGTGACGGTGGCGATGCGGGCCGTATCGGGCAGCGCGGCCTCGAAGGCGCGCACCTGTTCGGCGGCGGATTTCGGCGCGACGTCCCTGCCGTCGGTGATGACATGGATCGCGACCTTCACGCCCTCGGCGGCGATCTCGCGCGCGGCCTCGATCATGTGCGCGCTGTGGGCATGGACCCCGCCGGGCGAGACCAGCCCCGCCAGATGCGCCGTCCCGCCCGAGGTCTGCAAGGCCGCGATGAAGGCGCGCAGCGCGGGTTCGGTGGCGAAGGTGCCCTGTTCGATCGCCAGGTCGATCTGGCCCAGGTCCATCGCCACGACGCGCCCCGCGCCGATGTTGGTATGCCCGACCTCCGAGTTCCCCATCTGCCCGGTTGGCAGCCCCACGTCCGGCCCGAAGGTGGTCAGCGTGGCATGGGGGCAAGAAGCCCAGAGGTGATTGAACGTCGACACCCGCGCCTGTGCGGGCGCGCTGGTTGCCGGGTTAGGCCCGATGCCCCAGCCGTCGAGGATGCAGAGGACGACGGGTTTCGGGGCGGGCATCGGCACTCTCCGGTCTGGTTCCGCCGGGGTTTTACGCCTTGGCCGGGGCCGGGGCAACCGTCACGCCCGCGCCGCCGCCTTCTCGCGCACCCTTTGCCGCCAAAGCGTGAAGATCCCCGCCGCCACCACGATCCCCGCGCCGATGGCGACGTTGACCCGCAAGGTCTCGCCAAAGACGAACAATCCGATGGCTGCGGCCCAGACGATCTGGAGATAGGCGAAGGGCTGGACGTCAGAAGCCTCGGCGACCGCCAGCGACTTGATCAAGAGCCAGTGGCTGAGGGCGGCTGTGCAGCAGAGAAGCCCCATCCAGCCCCAGTCTGCCGGCGTCATCCAGCTCCAGTGCATCAGGCCGAAGGGAGTCATCACAACCGCGCCCACGACCCCGGTGTAGAAGAAGCTGACGCTCGCGCTGTCTTTCCGCGCCACATAGCGGGTGAGAAGCCCGTAAACCGCGAACATCGTGGCCGACAGCAAGGGCACCAGCGCCCAGGGGCTGAACACCCCGAACCCCGGCTCCAGGATGATCACCACGCCGACGAAGCCCACCAGGATCGCCGACCAGCGTCGCCAGCCGACCTTCTCGCCCAGGATCGGACCGGACAGTGCGGCCACCAGCAGCGGATAGCAGGTGAAGACCGCATGGGCTTCGATCAGGCCCAGCTTGACGAAGGCCACCAGCATGACCGCGATCTCGGCCACGAGCACGATTCCACGCGCGACCTGCACCAGCGGCAATGCCGATTGCGTCGCCGCCTTGATGCCGCCCTGCGCGCGCGCCGCCATGACGATGGCAAACAGCGCGAAAAACCAGAACCGCACCATCACCACCATGGTGACGTGATAATGCGACCCCAGATGCCGCGAGATCCCGTCCTGCACCGCGAAGACCAAGGTCGTCACGATCATCAGCCAGATGCCGAGCGTCGTATTCTGCGGCGTGGTCATGCGGGCTTGCGCTCCAGCGACAGCGAGTAGAGCCCCGCCGCGACCACGATCAGGCTGCCGATGGCGACGGGAAGCTCCAGCACCTCGCCATAGACCAGTATCCCGACGATCGAGGTGAAGACCAGTTGCAGGTAGGAAAACGGCTGCACCCGCACCGCCTCGATCTGTTCGTAGCTTTTCAGCACCAGCCAGTGCGACAGGATCGACAGCGCGCAGTAGCAGACCAGATATCCGATGTCGGCGGGCAGCATCGCCGTCAGATGCGGCAGGCCAAGACCGGTCATCAGCACCGCCCCGATTACCCCGGGCCAGAAGAAGGCGGGAAAGGTCGGCTCGTCCCGCGTGGTCAGCCGGGTCAGGACGGAATAGAGCGCAAACAGGAAGGCCGAGGCCAGCGGCAAGAGCGCGGGCCAGGAGAATACCCCCATCCCCGGCCGCAGGATGACAAGCACGCCGACCAGTCCCGCCCCCACGGCGGCCCAGCGTTGCCAGCTGATCGCCTCGCCCAGCACCGGGCCGGACAGGGCAACGACCAGCAGGGGACAGACCGAAAAGACGGCCAGCGAGTTGATCAGCCCGATCTGGGTATAGCCCCAGACGATCAGGCAGATTTCCGCGACCAGCAGCACCGAGCGGACAAGATGCGCGGGCAGGCGGCTGGACCGGATCGCGGCGCGCGGGCCCTCGGGGCGGCGCAGCGCCAGGAGGATCACGAAGCCCGCGAAGACCCAGTAGCGGATCATGATGATCATCTGGGTCGAATAGGCCGCAGCCAGATGCTTGGAAAACCCGTCCTGCGCCGCAAAGGCGGCAACGGCGGTAACCATCAGCCAGATGCCCAAAGTCGGATTGCGCGAAGCGGTCATGACCGGGGCTGGCTATCACCGGCGCCGGGCGGGCGAAAGGGCAGTTTCGGCCCGAACGCCATGCTCCCAGAGCGCCGATTTGCGTCGAGCGGGGATATATGTGACCCTTGCCCTCCCCCGGCGGAGGCAAGCGCAGCGAATGGAATTCATCGACCCGCAATTCCTGGCCAGCATCCAGGGCGTGCTGCGGCAGATACAGGGCTTTGCCTTGTCACTTCTGCAGCCCTATCGACTGTGGCAGGTGCTGGTGGTCCTGATCGCCTTCGCGGCAGCGCATGTCATGGCGCGCATGTTCGCGCAAAGGGTCGATGCCTGGGCGCGCAGCCGCCCCAACCTCAAGCGCTGGCAGGCGCGGCTTATCGTCACCGTGCGGAACCGGCTTCGCGGCATCCTGTTCGTGCTGCTGGCCTGGGGCGCAGTCCTGGTGATCGCGCAGGTCAACCCGTTTCCGTCCCGGCGTTACATCGTGGCGCTGGCGGCGACCATCGGCACCGCATGGGTGGTCATCGGTCTGCTGACCCGCATGATCCGCAACCGGTTCCTGCGCCGCATCGTCACCTGGGGGGCGTGGATCTATGTCACCCTGCTCTATCTGGGATTCCTCGATAGCTTCACCGAGTTCCTCGACAGCCTGGCCGTGACCTTCGGAAGCTTCCGCCTGTCGGCGCTGACGGTCATCAAGGCGCTTATCGTCACCGGGGTCTTGTTGACAGCGGCCAGGCTGCTCACGACCGGCATCGGCAACCGCATCCGGCGGAACGAAGACATCAGCCCCTCGGTGCAGGTGCTGGTCGTCAAGCTGATGCAGGTCATTGCCTATGGCACGGCCTTCTTCGTCGGGCTCAAGGCCGTGGGCTTTGACCTGACCGGCCTTGCCGTCCTGTCCGGCGCCATCGGTGTAGGCCTGGGCTTTGGCTTGCAGAAAGTGGTTTCGAACCTCGTCTCGGGCGTGATCATCCTTCTGGACAAGTCGATCAAGCCCGGTGACGTGATCAGCCTGGGCGACACCTTCGGCTGGATCGAGGCGTTGGGAGCACGCTATGTCAGCGTCGTCACCCGCGACGGCAAGGAATACCTGATCCCGAACGAGGACCTGATCACGGGGCAGGTGGTGAACTGGTCGCACTCCAACGAATTTGTCCGCATCGACCTCAAGTTCGGGACCTCTTACGACGACGATCCCCACAAGGTGCGCCAGCTTGCCATCGATGCCGCCCTGTCCACCGGCCGTGTTCTGAAGGACCGCCCCGCCGTCTGCCACATCACCGGCTTCGGCGACAGCTCGGTCGACTATGTCCTGCGGTTCTGGATCACCGATCCGTCGCAGGGTCTGACCAACGTGCGCGGCAACGTCTATCTGGCGCTCTGGGACACGTTCAAGGCCAACGGCATCACCATCCCCTTCCCCCAGCGCGAGGTGCGGGTTCTGAAAGATCGCGCCACGGACGACCCCACGCCAGAAACGCTGCCCGCGTCGCTTGCCTGAACCGGGATTCGGGCGTATATGCGCCACATGCACGGGTTCATCTACTTCAACATCACCGATCATGCGCGGCTGCCCGCCCGCTTCTTCGGCATGACCCGCACCATCCTGGCCCGCCTTTAGGCTCCGGGCCATCGCCCGCGCGGGCGTCCCTGCCGCGCATCCCCATTCCAAGCCCCAAGGCCGCCCGCCCGGCCACAGCCAAGGAACCGAGCCATGACCGCTCTGCGTACCCTCTACGACAAGATCTGGGATGACCATGTCGTCCACCAGGCCGAAGACGGCACCTGCCTCCTCTACATCGACCGCCATCTCGTTCACGAAGTGACCAGCCCCCAGGCCTTCGAGGGCCTCAGAATGACCGGCCGCAAGGTGCGTGCGCCCGAAAAGACCATCGCGGTGCCCGATCACAACGTGCCCACCACGCTCGACCGCGCCGATGCCGCGACGATGACGGAAGACAGCCGCATCCAGGTGGCAGCACTCGACAAGAACGCGCGCGACTTCGGGATCAACTACTATCCGGTGTCCGACGTGCGGCAGGGCATCGTGCATATCGTCGGCCCCGAACAGGGCTGGACCCTGCCGGGCATGACCGTGGTCTGCGGCGACAGCCACACCGCCACCCACGGCGCCTTCGGCTCGCTCGCCCACGGGATCGGCACCTCCGAGGTGGAACATGTCCTCGCCACCCAGACGCTGATCCAGCGCAAGGGCAAGAACATGAAGGTCGAGATCACCGGGTCCCTGCGCCCCGGCGTCACCGCCAAGGACATCACCCTCAGCGTCATCGGCGCCACCGGCACGGCGGGCGGCACCGGCTATGTCATCGAATACTGCGGCCAGGCGATCCGCGAGCTTTCCATGGAAGGCCGGATGACCGTCTGCAACATGGCGATCGAGGGCGGCGCCCGCGCGGGCCTCATCGCCCCGGACGAGAAGACCTTCGCCTATGTCATGGGCCGCCCCCACGCGCCGAAAGGCGCGAAATGGGAGGCCGCGCTTGCCTACTGGAAGACCCTCTTCACCGACGAAGGCGCCCATTTCGACAAGGTCGTGACCATCAAGGGTGAGGACATTGCCCCCGTCGTCACCTGGGGCACCTCGCCCGAGGACGTGCTGCCGATCACCGGCAGCGTCCCCGCGCCCGAGAGCTTCTCGGGCGGCAAGGTCGACGCGGCGAAGCGGTCGATCGACTACATGGGCCTGACGGCCGGGCAGAAGCTCACCGATATAGCCATCGACACGGTGTTCATCGGTTCCTGCACCAACGGCCGGATCGAGGACCTGCGCGCGGCGGCGGCCATCCTGAAGGGCAGGAAGATCGCCGTGAAACGGGCGATGGTCGTCCCCGGCTCGGGCCTCGTCCGGGCGCAAGCGGAAGAAGAGGGTCTGGCGCAGATATTCATCGACGCGGGTTTCGAATGGCGGCTCGCGGGCTGCTCCATGTGTCTGGCGATGAACCCCGACCAGCTCGCCCCCGGCGAACGCTGTGCGGCGACCTCGAACCGCAACTTCGAGGGGCGGCAGGGCCGTGGCGGCCGCACCCATCTCATGTCGCCCGCGATGGCGGCGGCGGCGGCGATCACCGGCCACCTGACCGATGTCCGGGAACTGATGGGCGAGATGGTCTGACCCATGGCCGATCCGGCCGACACCCCTGACGGCCCCGTCGCCTCCCGGCGGCGGGTGCTGGTCATTGCGGAAGCCGCGAACCCGGAATGGGTTTCGGTGCCGCTGGTCGGCTGGTCCATCGCCACCGCGCTCCGCGCGCATCACGACGTCCATATCGTCACCCAGATCCGAAACCGCGACGCCTTCCTGCGCGCGAGCCTGATCGAAGGGCAGGATTTCACCGCCATCGACAGCGAGGCGGTGGCCCGCCCGATCTGGAAACTGGCCGAGGTCCTGCGCATGGGCAAGGGCAAGGGCTGGACTATGGTCACGGCGTTGTCGTCGAAACTCGCCTACCCCTATTTTGAACGCAAGCTGTGGGCGCAGTTCGGCCCCCGCATCGCCGCCGGTGAGTTCGACATCGTCCACCGCGTCACGCCCCTGACCCCCACCGCCAACAGCCTGATCGCGCCGCGTTGCCGCAAGGCGGGCGTGCCATTCGTCATCGGGCCGCTCAACGGCGGCGTGCCCTGGCCGAAAGGCTTCGACGCCGAACGCCGCCGCGAACGCGAGTGGCTGTCCTATGTCCGGGGTGCCTACCGCCTGTCGCCCTCCCGCAGCCGGATGATCCGCGCCGCTGCTGCCATCATTGCGGGCAGCCGCCACACCGCCTCCGAGTTCGCCGGGGCCCGCGACCGCCTGACCCTGATCCCGGAAAACGGCATCGACCCCGCGCGCTTCTCGCTCCGCGCCGCGCAGCCCGGCACGCTGCCGCTGCGCTGCGCCTTCCTTGGCCGACTGGTGCCCTACAAGGGCCCCGACATGCTGATCGAGGCCGCCGAGCCCTTCCTGCGCGACGGCACCATGGTCCTCGACATTCTTGGCGACGGCCCGCTGATGCCTGCCTTGCGAGAGATGCTGGCCGCGAAGGGCCTGACCCAAGCCGTCACCCTGCACGGCTGGATCGACCACAAGGAGGTGCAGTCCCTCCTCTCGCAATCCCAGCTTCTCACCTTCCCCTCGGTCCGCGAATTCGGCGGCGGCGTGGTGCTGGAGGCGATGGCGCTGGGCGTCGTCCCGGTGATCGCCGACTATGCCGGGCCGGGCGAGCTGGTCACGCCCGAGACCGGGGTCAAGGTGCCGATGGGCAGCCGCGATCAGGTCGTCGCGGGGTTCCGCGCGGCCCTCGTCCGCCTGATCGCCGCCCCCGAGCAAATTCCGGCCCTCTCCGTCGCCGCCCTTCGCCGGGTGGAGGAGCATTTCACCTGGGACAGGAAAGCGCGCCAGATCGGCGCGATCTACGACTGGGTCCTCGACGCGAAGGGTCCCATCCCGCAACCCGTGCCCCTTTCGGGCGCCTAGACAGGACGCAAGACATGGACAAGTTCACCACCCTCACCGGCGTCGCGGCCCCGATGCCGCTGGTCAACATCGACACCGACATGATCATCCCCAAGCAGTTCCTGAAGACCATCCAGCGGTCGGGCCTTGGCAAGAACCTGTTCGACGAGATGCGCTACACCCAGGACGGTCAGGAAATCCCGGATTTCGTGCTGAACCAGCCCGCCTACCGCAAGGCTCAGATCATCGTCGCCGGTGACAACTTCGGCTGCGGCTCCTCGCGCGAGCACGCCCCCTGGGCGCTGCTCGACTTCGGCATCCGCTGCGTGATCTCGACCAGCTTCGCCGACATCTTCTTCAACAACTGCTTCAAGAACGGCATCTTGCCGGTCGTCCTGCCTCAGGAGGCGGTCGATCAGCTGATGGACGACGCCCGCAAAGGCGCCAATGCCCGGATCACCGTCGATCTGGAAGCCCAGACCGTGACCAGCTCGGACGGCAAGACCTTCGCCTTCGAGGTCGACGCCTTCAAGAAGCATTGCCTGATGAACGGCCTCGACGATATCGGCCTGACGATGGAAAAGGCTTCGGCCATCGACGCCTTCGAGAAGAAGAACGCCACGCTCCATCCCTGGGCGTGAGCCTCGCGGCACAGGCTTCGATCTGGTCCGCGCGCGCCTCTGCTTTCACATTTGCCCAAATATCCTCCGGGGGTTTGGGGGTGGAAAACCCCCAGGTCCCGAGGAGGAGGCGCAGCCCGACGACGAGACAAAGAGTCTTCGCGCGAAGCGCTCAATATAAAACCGCACCCACCCGCAAGATATTGCGAAACCGTAAACGAAAACTGACAACCACTTGAAAGTACGTATTAATCCAGGAATGCCCACCGTGGACAGTCCCGCCCTTGCCGCTCCGCCCTCGCCGCGCTACCCTCCCCGCGACCCATCCCGGAGAACCCCATGCACGGAATCGAGAAACGCCTCGCCGACCTCGGCGTCACCCTCCCCGACGCCCCCGCCCCGGCGGCGAACTACGTCCCCTTCGTGCAGGTCGGCAACCTCGTCCACATCTCGGGCCAGATCAGCCAGAACGAGGCGGGCCTGATCAAGGGCAAGCTGGGCGAGGACCTCAGCTTCGAACAGGGTGCCGAGGCCGCGAAACGTTGCGCGATCTCTCTGCTGGCCCAGCTCAAGAAGGCCGTCGGCGGCGACTGGTCGCGGCTGGACCGGGCGGTGAAGCTCACCGGCTTCGTCAACTCCACCCCCGATTTCACCGACCAGCCCAAGGTGATCAACGGCGCCTCCGACTTCCTGGTCGCGGTCCTCGGCGATGCCGGCCGCCACGCCCGCTCCGCCGTCTCCGCCGCCTCGTTGCCCCTTGGGGTGGCCGTGGAAATCGAGGCGATCTTCGCCCTGAAATGACCCGCCGATAATGACCCGCGTCCCGCTGCCCGACAGCTTCCTGCGCCGGCCGATCACCCACCGCGCCCTGCATGATCGGGCGCGGGGCGTGATCGAGAACTCCCCCGCGGCCATCAGGGCCGCCATCGCCGCAGGCTACGGGATCGAGGTGGACCTGCAACTCTCCTCGGACGGCGTGCCGATGGTCTTCCACGACGAGACCCTCGACCGCCTGACCGCCGAGACCGGCCCGGTCAACGCCCGCACTTCTGCCGCTTTGGGCCGTATCCGGCTGACCGGCTCGACCGACACGATTCCGACGCTGCCCGAGGTGCTGGCCCTGATCGGCGGCCGGGTTCCCCTGCTGATCGAGATCAAGGACCAGAGCCTTGTCATGGGCCCGACCGACGGCAGGCTGGAGGCGGCGACGGCGAAGGCATTGCAGGGCTACACCGGCGACGTCGCGCTGATGTCCTTCAACCCCGCCTCTGTCGCCCATCTGGCGCGCCTGGCCCCCGACCTGCCGCGCGGGATCACCACCTCGGCCTATGATCCCGAGGACTGGAAGCCGATGCCGCCCGACGTCTGCGCCCATTTCCGCGCCATCCCCGATTATGACGCCACCCTCTCCAGCTTCATCAGCCACGAGGCCCCAGACCTGTCGCGGGACCGGGTGGCCGAGCTGAAGGCGCAGGGCGCCAGGGTGCTGTGCTGGACGATCCGCTCGCCCGAGGCCGAGGCAGAGGCGCGGCGGGTTGCCGACAATGTGACCTTCGAGGGCTATCGGGCCGCGCTTCCCGCTTGACCTTCCCGCCCATGCCGCCACCTTTCCCCCGACCTCGAGGGTGCGAATGGCCGACCTGACCCTGCACGACAGCCTGTCCGAGATTCCCGCCGCCGACTGGGATGCCGTCGCCGCGCCGGAACAGGCCAATGGGCGTCCCATCGACCCGTTCACCACCCACCGCTTCCTGACCGCGCTGGATGCCTCCGGCTCGACCGGCAAGGGTACCGGCTGGCAACCCCGCCCGCTGGCCCTGCGCGAGGGCGGCTGGCTGCTGGCGGCAATGCCCCTCTATGTGAAGGGCCACAGCCAGGGCGAATACATCTTCGATCACGGCTGGGCCGACGCACTGGAGCGGGCAGGGGGCCGCTATTACCCCAAGCTTCAGATTGCCGTCCCCTTCACCCCCGCCACCGGAAGACGCTTTCTGGGGCCAGAAGCCCACCGGGAAACCCTGTGGCAGGCCGCCATCGGGATCGCGGCGCAGAACCGGCTGTCCTCTGTGCACGCCACCTTCTGCACTGCAGAGGAGGCCGAAACACTGGCCGGGGTCGAGGGGACGCTCCACCGCATCACCCAGCAGTTCCATTGGGAAAACCGGGGCTACCGGACCTTCGTCGACTTCCTCTCAGACCTGTCCAGCCGCAAGCGCAAGATGATCCGCAAGGAACGCGAGACGGCGCGGGCCAGCGGGCTGGCGATCCGCGCGCTGACCGGGGACCAGATCGAACCCGCGCATTGGGATGCGTTCTGGGCCTTCTACCAGGACACCGGCAGCCGCAAATGGGGCCATCCATACCTGACGCGCGCGGCCTTTACCCTGTTCCACCAGACGATGCGCGACGACATCCTGCTGGTCCTGGCCTTCGACGGCAGCCGCCCGGTGGCCGGGGCGCTGAACTTCATCGGGCGCGACACGCTTTACGGGCGCTACTGGGGCTGCGTTCAGGACCATCCCTGCCTGCATTTCGAGCTGTGCTACTATCAGGCGATCGACTGGGCGATCACCCAGGGTCTGCAACGGGTCGAGGCCGGGGCGCAGGGCGAACACAAGCTCGCGCGCGGCTATCTGCCGGTCGAGACGCATTCGCTGCACTGGATCGCGGAACCCGCGTTCCGCACGGCGGTTGACCGCTATCTTGAGGCCGAACGCCGCGCTATAGGGGAAGAGATCGAGGTGCTGACCGCCTATGGTCCGTTCCGGCGCGTCAGTGCCGAAGCGTAGGACCGGGGGTTTCACACCCCCGGACCCCCGTGGGATACTTTCGCAAAGATGAAAGGCGGGAGTGAGTCGTCCATGCTGACCTTCTACACCAACCCGATGTCGCGCGGCCGGATCGCGCGCTGGATGCTGGAGGAGGCCGGCCAGCCCTACGAGACGGTGGCGCTGGACTATTACACCACGATGAAGGCGCCGGAGTATCTGGCGGTGAATCCGATGGGCAAGGTGCCCGCCTTGGTCCACGACGGCAAGGTCGTGACCGAGGTGGCGGCGATCTGCACCTACCTCGCGCTGACCTTCCCCGAGGCGGGCCTTATGGCCGAGGACAAGGCGGCCTTCTTCCGCTGGATGTTCTTTGCGGCGGGGCCGCTGGAGCAGGCGGTGGTCAACACCGGCTTTGGCTGGAAGACCAGCGGCCCGCAGGAAAAGCGGCGGGCGGGATATGGTGACCTGGCAGACGTGCTGTCGGCGCTGACCGAGCATCTGGAAAAGAACGACTACATCGCTGATGGCCGGTTCACCGCCGCCGATGTCTATGTCGGAAGCCAGGTCGGCTGGGGGATGCAGTTCGGCGGCATCCCCGCAAGCGACACGCTTTCCGCCTACTGGGCGCGGCTCAAGGACCGGCCCGCGCTGCTGGCGGCGAATGCCAAGGACAATGCGCTGATCCCGGAGGCCAAGCCATGACCGCTCTTCTGCCCGAAGCCGACCGCAAGGCTGGACTGCCGCCGCTTGCCGAAACCGGCTGGGCCGCCGTGCCCGGCAAGGACGCGATCCGCAAGGTCTGGAAATTCCGCAACTTCTCCGAGGCCTGGGGCTTCATGTCCCGCGCCGCGCTGGTGGCGGACAAGGCCAACCACCACCCGGACTGGACCAACCGCTACAATGTCGTCGACGTGACGCTGACCACCCATTCCGCCAAGGGGCTCACGCAGCTGGATCTGGATCTGGCAAAGGCGATGGACAAGCTGGCCCCGGAGGCCGAGATCGAGCGCAATCATGGCGAGCCGGTGAGCTGCCTGTGCGAGCTGCATGCGCGCAAGGCCTGACGGGTCGCGACCGAACGGGTCAGAGCAGCCCCGCCATCCGTGCTCCGGTCAGGAGGTCGGGAGCCAGATGATGCGCCCATCGGCCCTCGCTTGGCACCATGTCGGGCACCTGCACCACCACGCAGCCGGCGCGATGGGCGGCTTCGGCACCGGTTTCGCTGTCCTCGAACACCAGGCAGCGCGCGGGGGCCACGCCGAAGAGGGTCGCGGCCAGAAGATAGGGTTCGGGATCGGGCTTCGGCGCACGCACATCGTCCAGCGTAACGACATGGGTGAAGGCCTCGGCGATCCCGGCCAGCCCGAGCTTGCGATGCGCGCCCGCACGCCCGGTCGAGGTGACGATGGCGAGCGGAGCATCCAGCGCGGGCAAGAGGCGAGCCGCGCCGGGCTTGAGCGCAAGGCCCGCGTCGACCCCGTCGTTGAAGCCCTTGCGCCAGTGCAGGTTGACGGCGTGCAGATCGACCCCCGGCAGCGCCGCCCGGATGATCTGCGCGGCAGTGGGCTCGTCCTTGCCGACCAGCCCGTGCATGAAGGCCTCGTCCACCGGGTGACCATGCGCGGCGAAGGCGGCCATGCCGGTGACAAGCGCGATGCTTTCCGTGTCGATCAGCGTGCCGTCCAGGTCGAAGAGGATTGCGTCGTACATCTGGGCCTCCGGGCGGAGGCATAGCCGATCACAGGTGCAGCCGGTAGTGGGTAAAGCCCTCTTCGTCGCGGACCAGAGGTTCCGGGCGGTAGCTGGCGATGTCGGCCAGATAGGGGGCGGCGCCCGGTCCGACGGGGAAAGTCGCCATGGTTCCGGGCATCGGCAGGAAATGCCAGTTGCGTTCGGGTGGCGCGCCGACGATGCCTTTGCGCTGCACATGGGCGGAAAACACCGATTGCACCCGGGCACCGTCGGTGAAGACGACCTTCTGCCGGGCGGCCGGGTCTTGCAGCCGCGCCCGCCCGGCGCGGTGGTTGTTGGTGACGAGGAGGAACCTGTCGGTCGCGGCGAGGGGATGGCCACCATGGCAAAGCCCGGTGATCCGCCGCGCCTCGGGGTTGACCAGGCTGCCCTGGCCATCGAAGCGCGGCGGCTGGCTGAGGTCGATGGCGTAGGAAAGCTGGGGGATGGTTTCGAAGACGAAGGAGGGCACGGCATCGTCGCGAAGGGGCGCATCGACCGATCCCGGCGCGATCTGGTGGAAGACGGCAGTCGCGCGCTCCAGCCAGTCGGCCACCTCGGCCCCGGTCAGGAGAAGCGTCACCAGCGTGTTCGGGAAGGGATAGAGATCCGACAGGTTGCGCATCCGGAGCGGCCCGGCGGGAACTTCTGTGAAGTTCTCGGGTCCACCGCGACCGCCGGCGCGGAACGGCGAGGCCGAGGACAGGAGCGGGAGTCCGGCCCAGCGGGTTCCGGCAAGCGCGACGCGAATGTGGTCGATCTTGGCCTCGGCGATCAGCGACAACGCGGCCGAGGGCGCGATGGTGGCGAAATGGCTGTGCAGCGCGACGGCGGTCTCGCCCAGCTGGCGGCGCGACCAGGCAAGCGTCGCCCGGTGGTCGGGCGCGAGCGCCTGGTGCAAGGCCGGGGTCGACAGTGCGCGGTCTGCACTGCGCTGGCCGATCCGCGCCGACGCATCGACCACGCGCCAGCGTCGGGGTCCGCAGGTGAAGCGCTCGATCTGGAGGTCGATGATGCCCACATGGTTCGCCGAATGCCCCGGCATGACCGCAGGCTTTCCCGCCAGTCGGCCGCGAACCGGGTCGATGGCGGGCGAAGCGGGAAAGTCGGTGCCGGGGAAGACCCGGTGGCTGTGCCCGGCGACCAGGGCGTCGATCTCGGGCAGCGCGGCCAGGGCGGTGGCGGCGTTCTCCGATCCCTCCTCCGGGTCGGTCTCGCCGATGCCGCTGTGGGCCAGTGCCACGATGATGTCGGCCCCGCATGCGCGCAGCCGGGGCAGCCAGGCACGGGCCGCGGCAAGGATGTCGCGTGTCTGTATCGATCCCTCTGGCGTATTCCGGTCCCACTCGGCGATCTGCGGTGGGGCGAAGCCGATCACCCCGATCCGCAGAAGATGGGCATGGCCGTCGTGGTCGATGATCTGGCGGCGCAGGATGGCAAAGGGCGGCACCAGCGTTTCGTCGCGCGAGGCGCTCTTGCCAAGCCGGGTGGCGACATTCGCCGAGACGACCGGAAAGCTGGCGTCGGCAAGCACGCCGGAGAGGAAGCGCAGCCCATAGTCGAATTCGTGGTTCCCCAGCGTCGCGGCGTCATAGCCCAGGGTGTTGAAGGCGGTGATGACCGGATGCGCCCGCCTTCGGCGGGTCGTGGCGGCATAGTCGGCCAGCGGATTGCCTTGCAGGAAATCGCCATTGTCGAACAATAGGCAGTTGCGCGCCTCGCCACGGGCCTCGGCAATTTGCAGCGCAATTGCACCCAGGCCTAGATTGGCATTCGGGCGATCCGCACGATAATCGTAGGGCATCAGGCTTGCGTGCAGGTCGCTGGTAGCGATCAGCCGCAGAGACGCGCGGGGACGAGGGGATGTCGCAGGGAGAATCTCATGGGCGGCAGGCATTCTGTCCGCTTCGGAATCCTTTCGGGTCAGCGACTTGGCGACCGATGCGACGGGTACTTGATACATCGAACCCCCAGTGGCTTGCCAGGGCTCGGAACCGCCTGAAACCACGAACCGCTTTCCACACTTTATGCGTGAGCGATCTATCGTTCCGGTTGTGTCAATGTTGTGGCGAATTGTCGTTATTCGCGCGAAGCCCTGTATTCGCCGCAAGTTGACAATTGAAATTGCAAGCGAAGCGGTGGATTCTAGGAGAGACAGGAACAATCAGCGGGATGTATATCTTGAATGCGGATTGCTGAAACAGTTACTTTCGGCGGGTCGGCGCTTGACCGGCGGGCGGGTCTGCGGCGCGATGCCGCAGGATTGGCGGCGGCGCTGGCTTCGGGCGCGGTGCTGCCACTTTGGCGCGGCAAACCGCTCATGGACGGCGAGCG
This sequence comes from Tabrizicola sp., assembly GCF_016793705.1. GTDB lineage: Bacteria > Pseudomonadota > Alphaproteobacteria > Rhodobacterales > Rhodobacteraceae > Tabrizicola. The sequence goes on from NZ_JAEULO010000031.1 coordinate 31,685, forward strand.
TCCGGTGTGGGTTCCGGCGGGGCATCCGGCCCTGGCGCCGGCAAGCGAGCCGGTCTTCCTCGGGATCGACGATGGCGTCGCACGCTTTGCCGCCGACCTGTCGGACTGGTCGCCCGAAGCCGGGGCCCAGGGCATCGAGGCGGGGTTCTTCGACACTTCGGTGCAGCAGCATCCGGCAGTGACAAAGGGCGGGTTCACCGAACTGCGCGGCGTCATGACCCTGCTGACCCCGCGCGAGGCGGAACTGGTTGCCACCGCCAAGGCGCTTCTGCAATGGCATCGCAGCCACGGCTTCTGTTCCACCTGCGGCGCGAAATCCGGGATGGCGCAAGGCGGGTGGCAACGGACCTGCCCCGCCTGCGCCGCCCAGCACTTCCCGCGTACCGACCCGGTGGTGATCATGCTGGTGACGCGGGGCAATTCCGTCCTCCTGGGCCGTAGCCCCGGCTGGCCCGAGGGGATGTTCTCGCTGCTGGCGGGCTTCGTCGAACCGGGCGAGACGCTGGAAGCCGCCGTGCGCCGCGAGGTGCAGGAGGAGACGGGCGTGACCTGCGGAGCGGTGTCCTACCTTGCCAGCCAGCCGTGGCCCTTCCCCGCTTCGCTGATGATCGGCGCGCGGACCGAGGCCACGAGCCATGACATCCGCATCGACCCGGAGGAGCTGGAGCAGGCGCTATGGGTCACGCGGGAAGACCTGGTGCAGGTCTTTGCAGGCAGCCATCCGCTGATCCGGCCCAGCCGCAAGGGGGCGATCGCCCATTTCATTCTGCGCGCCTGGCTTGCGGATCGGCTTGATTGACCCGATCTTCCTGCTATCCGGGTGTCGTGACCTGATGTGCAACCTGTGGAGCGGCGATGAAGCTGGCGGCGAAGACCGATCTTGAAGTTCCTGCCGCCGCCGTCTTTGCCGCGCTGATCGACACCCCGACCTGGGAGCGCGAGGCGATCCGCAACGGGGTCGAGGTGGAGCGTCCTGCGGGGACGCCGGACAGCGGCGTCGGGGCCGAATGGCGCATCCGCGGTCATTTCCGGGGCAAGGCGCGCAAGGTGACGGTCCGCATCGCAGAGATGACGCCGGGCCAGCGCCTGGCGATGGGGATGGACAGCCCCTCCGTCGAGGGCACGGTCCAGATCGAGGTCATGGTCCTGTCGCCCCGCCGCAGCCGGCTGCGCGCCGATCTGGAGATCAAGCCGAAGACGCTGGCGGCGCGGCTTTTCATCAACACGATGCGGCTGGCCAAGGGCCGGGTGCAGGCCCGGTTCGAGAAGGGGCTGATCCAGCTTGGCGCCCGGATCAAGGACCGCTACGACCGTCAGGCCTGAACCGGACCGCGCTCGCGGTCGGCGGGGTAGACCCCCAGGATGCGCACTTCCGAGGTGAAGTAGCGCAATTCCTCCAGCGCCAGCGCGACATTGGCGTCTTCTGGATGGCCCTCGATGTCGGCGTAGAATTCCGTCGCAGTGAAGGTGCCGCCGACCATGTAGCTTTCCAGCTTGGTCATGTTGATGCCATTGGTGGCGAACCCGCCAAGCGCCTTGTAAAGCGCAGCCGGAATGTTGCGGACGCGGAAGGTGAAGGTGGTGATCATCTTTCCGGCGCCGCGACGTGTCAGGTCCGTGTCGCGCGACATCACAAGAAAACGGGTGGTGTTGTTCGCGTGATCCTCGATATGCCGGGCCAGCACGTTCAGCCCGTAGATTTCGGCCGCCAGTTCGCTGGCCAGGGCGGCGCGGGACTTGTCCCCGGCCTCGGCCACCTCGCGCGCGGCGCGGGCGTTGTCAGAGCTGACCTTGCCACGAATGCCGTGCGCCTTCAGGAAGCCCGCGCATTGCGGCAGGATCACCACATGGCCATGCGCTTCCTTCACGTCCTCGACCTTCGCGCCCGGGACGCCCAGAAGATTCACATGCACGCGAACGAAGGCCTCGTCGATGATGTGCAGGCCGGATTTCGGCAGCAGGGAATGCACGTCGGCGACCCGGCCGTAGGTGGAGTTCTCGACGGCAAGCATCCCCAGGTCGACATCGCCGCGCGCGACGCGGTCGACGACCTCTTCGAAAGTGGTGCTGGGGACCGCCTCGAAATCCGGGCGCGACTGCTGGCAGGCCTGGTGCGAATAAGCCCCGAGTTCCCCCTGAAAAGCGATGCGTCCGGCCATTGCGCGCGTCCCCCGTGTCGAAAACCTGCCCCGAGGGCGTTTCGCCGCGCGTCTACACCTTGAAACATGCCGGTGGAAGCGGATAGATACCCCGCGAACGCAGACCCCAGATAGGTGAACCATGTTCGACACGATGACGATGACCAAGACGGTGGGCGCGGTGTGCGGTTCGCTTCTGGTCCTGATGCTGGTGGGCTGGGCGGGCAACTCGCTTTACACCGTGGGCGGCGGCGAACATGGCGAACATGCGGAAGGCGAACTGACGCAGGCCTACACCATCGACACCGGCGATGCGGCGGCCCCGGCCGAAGGTGGCGAGACGGTGGATGTTGCCGCGCTCCTGGCGGCGGGCGATGCGGCAGCCGGTGAGGCCGTGTTCAAGAAATGCGGCTCGTGCCACAAGCTCGACGGGTCGAATGCCGTGGGTCCGCACCTGAACGGCGTTGTGGGCCGCAACCACGCCTCGGTCCCGGACTTCGCCTATTCCGAAGCCATGGCCGCCAAATCGGGTGAGCCCTGGACGCCGGAAGCGCTCTTCGCCTTCCTTGAGAACCCCAAGCAGGTGATCCCCGGCACCAAGATGGCCTTCGCCGGCCTGCCGAAGCCGGAAGATCGCGCAAACGTCGTGGCGTTCCTCGCCTCGAAGCCCTGAACCGGCCCCATGGCGTGATTGCAAAGCCGCCCCCTGCGGGCGGCTTTTTCATGCTCACGCAAAAGCGCGCGCCAATCGCGGCTTGTTGGCTCGACAATCGCCGGATTAGCATGAATGGTCGGAAGCGGAACCGAAGGGGAGGCTGGCGGATGCGGACAGAAAAGCGCGGGACGGCACGGGTTGACGCAGCACGGGTGAAACCCGGCCCGGTCTTCGCAGCCGGGGCTCTGATCCTGGGTCTCGCCGCGCTGGCCCTGCCTGCCCGGGCGGAAGCCGTGATCAAGTCGCACGGCATCTCCACCTTCGGCGACCTCGCCCTTCCCGCCGACTTCACGCATCTGCCCTATGCGAATCCGGACGCCCCCAAGGGCGGCGAGATCAGCGAATGGTCGCCGGGCAGCTTCGACAGCTTCAACCCTTACGCCATCGCCGGCAACGCCGCCGCGCTGTCGTCGATCTTCTATGAATCGATCCTGACCGGGACGCTCGACGACGTCAGCGCCGTCTACTGCCTGCTCTGCGAGACGATGGAATATCCCGTGGACCGATCCTGGGTGATCTTCAACCTGCGCAAGGACGTGACCTTCTCGGATGGCAGCCCCTTCACCGCCGATGACGTGCTTTTCAGCTACGAGCTGTTCCGCGACAAGGGCATCCCGGAATACCGCAGCGTCGCGAACGGCAAGTTCCAGTCGGTCGAGGTGCTGGATCCCTACCGCATCAAGTTCACCTTCACCCCCGGCACCTCGTTCCGCGACATGCCCGCCCAGGCCGGAAGCTCGCCGATTTTCTCGCGCAAGGATTACGAGGAGAACAAACGCGACCTTGAAAAATCCAGCCTCCAGCCCTTCCTCGGCACCGCGGCCTATGTGCTGGACAGCTTCAAGCCCGGCCAGCAGGTGATCTACAAGCGGAACCCGGATTACTGGGGCGAGAAGCACCCACTGAACGTGGGCCAGAACAACTTCGACCGCATCCGCATCGAGTATTTCGGCGACGACAATGCCGCGATGGAGGCGTTCAAGGCCGGCGTCTACACGTTCCGGACCGAAGGCGACTCGAAGCGCTGGGCGACCAACTACGATTTCCCGGCGATCCAGGCGGGGGATATCGTCAAGGCCGTGATCCCCTCGGGCGATATAGCTGGCGGCCAGTCGATCATCTTCAACCTGCGCCGCGCGCAGTTCCAGGACCCGCGCGTGCGCGAGGCTCTGGGTCTGGTCTTCAACTTCGAATGGTCGAACAAGGCGCTGTTCTACGGGCTTTTGTCGCGGATCAACTCGATCTGGGAAAACTCCGACATGGCCGCGACCGGGGTGGCGACGCCCGAGGAGGTGGCGATCCTGAAGCCCCTGGTCGATGAGGGCCTGCTTCCCGCCAGCATCCTGACCGACGAGGTGCCGATGGGATCGGTCTCGTCGGACAGCAACAATCTCGACCGCAAGAATTTGCGCAAGGCCTCGGCGCTTCTGGATGAGGCTGGGTGGACGGTGGGCGACGACGGCATCCGCCGCAACGCCAAGGGCGAGAAGCTGCGGATGGAGATGGTCCATGTCCGCACCGACCTGTTGCCGGTGATGAACGCCTATGTCGAGAACCTGCGCGCCCTGGGCGTGGACGCCAGCTTCGACATCATCGACGACCCGCAGTTGCAGCAGCGCGCCAGCCCGCCGGTCTTCGATTTCGACGCGCTGCCCACGACGGTGGTCAACGGCGGGCTGGAGCCGGGGGGGGTGCTGAAACAGGCCTGGGCCTCGGTCGCCAAGGATAATTCCAGCCGCAACCGCATGGGCTATGCCAATCCGGCGGTGGACAAGCTCCTGGACATGGTCGAGGCCGCGAAAAGCCGCGAGGAGTTGACGACAGTGGTCAGGGCGCTGGACCGGGTGCTGCGGTCGGAATTCGTCATCGTCCCGCGCTATTACAAGAAGGACAACTGGGTCGCCTACTACAACATGTACGAACACCCGGCGAACCTGCCCCCATATGGACTGGGCGAACTGTCGATCTGGTGGTACAACGCCGAAAAAGCCGACGCGCTGAAGGCCAAGGGCGCGTTGAAGTAACCAGGAACGGGCAGGGACCTTGGGCGCCTATATCCTTCGCCGCTTGCTTCTGGTGATCCCGACGCTGTTCGGCGTGATGGTGATCAACTTCGCGCTGACCCAGTTCGTCCCCGGCGGGCCGATCGAACAGATCAAGGCCCGGTTCGAGGGTGAGGGGGATTCGATCCAGAACCTCTCGGGCACCGAGGGCGCCGGGGTTCAGGACGACGACGGCGGCTATGTCGGCGCCCGCGGCCTGCCGCCCGAATTCCTGGCCAAGCTCGAGGTCCAGTTCGGCTTTTCCCGCGTGGTCTGCGACGAGGGCTTCACCGGCGAACCCTCGCTGAAGGCGCCAGAATGCCACAAGGAGGCGATCCCCGCCGTGGAACGCTTCCTGATCATGATGGGTAAATACCTCACCTTCGACTTCGGCGAGAGCTACTTCCGGTCGATCTCGGTGGTGGATCTGGTGATCGAGAAGATGCCGGTGTCGATCACCCTTGGCCTCTGGTCCACCCTCATCGCCTACCTCGTCTCGATCCCCCTCGGCATCCGCAAGGCGGTGCGCGACGGTTCAAGCTTCGACACCTGGACCTCGGGCATCATCATCGCGGCCTATGCGATCCCGGGCTTCCTCTTCGCGATCATGCTGATGGTCGTCTTCGCGGGCGGCTCCTATTACCAGTGGTTCCCCCTGCGCGGCCTGACCAGCGACAACTGGTCCCAGCTTTCGCTCTGGGGCAAGATCACTGATTACCTCTGGCACATCACGCTCCCGGTGACGGCGCAGCTGATCTCCTCTTTCGCGGTGCTGACGCTTCTGACCAAGAACAGCTTCCTGGAAGAGATCAAGAAGCAATACGTCATGACCGCCCGCGCCAAGGGTCTGTCGGAGAGCCGCGTCCTCTACGGCCACGTCTTCCGCAACGCGATGCTGATCGTCATCGCGGGCTTTCCAGGGCTGTTCCTCGCGGTGTTCTTCGGGTCGAGCCTCCTGATCGAGGTGATCTTCTCGCTGGACGGACTTGGCCAACTCGGCTTCCGGTCAGCGGTCGAACGTGACTATCCGGTGATCTTCGGCACGCTCTTCGCCTTCGGGCTGATCGGGCTGGTGGTCGGTATCCTGTCCGACCTGATGTATGTCCTCGTCGATCCCCGGATCGACTTCGAAAGGCGCGCGTGATGGCGCTTTCGGCCCTCAACCAGCGGCGCTGGCGCAACTTCAAGGCCAACCGCCGCGCCTTCTGGTCGCTGTGGCTGCTCCTCCTCCTTTACGGCCTCTCGCTCTTTGCCGAGTTGATCGCCAATGATCGGCCCGTCCTGGTGCAGTATAACGGCGGCTATTACATGCCGGTGTTCAAGTTCTACCCCGAAACCACCTTCGGCGGCGACCTCAGGACCGAGGCCGACTACACCACCCCCGAGGTGAAATGCCTCATCGTCTCCGCCGGATCGCTGGATTGCTGGGATGACCCCGACGGCATCCGGGCCGAGGTGGAAAGCGAGGGCACCGCCGCCGGACAAGCCGTCAACAAGGGCTGGATGCTCTGGCCGCCGATCCCCTACCGTTATAACACCATCGTCGACACCGGCGGCGTCGCGCCCGGCCCGCCAAGCGCCCAGAACTGGCTTGGCACCGACGACACGAGCCGCGACGTGCTGGCGCGGGTGATCTACGGCTTCCGGCTTTCCGTCACCTTCGCTCTGATCGTCACCGTCCTCACCTCGGTCATCGGCATCGCCGCCGGGGCGGTGCAGGGCTATTTCGGCGGCCTCACCGACCTTCTCTTCCAGCGCTTCATCGAGCTTTGGTCCTCGGTCCCCACGCTCTACGTCATCATCATCCTGACCGCCGTCTGGGCCAAAAGCTTCTGGCTGCTGGTGGGCTTGCTGGTCGCCTTCGGCTGGACCGGCCTTGTCGGCGTGGTCCGGGCCGAGTTCCTGCGGGCGCGAAACTTCGAATACGTCCGCGCCGCCAAGGCGCTGGGTGTCTCCGACTGGCAGATCATGTTCCGCCACGTCCTGCCGAACGCGATGGTCGCGACGCTGACCCTCCTCCCCTTCGCGGTGACCGGGGTGATCGGCACGCTGGCCTCGCTCGACTACCTCGGCTTCGGCCTGCCCGCCGACCTGCCCTCGCTCGGCCAGCTCACCCGCCAGGCGCAGCAGAACCTTCAGGCCCCGCACCTCGCCTTCGTCGCCTTCTTCACCTTCGCGATCATGCTTTCGCTCCTCGTTTTCATCTTCGAGGGCATCCGCGACGCCTTCGACCCGCGGAAGACGTTCAGATGAGGCGGGGTCGATGAGCGTTCTCCAGGTCGACAACCTCTCCGTCACGTTCCGCCAGGACGGCCGGATCATCCCGGCGGTGCACGGTGTCTCCTTCGCCATCGACAAGGGCGAAACCGTCGCGCTGGTCGGCGAAAGCGGTTCGGGCAAGTCGGTCACGGCGCTTTCCACCGTCGGCCTCCTCTCAGACAACGCGCAGGTGACAGGTTCCATCACCTATCGGGGCACGCAGATGGTCGGCGCGCCCGAACGCGACCTCCGAAAGGTCCGCGGCAACGACATCAGCTTCATCTTCCAGGAGCCGATGACCAGCCTGAACCCGCTCCACACCATCGAGAAGCAGCTGGCCGAAAGCCTTGCCCTGCACCAGGGCCTGACCGGCGACAAGGCCCGCGCAAGGATCATCGAGCTTCTCGGCAAGGTCGGCATCCGCGACGCCGAAACCCGCCTCGGCGCCTATCCGCACCAGCTGTCGGGCGGGCAGCGCCAGCGGGTGATGATCGCGATGGCGCTGGCGAACGGCCCCGAACTCCTCGTCGCCGACGAACCCACCACCGCGCTGGACGTAACGATCCAGGCCCAGATCCTCGACCTCCTCGCCGACCTCAAGCGCACCGAAGGCCTCAGCCTCCTCTTCATCACCCATGACCTCGGCATCGTCCGCCGCATCGCCGACCGGGTCTGCGTCATGCAGGGCGGCGAGATCGTGGAGCAGGGGCCCGCCACGCAAATCTTCGCCGACCCAAGGCATCCCTATACCCGCAAGCTCCTCGCCGCCGAACAGAAGGGCGGCCCCCCGCCGGTCCCCGAGGGCGCGAAGGAAGTGGTCCGCACCGAAAACCTCCGTGTCTGGTTCCCGATCCAGAAGGGTTTCCTGCGCAAGACCGTGGGCCATGTGAAGGCGGTCAACGACGCCACGCTCTCGGTCCGCGCCGGGGAAACGCTGGGCATCGTCGGCGAAAGCGGGTCCGGCAAGACCACGCTGGCGCTTGCCATCCTGCGGTTGATCGACAGCACGGGCGCGGTGGCCTTCCTGGGCGAGGATCTGCGGGACCGCAGCCGGTCCGCCCTGCGGGGCCTCCGGCGCGAAATGCAGGTGGTCTTCCAGGACCCCTACGGCAGCCTCTCGCCCCGGATGACGGTGGAAGAGATCATTGCCGAGGGCCTGGGCGTCCATGGCGTCGATCCCGGCCAGAACCGGACCGAGATGGTCGCGGGCATCATGCGCGAAGTCGGCCTCGACCCCGCGACCATGCAGCGCTACCCGCATGAATTCTCCGGCGGCCAGCGCCAGCGCATCGCCATCGCCCGCGCCATGATCCTGCGCCCGAAACTGGTGGTGCTGGACGAGCCGACCTCCGCGCTCGACATGACCGTGCAGGTCCAGATCGCCGACCTTCTGCGCGAGTTGCAGCGGAAATGGGGCCTCGCCTTCATCTTCATCAGCCACGACCTGCGGGTGATCCGCGCCATGGCGCACAAGGTCATGGTGATGCAGGCTGGCGATGTGGTGGAAACGGGCGATGTCGAGGCCGTGTTTACCAACCCGCAATCCCCCTATACCAAAGCTCTGATGGCCGCCGCCTTCGGAGCGTGACGCTTGAAGCTTCTCTTCGTCCACCAGAACTTCCCCGGCCAGTTCCTGCACCTCGCGCCCGAGATGCAGCGGCGCGGCCATGACGTTCGGGCGCTGACCGCAGCGACCAACAAGACGACCTCGGATGTGCCGCTGCTGCGCTACGCCCACACCGCGCCCGAGGTCGATGCCAAGGCCACCCGCCTCGGGCGCAACTTCACCACGATGAGCGACCGGGGTGTCAGCGTGGCCCGGTTCTGCCAGCGCCTGCGCGCCCAAGGTTATGTCCCCGACGTGATCTACGGCCATTCCGGCTGGGGCGAGACGCTGTTTCTGAAAGAGGTCTGGCCCGAGGCCAAGCTCCTGGTCTTCGCCGAATTCTACTATCGGGGCCACGGCGCCGACACCGGCTTCGACCCGGAATTCCAGGTTTCGGGCTTCGACCAGGTGATGATCGCCCAGTCGCGCGCCGCCTATATGGCGCAGGCGCTGGCCCATGCCGACCGGGGGGTCAGCCCGACCGAATGGCAGGCCAGCACGCACCCGCCGCTCCTGCGCCGGCACCTGGAGGTGATCTTCGACGGGGTGGATTGCGACCGGCTGGCGCCGAACCCCGATGCGACCTTCACCCTGCCGGACGGCCGCATACTGCATCGGGGCGATGAGGTCCTGACTTTCGTCAACCGCAACCTCGAACCCTATCGCGGCTACCACATCTTCATGCGCGCCCTGCCGGATATCCTTGCCGCGCGACCGGAAGCCCAGGTCGTGATCGTCGGCGGGAACGAGGTCAGCTACGGCGCGAAGCCCAGGGACGGCGCCTCGTGGAAAGAGGTGATCCTGGCCGAGGTGAGGGACCGGCTGGACCTGTCACGGGTGCATTTCACGGGCAAGCTGCCCTATGACCGGCTGGTCGACCTGATCCATGTCGCCCGCGTCCATGCCTATCTGACCTATCCCTTCGTCCTGTCCTGGTCGATGGTCGAGACGCTGGCCGCCGGGACCCTGGTCGTGGGCTCGAACACCGCCCCGGTGGCCGAGGTGATCAAGGACGGCGTGAACGGGCGGCTGGTGGATTTCTTCGACGTTAAGGGGTGGTCGGCGGCATTGACCGATGCCCTCGCCCGGCCCAAGGCCTATGACGCGATACGCGACGCGGCCCGCCGCATGGTGCAGGACCGCTACGACCTGCGCTCGGTCTGCCTGCCGAGGCAGGTGGAACTTCTGACCCGGCTGGAGCGCGGCTGAGGCCGCCTTGCCTCAGATCGCCGAGGAATGCTTGGCCTTGGCGCTGTCATAGGCATCGAAGGCCCGCGCGATCATCCGGGTCAGGGGCCGCGCGCGTTCCGGGATCGCGAAGCCCTCGTCGCTGACCCGCACCATGTCGCCGAACTCCCCCGCCGCGCGCTGGAACAACGCCTCGACCCGTGCGGGCGTAACGTCAAAGGTCCGCAGCACCTCGGCGCGCGAGACGAAGAAATCGCACATCAGCGCCTCGATGATCCGCGCGCGCAAGAGGTCCTCGCCGGCAAAGCGGTGGCCCTTGTGGACCGAGAACCGGCCCTCACGGATCGCCTTGGTATGCGCCGCCGTGGCCGAGGCGTTCTGCGCGAAGCCCTGCGGGAAACGGCTGATCGACGAGGCGCCGATGCCGATCAGCGCAGGCGCGGTGTCGTCGGTATAGCCCTGGAAGTTCCGCCGCAGCGTCCCCGCCTTCAGCGCCCTGGCCATCCCGTCCCCGGGCTTGGCGAAATGGTCGATGCCGACCTCGACATAGCCGTCCCACAGGAACAGCTCCCGCGCCGTTTCGAACAGCGACAGGCGTTCTTCCGGCGTCGGCATCTTGTCCGAGGGAATCATCTGCTGCCGCCGGCTCATCCATGGCACATGCGCATAGCCGTAAAGCGCCACCCGGTCGGGCGACAGGGTCAGCAGCTTCTGCACCGAATCGGAAATCCGCGGCCCGGTCTGGAACGGCAGGCCATAGAGGATATCGGCGTTCAGGCTGGCCACGCCGCGCGCGCGGATGCGCTCGGCCACGTCGCGGGTGAGCTGGTAACTCTGTTCGCGTCCGATCGCCTTCTGGATCAGCGGGTCGAAATCCTGCACCCCGATCGAGGCGCGGTTCATCCCCGCCACCGCCAGCGCATCCAGCCGGGCATCGTCGATCTCGTTCGGGTCGATCTCGACCGAGAACTCGCCGTCCGGGGCCATGGGCGCCACCTCGAAGACCGCATCCGCCAGGCCGCGCATCAGGTCGGGCGACAGAAGCGTCGGCGTGCCACCGCCCCAATGCAGCCGAGACAGCGTGACCCCCTTCGGCAGGTGGCGCCGCAACAGCTGAAGCTCGGTCTTCAGCGTTTCGACATAGGCGATGACCGGATCGTCCGATGTGGTGCCCTGCGTCCGGCAGGCGCAGAACCAGCACAACCGACGGCAGAAAGGGACGTGAATGTACAGCGAAACTGCGCTAGACTCGGGCAGCGCTTCAATCCATTGGATGAAGTCGCCGGGTCCGATATCGGTTCCGAAATGCGGTGCCGTCGGGTAAGAGGTGTACCGGGGTACGCGTGCGTCGAAAAGCCCGAGGCGGGCGAGTTGCGGGTCGTGTGTCATCAGTTTACCTTAGGGACCGAGCCACCGTCGCTCCTTGATGCAGATCAACAGACAGGCAGCCTGATGCATGACCATTCCGTCCACGTTCAGTGCGGCGATTGCCCGATCCGCCATCGGGCCGTCTGCGCGCGCTGCGATACGGACGAACTGGGGCAGCTGGAGCAGATCAAATATTACCGCAGCTTCCAGGCCGGGCAGACGGTCATCTGGTCGGGCGACCGGATGGAATTCGTGGGCTCGGTCGTCTCCGGCATCGCCTCGCTGACGCAGACGATGGAGGATGGCCGCCGCCAGATGGTCGGGCTTCTGTTGCCATCCGATTTCGTGGGCCGACCGGGCAGGTCGACCGCCGCCTTCGACGTGACGGCGACGACCGACCTGGTGATGTGCTGCTTCCGCAAGAAGCCGTTCGAGGAGATGATGGCCACCACGCCGCACATCGCCCAGCGGCTTCTGGAGATGACGCTGGACGAGTTGGATGCAGCGCGGGAATGGATGCTGCTTCTGGGCCGCAAGACCGCGCGAGAGAAGATCGCCTCGCTGATTTCCATCATCGCCCGGCGCGATGCGGCGCTGCACTTGCGCAAGAAGTCCGGCACGCTGGCCGTCGACCTGCCGCTCACGCGAGAAGAGATGGCGGACTACCTGGGGCTCACCCTGGAAACCGTGAGCCGCCAGATAAGTGCGCTGAAGAAGGACGGGGTGATCAGCCTGGAGGGCAATCGCCACGTCTCGATCCCCAGCATGGACCGACTGCTGGAAGAGGCTGGCGACGACAGCGACGGCGGAATGCTGGTCTAGGCCAGCTTGGCCGCTGCTGCTTGCCAGCCGGGGTGCCTTCAGGCACGGTGACGCAGAATGCCTCACGCCGCGAGGGATGCATCATGCGTCGCGTCACCATTGCCGACATCATGCGCGAGACCGGCCTGTCGCGGGCGACGGTGGACCGGGCGCTGAACGGGCGGGGCAGGGTGCATGACCGCACCCGGCTGGTGGTCGACGAGACCTTGCGCAAACTGTCCTCGCCGGGGGCCGATCCGGTGCCAAGGCCGGTCCAGGCCGATATCGCGCTGCGCATTGGCAAGGGCATGATGGGCCAGCTGCGCGCGGCCTGGGCGGCCAGCGGTGCGAAGGGGGCGTTCCACGACCTGCACATGGCTGACGACACCAGTGTCCTGCGCACGGTCGAGGGCCTGTGCAAGGACGCCTCGCGCCCGCTCGTCGTGACGATCAAATCCTCCGAGCGGATCACCGCGCTCCTCTCGGCGGCACGGGCGCGCGGCAAGCGGGTGATCGCCGTCATCTCCGACCTCCTGCCCTCTGCCCGCGACGCCTTTGTGGGGCTTGACGACCGCGCCGTCGGCCAGACCGCCGCCTTCCTGATCGGGCGGATGCTGGGCGACCGACCCACCACTGTCGGCGTCGTGCTGGGCAGCCCTGCCTTCCGCTGCCACGAAGACCGCGAAATCGGCTTCCGCACCGGGCTCCGCGCCAATTTCCCCAAGGTCGTCATCTCGGGCGAGGCGCAGGGCGAGGACAGCGCCGAGCTGACCCGCCTTGCCGTCGCCCGCCTTCTGCGCGACCAGCCGGCGCTGGGGGCGCTCTACAATGTCGGCGGCGGCAACCTTGGCCTGGTCGAGGCGCTGCGGGCTACGGGCCGGGCGCAGGACATGCTGGTCGTGGGCCACGAGGTGAACCCGGTGACGGCCCCGCTCCTCCGCGCCGGAGAGATCGACTTCGCGCTGGCGGGCGACCCGCGCGAGCTGCTGTCGACCGCCCTGGCATTGGCCGGCGGCGGCGAACCTGCGAAACAGGGGGCCGAGCGGCTGCTGGATTTCGGCGTCTATACCCGCTTCAACCTGCCTGCCTTCCAGGTCCCGGCCTGACCCCTCCCGCGAATCGACCGGCCGGCGAGGGTTGCGGCGCCATGACGCAATCAGTTTGTCTCACGGGCGTCGCCGTTCAGGCGGCGAGCTTGGGCGGACTGTCAGAGAATGATGCGTTATGATGCAATTTCTGACGCGAAATGGACAAACCAGTTGCCCGGACACGACCCGCCGCGTCACCTTGCCGCTCACCCCCGACCAGCACCCAGCGAGGGCAGCGATGGACGACACGAAGTACGGCACCCACAACAAGCGCGGCGACTATACCCCGAACGAGCCCGCCCAGGTGGCGCCGATCTGGAGCTTCCCGCCGCAGCCCCTGGCGATCCTGAAATGGCTGCCCGGCTATTTCCTGCCCTGGAACCTCCTCTGGACCGCCAGCGCCTTTGCCTGGTGGGCCTGGGTCGTCCCCGAGAAAGAGGTCATGACCACGCTGGCCTGGGGTTGGGTCCTGTGGCTTTTCGCCGTCAACGCCATCGCCGTCTTCCTGTTCTACGGCGCGCTGGAATTGCGCCTCTACATCCTTCGCGCGCAAGGCACCCGCTTCAAGTACAACGCGAAATGGCCGTCGGAGCATAAATCCACCGCCTTCCTGTTCCAAAGCCAGACCATCGACAGCATCATCCGCGCCTTCGGCACCGGCGTCCCGATCTGGACCGCCTGGGAGGTGCTGGTGCTCTGGGCCTGGGCCAACGACATCGGCCCCTGGGTCAGCCTGATGGACAACGGCTGGTATCTCTTCGCCGTCTGGCTGTTCCTGCCAGTGCTGCACGAGGTCCACTTCTTCCTGATCCACCGACTGATCCACACGCCCTTCCTCTACAAGTGGGTCCACTCGGTCCATCACAACTCGGTCAACCCCTCGCCCTGGTCGTCCTTGTCGATGCACCCGGTCGAACACCTCCTCTATTTCGCGACCGCCGCCTACCACTTCATCATCCCCTCGCATCCGCTTCTGGCGATCTACCAGTTGAACTTCGCGGGCTTCGGGGCGGTGGTGGGCCATATCGGCTTCGACAAGATGGAAGTGACCGAGGACAGCGCCGTGGAGAGCCACGCCTTCATCCACTACCTCCACCACAAGTATTTCGAGGTGAACTACGGCGACGGGCTCATTCCGCTCGACAAGTGGTTCGGGACTTTCCACGACGGCACCAAAAAGGGCGATGCGCTGATGAACGCCCGTTACCAGCGCCGCAAGGCCAGGGCCAACGCCAAGGCCACCTGACCCGCATCCCGATTGAAATCTGAATCCGCCTGACGCAAGGTCAGCGCTAACAGCCCGGGAGGAACGGTCGTTCAAAGACCGGCGGGCAGGGGAGGGAAGACCGTGACGGACGAGCCATCCGCTGTGCCCCTGGTCGAGATGCGGGGGGTGGAGAAATCCTTCCCCGGCGTCCGCGCCCTGCAAGGCGTCCGCTTCGACCTCCGCTCCGGCGAGGTCCATGCCCTGATGGGCGAGAATGGCGCGGGCAAGTCCACGCTGATGAAGATCCTGACCGGAGTCTACCAGCCCGACGGCGGCGAAATCCGCATCGACGGCCAGCCCGTCACCCTGCCCACCCCGCACGCGGCGCAGGCGCTGGGGATCAGCATCATCCATCAGGAACTTTTCCTGATGAACCACCTGACCGCCGCGCAGAACATCTTCATCGGCCGCGAGCCCCGCAAGGGCCTTGGCATCTTCGTCGACGAGGCGAAGTTGAAGCGCGACGCCGCCGCCATCTTCAAGCGAATGAAGGTCGACATCGATCCCGGCGCCGAAGTCGGCCACATGACCGTCGCCCGCCAGCAGCTGGTCGAGATCGCCAAGGCGCTTTCCTACAACGCCCGCGTGCTGGTGATGGACGAACCGACCTCGGCCCTGAACGAGACCGAGGTCGAGCATCTCTTCGCCGTCATCGAGGACCTGAAGGCGAACGGTGTCGGCGTGGTCTACATCACGCACAAGATGGACGAAGTGAAGCGCATCGCCGACCGCGTGACCGTCATGCGCGACGGGCAATACATCGACACCCTGCCCGCCGCCCAGACGGCGATGTCCACCATCATTCAGCTGATGGTGGGGCGAGAGTTGGCCGACCAGCACCGCGCCACCGGCACCGGCACGGCGGAAGAGGTGCTGCGCGTCGAAGGGTTGAACCGGGGCGCCATGATCCGCAACGTCAGCTTCGCGCTGAACCGCGGCGAAATCCTGGGCTTCGCGGGCCTGATGGGCGCGGGCCGGACCGAGGTCGCCCGCGCGATCTTCGGCGCCGACCCGCTGGACAGCGGCACCATCCATATCCATGGCCGCGAGCAGAAGATCGCCACCCCCGCCGATGCGGTGGCGAACGGGATCGCCTATCTCAGCGAAGACCGCAAGCACTTCGGCCTCGTCACCGGCATGTCGGTGCGCGACAACGTGACCATGGCCTCCTGGCGGCGTTTCCTCTCCAGCGGGCTTTTCATGCAGGATGACGCGCTGGGGAAGGTCGCCGAGGAATATGTCCGCAAGCTCAAGGTCAAGACCCCGCATATCCATCAGGAGACCCGGCTGTTGTCGGGCGGCAACCAGCAGAAGGTCGTCATCGCCAAATGGCTTCTGCGCGACTGCGACATCCTGATCTTCGACGAACCGACGCGCGGCATCGACGTCGGCGCCAAGGCGGAAATCTACCGGCTGCTCGAAGACCTCGCGGCGCAAGGCAAGGCGATCATCGTGATCTCCTCGGAACTGCCCGAGGTGCTGCGCCTGTCGCACCGCATCGCCGTGATGTGCGAAGGCCGGATCACCGGCGAACTCGACGGCCGCATGGCCAGCCAGGAAGACATCATGACGCTGGCGACGCAACGCTCCAGCGCGGCAGCCTGAACAGGGGGAACCATGACCGACACCGCCGTCCAGCCCGCCGCCAGCGGCAAGCCCGGCTTCTTCACCACCCAGACGATGCAGAAGGCGGTGGCCTTCGTGGTGCTGGTTGCACTTCTGGCCTTCTTCAGCGCCTTCGCCTCGAATTTCGCCACCGGCGCCAACATGGTCGGCATCATGCAGGCGACTGCCGTCAACGGTGTGCTTGGGGTCGCCGTCACCTTCGTCATCATCTCGGGCGGGATCGACCTGTCGGTCGGCACGATGATGACGCTGACCGCCGTCATGGCCGGGATCATCCTGACCAACCTCGGGATGCCCTTGCCCATCGGCATCCTCGGCGCCATCGCCTCGGGCGCCTTCATGGGGGCGATCTCGGGCGCGGTCATCGCCAAGCTGAAGATCCCGCCCTTCATCGCCACGCTGGGGATGATGCAGATCGCGCGGGGGCTGGCGCTGGTCTTTTCCGGCGCGAAGCCGATCTACTTCAACGACACGCCGAACTACGGCCTCTTGTCGCCGGAAAGCAGCATCTCCAAGCTGATCCCCGGCGTGGAGATTCCGAACGGCGTGATGATCATGTTCATCGTCGCCATCATCGCCTCCATCGTCCTCAACCGCACCATCATCGGCCGGATGATCTTTGCGCTGGGATCGAACGAAGAGGCCGCGCGCCTTTCGGGCATCAACGTCGACCGCTGGAAGATCCTGACCTACGCGATCTGCGGCGGCATCTGCGGCATCGCCGGGCTGATCGTGTCGTCGCGGCTGAACTCGGCGCAGCCCGCGCTGGGCCTCGGCTACGAGCTGGACGCCATTGCCGCCGCTGTCATCGGCGGGACTTCCCTGGCCGGCGGGCGCGGCACGGTGATCGGCACGATCATCGGCGCCTTCATCATGTCGGTCCTGACCAACGGCCTTCGGGTGATGGGCGTGCTGGAAGAATGGAAGATCGTCGTCACCGGCGTGATCATCATCGTCGCCGTCTTCATCGACATCGTGCTGCGCAAGAAAGCCTGAAGGGAGAGAGACGACAGAACCAAAGACCAGACCACCCGGACGCGAAGCATCGCGCCGGTTCCAACCCAGGGAGTTGAACCATGAAGAAGACCATCCTGACCTCGGCGCTGGCCCTCGGCCTCGCCATCGGCGCGCCCGTCTTCGCGCAGGAGACCTATTTCCCCATCATCGCCAAGGGCTTCAGCCACCAGTTCTGGCAGGCGGTGAAGGCGGGGGCCGAGGAAGCCGCCGCGCGCAATGGCGTGACGATCACCTTCGAGGGCCCGAACACCGAAGCCGAGATCGACAAGCAGACCGACATCCTGAACGCCGCCATTGCCAAGGCGCCGCAGGGCCTGGGCTTTGCCGCTCTGGACAGCCAGGCGCAGGTTCCGGCGCTCCAGAAGGCCGCCGACGCGGGCATCCCCATCGTCGCCTTCGACTCGGGCGTGGAAAGCGATCTGCCGCTGACCACCTGCACCACCGACAACATGGCGGCGGCGGCGGCGGCGGCGGACGGGCTGGCCAAGGCCATCGGCGAGGAAGGCAAGATCGCCGCGGTGATCCATGACCAGACCTCGGCCACCGGTATCGGGCGTCGCGACGGGTTCCTGAACCGGATCAAGGAGGCCTACCCGAACATCGAAGTGGTGGACGTCCAGTATGCCAACGACGCGCTGAAGGCGACCGACAACGTCAAGGCGATGCTTCAGGCCAACCCCGACATCAAGGGCATCTTCGCCTCGAACGAAGGTGCGGCCATCGGTCTGGCGGTCGCGATCAAGGAATCCGGAGCGCAGATCGTCGGCGTGGGCTTCGACTCCGGGAAAACCCAGAAGGATGCCATCATGGACGGCACCCTGATCGGCTCTGTCACGCAGAATCCGGTCGGCATCGGCCAATGCGTCGTGGATAGCCTGGCGAAGGCGATCAAGGGCGAGGAACTGCCCAAGGTCATCGACACCGGCTTCTACTGGTACGACAAGACCAACATGGCCGACGAGAAGATTGCCGCCGTTCTCTACGATTGATCCTGGTGCCTGCCCCTCCTCCGGCCCGTCCGGGGGAGGGAACCCCTCAGCCGATCTTCGCGCGCTGAACCAAAGGCGAGCGACCGAAATGGCTGCGATAGACTTTCGAGAAATGCGAGGTCGACTGGAACCCGCAGGCCATGGCGATTTCGGTCACCGACTGCTCGGTCTGCACCAGCAGGTTCTGCGCCCGGTTCAGCCGCATCTCCATGAAATAGTGCTTGGGCGTCGAGTTCAGATAGCGCGCGAACAGCCGTTCCAGCTGTCGCGTCGAAATGCCCAGCTCATCCGCGATCAGGCTGGGAGAGTCCGGCGCCTCGATGCTGCTCTCCATGATCGCGATGGCGCGCTTCAGATGCTCGTTGCGCATCCCGTGCCGTGACTGGATCGACACCCGTTGCGCCGCCGACCCCTCGCGCACGGCATTGTAGACCATCTGGTCGGCGACTTCGGTCGCCAGACCCGCGCCATGCGCCTTGCCGATCAGATGCAGCATCAGGTCGGCCGCCGCCGTCCCCCCGGAGGCGGTGATGATCTTTTCCCGCGCGACGAAGACATTGCGGACCAGGCGGACCTCCGGGAATTCTTCCTGGAACAGGTCGTGCCAGGCCCAGTGCACCGCCGTCTCCACCCCGTCCAGAAACCCGGCCTTCGCCAGCACATAGGCGCCGGAACAGATCGCGCCCAAGGGCGTGCCCGACGCCCGCTCGCGCCGCAGCCAGTTCAGTACCGGCGCCGTGGTGTGCGACTGCACATCGACGCCCGAGATCACGAACAGCCGGTCGGCGTGGCGGGTCGGCTCCAGCCCCGCCCCGGTCAGCGTGACCGATCCGTTGGAGCAGGTTGCGGTCTTGCCGTTCTCGCTGGCGAGCGTCCAGCGGTAAAGCGGCTTGCCCGAGACCAGGTTGGCGATCCTGAGCGGTTCGAGCGCGCAGGAAAAGGCGATATGGGTGAATTCCGGCAGCAGGAAGAAGCTGAAGTGCTGGGTCTCGATCATGACGCTTATCCTACAGGCGAAAGGGCCGCCCCGGAAGGCGGCCCCTTGCGCTCATCTGTCAGGCGTCACTTCGCTGCGGCGCGGGCCGCAGCCAGCCAGGAATCGTAGTCGGCCTGGTGCGCGGCGATCCATTCGTCGGCGTGGCGTTGCAGGTCTTCGGGCTTGTCCTCGCCCTTGGAAATGCGCAGTGCCTCGGCCGAGACGTCGTTGATGTCGATCTTGGCCGCTTCGAACAGCGCCTTGGCAGCCGGGTTGGCTTCCAGGAAGTCGTTGCGCGCCACGACGCGGATCGAGTCGACGGCGAAGCCCAGGTTCTTGCCGTTGAACTCGGTGTTCGCGGTCGCGCCATCGGGCAGCGGGGTGCCTTCCGGAACCGACAGCCATTCGGCATCCTTGCCCGGGACCAGCTCACCGGCGACCCAGTAGGGAACCCAGGTGTAATAGAGGATCGACCCGCCGTTATCCTTGCGTGCCATCGCGTCGCCGATCATCGCCGGATAGGCGCCCTGGTTGTGCGAGACGGTGTCGCGCAAGCCAAGCGCATCGAGATGCGTCTCGATCACCCGCTCGCAGCCCCAGCCGGGGATACAGCCCGCAAGGTCGGCCTTGCCGTCGCCATCGGCGTCGAAGCGCTTGGCGATTTCCGGGTCCTTCAGCATCGACAGGTCGGTGACGCCCGCCTGGTAGCTGGCTTCATCAACCATGTAACCCTGGATCGCGCCGTCGATGTAGGTGCCGACCTTCGACATCACCGCATCGCCGCCGGCCTCCTGGAAGAAGGCGTCATGCAGCACGTCCCAGCTGACGGCCATGAAGTCCGCATCGCCCGCGCCGACCGCCAGGTGCATGGTCTGGTATTCGGCCTCGTTCGGGGTGGCGATGGTATAGCCCAGGTCTTCCAGCGCCTTGAACAGGATCAGGTGCTGCATGTGCTCCTCGATCTGCGTCGGCATGATCGGGCGCACGGTCACGCCCTCGCCGGGCTTGTCGGCGTCCTGCGCGAAGGCGGGGACCGCAAGGGCCAGCGCCAAAGCCGTGGTCATGAACAGTTTCATTCGGTGTCTCCCGGTTGGTTTTCAGGTGGTCTTCTTGAACATGGCGGTGATCAGGCCCACCGGCCCGGTCTCCCACCAATGGCGATGCCCGCGGTCCCGGCCCGACCGGCCAAGCCCCTGGGTGATCCGGTCCAGCACGATGGCCAGCATGACGATGCCGAGGCCGCCAACGATGGCCTTGCCCGCATCCAGCCGCCCCATCGCCCGCAGCACTTCGTTGCCGAGCCCCTTGACGGAAATCATCGAGGCGATGACCACCATCGACAGGCTCAGCATGATTGTCTGGTTCAACCCGGCCAGAATGGTCGGCGTCGCCAGCGGCAGCTCGACCTTGCGCAGGATCTGCCCCGGCGAGGCCCCGAACGCCCGCGCCGCCTCCACCACGCTGGGGTTCACCCCCCGGATGCCAAGGCTGGTCAGCCGCACCAGCGGCGGCAGCGCGAAGATGATCGTCACGATCACGCCCGAGACGTTGCCGATCCCGATCATCATCACGACCGGGACCAGATAGACGAAGGCCGGGATGGTCTGCATCGTATCCAGCACCGGCCGGATGAAGCCCTCGAACCGGTCGCTCTTGCCCGCCAGCACGCCCAAAGGTAGCCCGATCAGCACGCAGAGGATGACCGAGGCCACCACGATCGCCAGCGTCGTCATGGCGAGCCCCCAGGCCTCGGGTGCGAGCAGGCCGAGGATCACCAGACAGGCGCCCACCACGATGGCCCCACGCCGCCCGGCGGCCTGCCAGGCGATCAGCACCAGCACGACCAGCATCGCCATCGGCGGCGTCGCCTGCAAAGCGCTCTCGATCCCGACGATCACCGTTTCGAAGAACCGCTTGATCGGCTGGATCATCTCGCGGTTCGAAATCGCCCATTGCTTGATGCCATCGGCCCAGGACGCGATGCCCAGGTCGATCGAAGCGAAGGGGTTCAGCCAGTTGAAACCTTCGTCCGCCATCACGCAGCCCTCTCTTCGTCACGTCCCTGGATGCCGCGTAGAAGCGCGCGCTTCGTCACCACGCCCACCGGCTGGCCTTCGGCCGCGATCAGGATCGGGTGATCCGTCCCCACCGCCAGGTCGACCAACTCGTTCAGGTTCATCTCGGGCTTGCCCACCGGCCAGCCGCCCGTCTCCTGCGGGCCCTGCGCCTGCACATAAGCGGCGAAGGGCTGCATGATCCGCGCCGCTGTCACCAGGTCCAGCTTGGAGATTCCGGCCACGAAATCAGCCACATAATCATCTGCAGGCTGGGTGACGATCTCCTCGGGAGTGCCGATCTGCACCAGCACCCCGTCCTTCATGATCGCGATCCGGTCGCCGATGCGGATCGCCTCGTCCAAGTCATGCGTGATGAAGATCGTGGTCTTGTGCAGTTCCGCCGACAGCTCCATGAACGTGCCCTGCAACTGCCGCCGGATCAGCGGGTCCAAGGCACTGAAGGGTTCGTCCATCAGCAGGATCGTCGGGTCCGCCGCCAGCGCCCGGGCCAGGCCCACCCGCTGCTGCATCCCGCCCGAAAGCTCGTCAGGGTATTTCCGGTCCCAGCCGGTCAGGTCCACCATGTCGATGGCCTTCGCCGCCACCTTGGCCCGCTCGGTCTCGGACACGCCGCGCACTTCCAGCGAGAAGGCTACATTGTCGCGCACTGTCCGGTGCGGCATCAGCGCCATCGCCTGAAACACCATGCCGATCTTTTCCGCGCGAAGTTTGCGCAGCGTTTCGGCATTCATCGCGTTAACGTTCTGCCCCTCGATGAACACCGTGCCCGAGGTCGGCTCGATCAGCCGGTTGATGTGGCGGATCAGCGTCGATTTCCCCGACCCCGACAGCCCCATGATGCAGAAGATCTCGCCCCGCCCCACGCTGAAGCTCGCGTCCTGCACCCCGACGACGCAATCGAACTCTTCACGGATATCCTTTTTTGACAGGCCCTTCGACCGCACGGCCTCCATCGCCTGACGCGACCTGTCACCGAAAATCTTCCAGATCCCCTCGCAGCGGATCACGTCCTCACGGGCATCAGCCATGCAGAATCTCTCCCCCCGGTTTCCAGACTTCAACCACAAAACTTTTCTGTAGACAATATGTATTTTATCCGACTACACAGACGGCAAGCTACCTGAGTCTCTGTGAAGACCGGCGAGATCAGGCAGGAGAGAACCCGTGGACAGCGATTCCCGCAGCAAGAAGACGCAATGCATCGAGGACCTGCGCCGCCGGGTCCTGACCGAGGCATTGCAGCCGGGCATTTACCTGGACGAGGTGGAACTCGCTGAAACCTACGGCATTTCCCGCCCGCCCCTGCGCGAGGTGCTGCGTCAGCTGGCGGGCGAAGGCTACCTCGTCCTGCACGAGAACCGCGGCGCGCAGGTCGCGCCGATGTCGCACAAGACGATGCGCAACTTCTTCGTCGCGGCGCCGATGATCTATGCGGCGACCACCCGCCTTGCGGCGGAGAACGCGACGCCCGCGCAGATCGTGAAGCTCAAGGAATGCCAATGGGCCTTTCGCCAGGCGATCAAGTCGGGCGATTCGGCGGAACGCGCGCTCGGGAACGAACGCTTCCATTCCATCATCGGCGAAATGGCCGACAACGAATTCCTGATGCCCTCGTTGCGCCGCCTGCTGATCGACCACACCCGCATCGGGATGACCTTCTACAACCCCCGCAAGCTGCACCTCGCGCCCCAGCGCGAGCTTGCCGCCGACCAGCACGACCAGTTCATCGACCTGATCGAGGCTGGCGATGCCGACGCTGCCGGCGACCTCGCAGTCGCCCATTGGGAGCTTTCGCGCCAGCAGATCGAAAGCTTCGTTACTCCCGAAAGCATGACCATTCCACTTGGCCGCGCGCCAGGGCAGTCCGAAACACGAGGAGCCTCATGAAATTCGAAGGCATCTATACACCCGCCATCACACCGCATCGTGAGGATGGGTCCATCGACCGCGACGCATTCGTCGCCCAGCTGGAATATCTGATCGCGCAGGGCGTCCACGGCATCATCAACGGCGGCTCGACCGGGGAATACTACGCCCAGTCGATGCAGGAACGGCTGGAGATGGCCTCCCTCGCCCGCGATGTCACCAAAGGCCGCACGCATCTGATGGTCGGCACCGTGGCGATCCGGCTGGAGGACTCGATCACCATGGCCGAACACGCGGCCAAGATCGGGGCCGATTCGATCCTCGTCGGCTCGCCGCCCTATTCGGTTCCGACCGAACAGGAAAACGCCTTGAACGCGCTGGCCATCGACCGCGCCGCCGATCTGCCGATCATGCTCTACAACTACCCGGGCCGGATGGGCATCAACATGGGCGAGGAGTTTCTCGACCGTGTCGGCCGGTCCGCCAACTTCGCGGCCATCAAGGAATCCTCGGGCGATATCAACCGGGTGCACCTTCTCGCCCGCGACTACCCGCATATCCAGATGTCCTGCGGCATGGACGACCAGGCGCTGGAATTCTTCGCCTGGGGCGCGCGCAGCTGGGTCTGCGGTGGCTCGAACTTCCTGCCCGCCGAACACCTCGCCCTCTACAAGGCCTGCGCGGTGGAGGGCAACTTCGACAAGGGCCGCCGGATCATGTCGGCGCTGATGCCGCTGATGCGGGTGCTGGAACAGGGAGGAAAGTTCATCCAGTGCATCAAGCACGGCTGCGAGATGATGGGCCAGTACGCCGGCCCCCCGCGCCCCCCGCTCAAAGGCCTGAACAAGGACGACAAGCGCCAGCTGGAACAGACCGTGCGCGTCCTCAAGACCACCATCGCCCAGATCGTTGCGGAGTAAGCCATGAGCCTCCTGACCACCGAAGAATACAAGGCCATCGCCGCCGGTCTCTCCTTCCCGACGACCGCCTTCATCGACGGCCACTTCCGCCCCGCAATCAGCGGCAAGACCTTCGACACGCTGAACCCCGCCACCGGCGCAGTGCTGGCCAAGGTCGCCGCCTGTGGCCCCGAGGATGTGGACCTCGCCGTCCAGAAAGCCCGCGACGCCTTCGAGGATGGCCGCTGGTCGCGCCTGCACCCGAAGGAACGCAAGGAAACGCTCATCAAGCTGGCGAAGCTGGTGAAGCGCAACGCCCGCGAACTCGCTGTGCTGGAATCGCTCGACTCAGGGAAAACGATCTACGACTGCGAACAGGTCGATGTGCCGGAAACCATCAACTGCCTGACCTGGCACGCCGAGCTGATCGACAAGATCTACGACCAGGTCGCCCCGGCCAGTGACAACCACATCGCCATGATCGTCCGCGAACCCGTGGGCGTCGTCGGCCTCGTCCTGCCCTGGAACTTCCCCCTCCTGATGCTCGCCTGGAAGATCGGCCCCGCCTTGGCCGCCGGCTGCTCGGTCATCGTCAAACCCGCCGAGGAAACCCCCCTCACCACCCTCCGCATGGCCGAACTGGCGATGGAGGCCGGCATCCCGCCCGGCGTCTTCAACGTCGTCCCCGGCGCCGGCCCCGACGTGGGCGAACCTATCGGTCGCCACATGGACATCGACGCCGTCTCCTTCACCGGCTCGACCGAAACCGGCCGCCGCTTCCTGCGCTATGCCGCCGAATCCAATCTCAAGGAAGTCACCCTTGAAATGGGCGGCAAGAACCCCGCCGTGGTCCTCGATGATGCCGAGAACATCGACCGTGTCGCCGCCCATATCGTCAACGGCGCCTTCTGGAACATGGGCGAGAATTGCTCCGCCTCGTCCCGCCTGATCGTGCAGAAGGGCATCAAGGACGAACTTCTGAAACGCATCGTCGCCCATACCCGCGAATGGCCGATGGGCGACCCTCTCGACCCGACCAACCGCGTCGGCGCGCTTGTCTCGAAGGCGCATTTCGACAAGGTGGCCAGCTACCTCGACAAAGGCCCGAAAGTCATCCTCGGCGGCAAGGCCGAAAAGGGTTTCGTCGAACCCACCATCCTCGACACCCCTCGCGACGCGAAGCAGGCGAAGGAAGAAATCTTCGGCCCCGTCCTCTCCGTCCTCACCGTCGACAGCTTCGACGAGGCCATTGCGTTGGCCAACGACACCGAATACGGCCTCGCCGCCAGTATCTTCACCGCCAACGTCAAGCGCGCGCTCCGCGGCGCCCGCGCGCTGCGCGCCGGGACCGTCACCGTGAACTCCTTCGGCGAGGGCGACATCTCCACCCCCTTCGGCGGCTTCAAGCAATCGGGGTTCGGTGGCCGCGACAACGGCATCCACGCCCATGACCAGTACACTCAGGTCAAGACGATCTGGGTCGACCTCGCCGACGACGCGGACGAAGCCGTCGGCTGATCATGCGCGTCGGGTTCCTCGGCACCGGAGAGATCACCGCCGCCATGGTGCGCGGCCTGAAAGGCCAGGGTCACAGGATCCTGGTCTCGCCCCGCAACGCCGCCATGGCCGCGACCCTCGCCGCCGAAGTGCCCGAAGTCGCCATCGCCCCCAACGAACAGGTGGTAGAGGGGTCCGATGTGGTCTTCCTCTGCCTCCTCGCCCGCGTGGCAGCCGAGGTTCTCCCCAGCCTTCCCTTCCGCGCGGGCCAATCCGTCATCTCGGTCATGGTCGACGCCCCCCTCGCCACCCTGCGCACCCTTTGCGCCCCCGCAACCGACATCGCCATCACCATTCCGCTCCCTCCGATCACCACCGGCGGCTGCCCGCTGCCGGTCTACCCGGCCTCCCCTGCGCTCGACGCCCTTTTCGGCGAGAAGAACCTGATCCTGCCGCAACCCTTCGAGGCCGCCCTCAACGCCCATCTCGGCGCCTCGGCCCTCTGCTCGCCGATCCTCGACCAGCTCCTCACCGCGACCGAATGGCTGGCCGGTCACACCGGCAACCCCGCCGCTGCCGAGGCCTATATCGCCGCCATGATCCGCGGCTACCTGCCCGAGCGCGCGGCAGAGGGCGACCTTGCCGAGGCACTGAAAAAGCTTTCCACCGAAGGCGGCCTCAACGCCACCTTGCGCGCGGCGATGGCGCCTGCGAAAGAATCGCTCCGCCAAGGCCTGACCGCATTCCACAGCCGCCTCGGGCTGGATGATCCCAAAGGACGGACATGACCGCCTTCACCGCCCGCCGCACCCCCGTCCACAAGGGCCCCGCCGCCTGGTCGGCCATCCTGCCCGGCCAGCCCGCCCCGGTCAGCCTTCCCGGCAACCAGACCGCCGACGTCGCCATCATCGGCGGCGGCTTCGCGGGTCTTTCCGCCGCCCGCCGGTTGCGCCAGCTGGACCCGACGCTCAAGGTCGCCGTCCTCGAAGCCTCCCGCCTCGCCGAAGGTGCCTCGGGCCGCAATTCCGGCTTCATGATCGACCTGCCGCACGAGCTTACCTCCGACGATTACGCGGGTCACGGCGACGACCGCGGCATGATCGCGCTGAACCGCCAGGCCATCGCCTTCGCCAAGGGCGCGGTGCAGGACTACGGCATCGCTCCTGCCTATTTCGACCCCATCGGCAAGGTGAACGGCGCGGCCTCCGCCACCGCCGATGCGCTGAATCGCAGCTACGCCGACCACCTCACCTCGCTTGGCGAGCCGAACGAACGCCTTGACGCGCAGGGCATGGCCGACCTCACCGGCAGCCGCCACTATGTCTCCGGCCTCTACACCCCCGGCACGGTGATGCTGCAACCCGCAGGCTTCATCCGCGGCTTCGGCGAAGGCCTCCGCGCCGTTGGCACCGGCGTCTGGGAGAACAGCCCCGTCACCGCCTTCAGCCGCTCCGGCAGCGGCTGGGCCGTCACCACCGCCAAGGGCACCGTCAGTGCAGGCAAGGTGATCCTCGCCAACAACGGCCATCTCGAAAGCTTCGGCTTCGCGAGAGACAGGCTGATGCACGTCTTCCTCTACGCCTCGATGACGGTGGACCTGCCCCCCGAGACGCTGAAGCAGCTCGGCGGCCAGCCCCGCTGGGGCGTCACGCCCTCCGACCCGATGGGCACCACCATGCGCCGGATCGACACCGCCCTTGGCGGCAACCGCATCATCACCCGCACCTGCGCCAGCTTCCTGCCCGGGATGGAGCCTTCCGACGCCACACTGAGACGCACCGCCACCGTCCACCGCCAGAAATTCGCCGACCGCTACCCCGCGCTTCGGGACGTGAAGCAGGAATACACCTGGGCCGGGCACCTCTGCCTGACCCGCAACGCCGTCTCCATCGCGCGCGAGCTGGAACCGGGCCTTTACGCCGCCACCGTCTGCAACGGCCTCGGCACCGCGCGGAGCACCCTCACCGGCATCGCCGCCGCCGAACTGGCGATGGGCCAGGAAACCGACGCCACCCGCCATTTCGCCGCCGAGGCCCAGCCCAGCAAACTCCCCCCGAAACCCTTCTCCACCCTTGGCGCGAATATCTTCCTGCGCTTCAAGGAATGGCGCGCCGGGGCGGAATGAACCGTCGCGATCAACCCAGATCGCCCTCGGCGAGCGGCCCAGAAACCGCCAATAGCCCCTCCCCGCGACCCGCAGGGTGCGTGATTTCACGCACCTTCCTTTCGCCTGCATTCCTTGTCAAACGGTTAACGCCCACGCGCAAGCCATTGATTTCGCGCAGTCGGATTTTTTGTCCACCGTGGACACTCACGGCAGCGACAGCTTCGCCATCCGTCCGCCGTCTACCGTCCAGACCTGCCCGGTGACGAACCCCGCCTCCTCGGAGGCCAGCCAGGCCACCAGCGCCGCCACCTCCTCCGGCCGCCCGGTTCGCCCGACCGGATGGATCTTCCCGATGTTCGCCCGGAACCCCACCGGATCCGGCATCCCCTCGACGAAGGCCTCGTTCAACTCGGTGTCGATCCATCCCGGAGCCACCGCATTGCACCGCACCTCCCGCGAGTGATCGACGGCAACGGCCCGGGTCAGCCCGTGCAGCCCGGCCTTCGAGGCACAGTAGGCCGCATGGGTCGGGTTCGACCCCAGCCCCTCGATGCTGCCGATGTTGACGATGCTGCCCCGGACCGCCCGCAGATGCGGCAGCGCCGCCTTGATCAGCAGGAACGGCGCGGTCAGGTTCACCCGCAGCGTCCGCTCCCAGTCGGCAAGGCTCATCTCCTCGACCCCCGCCTCCTGCATGATCCCGGCGTTGTTGACCAGCACGTCCAGCCGCCCGGCCCGCCCGACGACCTCTCCCACCGCCGCCGCCGGGGCCGCAGCATCGGAGAAGTCCGCCTCGATCCCCTCGAACTCGGCATCCGACCCGCGCTGCGCGGTGAAGACCCGTGCCCCCTCCGAGGCCAGCCTCCGGGCAATCGCCTGCCCGATCCCCGACCGCCCGCCCGTGACCAGGGCCACCTTGCCGTCGAACCTCATTTGACCGGCTTCCCGCCATTCACCTCGACCACCGCGCCGACCATGTAGCGCGCGGCGTCGGAAGCGAGAAACAGGATCACATCGGCGATGTCCTCCGGTTCCGCGATCCGGCCCAGCGGCACGGTCTTGCCCAGCTCCGCCACCGCCGTATCCGGATCGAACCCGCGCTTGGCAAAGCCCGTGCGCAGCATCGGCGTGTTGACCTCGTTCGGGGCCACCGCGTTGATGCGGATGCCCTTGTCGGCATGATCCATCCCCATGCACTGCGTCAGCGAGGCAATCGCAGCCTTGGTCATGCAGTAGACGGCGTGCCCCGGCCCCGGCCTGAGCCCCCAGCAGGAGGCGACATTGACGATGGCCGACCCCGGCGGCAGCAGCGGGATCGCCGCCCGGCAGATGCGGAACGGCGCCTGCACGTTCACCCCCACCGACAGGTCCCAATCGGCATCCGAGGTCTCGTCCACCTTGCCCCGCGTGATCACGCCCGCGTTGTTGACGATGATGTCGAGGCCGCCCAAAGCCGACTTCGCCGCCGCAGGAAGCCCATCGGCATAGGCAGCTTCCAGCAGGTTCCCCGGCAGATGCGCCTCGGCCTCCACCCCCGACACGTCGCGGTCCGCCACCGCCACAAGCACGCCCCGCGCCCGCAGCGCCTTCACAACCGCCGCCCCGATGCCGCCCGCGGCCCCCGTGACCAGCGCCTTCTTGCCTTTGAGATCGCTCATCTTCTTCCTCACCCGAACGCGAGAACCGGCTTGCCGAACATGCCTTCTTCTGGCTCGACCCCCAGGCCGGGGCCTTCCGGCAGCTTGATGTGGCCGCCGACGATATTGACGCCGCTCCTGTCGTAGTTGCCCTCGATGTAGGGCGCGGCCAGCCAGACCCCTTCGTTCAGCCGAGGTTGCACGGTCGCGCCGATATGGGTGCAGGCCGCCGCGATGATGTCGCCACCCCAGGCGTCGTCGCAGGTGTGGGGCAGGCTGCGCGCCTCGCAGATGTCGCGGAAGGCGGCCATCTGCTGCAACCCGCCGATCCGCGTGACCTTCATGCCGAAGCCGTCGACCAGGCCCTGCCCCGCGACGCGCACCACCGTCGCGAGGTCCTCGCCCATCTCGTCGAGGTAGATACCGTGATGGACCTGCCCCCGGATCGCCGCCAGTTCCTCGATGGTGTTGCAGGGCTGCTCGAGAATGAAGGGAATATCCTGGCATTCGCGCGACAGCCGCAGCGCATCGCGCGTCGGAAGGCCCCGGTTGCCGTCCGCCGCCAGCCGCACGCCCTTGCCCTTGATCACGTCCCAGACCTTGCGCAGCACGGCGATGTCGATTTCCACCGGACGCCCGCCGATCTTGATCTGCAGCCGGGGATAGCCCTCGGCAACCTTCTCGGCGGCGATGCGGGCGATCTCGTCGGGCTCTCCGACGCCGGTGGCGTAATAGGAGGGGACGCTTTCCTGCGCCACCCCGCCCAGAAGCTCGGCGACCCGCAAGCCGGTCGCCTTGCCCATGATGTCATGCGCCGCAATGTCCACCGCGGCCTTGGCATAGCGATGCCCGTTCAACAGGCTGTCCATCTTCCGCCGCAGGCTCAGCGGATGCGGCGAGGCGCCGATCAGCCCCGGCCCCATCTCCTCCAGCGCCGCGCGTGCCCCCTTGGCATGCGCCGGAGCATAGGTGGACCCCACCGGGCAGGTCTCGCCCCAACCGACAAGGCCGGTGTCGGTGACGATCTTCACCAGCGTGGTGTCCAGCGAATACACCTTGGCATTGGCCATCTTGTAGGGCCCGTTCTTGACCGGCAGGTCATGGGCGTAGACGTGGAGTTCCTTGATCTTCATCGGTCTTTCGCAAAAAAATTGGCCACCCCGGAAGGCGGCCGGTCACAGGGATCAGTGTTCGGTGTTCAACTCGTCCACCGCCGGAATCTCGCGCTCCCGCCGGGCGATGTAATCCAGCAAAGCCTCGTTGACGCCTTCGTCCAGCTTCGGCTCCTCGTAGTCGGCCAGCAGCTGCCGCGCCCGGTCCAGCGCGCGCTGGGTGATCTCGACCGAACCCTCGGCCTGCCATTGCTCGATACTGTTGTTGTCGAACAGCTTCGGCATGAAGAAGGCCCGTTCGAAGTTCTCCAGCGTGTGCGGATGGCCCAGGTAATGCCCGCCGGGCCCCACGTCGCGCACTGCCTGCATCGCCTCGTCAAAGTCGTCCCAGCGCGGGCCTTCCGCCATGCGGTAGCCCATCTGGCACATCTCGGCATCGACGACGAACTTGGCGATGGAACAGTGCATTCCGGCCTCGTTCCACCCGGCGGAGTGCCAGATGTAGTTGGCCCCGGCGTGCAGGACCGCGTTCATCGTCATGGCACTTTCATACCCCGCCTGCGCGTCGAAGGTCTTGGCCCCGCCGAGAAGGTTCGAAGTGCGCCACGGCACGTTGTAGTAGCGCGCCATCTGCCCGATCATGAAATTCATGAGGGAAATTTCCGGCGTCCCTGCCATCGGCGCGCCGGATTTCATGGAGACGGTCGAGAGGTAGTGGCCGTAGATCGCCGGGGCGCCCTTGCGGATCACCTGCGTATAGGCCAGCGCCGACAGCGCCTCGGCGTTGAGCTGCGCCACGGCGGGGGCGACGGAGGCGGGGGTGTTCGCCCCGCCGAGGACGAAGGGCGAGCAGAGGACGGGCTGCTTCCGCTTCACGAAGGCGCGCATGGCCGACAGCATCGTCTCGTCCCAGACGAGGGGCGAGTTGCCGTTGCAGTTGCCGGTGGTGACGGGGGTTTCCTCCATCACATCCTTGCCGAACAGGATCTCGCACATCGCCATCACATCCTCGGCGTTCTTGCCCGAGGTCGTCATGCCCATGAAGGTCTTGTCCGAGTGTTTCATCGACGAATAGGTGATGTGCAGGTGCCGGTGGCTGACCTTCATGTCCATCGGCTCGACGATGTGGTGCGCGGTGGAATGCAGCGCGGGCGACATATGGGCCAGCTTGTGGAAGGTGTTCAGGTCGGCGATCGTCGGCCAGCGGCGCACGTCGTCGAGGTCGCGGATGAAGGGCGCGCCGGTCATCGGGACAAAGATCGAATGCTTGCCGCCGAAGGGCAGGCTGCGCTCGGGGTTCCGCGCCCGATAGGTCCAGCCCGAGGGAATGGTTGCGATCAGTTCCCGCACAAGCCCACGGTCCAGATGCACCCGGTCGCCGACCACCTTGGCGCCCGCCCGCTTCCAGTCGGCTAAGGCGATCTCGTCGCGGAAGGTCACGCCGACCTCTTCCAGGATCGACATCGAGGCATTGTCGATCTGTTCCACCCGCGCGGGGTCCATCACCTCGCAGTCGGGGATGCCGCGTTTCAGCGCGGGGAGCATGTCGAAATCCGGGGCCGAGCGGAGCGCACGGCGGGCCCCGCGGCCTCCGGCACGGGCGGTTCTGACGACTTCGTTCATGGCGTCCCTCCTGGCGCTGCGGTCGCGCCATCAGGCGTCGGATTGCGGGCATCCACAGTAGCGGCTGCGAAGCGGATCGGGGTTTTTGCGACATCCCCGACAGAGCGGCAGCCGCAGGCGGCCCCTCAACCCGCCCGCGCGAAGCTGTCGGCCGACGAGGCGGCCCAGGCCTCGGCGAACCGGGGCGAGGAGGCAGGGTCGGCGGTCAACTGGCCGGACGCCAGCTGTTCGTATTGCTCGGCCAGAGAGATCACCTTGTCCGACGACGCCCGGCGCAGGAAATGATGCGGGCGCAGTTCGGAGGGATGCGCCAGTCCGGCGGCCGCGACCAGTTCGGCCAGCGCATGCAGCGTGTTCCGGTGGAAGCTTGCGACCCGAAGGGCCTTGTCCGGCACCACGATGGCCCGCTGGCGCAACGGGTCCTGCGTGGCCACCCCGGTCGGACACTCCCCGGTGTGGCAGGACTGCGCCTGGATGCAGCCCACCGCGAACATGAATCCCCGCGCCGCATTGCACCAGTCGGCCCCGAGCGCAAGCGTCCGGGCCATGTCGAAGGCCGAGGTGATCTTGCCGCTCGCCCCGATCCTCACCTTGTCGCGCACCCCGATCCCGACCAGAGCATTGTGAACGAAGGAAAGCCCGTCGCGCAGCGGCATGCCAACATAGTCCATGAACTCCAGCGGAGCCGCGCCGGTGCCGCCCTCCTTGCCGTCGACAACGATGAAGTCGGGCGTGATCCCGGTGGCGAGCATCGCCTTGCAGATCGCCATGAACTCCCACGGATGGCCGATGCACAGCTTGAACCCGGCCGGTTTGCCGCCCGACAGGTCACGCATCCTGGCGACGAATTCCAGAAGCCCGACCGGGGTGGAAAAGACCGAGTGGCTGGCGGGGGAAACGCAGTCTACCCCCATCGGCACGCCGCGGATACGCGAAATCTCCTCGGTGATCTTGGCAGCCGGCAGGACACCGCCATGGCCGGGCTTGGCGCCCTGCGACAGCTTCAGCTCGACCATCTTGATCTGGGGATCGGTCGCGACGTCGGCGAACCTTGCCGGGTCGAAGCTTCCGTCGTCGGCGCGGGCGCAGAAATAGCCCGAGCCCAGCTCCCATACGAGATCGCCGCCGTTCTCGCGATGATAGGGCGACACGCCGCCTTCCCCGGTATCGTGAAAGAACCCGCCGGCCTTCGCCCCTTTGTTCAAGGCCCGGATCGCATTGGCCGACAGCGAGCCGTAGCTCATCGCAGAAATGTTCAGGAGGCTTGCGGAGTAGGGCAGGGCGCAGGTCGCCCCCACCGTGATGCGCAGCGCCTCATGCGGGAGGGCCTGCTTCGGCGCGATGGAATGGTGCAGCCATTCGTACTGTTCCTGGTAGACGTCGAACTGTGTGCCGAAGGGACGCTTGTCCAGCTCGCGCTTGGCGCGCTGGTAGACGATGGCGCGCTTGTCGCGCGGGAAGGGGGTGCCGTCCTTGTCGCCCTCGAAGAAATACTGCCGCATCTCCGGCCTGATCGATTCCAAGAGGAACCGCAGATGCGCCGCCACCGGATAGTTGCGCAGCACTGCATGACGGGTCTGGCGCAGGTCATGCAGGCCCAGGAGCACCGAACAAAGACAGAGCGTGGCGAAGGGTACCAGCCACCAGTCCTGCGACGGGAAGACTGGCATCAGGACCGCCGCCGCGACGATCAGGATCGCGGGCCAGGTGATCAGGGCAAAGCGCAGGTTGAAGATCGTCGTCAGCATTCCGGCCCCCAAGGTTCGGTCTGGTCAGACTTAAGCATGGAAATTGAAGCTTGTTTAACGGAATTCAGAAAGGCGACGGGGCCGTGAAACGGACCCAGGCGCCGGTTGTCGGATGGTGCAGGGCCAGGCTCTCGGCGTGGAGCATCAGGCGGGAGTGCTCCGCCAGGGTCTCGGGCGCGTAGATCTGGTCGCCGAGGATCGGGTGGCCAAGCGCCAGCATGTGCACCCGCAACTGGTGGCTGCGCCCGGTGTGCGGGGTCAGGCGGACGCGGGTCTCATGGCTGGCGCGGTCGATCACCTGCCAGTCGGTGACGGCGGGGCGGCCATGCACCGGGTCGATCTTCTGGCGCGGGCGATAGTCCCAGTCGCTGCCGATGGGCAGATCGACGGTGCCGCTGTCGGGGGTGAGGCGACCCTTCAGCCGCGCGACATAGGTCTTCTCTGCCCGGCGCTGCTCGAATTCCTGCCCGAGGAAGCCCTGCGCCTGTTTGGTGCGTGCGAAGATGATTACGCCCGAGGTGTCACAATCGAGCCGGTGCACGGTCAGCGCATCCCAGCGCGCGGCCTGCAACCGTGTGATCAGGCAATCCTTCCGGTTTTCCAGTTTCCCCGGGACGGTGAGAAGGCCTGCGGGCTTGTCGACCACGATGATCGCCGCGTCCTCGTGAAGGATGGACAGGGGCACGTCCGGTGGATCGTAGGCGAAGTCGGGGATCAGCGAGGGCTTATGCAATCTGGTGCCCTTCGCCGATGAGCCGGTGGTGCAGGTGGCGGATATGCGCGGGCCCGACCTCGCAGCAGCCGCCGATGAGGGTGGCCCCCTGCGCGACCCAGCCGAGGGCGAAATCGGTGTAGCGCTCGGGGGAAAGATCGTGGCGGGCGCAGTAGTCGGGGGCGCTGGTGCCGTGGCTGTGCGAAGTGATCTCGGAAAACCCGTTGGCATAGGCGCCGAAGGGCAGGCCGAAGGGTTTCAGCGCGATGAGCGCTGTCGCCATCGCCTCGGGCATCGAGCAGTTGGCGAGGACGGCGTCGGCGGGGGTCTCCGCCAGCACCTCGGCGAGGGCAGCGACGGGTTCGCCGGAGCGGAGCCGGGTGCCGTCACGGTCCTGGACGGAGACCGAGAGCCAGACCGGGCGGTCGGTGGTCCGCGCGCCCTTCAATGCCCCCCGGGCAAGGTCGAGCGAGGAGATCGTTTCGATCAGGATCAGGTCGACATGCGGGGCGAGGAGGCGGGCCTTCTCGGCATAGAGCGCAACGGAGACCTGCACTGGCGGGGTCAGGTCGGGGCGGTAGCTTTCGCCCAGGGGGCCCATCGACCCCGCGATCAACCCGCGCCCGGCGGCAGCGCGGGCCTCATGCGCCTCGGCCAGGGCACGGAGGTGGAGGGCGTGGTAGAGATGGTCGAGGCCCTGCGGGGCCAGCCGGTCGTGCAGGATGTTGTAGGTGTTGGTGGTCGCAAGGCTGGCCCCGGCGGCGAAGTAATCCTCGTGGATCGCGCGGACCAGGCCGGGGTGGTCGATCATCACCCGCGTCGCCCAGAGCGGGCCGGGGTCGGACCCGGCGCGAGCGATCAGTTCCTGGCCCATGCCGCCGTCAAGGAGGGTGATCGTGGTCATATCAGGTCTCGTCTTTTCGCCCCGTGGCTGGTGGGTGGGGCTTCCGCACCCCCAGGCCCCCGGTGGAGTAGTCAGGCCAAGAGGAAGCGCAATCTAGTCGAATGGTTCAGGTCGCATCACGAAAGACCTCGGCGAGGAGGGGGGCAAGCCAGTCCTCATCTTCTTTCGTGAAGGCAGCGGCGGTGTTGCTGTCGAGGTCGAGGACGCCCAGAAGCTTGCCTTGGCCGTTCCGGACCGGGAGGACCAGTTCAGACTTTGTCGAGGAGGAACAGGCGATATGGCCGGGGAAGGCCTCGACATCGGGGACGTTCTGGACCTGTCCCGTGCGGGCGGCGGCGCCGCAGACGCCTCGGGAGAAGGGGATCACCAGGCAGCCGTGGCCGCCCTGATAGGGGCCGATCTTCAGAAGCTCCGGCGCGGTGACGCGGTAGAAGCCGGTCCAGTCGGCAAGCGGATGCGCATGGTGGATTTCGCAGGCTACGGTGGCCATCAGCGCGACGGTATCCGTCTCGCCATGGGTAAGGGCGCGGATCGAAGCGGTGATCGCGGGGCGGTCGATATCAGTAGCCAAGGGCGCAGCCATCCTTTCTGGGGTCCGAGGCGCCGACCAGCACCTCGCCGTCGATGCGGATCGCCTGGGCGCCGCCGAGGGGTGCTGCAGGGACCACGACCGGGTGGCCCATGGCGGCAAGCTCGGCGCGGACCTGGTCGGAATAGCCGCGCTCGACCTCCATCCCCTCGGGGCCGGAGAAGGAGCGGGGGGCGTCGATGGCCTCTTGCAGGTCCATGCCGTAGTCGGTGAGGTTGGTGACGAAGCGGGCATGGCCGCAGGGTTGGTAAGCCCCGCCCATCACTCCGAAGGGCATCAGGACCTTGCCGTTCTGGCGGATCATGCCGGGGATGATCGTGTGCATCGGGCGCTTGCCGCCCCCCGCTTCGTTCGGGTGCCCCTCGGCGAGGGTGAAGCCCGCGCCGCGGTTCTGGAAGTTGATGCCGAATTTCGAGGAGGCGAGGCCCGAGCCGAAGCCCCAAAATACCGAGTAGATCAGCGAGACCGCCATCCGGTCACGGTCAACGACAGTGATGTAGATCGTGTCCCGATGTACGGCCTCGGTCAGGGGGGCGGCGGCGGGCATGGCGCGTTTCGGGTCGATCAGGGCGGCAAGCTTCGCGGCGGTCTCGGGCGACAGCATGTGCGCCAGCCGCGTCGTGAGGTCGGGGTCGGCGATGAAACGGTTGCGGGCGTCGTAGGCGAGCTTCGTCGCCTCGGCCTCGATATGGGCGCGCTGACTGCCGAACGGGTCCACCGCGCCGAGGTCGAAATGCCTGAGGATGTTGAGCATCAGGATCGCTGTCGCGCCCTGGCCGTTCGGCGGGTGCTCGACCAGTTCGACCCCCTTGTAGGGGCCGGAGACCGGGGTGGTATAGTTGCAGGCGCTGGCGGAGAGGTCATCGAGTGTATGGGTGCCGCCGAGGGCGCGGAGCGAGGCGATCATGTCCTCGGCCACCTCGCCTTCATAGAATCCGGCGCGGCCTTCCTTCGAGACGCGGCGCAGGACCTCGGCCTGACCGGGGGCGCGAAACACCTGCCCGACGGCAGGAGCCTTGCCGCCGAAACTGTAGAAGTCCCGCGCGGCCCCTTTCAGGCATGGCAGGTCATCCACCCAGTCGAAGGCGACGCGGGGCGCTACGGGGACACCTTCCTCGGCATAGTGGATGGCGGGGGCAAGGACCTCGGCCATCGATTTCATCCCGTAGTCGGTGTTCAGGCGGCAGAAAGCGTCCACGGCGCCGGGCAGGGTGACCGCCTCGATCCCCTGGATCGGGATCGCGCTCAGCCCGCTCGCGCGAAGGTCGGCAGCGTTCAGTCCCATCGGCGCGCGACCGGAGCCATTCAGCGCGATCACGTCTTCGGATCCGGCGGGCTTGACCAGCACGAAGCAGTCACCGCCGATCCCGGTCATCTGCGGCTCGGCAATGCCCAGGACCAGTGCACCGGCAATGGCGGCGTCCACCGCGTTGCCGCCGGATTTCAGCATGGCAACGGCCACCTGTGCGGCCAGCGGATGCGAGGTGGCGCAGATGCCGTTCCGTGCATAGACAGCCGACCGGCCGGGAAAGTGAAGATCGCGCATTGTTGCCCCCAGAGACATGCGCGTCGAAGCTAGGCCGTGACTGGCGGGAA
The DNA here is from genome assembly GCF_016793705.1 of Tabrizicola sp. Taxonomy (GTDB): domain Bacteria; phylum Pseudomonadota; class Alphaproteobacteria; order Rhodobacterales; family Rhodobacteraceae; genus Tabrizicola. The sequence continues at coordinate 69,133 of NZ_JAEULO010000031.1, forward strand.
GCCAAGGGGGAAGGGTCCCTGACATCCGGAGAGAGGAGCGTTGAGGTCCGAACGTCAGGGAGCAGCGCAGTCGCCGCACCTACAGCCTTGCCTTGCCCGGGCGGCGCATGCTCGTCGACCCGATGGCGAAACTGCGGCGACTTCCAAGAACTTTCGGCACTACCCATCGTCCGGAAGACGGAAGCTGAGCCTGTTCTCCTCATGGCTGCGGACGTAGATCAGATCGCAGGTCAGGCTGCGGATCAGATGCCAACCGAACCCGCCTTCCGGCAGATCGTCGAGCGCAAGATTCAGACGGTCGGGCAATTCCCCTTCAGGCAGGCGGTTCCCTGGCATTGCCAAGCCCCGGTCGACGATCTGGCAGCAGACGCCATCATCAACCCGGCGCAGCAAGATCGAGACCGGGCCTGCCCGTTCGGGATACGCATGTTCTGCCACATTGTTCAGCACTTCGGCGAGAACCAGCTCGGCGTTGCCACGCGCTTCGGCGGACAGACCGGACAGCGGCGGAACCGCCAGGATGCGGAGCAAGGTGTCCCGGATCACTGCAGGGTTGGCTGGAAATGCAATGTGCAGATCCGTTGTCTGCCCTTCCAGGTCAGGCGGTTGCGGCATGCGATACGGCCACCTCGAGCGAGGGATGGATCGTGAAGATGCTGTCCATCCGGGTCAGGCGAAAGACCTTTTCGACTGTGGGCGTCAGGCCGGAAAGCTCCAGCATCCGGTCTGGGCCGAGAAGCTTCTTCACTGCCACGATCGCGCCCAGTCCGGATGAATCGAGGAATTGCACTCGGGCCAGGTCGAGCACCACCCGGGCGGGGCTGTCCTTCGTGGCATCGCGCATCTTTTCCTTGAACTGGATCGCCGTGGCCGCATCGATCCGGTCTTCCAGCACAGAAACCGAGATCACCTTGGGCCTGGTCTGAGTTTGCAGTTGCATGTCGCACCCCTTTGCTTGCGTTTCCCGCAGGCTAGGGGCAAAGGGTGAACAACTGGTAAGTGTCAGTTGAGCTGGAACGTCACCGGATAGCGGCCATCCTCGAAGTCACCGAACAGGTCGCCCAGGTCGGGATGATCGACAGGCTCGCCGGTTTCATCGGGAACCAGATTCTGTTCCGAGACATAGGCCACATAGTAGCTTTGGCCGTTCTCGGCGAGCAGGTGGTAGAAAGGCTGGTCCTTCGAGGGGCGGCTGTCTTCGGGAATGTTGTCGTACCATTCCTCGGTGTTGGAAAACATCGCATCGACGTCGAACACCACGCCCCGGAACGGATGCTTCCGATGACGGAGCACCTGCCCGATATGATACTTGGCGTGCGTCGTCTGCATCACACAATCCCCTGCATTTTCTTTACGCTTTCGCAACGAATCTGTCCACTTCGCCACGCTGCCGCGGGGGAAACAGTCTGTGGGCACAGCCCCTACAGTCCGGTCGCTCGCGGGTTTCTGATGGGCAGGTCAGGCGTTCCCCATTTCATCCACGCAGCGAATAAGCTAAACTTGCGTCAAAAGAAAAGTGCACGAGGGGCAGATGAGCAGGTTTCTCCGTGCGTCGTTGGTGGTCCTATGCCTTGCCTCCTGCGGGGGCGGCGGCAACTACTCGGCGCCGAGGCAGTTGGACGATGCTTGCGCGATCCTGCGCGAGCGGCCGCAGTACCGGCGGGCGATGCTGGCGACCGAACGGCGCTGGGGCATTCCGGTGCATGTCCAGATGGCGACTATCTACCAGGAATCGAAGTTCATCGGCAACGCACGCACGCCGCATACCTTCGCTCTTGGCGTGATCCCGATGGGGCGGCAGAGCACCGCCTATGGCTACAGCCAGGCCCTGAACGCCACCTGGGAGGAATACCAGCACAGCGCCGGAAGTCGCCGGGCCAAGCGTGACGACATCGGCGACGCGACTGATTTCATGGGCTGGTACATGGACGAATCCGCGCGCAAGCTGGGCCTTTCGAAGGGCGATGCCGAGGCGCAGTATCTCGCCTATCACGAGGGCCGCACCGGCTATGCCGCTCAGTCCTACCTGAACAAACCCTGGCTGGTGGAAGTGGCGGCGGCGGTCGGTGCGCGGTCCGAGATGTATCGCGAGCAGCTTGCCTATTGCCGGTGAGGGCAACGGGCAGGGTGCTGCCCTGCGTCAGTTCTTCCGCGTCTCGATCTCGGCGCTGATGTCGAAGAGCCGGGTGCCCATCTGGCCGCCCTTCTTCATCTCGCCCAGGATCACAGTCGTCTGCGAACCCAGATCATCAGTGATGATCCACTGTCGCAGCTCCACCGGATTGGCGGTGAAGACCAGCTCGATCGAGCCATATTCCGGATGCTCGGGATCCTGCGCGCGGACGCGCGTCGAGGTCCCGTCCTCGCTGTGACCGACCACCATCTTCGCCCGGCCGAGGTCGACGTTTGCGGCCAGGATCAGGTTCAGCGGTGTGCGCTTCAGCGGGTACTGCTCGGGCGGCTGGTTGGACTTGGAATCGAAGATCGCCACGGTGTTGCTCCCTGCGATCACCAGGCTGCGGTCGGGCGGGCCATATTCGAACCGTACCCGCCCGGGCCGCTTGATGTAGATCTTGCCGGTCGAGATGGTGCCATCGGCGTTCACTTGGGTGAAATCCGCCTCTACGGTCGTCAGGCTGTTCAGATAGGCCGAGATTTCCTTGAGCGGCAGCTTTTCGGCTGCGGCGGGAAACGGCAACAGGAAGGCGAGCGGGGCCAGAAGGGCAAGGCGACGGTTCATGCGCCTTATATAGCGGCGCCCCGGCCCGGTTGCACCCCCGGCGCCAGCTCTGTTGCAGGGACCTGCCGATGGCGTGATCGCCGCGTGAGGCGAATTTCTTCGCTGTCTGGCGGGGATACGATGAAATATTCTATATTTTTCCGATTATGTCGTACTTTCTCCTAATATTTGCGCAAATCGCTCCGATCTTTACGAAGAAATCCCGGATCGGCGTAGCTATCTTCCCGGTGCAGGAAATCATTGCATCGGGAGTGGCGGGATGAAGGTCGTTGTGCTGGGCGCGGGTGTGATCGGGGTGACGTCGGCCTGGTACCTGGCCAAGGCCGGGCATGAGGTGACGGTGATCGACCGCCAGCCCGCTGCTGCGCTGGAGACCTCGTTCGCCAATGCGGGCGAGATCAGCCCCGGCTATGCCTCGCCCTGGGCGGCCCCCGGCATTCCGTTGAAGGCGCTGAAATGGATGTTCATGGAGCATGCGCCGCTGATCATCCAGCCGCGCCCCGACTGGGCGAAGCTCTCGTGGATGGCGCGGATGCTGATGAACTGCACGGCGTCGGCCTATGCGGTGAACAAGTCGCGCATGGTCCGGCTGGCGGAATATTCCCGCGATTGCCTGATGGAACTGCGCGCCGAGACCGGGATTTCCTATGACGAGCGCACGCAGGGCACGCTGCAACTGTTCCGGACCGAAAAACAGGTCGCCGCAGCGGAAAAGGACATCGCAGTGCTGAAGGCCGATGGCGTTGCGTTCGAAGTGCTGGACGCCGATGCCTGCGTCGCCGCCGAGCCCGGCCTTGCCTCGGCCCGGCACAAGATCGCCGGCGGCCTGCGCCTGCCGGGCGATGAGACCGGCGATTGCTTCAAGTTCACCCAGGGCCTTGCCCGAAAGGCCGAAGAGCTGGGTGTGACCTTCCGCCTCGGTGTCTCGATCGAGCGGCTGGAGGCCGAGATCGGCCGGATCACCGCCGTCCGCACCTCTGAGGGCCGGGTGACCGCCGATGCCTTCGTGGTCGCGCTCGGCTCCTATTCGCCGATGCTGGTCCGTGAATTCGGGATCAGGCTGCCGGTCTACCCGGTCAAGGGCTACTCGATCACGGCGCCGATCGTCGACGAGGCCCGCGCCCCGGTGTCGACCGTGATGGACGAGACCCACAAGATCGCCATCACGCGCCTCGGCGACCGCATCCGCGTTGGCGGCATGGCGGAGATCGCGGGCTTCGACTTCAGCCTGAACCCGAAGCGCCAGGCCACGCTGACCCATTCGGTCGAGGATCTGTTCGGCGGCGCGGGCGACCAGTCGCGGGCGAGCTTCTGGTGCGGTCTGCGCCCGATGACGCCCGACGGTACGCCGATCGTTGGCCGTTCGCCGCTGTCGAACCTGTTCCTGAACACCGGCCACGGCACGCTGGGCTGGACGATGGCGGCAGGCTCGGGACGGGTGCTGGCCGACATTCTTTCGGGCCGCCGCGCCGCGATCGAGAGCGAGGATCTCGGTTATGCCCGCTATCTGCGGGAAGCGCGCAAGGGCCGGGCGCCGGCTGCTGGTGTGGCCGTTCCGGCCTGACCACCGGCGGACCGAAGCAGCTCGGCAATATCCACTGGATTACCAGCCAATCTGGGGGCAGACTGAGCATCGGGGGTTGCTGGGGATGCCGTCGTGGCAGAGGAACGGAACGGACTGGCCGACTACGGTCGCTTTGCAGCAGCGCTCGGCATTGTCTGGTTCGGCCTTGAGGCTCCGGGCCAGAGGATCGCCTACATCGCCTTGCCGTTCCTTCTTGTCATGCTGATGGCGCCTTCCCATACCGGTGTTGCGGGGCGGGCAAGGCGGCTGCTCTTGCCGTTCCTGATCTGGTCGGTCGTCTTCGGCGTCTTGCACATGGCCCTGGTCCTCAAGGGCAACAGGCCACCATTCGACTGGTGGTCCTGGGATATGGTCCTGATGGGCACCTGGGGCCATCTGTGGATTCTGCCCTTCGCCTTTCTGGCTTCCAGCATCGCGCCCTGGCTCCAGCACCCGATCGCCTCGCTCGGCGCGGCATGGACAGCGGCCTTGTTGATCGTGGTGAAGGGAACGCCGGACGGGATGCCCTTCGAGCAATGGAGTTTCGGCGTCATACCGGTGCTTGTCGGGATCGCCTATTTCGCGTGGGGATGGCGGCTGGCGGTGGTCGCGCTGCTCGGCAGCTGGCTGATCCTGCACTTCGGTCGACCGGAACCCGACAACGTCACCATCCTGATCGGAACCGGACTGGCATTGGCCTGCCTGACCTGGCGGATTCCCGCAAGCGCCCTGTCCGAAAGATGCGCGCGGATGTCGGTGCTGATCTACCTCGCGCATCCGCTGGTCGTCTTCGTCGGCCAGTCGCTGCGGATTTCCTGGGTCGAGCTGGGACTGTTCTCGATGGTGGGCAGTGTGATCCTGGCCCAGTTGCTTGACACCGCAGCCAACAACTCGCGCCGGGGCGACCTGGAGTTCTGACGGGCTACGGCGTCAAGGACGCAGGCTTTGGGCGATCCGGCGCAGCTGCATGCGGGCCAGAAGCGGGTTTGCGTCTTCGCTGTCGAGTGCGATGCAGAGACACAGCCGGGGCGAGCCGTCCAGCGGACGGATCAGATGCATGCGCTGACCGAGCGAGATCAGTATGTCGTCGATACGCTCTTCCCGGTGGCCGGTGCACAGGGCCTTCAGGTTTGCCTTCGCCATGGCGATCGCCGTCGTCATGGTCGCGTCGTGATCGCCGTCGTTGCGGGCCGTCTCGCTGGCCATCACCGATCCCGTCTCGCTGTCGACCAGCCACCCGCCTGCGAAACCACCGATCCGGCGCAGCGCAGAAAGGTCGGGTGCCGCGGCCCGCGAGACCGGACGGCGTGGCCGCACCATCGGCACCGGTGCGGCGGCGGTTTGCGGTGCCACCCGGCGCAGGAGCACGACCTTGCGCTCGTTCTGCGGACCGGGCTGCGGCAGGGCACGAAGCCAGTCCTCCGCGGACTTGAACCGCGCGGTCGGTATGACGGCCATCGCCTTGTCGATGCTTTCCAGAAAACCGCGCGGATAGCCCGCGACCGATCCGGTCAGCGGCTTCAGCGGGTCGGGGCGTTTCTCCGCCAGGTCGGCAAGGCGGCGCTGGCAGTTTTCGGGGGCGACCCCGACAATCGCATGGTAAAGCGAGGCCGCGAGCGAGTAGATGTCGCTCCAGGGCCCGCTGTTGCCGCCCGGTGTGTAAAGCTCATGCGGCGAATAGCCGTCCTTCACCACGCTCAGGCCGGAATATTTCTGCGACTCTCCGGTCGCGCTGCGGCGGGCGGCCCCGAAGTCGATCAGGATCGGTTCGCCGTCCTGGTTGATGAAGATGTTGTCGGGCGAGATGTCGCAGTGCAGAAGGCCGTTGTCATGGATGTAGCCGATGGCCGACAGCAGCCTGGTTGCAATGCCGACGATCTGGTCGGGCGACAGATCGGCCTTCCTCGCCTCGATGATCTCCAGCAGATCGCTACCGCGGATATAGTCCAACGCCATATAGGCGGTGTCGTTGTCCTCGAAGACCTGATGCACACCGACAATGTTCGGGTGCCGCAGTGAAGCCAGGCTCCGCGCTTCGTTCAGGAAGCTTTTCACGATCTTCGACATATGCTCGCGTGTGCCCTGCGACCGGGCGCGGACCCGGGTTTCGGTCCGGCGGCAGAAGGTCGAGGAGAAGCATTCCTTGATCACGACCTCACGGTCGAGACTGTCCTTGGCGAGATAGGTGATCCCGAACCCGCCGGAGTTGATGAAGCGCGAGATGCGATACTGACCGTGAAACAGCGAGGTTCCGGGAAGAAGTTCGTCTCCAAAGGTATCGGCCGTCAGCGGTTCGGACGTATCGAATGCCATGATGGTCCAGAAGCCCCCTTATTCAGACGAACCGTCGGCCTCCGCATCAGCACCATGTCGATTCTGTGGCGAAAACCAGACACGAAATACAACTTCAGGTTGTGTTTGGAATTGGGCGGGATTGAGGCAGGTTTGTGTTCAATTTGCCCAAATGCTTAAGGCCCCCACCAGTTATCCCCGGCGGGGGCCTTGCGTCGATTTCCTCGCAAGATCCCTGTAAGGGCTTAGCGTTCCTCGACCAGGATTTCCCGCTTGCCGACATGGTTCGCGCGGGTGACGACGCCTTCGTCTTCCATCTGCTCCACCAGCCGCGCGGCCTTGTTGTAGCCGATCCCGAGCTTGCGCTGGATGTAGGAGGTGGAGCACTTCCGGTCCCGCGCCACGATCGCTACCGCCTGATCGTAGAGCGCATCGTCCGACGCCTCGCCCGAGCCCAAGCCCAGCACCATGTCGATATCGCCCGCGACCTCGTCCTCCGGCCCTTCCACGACGCCCGACATATAGACCGGCGGGCCGAAGCTCTTCAGGTGGTTGACGATCTCTTCCACTTCCTCGTCCGAAACGAACGGCCCATGGATACGAGTGATTTTCGCCCCGTTGCCCATGTAGAGCATGTCCCCGGCGCCCAGCAGCTGCTCGGCCCCCTGTTCACCAAGGATGGTCCGGCTGTCGATCTTCGACGTCACCTGGAAGGAAATCCGCGTCGGGAAGTTCGCCTTGATCGTGCCGGTGATCACGTCGACCGAAGGCCGCTGCGTCGCCATGATCAGGTGGATGCCCGACGCCCGCGCCATCTGCGCCAGACGCTGGATGCAGGCTTCGATCTCTTTCCCCGCGACCATCATCAGGTCGGCCATCTCGTCGACGATGACGACGATATAGGGGAAGGGCTGCGGCGCGAATTCCTCGGTCTCGAAAACCGGATCGCCGGTTTCCTCGTCGAACCCGGTCTGGATCGTCCGCTTGAACATCTCGTTCTTCGACAGCGCCTCACGGACGCGGCCGTTGTAGCCCTCGATGTTGCGGACGCCCATCTTGGACATCTTGCGGTAGCGTTCCTCCATCTCGCCGACGACCCATTTCAGCGCCACGACCGCCTTCTTCGGGTCGGTGACGACAGGCGACAGAAGATGCGGGATACCGTCGTAGACCGACAGTTCCAGCATCTTCGGGTCGATCATGATCAACCGGCATTCTTCGGGCGTCAGCTTGTAGAGAAGGCTCAGGATCATCGTGTTGATCGCCACGGATTTGCCCGACCCCGTGGTCCCCGCGATCAGCAGGTGCGGCATCTTCGCCAGGTTCGCCACCACCGGCTCGCCGCCGATGTCCTTGCCCAAGGCCAGGGGCAGCCGCAGGTGGCTGTCGCCGAAGTCGCGGGCGGCAAGGATTTCGCGCAAAACCACCTTCTCGCGGTGGGCGTTCGGCAGTTCGATGCCGATCACCGACCGTCCCGGAACGGTGGAGACGCGCGCCGACAGTGCCGACATGCTGCGTGCTATGTCATCGGCCAGCCCGATCACCCGGCTGGCCTTCAGGCCCGGCGCGGGTTCCAACTCGTACATGGTGACGACCGGGCCGGGGCGGACGGCGGTGATCTCGCCCTTCACGCCATAGTCGTCCAGCACGCTTTCCAGCATCCGCGCGTTCTCTTCCAGCGCCTCGTCCGACAACTGGTGGCCCTGCACCTTGACCGGCGCCGACAACAACGACAGCGGCGGCAGTTCATAGACCTGCGCCTGTTCCTCGAAGCGCAGGGTCGGCTGGCTTTCCGCCATCGCCTGCCGCGATGGAGCGGGCTTCTTCACCGCGTGCTGCACCACCGCCTTGCGGTCGGAGGCAAAGCCCAGTGACCGGGCCGGAGGCAGCTCATCCTCCAACTCGTCCAGCGGGTAATCCGCCAGGTCATCCTGATCCTCCCAGGCCGCATCCTGCGTGAAGGAAACCTGATCTTCGTCCTCGTCAACCTCCGGCTCCCAGGCCGGTTCGGCGGCAGGCGACGCCATGCGGGGCAGCGGCCGCGTGTCGGCCATCAGCACCACCGGCCCCTTGGGTCGCATCACCGGCGGTTCCACCCGCGCAGCAGTGGGCAAGGGCGGCGGAGCCGTCGGGAAATCCGGCGACCGCTGCACACGCGAGCGGATGACATCGGAAATCCGCGCCTTTATCCGGGCGTCCTGCGGCATCGACATGTCCCAGGTCGGTTCCAGCTCGATCAGCTCCGGATCGGGTTCCGGCTGCGCCTTGCGGCGCAGGCGCTCCAGCAGGCCCAGCTTCTCCTTCACAGGGGCGGGGGCCATCTCCGGCTCCGGAGCCGGATAGCGCAGTTCCGACCGCAGCGAGGACGGCGTGGCCCGCGCTTGCGTCGTCCGCAGCGGTTCGGGGGCCAGATCGCCTGTCACCGGCGGCATCACCCGTCGCGAGAGTGGCGCATCGCGCCCCATTGCAACGGGTGGCTCATAGGCTCGCGCCGCCGCCATGTTCTGCGACCGTGCCCGTGCCCGGTCCTGCAAGGCTGCCGCCCCGCTCAAAGCGCCCCGCGCGCCATAGCCCATGCCCTGACGCAGGGCGGAATAACCCATGATCGAACCCAGCAGCAGGAAGCGCCGGATCGTTTTCAACTCCTCGATATCGAAGCCGGTCACGAAGAGCATCACGGCGATCAGGCCCGCGAAGGTCATCAGCGACAGGAGTTTGAGGCCGAAACCAGCGCTGCCGGGGATCACGCCCAGCAGTGACCCCGTCACCGTATCGCCGAACAGCCCGCCCAGCCCGAAGGTATGGGTCCAGGCATCGCCCGGCACCAGCGTCGCGCAATGCACTGCCGCGAAGGCCACCGCGATCACGGCAAAGACCACCCGGCCCACCGCGCGCTCGCCGCCCCGATGGACCATGAAGCGCACGCCCCAGGCGCCGAAGATCAACGGGATCGTCCAGGCCCCCTTGCCGATCAGGATGATCAGCGTCGAGGCCAAGGCCGCGCCGAACCGCCCGAAGATGTTCTGCGCCGGTTCCTCGGTCGCGACCATCCAGCCCGGATCCTCGGGTGAATAGCTCCACAGCATCAGCGTGAAGCAAAGCGCTACCAGCACCAGCGCCAGCCCCAGAAGCTCGCGCCCCCGGCGTTCCAGCATTGCCTGCGTGCCCTGGTCCAGAAGCGGATCGCGCTGCCGTGCCTGATACGAAGCCATTCGTCCCTCACCGATAAAGACAGTCGCGGAGCAAGGTCAGCCCGCGCTGCGTTTCTTCTTGCGGGGCCACGAGGGCCACGCGGATATATCCCTTGCCGGGGTTCTGCCCCCCGGCGTCCCGCGAGAGATAGCCGCCGGGCAAGACCCGCACACCCGTCTCGCGCCACAGTTTCAAGGCCGCCTCTTCGCCATCCTCGACCGGCAGCCACAGGAAGAACCCGCCGCCGGGCGCCTGATAGCCCTGCAACCCCGCGAAGATGCCGTCCGCATCGCGGAACTTCTGCTGATAAAGCGCGCGCGAGGCATCGACATGCGCCTCATCCCGCCAGCAGGCCTCGGCCACCCGCTGCAGGGGCAGGGGCAGGGGGGCGCCCGCGAAGGCGCGCAACTGCCGGATGCGCAGCATCGACTCCGGCCCCGCCACCACGAAGCCCGACCGCAGCCCCGGCAGGTTCGACCGTTTGGAAAGGGAATGAAACACCAGCGCCCGCTCGGGGTCGGCACCTTGCTGATGCGCGATTTGCAGAAGTCCGGGCGGAGCGGTCTCGCGCCAGATCTCGGAATAGCACTCGTCGGCCAGCACCCGGAAATCGTGCTTCTCGGCCAGCGCCAGGAGGTCCGCCAGATACTCCTTCGAGGCCACAGCGCCCTGTGGGTTGGCGGGCGAGCAGATGTAGACCAGCGCCACCCTGTCCAGCACATCCTTCGGAAGGCTGCCATAATCGGGAAGGAAGCCGGTCGCGGCGGTGGCGGGCACATAGACCGGCTCGGCCCCCACCGCCAGCGCGGCCACGGCATAGACCTGATAGAACGGGTTCGGCATCAGGACGACGGGGCGCTTTCCGTTCTTCGTCTCGGGACACAGCGCGATGCAGGCGTTGAAGAGACCCTCGCGGGTACCGTTCAGCACCATCAGGCAGTCTTCCGGAATGGCCAAGCTGTAACGCCGCGTGATCCAGCCCGAGATCGCAGCGAGAAGCTCCGGCGTGCCGTCATTCGGCGGGTAGATCCCGAAGCCCGACAGGTTCGCCTGAAGGATCGGCCCGACGAAATCGGGCATCGCATGGCGGGGCTCGCCGATGGTCATGGCGATGGGATCGCCGCCGGGGGCGTGCGCGTCGAGAAGCTTCCGCAAGCGCGGAAACGCATAATCCGGCAGGTTCGAAAACCGCTCTGGAAACGCCATAACTGCCTCAAGCCCGGGGTCGTAACGCCCCGTTTTCCCGGACGATAGCCAGTCGCGCGCGTCAGGTCCAGAAAAACCCTTCCCGGAGAGAGGCTTGAGGCGCGCCCTGTGGCTTTTCGGCTAAGGCGGCACGGCAGGCCCGGCGCCCGCCGAGCGTCCCATTCCGGTGCCGACCCGTCCTATTCGGCCTTGCTCGCCGGTTTGGCGTTCAGAAGCGCATAGCGCTCTGCGCCGAGCGTGTCGAAGAGACCAAGCTGAGTCTCCAGAAAGTCGATGTGACCTTCCTCGTCCGCCAGGAGCGAATCGAACAGCGCGCGGGACACATAGTCGCCGACGGAATCGGAATGCTGCCGCGCCTCGATGTACAACTTGCGCGCGTCCCGCTCGGCGGCAAGATCGGCCTCCAGGGTTTCGCGCACGGTCTGGCCGATGCGCAAGGAGTCCAGCTTCTGAAGGTTCGGATGGCCCTCCAGGAAGATGATCCGGGCGATCAACCGGTCGGCGTGATGCATCTCCTCGATCGACTCGGCCCGCGACTTGTCCGCCAGGTGGCCAACGCCCCAGTCCTCCTGCAAGCGATAGTGCAGCCAGTACTGGCTGACCGCGGTCAGTTCCGACCGGAGTGCCGCATTGAGATATTCGATGACTTTCGCGTCGCCCTTCATGGCCGCTTCCTTTCGCACTGTGCGGGGCTGACCCTGGCTGGGATATCCTTGCTGGAGTCGACCGAAAAATAGGCCCGCCGCGCCCCGGTGTCCAGAGCGCGGCGGAGATTTCCCAACATTTCCAAAAGTTTACAGAAACCCTCGGCTATTCGGCGGCGATAATTCTTGGGCGGCGCAGCATCGGAACCTCGTCCCGGCGCGGCACCTGGAAGTTCTCGTTCGCGCGCATGGTGTTCAGGAACAAGGGCATGCACCCCCCGCAATCGGCGCGCTTGCCGAGTGCATGGTAGATCTTGCCGGGGGTGATCACGGTGTCTGCGTCCGAGGCGCGCATCCAGTCCACCGCCGCGCGGATGTCGTGATCGGTGATGGACTGGCAGTGGCAGATGATCATGGCATCACTGGAAAACGGCGTTCGGGTTGTCCAGGCTGTCGGAGCCCTCGAATTCGACCTTCGACAGGCCGAGCGCCGTCACCGCCCGATCGACCGAAGCGGTCTGCGTGACCAGTGCGTTCACGGCGCCCATGATCAGCGCCTCGCCCTCGGCATTGCCGGCGGCGAGCAGCGTGTCATAGGCCTTGCCGCCATCACCCGCATCTTTGAGCGCCTGGAGCGCTGCGACCGAGGCGTCGAGTTCCGATTTCAGCTGGCTGTCCACGGCCGGGTCGGCGGTGGCGACGAGTTCGGACAGCGACGGTCCGGCCAGCGTGCTGCCATCGGTCCGGGTATAGGTGCCGAGATAGACGTTCCGGATGCCAAGACCGTCATAATAGTGGCTGTTGTAGGTGTTGTCAGAGAAGCAGTCGTGCTCTTCCTCGGGGTCGTTGAGCATGAGGCCGAGCTTCATCCGCTCGCCACCGAGTTCGCCGTAGGACAGGCTGCCCATCCCGGTGAGCATGGCAAGGATGCCCTTTTGCGGGTCGGCGGTCACGGCGGCGCGGGCGGGGCCTTCGGCCTCCCAGTTGCCGACCATCTCGGTCAGGTCAGAGACCAGCAGGTCGGTCGCGGCTTGCAGATAGGCGGCGCGACGGTCGCAGTTGCCGCCGGTGCAGGCGTCGCCGGTGGCGAAATCGGTCCAGGGACGCGCCCCGGCGCCAGGGTTGGTGCCGTTCAGGTCCTGGCCCCAGAGCAGGAATTCGATGGCATGATAGCCCGAGGCGACGTTGGCCTCGATCCCGTCGGCTTCGTGCAGGGTGCCGGAGATCAGCTCCGGGGTGATGGCGGTGGCGTCGACCTCGGTGCCCGAGAGGGTGAATTTCGGGGTGGCGATGACGTTCAGGTTGGCAAGGGCGTTCTCCTCGTTGCCGTAGTCGCCCGAGGTATAGTCGATCAGGCCTTCGTCCAGTGGCCAGGAGTTTACCCTTCCTTCCCAGTCGTCGACGATGGGATTGCCGAAGCGGAAGGCCTCGGTCTGCTGGTAGGGCACGCGAGCGGCCTTCCAGGCGTCGCGGGCGGCTTGCAGGGTTTCGTCCGAGGGCGTGGCGATCAGCGCGGCGACTGCGGTCTGCAGGGCTTGGGCGGTCGTCAGGCTGTCCTGGTAGCCGGCAAGCGCGATGTCGGCATAGTGCTGCGTCACCTCTTCCGGCGTGGCGGCAAGCGCGGGGGCGGCAAGAGCGGTGGTGAGGCAGAGGACAGACAGGAGGCGCATGGGCAAACCTTTTCAGTCGGGATCTGCCCGATTGTCTGACTAAAAGCCTTGGATTTGTAAAGCCCGATTCTTTTGATTGGGAATCACGGTCGGGCGATCCGCGCGGATTGGCCGCAGGTTTCAGCCGACCCGGCGCGGCAATTCCGCAATGACCGCGCGGGCGGCGGCGGCGGGGTCTTTCGCCTGCCAGATCGGGCGGCCGACGACGATGTGGTCGGCGCCGTCGGCGATGGCCTGCCCAGGCGTGGCGATGCGCTTCTGGTCGCCGGTGGCGCTGCCTGCCGGGCGGACGCCGGGGGTGACGATCAGCTTGCCTTTCGCCTCGGGCAGCGCGCGGATCATCGCGGCTTCCTGCGGGCTGGCGATGACGCCATCGGCCCCGGCCTGCAAGGCACGGGCGGCGCGTTCCAGCGTGATCTGGTGGATGTCGCCGGGTTTGATCAGGTTCGCGTCAAGGTCGGCTCGGTCGAGCGAGGTGAGCACCGTCACGGCAAGGATCTTGAGGCCGGTGCCGCCCTTGCCAGTGGCGGCGGCGGTCACGACTTGCGGGTCGCCATGGACGGTGAGGAAGTCGAGGTCATATTGCGACAGGCCCCGGACTGCGGCCTCGACGGTGGCGCCGATGTCGAAGAGCTTGAGGTCGAGGAAGACGCGCTTGCCCTGTTCCTGCTTCAGTTGGTTTGCCAGAGCCAAGCCGCCGCCGGTCAGCATCCCGAGGCCGATCTTGTAGAAGCTGGCCGCCTCGCCGATCCGTGTGACGAGGTCGAGGCCCTGCACCAGATTCGGCACGTCGAGGGCGACGATGAGGCGGTCATCTGCGGGCATGGGCGTCTCCGGGATTTGGCGCGGTTTGACGGGGCGGGGGCAGCCTGTCAAGACTGGCGCGAAACGGGAGGCGGGATGATCCTGGCATTCGACATCGGCGGCAGCCGGATCAAGGCGGCGGTCTGGGACGGAACCTTGCAGCCGGTGGGCGAGGTGGCGACCCCGCTGGGCGACACTGCGGCCTTCACGGCGGCAGTCGCGGGGTTCGTCACGGGGCGCGAGGCAGGGATCGCGATTTCGATTGCCGGGGTGGTCGATCCCGTCAGCGGTCTGGGGAAGGTCGCGAACATCCCGGCGATCGACGGGCTGCGGCTGGGGCCGGAGGTGCAGGCCGCGACGGGGCTGCCGGTGCGGGTGCTGAACGATGCCGACTGCTTCGCTCTGGCCGAGGCGCTGCAGGGCGCGGGGCGCGGGCATCACTCGGTGCTGGGGGTGATCCTGGGTTCGGGCGTCGGCGGCGGGCTGGTGATCGGCGGGCAGGTTGTGACGGGTGCGGGCGGCTATGCCGGGGAATGGGGCCACGGGCCGGTGATCCGGGGCGAGTTCGCCTTTCAATGCGGCTGCGGTCAGGTGGGCTGCGTGGACACTGTGGGCTCCGCGCGCGGGCTGGAGCGGCTGCACCGCAAGCGGACGGCAGAGTTGCTGGGATCGGAGGCGATCATCGCGGGCTGGATGGCCGGGGAGGCCGAGGCGGGCGAGACAATGGCGCTGTGGCGCGAGCTGGTGGCGGGGCCATTGGCGATGGTGGTGAACGTTGTGGGGGCCGATTTGGTGCCTGTGGGCGGCGGGTTGTCGCGCGCGCCGGGGCTGGTCGGCTACCTGGACGAGGCGGTGCGGGTGCGTCTGCTGCGGCGGACGAAGGGGCCGCTCTTGGTCCCGGCGGAATGCGGGGCAGATGCGGGGCTTTTAGGCGCGGCGATGGCGGGGGTCGCGGCATGGGGGTGAGGCTGGAGGTCTGCGTCGACAGCGCCGGGGGGCTGGCCGAGGCCGTGGCGGGCGGGGCCGACCGGATCGAATTGTGCGCGGCGCTGGCGCTGGGCGGGCTGACACCATCCGCCGGGCTGATCGCGCTGGCGTCGGGGTGCGGAGTGCCGGTGGTGGCGATGATCCGGCCGCGCGCGGGGGATTTCGTCTGGTCCGAGGCGGAGGTCGGGATGATGGAGGCGGAGATTGCCTCGGTGCGGGCAGCGGGGTTGCATGGAGTCGCGCTGGGGGCCTCGCTGCCGGACGGGCGGCTGGACGAGCCGGTGCTGCGGCGGCTGGTGGCGGCGTCGGAGGGGCTGGAACTGGTCCTGCATAGGTGCATCGACCTGACGCCGGATATGGATGCAGCGCTGGAGGAGGCGGTCGGCCTTGGCTTCCAGCGTATCCTGACCTCGGGTGGCGAGACGACTGCGGAAGCCGGAGCGGGGCAGATCGGGGCGCTGGTGCGTCAGGCCGCCGGGCGGATCACGGTTATGCCGGGGTCGGGGGTGAACCCGGGGAATGCGGCGATGCTGAAGGGGCTTGGCATCGGCGAGATTCACGCCTCATGTTCGGCATCAAGGCCGGCTTCGGGCCGGGTGGTGGAGATGGGTTTCGCGCCGCCTGTGCAGCGGCAGACTTCGGCGGATGCGGTGCGGGCCTTGCGCAGGGCGTTGGAATAGGAGCGGGCGATGGAGATCAGGCTGGATTACGACCGCCCGGAGGAAGGCCCCGGTTCCGGCCCGCTGACCGTGGGCTGGTTCCTCGCGCAGGACAAGGGCGCGGTGCTGTATGACCCGCCGGAGCGGGTGGTGATCCGCCCGCCGAACAAGGCGCATGCCAAGTCGGCCAGCCGCTGCCCGGCGGTGATCCAGCTGGAAAGCCGGTACTTCCTGGTGAAATGCCCGTTCGACCTCCACATCGGTTTCCAGCGCGACGACAAGGGCAAACCGGTGCTGGTGAACCGGGCGGGGGCGGCCTCGCCGATCCGGTCCTCGAAGCTGAACGAGGTGCTGACGCTGGTCTCCGAAGTGGAGTGGCGCTTCCCGGACCGGCCCACGCTGCAACTGCACCTGCCCTACTACTTCATCGCCGACGAGATGGTCTACCTGACCCAGCTTGCCGCCTTCGCGCATTACCGGCCCGATCCCCTGCCCGGCACGATCTTCGGCGGGCGCTTCCCGATCTCGATCTGGCCGCGGCCGTTGATGTGGGCCTTCGAATGGCACGAGCCGCAGAAGGACCTGATCCTGAAGCGCGGCGAGCCCCTGTTCTATGTGCAGTTCGAGGGGATGGACCCCTCGCGCGCCGTGCAGGTGGTGGAAGCAGAGCGGACGGTGGAACTGCAGGCCTATCTGGAGAAGGTCTCGGGCGTGGTGAACTATGTCAACCAGACGTTTTCGCTGTTCAAGGCGGCAGAGGGCTTGCGGCCGAAGAAGCTCTTGGTCGCGAAGGCCCGGGAGTAGCGCCTGTGCCCGACACCGGGGCGCTGCCCCTGCGTCCACGGTTTCTCGAACCGGTGGCGCAACCGTGAACGCACCCCGAGTATTTGGGTAAAGAGCAAGCGCAATTTGATTTAAATTTGGGAGGTTAGCCCATGCGCAGCATCATCGAGATTTACGAGGTCGCTTCGGGCCGGGTGCGCGAGGTGCTGGCGGTGGAAGGGCGGATCGAGGCGCCGAACTGGGCGCCCTCGGGCGACTGGCTGCTGGTGAACGGCGAGGGACGGTTGTTCCGGGTGCCTATGGCGAAGCCCGCGCTGGAGCCGGTGGAAACGGGCGCGGCGGTGAAATGCAACAACGACCACGGGATCAGCCCGGATGGCAAGACGATCATCCTGTCCTCGCATCATGAAGGGGAGGGGTCGCAGATCTATGTGATGCCGGTGACAGGGGGAGAGCCGGTGAAGGTTTCGCCGGAAGCCCCCAGTTGGTGGCACGGGGTTTCGCCGGACGGAAAGGTGCTGACCTATGTCGCGGCGCGGGGCGGCGCCCGTGTGATCGACGTCTATACGCTGGTGCCGGGGGCGGAGGAGGGGCGGCTGACCTTCGGCGAGGGGCATTGCGACGGGCCGGATTTCAGCCCTGACGGCAGCCGCATCTTCTACAACTGCGACCGCAGCGGGCATGCGCAGATCTGGGTGATGGCGGCGGACGGGGCGGGACAGCGGCAGTTGTTCGAGGACGGGTTCGTGAACTGGTTTCCGCATCCCTCGCCCAATGGGCGACATCTGCTGTACCTGGCCTATCCGCCGGGAACCACGGGGCATCCGGCGGACCTGGAGGTGGCGCTGGTGCTGTGCGATCCCGAAGGCGGTAACCGGCGCCGGGTACGGGAGTTCACCGGGGGGCAGGGGACGATCAACGTGCCCTGCTGGGCGCCGGATGGCAGCGCCTTTGCCTATGTGCGCTATGAGCCCTAGGCCGGACGAAGCCCGCTGAGGCCCTTCGGTGCCTTCGGTTTCGGCGTCTCGGGTGGTGGCGGGAGATCGACGGCGGCCAGGACAGGTTGCAGGTGGCGCGGGTCGCCCCAGACCGAGATATAGACCTCGGGCGGGTAGCCGTTGGCCAGATGCTCGGGCGTCAGGTCGATGATCCGCACGCGCAGGTCGTCGCCATGGACGAGCGAGGGGGCGATGATCTCCTCCGCCACCGGGCCGAGATGGCCGACCAGCCCTTCGGTGTGATGCGGGATCAGGCCCAGGATCGGCTTCTTCAGCCGGGCGAAGACGCCGATACGGCCATCAGACAGCCGGTCGAGCCAGGCGGGATCACCGATGGACAGGCCGGTGCGGGCGACGTGGATCGCCAGGCCCTCGACCGGGGCCTTGTGGATCAGGGGAAGTTTGGCGTCGCTCATGCCTTGGGCCTTTCGTCTTCGGAAGCACCGAGGATGGGGAGGCGTGGCGACAGGATGCAAGGCAAGGTTGCGCTGTCGGATGAAGGCCAGCCCGATACCGCCGATGGGGTGGCGCGGTATCGGCAAGGAAAGGCCGATTTCATGGACCTGCGCCGGGTTTTTGCGCAGTGTGGTTTTTGCGCAAGCGGGGATTGCAAAGGCCGCGGGCCACGCCCAAGTGAGGGTCAAGGCCTTGAGCGGTGGGCTGGAGATCCGGGCACCGCAGGCAAGGCGCTTCAGAGGAAGGAGAATGCCGATGAATTTGGAGAAATTCACGGAACGGTCGCGTGGCTTCCTTCAGGCCGCCCAGACCATCGCGATGCGGGAAAGCCACCAGCGGGTGCTGCCCGATCATCTGTTGAAGGCATTGATGGATGACGATCAGGGCCTGGCCGCGAACCTGATCCGCAAGGCGGGAGGCTCGCCCGAGCAGGTCAATGCGGCGGTGAATGCGGCGATTGCCAAGCTGCCGAAGGTTTCTGGCGGCGATGGCCAGACCTATATCGACCCGCAGCTGGTGCGGGTGCTGGACGAGGCGGAAGCCGTGGCCAAGAAGGCCGGGGACAGCTTCGTGCCGGTGGAGCGCCTGCTGACCGCGCTTGCGCTGGTGAACACCCGGGCGAAGGATGCGCTGACGGCGGGGGCGGTGACGGCCCAGGGGCTGAACACGGCGATCAACGAGGTCCGCAAGGGGCGGACGGCGGACTCGGCCTCCAGCGAGGACACGATGGAGGCGTTGAAGAAATACGCCCGCGACCTGACCGAGGCGGCGCGGGACGGCAAGATCGACCCGATCATCGGCCGCGACGAGGAAATCCGCCGGGCGATGCAGGTGCTGTCGCGCCGGACAAAGAACAACCCGGTGCTGATCGGAGAACCCGGCGTCGGCAAGACCGCCATCGCCGAGGGCCTCGCTCTGCGTATCGTCAATGGCGACGTGCCGGAGAGCCTGAAGAACAAGAAGCTGATGGCGCTGGACATGGGTGCCCTCATCGCCGGGGCCAAGTACCGCGGCGAGTTCGAGGAGCGGCTGAAGGCGATCCTGAAGGAGATCGAGGCGGCATCCGGCGAGATCATCCTCTTCATCGACGAGATGCACACGCTGGTCGGCGCGGGGAAATCCGAAGGCGCGATGGATGCGGCGAACCTGATCAAGCCGGCCCTGGCGCGGGGCGAGCTGCACTGCATCGGCGCAACCACGCTGGACGAATACCGCAAGCATGTGGAGAAGGACGCGGCCCTGGCCCGTCGCTTCCAGCCCGTGTTTGTGGAAGAGCCGACGGTGGAGGACACCATCTCCATCCTGCGCGGGATCAAGGAGAAGTACGAACTGCACCACGGGGTGCGGATCACCGATGCGGCGCTGGTCGCGGCGGCGACGCTGTCGCACCGCTATATCACCGACCGCTTCCTGCCCGACAAGGCCATCGACCTGGTGGACGAAGCGGCCTCGCGCCTGAGGATGGAAGTGGATTCCAAGCCGGAGGAACTGGATGCGCTCGACCGGCAGATCCTGCAATTCCAGATCGAGGCGGAAGCGCTGAAGAAGGAAGACGATGTCGCGAGCAAGGACCGGCTGGAAAAGCTGGAGAAGGAGCTTGCCGATCTTCAGGAGAAATCCTCCGAGCTGACCGCGAAGTGGCAGAACGAACGCGCGAGCCTGGAGGCGGCACGCGGGCTGAAGGAACAGCTGGACGTCGCGCGGGCGGAACTCGAGGGCGCCAAGCGCGAGGGCAACTTCGCCAAGGCCGGGGAACTGCAATACGGCCGGATTCCCGAGCTGGAGAAGCAGCTTGCCGAGGCGGAAGCCAAGGAAGGCCAGGCGCTGGTCGCCGAGGCGGTGCGGCCCGAGCAGATCGCCGAGGTGGTCGAGCGCTGGACCGGCATCCCCACGACCAAGATGCTGGAAGGCGAGAAGGAGAAGCTCCTCAAGATGGAAGAGGAACTGGGCAAGCGTGTGGTCGGCCAGCGGGCAGCGGTGGAAGCCGTCTCCAAGGCCGTGCGCCGGGCGCGCGCGGGCTTGTCGGACGAGAACCGTCCGCTGGGCAGCTTCCTGTTCCTGGGGCCCACCGGCGTCGGCAAGACCGAGTTGACCAAGGCGCTGGCGGCTTACCTCTTCGACGACGACCAGGCGATGGTCCGCATCGACATGTCGGAGTTCATGGAGAAACATTCCGTGGCCCGGCTGATCGGCGCCCCCCCCGGCTATGTCGGCTATGACGAGGGCGGGGTGCTGACCGAAGCGGTCCGCCGCCGCCCATATCAGGTCGTGTTGTTCGATGAGGTGGAAAAGGCCCACCCGGACGTGTTCAATGTGCTGTTGCAGGTGCTTGACGATGGGCGCCTGACCGATGGCCAGGGCCGGACGGTCGACTTCCGGCAGACTCTGATCATCCTGACCTCGAACCTCGGGGCGCGGGCCTTGTCGGAACTGCCAGACGGCGCGGATGCCAGCGCGGCCAGGGCCGAGGTGATGGAAGCGGTGCGCCAGCATTTCCGACCCGAATTCCTGAACCGGCTGGACGAGCAGATCATCTTCGACCGGCTGAACCGGGGCGACATGGCCGGCATCGTGGAAATTCAGTTGCACCGGCTGGAGCAACGCCTTGCTGCGCGGAAGATCACGCTGGATCTGGATGCGACGGCGAAGACCTGGCTGGCCGACGAAGGCTACGATCCGGTCTTTGGGGCGCGGCCCTTGAAGCGGGTGATCCAGCGCCAGTTGCAGGACCCGCTGGCCGAGATGCTGCTGGCCGGAGAAATCCTCGACGGCAGCGTGATCCGTGTCACTGCGGGGCCGGAGGGGCTCATCATCGGCGACCGGGTGGTGCAAAGTCGCCGGGAGCGCCCGCAATCGGCGGTGGTGCACTAAGCGACTGGGAAGGGGTGGGCGATTTTGCCCACCCTTTTCGTTTCACCGTGTCAGGCCGAACGCAGGACTACGAGGTTGTCTTCAACCGCCGCCGCGACCTCGTTGTAATGCTCCGTCCGCCGCGCCGGATCGCCGCCGGAACGGATGATGATCAACTCGGTCTCCTTCACCACATCGGCAGCCTCAGCGGCGGCGACTTCGGCAAAGCCCTCCTTCACCGCGCGGACCGGGGGCAGGCGCTTGGCCATCGGCTTGTGCCCTTCGCGCAAGCGCAGCGGGGGGGCGTTTACATCCTCATATTTCCTGACGATGGCATCCAGCTTGTCAGCCGCGTCCAGCATCGCCGACTTGATCGGCAGGTAGTCGCCCGAATTCGGCAGGTTCGCTGCAACTTTCAGGTAGTAGAGCCGCAGGCAATCGATCCGGTAGCGCAGGTCGATGCGGGCGTCGCAGGTCTTGTCGGCGCCTTGCAGAATCTTCACGATTCCCTTCGTGACATTGGTATTGACGGCTGTTCCGATCTGCGGGCTGCCGTCCTCGCAGGAAATGCTCAACAGACCAATGCCCGACGGCGTTTCGGGTTCCGGTTCATAGCAGTCTGCCCGCGCGGCCCCGGCCGGAATCAGCCAGAGCAGGCCCAGGGCGAACAGGAATGGGGGCAGGATTGATTTCGTCATTTCAGTTCTCCGTTTCAAAAATTCCGTAAGCTGCAAGCACCGCACGCCTTGTGCCGGGTCCGAACGACCCATCCACCGTGCCGTCATAAAGGCCCTTCTCGGCGAGGATGGCCTGAAGGTCGGCCCAGGTTTCCTTCGGGAACTTGTCGGCATTGTTCAAAAGCCCGTCCAGCGCCAACTCGCTGCCACCGCGCAGCGCGCGATATAGAAGGTCAGCCGCATCCTTCGGGCCAAGGTCGGGCACCAGCCCGTTGGCCGCGAACGAGGCCACGTTGAACATCGCCTCGGTATGGCCCTGGGCCGCCGCCTCACGGAACAGCGCCAGCGCCGCGTCCCGATCTGCCGTCAGGCCAAGCTCGCCGGTGAAGTGGAAATAGCCCATGTCGTTCAGCGCAGCGGGGACTTTCGCTTCAGCGGCCTCCTGATACAGCTTCAGCGCCCGGGTCGGGTCGGGGTCCACGCCGATCCCGCCCTCCAGCACCTTGGCCAGCCGGTATTTCGCATCGGGGTCGCCCGCCGCGACCGCCTGCTCCAGCAGTGCCTGCGCCTCTTGCGGGGCGTAATCGGTGCTTTGGCGGTCAAGCTTGGCCAGCGCCAGCCCGACCAGCGACCGGGAATCGCCCGCCGCGGCCGACTTTTCCAGATTGGCGCGGTCCGCCGCGACAACGCGCTGCCAGGCGACGGCCAACTCCTCCACGCCGGGCTCCGACGATCCGGCGGCGGCATCGGCGGTCAGATAGAAGGGTTCGCCGGGAAGCGAGCCGTAGACGGTCGGTTCCTGCCGGTTCCCCGTGGCGGCAAGCACGTCATCGCGTACCTGTCGGAACAAAAGACTGATCTCCAGGTTCGGCTTCACCATGTTGGCGCGCAGCGCGATGTTGAACGGGCTGTTCGCGCTGTCCCCGTCCAGCGCCACCTCGCCATCGCGGGCCGCATAGGCCACCAGCGTGCCGCGTTCCGGCGACGGCGGGGCCAGGCCGCCCTTGCCGGTGGTCAATCCCTTGGCGACCTCGGGATCTCGCAGGTCGATCACATCGGGGAAGGGGTTGTCGCGGCAGCTGTCCAGGATCACGACCGACATCTTCCGCGCCCCGTCGACGGCGGCCATCATCTGATCCATCGTGACCGAGGCCGAGACGATATCCTTCGCTTGCCGCACCTTCGCATCGACCGGGATCAGGAAGGTGGTGCCCTGGACCGAAACGCCATGCCCGGCATAGTAGATCAGGGCAATGTCGGCGGTTTCGGCCTCGAAGGCGAACTTGTCCAGCGCGGCCAGAGTCTCTTCCCGTGTGGCATCCATCCGGACATCGACGTGAAAACCAATCTCCTCCAGCGTCCGGGCCAGCGCCGTGGCGTCGTTGACGGTGTTCCTCAGCGCGGTGACGTTCTGGTAGGCGGCCATGCCGAAAACCAGGGCGACGCGGTCCTTGGCACGGGTTTCGGCAAGGGCGGAGGCCACGAAAAGCAGCAGGAACAGCGGCAGGGCCAGCAGGCGGCGGAGCATGGCAGAACCGGGGCAGGAGAAATTGACCTTGCGTCAAAGGCTACGCCCAATTCGCGAACGCGGCAAAGGCCAAACCGTCAGCAGCCCGTCAAAAGCGCGTGCCCATGGGTCGGAAAGGGTGACTTGACGCGGATATGGGCCTGGTGCGGTCTCCTCTGCGGAGAAGATGGCTAACCGATCATGAACGCCCACGGCCAAGGCCTTGATTTCGCTCCGCCGGGAAAGCCGCCGCGCATGGACAACTGCGGACGGACCGGTGATCCGTCGGGCCCGGGACGGAATATTTCAGGCTACTGCCGCACACGTGAGCCGGATTGCTTTGCCTTTTCTGCGCAGAGGCGCATCCTTGCAGAAATCCCGGAGGAGCCGCCGATGCCCCTGAAATGGTCCGACGTCACGCCGAAGCCCCTGTGGCTGAACCGCCGCCAGCTGATCGCCGGTGCGGCGACCCTGCTTGCCTCCCCAGCGCTGGCCCGGATCGAGGCGGCGCCGAGCAAGTATTCCACCGATGCCGAGCCGAACAGCCTGGAAGACATCTCGACCTACAACAATTTCTACGAATTCGGCACCGGCAAGGGCGATCCTGCGTCCTACGCGGGTGGCCTGACCGTCGACCCCTGGTCCGTCGTGATTGACGGCCTCGTCGACAAGCCCGGCACCTACGACCTTGCCGACGTCGTCAAGGGCCAGCCGCTCGAGGAGCGCATCTACCGCTTCCGCTGCGTCGAGGCCTGGTCGATGGTCGTCCCTTGGATCGGCTTCCAGCTTTCCGGCCTCCTGGAGCGGGCCGGCGTGCAGCCGGGCGCGACCTTCGTGGCCTTCGAGACACTGCTTCGCCCCGAAGAGATGCCAGGCCAGGCCTCGCCTTTCATCGACTGGCCCTACCGCGAAGGGTTGCGGCTGGACGAGGCGATGCACCCGCTGACCATCCTTGCAACGGGCCTCTATGGCGAGGAGATGCCGAAGCAGAACGGCGCGCCGATCCGTCTGGTGGTGCCCTGGAAATACGGGTTCAAGTCGATCAAGTCGATCGTGCGGATTTCGCTGGTCGACAAGATGCCGCTGACGACCTGGAACATGCTGCAACCGCAGGAATACGGCTTCTATTCCAATGTGAACCCCAAGGTGGACCATCCGCGCTGGAGCCAGGCCTCCGAACGCCCCCTCGGTGGCGGGCTCTTCGCCGGGCGGCAGGACACGCTGATGTTCAACGGCTACGAGGCCGAGGTGGCGTCGATGTATGCCGGTCAGGATCTGGCGGTCGACTATTGATGGACCGGCTGAACGGGCTTGCCCGCAGGGTGCCGACCTGGGTGGTTTATCTCTTTGGCCTGGTGCCGCTGGGGTTTCTTGTCTGGGGGGCGGTCTTCGGTGGCCTAGGGCCGGACCCGGTCAAGGCCATCGAACGGGGGCTTGGCGAACGCGGCTTGCAGTTCCTGCTGGCCTCGTTGGCGGTCACGCCCATGCGGCGGCTGGGGCTGAACCTTCTGCGTTTCCGCAGGGCGCTCGGGTTGCTCTCCTTCCTCTATGTCAGCCTGCATCTGGTCGCGTGGGTCTGGCTCGACATGGGCCTGCGCTGGGGCGAGATGCTGGCTGACCTGACAAAGCGGCCGTTCGTGATCCTGGGGATGATCGGCTTCCTGGTGATGGTTCCCCTGGCCGCGACCTCGTGGAATGGTGCGATCCGGCGCATTGGGGCGGTCGGCTGGAACAGGCTTCACAAGCTGGCCTATGTAGCGATTCTGGCGGGAACGGTGCATCTGGCGCTGATCTCCAAGGTGTGGACCGGCGAGGTTCTGGTCTATCTGGGGCTTGCCTTGGGCCTTCTTGCCTCGCGCCTGCTTCCGAAGGCCCCGATCCGGCGCCGCGCGTCGGCCTGACTCGGGTTCCAACGGCGCTGCAGGCGCAAGAAAATTGCCGCAATGCCGCGGCAGTTGTGGGCTTTCTTGCGCCAACCACCAGATTTTGCGGTGTTTTCCGGCTTCTGCAAAAATTTTGCGACGAAGATGTTTTTTGCTCTTGCGGCTTCCCGATGGCCTCCGTAAATACCCCCTCACCGAAGCAGAGACGCGACGGTGACGGACGGAAGCGGCTGGCGACGGAAGCGGAAGTTCGGAAAATCTGAAGGCAAGGCGCGAAGGGATACGCCAAGAAGTTGGCGGATCGCATGTTTTTTGTCTGACGATGGCTCTTTGAAAACTGAATGAATGAAGGGATATGCGGGCGGTTTGGGCGCATCGGCGTCTAACGTCTAGCATATCGGCCTACTAGGGTGAGCGACCGCGAGGTTGCCGACCGATGATGTAGGTGTCAGCTTCACTACTTGTG
>NZ_JAEULO010000067.1 GCF_016793705.1 Tabrizicola sp.
CACGGCATCGCGATCAACGTCGAGCCGGACCTGACGCATTTCGACGGAATCATCCCCTGCGGCATCCGCGACCACGGGGTGACAAGCCTGGTCGACCTCGGCCTGCCGGTGACGATGTCCGACCTCGACGCCGCGCTGATGGCGACCTTCCCGCGCCGGTTCCAGGGCTTCTGTTCCAGCCGGGATGTGGCATAGCATCAGGATGCTATTGCATAACAGCCGCCCCCGCCCCCATGTTTCGCCCGTGGAGGCGCTGCGATGCGCGCCCCGAACCAAGTGAGGACATCATGACGAAGTTCATCCTTCTTGCCGTTGCCGCCGCTGCCCTGGCGGCCCCCGCTTTCGCGGGCGACCCCGCGGCGGGCGAGGCTGCGTTCAAGAAGTGCAAGGCCTGCCATTCGGTCATCGGCGCCGACGGGACCGAGATCCAGAAGGGCGGCAAGACCGGCCCGAACCTTTATGGCGTGATCGGTCGCGCGGTGGCCTCGGACCCCGACTTCAAGTATGGCGACGGACTTCTGGCCGCCGGTGCCACCGGCGCGGTCTGGGACGAGGCCTCGCTGGCCGCCTATGTCGCCGATCCGAGCGCCTGGGTGCAACAGACCAGTGGCGATGCGGCGGCCAAGTCGAAGATGTCCTTCAAGCTTGCCTCGGGCGGCGAGGACGTCGCGGCCTACCTCGCCTCGGTCGCGCAGTAACGCCGCCGCCTGCGGTCGAACGCAAGGGCGCGATCCCCGCCGGGGTCGCGCCCTTTGCTTTTTCACCGGAATTTCTGCCCTCTGCGGCAAAGTCATGCATTGCGACCTTTCCTCTGCGGGGCTAAGACGGGATCGCAAGGGAAACCGGGCGGGCCTGCGGGCGCGTGAACGGACAAGACGAAACGACCATAGCGGGAGCAGCCAATGGCGGACGCAGCCATCCACGGCCACGAACATCACCGACCCGGGTTCTTCACCCGCTGGTTCATGTCGACCAACCACAAGGACATCGGGATTCTCTATCTCTTCGTCGGCGGTCTCGTCGGCCTGATCTCGGTCATCTTCACCGTCTACATGCGGCTCGAACTGATGGAACCGGGTGTGCAGTATATGTGTCAGGAAGGCGCGCGCTTCATCGCCTCCAGTGAGGTCTGCACGCCGAACGGGCACCTGTGGAACGTGATGATCACCTATCACGGCGTCCTGATGATGTTCTTCGTGGTGATCCCGGCGCTTTTCGGTGGCTTCGGCAACTATTTCATGCCGCTCCAGATCGGCGCGCCGGACATGGCCTTCCCGCGGATGAACAACCTCTCCTTCTGGCTCTATGTCGCCGGGACCTCGCTGGGCGTGGCCTCGCTTCTGTCGCCGGGCGGCGGTGGCGACCTCGGCTCGGGCGCGGGCGTGGGCTGGGTGCTTTACCCGCCGCTGACCACCACGGCGGAAGGCGGCTATGCGATGGATCTCGCGATCTTCGCCGTCCACCTGTCGGGCGCCTCCTCGATCCTGGGGGCGATCAACATGATCACCACCTTCCTGAACATGCGCGCCCCCGGCATGACGCTGCACAAGGTGCCGCTCTTCGGCTGGTCGATCTTCGTGACCGCCTGGCTGATCCTCTTGGCCCTGCCGGTGCTGGCAGGCGCGATCACCATGCTTCTGACCGACCGCAACTTCGGGACCACCTTCTTCACCCCCTCGGGCGGCGGCGACCCGATCCTCTACCAGCACATCCTGTGGTTCTTCGGCCACCCGGAGGTTTACATCATCATCATTCCGGCCTTCGGGATCATCTCCCAGGTGATCGCGACCTTCTCGCGCAAGCCGATCTTCGGCTACCTGCCGATGGTCTATGCGATGGTGGCGATCGGCGTCCTGGGCTTCGTCGTCTGGGCGCATCACATGTACACCGTCGGCATGTCGCTGACCCAGCAGAGCTACTTCATGCTGGCGACCATGGTCATCGCGGTGCCCACGGGCGTGAAGATCTTCTCCTGGATCGCGACGATCTGGGGCGGGTCGGTGGAACTCAAGACGCCGATGCTCTGGGCCTTCGGTTTCCTGTTCCTGTTCACCGTCGGCGGCGTGACCGGGATCGTCCTGAGCCAGGCCCCGGTGGATCGCGCCTACCATGACACCTACTATGTCGTCGCGCACTTCCACTACGTGATGTCGCTGGGCGCCGTCTTCGGCATCTTCGCCGGGGTCTATTTCTGGATCGGCAAGATGTCCGGCCGCCAGTATCCGGAATGGGCGGGCAAGCTGCATTTCTGGATGATGTTCATCGGCTCGAACCTCACCTTCTTCCCGCAGCACTTCCTGGGCCGCCAGGGCATGCCGCGCCGCTACATCGACTATCCCGAGGCCTTCGCCTACTGGAACTGGTTCTCCTCGGTCGGCGCCTTCATCTCGTTCGCGTCCTTCGTGTTCTTCATCGGCATCGTATTCTATACCCTGACCCGCGGCGCGAAGATCACCCAGAACAACTACTGGAACGAATACGCCGACACCCTGGAATGGACCCTGCCCTGCCCGCCGCCCGAACACACGTTCGAGCAGCTGCCGAAGCAGTCCGACTGGGACCGCAGCCACGCGCATTGAGCGCCTGACCTGATCGAAGGCCCCGGGTTGCGACCGCACCCCGGGGCCTTCTTCTTTCCGAAAGGGGCGCCCGATGCGTGTCGTGGTCTTTCTGGTCGTGCTCGTCGCCGTGGCGCTGGTGGGCTATGTCGGCATCAGCGGTTTCTTCCTGGCCCATACCGCGGCGGGCCTGCTGACGGTCGGGCCCCTTGCCGCCGCGCTGGCGACAGCCGAACCGCCGAGCGATCCGCTCGCGCTCGGCTACCGGGGCGATCCGATGGCGGCGCTTTCGCTGCCGTTCGAGACGGTCTCGCTGGCGACGCCCCTCGGCCCGGCCGAGGCCTGGCTTGTCCCCGCGGAGGGCGCCGAAGTGGGCCGCGCGGTCTATGTCCACGGCATCGCCGGCGCGCGGGAGGACGGCTATCGCGCGTTGTCCATCCTGCACGAGGCAGGGTGGTCCGTGCTCCTCATCACCTATCGCAACGACCCCGGCGCCCCGGCCAGCCCCGATGGCAGCTACGGTTTCGGCCTGACCGAATGGCCCGACCTGGAAGCCGCCGTCGCGGAACTGGCCCCCTCGGACAGCGACCCGAAACTCCTGATCGTCGCCGAGTCGATGGGCGGCGCGATTCTCGGCCAGTTCCTGATGCAAAGCCCGCTTGCCACCCGCGTGCAGGCTGTCGCCCTCGACAGCCCGGCAATCAGCTTCGGTGCCGTCATCAACCATCTCGCCGTACAGGGTGGCAAGCCCCTTCCCCGGCTCGTCTCCTGGGCGGCGCAACAGATGCTGACCGTCATCTCTCCCCTGCCTCTCGCCCGGTCGGACGTCGCCGCCGCCTTCGCTGCCTTCCCCGGGCCGCTGTTCCTAGCCCATGGCAGCGCCGACCGCATCGTGCCCATCGGCCCCTCGCAAGCCCTCGCCGCCGCCCGCAGCGTGCCGACCGTCAGCCTCTGGACCGGCGCCGACCACCTCGGCTCTTATGCCGAGGATCCGCAGGCCTACCGCGCCGCCTTCCGGGACTTCCTGGCACAGCTTTCACCCTGACGGCCCATGCCCTATGAATGGCTCCCCTCCGAGAGCGAAACCCACCGGCTGCATCTCTGGCCGCACCGTTCGCTGACGCAGCGCGGCTTCGTCTGGTTCGTCGGCCTCACCGCCGCGCTGATCGCCGTGCCGCTGTTCGCCCATCTTGGCAGCCCCGTCCTCTGGGCGCTCCTTCCCTTCCTCGTGGGCACGATCTGGGCGATCTGGTTCGCCCTGCGCAAGAACGGCCGCGACCGCGACATCGTCGAGGAGCTGACGCTTTCCCCCGACCGCATCACGCTGGTGCGCCACGGGCCGGGGGGCAAGCGGCAGGACTGGGAGGCGAACCCCTACTGGCTGCGCGTCACCCTGCATCAGACCGGCGGCCCGGTGCCGAACTACCTGACGCTGAAGGGCGAGGGCCGCGAGGTGGAACTTGGCGCCTTCCTGTCGGAAGAGGAGCGTGTGGCGTTGAAGGACGAACTGCAGGACCGCATCGCCCGGCTGCGTTGACTGCCCTTCGCCCCGGCTCGCTTCCAAGGGGCCGGCGCCTACCCCAGCCGCGCCTTGACCAGCGCGCCGACCGCGCCGAAATCCATCTGGCCGGTGTAGCGCGCCTTCAAGGCCGCCATCACCTTGCCCACGTCGCGGATCGAGGCCGCCCCCGTCTCGGCCACCGCCGCATCGACCGCCGCCGCAACCTCGGCCTGATCCATCTGGCGCGGCAGGAATTCCTGGATCACCCCGATCTCGGCCAGTTCCTTCTCGGCCAGCTCCAGCCGCCCACCCTCTTCATAGGCGCGGGCTGATTCCTGCCGCTGCTGCACCATCTTGCCCATGATCTGAAGGATCTCGGCCTCGCCGACCTCGCCGCCGTCCGCTTCGCCCCGCACGGCGATCTCGCGGTCCTTGATGGCGGCGTTGATCAGGCGCAGCGTCGACAGCCGGTCGGCCTCCTTCGCCTTCATGGCCTCTTTCAGGGCCGTCTGCAGACGGTCGCGCAAAAGCATGGTCGGTCTTTCCGGTAGTTTCCCCAAGGATCGGACATTACTCTGAACCGCACTGGACCGCAACCGTAGCGAATTTTTCCAAGATATTGATTTTATGTGAAAAACCTTTTAGCGCCCGCCCTTGACCCTGCGCGCCCCGCCCCTTAGTTTCCGCGCAATTTGCCAAATGGAGAGTCGATATGCCCGCCCCGCGCGATGCGACCGCCTGCCTCGCCCTTGCCGACGGCACGCTCTTCTACGGCAAGGGCTTCGGCGCCACCGGCGAAACCGTCGCCGAACTGGTCTTCAACACCGCGATGACCGGCTATCAGGAGATCATGACCGACCCCTCCTACGCAGGCCAGGTTGTGACCTTCACCTTCCCGCACATCGGCAACACCGGCATCACGCCCGAGGATGACGAGACGGCCGCCCCCGCAGCCGCCGGCATGGTGGTGAAATGGGATCCGACCGAACCCTCGAACTGGCGCGCGACCGGAGAACTGACCCAGTGGCTGACGAAGATCGGCCGCATCGGCATCGGCGGGATCGACACCCGCAGGCTGACCCGCGCCATCCGCCAGCAGGGCGCGCCGCATGTGGCGCTTGCCCATGACCCCGAGGGCCGCTTCGACATCGAGAAACTGGTTGCCAGGGCCCGGGCCTGGCGCGGCCTTGTCGGCCTCGACCTCGCCAAGGACGTGACCTGCGCCCAGTCCTACCGCTGGGACGAGAAACGCTGGGCCTGGCCCGAGGGCTATACCCGCCGCGACGGCCCCGGCCTGCGCGTCGTGGCGGTGGACTATGGCGCGAAACGCAACATCCTGCGCTGCCTTGCCTCGGTCGGCTGCGAAGTGACCGTCCTGCCCGCCACCGCGACCGCCGAGGACGTGCTGGCGCTGAACCCCGAAGGCGTGTTCCTCTCGAACGGCCCCGGCGACCCGGCGGCGACCGGCGAATATGCCGTACCGATGATCCAGGGCGTGCTGCAGAAGGACCTGCCCGTTTTCGGCATCTGCCTTGGCCACCAGATGCTCGCCCTCGCTCTCGGCGCCAAGACCCGCAAGATGAACCACGGCCATCACGGCGCGAACCATCCGGTGAAGGACCTGACCACCGGCAAGGTCGAGATCACCTCGATGAACCACGGCTTCACGGTCGATGCAGATACCCTGCCGAAGGGCGTCTCCGAGACGCATGTGAGCCTCTTCGACGGCACCAACTGCGGCATCGCGGTCGATGGCAAGCCGGTCTATTCCGTCCAGTACCACCCCGAGGCCTCGCCCGGTCCGCAGGACAGCTTCTATCTGTTCGAGCGTTTTGCCGAAGCGATGAAATCCCGCCGCGCCGCCTGAGCGGCGTTAACGGCCCGTTAACCCGCCGCGCGCAAGCTGAGGCGCGGACAACGGGGACCGGGCATGGGTGCGGCCGAAAGGATCAGGGTCGAACTGCCGCCAGTGGGGGCACGGGGTCCGCGCCGCAGCTTTGCGGTTGGCGCCTCGCTCTTGCGCGAAGGCGTGGTCTCGCCCGACGAGATGCTGACCGCCCTTTCGCATCAGGGGCGCGAATCGGGGCGGCTGCCGGATGTGCTGCGCGCGCGGCCTGGTGGTGGAACGCGACCTTCTCGGCGTCGACGCCCGGAACTGGGGCATTCGCCTTGTCGATCTTGACGCAGCCCTTCCCGATCCCCGGTTGATCGATGCCGTCGGCGTGCAGGATTGCCTGCGCCACGGTCTCGTCCCGTGGCAGAAGGCGGGTGACGTGACCATCGTTGCCACCTCCCGGCCCGGGGATTTCCGTCGGCTGCGCCCGATGCTGGAAGCGCGGCTCGGGCCGGTGGCGGCGGGCCTCGCGTCCCAGCGCGCGATCCTGTCCGCGATCCACGCCCGTCGCGGCGACCTTCTGGCCCGGGCGGCGGAAAACCGGGTCGCCGCCGCCGAAAGCTGCCGCAACTGGCCGGGTCTGCACCGCTCTCGCCTCGCGATGGCCCTGCTTGCGGTCGCGCTCGCGGCGCTGCTGATCGCGCCCCTGGCGACCGGCCTTGCCGCGCTGGCCTTCGCCGTCGTCTCGCTGGCCTGCATCGTCCTTCTGAAACTCGCCGCCACCATCGCCGCGCTCCGTGCGCCGCCGCTCAGCCCCGACCCGGCCAGCGACGCGATTCCGCCCGTGGTTTCGGTAATCGTGGCGCTTTACCGTGAGGCTGACATCGCCCCCCGCCTTGTCCGCCGCCTCGCGCGGCTTGATTATCCGGCCGAACTCCTCGATGTGATCCTTGCGGTCGAGGCCGAGGATCGCGTCACCCTCGACGCGCTCGCCAGCGCCGAGCTTCCGCCCTGGATGCGGGTGGTGGTCGTGCCGGAAGGTCAGGTCAAGACCAAGCCGCGCGCATTGAACCACGCGCTCGACCATGCCCGCGGCGCCATCGTCGGGGTCTACGACGCCGAGGACGCGCCCGACCACGACCAGTTGCAGCGCGTCGTCGCGCGCTTCCAGCGCTCGGGGCCGGAGGTTGCCTGCCTGCAAGGCATGCTCGACTACTACAACCCCCGCACCAACTGGCTCAGCCGCTGTTTCACCATCGAATATGCCGGCTGGTTCCGCCTGGTCCTGCCCGGCCTCGCGCGCCTCGGCCTCGTGGTTCCCCTCGGCGGCACCACGCTCTTCTTCCGGCGTGACGTGCTGGACCAGCTTGGCGCCTGGGATGCCCATAACGTGACCGAGGATGCCGATCTCGGCATCCGCCTCGCCCGCCACGGCTACCGGACCGAATTGATCGATACCGTGACGCAGGAGGAGGCGAACTGCCGCGCGCTGCCCTGGATCAAGCAGCGCTCGCGCTGGATCAAGGGCTACATCATGACCTGGGCTGTCCACATGCGGCAGCCCGTGCTTCTCTGGCGGCAGTTGGGGTGGAAGGGCTTTCTCGGCTTCCAGGTCCTCTTCCTCGGCACCATCGCGCAATTCCTGCTGGCGCCTTTGCTCTGGTCCTTCCTGCTTTTACCCTTCGGCTTCGTCCATCCACTCCACGCCGCCCTGCCCGGCCCCGCGCTCTGGACCATGGCCGCCGTCTTCTTCCTGTCCGAGGTTGCCAATATCTCCATCGGCGCGCTCGGCCTTCGCCGCACCCGGCATGGACTCAGCCTCCTCTGGGTGCTGACGCTGAAGGTCTATTATCCGCTCGCCTCGCTCGCCGCCTACAAGGGCCTCATGGAACTGGCGACCCGCCCCTTCTACTGGGACAAGACCACCCACGGGGTTTTCGACCACACTGAAGGGAAGGGCTGACGCGCCGCACCTGTTTACATGCAGCGCATCGACGGGGTTTCCCGGGGCTCACCGCGTCCGCAGTTCCCCGGCCTCCACCCGCAGCCGGGTCTCGAAGGCCTGACTGATATGCGACTTGAGCGCGAGGTAAGCCGCCTCGCCATCGCCCGCCTCGATCGCCGCGACGATCTTCGCGTGCTCGTCCAGCGCCACCTCGTCCCGCCCCTCGGCGGCGAAGGAGGTGTTCGCCATCAGGGCCATGCTGCGATGAACGAGGTCCAGCTGCTGCACCAGAAACCGGTTGTGGCTGGCAAGATGGATCTGCTTGTGGAACCGCTTGTTCGCGCGGGACAGCGCCTTGGGGTCGCCCCCCAGCAGCGCCCGGTCCTCGGCGACCATGCTTTTCAGCACCCGCACCTCCTCGGGCGTCGCGTGCCGGGCCGCCAGCCGCGCCGCCAGCCCTTCGAGTTCCGTCCGCACCGCGTAAAGCTCGGCCAGCTGGTTGTGGTCCAGCGACGCCACGATCAGGCTCCGCCCGTCCCGCGTCAGCATCGCCTGCGTCTCAAGCCGTTGCAGCGCCTCACGCACCGGCGTGCGGGAAACCCCCAGCCGTTCGGCCAGCTCGCTTTCCACCAGCCGGTCGCCGGGCTTGTAGACCCCGGCCTCGATCGCTTCCATCAGCAGCGTATAGGCGTCTTTCTGCACCGCATTGGCCCCTTCCCTTGCGGCGCGGACCCTAGCGCGCCCTGAGCCTTGCGATCAACCCTTCCCAATGCCGCAGTCCCGCACTACACCCGTTCCCATGCCGAAACAGGATTTCACCCCCGATTTCGCCCAGGTCACCACCTGGGTCTTCGACCTCGACAACACGCTCTACCCGCCGCACATGCGGCTATTCGACCAGATCGAGGTCCGGATGACCGACTGGGTCATGCAGGCGCTGCAGGTCGACCGCGCCCACGCCGACCATTTGCGCGCCTATTACTGGGCGACCTACGGCACCACGCTCGCCGGCCTGATGCGCGAACATGGCGTCGACCCCGGCCCCTACCTGAATGAAGTCCACGACATCGACTTCTCGGTTCTCTCGCCCGACCCCGACCTCGCCCGCAGCATCGCCTCCCTGCCCGGCCGCAAGATCATCTACACCAACGCCTGCGCGCCCTATGCCGAGAAAGTCCTTGCCGCGCGGGGGCTTGCCGGCCTTTTCGACGCGATCTACGGGGTGGAGCACGCCGAATTCCACCCCAAGCCCGACGCCCATGCCTTCGCCACCGTCTTCGCGAAGGACGGCCTCGACCCGACGCGCGGCGCGATGTTCGAGGATGACAGCCGCAACCTCGCGGTGCCGCACGCGCTGGGGATGAAGACCGTCCATGTCGCGCCCCGGCCCGAACCTGCGGACCACATCCACCACCACACCGACGACCTCGCCGCCTTCCTCGCCCGCCTTGTGGGGTGACACTCCGCCGCATCGCCCCTGCGCGCCATTGCCCTAGATGACCGGCATACGCTGCGCGAGGATGCCGATGACCGCCACCACCCTTCCCGCCCCCGGCCTGCCTGGCCGCCTTGTCCGCGCCCTTCCGGTGATCGGCCGCGTCATCCGCGAGGTGGAGCGCGAGATCGACGCCGTCTACTACCTGCTCACCATCTTCGTGACCGCCGTCGTCCTCGCCGTCCAGACCTGGGGCCTGCCCGCCCTGGTCCTGACCGCGCTCGCGCTGGTCCCGGTGATGTTCGTCCTCCTCGTCATCCTCGCCCGGCCCTGAGGCGTCCTGCCCTCTGGCCCCGGCCCGCGCCCCGCCCTATGCTGGCGACCGGAGACCCGACGATGCGCGAAACCACCGATATCCTGATTTCCGGCGGCGGCGTCGCCGGGCTGACCGCCGCCTGTGCCTTGGGCGCGGCGGGGTTCCGGGTGATCTGCGTCGACCCCACGCCCCCGGTCACGGAAGGCGAGGCCGAGGGCGCCGACCTGCGCACCACCGCCTTCCTGCAACCCTCGATCCCGGTGCTTGAGGCCGCAGGCCTCTGGTCGCGGCTGGAACCCCATGCCGCCGCGCTTCAGGTGATGCGGATCATCGACGCGGGTGGCCCCGAGCCCGAGGCGCGCCTCACCAAGGAGTTCGACGCCACCGACATTTCCGACGCGCCCTTCGGCTGGAACCTGCCCAACTGGCTCCTCCGCCGCGAGATGGTGGCCCGCCTTGCCGAACTGCCGAACGTGAGCTTCCGCCCCGGCACCGGCTTCGCCCGGATGCTGGCGCGCGAGGCCGAGGCTCTCGTCACCCTCACCGACGGCCGCCAGATCGCCACGAAACTGGTGATCGGCGCCGATGGCCGCAGCTCCCCCGTCCGCGAAGCCATTGGCATTGCAGCGAAAACCATCCGCTACGGCCAGAAGGCGCTGGCCTTCGCCGTGGCACACGACCTGCCACACCGGAACGTCTCGACCGAAGTCCATCGCAAGGGCGGCCCCTTCACCCTCGTGCCGCTGCCCGACCGAGAGGGCAAACCTGCCTCCGCCGTGGTCTGGATG
The DNA here is from genome assembly GCF_016793705.1 of Tabrizicola sp. Taxonomy (GTDB): domain Bacteria; phylum Pseudomonadota; class Alphaproteobacteria; order Rhodobacterales; family Rhodobacteraceae; genus Tabrizicola. Next base: position 10,378 of record NZ_JAEULO010000067.1, read on the forward strand.
GAGACGGGACCGGAGATCGCCCGCCTCGCCGCCCTGCCCGTACCGGCGTTCGAGGCCGAGATGACCACCCGCTCCTCCGGCATCCTCGGGCCGCTCAAGCTCCTCACCCGCCGCTCGGTCTGGCCGATCATCAGCCAGATCGCCGACCGGATGTCCGGCCCGCGGACGGTGCTGATGGCCGAGGCCGCGCATGTCGTCCCGCCCATCGGCGCGCAGGGGTTGAATATGTCGCTGGCCGATCTTGCCGTGCTCCTCGACCTGGCCGAGAGGCACCGCGAGGACCCCGGCGCCCGCGCCGTGACCGAGGCCTTCCACCGCGCCCGCCACCTGGAGGTGCAGGCCCGCGTCACCGGCATCGACATCCTGAACCGTGCCTCGATGGCCGAGACGCCGATGCTGCGCGACCTCAGGGCGCGGGGGCTGGAGGCGCTATATTCCACCCGTCCCGTGCGGCAGGTGCTGATGCGGGCCGGGCTTGGGGTCAGGTAAGGCGGGTTTCACCCAGCCTTCGAAGGCCCCGTAGAGTGGGTGAACCCTCCACCCCTCACAACACCGCATCCACCGCGCGTTTCAACCGCGCGACCGTGCCCTCAACGTCCTTCAGCTTGTCCAGCCCGAAGAGCCCCAGCCGGAAGGTGCGGAACTCCGGCCCCTCCCCCACCTGCAGGGGCACGCCCGCCGCGATCTGCAAGCCTTCGGCGCGGAACTTCGCGCCGTTCTGCACCTCGGGGTCGCTGGTGTAGCTCACCACCACCCCCGGCGCCTGGAAGCCTTCCGCCGCCACGGAGGGAACACCCTTCGCCGCCAGCATCGCCCGGACCGCGCGGCCGAGCGTCCATTGCGCCGCCTTGGCCTCGGCAAAGCCCATGTCCCTGGTCTCGACCATCGCATCGCGGAAACCCAGGATCGCATCGGTCGGCATGGTCGCGTGATAAGCGTGGCCGCCCTTCTCATAGGCCTCCATGATCGCGCGCCATTTCTTCAGGTCCAGCGCGAAACTGTTGGACGCCGTCTCTGCCAGCCGCGCCTCCGCCGTGGGCGACAGCACCACCACCCCCGCGGAGGGAGAGGCCGACCAGCCCTTCTGCGGGGCGGAGATCAGCACATCCACCCCGGTCGCGGCCATGTCGACCCAGACGCAGCCCGATGCGATGCAGTCCAGCACCATCAGCGCGCCCACCTCATGCGCGGCCGCGGCGATCTGCGTGATGTAGTCATCCGGCAGGATGATCCCCGACGAGGTCTCGACATGCGGCGCGAACACCGCATCCGGCTTCACCTCGCGGATCTTCGCCACCACCTCCTCGATCGGTGGCGGGGCATAGGGCGCACGCGCATCGTTCCCCGCCTGCCGCGCCATCACCACCGTGGTCTCGGCGGCGAAGCCCCCCGCCTCGAAGATCTGCGTCCAGCGATAGCTGAACCAGCCGTTCCTGACGATCAGCGCCCGGCCCCTGCTGAACTGCCGCGCGACCGCTTCCATCGCATAGGTCCCGCCCCCCGGCACCAGCGCCACCGCCGAACCCTTGTAGACCTCCTTCAGCAGCCCGGAGACATCGCGCATCACCTCTTGGAACCGCGCCGACATATGGTTGAGGCTGCGGTCGGTGAAGACCACCGAGAATTCCTGCAACCCCTCCGGGTCGATATGCGGATGCGGCAAAGTCATGTGGGCCTCCCTTTTTCCGGAAGCGTAACGGGGCGGCGCAGGGTGGGCAATACTGCCAAGGCTACCCCAGCGGCCCCGGCCTCCGCTCCTCGGTCAGCAGCACGTTGGCCTCGACGTTGCCCACCCCCGGCAGGGTCATGATCCGCCGCCTTAGCACCCGCTCGAAATCCGCCAGGTCGCGCGCCACCACCCGCAGCCGATAGTCGAAAAGCCCCAGCACATGCTGCACCACCTGCACTTCCGGAATCGCCTGCACCGCGCGCTCGAAATCCTCCAGCGAAACCCGCCCCTTGGTCGCAAGCTTCACCCCCAGGAAGACCGTCACCCCGAAGCCCAGCTTCTCGCGGTCCACCTCCACCGCCAGCCCCTTCAGCACCCCGGCCTCGGTCAGCCGCCTGACCCGCCGCCAGGCCGCCGGCTGCGACAGGCCCAGCCGTCGCCCCAACTCCCCCGCCGACAGCGTGCCCTCTGCCGAGAGCGCCCGCAGGATCGCGCGGTCGGTGTCGTCGAGATCCAGGCTCACAGCGGCAGCCCCCCGGTTTCCTTGATCGTGGCGACCAGCATCAGCGCCTCCACCTCGGCGATATGCGGCAGGGTCAGGATGCGGTCGCGGTAGATGCCGGTCCAGTGCCCCATGTCGCGTGCGATCACGTTCAGCCGCACATCGACCCGGCCGAGAAAGGTCTCGATGAAGGTCACTTCCGCCACCTCGCGCGCGGCCTGGATGAACTCGTCGAAGGCGCGCGGGTTGGTCTTGTCCAGCGTGAAGCGCAGCGAAACCTCCACGGCATATCCCAGCGCCCGCCAGTCGATCGCCGCGCCTTCCGCCTTGATCACGCCGCCCTCGCGCAGCCGGTCCAGCCGCCGCCACAGCGTCGCCGCCGTCACTCCGGCCCGTTCGGCAAGCTCGGCCCGCTCCAGCCCCGGCTCGGCCAGCCAGTGACGCAGGATGCGGCGGTCGGTGTCGTCGATCTGCATGAAAATCTCTTGATCAGGCTATTATGCGAATGATCTTTCGCATATCTTGCAAAATTCGTCAAAGATTGCACGGTCCGCAGCCGCCAGATCGCTATTGTCGCCCCATCAACCAGATGGAGGACGCCAAATGCGCGTTTACTACGACCGCGACTGCGATGTGAACCTGATCAAGGACAAGAAAGTCGCGATCCTCGGCTACGGCAGCCAGGGCCATGCCCATGCGCTGAACCTGCGCGATTCGGGCGCGAAGAACCTGGTCGTGGCACTCCGCGAAGGCTCGCCCTCGGCCAAGAAGGCCGAAGGCGAAGGCCTGAAGGTGATGGGTATCGCCGAGGCCGCCAAATGGGCCGACCTGATCATGTTCACCATGCCCGACGAACTGCAGGCCGAAACCTACAAGAAATACGTCCATGACAACCTGCGCGAAGGCGCCGCGATTGCCTTCGCCCACGGCCTGAACGTCCACTTCGGCCTGATCGAGCCGAAAAAGGGCGTCGACGTCATCATGATGGCCCCGAAAGGCCCCGGCCACACCGTGCGCGGCGAATACACCAAGGGCGGCGGCGTGCCCTGCCTCGTCGCCGTCCACCAGGACGCGACCGGCAAGGCGATGGAACTGGGCCTGAGCTACTGCTCGGCCATCGGCGGCGGCCGGTCCGGCATCATCGAGACCAACTTCCGCCAGGAATGCGAAACCGATCTCTTCGGCGAACAGGCCGTCCTGTGCGGCGGCCTCGTGGAACTGATCCGCATGGGCTTCGAGACCCTGGTCGAGGCGGGCTACGAGCCCGAGATGGCCTATTTCGAATGCCTGCACGAGGTGAAGCTGATCGTGGACCTGATCTACGAAGGCGGCATCGCCAACATGAACTACTCGATCTCGAACACCGCCGAATATGGCGAGTATGTCTCTGGCCCGCGCATCCTGCCCTATGATGAAACCAAGGCCCGGATGAAGGCGGTGCTGCGCGACATCCAGACCGGCAAGTTCGTGCGTGACTTCATGCAGGAGAACGCCGTCGGCCAGCCCTTCTTCAAGGCCACCCGCCGGATCAACGACGAACACCAGATCGAGAAGGTCGGCGAGAAGCTGCGCGACATGATGCCCTGGATCAAGAAGGGCAAGATGGTCGACCGCGCGCGGAACTGATCGCGCACCTGGCATGGACAACCGAAAGGGCGCCCTCGGGCGCCCTTTTCCTTTGCCGCAGTTGCAGGGCTGCGCCACAGTCGGGCGGCCCTTGCCAAGGAAAGCCGATGCGCCGCTGGATTCCCATCGCCCTGATCACCCTCGCCGTCCTCTGGTTCATCCTGACCAATGTCGGCTCCAGCCTGGCCCTCGCCGACATCGGCGCCCGGCCCATCCTCGCTTTGGCCAAAGGCGGCCAACGCATCCCGGTGGGACAGCCCGGCCAAACCGCCGCTGGCGACGAGGCGCGGGGTCAGGGCGGCGAGGGCGTGATGTTCGGCTATCGTTTCACCTACCTCTTGCCGGGCGGCGAGACGGTCGCCTGCACCATCCGCTTCAGAAGTCTTACTTGCACCGGCGGCTGGATACCCGAACGCACCCCCTGACCACGGGTGCGTCCCGCTACCCTTGACGCCGCGCGCCCCGACCGGCAACGCTTACTTGGCACGGCGCTGCCTCGGGGGAATAATGGCCACACTTCTGATCCTGATGCCCACCGGCGGCCGGATCGACACCCCCGCCGTCCACAGCTTGCTGGGCCTCACCCAGGCCCTGCCAAGGCGCGGCATCCCCTTCGCGCTGAAGACCTACGAATGGTCCGACCTCGTCATCTCGCGCAACTACCTGATGTCCTGCTTCCTCGCCGACCGGAAGTTCAGCCATGCGCTTCTTCTCGACAGCGACATGAGCTATCAGCCGCAGGTCTTCTTCGACCTCCTCGACTTCGATGCCGATTTCACCGTCGCGCCCTATCCGCAGCGGCAGATGCGCTGGAACTCCTTCCGCGCCCTGATTGAACGCGAGGCGGCGAAGCCCGAGGCCGAGCGTGCGCCGACCGACAGGCTGATCGCGGAATCCCTGCGCTACAATGTCTCCGAAGTCTTCGATGCCGGACAGCCCTGGCCCCACGAGGCGCGGGGTGGCTTCCGCAAGGTTCCGGGCGCGGGCACCGGCTTCATGCTGATCCGCCGCGCGGTTCCGGAGCGGATGGTCGACGCCGGCGTGGCGCAACCCGTTCCCGGCTTCAACGGCCCGGGCTATCCCGGCGCGGATTTCCACGATTTCTTCAGCCACCTGCGCGGGCGCGGCGGCGCGATCATGCATGGCGAGGACACTTCGTTCTGCCGCCGCTGGATCGAAGGCTGTGGCGGCGAGATCTGGTGCCACGAAAGCGCGAAGATCACCCATCACGGCGATCTTGCCTATCCGGGCGACTACGCGCTGGCCCCGAAGCCGCGCGGGTGAACTGGCCACCCCGGCGTCAGTTCTCGCGCTGGACAAACCCCGTCGCCGCCGTCCAGGTCCATGACGGTACATCCGGTCGACCCGGCGCGATCAATGTGACGACGCCATCCTCCGCCTTCACCGCCAGCGGAACGCAGCTCGTCAGCGGCCCGAACGGGTCTTCCGGGAAAAGGCCCAGCTTCACCACATAGTAGTCCAGCGGATCGCCGCCGTCGCAGGTCTGCGTCCCGGTAACTGATGCGACAACGAGCGGTGCCCCGAACAGCGCCTCGTTTTCCGTCCCATCGGCCACCGCGACGATGTCCACTTCCGCCCCGGACAGCATCTCGACCTGCTCGCTCCCCGAGGCGCTGATGCTCAGGACTTCCATGCCGTCGGCTGCCGTGATCGTCGCCACCTTGTCGTCCATCAGCCGGACTACCTGTGGCTCGGCCAGCGCCGCCGTGGTCGTCAGGATCATTCCCGCAAGAGCCAGCCGTGTCCTCATTCGCCCATCTCTCCGTTCAGTGCCGCCCAGGCCTCGACAGGCCAGTCGCCGGAATCCTCCGGCCAGAGATGCGGCTTGGCTTCGCCTGACACCGCCCAGGCCGCGAACACCCGCTGGCTTGCCGCGTGCAAATATAGCACAGCCCAGTCCGTCTCGCAGCTATACTTCAGGCAGGCCCGACCCAGATAGCCCTCGGCCGTCAGGTCGCCCGAGCCGAGGTCGGAAATCCGTTCCGCGAAGACCGGATAGTCGGCGCCAAGCCCCGTTTCCAGCGCAGACAGCACCGGCGCCAGCTTCATCGCATCGACCGGATGCGCCTGTGCCAGCGTCGGCAGGGCCTCCCATCCGGCACCGCTATCCGCACTGAACTCCTCGGGCAAGGCTTCGGTCAGGCCAGTGGTCGGGTTCCAGACCCAGACTTCGCCCGGCTCGGACGGCAGGGGTTCGATGGAAAACACCAGCGCCTCGGGCTGAACCTGCATCGTGAACTCGCGGCAGCTGTCGAGCGGCCCGTAAAGTGCAGGACCCGTTTCTTCCGGCAGCGCCAGCACGAAGGGCGCCGCCCCGCAGGCGTTCCCGCCGGACCCAGCAACCCCGGTGACGACCGTGACCCCGGCCAGCGTCTGCACTGCCTCGTCCAGGTAGATCACCCCGTTCTCGTGCAGCACCTCGCCATCGACCAGAAGGGCCGCACTGCCCATCCCGTCATCGGTGACGCTGAGCTTGTGCCCGGCAATCGTCAGGTCCTCGGCCCAGGCCGCCGAACTCCACAGCAGCACCGTCAGGCCCATTCCCTCGACCAGCTTCCGCATCTTTTGCTCCTGTCCTGTCATGTCCGGGCCAAGCTTGCCCGGCCAGCCAGCCCCGCACCAGATCGGAAAGCCTGACCTTCATCGCCCGCACCCAAGGCTTAAGATCACCTTAACAAGAAATGACAAGATGCTGTTTTTGCAGGATTTCGGAAGATTGTCCACCGTGGACAGGTTTCAGACCGCCGCCTCCACTGCCCCCACGATCTCGTCCACCACCGCCGTCAGCAGGGCCTCGTCCTCGCATTCCGCCATCACCCGGATCAGCGGCTCGGTCCCCGATTTCCGGATCAGGATGCGCCCCCTCCCCTCGATCCTCGCCTCGCTCGCCCGGATCACCGCCTGCACCGCTTCCACCTCCAAAGGCCGCGCACCGGCGGCGAAACGGACGTTCTTCAGCAGCTGCGGGACCGTCGCGAAGGACCGGGTCAGCTCGGACGCGGGCCGCCCGGTCCGCACCATCTCGGCCAGGAACTGCAAGCCCGCGACCAGCCCGTCGCCGGTGGTCGCATAATCGGTCATCACGATATGCCCCGACTGCTCGCCCCCGAGGTTGAACCCCCCCTCGCGCATCCGTTCCACCACATACCGGTCTCCCACCGCCGTCCGCTCCAGCCGCAGGCCCCGACCCTCCAGGAACCGCTCCAGGCCGAGGTTCGACATCACCGTCGCGACCAGCGCACCCCCGGCCAACCGCCCCTCATCGGCCCACCGCGCCGCCAGCAGCGCCATGATCTGATCGCCATCGGCGACCCGGCCGGTCTCGTCCAGGATCATGATCCGGTCCGCATCGCCATCCAGGCTGATCCCGACATGCGCGCCGTGGGCCACCACCCCCTCGGCCGCCGTCTCGGTGTGGGTCGAGCCGCAGCGGTCGTTGATGTTGGTCCCGTTCGGGGCGACGCCGACCGGGATCACCTCGGCCCCAAGCTCCCACAGCACCTCCGGCGCCGCCTTGTAGGCCGCCCCGTTGGCGCAGTCGATCACCACCTTCAGCCCGTCCAGCCGCAAACCGTTCGGGAAGCTCGTCTTGACGAACTCCTGGTAGCGCCCCCGCCCGTCCTCGATCCGCTTGGCCCGGCCGATGTTCTCTGGCTTGGCCGGCGCGATCTCGCCCTCCACCATCGCCTCGATCTCGGCCTCGGCGGCATCGGACAGCTTGAACCCGTCCGGGCCGAAGAACTTGATCCCGTTGTCCTGGTGCGGGTTGTGTGAGGCGCTGATCATTACCCCCACATCCGCCCGCATCGAGCGCGTCAGGTAGCCCACCGCCGGGGTCGGCACCGGGCCCAGAAGCAGCACGTTCATGCCCGTCGAGGTGAACCCCGCCGTCAGCGCGTTTTCCAGCATGTAACCCGAGAGCCGCGTGTCCTTGCCGATCACCACCCGGTGCGCGGCCGAGCCATCCCGGCGGAAGTAGCGCCCCGCCGCCGCACCCAGCTTCAGCGCCAGCTCCGCCGTCATCGGCCAGCTGTTCGCCCGGCCGCGCACGCCATCGGTGCCGAAAAGCTTGCGGGTCATGCGTCGTCCTCCAGATGATCGGTGTTCAGCGCCTGCCAGAGCCGCAGCGCCTGCCGCGTCTCGGCCACGTCATGCACGCGGATGACCTGCGCCCCCTGTGCCACCCCGGCGAGAGCGGTCGCAATCGACCCGGGCGCGCGGTCCTGCGGGTCGGATGCCCCGCCAATGGAACCGATGAACCGCTTGCGCGAGGTGCCAAGCAGGATCGGGCAGCCGAGGCCGTGGAAAAGCGACAGGCCCCGCAGGAGCGTCAGGTTGTGGGCTTGCGTCTTCCCGAAGCCGATGCCGGGGTCGAGCATGATCCGGGCGCGGTCGATCCCCAGGGCTTCGGCGCGGGCCAGCCGGGTGGCGAGCGCATCGTAGACGTCGAGTAGCACGTCGGCATAGCGCGGGTCGTCCTGCATGGTCGCGGGCACGCCTTGCGCGTGCATCAGGATGACCGGCACGCCCGCCCCCGCCACCAGGGGGCCAAGCGTGGGGTTGAAGTCGAAGGCCGAGACGTCGTTGACAAGGCTCGCCCCCGCCTCCAGAGCCGCTTCCGCGACCGGGGCCTTGCGGGTGTCGATGGAGATCGGCGCGGTCAACCCGCCCTCGCGCAGGGCGCGGATCACCGGGGCGGTGCGGGAAATTTCCTCGTCGACCGGCACCTCTGCCGCGCCGGGGCGGGTGCTTTCGCCGCCGATGTCGATGATCTCGGCCCCTTTCGCCATCGCCCGGGCTTGCGCCACGGCGGCCTCGGCGCCGAGGAACCGTCCTCCATCCGAAAAGCTGTCCGGGGTCACGTTCAGGATGCCCATCAGCCGGGGCCTTTCCAGCGCCAGCCCGGCGAACGAAGCGCGCGGGGCAGTCAGGCGGTGCAGGACCGGTGCGGGAAGCTCGGAGGCGGCGATGATCCGGCCCGCGACGGAGCGCGACAGAACCTCGACCCGGTCGAACCAGCACCAACCCCCGGCGAGCGTCAATGCCCCCGAAGGCCGGGCGACATCCGTCATCGCGATGGGGCGGAAATACTCCATGGGTTTGGGAGTGGCCGATGCCAAAGCCCTTGGCAAGGGGGAAGCGTCAGGCGCGTTTCACGGGGACGCGGCTTCCCGCCGGAACTGCAACCTGTCCGTGAACGACCAGCGCGGTGGCCGACATTGTTTCGGCAAGCCACAGGGCAAGCCCCACCGGATCGCTGCCCTTCGGCCCGTCCACCGCATCCAACACCAGCTTCGAGGGCGCCCAGACCACCGACTGCCCGCGCTTGATCGCCCAGTCGATCTCGGTCCGGGTCGCCACCACCACGCAGCGCGGGTCGCGGGCGGCAAGGGTCCAGGCGTTCTGTTCCACCGCCAGAAGGTCCACCCGGCGCTGGGTCGGCTTGTGGCCGGTGACGGGGCGCGGCAGATCGGGCAGGCCGACGGTCAGGATCAGCGGCAGACCTTCGGCCAGCAGCGCATCCAGCCGGGCGGAGAGGTCGGGCGCATGGATCGTCGCATTGTCGAGGAAGACGACCAGCGGATGCACCGCCTCCAGCCCCTCGTCGCCATGCTTCTGCACCGGATGCTCGGCGCGGGAGCGGACGATCTCCACCCCCAGCGCATAGGGGCCGACGTCCAGCTTCTCGATCCGCACGAAGACCCGCATCGCGGCGGGTTCGGCCAGGATGCGCTCGGCCACACGCTCGGCCAGTGTCTCCAGCAGGTTAAGCCGTTCCGCCGCGAGTTCCGCCGCGATGGATTCGGTGATCCGGTCGTAGCTGAGGATGCGGTCGACGTCATCCTCCAGCGGCTCTGTCACCGGGCGCACCTCGACCACCACGTTGAAGCGCAGGCGCTGCTTGTGGCCGCGTTCCTTCTGGAAGGCGCCGATATCGGCCTCGACCACATGGTCACGCAGGGAAATCCGGTCGCGCGGCGCGGCCCCGGCCGAGGCTTCGGCCCGGTCTTCCGGATGGGCAAAGGCCAGCTCGATGTCGGACATGGGGCGCGCGCAGCTCCTCGGCGGTTCGGCCCCTCATACCACGCGGAACGCGCGGGCCAAGCGATAAGGCGTCAGCTATGCAGCGATTGGCGACATCAGCCCTTGGCGCCAGGCTGACGATAGAAGAGATGCGCGCCGATGGAGGCCGTCTTGGCGAAACGCTTGGACCAGCTGGGGCGGACGCCCTTCGTGTGGAAATGCGTCGCACCATCCGTCAGGATCCGCGGCGCACCGTCCAGCATGGCCCGGGCAATACGGCCCGCGACGTCCCGGGCACCCTTCTCGCGCATCTTGGTCTTGCCGTTGCAGACGTAGGAGAACTGGCAGCCGCCACCGCCCCGCTGCTTGACCACGCCGCACACCGTGCGCGGGTAAAGCGGGCTGTCGACGCGGTTCAGGATCACCTCGGCCACGGCGATCTGGCCTTCCAGGCTTTCGCCGCGGGCCTCGAAATACAGCGCCTGGGTCAGGCACTCCCATTGCTCGTCACCCGTTGGCTCGGGCCGAGCCATCAACCAGTCCTCGGTGATGCCATTGGTCATCGCGATGGCCGGCAGGGGACCGTTCAGATCTGGCGCGGGAAGGCGCCTGAGGTCGGCTTCATAGGAGGCCGGGGTCGGCATCAGGCCGAACATGCCGGTCGCCCAGCTGGTATCTGCCGCAGCGGTACTGGCTGCCAGCGCCATCGCCAGCGCGAGGGCCGCAAGGTCGCGTTTCATTCTGCTCTTCCGTCTTTGGTTTCCCGGCGGAAGTCTCCCCGCCTTGGCAAGCTGGCGGCGAGGTACGGGAACCGCGGGCATGGGTCCACCGCTGTTGCGGAAATGCCACGGAAATTAATGCTGCATGAGCGAAATGTCGCCGAAAAATCGGCAGAATCTCTTAAGATTATTCAGCAAGCAACTGATATTAAATATCTTTCGTCCTGTCGTTGAGCGCGAGATGCGCCGCCGCCAGCCTCGCCATCGGCACCCGGTAAGGCGAACAGGAGACATAGTCGAACCCGGCCCGGCGGCAGAAGTCGATGGATTCCGGGTTGCCGCCATGTTCGCCGCAGATCGACAAAGTCAGATCTTTCCGGGTCTTGCGGCCCCTATCGGCCCCGATGTGCAGCAGTTCGCCCACCCCATCGACGTCGAGGATATGGAACGGGTCTTCCGGGAAGACACCCTGCCGGACATAGGTGTTCATGAACCGCCCGGCGTCATCACGGCTCAACCCGTAGGTCATCTGGGTGAGGTCGTTGGTGCCGAAGGACAGGAAGGCTGCGTGCTGGGCGATCTCTCCGGCCCGAAGCGCCGCGCGCGGGGTTTCGACCATCACCCCGAGCTTGTAGTCGAACCCGGCCCCCGCCTTGGTGCGCACCATCGCCGCCACCGCGTCGATCCGGGTCTTGACCAGTTCCACCTCGCGCCGGGCGCTGACCAGCGGGATCATGATCTCGGGCACCACCGGGGCGCCGCGGCGGGCGCTTTCGATGGTCGCCTCGAAGATCGCCTGGGCCTGCATGTCGTAGATTTCCGGCAGGACAACGCCCAGCCGGACGCCGCGCATCCCGAGCATCGGGTTCACCTCGGTCAGCGCCTCGGCCCGGCGGGTGACTTCGCTGAGGGGCCGGTCCAGAGCTTCGGACAGGTCGCGCAGGCCTTCGCGGTCCGAGGGCAGGAATTCGTGCAGGGGCGGGTCGAACAGGCGGATGCAGACCGGCAGTCCCTGCATGATTTCAAAGAGCTGCACGAAATCGGCGCGCTGCATCGGCAGAAGCCGGGCGAGCGCGGCGGCCCGGTCGCCGGGGCTGTCGGCGAAGATCATCTCGCGCATGACGATCAGACGATCCTCGTCGAAGAACATATGCTCGGTCCGGCAGAGGCCGATCCCTTGCGCCTCGAACTTCCGCGCAGTTTCGGCATCGGCGGGGGTATCGGCATTGGCGCGGATACCGATGTCGCGCACCTCGTCGGCCCAGGCCAGCAGCCTGCGGAAACTGTCGTCCAGCCCGGGGGGCAGCATTTCCGCAGCACCCGCCAGCGCCTCGCCCTTCGATCCGTCCAGGGTCACCACGTCGCCCTCGCGGAAGATGCGCCCGTCGATCGCGGTCAGCTTCCTGTCGCGCGCATCCAGCCGCAGTTCCGACGCGCCCACCACGCAAGGCAGCCCCAGCCCCCGCGCGATCACCGCGGCGTGCGAGGTCATGCCGCCGCGTTCGGTCAGCACCGCCGCTGCCGAATGCATGCCGCGAATATCCTCGGGCGCGGTTTCCCGGCGGACGAGAATGCAGGCCTCGCCCCGCGCCGCCGCTGCCTGCGCTGCGGTGGAGGAAAACACCAGAATCCCCGTTGCCGCCCCGGGTGAGGCCGCGATTCCCCGGGCGATCACATCGCGTTCCCCGCGCGGGTCGACCTGGTGGTGAAGGAGTTCGGACAGCGCGCGCGGTTCGACCCGCAGCACCGCCTCGTCCTTCGGGATCACCCCATCCTCGGCCAGCGCCACCGCGATCCGCAGCCCCGCCCGGGCCGAACGTTGCACCTTGACAGCGTCCAGCACGGCCAAGCGGCCATCCTCGATGGTGAATTCGACCTGCATCTCCTCGCGGAGACGGGTGCGGCAGGTGGTACCGAACTCCACCAGTTTCGCGAAGATCTCGGGCGAGACATCCTCCAGCGAGGGCCCACGCGGGTCGCGCGTCAGATACAGGGCCTCGGTCGTCTTCAGCGCGTCGCGGCCCTGGCTTTGCCCCAGATAGCGCCCGGTGATCTGCGGTTGGCCCGTCACCGGATCGACGAACTGGATCACACCCGAGCCGGAAATGCCCTGCCCGATCCCCTGCGCCATCTCCTGCACGACAAGGCCCAGCGCCGCCTCGTCCGGGGCGCCCTTGGCCTGGCGCAACAGGCGGGCGGAAGTTCCTTCCCACGCCCGCGCCATCGACCGCAGAACTTCCGACAGCTGCTGAGCGGGATCCTGCGGGAAGGGCTCGTCGGTCTCGACCTCGTATTCCCGCAGCGCATCCTTCAACGCGCCCGGCCCCGGCTTCAGCCCGTCGAACACGTCGGGGTCGAGCCTTGCCACATGGATCGCATAGGCCTGCACGAAGCGCAGATACAGCGCATCCGCCGCCGCCTCGCCATGGGTTTCGGCCAGCCGGGCATGGCGCTTGGCGTTGAGGCCGATGTTGAGGATCGTCCCCGGCCCGCCCCAATCGGGGTTCGCGGGGCTGGGGCGCACGCTGATCAGCGGGCCATCACCGAAATGGTCGAGGATACCGGCAGCATCCACCCCATGCCCTGCGGCGATGGCGCGGATGGTGGTTGCGGGCAGGGCCACGGATTTCGGCACCGGCAGGTCCAGCCGCACCAGCCGTTGCAGGCATTTTGCCCGCCAGCCATGCGCCGCCGTCGCGATCTGCGCCGAGGGCGTGATCTGGACGAACTCCGCGATGGGATCGTGTTTCTGCACCGCAGCACCTTTTGTTCAGGTGCAGAATACGCCGAAAGACCCGTCACGCAAGCGTCACATGGGGCGTCGGTGCTGAATCTTCGGGCGACAGGAAAACCCGCCCCGGACTTGATCCGGGGCCTCGTGGGTCAAAGGGAGGCCCCGGATCAAGTCCGGGGCGCTCTCCCTAGCCTTCGATCCGCGTCAGATCGGCAACGCCGGAACAGATGGTCCTGATGCGGTGGAGGAGGTTCAGCCGGTTCCGGCGGATGATCTCGTTGTCCGCGTTCACCTGAACGGCGGTGAAGAAGGCATCGATGGGCGCGCGGAGGGCGGCCATCGCGGACATGGCGGTGGCGAAATCCTCTTGTGCCATAGCGGGCGTGATGGTCGCCTCGGCCTTGTCCAGCGCGGCGAATAGGGCGCGTTCCGCATCGGTTTCGGCGAACTTCGGGTCCGCGCCGAAGGAATATTCCACGCCGTCCTTGGCCTCGGCTTGGCTCAGGATGTTGTTCGCCCGCTTGAACCCTTGCAGAAGGTTCGCCCCGTCCTCGGTTTTCAGCGTTTCCGACAGCGCCGTGGCCCGCTTGACGAGGAGCGTCAGGTCGTCGTTCCCCGGCATGGCGAGGCAGGCGTCGATGACATCGTGCCGGATGCCCTGGTCCTTGAGGTAGACCTTGAGGCGGTCGTGGAAGAAATCCAAAAGCGCCTGGCTCAGTTCCTCAATCTTATACTGGATCTCTTCAGCCGTGAGCGGCTCAACCCTTCTTTGATCGTGCTGCTGCGAGCGCACAGCGTCTTCCAACGCCCCACGGTAGATTGCGCTAATCGCCAAATTCTTCACTTGATTATTCAGTACGAGGCGAATGCATCCAATGGCTGCGCGTCTCAGAGCAAACGGGTCTTTCGATCCGGTGGGCAACTCTTCAATGCCAAAGAATCCGCCCAAGACGGCACCCTTGTCGGCCAGCGCCACGGCGACCGAGACCGGCTCGGTCGGCACCCCGTCCCCCTCCCCCTTCGGCCGCCAGTGGTCTCGCGCCGCATCCGCCACCGCAGGCTTCTCCCCCGCCTCCAGCGCGTAATAGCGGCCCATCACGCCCTGCAACTCGGGGAACTCGCCCACCATCGAGGAGCGCAGGTCCAGCTTCGCCAGCCGCGCCGCGCGTTCGGAATCCTCGGGATCGGCCCCGACCAGCGGCGCAATCTCCCGCGCCAATGCCGCGATCCGGTCGATCCGTTCCGCCTGGCTCCCGAGCTTGTTGTGGAAGGTCACGGCCTTCAGACCCTCGGCCCATTCGGCCATCCCGGCCTTGGCAACCCGCAGGTCGTTTTCCCAGAAGAACTTCGCGTCGGAGAGCCGCGCCGCGAGGACCTTCTGGTTGCCCTTCAGGATCACCGCGCCGCCGTCCGGGGCCTCGATGTTGGCGACCGTCACGAAGCCCTCGATCCGCCCGGTCTTCGGGTTCCTGACCGAGAAGAACTTCTGGTGCTCCTTCATCGAGGTCTGCAACACCTCCGGCGGCAGGGCGAGGAACTGGTCAGCGATCCGCCCCATCAGCGGCACCGGCCATTCGACCAACCCCGCGACCTCGGTCAGCAGGCCCGGATCGCCGACCACTTCCATCCCGGCGGCGAAGGCCAGGTTCTGCGCCCCCTGCCAGATCGCCGCCTCGCGTTCCGCCGTGTCCAGCACCACCCGCGCGCGCTTCAGCTTCACAGCGTAATCATCGAAGCCCTGGACGGTGAACCGCCCGTTGCCCATGAAGCGGTGGCCTTCGGTCACGTTGCCCGCGACGATCCCGTCCACGGTCAGCGGCACCACATGCGCGCCGCCTTCATCGGACAGCAGGCAGATGATCGACTGCAAGGGCCGCACCCAGCGCAACGACCCCGCGCCCCAGCGCATCGACTTCGGCCAGGGGAAGGCGCGGATCACCGCTTCCAGCACCTCGGCCACGATCTCCGCCGCCTCCCGGCCCGGCTTTTCGACCACGGCATAGAAGGTCTCGCCCTTCTTCTCCGTCCGCCGCTCCAGCTGGTCCAGCGTCAGGCCCGTGGAGCGCAGGAACCCCTCCACCGCCTGCGCGGGGGCAGAGGTCGACGGCCCCTTGCGTTCCTCCCTGACCGGGCGGCTCTCGGCGGTCAGCCCCTCAACCGACAGCACCAGCCGCCGCGGCGTCGAAAAGGCCCCGGCAGAGGCATAGGTCAGCCCGGCCTCGACCAGCCCGTCCGTCACCAGCCTGCGCAGGTCGTCGCGGGCCTTTCCCTGCATCCGCGCCGGGATTTCCTCGGAGAAGAGTTCGATCAAGAGGTCGGGCATCACTTCAGTCCTTCGGGCACGGGCGGGCAGCCCTCCGGCGCGGGGCGTCCCTCGAAGACTTCCCTGCCGCAGGCATTGATCTGGTTCCAGGCGAAGCCGCGCCCGTCGCCCATCACGGCGACCACACGGTCGACGCCATAGGTGATGTTCGGCTCGGACAGGAAGGCCAGCGCCTCCCCCTTCTCCAGCGCGCCACCGATGGCGGCGGCATCGAAGCAGTCGAAGCCTGAGGGCGCGATCAGGGGCTCGGCACCGGGATAGTCCCGGTAGGTCTCGGTCAGCGTCGCCAGCGTCAGCGGCGTGGTGAAACAGGCGCGGAACTTGATAGGCGAGCTGTCGGCGTCGATCCCCTGCACTCCGTTGACGATGATCGCCTCGGGCTGGTCGCTGGTCAGCGGCACCAGCCGGATCTCCGCGCCCGGCTGGAAGGCGACGGGCGTGTAATAGGCGCGCTCGGCGGTATACCACAGGAAGCCGCCCGTAATGGCCGCAACGATCACGATAGCCCCCACGATGAGCTTGCCGGCATTGATCGGGCCCGCATTCACGCGTCCATCCCCGCCTCGGTCAGCCGGAAGGCATCGGCGCATTTCTTCGCCAAGGCCCGCACCCGGCCGATATAGGCCTGGCGTTCGGTCACGCTGATCACACCCCGCGCGTCGAGCAGGTTGAAGAGATGGCTCGCCTTGATCGTCTGGTCATAGGCGGGATGCGCCATGATGATCCGCTTGCCCGTCTTCGGGTCCTCGGGCTCGAAGGCGAGGAGACGCTCGCATTCGGCCTCGGCGTCCTGGAAATGCCGGAACAGCATCTCGGTCGTCGCACCGTCGAAGTTGTGGCGGGAGTATTCCTCCTCGGTCTGGCGGAAGATGTCGCCATAGGTCAGCGGGATCGGGCTGTCGGGGTCGTTGAAGGGCATGTCCATGACGTGATCGACGCCCATCACATACATCGCCAGCCGTTCCAGCCCATAGGTCAGCTCGCCACTGACGGGCTTGCAGTCATGCCCGCCGACCTGCTGGAAATAGGTGAACTGGCTGACCTCCATCCCGTCGCACCAGACCTCCCAGCCCAGGCCCCAGGCGCCGAGGGTGGGGCTTTCCCAGTCATCCTCGACAAAGCGGATGTCGTGCAGGCCAAGGTCGATGCCGATGGCCGCGAGCGAGCCGAGATAGAGGTCCTGAAGGTTCGCAGGCGAGGGTTTGATGATCACCTGGTACTGGTAATAGTGCTGAAGCCGGTTCGGGTTCTCGCCATAGCGCCCGTCGGTCGGGCGGCGCGAGGGCTGGACATAGGCCGCCGCCCAGGGCTTCGACCCCAGGGACCGCAGCGTGGTGGCGGGGTGGAAGGTGCCCGCGCCCACTTCCATGTCATAGGGTTGCAAGACCGCGCAGCCCTGCGCCGCCCAGTAGGATTGCAGCCGCAGGATGATTTCCTGAAAGCTCTTCGGGGTCGTCGGGGCGTCGGACATGGGCGGCCTCTGGCGGGGGCGGAACGTGCCGCCTTCCCTATCCACTGGGGGCCAGAGGGTCAATTCCGGAAAGGACCGGCGCAAACGTGACCCGTTTCACCCTTGCCGCCGCGCGCGCATTTACTAATGTCGCGCGAAGCGCTTCCGCCTTTCAGGACCTCTTCATGTTCAGACCCGTTGCCCTTCTTGCCCTGCTTCTCTCTGCCCTCATCCTGTTGCAGCCAAGGGCGGGCGCCGCGCAGGACGACACAGTCTGGCTTCAGGTCGAGGCCCTGCCAAACATGGTCTCCGCGAAGGATCGGGCGCAGGCCTACACCTCGCTTTTCCCCGACACGGCAGGCTTCCAGCTGCGTTCGGGATGGTATGGCATCATGATCGGCCCCTACCCGGCTGCCGAAGCGGCCATCAAGCTTGAAGCGCTCAAGCGCGAAGGACAGATCCCCGCCGACAGCTTCATCGCCTATTCCCGCGATTTCCGCGACCAGTACTGGCCGGAAAACGGAGACCCGCCACTGATCCCCGCAACCAATGATGCTGCCACCGCCGAACCCGACCCCGCCGTCGACCCCGAACCCGCCGAGGCGCCCGACGAAACCCGCGCCGAGGCCCGCGACAGCGAGGCGCTGCTTCTGCCCGAGGATCGCAAGGACCTGCAAACCGCGCTGCAATGGTTCGGCTTCTACGCCAGCGGCATCGACGGCGCCTTCGGGCCCGGCACCCGCAATTCCATGGCCGCCTGGCAAGAGGCTGAGGGGCTGGAGCCGACCGGCATCCTGACCACCCGCCAGCGCCGTGCGCTCCTCGACGCCTGGAAGGGCGAGCTTTCGACCTTCGGCTTCACCGAGGTGGTCGAGGCCGAATCCGGCATCACCGTCACCCTGCCGCTGGGCCTTGTCGAATTCGACCATTACGAGCCGCCCTTCGTCCACTACCGCGCCAAGGCCGAGGGCGCCCCCCGCATCCTCCTCATCTCGCAGCCGGGCGACCAGGCCGCGCTCTATGGGCTTTACGACGTGCTGCAGACGCTGGAATCCGTGCCGCTCGACGGCGCGCGCGACCGGGGGGATCGCGATTTCCGCATTCGCGGCACCAGCGCCACCACCGACACCACCGTCTTCGCCGCGCTGAAGGGCGACCGGATCAAGGGCTGGATGCTGATCTCCACCCCCGGCAACGAGGCGCGCGACGCCCGCATCCTGCAAGTGCTGGAACAAAGCTTCAAACCCGACGGGGACAGCGTGCTTGACCCCGGCATGGTGGCGATGGACGCCGGCACAAGGGCGGGGCTCCTCTCCGGCCTCGAAGTGCGGAAACCGAAGCTCAGCCGCACCGGCTTTTTCATCTCGCCCGAAGGCGCGGTACTGACCACCACCGAGGCCGTCGCCGAATGCGGTCGCGTCACCATCGACCGCGCCACGGAGGCCGAGGTCACGCTGACCGACGCGAGGAGCGGACTTGCGCTTTTGAAACCGAAATCGCCCCTCGCCCCCCGCGCCGTGGCAGGCTTCGCCACCACCCCCGGTCGGCCCGGCAGCGAAGTGACCGTTCCCGGCTATTCCTACGAAGACCGCCTGCCCGCCCCCACCCTGACCTTCGGCACGCTCGACGACCTGACCGGCCTGAACGGCGAGTCGGGGCTGAACCGGCTGTCGCTGCAATCGCTGCCCGGCGATGCGGGCGGCGCGGTGCTGGATGCCTCGGGTGCCGTCCTGGGCATGCTGTTGCCCGCCGCCCCCGCTGGCGGCAAGCAGCTGCCCGCAGGCGTGGCCTTCGCACTTCCCAATGCCGAGATCGCCCGCCTTCTGACTCCCACCGGGGTGACGCCTCTTCCTGCAACCAACACCAGCGCCCTTTCGCCCGCCGCACTGGCCGACACCGCGATGGGGATGACCGCGCTCGTCTCCTGCTGGGAGTGACGCTCAGCGCCGCCAGAAGCTTGGGAGCACCATGACAAGGATGGCCAGCAGGCCAAGGCGGCCCAGGATCATGCAAAGCGACATGATGGCGATGGCGCCGGGCGGAAAGTCGATGAAGGTTCCGGTCCGCTCGACCAGCGGCCCGAAGCCGTAGCCGACATTGCCCAGCGAGGTCCAGACCGCGAACAGGGCCGAGACGGTGTCGACGCCCATCAGCGTCATCGCCACGCTCATCGTGCCGAGGATCAGGATGAAGCTCGACACGAAGAGGATCAGCGCGTTCAGCACGTCCTCCTCTACCGGGCGGCCCTCGTAGCGGATCGGGTCGACTGCCGAGGGATTGCCGATCCGCCGGATCTCGCGTTTCAGGACGGCGATCACCAGCTGCACCCGGAAGACCGACAGGCCCGCCGCCGAGGACCCCGAACAGGCGCCGATCACCCCGATCACGAAGGCAACCACCAGCATGAAGCCGCCCCAGCCCGCAAAGCTTGTCGTGCCGAAGCCGGTCGATGACATGATCGAACTCAGGTTGAACAGGCTCTGCCTGATCGCCTCCTCGACGCCGATGTTCGTGGTCAGTATCCGCCAGAGCGCGACGGCGGCGACCGCCATACCCAGCCAGCGCGCATAGGCCCGGACCTGTGCATCCTGCCACAGCGGCACGACCGAGCCGTTCATCAGCTGGACGTAACGGATGTAGGGCAGGCTTGCCAGGAACATGAACAGCGACGAGGCGTACTGGATCGGCGCATTGTAGCGGGTGAAGGAATCGTCATTGGTCGAGAACCCCCCTGTCGCCACGGTGGACATGCCATGCACCACCGCCTCGAAGGATGGCATCCCCAGCACGGCATAGACGACCATCGTGGACCCGGTCAGCGCCAGGTAGACCACCAGCAGCTGCTGGGCGATGTCGGTGGCGCGCGGCAGCACCTTGCCGAAGGTGTCGAAGCCCTCGGTGCGGAAGAACTGCATCCCGCCGATCCGCATCAGCGGCAGGAAGATCATCGCGATGAAGGCGATGCCAAGCCCGCCAAGCCAGTTCAGCATCCCGCGCCAGAGGGTCATGCCCTGCGGCAGGTCCGCCAGGCCCGAGATCACCGAAGCCCCGGTCGTGGTGATGCCGGAAACCGCCTCGAAATAGGCGTTGTTCAGCGAAAGCCCCGGGGCTCCGATCCAGAACGGCAGCGCGCCGAAGAAGGGGACCAGGAACCAGATCGCCGAGGTCAGAAGATAGGCCTGCCGCGTGTCCAGCCCGCGACCCAGCGCATTGCCGGTGGAAAGCGTCAGCCCTCCGCCCACCACCCCGGTCAGCGCGGCGCAAGCGAGGAAATGGTAGCCGTTCTGAAGCCCCGCGCGCCAGTCGATGATGGCCGGGGCCAGCATCAGGATCGCGAGGACGATCAGGATGCGGCCGATGACATAGGCGACGGGGCGGAGGTCAACCATGGTCGGGCATGGCTACGCGGCGCCGCGCGTCACGTCAATCCGGACCGTCAGCGCCCGGTCACCGGCTGTGGATCAGCGTCTGGAAGAGATGAGGGTCGAGGCTTGCCGTGGCGAAGGTCTCACCCTCGGTCAGAAGACTGACCGCATCGTGGCTGTGGAGCGATTCCTGATGGCTCGCCACCACCCGGAAATCGCCGATCCGCGCGTCCCTGCGCAAAGCCTCGCAGAAGAGCCGCGCCGCATCCTCGACGAAGATCGGGTTGGCCGCATTCAGTTCCGCGAAGGCCTGCTCGTCCTCGCGCTTGACCATCACCTGCGTCTCGGTGACGACGGCACCCCGCGCAAGGTCCACCAGATCCTCCAGCGCCATCTCGCCCGCCAGCACCACCGACAACCGCGCGACCGAGCGCTGCGAATGCGGCGTCGCCAGCTGTCCCCGCGTGGCGCGGGCGTGCTCCGACAGCTCCAGACTGCAAGGGCAGGTCGAGGAGTAGACATAGTCCAGATGCACGATCCGCGTGCGGATCCCGGCCTCTTCCACCAGTTCCAGCGCGATGTCGTAGTACTGCCAGCCCGACAGGCCCGAGCGCAGCGACTGCAACTGCATCGGGAACGACAGCCGCATCTGGATGCGCGCGTCGAAGGCCCCGAGGTCGGCCTTGTAATCGTCCAGCGCCGCCTCGATCACCCCGAAGGAAAACTCCTTCTCGGCATGGGCATAGAAGGACCGCATGATGCGGCTCATGTTGATGCCCTTCTTCTCGGCCTCCAGGCTGACCGTCCCGGTGACGCTGGTCTCCAGCACCAGCGCCGCGCCCTCGCGGGTCGCATAGCGGATCGGCAGGCGGAAGTTGGAGATCCCGACATGCTGGATGCGCGACTTCGCGCCCCGGATCAGGCTGGACGGCCCGTTCTGAAGGTCGGGCATCGACGCGCGATAGGCCTCGTCAGCGCGGAACGTTTCCGGATAGACGCGCGACAGCGCCGGATAGCCCTGTCCCGGCACCAACCAGCCCACCGCCGAATCCAGCCGCGAGATGTCCTCGTCGGACGATTTCCCCGCCCATTGCCGTAGCACGGCCAGCGCCGCTTCTGCCTCTTCCCGCGTGGGAAGCCGGTCGATCTCGGGGGTATGGATGTTCATCGGGCTGGTCCTTTCGGTTCGGGCGGGCCATGGCCGCGCCGTCAATTTCCGGAATCTTCTACGAGAGAGGCCCGCCGCCGGATCACCCTGGTCCGGGGCAGGTCTCCATCACATAGGCATTCCGCCGCCCAAAGCAAGCGCCGATTGCGACGATCACGCGACCGAAAGCGCCCGCGTCAGGTCGGCGATCAGGTCATCCGCATCTTCCAGCCCCAGCGACAGCCGGATCAGGCCGGGGGTGATCCCCAGCGCATCCTTCTGGTCCTGCGGCAGCCGCTGGTGCGTCGTGGTCGCCGGATGGGTTGCGATGGTTTTCGCATCGCCCAGGTTGTTCGAGATCTTCACGATCTCCAGCGCGTTCATGAAGCGGAAGGCCGCCTCCTTGCCGCCCGCCACCTCGAACGTGACCAGCGTGCCGCCCGATCCCATCTGCGCCATCGCCAGCGCGTGCTGCGGGTGGCTGGCGAGCCCCGGGAAGATCACCTTCGTCACCTTCGGATACGCCGACAGCGCCCTGGCCACCGTCAGCGCGGTATCGGCCATCGCCCGGCAGCGCAAATCCAGCGTCGCCATACCGTTCAGGTGCATCCAGGCAGTGAACGGGCTCATGCTGCCGCCGGTGTGCTTCATGTAGGGTTCCAGCACCTTGCGGATGAACTCCTGCGTACCGCAGACCACGCCCCCCAGCGCCCGGCCCTGGCCATCGACATGCTTCGTCGTGGAATAGACCACCACATCCGCACCCTGCTCCACCGCGCGGGAAAAGACCGGCGTCGCGAAGACGTTGTCGCAGATCACCAGTGCCCCCGCGGCATGGGCGATCTGGCTCACGCCGCGAATGTCCACCAGCTCCAGCGTCGGGTTCGACATCGATTCGAAGAACACCGCCTTGGTTCCCGGCACCACCGCCTTGCGCCACTGGTCGAGGTCGGCGCCGTCGACGAAGGTCACCTTGACACCGAAGCGCTGGAGCACCTCCTCCAGCACGTAAAGACAGGACCCGAAGAGCGCGCGGGAACTGACCACATGATCCCCGGCCCGCAGGCAGGACATCAGCGCGCCCGAGACAGCCGCCATCCCGCTCGCCGTCGCGAAGGCGTCCTCCGTGCCCTCCAGCGCGGCGATCCGCTCCTCGAACATGCGGGTCGTCGGGTTGCCGTAGCGGGCATAGATGAACTCGTCCTCGCCCGCCTTCACGAAGCGCGCCTCCGCCGCCTCGGCGGTGGGGTAGACAAAGCCCTGCGTCAGGAAGATCGCCTCGGCCATCTCGCCATATTGGCTGCGGCGGGTGCCTTCGTGCACCAGTTGCGTGCGGGTCTTCCAGTCCTTCGATGACATCGCGGGCCTCCCGGCCAATAAAAAGCCCCGGACAACCAAAAGGTGCCGGGGCAACGCCCTTCACCTCTTTAGCGGCTTGTTTAACGTGGCCCGCAATCCGGTAACAAAGCGCCACGGAGGCCTGCATACGCCCGTGGCTCGGCAGGGTCAATGCCGCCGCTCCCATCGCCCTTGATTTTCCCCGACAGGTGACGGACGCTCCAGCCGCAACCACTTTGCAGGCCCCCATGCGCCCGTTCCTCTTCGTCCTTGCCGCCCTGATCCCCGCCGCCGCCCAGGCTCAGACCTGCGACGACCGCGGCCAGGATTACGAGGCCCGGATCGCCCTTTGCGACCAGGCCTTCGAGGCCGCCGAAACACCCGAGGCCGCCGCCCAGGCCCTGTCGCTCAAGGGTGAGGCGCAGCGGATGCTCGGCCAGCTCGACGAGGCTGCCGCCACCCTGCAACAGGCGCTCGGCTACACGCCGGAAAACGCCTGGGTCTGGGTCGAGCTGGGCAATGTCCGCTACGACCAGGGCGACAGCGCCGGGGCGCTCGCGCATTATTCCGCCGCGCTGGCGGTCGAGGACTATATCGACGCCTGGGCCAACCGGGCCGAAAGCTGGTGGCAGTTCAACGCCGGCCAGCGCTGTTCCGACGATGCCGACAACGCCCTTCGGATCGACCCGCAATATGCCTATGCGAACGAGATCAAGGGCCGCTGCCTGATCGACCTCGGCCGGGCGGAAGAGGCGCTGTCCTACTTCGACACCGCGATCTCGCTGGTCCCCGGCTACCAGAACGCCTACCGCAACAAGCTGGCCGCGCTGGCCGCCCTTGGCCGGTACGAGGATGTCGTCGCCGTCGCGGACGAAGCGCTCCGCCCAGACGTGGTCGCCGATCCGAACCCGTCGATCGAGGAAGACATCCTCGCCCGCCGCCTTCTCGCCCTTGGCGAATACGCGCCCCCCGCGACGGTGGCGACCGAGGCAGAGGCGCTGCTCAAGCGCTATCCGGAGAACCTTGCCGCGGTGAACGTGCAAGGCGCGGCCTTGCTGGCCAACGGCAAGGCCGAGGAGGCCGACCGCGTGACCCAGGTCCTGCGCCAGAACCCGAACGGCGCCCGGATGGAGGCCACCTATCACGACACGCTGGCCCGGATCGACGCCGCCCTGGGCCGGATGGAGGATGCCTATGCCAATTTCGAGGCCGCGCTGAACCTCGACGCCGCGCTCTCGAAGACCTATGCCCGCAAACTGTCGGAACTGGGCTTCCTGCCCCTGTCGAACGCGCCCTCCGGGGTGTTGACCGCGCTTCGGCGCTGCATCGACGTGAAGAAGGCCGCCTGCGTCATGTCGCAATGAAAAGGGCGCCCGCAGGGGCGCCCGGAACGCGGCGGTGTCACGCCCCTCAGGCCTCGTGGCCCGCATCCAGGTTGATCACCGTCAGCACCATGGCGCGCAACACCGTATGCCCGATGATCGGCAGCACCGCCCAGAACAGAAGCCAGTGCGACGGATCGACCGCGCGGATCATGGTTTCGTTCAGCAGGAGGAAGCCGAAGTTGTAGACCACCATCATCCTGGTCAGGTTCGGCAGGTGCTCGGCCATCTCGGCATCCGGCCAGAAGCTTGCGGCGGTCGAGACGCGCTTGTTCAGCACGTCCTGAAGGAAGACGCCCGCGATCACCACGTAGAACGCGCTCTGCATCCGCTGGCACCACAGCGGATCGTCGACCATTGCCACCACCAGCAGCGGCAGGCCCGCGAAAAGCACTGCGAAGACCACGGCCTGCGCCACCGAATAGCGCGTCAGCATGCGGCGCACCATGCCCTCGAACCCCATGCCGACCCGCACCGCCAGCGCCAGCAGGAAGGCTGTGGCAAAGGCCTGTCCGCCCTGCTCCGGCCCCAGAGCCACCGACAGCACCGGATAGCCGATGAGCAGCACCGCGCCGGGCAGATACAGCGCGCGCGACAGGGGCGGCAGGTCCTGGAACAGGCTCAGGAACAGGCGGAGAAGATCGAATGGCGTGCGGTGCATGGTGAACCCCTCTGAAGCTCACCTTCGGGTTTAGAGAGGCATCAAGGCAGAGCTGGGGCAGAACCCCGCCCCAAGCGGGGCATTCCTGTGCCGCGCCTCAGGCTTCGTCCTCCGGCTCCTCGATCAGGTAGCCGTGCAGCGCCATGAAGTTCGCCATCAGGAACAGAAACAGCGCCGCGGGCATCGCGAAGGTCTCCAGGATGACCCAGGTCTCTTCGGACTGGGTGCGCCAGATCACCTCG
This sequence comes from Tabrizicola sp., assembly GCF_016793705.1. GTDB lineage: Bacteria > Pseudomonadota > Alphaproteobacteria > Rhodobacterales > Rhodobacteraceae > Tabrizicola. The sequence continues at coordinate 35,581 of NZ_JAEULO010000067.1, forward strand.
TTCGCCACCGCAAGGGCCGCAAACATCAGTGCAAGCCTGCGGGTGAGTATCATCCAACCCTCTGGTTTCATGGGCAAAGCCTCGGCCATCACCCATTGCAGCAGACTCTTGCCGCGGACAAGGCCCGCCCCCAGGATCAGCGCGAAGGTGCCATAGACGAAGGTTGTCTTCATCTTGAAGAAGGTCGCGTCGTTGAACCAGGCCGTGAGCCCGCCGAAGAAGACGACCATCACACCGACGAAGACCTGCATCCGGCTGATCGTGCCCGTCAATAACCAGAGGATGAGTGATGCAACCAGAAGCAACGGAACCAGGATCAGCGCCGCCACAATGAAGCCAGAATACTCGGTCGCGCCGAAGGTGAACGACTCATCCTTGATCCGCATGTAGATCAGGAAGAAGACCACGGTCGGGCCCAGTTCCAGCACCTGCTTGAGAATCGGGTTGATCTTCCGCTCGGCCATCGCCTCATCCTTCCTGGCAACTCTGGCCTATCTGGCGCGGATCATCGCCATGTTCAAGGACCAAGCCCCGGCTGCCAGTCGACCGTCAGCACGGCATCCGCCAAAAGCCGTGCAAGCGCCGCCGCCCCCGAAGGATCGTCCGACAGAGCCAATGGCCCGAGGCGAGCCGCGCCCAGTCCGGCCTCGGAGGTGAAATCGAGCACCATCCTTCCCCGACCCTGCGGCAGAGCGGCCACGACAGCCTCAAGCTCGGAGGCAGTGTCGCCCGCAAGTCTCGTGATCGGCAGGTTCTCCAGCAGCCGGCGCAGCGCCTCACGCGCCGCATCCACAGCGGCATTGCCGGTCGCGCCTTCGGCAAGTCGGCCTCCCGCCGCCTCCATGACCGGCCGCAAGAGCCGGCCATCATTGCGCCAGTCGAGGCGCAGGCCAGTCAGCGTCGCCAAGGCCAGGCTCTCCCGCGAAAACCCTCCGCCGCTCAGCTCTGCCTCCAGCAACAGCTCGGTGCCGCCCGAAAGCACCACCCTCACGTCGCGCAATTCCAGCCCGTCCCGCTCTGCAGACCGCTGCAATGTCAGCGTCGCATCCACGGTCTGAAGCCGCAGGACCGATCGCAGCACGGCATCTTCGGACCGGTCGCCCACCTGCGGCGCGATCCGCGCCCGGCCAACCCGCAGCGACAGGCTTTCCGGTCCATCCCCGGTTTCGCTGCCTGCCAGTTCCAGCCGCTCGACACTGATCCTGGGCAGGTCCCCGGCGCGCAGCGTGGCACCCTCGGCCACGCACCAGCCGTCGACTGTCGGGCTCGGCGGCAGGGTCACGCCGTAGCCGGTCAGTCCCTGAAACAGCGCCGCAAGCCTGTCGCATCCCATGGCCACCGGCTCGGCCGCGACTGGTGCCGTCAGCCCGAACGCAAATGCGAGCGCGAGCCTAAGGCGCATCGGCGTGTGTCCAATCGACATCCAGCGACACTCCGTCGAACAGCGGCGCAGCCTCGGCGATCGTGTCCGGCACGCCGGTCGCCGCATAGCCCGCCACCCGCGCCGGACCGGTCCCCGGCGCGGCGCGCAGCGCCATGGTCAGTTCGCCAGAGGGATTCGGCAACTCCATGATCAGGGCAAGAAGCGCGTCCTTGCTGGCGACCGAGAAGCTGGATTCTGGCAAGTTGACCACGACAGTGATCAGATCTGTCCGAAGCGCATCCACAGCGGCAACCATATCGCCTTCATACGGCAAGAAAGCTGTTCCGAGAGGCATCAGCAGATAGCCCTCGAACAACCCGTGCGTGGTGATCCGCAGGTCAGCCTCCGACAGTACAAATCCGGTCATGGACATCTGTCCCGCGCCCGGCGACGACAGATCGACCCGGTCCACCCGCGCCGAAAGCTCCACCAGGTTGTCGCCGGGGAAGTCCACGCTCAGCACATCCAGCCGCAGCACCTTCTCCCCCGCGTCCCAGGAGAGCGAGGCCTGCGCATCAATCCCGTTCGGACGCGCCTGCGCCGCGAACAGCCAGTCCATCTGCGGGTTTCCGGTCTGAACGACCATACGCAGCCCCTCGACCACGATTTCCAGGTCTTCCGGCGCGGTCGAGCCGTCCGCAATCCAGCCCAGCGCCGACCCGCGAAACATCAGCCGGTCGACGTGCAGGTCGGGGGTGTACTGCCCCTCAAGGTCAAGAACCGGGGCCCGCACGCTGCACCAGTCCCCGTCCTGCGTCACCTCGGCCGTCAGATTCGTGCCAAGACCGGCCAGGCCCTCGCTCACTTTGGCCCAGGCCGCTGCGCACAGGGCCTGCCCCGCCAGCCCCTCGGCGCCCGCCGGGCTTGCCAGCACCAGCGCCAGAAGCCCCGCGCGGATCATGCCTCCGCCCCGACCAGCGCGCGGGCGAACTCCTCCGGGTCGAAGGGTGCCAGGTCGTCGATCTGCTCGCCCACGCCGATGGCATGGATCGGCAGCCCGAACTTGTCGGCCAGTGCGACCAGCACGCCGCCCTTGGCCGTCCCGTCCAGCTTCGTCATCACCAGACCGCTCACCTCTGCGATCTTGCGGAAGATGTCGACCTGCGTCACCGCGTTCTGACCCGTCGTCCCGTCCAGCACCAGAAGCGTATTGTGCGGCGCCGTCGGATCGACCTTGCGGATGACGCGCACGATCTTCGCCAGTTCCTCCATCAGGTCCTGCCGGTTCTGCAACCGCCCCGCCGTGTCGATCATCAGAAGGTCCGCGCCATCGGCGCGCGCCCTGGTCAAGGCGTCGAAGGCCAGCGAGGCCGGGTCCGACCCCTCCGGCGCGGTCAAGACCGGTACGCCAGCCCGCTTGCCCCAGATCTGCAACTGCTCCACCGCCGCCGCGCGGAACGTGTCGCCCGCCGCGATCACCACTTCTTTCCCCGCCGCCTTGAACTGGCTGGCCAGCTTGCCGATCGTGGTGGTCTTGCCCGAGCCGTTCACCCCCACCACCAGCACCACCTGCGGCTTCTGCGGGTACAGGGGCATCGGCCGCGCCACCGGCTCCATGATACGCGCCACCTCGGCCGCCAGGGCCGCCCGCAGCTCGCCGGTGGAAATCCGCCGACCGAACCGCCCCTCGGCGATGTTCGCCGTTACCCGCACCGCCGTGTCGACCCCCATGTCGGCCTGGATCAGCAGTTCCTCCAGGCTTTCCAGCATGGCGTCGTCCAGCACCCGGCGCGGCTCCTCGCTCCGGCCCATCAGCCGCCCGAAAAGCCCCGGCTTCTCCAACGCCGGCTTCGGCTCGACCGGCTTCGGCGGCGCGGGCTCCGGCGCGGCTGGCTCCGGCGCCTTTGCAACGGGCTCAGCGGGGTCCTCCGCCATCGGCGCACCTGCCTGCGCAGGCGCCTCGGGCTCGGGCGACAGGGCCTCGCCGGTCTCCGCCCCTTCCGCCACCAGCGCCTCCAGCCCCTCGCCGATCTTGTCCGACGACCGGAACAGCCGATCCTTGAGTTTCTTGAAGAACGACATGGGCGGCACCCCTGGCTGGTTTTCCCTCACCTAGTCGCTTTGACAGGCCATGGAAAGGCCGTCAGCCCGTGGCCGCGCCCCAGAACACCAGTGCCCCCCAGCCGATCAGCGCCTGCCCGGTCCAGTAGGCGGGCCAGAGCATCAGCGCCAGCCCGCGCCGCAAGGCCGGGTCGCGGGCGACGAACATCTGCACCGCCAGCATAAGGTCGGACAGGATGAACAAGGCCGCCCCCGCCCGCAGCATCCCTTGCCCCGGCGCCCCAGGCAGAAGCACCGCCGCCGCCCCCATCAGCCCGATCAGCGCCACGTAAGCACGCACCGGCCCCCGCAGGCTGCCCGTGCACGGGGCCAGCCAGACCTCGGTCGAGACCAGCAGCGCCGCCAGCCCCGCCAGCGCGGCGCCCGTGCCGGGAGAAACCGCGTCGAACCCCAACTCCCCCGACCGCAACAGGAAGCCGCCCGCATAGGCCAGATGCCCCAGCCCGAAGGCTCCGACTCCCGCCAGGAACGCCCTCTCTGCCTTCCACGCCAGACACAGATCGCCCAGCGCGCCCAGCGCAAGGCCCAGAGGCACCAGACAGAACCACCCGCCGCCGCGCTGCCCGGCCAACGCGACTGCCAGCGCGAGGAGCGCGGTGGAGGCCGTCTTGACCGCGGCCCCAAGCACCCCCTTCACCTCCCGCATCGCAAAGTGCAGCCCGTAGACCACCGCTGCCCCCAGCGCCAACCCCGCGAGCACGCCGCTCCCCCACTCCATTCCGCCCATCTCCGCGATACCCTGCAAAGCCAAGGGTGCGCCCTGGCCCACCCGCCGACAAGTCCTCGCCCCCGATTTCGCAAGCACTCTGCCTGCCGCCCGCGCCAGCCCATGGGAACGCCACACCTTCCCTTCCTCTTGGTCCTGATATTCCCTTCACGCGCCCCCCACGCCCCCGGCCGCCAGCTCCCTCGCGACGAGAAGACGCAGTCGCACGAGGAGCCTCCCCGCGACAGAAAACCCGGTTGCGCCCGGAGCGATTTCCTCGAAAGCTGCCCGCACACCCTTCAACCGGACCACCACCCTGACCCGTCCCCTCTCCCTTGCCGCCTTCGCTGCAGCCTCGCTCCTGCCGCTCGCCCTCCTCGGCCTTGGCCTGACCCTCGGGGGCGCATGGCTCTGGGCCGCCTTCCTCTACATGGCCTGCCTCGGCCTCCTCCTCGACCAGCTCATCCCGCTCGTCCCCGGCCAGGCCGAGGGCACCGAATTCCCCGCCGCCGACCTCCTCCTGATCGCCATCGGCCTCGGCGCACTTGCCCTCCTTCCCGCCGCCACCTGGGCCATCGCCGGAGCCTCTCCTCTCACCCCCGCGCAACGGTTCCTCGCCTTCCTCGCGACCGGCTTCTGGCTTGGCCAGGTCGTCCACCCCGCCGCGCACGAACTTATTCACCGCCCGCAGCGCGCCCTCTTCCGCCTCGGCGCCACGGTCTACGCAGCCCTCCTCTTCGGACAGCACACCAGCGCCCACCGCCTTGTCCACCACCGCGCCGTCGCCACGCCGGACGACCCGAACTCCGCCCGGGCCGGGGAAAGCTTCTACCGCTTCGCCCGCCGCGCCTGGATCGGCAGCTTCCGGCAGGGAGCCCGCGCCGAATCCGCTCTCCGCGCCGGCCGCGCGGGCCTCCACCCCTATGCCACCTGGCTTGCCATCAGCGCCGCCGCACTGATCCTCGCCACCCTTGTCGCGGGCCTGCCCGGGTTCCTAGCCTGGACCGGCCTCGCGCTTCACGCGCAAAGCCAGGTCCTCCTCTCCGACTATGTCCAGCACTACGGCCTGACCCGCGCCCGCCTGCCCGACGGCCGGTACGAACCGGTCGGCCCCGCCCACAGCTGGAACACCGCGCACTGGTTCACTTCGGCGATGATGCTGAACGCGCCGCGCCATTCCGACCACCATGTCCATCCCGCGCGCCCCTATCCCGCGCTGCGCCTGACCGACGCGGCGCCCCGCCTGCCCTGGCCGCTGCCGCTCGCCTGCGCCATGGCGCTTGCCCCCCGGCTCTGGCGCCGCGCCATGGCCCCCCATCTCGCCCGATGGCGGGAATCCAGACCTGTGGACACCCCAGAAGACACGGCGGCTTGACTGGCCAATCCCGCGCCGCTCTGGCACTCTGACGCCCAGTCCAACGGAGCCCCCGGATGCGTGCCCTTTTCCTTGTCCTTGCCCTTGCCACCACCCCGGCGCTTGCCGAAACCCCGCTCGACGCCGACCAGTTCGACTCCGCCACCCGCGGCGACACCATCACCTACGATTATGGCAACGGCCTCTTCGGCACCGAGGAGTACCTTGACGGCCGCCGCGTCCGCTGGGCCTTCGAGGGCGACCTCTGCATCTATGGCGTCTGGTATCAGAAGGGCGACGAGATCTGCTTCGAGTACGAGGATGACCCCACCCCCGCCTGCTGGCTGTATTTCCTGGAGAGCGACCGGATCAGGGGCCGCTACATGGGCGAGGGCGGCGGCTGGGAGATCCTGGAGTCGTCCCGCGAAGGCGGTCCCCTGCCCTGCGCCGGGCCCGATGTCGGCGTCTAGGGCGATGCGCACAGCCCTTGTCCTCGGCGCGGTGCTGACCGGCCCGGCCCAAGCCGAACCGCCGATGACGGCTGCCGAATTCTCCGCCTATGTCGGCACCGACACGCTCACCTACGGCTACAGCACTGGCATCGTCGGCATCGCCGCTTACGGCCCCGACCAGACGCTGGTCTGGCGCTATGAAGGCAGCGACTGTGTCAACGGCCGCTATTACCAGTCGGGCGACGAGATCTGCTTCAGCTTTGAGGTCAGGGAAATATCGGTCTGCTGGCATTTCGCTCTGGGCTCCGGTCGGCTGCATGGCACGGCCACCAACACCCCCGGCAACGACCGCATCTTCGAGATCGGCCGCTCCGACCGCCCGCTCGACTGTCCCGATCTCCGACCGGGAGTGTGAAGCGATGTGTCTGAAGACGCTTCCCGTTCTTCCCGCCCTCCTCCTCGCCGCTCCGGCGCTGGCCGAGACCCCGATGACCGGCGAGGAGTTCGAGGCCTACGTGACCGGGAAGACCATGGACTACTTCGCCGACGGCCAGACCTTCGGGCGCGAGGTCTACCTGCCCGGTCGCAAGGTCCGCTGGGCCTATACTGCCGACGAGTGCAAGATCGGGCACTGGTTCGCCGAAGGCGAGACCATCTGCTTCCTTTACGACGGTGACCCCGAGTCGAAATGCTGGATCATCTGGCCCGATGGCCAAGGCCTCTCCGCCAGCTACATGACCGACACCCCCGACATCGCGCCGCGCACCGTGCGCGAGACGACCGAACCGCTCGCCTGCCCCGGCCCCGATGTGGGAGTGTGACCCGATGCTCCGCCCGACCGTTGCCCTCGCGCTCTTCTTCCTGGCCACTCCCTCCCTTGCCGAAACCCCGATCACGGCCGAGGTCTTCGAGGCCCATGTCACCGGCAAGACCCTGACCTATCGCCAGTTCGGCAACCTCTTCGGGATCGAGCAATACCTGCCAGACCGCAAGGTCCGCTGGTCGACCGCGCCGAACGAATGCCAGTATGGCAGCTGGTATCCGCAGGGCGAGAACATCTGCTTCGTCTACGAATACGATCCCACCCCTGCCTGCTGGACCTTCTGGATGAAGGACGGCGCCTTGGTGGCGCTTTCCACCAGCGGCGTCGCGGGCGAGGAGCTGCACGAGGTCGACGCCTCCGACCAGGGCCTGCCCTGCCCCGGGCCCGACGTGGGGGTCTGATGCTGCGCGCCGCCCTAAGCCTTGTCTGCCTCGCCACGGCGGCCGCTGCGGAAACTCCGATGACCGTCGCCGAGTTCGAAGCCTGGTCGACCGGCCGGACGCTAGACTACTTCGTCGACGGCGCGCTCTGGGGCAGCGAGATGCACCTGGCAGGTCGCGCCACCGTCGATGCGGATGCGGGCGGGATCTGCCGGTCGGGTCATTGGTATCCGCAAGGCGACGACGTCTGCTTCGTCTACGATCTCAATCCCGGCCCCTATTGCTGGCGCTTCTTCCGGGACGGCGATCAGGTCCGCGCCGAATTCCTGGGCGAAGCCTTTGCCGACACTATCACCATCACCCTCTCCGACGCAGCAATCCCCTGTACCCCCGAGGTGGGGGTCTGACATGCGCGCTTTCCTCGTCCTTCTCCTCTCCGTCACCCCGGCGCTTGCCGAACCCCTCGTCACCGCCGAGGAATTCGATGCCCTCACCCTGGGCCGCACGATGACCTGGTCCGAATTCGGCGCGGTCTACGGCGTGGAGCAATATCTGCCGGGTCGCAAGGTGCGCTGGACGGTCCTCGGCGACGATTGCAAGACCGGCCACTGGTATCAGGACGGGACGGCGATCTGCTTCCAGTATGAAGACGACATCGCGCCCGACTGCTGGGAGATCACCGCCTCCGGCCCCGATCTTCTGGCCCGCTACACCACCAACCCGCCCGAGGCCGACCCCGTGATCGTGACCGAAACCACCGAGCCCCTCGCCTGCTTCGGCCCCGAGGTCGGCGCCTGATGCGTGCGCTTGTTTTCGCACTCCTGCTTCTGCCCGCCGTCGCCCTTGCCGAAGGCACCGCGCCGCAACCCGCCGATCCCCCGATGACCGCCGAAGCCTTCGAGCGTTTCGTTCAGGGCCGCACCATGGACACCCACGACCGGACCGGCCGCTACGGGGTGGAGACCTTCCTCCCCGGCCGCCGCGCGATCTGGCGCGATGCGGCGCAATGCCTGGAAGGCAGCTGGCGTCCGCAAGGCGACCAGATCTGCTTCGACTACCGGGGAATCGACACGCCCTATTGCTGGACCTACCACGACCGCGGCGGCTGGCTGATGGCCTGGCTCGACGGCAACCGCGCGGGTGAAGCGATCATGCTCTATCCGGCGGAAGAGGTGGTCACCTGCGAAGGGTTTCTAGGAGCTTAGTGATCACCTGACATTTGCAAAGCGAGGTATGTCTCAATCTCGATGGCCACTTCCTCGTATGGTACGGAGAACCATTCGGCACCAAAGCCATTTTCAATGCGACGTGACCCAAATCGCCTATGCAGAAAGGTTTCCAGCCCTACCTCTCTGTCGGTTCTGGCAATGACGCGAAGAACGGGGTGGCCCGGATTTCCTGTTGAGTATTGGCTCAGAATTCGTCGCAGAACCTCACCCCCGCCGCTTCGGTCATGCCGACCGATTTTGGTGCATTTGTCACCCAGACGATCAAGCCTCGAGTCGGTGTAGACGTAGACAGCCCGCGAGCCTTCTCCGATGACGGTCGCCTGCGCGACGATCTCTTTGGCCCGAACCGAGAGTGCCCGATTACCCCCAAACTCGATTTCGATGGCAACCGCGGCTTCAAGCTCGATCCTGACCGTGGACCACGACGAAAGCATACCGTCTTTCGACAGATGCACTACCTTGCCTTTTGCAAAGCCATTTCTCATCAGAGTCCAAATGGCCGCTGATCGGATGTCATCTTTCCAGCCTTTACCATCGTCAAAATGGAAGGGCGCGCCGATTCTGTCCGCATAGCGATCAATAACTTCGTCTACCGACGTTGGCATATCGCCGTTCGTGACATCCTCTATCAAGAGCGGCGCGACCGCGCGCTGAAGAGGTCGGATCGCGCGAATAACATCTGCCGTCTTCATCGTTTATCCCACCTCTACAAGCTAGCGCTCCATTCGGTAGTGAACCATCTTGCTCGAAATTCGCCGAAAATATGACTGTGCCGGAACGTCAGAACAGGCTCCCCTGCCCGCTCTCCCCGTCCCCCTTCGGCCGCTTGCCGGCCCGGCCCCCGACCGGAAGCCGCCCGTCCCGGAACTCGATCTCCAGCGCCGAGGCCCTCTCCGCCGCCGCCTTCGAAGTGACGACCGCCCCGTCCCCCCGCACGACCGCATAGCCCCGCTTCAGGGTCGCCGCGTAGCCCAGCGTCGCCCGCGTCCGGTCCAGCGCCTCCAGCCGGTCATTGAGCCGCGCGAAGCGGGTGGCGGGCGCCGCTTCCAGCCGCTCGGAAAGCCGCGCCAGATCGCGCCGCCCCTCCGCCGTCTTCCGCCCCGCATCGCCCAGCATCCGGGCCAGCGCCGGAGCCAGCCGCGCCGCCAGCGCCTCCAGCCGCTCCCCCCGCCGCTCCAGCCGCAGAAGCACCGCCCGCCCCAGCCGCTCCCCGCGCGAGGTCAGCATATCCCCCTGACGCGCCAGCCCGGCCCGCAGCGCCTGCGGCTGCAACCGCCCCGCCAGCCGGTCGAACTCCCGGTGCTTCTTCGCGACCGCCAGCCCCAGCCCGGTCCCGAGCCGCAGCGCCCCCGCGTCCAGCCGCTGCCGAGGGGTTGCGACCAGCACCTCCACGCGCGGCAAGGCCCGCGACAGATCGCGCAGCCGCTGCCGCCGCAGCACCACCCCCTGCCCGATCCCGCGCACCAGTCGCGCGCCCAGCGCCTCCAGCGTCGCCAGAAGCTCCAGTCGCACCGGCACCGCCAGCTCTGCCGCAGCCGTGGGCGTCGGCGCGCGCAGGTCGGCGGCGAAGTCGATCAGCGTCGTGTCGGTCTCATGCCCGACGGCCGAGATCAGCGGGATCGCCGACGCCGCCGCCGCCCGCACGACGATCTCCTCGTTGAAACCCCAGAGGTCCTCCAGCGACCCGCCGCCCCGTGCCACGATCAGCACGTCGGGGCGCGGGATCGCCCCGCCCTCGGGCAGCGCGTTGAAGCCCCGGATCGCGGCGGCCACCTGCGCCGCGCAGTCCTGCCCCTGCACCGCCACCGGCCAGACCAGCACATGCCGGGGAAAGCGGTCTCGCAGCCGATGCAGGATGTCCCGGATCACCGCGCCACTGGGAGACGTCACCACCCCGATCACCCGCGGCAGATAGGGGATGGCCTTCTTCCCTGCGGCGTCGAACAGCCCCTCCGCCGCCAGCGCGGCGCGGCGCTTCTCCAGCATCGCCATCAAGGCGCCCGCCCCCGCCGGGGCCACGTCCTCGACGATCAGCTGGTATTTTGATTGGCCGGGAAAGGTGGTCATCCGCCCGGTGGCGACCACCTCCATCCCCTCCTCGGGCCGGACCTGCATCCGCGACACCTGGCCCTTCCAGCTGATCGCCGCGATCACCGCCCGGTCGTCCTTCAGGTCGAAATACAAGTGCCCCGAGGCCGGTCGCGACACCCGTCCCACCTCGCCCCGGACCCGCACCAGCCCGAACTCACCCTCGATCACCCGCTTCACCGCGCCCGAAAGCTCGGAGACGGTGTATTCCGGCTGGTTGCCCGGCGGGGCGGGATCGTCGATCAGGTCCATGGCGCATTGATGCCCCGGCCCGGGCCGGGTTGCAACACGGGGCCGGGGTGACGGCGCAGTGGTTTCAACCGGCGGGGCAGGTTAAACTTCGGTCACGAGCCGTGTCACCCTCCCGCCGCAGGTCCCGACCGATGTTCCGCAACCCCGCCCTTCCTGCAATCCTTGCGGCGCTTCCGGCGATGGGCGAACTCACCCTTGCGTCCCCGGCATTCGCACAGGACTGCGACCCGAACTATTCCGGCAAATGCGTCCCCGTCGCGTCGGACGTCGACTGCGCCGGGGGAAACGGCAACGGGCCTGCCTATGTGGATGGGCCGGTCTATGTCGTCGGCAGCGACATCTACGGGCTGGACCGGGACGGCGATGGTGTGGCCTGCGACAGGTAGCCCCGGCGCTCAATCGTCATCCCCCATCCTTTCCGACCCGCCCTGCCGCGGCGGAAGCGGACCGTGCTTCCGGCGATAGGCCGCATAGCTTCCGACAACCATCACCGCGCCGATCCCCGCCAGCCACAGGGGGCCCATCCCGATCCCCCAGAAGATCACCGCCATCCCCGCTGCCTCGGTCAACCAGACCAGAGGCGATGGCTTCGGTCGGTCCGGCTTGCCGACGCCCAGGGTCACCGCAACATCCGGTTCCACGCTTGCCTCCCACACGCCCGCATCCTAAGAGGCCTTCACTTTCAGGCCAAGCGGGGGCGCTTCCATGAACATCCTTATCCTCGGTTCCGGCGGTCGCGAACATGCCCTTGCCTGGGCGGTGAAGCAGAACCCGAAATGCGACCGGCTGATCGTCGCCCCCGGCAACGCGGGGACCGCAACGCTTGCCGAGAACGCCGACATCGACATCCTCGACGGCGCCACCGTCGTCACCTTCTGCGAGGAGAATGCCGTCGACTTCGTCATCATCGGCCCCGAAGCCCCCCTCGCCGCCGGTGTCGCCGACGCCTGCCGCGCAGCGGGACTGCTCACCTTCGGCCCCTCCGCAGCGGCCGCAAGGCTTGAGGCTTCGAAGGCCTTCACCAAGGACATCTGCGACGCCTGCGGCGCACCGACCGCAGCCTGGGCCCGCTTCACCGAAGCCGCCTCCGCCCGCGCCTATGTCCAGGCGCAGGGCGCGCCCATCGTGGTCAAGGCCGACGGCCTCGCCGCCGGGAAGGGCGTCGTCGTCGCGATGACCGAGGCCGAGGCCCTTGCCGCCCTCGACGAGATGTTCGGCGGCAGTCTCGGCGCGGCGGGCGCTGAGGTGGTGATCGAGGAGTTCATGGCTGGCGAGGAGGCCAGTTTCTTCATCCTCACCGACGGCACCACCGCGCTCCCCATCGGCACCGCGCAGGACCACAAGCGGGCCTTCGACGGCGATACCGGCCCGAACACCGGCGGCATGGGCGCCTATTCCCCCGCCCCCGTGCTGACCGAGGCGATCCAGAAGCAGGCGATGGACGAAATCGTCCTGCCCGCCATTGCCGAAATGGCGAGGCGCGGCACGCCCTACCAGGGGGTGCTCTATGCGGGCCTGATGATCCAGGACGGCAAGGCACGGCTGGTCGAATACAACTGCCGCTTCGGCGACCCCGAGGCGCAGGTACTGATGATGCGGCTCGGTGCACAGGCGCTGGACCTGATGCACGCCTGCGCCGAGGGGCGGCTGACCGGAGCGCGGGTCAACTGGGCCGACGACCATGCCCTGACCGTGGTGATGGCCGCCAAGGGCTACCCCGGCGCCTATGCGAAAGGCTCCGAGATCCGCGGCCTCGACCGCTGCCCGGAGGACAGCCGCCACATGGTCTTCCATGCCGGAACGGTGGAGACTGACGGGCGCATCCTCGCCAATGGGGGGCGGGTGTTGAACGTCACCGCCCGCGGCGACACGCTGGAGGACGCCCGCAACCGCGCCTATGCGATGATCGACCACCTGCGCTGGCCCGAGGGCTTCTGCCGCTCCGACATCGGCTGGCGGGCGCTTCGGAAATAGGGCGCTGGCGTGCGCATTTTCGCCGCCCCGGCCACTTGCACCTGCGACGGGGCTTGCATAAGACGCGCGGGACTTCTGACGGGCCCTTGGAGGGGACCATGCCGCTTCTGGTGATGAAATTCGGCGGAACCTCGGTCGCCGACCTCGCGCGGATCGAGAACGCCGCGAAGAAGGTGCAGGCCGAGGTCGAACGTGGCTATGACGTGATCGTCATCGTCAGCGCCATGTCGGGCAAGACCAACGAACTGGTCGGCTGGGTCGAGACCACCTCCAAGCTTTACGACGCCCGCGAATATGACGCCGTGGTCGCCAGCGGAGAGAACGTGACCGCCGGCCTGATGGCGCTGCGCCTGCAGGAAATGGGCATCCCGGCGCGCAGCTGGCAGGGCTGGCAGGTGCCGATCAACACCACCTCGGCGCATTCCTCGGCCCGCTTCGTCTCGATCCCGCGCGACCACCTCGATGCCAAGTTCGCCGAGGGCTTCAAGGTCGCCGTCGTCGCGGGCTTCCAGGGCGTCAGCCCCGAGGGCCGGATCACCACCCTTGGCCGGGGCGGCAGCGACACCACCGCCGTCGCCTTCGCCGCCGCCTTCGGGGCGGAGCGCTGCGACATCTACACCGATGTCGATGGCGTCTACACCACCGACCCGCGCATCAGCCCGAAGGCCCGGAAGCTCCCGAAGATCGCCTTCGAGGAGATGCTGGAACTCGCCTCGCTGGGCGCCAAGGTCTTGCAAACCCGCTCGGTCGAGCTGGCGATGCGCTACAAGGTGCGGCTGCGCGTGCTGTCCTCCTTCGAGGACACCGACGAAACATCTGGAACCCTGGTCTGCGACGAGGATGAAATCATGGAATCGAAAGTAGTCTCCGGCGTCGCCTATTCCCGCGACGAGGCGAAGATGACGCTTCTCAAGGTCGAGGACCGGCCCGGCGTCGCCGCCGCCATCTTCGGCTCGCTGGCGGATGCGGGTGTCAATGTCGACATGATCGTGCAGAATATCTCCGAACAGGACGACCCCGCCGACAAGCGCGCCCATACCGACATGACCTTCAGCCTGCCGACCAACCAGGTCGACCGCGCGAGAAAGGCCATCGACGAGGCGGCGGCGGCGGGCAAGTTCGTCTTCACCTCGGTCGTCACCGATACCGATGTCGCCAAGGTCTCGGTCGTGGGGATCGGGATGCGGTCGCAGGTCGGCGTTGCGGCCCGGATGTTTGCGGCGCTGGCGGCGGAAAACGTGAACATCAAGGTGATCACCACCTCCGAGATCAAGATCTCCGTCCTGATCGACCGCAAATACATGGAGCTTGCCGTCCAGGCGCTGCACGACACGTTCGAGCTGGAAAAGGCCTGACACCCGCGAGGGCTATGCCGCCCCGGCTTCCGGTCCGTCGGCGGGCGATCCGGCCAGATCCCGCACGCAGCGGGCCAGATGATCGCTGACCACGGGCTTGCGGAACCAGCCCGCGCCGGTCAGACCATGCCGGATGGCACTGTCCTGATCCTCGCCGATGATGAGAACCGGCACCCCCGCCCCGGCCCGGTCCAGCGCCAGGACAATCTGCTCGGGACCGGCGTCGTCGATGTCGAGGATGACCGCCCGATAGTGAAGCGACGGATCGGCGTGGTCATCGACCGCGAACCCTTCCGCCCACAGCGCCTGCCTCAAGTCCAGCCCCAAGACGGCGTTCCTGAGCAGGCACAGCACGGCGCCCGTCTCGACTTTCACCTCGAATTGGCCCTGCATGCCTGTCCTCCTTTTGCCATCATGCCAGAGTCATCAAGAAATAATATTGATTTCATATACTTGCTATTATCACTCTGGGCCAACCCCATGCCTGGAGAGAACCGCGCAACCAAAGGGATAGAAGAGGATCACGGCACAACCATCTCTTGCAGACTTTCAGTATTTCACGCATAATGAGCAAGATATTCCGCTCATGACGGCGCTGCCGATGAACGACCCGAAAACCACCGCAGGGACCCCCGAAATCGGCAAGCGCGCCGAAAGGCTTCAGGTCATGCTGGCGGAAGAAGAGCTTACGGCGCTCGACGACTGGCGCTTCAACGCCCGGATGCCCAGCCGATCGGCCGCTGTGCGCGAACTGATCCGCCGTGGCCTCGCCGCCGAGGGCTATTTCACGCAGGCGACGCAGAACGACCAGTCGTCCAGCTTCGGCATTTTCGACCGCAAGGGCTAAGCCGGCCAAACCGCCCCCGACCGCCGCGACAGTGACCATTCGCACCGATCACGTCCTGCTGCCCGATCCGCAGGCACCGGCACAAAGCCCCGCAACCCGCGCGCGCAAATCCGTTTTCTTCCTGTCACGGCCCACCTATAGAGAGAGGAAGACCGGAAGGACGCCGCCATGCCCGAACGCAGCGAAAGTGACAGCCGCAAGCTTCTGCGCCGTCTGCGCGACATGCTGGCCATTCCCGGGCGCGGCCAGGACCGGCTCGACCAGATCACCCATCTGATCGCCGACAGCATGAAGACCGAGGTCTGCTCGATCTACCTCTTCCGCGATCCCGAAACGCTGGAACTTTGCGCCACCGAGGGCCTGAAGCCCGAAGCGGTCCACCAGACCCGGATGAAGCTGGGCGAGGGCCTTGTCGGGCGTGTCGCCCGCTCTGGCCAGCCGGTCAACACCGCGAACGCCCCGGGCGAGAAGGGCTTCCGCTTCATGCCCGAGACGGGCGAGGAGATCTATTCCTCCTTCCTCGGCGTACCGATCCAGCGGGTCGGCGAGAAGCTCGGCGTCCTCGTCGTCCAGTCCAAGACCGCCCGCGAGTTTTCCGAGGACGACATCTACGCTCTCGACGTCGTCGCGATGGTGCTGGCCGAGATGACCGAGCTTGGCGCCTTCACCGGCGAGGAAGGCGGCATGAAGGCGCTGCACAAGCAGCCGGTGATGTTCCGCGCCACAAGCGGACAGGAAGGCGCGGCGGAAGGCCGGGTCTGGCTGCACGAACCCCGCGTCGTCATCACCAACCCCGTCGCCGACGACCCGTTGACCGAGATCGACCGCATCCGCGGCGCGGTGGGGGAATTGCGGGTGTCCATCGACGACCTCTTGGAAGCCGAGCAACTCGACAAGGACCAGAAACAGGTCCTGGAAGCCTACCGGATGTTCGCCCATTCCCGCGGCTGGCTGCGCCGGATGGAGGAAGACATCATGCGCGGCCTCTCCGCCGAGGCGGCGGTGGAAAAGGAACAGTCCGCCGCCCGCGCCCGGATGGAGCAGGTCCCCGACCAGTATCTGCGCGAGCGTCTTCAGGACCTTGACGACCTGTCGAACCGGCTTCTGCGCATCCTGACCGGCCAGGGCAAGGACACCGGGGCCGAGATGCCCGACAACCCGATCCTCGTCGCCCGCAACATCGGCCCGGCCGAACTGCTGGACTATGGCCGCAAGCTGAAGGGCGTGGTGCTTGAAGAGGGTTCGGTCGGCAGCCATGCCGCCATCGTCGCCCGTGCGCTGGCGATCCCGCTGGTGATCAGCGCAAGTCGCGTCGTGGCCGAGGCGCTGAACGGCGATCACATCCTTGTCGACGGCGATCAGGGCATCGTCCATCTGCGACCCGAGGAAACCGTCGCCCGCGCCTTCCGTGACAAGATCGCCATGCAGGCCGAAGCGCAGAAGCGCTACGCCTCGCTTCGCAAGCTCCCCGCTACCACGCTCTGCGGCACGACGATCGGGCTGCACATGAACGCGGGTCTGATGGCCGACCTGCCCAGCCTTGAAAACTCGGGCGCGGACGGGGTGGGCCTGTTCCGCACCGAATTGCAGTTCCTCATCCGCTCGAAGATGCCGCAGCGGGCAGAGCTTGCAGCGCTCTACGCCCGCGTGATGGATGCCGCCAAGGGCAAGCGCGTCGCCTTCCGCACCCTCGACATCGGGTCGGACAAGGTGCTCCCCTACATGAAGCCGCCCGAGGAGCCGAACCCCGCGATGGGCTGGCGCGCGGTCCGCGTCGGGCTCGACAAGCCGGGCGTCCTCAGGATGCAGTTGCAGGCGCTGATCCGCGCCGCGAGGGGCCGCTCCCTGACGGTGATGTTCCCGCTGATCACCGAGCTGAGCGAGTTCCAGCAGGCCCGCGCCCATGCCCTGCGCGAACTGCACCGCGAGAAATCGCTGGGCCACCCCGTCCCCGAACGGCTGGAAATCGGCGCAATGATGGAGACGCCGAGCCTCGCCTATGCGCCCCGCGCCTTCTACGAGCTGACGGATTTCATCAGTGTCGGCGGCAACGACCTGAAGCAGTTCTTCTTCGCCGCCGACCGCGAGAACGAGCTGGTCCGCCGCCGCTACGACACGCTGAACCTGACTTTCCTCGCCTTCCTGGAACATATCGTCGCCCGCTGCGCCGAGACCGGCACCGCGCTCTCCTTCTGCGGCGAGGATGCGGGCCGCCCGATCGAGGCGCTGGCGCTGGCCGCGATCGGCTTCCGCACCCTCTCGATGCGTCCGGCCTCGGTCGGCCCGGTCAAGGCGCTTCTGCGCAAGGTGAACCTGACCGAGGCGCGCGCGGTGATCGACCGGGCGCGGGCCGAGGGGGCCGAAAGCGCGCGGCCCGCACTGATGGAATGGCTGGCGACGGTCGGGGCGTAGACGCGGGTTACTATTGCCGGTTCCGAAACGATCTGTCCGCCGAACGCGTTGCAGCGCGGACCCCGGGCTTGACCCAAGTCAAACGCTGCGCGGCACAGGCTGGCTACATTTGGCCGGGATATTTCTTCCCTTGTCAGGTGCCCCAATGGAATTCGGTCTGTTCTTTTTCGCCAACGATACCTCCGGCGCCGGTCAGACCGGCAAATACGACCTGATCTTTCAGGCCGCCCGCTGGGCCGATCAGAACGGCATGGCCCGGCTCTGGGTGCCCGAGCGCCATTTCCACAGCTTCGGCGGGCTTTCGCCCAACCCCTCGGTCTTGGCCGCCGCGCTGGCCGGGGTGACAAGCCGCATCCAGATCTGCGCGGGCAGCGTCGTCCTGCCGCTGCACGACCCGATCCGCGTCGCCGAGGAATGGTCCATCGTCGACAACGTCTCGGGCGGACGGGTCGGTCTCGGCATCGCCAGCGGCTGGGTGCCGAACGACTTCGTCATCTCGGGCCACCAGGACGATTTCCGGAACCGCAAGCAGGTGTTCCGCGACCGCACCGAAACCCTGCGGCGTCTGTGGCGGGGCGAGCCGCACCGCGTGCAGAATCCCTTGGGCGAAGAGGTCGATGTCCGCGTCATGCCCCGCCCGGTACAGCCGGAGCTGCCAATCTGGATCACCGCCGCCGCCAACCCCGAAACCTTCGTCGAGGCCGGGGCAATGGGTGCGAACGTGCTGACCCATCTCCTCGGCCAGACGGTCGAGGATCTGGCGCAGAAGATCACCGCCTATCGCGCGGCCCGCGCCGCCGCCGGACATCCGGGGCGCGGCCTCGTCACCCTGATGCTGCACACGCTGGTCGGCGATGACGACGACGAGGTGCACGACCTCGCCCGCCAGCCGATGATGGACTACCTCGGCGCCTCCTTCGACCTCGCGTCGAAGCACCTCGCCTCGGTGCCCTTCCTCAAGGACCCCGGCAAGATCGACGTCACGCAGCTGACGCCGGACCTCGCCGAGGCCGCACTGGAGGCTTCGTTCGAGAAGTACTTCTACATGGGCAGCCTGTTGGGCTCCTACGACAAGTGCCTCGCGACGGTGGACCATCTGGCCAAGCTGGATGTCGACGAGGTGGCCTGTCTGGTCGACTTCGGCGTCGATCCTGCGGTGGTGATGAAGGGGCTGGAGAACCTGAACGTGCTGCGCAAGCTGGCGAACCCCGAGCCCCTGCGCGCCGCCTGATCGGGTTTGCCGGAAGCTCCTCGTGCGCCTTCGGCTTCTCGTCGGAGCCTCCGTAGGGTGGGTGCCAACCCACCATCCCACCCATCCACCCGCGCAATGCGGTGGGTTTCACCCACCCTACAGGTCCCTTCCCGCGCGAGGGGCGACGCAGTCGGGTAGGGTGGGTGCCAACCCACCATTCCCTTACCCCGCGGCGGGGCGCAAAAATCATCGATCAACCGACGCCCGGCCCCAAATTCCAAGCCTTTCCAAATCCTTAACATCCACGCATAACTTATTGATTCTAAATATAAACCAGATATGTCCACCGTGGACACATCCCTCACCCGCCCGAGAAAAGCCCCGCGTGGGCCCGTCGCAGCTCGGCCTTCTGGACCTTCCCCATCGCATTCCTCGGAAGCTCCTCCAGCACCAGCACCCGCTTCGGTATCTTGAACCCCGCCAGCCGCTCCCGCAGCGCCTCCCGGACCGCAGCCTCTTCCACCGACCCCACCACGCAAGCCACCACCGCCTCACCGAAGTCCGGGTGCGGCACCCCGATCACCGCCGATGCGGCGACCCCCGGCAGATCGTCCAGCGCCGCCTCCACCTCCGCCGGGTAGACGTTCAGCCCGCCGGTGATCACCAGATCCTTGGCCCGGCCGAGGATCGAGAGATACCCCTCCCCGTCGAAGGCCCCCATGTCCCCGGTGACGAACCAGCCCTCCCGGAACTCCTCCGCCGTCTTCTCCGGCAGCCGCCAGTAGCCCTTGAAAACGTTCGGCCCCCTCACCTCGATCGCCCCCGCCTCGCCCGGCGGCAGCACCCCCTCCGGCCCCGCGATCCGCACCTCCACCCCCGGCAGCGGCATGCCGACGGTGCCGGCCTTCCGCGCGCCCTGATAGGGGTTCGAGGTGATCATGTTGGTCTCGGTCATCCCGTAGCGTTCCAGGATCGCATGACCGGTCCTCTCCTTCCACTCCGCGTGGGTGGCGGGAGAAAGCGGCGCGGAGCCGGAGATGAAGAGGCGCACCCCGGCGCAGACCTCACCCGTCAGGCCGGGGTCGGAAAGGAGGCGGGTGTAGAAGGTGGGGACGCCCATCATCACCGTGGCCCGCGGCAGAGCCTCCAGCACGGCGGCGGGCTGGAAGGCGCGGTGGAAGATCATGCTGGCTCCGGAATAGAGGACGCAGTTGGTGGCCACGAAAAGCCCGTGGGTATGGAAGACCGGCAGGGCATGGAGGAGGACGTCGCCCCCGGTGAACCGCCAAAGCCCGACCAGCGCCTCGGCGTTCGAGGCGAGGTTTTCCCGGCTCAGCATCACCCCTTTCGACCGCCCCGTGGTGCCCGAGGTGTAGAGGATCGCGGCGAGGTCGTCGGGACCGTGGGCGGGGTCGGCAAAGTCCGCGCCTTGCCCCTCGGCCAGCGCCAGAAGCTCCGGCAGCGCCATCACCCGCGCGTTCAGGGCGGCAAGGCCTGCCACCCGCTCGGGGTCCGCCACGGCCAGGGCGGGCTCGGCGTCGGTCAGGAAATGCGCGGTCTCGGCCACGGTGTAGCCGGGGTTGACCGGCAGGAAGACGACACCTGCGCGCAGGCAGGCGAGGTAGAGCGAGAGCACCGCCTCGCATTTCTCCACCTGGAGGAGCAGACGGTCGCCCTTCCGGAGCCCCAGCGAAAGGAGCGCATTCGCCAGCCGCCCGGTTTCAGCCAGCAACCCGGCATAGGTCAGGCCCCCCGTGATCCAGACCCGGTCCGGATCGGCTGCCATCTCTTTCAGCTTCGCGATGACATCGGTGCTCATGCGCTTCTCCCCTTGCCCGCGCCATTTACCCAAGCGCCGGGGAGAAGAGCAACCGGATCAGGCGCGGATCACCTTGGGCGGGGTCACGGCAAGGCGGAACTCGGCCTCCACCGCCTCGGCGCCATGGACACGCCCGAGCTTCACCAGCTCGAAGCGGACGCGGGCGATCTCGCGGTAGTAGGAGAGGAAGGCGGCGTTCAGCGCGGCGCCGGAGACCGCACCGATCACCGGGACGGCCTGCGCAGCCAGCTTCTGGCCCAGCACGGCGGCGAGCCTCGGGGCAATGGTGCGGATCAGGTTCTGCGCCGTCGAGCCGGTCAGCGCCAGGCGCGAGGCGAGGAAGGAGGTGTTGACCCCGTCATCCTGCGCCAGCGGGCTGCCGGCGGCGAAGACCTGAAGGCATTCGGCGCGGACCCAGTCCTCGTCGGGGTCAAGACCCGCCTCGCGCGCCACGCTGCGGATCGTGTTCAGGAACAGGGTCACGGTCACCGGCAGCTCAGCCACCGCCGTCGCCAGCCCCCCGGCCCCTCCCGCCGCGCCCGCCGCCACGGCGGCCATCATCGGCGCGCGGGTGCCAAGGTCGGGGGCGCGGGAGGCGATACCGTAGGAGGCCTCCAACGCCTGCGCCGTCAGCTTCTCCAACTGGTTTCGGACACCCTGCGGCAAGGCGGAAAGCTGGTGTTCCAGCGTGCCGCCAAGGCGGTTCACCAGCCGGATCACCGGGCCGTTCGCGCGCTTGTAGCGGCGGGCGAGCGGGGCGATCTCGGCGGCAAGGTCGGCGGTAGAGGCAACGGGCAGGGTCTGGTCCATACCCAAGGATATGGGACGCCTTGCGCCCCGCGCAATGGGATCAGGTCGCCTTGGTCACGACCCCGGTCACGCCGTCCCACGACCCCGCCTTCAACTCCAGCCCCAGGATGCGGTCGGGGTTGGTGGGGGGCGGCATCTCCACCCCGCTCAGCTTCGTGAAGCCAAAGCGGGCGTAATAGGGCGCGTCGCCGACCAGCATCACGCGCTCCCAGCCCAGCCGCCGCGCTTCGCCCAGGCTTTCGTTGATGAGAAGCCCTCCCAGCCCCTCGCCCTGGTGGGTCGGGTGGACGGCGACGGGACCGAGGAGGAGGACGTCATGTTCGCCGATCAGCGCGGGCCAGTAGCGGATCACCGCCGCCAGCGCGCCGGTATCGTCGCGCAGCGTCAGGCACAGGGGGGCGACGGTCGGCACGCCGTCGCGCAGGCGGTAGGAGGACAGCGCGGTGCGGCCGGGGGCGAAACAGAGGTCGTAAAGGGCCTCGACCTCCCACCAGTCGTCTTCTGTCTCTTCCTCAAGCCGGTACACGCCTGTGCTTTCCCCACCTGTCTTTCGCCGCCGAATCCGCTGGCACCGGGCCGTAACATGGCGCAGGGTCACGATCAATTTGCGACGGGCAATTTGTGAAAAGGTCTGCCTCATGTTCTACCGCCCCGCCGATGACCACGGGCTGCCGCACAGCCCCTTCTCGGCCATCGTCTCGCCCCGGCCGATCGGCTGGATTTCCACTCGCGCCGCAACCGGCGACAACCTTGCGCCCTATTCCTTCTTCAACGCCGTCGGCTACACCCCGCCGCAAGTGATGTTCGCGGGCGACTACCGCGACAGCATGATCAACGCGATGGAGAGCGGGGTCTTCGCGGTGAACATCGTGGCCGAAGCCGCGCTGGAGGTGATGAACGCCACCTCTGCCCGCTTCCCGCGCGGGACGGACGAGTTCCTCGCGGCGGGCGTGGCGAAGGCGGAATGCGTCGCCATCGACTGCCCGCGCGTGGCCGATGCGCCCGCGACGCTGGAATGCCGGGTGGTGAAGCTGGTCGACCTGATCGGCCCGGAGCGGGTGCTGATCGGCGAGGTGGTGGGGGTGCATCTGCGCGACGACTGTCTGGTGGACGGGCGGCTGGACCCGGCGCGCTACAACCCGGCGGCGCGGCTTGGCTATCACGACTACACCTTCGTCCGCGAAGTGCGGGAATTGCGCCGCCCGAAGGACCCGGTCTGAATGACGCCCACCCGCCGCAAGATCGTCTACGCCGTCAGTTTCGAGACGCTGGGCACGCTGGTGGCCTCGGTCGCGTTGATGCTCATGTCCGACGCAAGCGCCGGGTCGTCGCTGGTGCTGTCGATCCTGACCGCAACCATCGCGCTGAGCTGGTCCTTCGTCTTCAACACCGTCTTCGAGGCCTGGGAGGCGCGACAGCCGGTCAAGGGCCGGTCGCTGAAACGCCGGACCGCCCACGCGCTCATGTTCGAGGGCGGGCTGGTGCTGATCTGCATTCCGGTCATGGCCTGGTGGCTGCAGGTCGGCTATCTGGAGGCGCTGGTCTACGAGGCCGGGCTGATCGCCCTCTTCATCGCCTACACCTATGCCTTCACCTGGGGGTTCGACCGGGTGTTCGGCCTGCCTGCCTCGGCCAGGTAGCGCTTGCACCCACGGCGGACATCTGTATAAGGCCGCATCCTTTCCGCTTATCCATGAACCGGCGATGCCTCTCGTGGACGGGCTGCGGGAAGGGGTTTCGCCCGTCCTATGAAGCCGCCCCGAAACGAAGGAACGCACATGCCGCTTTACGAGCATGTCTTCATCGCGCGTCAGGACCTGTCCAACGCGCAAGCCGAAGGCCTTATCGAACATTTCTCCACGGTCCTCTCGGACAACGGCGGCAAGGTCGTCGAGAACGAGTACTGGGGCGTCAAGACGATGGCCTACAAGATCAACAAGAACCGCAAGGGCCACTATGCCTTCCTGAAGTCGGACGCGCCCGCCGCGGCCGTGCAGGAGATGGAACGCCTGATGCGGCTCCATGACGACGTGATGCGCGTGCTGACCATCAAGGTCGACAAGCATGCCGAAGGCGTCTCGGTCCAGATGCAGAAGCGCGACGAGCGTGACCGCGATGGCGAGCGTTCGGATCGTGGCGACCGCGGCGGTTTCGGCGGTGAGCGCCGTGAGCGTCCGTCGTTCGGCGACCGTCCCGACCGTGGCGACCGCCCGTCGTTCGGCGCCCCGCGTCGTTGATCTGTAGATAAGGACATCCAAAATGGCGAACAAACCGTTTTTCCGCCGCCGCAAGGTCTGCCCCTTCTCGGGCGACAACGCTCCGGCGATCGACTACAAGGACACCCGTCTTCTGCAGCGCTACATCTCCGAGCGCGGCAAGATCGTCCCGTCCCGCATCACCGCAGTCTCGGCGAAGAAGCAGCGTGAACTGGCCCAGGCCATCAAGCGCGCCCGCTTCCTGGCCCTGCTGCCCTATGCCGTGAAATAAGGAGCGACGCACATGCAAGTCATCCTTCTGGAACGTGTGGCCAAGCTTGGCCAGATGGGCGAGGTCGTGAACGTCAAGGACGGCTACGCCCGCAACTTCCTTCTGCCGCAGGGCAAGGCCCTTCGCGCGAACGACGCCAACATCAAGTCGTTCGAGGTGAAGAAGGCACAGCTGGAAGCCACCAACCTGGAAACCCGCAAGGAAGCCGAAGCTGTCGGCGCCAAGCTGGACGGCCAGGTCTTCGTGGTGATCCGTTCGGCCTCTGACGCCGGCGCGCTGTATGGTTCGGTCACGCCGCGCGATGCGGCCGAAGCCGCGACCGAGGCGGGCTTCACCGTCCATCGCGGCCAGATCGTGCTGGACCGCCCGATCAAGGACCTGGGTCTGCACACCGTCTCGGTGTCGCTGCACCCGGAAGTCGCGGTGAAGATCAAGCTGAACGTCGCCCGTTCGGTCGAAGAGGCCGAGCTGCAGGCATCGGGCAAGTCGATCCAGGAACTCGCCGCCGAAGCGGAAGCCCAGGCCGAGTTCGAGATCGCCGAGCTGTTCGACGAAGTCGGAGCAGCTGCGTCGGAAGAATAAGCCTTTCCCGTCAGGGATTTGCGAAGCCGCGTCCGGGTGATCGGGCGCGGTTTTTTCTTTGGGCACCTGATGTTCAACAAAGTTGACTTTTGTTGCACATCAGGTGATGTTCTACAAAAGAAAGAACTGTAGAACATCATGCAATATCACAGTGCCACAGCTCAAGCCGCCTACCACGACCTGCGCCGGTCCCTGATGGATGATCAGGTTGCCGGGATCCGCGGCACGCCGAAACGGGAAGAGCGCAAGGGCCGCAGATACTGGTACGACACCTATCGTATCGGCGATCAGGTGAAGAAAGCCTATATCGGCGAGGACACCCCTGAAATGGCGGCCCGGATCGAGAACCATCTCCGCCTGGCTCAGGATGCCAAGCTGCGCGCCGAGGCCCGGACGCGGCTGGTTCGCATATTGCGCGCCGAGGGGTTTCTGCCTGTCGATGGGGCTTCCGGCCGCCTTTACAGCACGCTGGCACGAACCGGCGTGTTCCGGTTGGGCGGCACGGTTGTCGGTACGCATGCCTTCCGGCACTACGAAGGCGAGCTGGGCATCCGCCTTGCCCAGGACGAGGTTGCCCAGACCAACGATCTCGACATTGCGCAGTTCGAACGCCTCTCCCTGGCACTTGGCGACCATGTCGAGGAGCCCTTGGCAAACACCTTTGCAGAACTGGACTTTGCTCCGGTTCCCTCGCTGTCCGGAACCGCCGTCTGGAAATGGCGTCAAACCCGGACCGACACCTACGTGGAATTCCTGACGCCGTCCTTTCGCCCCGAGGAAGACATCCGCGACCTGCCCGCCCTGGGAGTGTCGGCCCAGTCCCTGCATTTCCTGAACTACCTGATCGCCGAACCGATCAACGCGGCCGCGCTCTACCGATCTGGTGTCCTCATCCAGGTGCCTCGCCCCGAACGCTACGCGATCCACAAACTCATCATTGCGGATCGCCGGCGCGCCGGTCCCGACCAGCTGAAATCGCGGAAAGACCGCGCGCAGGCGGCGCTTCTGATCGAGGCCTTGGCCGAGGACCGCCCGGACGAGCTGCGCGAGGCCTATGGGGATGCGATGGAGCGCGGGCCGCAATGGCGGGCGCATATCGCGGCGACGCTGAAGCGGATGCCCGAGACCGCCGCAAAGCTTGCCGCACTCTGACCAGCCGCTGTCGGCGGCGGGATAGCCACCGGCCTTGGCGCGGATAGCGTGGCGGGCATGCAGATGACAGCCACCAGTCGCGGTATCCTTGCCCTTGTCGTGGGGATCGCCGTCTTTTCCTTGCAGGACGTGATCCTGAAGCTCCTGTCCGGCGACTACCCGCTGTATCAGGCGATGATCATCCGCAGCCTGACCGCCGTTCCGCTGCTCCTCATCATCGTCCGGGTCCTTGACGGTCGCCTGACCACGATCACCACGCCGAACTGGGGCTGGATGCTGGCGCGGGGCTTCCTGAACTTCGTTGCCTATACCGCCTATTACCTTGGATTGGCGGCGATGCCGATGGCGGATACGGTGGCGCTGTTCTTCACCGCCCCCCTGTTCATCACCCTCTTCGCGGCCTTCTTCTTCAAGGAGCGGATCGGACCGACCAACCTCTTTGCCCTGTTGGCCGGATTTGCGGGCATGCTGATGATCTTCAACCCCAGCGACAGCGTCTTCGACCCTGCCGCACTGCTGCCGGTCATCGGCGCGTTTGGCTATGCCCTGACCCAGCTGGCGACCCGCATCCTCGGCCGGACCGAGACGGCGGCAGCGATGACCTTCTGGGGCAACCTGACCTTTCTGGCCAGCGCGCTGGCGCTTGCGGCCGTCTTCGGCTCGGGCGCCTATGCCGGAGCGAGCCATCCCTCGCTGGCCTTCCTGACCCGGGGCTGGCAGGAGATGCCCCTGCGCGACCTCTTGTTGTTCATGTCCTGCGGGGTCATCGCCTCGATCGGCCTGTCGCTTCTGACCTACGCCTACCGCGTCGCGCCTTCCTCCTCGGTCGCACCCTTCGAATACAGCTTCATCATCTGGGGCGTGCTCTGGGGCTGGCTGTTCTGGTCGCAGCTTCCCACAACCCTGGCCTGGGCGGGAATCGGGCTGCTGATCGGGGCGGGGCTGATGGTGATCCGGGTGGAAGCGCAGAACGAAAAGGCCGCGCCCGAAGGCGCGGCCTGATCTTCCCTGCCGGACCTGACCGGCCTCTTACATCTCGTCCAGCGCCTCGACGGCCTTCTGGAGCTTCTCTTTCGAGATTTCCTTCTCGGTCACTTTCGCCAGGCCGACGAGGTGGTCGACGACCTTGTCCTCGAAGACCGGGGCGCGCAGCTGTTGCTGCATCTGCTGGTTCTTCTGCACGAATTCGAAGAACTGGCGTTCCTGCCCCGGATACTGGCGGGCGGCGGCCAGAACGGCCTGGGTCATCTCGGCGTCGGTAACGGTGACTTCGGCCTTGCGACCGACTTCCGCGAGCAGAAGGCCCAGACGCACGCGGCGCTCGGCCAGCTTCTTGTGCTCGTCCGTGGTCTCGATATGGCCGTGGTCGTGGCCATGCTCATGCGGATTTTCTTCGTGCCACAGCTGATGGGCGATCTGGTTGGCTTCCGCCTCGACCAGGTTGCCCGGCAGATCGAACTTGACCATGCCATCCAGCTGGTCCAAGAGCGAGCGCTTCAGCACCGCGCGGGCCGCGCCCTTGTATTCAGCCTCCAGCCGCTCGGCGACCTGGGCCTTCAGCGCGGCGAGGTCGTCGGCGCCGAATTTCTTCGCCAGCTCGTCGTCGATCTCGGCGGCTTTCGGTTCCTTCACCGCCTTCACCGTGCAGGCGAAGACCGCGGCCTTGCCGGCCAGATGCGCGGCGCCGTAATTTTCCGGGAAGGACACGTTGACCGTCACTTCATCGCCGACCTTGGCGCCGACGAGCTGGTCCTCGAAGCCGGGGATGAAGCTCTTCGAACCCAGCACCAGCGGGTAGTCTTCCGCCGAGCCGCCATCGAACAGCTCGCCGTCGACCGAGCCCTTGAAGTCGATCACGATCTGGTCGCCGTCCTTGGCCTTCGCGCCCTTCTTGCGGTCGTCGTAGGACTTGGCGGAACCGGCGAGATTGTCCAGCGCCTCGGCAATCGCCTTGTCGTCGGCCTTCACCACCAGCTTCTCCAGCTTGATCTTGCCGGCGTCGACATCCGGAATCGGCGGCAGCGCGTCATAGGACATCTCGACCACGACATCCTGGCCTTCTTTCCAGTTTTCGCCACCGACCATCTTCACTTCGGGCTGCAGCGCCGGGCGGTCGCCGGTCTTGTCGAAATGGTCCTTCATCGCGCCGTCGATGGCGTCCTGCATCGCGTCGCCCAGGATGCGGGTGCCGAACTGCTTCTTCAGGATCGCCAGCGGGACCTTGCCCTTGCGGAAGCCCTTGATCTCGACCTCGGGCTGCGCCTCGATCAGCTTTTCCTGGACCTTCGCGTCCAGTTCGGCCGCCGTCACCGTGATGGTGTAGCCGCGCTTGAGGCCTTCGTTCAGGGTCTCGGTGACC
>NZ_JAEULO010000033.1 GCF_016793705.1 Tabrizicola sp.
GAAGGCGCAGCCCGGCCAGGTCCAGGCCAAGGCCTACGAGGCGGGCGCCATGGTCCGCGTCTCCGGCCCCAACATCATCCTCTCGCCACCCCTCGTCATCACCGAGGCCGACGCGACCACCATCCTCTCCGCGCTCGACGCAGGCTTCGCATCGCTATGACCACCGGCTTCTGCTTCGACGAACGCACGCTCTGGCACACGACGGGCGAGGCCGCGCTGTTTCTGAAGCCCGGCGGCTGGATCCAGCCCCTCGCCGTCGGGGGCCATGCCGAAAGCCCGGAGACGAAGCGCCGCTTCAAGAACCTGCTCGACGTGTCCAGCCTTTCCCGCCACCTTGCCGTGGAAACTGCGCCCGAGGCCAGCGACGAGGCCCTGCGCCGCATCCACCCCGCCAGCTACCTGAGCGAATTCAAGCGCCTCTCCGACGCCGATGGCGGCATGCTGGGCGAGGAAACCCCGTTCGGCAAGGGCTCCTTCGAGATCGCCACCCTCTCTACCGGCCTTGCCATTCATGCAATGGACAAGGTGCTGACCGGCCAGTGGCAGAACGCCTATTCCCTGTCCCGCCCGCCCGGCCACCACTGCCTGCCCGATTTCCCGATGGGCTTCTGCCTTCTCGCCAACATCCCCATCGCCATCGAGGAAATGCGCGCCCGCCACCACCTTGGCAAGGTCGCCGTCATCGACTGGGACGTCCACCACGGCAACGGCAGCCAGGCGATCTACTGGGATCGCGCCGACACCCTCACCATCTCGCTGCACCAGAATGCCTGCTACCCCGTCACCTCCGGCGCGACCACCGAACGCGGCGAGGGCGCAGGGCAGGGGGTGAACATCAACATCCCTCTCCTGCCCGGCGGCGGGCACGAATGCTATCTCGCGGCGATGGACAGGATCGTGCTGCCCGCCCTTCAGCGGTTCAAGCCGGACCTGATCGTCGTCGCCTCCGGCCTCGACGCCAATGCGCTTGACCCGCTGGCCCGGATGCTGGCGCATTCCGATACCTACCGCGCGATGACCGAAAGGATGATGCGGACCGCCGACAGACTCTGCAGCGGCCGTCTCGTCATGGTCCACGAAGGCGGATACTCCGAGGCCTATGTCCCCTTCTGCGGACAGGCAATCCTGGAAACCCTGTCAGGCAGGCGCACCCAGGTGATCGACCCCTTCCTCGATTTCCTGATCGCCCAGCAACCCCCGCCCGAGTTCTTGGCGCTCGAAGATCGCCGTCTGGCCGAAATGGCTTCTGCTTGCGGCCTTTGACCAGCCCCTCCTCGTGCGACTTCGTCTTCTCGTCGGATGATCCCGGCGAGAGGTGACGAAGTCATCGACGCGC
The DNA here is from genome assembly GCF_016793705.1 of Tabrizicola sp. Classification (GTDB taxonomy): domain Bacteria; phylum Pseudomonadota; class Alphaproteobacteria; order Rhodobacterales; family Rhodobacteraceae; genus Tabrizicola. The sequence goes on from NZ_JAEULO010000033.1 coordinate 1,337, forward strand.
CGCACCGCCCATGGCAAGGTCGCGCCAAAGGAGAGTCCATGTCCATCCCCTTCGCCGGTCCACAGATCCCAACCCTGGTCCAGCACATCCTGGACCGGATCGACCTTGGCCAACTGAACCCCGGCGATGTGCTGGACGAGGCGGACCTCAGCGAGTCCCACGGCATCTCCCGCACTCCGGTGCGCGAGGCGATCCTGTATCTCGAGGCGCTGGGCCTTGTCCGCCGCCTGCCGCGCAAGGGGGCCGCGATCTTCCGGCCCACTCTGGAAGAATTCCTCGCGATCCTCGAAGTCCATGCCAAGCTGGAAGGGCAGGCCGCGGGCCTTGCCGCCCGCCGCCTGTCCCGGCAGGGGGCAGAGGACCTCGAAGCCGCCGTCCGCGCCTGCGAGGCGAAAGCCGCGCAAAGCCCGACCGACGACCCCGACGGCTACTACCAGCTGAACCTGCGCTTCCACGCCTGCGTCGCCATCGCCTCCGGCAACGGCGTGCTGCTGGAAAGCCTCAAGACCAATGCGCGCCGCCTGCTGGCCTACTATCGCGCGCGGTATCGCTTCCAGGGCGCGATCCCGAAATCGGCGCAGGAACACCGCGCCATTGCCCGGCTGATCACCGACCGGGACTCTGCGGGGGCCGAGGTGCTGATGCAGTCCCATGTCCAGTTCGACCAGGTGACCGCCATGGATCTGCTGGCCGCCCTGTCCTAGGTCTTTAATTCTCGCGAAAGTTTAGTCCCGGTTCGCCTCGAAGAACCGCGCGATCCACTTGGCGAAGCGCGGCCCTTCCGCTTGCAGCGCCAGCGAGGCCCGCGCCGCCGTCCCCACCTCGGGCGGGAACTTCGGTGCGAACTCCTCGACCAGCGCTGCCAGGAAACCGGGCGTCATCTCCGGATGGAACTGCGTTGCAAAGACCTTGTCGCCGATCCGGTAGGCCGCCGCCGGGCACCCGTCCGAGCGCCCCACGATCTCTGCACCCGGCGGCAGCCCCGTCACCTGCTCCCCATGCGCCGCCGCTAGCCGGAACCGCGAAACCGGCTCCATCCACGGGGCAGCAGCGATCACCTCCGTCTCCGCCGTCCCCAGCACGAACCCGTCAGGATTCGGCCCGACGGTCCCCCCCAGCGCCTTGGCAATCGCCTGATGCCCGAAGCAGGCCCCGACCAGCGGCACGCCTGCGGCAAAGCCCGCGCGGACCAGCCCGAACAACCGCTCGATCCAGGCATCCTCGTCATGCACCGAGGACGGGCTGCCCCCGATCAACGCCCCGTCAAACCCTTGAAGCGTCACGGGAAATTCGCCTTTCGGCAGGTCGAAGGCCGTGATCTTCCACTCCGGCCGCACCCCATGCATCAGCGCCCGGAACTTCTCTACATCCCGCGGATGCCGACTGGCGAAATCGCTGTCATCGGTGTTCGTCGCCAGCACCGCGATATGCATGAGATTTCCCTTTACATATTTAACACGTTCATCATTATACAAAGCCAGCCGCAGGGCAAGGGAGGAATCGATGACTGTCTGGACACCCACCGACGACGGGTTCGCCGATCTCACCAGCCACGACACCTTCAGCCATGGCGCTCCGCAGAACACCTTCGCGCGCCTGCGCCGTGAAGACCCGATGCACTGGACCGACTATGCCCAGGGCCAGGGCTTCTGGTCCGTCACCCGGCACGAGGACATCCATTCCCTGAACGGCAAGCCCGACCTCCTGTCCTCCGCCCGCGGCATCCGGATGGAGGACCAGAGCTACGAGGAATACCTCGCCCGCCGCACCTTCCAGGAAACCGACCCGCCCGAACACATGATGACCCGGGTGAAGGTGGCGAAAGCCTTCTCCAAACCCGTCATCGCCACCTTCGAGCAGGCGATCCGCGACCTCTGCACCACCATCCTCGACACAGCGCTGGCCAGGGTAACCTTCGACGCGACCAAGGAAATCGCCCGCGAACTGCCGATGCGGATGCTCGGCCGCATCGTCGGCCTGCCGGACGAGGACCTGCCCTGGCTGGTCGAGAAGGGCGATGCCCTCATCGCCAACACCGACCCCGACTTCACCCCCCATGTCCTCGACAAGCTGACCACCGACGAATTCCGCATGATGCCCTTCAACTCGCCGGCAGGCGCGGAACTCTTCGTCTACGCCAAGGACCTGATGAAGCGGAAGGAAGCTGCGGGCGACACCTCGGGCGTCCTGCACATGATCCTGCAACCCGGCCATGACGGCTCGGTCATGCCCGAGATCGAGTTCCGCAACTTCTTCTGCCTCGTCGTCGCTGCAGGCAACGACACCACCCGCTATTCCATCGCCGCGGGCCTCCAGGCGCTTGCCCATCAGCCCGAGCTTCTTCCGCTGATCCAGTCCGGTGCCGTCAACGATACCATGGCCGACGAGATCATCCGCTGGGCCAGCCCGACCAGCTACTTCCGCCGCACCGCCACCCGCGACTTCGACATGCACGGAAAACAGGTCAAGGCCGGCGACAAGGTGCTTTACTGGTATGCCTCGGCCAACCGTGACGAAACCGTCTTCGACCAGCCCTTCCGCGTCGACCTTGCCCGCACTCCGAACAAGCACCTCGCCTTCGGGCAGGGCGGCCCGCATCTCTGCCTCGGCATGTGGCTGGCGCGGCTCGAAGTCCGCGTGCTGTTCGAGGAACTTGCCAAGCGGATCAAGTCGATCGAACCGGCGGGCGAGCAGAAATTCCTGCGCTCGAACTTCGTCGCCGGGTTGAAAAGCCTGCCGGTCCGCGTGACGCTGCAATAACCGATCAGATCAACCGGGGGGAAACACATGGCCGAACGCCTGCGAGCGATGTTCTGCGACCATCTCAGCCTGATGCGCGGCAAATACCTGCCGGCCGCCAAGCTGAAATCCGACGGCACGCGGATGGCGCGGCCCACATTCAGCGTCCACTGGGACAAGGACCTGATCCTCGACGCCCCGCATACCAAATGCCGCGAAGGCATCCCGGACATGGAACTGCGCTGGGTGGCAGAGGAAATCCGCGACGGGTGGGAACCGGACACGAAGGTCGTCACCGGCGACCTCTATGACAGCGACGGCGCCCGCATCCCGCTCTGCCCCCGGTCAGCCCTGAAACGCGCGGTTGCCGACTGGCAGGCGAAGGGTCTGACCCCGAAAGTCGGTGTCGAACTGGAAGCCTACGCTTTCGAGATCGCCGAGGACGGCGCGCTCGCCCCCATGCACGCCCCCGGCGGCATCGTCTACGGCACCGGCCCCTTCGCCGACCCCGCAGGCTTCACCGACGCGATCTGGCAACGGGCCGAGGAGGCGGGCTTCCACCTCGAACTCATCACCGCAGAATACGACACCCCGCAATACGAATTCACCCTCGCCTATGACGAGGCGGTCAAGGCCATCGACGAGATGGTGCTTTTCCGCCAGATGGCCCGCGAAGTGGCGTTGGAACACGGCATCCTGCTGACCTTCCTGCCGAAACCGGTCCTGGAAAAGGGTGGCTCGGGCCTGCATTTCAACCTTTCCTTCGCCGACAAGGCGGGCAAGAACGCGCTGATGACAGGCCCGAAAGGCGGCCCCGACCACATGAACGACCTCGCGAAGGGCGTCGTTGCGGGCTGGCTCCATCACCACAAGGGCCTTGCGGGCCTCCTCGCCCCTACGGTCGGCAGCTACCTGCGGCTGCAACCGGCCTCGATGTCCGGCTACTGGTGCAACTGGGGCGGAGACCATCGCGGCGTCACCGTCCGCGTGTCCGAGGAAGGCGGCCCGAAGACCCGCCTCGAACACCGGATGGCCGACGCCAGTTGCAACCCCTACACCGCACTGGCCGCCCTGCTGCAAACCGGGCTGCTGGGTCTGGAAAAGCACTACGACCTGCCCAAGCCCGAGGCCGGGGACGGCTTCGACCGTACCGATGCGGGCTATGGCGTCGCCGCTTCGCTTGCGGAAGCCATGGATGACCTTGAGGCCGACACCGCGCTGGCCGCCGCGCTCGGCCCGGAACTGGTGGAACATCACCTGTTCATGAAACGGATCGAGGTCACGAAGACCGAGGGCCTCGAAGGCGCGGCACTGCGTGACTATTACATCTGGTATGTCTGAGGGTTTGCGATGAAAGCCACCTGGAAACTGGCCGATGGCCGCGAAATCACCCTGGACGTCGCCGAGGGCACCAACCTGATGGAGGCCGCCACGCAGCGTGGGGTTCCCGGCATCATCGGCGAATGCGGCGGCTCGATGTCCTGCGCCACCTGCCATGTCGTCGTCGACCCCGGCTGGGCCGAAAGGGCAGGGGAACCCAGCCCCTTCGAGGAAGACATGCTCGATATCACCGAGGCTGGCCGCCAGCCTACCTCGCGCCTCTCCTGCCAGCTGAAGATGGGTCCGGCGCTGGACGGGATCGTGGTCAACGTCCCGCAGGGCTGACCGGGTCGCCCGCGACTGCGACTTCATCCTCCTCGGGGTGGCCTCCCCGACGAGGAAACGAAATCGAACGAAGAGGCTGCCAGCGTCGTGCCCCGCGGGCCAGGGCACAATCCCTTCGCACCCCGCGCCATCTCCAACTCGACCCCGGCCCCTAGCCGTTCCTCTTTTCCCGGCAAGTCCAACTCCCGGACGTCTGCCCGCCCCTATCACCCCGCATCGCCGCAAACCCGCTCCAACCCTGAACGAGGCTGCTTTCCCTCACCCTTTCATCTTTGCCTCAAATATCCCCGCCGGAGGCGCGCCCCGTTCCCCAAGCACAATACAGGGTCTGCCGGGCCCATCCTTTCATACTGGCGCAAATATCCCCGCCGGAGGCCGCAACGCCCGCCACAGGATCGCCGCCAAAAGTCTGGGCAGGCCTCCGCGCCACCCCTATGCTCGGCCCCATCCCGCACCGAGGCTCCCGACATCCATGCTCGACCGCCTGACCGAAATCCTCATCGAAGCCGGCACCCAGGCCACGGGCTTCTTCAACACCCTCCAGCAGCGCGCGGTCGAGGCGAAGGCCCCCGGCGACCTTGTTTCCGACGCCGACCGCGCGGTCGAGGTCACGCTCCGCCGTCTTCTGACCCACGATTTCCCCGGCGACGGCATCCTCGGCGAAGAACTCGGGGGCACGCCCAAGGGCCGTTTCTGGGCCGTCGACCCCATCGACGGCACGTCGAACTTCCTCTCCGGCCTGCCGTTCTGGACCATTTCGCTCGGCCTCATGGACCACGGAGAACCCGTCGCCGGTGGTATCTTCGCCCCCGCGCTGGGCCTGATGGCGGCGGGCGACACCAGCGGCGCCTTGCGCGAAACCGGGCTCGCCCCCGGTTCCCGCGCGACCGATCCGCCCTGTATCGGCCTCGGTCGCAACCCACGCTGGCCCGCCGCCGACCGCCACGCCACCGAGGCCGCCTGCGAAGCCGCAGGCTATGCCCCCCGCCTCCTCGGCTCCTGCGCGCTCTCGCTGATGTTGGTCGCGACCGGCCGCCTGAAGGGCTACATCGAGCCCCGTGTTGGCGGCCTCTGGGACTGCGCTGCAGGTCTTGCGCTTTGTCGCGCTGCGGGCCTGCCGACGGATTTCAAGGTCCACCCCGACGGTACGGTGGACGTGCGGGCGGGCGAGATCTTCGCCATCACTGAGGCCGCCGGATGGCCTGGCGAACATCTTAAGAAATCCTGAACGCCCACGATCAAACCATTGCTTTCAAACGATCATCCGGTTTTGTCCACGGTGGACACCAAACCCGCTTGCACCCCTCCCGCCCCGCTGGCACTCTCCAGCCCCAAGGCCGGGGAGGGGCCGTCCAGATGACCCGCAACACCACCGAGGGGGGATACTTCCTCTACCATTCCATCGGCATCTATCCCGGCAAGGAGGAAGACCTCACCCGCGCGATGGCCGAGTTCTCCGAAGTCTGGGCCGCCCCGAACGACAAACAGTGGGGGTATGTCCTCCGGAAGCGGCAGGATTTCATCGACCGCTGGCGGCGCCTGATCAACGTCCCGAAAGGCAGCCTGACGACGGTCGACAACGTGACAGAGGGGATGCAGAAGCTGATGCGGTCCCTGCCGGAAGGGTCCCTGCGTGGCAAGCGGGTCCTCGCCTCCGCCGACTGCTTCCCGTCCGTCCATTTCCTCCTCGCAGGCCTCGCCCCGAAGATGGGCTTCACCCTGACCACCGTCCCGCTCTCCGAAGGCCGCGCCTGGGTGGAAACGGACGACTTCCTCGCCCACTGGGGCCCCGATGTAGGGTTGGCCCTCCTGACCTGGGTCACGTCGATCGGCTCGTCGAAGATGGACTACCCCGCCCTCGTCGCCCACGGGCGGGCGATGGGCAGCCTGATGGTCGCCGACATCACCCAGGGCGCGGGCCTGATGCCCTTTGACGCGATGAACCCGAAGGTGGATTTCGTCGTCTCGACCAGCCTGAAATGGCTCTGCGGGACGCCCGGCGCAGGCATCCTCTACGCCGACAAGGACCTGATCCCCACTCTCCAGCCAGAAGCGCGGGGCTGGTTCAGCCAGAACAACCCCTTCTCCTGGGACCTCGACAAGTTCGAATACGCCCCCGACATCCGCCGCTTCGACAGCGGCACGCCGGGGTCCGTCGCGGCCATCGCTTCCCTCCCGGCGATGGAGTGGTTCGCGAAGCAGGACCTGCGCGACGTCGCCGCCCACAACCGCCGCCTGGTCGACCGGATCATCGCCCGCGCCGACCGGCTGGACCTGCCGCTCCACTCCCCCCGCGACGCCGACAAGCGGGGTGGCGCCGTCATGCTGCACATGCCCGACAAGGCCGAGGCCGCCGCCTGCGTCGGCGCCCTGGGGGTCGAGGGCTATTCGGTCGACTTCCGCGGCCCGATCCTGCGCCTCTCGCCCGGTTTCGTGACCGAGGAGCGGGCGGTCGACGCGACCTTCGATCTGATCGAGGACATCATGACCCGTCGCCGCCGCCGCTTTGCGGGGCAGGGGGAGGCTTCGACCAGGGGCGCGAGCGAGGTGCTGGTCGCGCTCGCCACGGGCCTCGAGGGAGGCGGAGTGAAGGTCGTGGACCTGACCGCCCAACTGGGACCCGGAACCCCGATCCTGCGGCTACCCGAGGACCTGGCGCGGAACACGCCGAAGGTCGCGATCCACCGGATCAGCGAGTACGACAAGGACGGGCCGTTCTGGGCCTGGAACTGGCTGGAGCTCGGCGAACACTCCGGCACCCATTTCGACGCGCCGCACCACTGGCTTTCGGGCAAGGACCACCCGGACGGCTTCACCGACACCCTGTCGGTCCAGCGCCTGATCGCGCCGGTGAATGTCATCGACTGTTCGGCCGAGGCCGCCGCAGACCCGGATTTCCTGCTGACCGCCGCCCATGTGAAGCAATGGGAGGCGAGGCACGGCGAAATCGGTCCCGGCGAATGGGTGGTCATGCGCACCGACTGGGACAAGCGCAGCGATGACGAAGAGCTGTTCCTGAACGAGGACCCGGACCCCTACGAGGACGGCTCGCATTCGCCGGGGCCCTCGACCGATTGCATCGACTATCTTCTCGGCAAGGGGATCGTCGGCTGGGGCACGCAATGCGTGGGCACCGATGCGGGGATGGCCGGAAAGTTCAGCCCGCCCTTCCCGGCGCACAATTTCCTGCACCGGGACAACTGCTTCGGGCTGGCGAGCCTGTGCAACCTCGACCAGCTGCCGCCGAAAGGTGCGGTGCTGATCGCCACGCCGTTGAAGATCAAGGACGGGACGGGTTCGCCGATCCGGGCCCTGGCGCTGGTTCCGGGCTGAGCGCCTCGTCGTGCGCCTTCGGCTTCTCCTCGGAACCGCCCGCGACGAGGGGCCTCAGCGGATGAACTGCTTCGCCCGCGCGCGAAGCGCGCCGACATAGGCCAGAACGTCGATCCCGACGCCGACGAACCGCGCCCCGGCCTTGACGCAATCAGCGATGAAGGCGTCCTCGGTGGACAGCACCCCGGCGGCCTTGCCTGAGGCGGCGATGCGCGAAATCGCGTCCAGAACGGCCGCGCGAACCTGCGGGTGGCCGGCATTCCCAAGATGGCCCATGTCGGCCGCAAGATCGGCAGGGCCGATGAAGACGCAGTCGATCCCGTCAATGGCCAGGATGTCGTCCAGTGCGGCCAGACCGGTGCGGCTTTCGACCTGCAGGATCAGGCAGATCTGGTCGTTGGCGGTCTTCAGGTAGTCTGGAATAGCCGAGAACCGCGAGGCACGGGCGAGAGAGGAGCCGATTCCCCGGATACCATCGGGGGGATATCGGGTCGCCCGCAAGGCGCGCTGTGCCTGCTCGGCGGTCTCGATCATCGGGATCATCAGGCTTTGCGCGCCCGCGTCCAGCACCTGCTTGATCCGCGCGGGGTCGTCGTCACGCAGCCGCACGACGGGCAGACTGGGCGATGGCTCTATCACCGCCAACTGCGCCATGGTGGAGCGCAGGTCATTCGGCGCATGCTCGCCGTCGATCAGCAGCCAGTCGAAGCCGCAGGTCGCGGCCATTTCGGCGGCATAGGGATCGGCCATGCCCACCCAGCAGCCATGGAGGGTTTCCCCGGCGGCAAGGCGGCTTTTCAGATGATTGACGGGTGCGGGCATGGCGTTACTCGAAGCTGATGGAGGCCGAACCGAAGGGGCCGAAATCGGCATTGAACCGGCTGCCGGAAGGCGCCTCGATGGCGCGGACGAAACTGCCGGACAGAACGATCTCCCCCGCCTTCAGGCCCTGACCGTAGACCGCAAGCCGTTGCACGAGCCAGAGAATTCCCGTGACGGGATCGTCGAGAACACCGGCGCCGAGGCCGGTTTCCTCGACGACGCCTCCACGCTTCACGATGGCCCCGACCCAGCGAAGATCGAAGGAATGCACCGTGTGACGCTGGGCGCCGAGGACGATGCCCGCGTTCGCGGCATTGTCGCTGACGGTGTCGGTGATGATCCGGGCGCGGCCCGTCGCGGGATCGCTGCGCAGGATGCGGGTGTCGAGAATCTCCAGCGCCGGGGCGACATGGGCGGTGGCGGCCAGAACATCTGCGCGGGTGACATGGGCACCGGACAGATCGCGGGCCATCAGGAAAGCGATCTCGGCTTCGACCCTCGGCTGGATGAAACGGTTTTTCGGAACCGTTGCGCCGTCGGCGAAAAGCATGTCGTCGAAGAGGACGCCCGAATCCGGCGTGTCGATCTTCAACTGCTCCTGCATCGCGCGCGAGGTGAGGCCGATCTTCCAGCCGATTTGCTTGCGACCGGTGGCGCGCTTCAGGGTGACAAGCTCGGCCTGCACGGCATAGGCGTCGTCCAGCGTCATGCCGGGGTGGTCGAGCGACAGGAGGCCGATCTGCTTGCGGCTTGCCTCGGCGTCGAGGAGCGCAAGGGCGGCAGCGTGATGTTCCCGGGGCGTCATGCGCCGGTTCTTTCATCCGCGACGCCGTTGCGCAAGATGCCGATGCCCGCGGCCTCGACCTCGATCACGTCGCCGGGTTTCAGCCAGAGCGGCGGGTCGAAGCGCGCGCCCGCGCCGGTGGGCGTACCGGTGACGATGATATCGCCTGGGACGAGCGTGGTGAAGGTCGAGATATAGGCGATCTGCCGGGCTACAGGGAAAAGCATCCGGTCGGTGCGGTCCTGCTGGCGGACCTCGCCATTGACGCGAGTGGTGATCTGGACGTCGGTTATCTGCGCGGGGTCGGTGAAGGGCACCAGCCCCGGCCCCATCGCACCCGAGGCGTCCCAGTTCTTGCCCTGCGTGACGTTGAACTTGGCGTGCCGCACCCAGTCCCGGATCGTGCCTTCGTTGCAGAGGGTGAGGGCGGCGATGTGGCTGAGGGCCTCGGCTTCCGGGATGCGGCGGCCGCCGGTGCCGATGACGATGGCGATTTCGCCTTCGTAATCCAGTTGCGGGCTTTCCGGTGGGCGGATCAGCGGTCGGCCGTGACCGGTGAAACTGCGCGGGAAGCGGATGAAGAGCGACATGTTGGGCGGGGCGTCCTGCCCGTCCTTGTACTCGGCATTGCGGTCCGGAAAGTTGACGCCGACACAGATGATCTTTTCCGGGTCGGGGATCGGTGGGTCGAAGCTGAAGCTGCCGTCGGGGTGGCTTGCGGGGCGGTTCCGTGCCGCGGCAAGGACCTGCGGGATCGCCCCGGCCTCGATCACGCTGCGCAGCGTACGCCATTGCGGGAAGGCGTCGGAGAGGGCGAGGACGCCTCCCGGCGCCGTGGTGCCCCAGTGCGACCGGCCCCCAGCGGTGAAGGAAACCAGCATCATGGTGCGATGATCGGGCTGGCGGCGAGGGTGCTTTGCACCGGGGCGGTCCCCGCGAAGAGACTGCCTTCCTCGAACCAGGACCGCGGGGCAGGGGCGCCCCAGAGCGTCTGGCGCTGGGGGTCCTTCAGGTCCCAGCGGATCGGCTCATGGTCGGGATCGACGGTCTGGTAGTCGGAACAGTAGATCTCGATCCGGTGGCCGTCAGGATCGCGGATATAGAGGAAGAAGGCGTTGGAGATGCCGTGGCGACCGGGGCCACGCTCGATGTTCGCCAGCCAGCCGGTCGTGGACATGAGGTCGAGAAGGTCGATGATGTTCAGGGGGGTCGGCACCCAGAAGGCGGTGTGGTGCAGGCGCGGCCCGGTACCGTTGGTGAAGGCGATGTCATGGACACCGCCCTTGCGGTGGGTCCAGGCGGCCCAGAGGCGGCCCGTCGCCTCATCCTCGGTATATTCGGTGACGCGGAAGCCGATCTCGTTCCAGAAGGCGACCGAGGCGTCGACATCGGGAGAGAAGCAGTTGAAATGGTCGATCCGCAGGGGCTTCACACCTTTATAAAGGGCATATTGCTGGTGGATCGGCGCCAGGCGGTCCATCCGGGCATAAAGCTCCAGCGGAATGCCCAGCGGGTCGCGGGTGCGGAAGGTGCGGCCCTGATAGGGGCGTTCCACCCAGTCCACCGGCAGGCCCTTCGCGGCGAAGAACGCGGCGGCGCGGTCGAGATGATCCTCGTCCCACACCTTGAAGCCAAGATCGCGCGCCTCGGCCTTCGCGGCTTTTCGCAGGACGATGCAGTGATGTCCGCGTTCCTCCATCGCCCGGAGGTAGATGGTTTCGGCGTCCTCGTCAGTCACCTGGAGGCCAAGCGTGTCGACATAGAAGGCGCGGGACCGGGCAAGATCGGTCACGCCGAATTCCACATGGGACAGCCGGACGGTGTTGAAGGGCGGGTAGAGATTCGGGGTGGGGACGGGCATGACGGTCCTCAGCTGACGGGGAAGATGACGTTGGTCTGGCCGGTGCCGGACGAGGGGAAATAGGGCGTCACGACCTCGCATTTTTCGGTGTAGCTGTCCCAGCCGAGCGCGCCGTAAAGCATGGCGGTGTCGTGCATCGAGCCTTCGCCGCAGCAGAACTGCGCGTAGTCCGGCAGCATCTTCAGGAAGGTGGCATGATCGCCCCGCTGCCACATGTCCAGCACATGCAGGTCGACCTGCCGGATGAACTCGCTGGAGATGGTGAAGGTGCCGTTGTTCGCCGCATAGTCCTTGTTCGGCCAGATCTTGTGCGACAGCGACCCGGAGGCGACGAGCAGAACCCTCGCATCGCTCGCCTCGACCGCCGTGCGGATCGCCTCGCCGATCACGCGGCTTTCGTCATGGCTGTGAACGGTGCACCAGGCGGCGATGGAGACCACCTTCATCCGGTGTTCCCGACCCATGAAATGCATTGGCACCAGCGTGCCATATTCGCATTCCAGCGTGTCGAGGTGGTGGGCAAGGGTGTAGACCCCCGCTTCGGTCGCGGCCCTGGCGATGGCGTCGCCGAGCGCGGGGTTGCCCGCATGGTCGAAGGGCATGTTCTGGATGAACTGCGGGAACTCGTTCGAGGTGAAGAGCCCCTGAAAGCGGTGGTTGGCGTTGATGTGGAAGCCCGCGTTGATCACCCAATGGGTGTCGCAGATCACCACGGTGTCGGCCCCGAGCGCCTTGGCGCGGCGGGCGATTTCCAGATGCCCGTCGATGGCCGCCTGCCGCTTGCCCTTCACCGGGCCGTCCTGTTCGGACATCAGCATCGTCGGCACATGCGTGCATTTTGCCGCGAGTACGATCTCTCCCATGACCTTCCCCCTTCAGGCGCCAAGCCGCTGGATCTTGTGGTTGCCAAGCGCGAAGGCGGTGTTCTTCTGCTCCATATAGAATTCGAACGACCAGTCCCCGCCGTCACGCCCGATGCCGCTGGCCTTGACCCCGCCGAAGGGGGTTGGCAGGTGACGGACATTCTCGCTGTTGACCCAGATCATCCCGGCTTCGAGCGCATCCGAGAAGCGCAGGGCGCGGGTCAGGTCCTGGGTCCACAGATATCCGGTCAACCCGTAGGCGGTGGAGTTGGCAATCGCCAGCGCCTCGGCCTCGTCGCTGAAGCTCAGCGAGGTGAGGAAGGGGCCGAAGACCTCTTCCTGCGCGATCCGCATCTGCGGGGTGGCGCAGGTGAAAAGCGTTGGGCGGACGAACCAGCCTTTGTCGCCGACGCGGGTGCCACCCGCAGCCAGAGTCGCGCCGTCGGCCTTGCCGATGTCGACATAGGAGGTGACCTTGTCGAAATGGGTCTTGTGGATCAAAGGTCCCATTTCGGTTGCCGGGTCCAGCGGATGCCCGACGCTGATCCGGTTCACCCGCTCTACCAGCCGGGCGTGGAAGTCCTTGGCGATCGTCTCCTGAACCAGCAGGCGCGACGAGGAGGTGCAGCGTTCCCCGTTCAGCGAGTAGATCATGAAGATCACCGCATCCAGAGCCCGATCAAGGTCGGCATCTTCGAAGACCACGACCGGGTTCTTGCCGCCCAGCTCGAAATGCACCCGCTTCAGTGTGTCGGCGCCCTGCTTCATGATCATGCTGCCGGTCCGGCTTTCACCGACGAAGGCGATGGCCTTGATGTCGGGATGTTCGGTCAATGCGCGGCCAGCGTCCTCGCCGAAACCGTTGACCAGATTCAAGACACCGGGCGGCAGACCGGCCTCATGGCAGATTTCGGCCAGAAGCCGCGCGGTGAGAGGACTGAACTCGGCGGGCTTGTGGACGACCGTGCAGCCCGCAGCCAGCGCTGGGGCGATCTTCCAGGTCGACAGCATGAAGGGCGTGTTCCAGGGAGTGATCACACCCACCGGCCCGATCGGTTTGCGCGCGGTCACGTTCAGGTGGTCCTTGGTGGGCAGCGATTTGCCGTCCCGCGCGCCGGGCGCGAGGTCGGCGAAATAGCGGAAGTTCTCGGCCCCGCGCAGCGCCGCCTTGGACATGAAGCGCCAGGCCTGCCCGGTGTCCCAGCATTCGCAGAGCGCGATTTCCTCGGCCCGCGCTTCGATCCCGTCGGCAATGCGGTGCAGGATCGCCTTGCGCTTGGCGCCGTCCAGTGCCGCCCAGGCCGGGAAGGCCGCTTTTGCAGCCTTTGCCGCCCGGTCGATGTCCGCCGCCGTGCCGCGCGCGACCTTGGCGATCAGGCTTTCGTCGACCGGCGAGCGGGTCTCGAACACTCCGCCCGCGCCCGCGGAATCCTCGCCATCGATAAGGTTCAGGATGCCGCCCGACCGATACCGCGTCAGATGGCGGTCAAGCTGTTCCAGGTGGCTCTGCAGGGTCATTCGGTGCCTCCGGGCAGATAGTTGCGGATCGAGCTGGCCTTGGGGCTCAGCGCGGGGTCGATGTCGCGCATTTCCATCGATAGCATGAAGGAGGAGGTGGCCATCACCCCGGCACAATAGGCCTCGGCGGCGGCGAAGATCGCTTCCGTCGCCTGCACCTTGGCCTCGGCACTGCGCCCGCCGCGCAGGCGGATGGATATGTCGAGGTAGGCATGGTCGGGGTGGCCGTCGGCGATCACCACATGATCGGCCCGCAGCGCCCGGACGCGGATGCCGGCCAAGGGCAGGACCCCGGTCGCCACCGCCGCATCCCGCAGCACCCGGCACAGGCCCGCGACGTCAAGTCGGCTTTCAAGATTTGCGGAATAGTCGATCTGTATATGCGGCATCTCGGCCTCCTGTCGCCAGTCAGCGCCAAGATACTTGCTTTGTCAAGTAATTTTGCAGCGGTTGAGCCCGCCGGAAAAACAGGCGATAAGCCGGACATGACCGACGCGCCCGCCTTCCGCCAGACCCGCCGCTCGCTGCCCATTGCGCTTCTCCGCGCGCGGGAAACTGTCATGGGCCCAGTCCGCGACATGCTGGTCAGTTCAGGGGTCAACGAACAGAAGTGGCGTGTGCTGCGGGTGTTGCAGGAAAAGGGTCCGCAAGAGCTGAGCCAGGTTGCCGCCGAGGCGGTGCTCCTCCTCTCGAGCCTGACCCGTATGGTCGGCCCCATGGTGGAGGAGGGGCTGATCACCCGCGCCACGCCGCCCGAGGACCGGCGCAAGACCGTTGTCGCGATCACTCCCGCCGGTCTGGCATTGGTCAACGCACATGCCGCGCAGTCGGCGGCGATTCTGGGCCGGATCGAGGCCGAGTTCGGCCATGACCGGCTGGAGCAACTGCTGGACCTGCTCGAAGACCTTCAGAAGCTCGACCTGCGCAGCGGCGCCACCGAGTCGGTCCGGAAGACAAGGCGGTGAGCGGACCGCTCGCCGATCAGGGCCAGTCGTCCTACGGCCGGAGGTTTTTCACGCCGACATCGCCGGTTTTGGTCGGCGGATGGCGGAAACGGTGTTGGGTTGGCTGGAAGAGGGTCGTCGCCCGCCTGCGGAAACCGTTACAGCTGTGACATTGATTCCCCGCGCGTCGAGCCAGTCGTGATGATGAGAGACCCC
>NZ_JAEULO010000034.1 GCF_016793705.1 Tabrizicola sp.
TCCGGCAAGGAGAAGCGACATGAAACTGCATGAACTCGCCGACAACGAAGGCGCGGCGAAGAAGAAGAAGCGCGTGGCGCGCGGCCCGGGTTCGGGCAAGGGCAAGACCGCCGGGCGCGGGATCAAGGGCCAGAAGTCCCGTTCGGGCGTCGCCCTGGGTGGCTACGAAGGCGGCCAGATGCCGCTCTACCGCCGCCTGCCGAAGCGCGGCTTCACCAAGCCGAACAAGCTGCACTACTCGGTGGTCAACCTGGGCCTGATCGAGAAGTTCATCGCCGCCGGCAAGCTGAACGCCAAGGAAGAGATCACCGAAGACGCGCTGGTCGCGGCGGGCGTGACCTCGAACAAGCGCGATGGCATCCGTGTGCTGGCCAAGGGCGAGCTGAAGTCCAAGGTCAATCTGGCCGTCACCGGCGCCTCGGCCTCGGCCGTGGAAGCGGTGGAAAAGGCCGGCGGCAAGATCACGCTGTTGGCCCCGGTCGCGGCTGCGGCTGAATAAGGGATTGTGAGCGGCCACGTCGTCGCTTACATCAGCTTCCAGTTTTCCCGCGCCGCCGAACCGGAGAACGGTCCGGCGGCGCTTGGCTTGAAAGAGACCTGACATGGCATCTGCTGCAGAGCAAATGGCGGCGAACCTAAGCTGGGGCATGCTCGGCAAGGCGACCGACCTGCGCCAACGCATCCTCTTCACGATCGGCCTCCTGATCGTCTACCGGCTCGGCACCTATATCCCGGTTCCTGGCATCGACGGCGAGGCGCTGCGTCAGTTCATGGAGCGGGCGGGCCAGGGCATCGGCGGGATGCTGAACCTGTTCACCGGTGGCGCCGTCAAGCGGATGGGGATCTTCGCGCTGGGGATCATGCCCTACATCAGCGCCTCGATCATCGTGCAGCTTCTCTCGACGATGTACGGCCCCTGGCAGCAACTGAAGAAAGAGGGCGAGCAGGGCCGCAAGAAGCTGAACCAGTTCACCCGCTACGGCACGGTGGCGTTGGCCATCATGCAGGGCTACGGCATCGCCATGTCGATCCAGGGCGGTGGGCTGGCCCACAACCCGGGTCTGTTCTTCATCGCCTCCTGTGTCATCACGCTGGTCGGCGGCACGATGTTCCTGATGTGGCTGGGCGAGCAGATCACTGCGCGCGGCATCGGCAACGGCATCTCGCTGATCATCTTCGTCGGTATCGTGGCGGAAATTCCCGCCGCCCTCGTGCAGTTCTTCGAACAGGGCCGCTCCGGCGCGCTGTCGACCCCGGTGATCCTGGGGGTGATCCTGATGGTGATCGTCGTCATCGCCTTCGTCGTGTTCATGGAACGGGCGCTGCGCAAGATCTCCATCCTCTATCCCCGTCGTCAGGTCGGGATGAAGGTCTATGAGGGCGGGTCGTCGCACCTGCCGATCAAGGTCAATCCGGCGGGGGTGATTCCGGCGATCTTCGCCTCGTCCATCCTGCTTCTGCCGACCACGGTCAGCACCTTCTCGGGCGGCGGGACCAACCCGGTGCTTTCGTGGCTCGCCGCGAACCTAGGCTATGGCCAGCCGCTGCACCTGGTGTTCCTGGCGGCGATGATCGTGTTCTTCGCCTATTTCTACACGCTGAACGTCTCGTTCAAGGTCGATGACGTGGCCGAGAACCTGAAGAACCAGAACGCCTCGGTCCCCGGGATCCGTCCCGGCAAGAAGACCGAGGAATATCTGGAATACGTGGTGAACCGCGTCCTGGTCCTGGGCTCGGCCTATCTGGCGGCGGTCTGCCTGCTGCCCGAAATCCTGATCAGCCGCGTCGGCATCCCGTTCTACTTCGGCGGCACTTCGGTGCTGATCGTGGTCTCGGTCACGATGGACACCATCCAGCAGGTCCAGTCGCATCTTCTGGCGCACCAGTACGAGGCGCTGATCGAGAAATCGCAGCTCCGCGGTCGCAAGAAGCCGGGCGCCAAATCGGCGCCGAAGGCCCCGGCGCGGCGCTGACCCAGATGCCGAACATCATCCTTCTGGGGCCGCCAGGCGCGGGCAAGGGAACGCAGGCCAAACGGCTGGAAGAGTCGCGCGGCATGGTGCAGCTTTCCACCGGCGACATGCTGAAGGAGGCCATCGCCAAGGGCACCGAGCTGGGCCGCCGCGTCGAAGGCATCATGGCGCGGGGCGAGCTGGTGACCGACGAAATCGTCATCGGCCTGATCGAGGCGAAGATGAAAGACGGCGCCCGGGGCGGCTTCATCTTCGATGGCTTCCCGCGCACGCTGAATCAGGCCGATGCGTTGGGCGAACTGATGACCCGCACGGGTGCGACGCTGGACAGCGTCATCGAGATGCAGGTCGACGATGCAGCCCTGGTCGCGCGGATCACCGGCCGCTTCACCTGCGGCAACTGCGGGGCGGTCTATCACGATGTCACCCACCCGACGAAGGTTGCGGGCACCTGCGACGTTTGCGGCAGTACGAACCTGAAGCGGCGGGCCGACGACAACGAGGAAACCCTCAAGACCCGGTTGATGGAATATTACAAGAAGACCTCGCCTTTGATCGGCTATTACTACGCCAAGGGGCAGCTTTCCGCCGTCGACGGTCTGGCCGAGGTGGAGGCCGTTGCCGAGGCCATCGCCAAGGTTCTTGACAAAGCCTGAAAAACTGATCTCGCGGCCTTGACGGCCCCGGGAAAAGCCCCTAATGCACGGCGTCCCGCGGTGGAATCGCCTTGCGGGCCTTCCATATTGGAAGTTCGTATCGCCGGGTGAACAGCCCGTGCGGTGTTGTGAAAAAAGGTTCTGGCACTACGGAACCGCAACCGAAGAAGGACGACACGTTTGGCACGTATTGCTGGCGTCAACATTCCGACCGCGAAACGGGTTCCGATCGCGCTGACCTACATCACCGGGATCGGGCCGACCACGGCCGAAACAATCTGCGAGGCGCTGAAGATCGACCGCGCCCGCCGGGTGAACCAGCTGACCGACAGCGAGGTTCTGGCGATCCGCGAGTACATCGACGCGAACCTGACCGTCGAGGGCGACCTGCGCCGCGAAGTCACGATGAACATCAAGCGTCTGATGGACCTTGGCTGCTACCGTGGCCTGCGTCACCGCAAGGGCCTGCCGGTTCGCGGCCAGCGCACGCACACCAACGCCCGCACCCGCAAAGGCCCCGCGAAGGCCATTGCCGGCAAGAAGAAATAAGGGGTCTTGAGATATGGCACGTGATACCAAGACCGCCCGCACGAAGAAAAAAGAACGCAAGAACATCGCCGCCGGCGTGGCGCATGTGAACTCGTCGTTCAACAACACCAAGATCCTGATCTCGGACGTCCAGGGCAACGCGATCTCGTGGTCGTCTTCGGGCACCATGGGCTTCAAGGGCTCGCGCAAGTCGACGCCCTATGCCGCCCAGATGGCTGCCGAAGACGCGGGCCGCAAGGCGCAGGAACATGGCGTCCGCACGCTGGAAGTCGAAGTGCAGGGCCCGGGTTCGGGCCGTGAATCGGCGCTGCGCGCCCTGGCGGCCGTTGGCTTCCAGATCACCTCGATCCGCGACGTGACCCCGCTGGCGCACAACGGTTGCCGCCCGCCGAAGCGCCGCCGCGTCTAAGGCACTGATTTCGGCCGGGCCGTGGGGGATGTTCCCTCACGGCCCGGTTTTCGTCGTTTACGATCCTCGGGCGTCCGCCAGCTTTCGGACATCGGCAGCGGACAAGAATAGGGGCTTCAGAATGATCCACAAGAACTGGCAGGAACTCATCAAGCCGACGCAGCTGGTCGTGCGTCCGGGGGCCGATGCCGCCCGCGTCGCGACGGTCATCGCCGAGCCCCTGGAGCGTGGCTTCGGCCTGACGCTGGGCAACGCGCTGCGCCGCGTGCTGATGTCCTCGCTGCAGGGGGGGGCGATCACCTCCGTCCAGATCGACAACGTGCTGCACGAGTTCTCGTCGGTCGCCGGTGTCCGCGAGGATGTGACCGACATCGTCCTGAACCTGAAGGGCGTCAGCATCAAGATGGATGTGGACGGGCCGAAGCGGCTGTCGATCTCGGCCAAGGGGCCGGGCGTGGTGACGGCGGGCGAGATCTCGGAATCGAACGGCATCGAGGTCCTGAACAAGGACCACGTGATCTGCCACCTGGACGAAGGCGCCGACGTGTTCATGGAGCTGACCGTGAACACCGGCAAGGGCTATGTCTCGGCCGACAAGAACCGCCCGGAAGATGCGCCGATTGGTCTGATCCCGATCGACGCGATCTATTCGCCGGTGAAGAAGGTGTCGTATGAAGTCACCCCGACCCGCGAGGGCCAGGTGCTGGACTATGACAAGCTGACGATGCGGATCGAGACGGATGGCAGCCTGACGCCGGACGACGCGGTGGCCTATGCCGCGCGCATCCTGCAGGACCAGCTGTCGATCTTCGTCAACTTCGAGGAACCGGAATCGGCCAAGGTCGGCGAGATCGACTCGGGGCTCGAGTTCAACCCGCTGCTGCTGAAGAAGGTGGACGAGCTGGAGCTTTCGGTCCGTTCGGCCAACTGCCTGAAGAACGACAACATCGTCTATATCGGCGATCTGATCCAGAAGACCGAAGCAGAAATGCTGCGCACCCCGAACTTCGGCCGCAAGTCGCTGAACGAGATCAAGGAAGTGCTCTCGGGCATGGGCCTGCATCTTGGCATGGACGTCGAAAGCTGGCCGCCGGAGAACATCGAGGACCTGGCGAAACGGTTCGAGGACCAATTCTAAGCGTCGGTCTGAAGCCCGACCTACGTAGGCCGGGCTTCAGACCGGCTTACGAAATGCCCGGGCTGATCCGGGGAACCCTGGGCAATCCCGCCCCAACGACGCCGACCGCACGCACGGGCGGCAACACAAAGTATAAAGACGTAAGGAGACCATCATGCGTCACGCCCGCGGCTACCGCCGCCTGAACCGTACCCACGAACACCGCAAGGCGCTGT
Source organism: Tabrizicola sp. (assembly GCF_016793705.1). GTDB lineage: Bacteria > Pseudomonadota > Alphaproteobacteria > Rhodobacterales > Rhodobacteraceae > Tabrizicola. Next base: position 4,941 of record NZ_JAEULO010000034.1, read on the forward strand.
TCGCCAACATGGCCGGCTCGTTGATCGAGCATGAGCAGATCAAGACGACTCTGCCCAAAGCCAAGGAACTGCGCCCGATCGTCGAGAAGCTGATCACGCTTGCCAAGCGCGGCGATCTGCACGCCCGTCGCCAGGCCGACGCGCAGCTCAAGGAAGACAAGCATGTCGCGCGCCTGTTCGAGATCCTCGGCCCGCGCTACAAGGACCGTCAGGGCGGCTATGTCCGCATCCTGAAAGCCGGGTTCCGCTATGGTGACATGGCGCCGATGGCGATCATCGAATTCGTCGACCGCGATACCTCGGCCAAGGGCGCTGCTGACCATGCGCGGGCCGAATCGGCGGAAAACGCCTGACCTTCGGTTGCACGCATCCCGTAACTCAAGGCCCGCCACCTGGCGGGCCTTGGTCATTGAAGGGGTGGCGTTTTGTCCCGGGTGCCCCAAATCTCTATGATAAGTTGCTGTAACGCTTGAAAACTGGTTCCTGAGGTTGAAGATGACACTAGATGGGAACAACCGTGTCGATGTCACAGAGTAAACGATTGACCGAGCTTTACGAAGAACTGGGAGAGTTGGCGCCGCAGGGATATGCCGTTGGTCTGCACATCCGCTTCGCCAGCCCGCTGATCTATCACAGTCGCTACCCCGAAGCATGGGTCGAGTATTACAATTCGCACTCCTACTATCTGAGGGATCCGGTGATCTTCTGGGGGATTGGAACCACAGGAACACGCCGATGGAGCGAAATCCCGCTTCCGGACCCGTTCGATCTATTGAAGAAGGCCGCCAGCTACGGCATGCGCTATGGCGCGGTATCTTCCTACGGCCCCATTACGTCGCGCTCGATGGCCGGGATCACCCGGAACGACCGCGAGTTCACCGATGAAGAGATGGAACGTCTGGCCGATATCACTGCGCGCCTGCATATCGCGGCGAAACCACCCTCGGAACTGACGAAAGCGCAAATCGAAGCGCTGCAATGCATTGCAAATGGGGACCGTCACACTGCTGCCGCGGCAAAACTCGGGATCTCGGAAAGTGCCTTCAAGGCAAGGCTGAACTCGGCACGAATCAGGCTTGAGGCTCGAACCGCAGCGGAGGCTCTGAGAAAGGCGCGCGAATACCGTCTGCTCTGAAGTGTGTCTGGTCTTCCTCTGGCCGTCGAACGACAAAAGAAGGAGACGAAAATGGAAGTCACGACCCTCTCTTACGAGAACCTGCATAACCACGGCGAGTTGTTCGCCAACATGTTCCGCGCGCGCCATCGCGCCTTCATCCAGCACAACAAGTGGGACCTGCCGCAATCGAACGGCATGGAATTCGATCAGTACGACACTCCGGCCAGCCGCTGGGTTGCGGTGCATGAGAATGGCGAAGTGCTGGCGGGCATCCGGTTGACACCGACGACCCACCGCTGCGGCATCTACAGCTACATGATCCGCGACGCGCAGCGCGGCCTGCTGGAAACCATCCCGAGCAACCTGCTGGACATGCCTGCCCCGGTGGCGGACCACATCTGGGAAAGCAGCCGGGTCTTCGTGTCCGAGGCGGTTCCGGCGGCCATCCGTCTGCGGGTCCAACTGCAACTGCGCCAGGAAATGGTGAACGCCGCACGAGACCTGGGGGCGACCACGGTCCTGGGGCTGATCCCGGAAGCCTCGCGACGGATCGGTCGCCGCGTGGGCCTGGAATGCGAACCCGCCGGGCCGATCCTGAATTTCGACGGGCTGGATTGCGTCTGCGTCACGATCAACCTTGCTGCCAAGATGCATTGACGCCGGGCCGGAGATGGGCTCGGTCCCGGCGGCTGTGGCGCAGGACGTGTCCTGCAAGCGCCGCGCGGTCGAATGCACCATGCTCTGACGTCCGTCGCCCTGAAGGAGAGTGATGGCCGATCTCTTCGATACGCCCGACGCCGGGTCTCGCCCCAGTGGCCCCCGCCCGCTGGCCGACAGGCTGCGGCCGAAATCGCTGTCCGAGGTGATCGGGCAGGAGAAGGTCCTGTCCCGCGACGGCCCGTTGGGCGCAATGCTGGCGGCGGGGTCCCTGTCCTCGCTGATCCTCTGGGGTCCGCCGGGGGTGGGCAAGACAACCATCGCGCGCTTGCTGGCCGATGAGACCGATCTGCATTTCGTGCAAGTCAGCGCGATCTTCACCGGAGTGCCGGAACTGCGGAAGGTGTTCGACGCGGCGAAGCTTCGTCGGCAGAACGGCAAGGGGACGCTGCTTTTCGTCGACGAGATTCACCGTTTCAACAAGGCGCAGCAAGATGGTTTCCTGCCGCATATGGAGGACGGGACGATCCTGCTGGTCGGAGCGACGACCGAGAACCCAAGTTTCGAGCTGAACGCAGCGCTTCTGTCGCGAAGCCAAGTCATTGTGCTGGAGCGGCTTTCCCTGGCTGACCTGGAGCGCCTGGCGCAAAGGGCAGAGAAGGAACTGGGCCGGGCACTGCCCCTGAAGGGCGAGGCGCGCGAGGCGATGCTGGAGATGGCTGATGGCGACGGCCGGGCGCTTCTGAACCTGATCGAGCAGGTTGCGGCCTGGAAAGTCGAGGGCACGCTGACCCGCGACCAACTTTCGCAGCGGCTGATGCGGCGGGCGGCGAAATACGACAAGTCGGGGGATGAGCATTACAACCTGATCAGTGCCTTGCACAAATCGGTGCGGGGGTCGGACCCGGATGCCGCCCTTTACTGGTTCGCCCGGATGCTGGAGGGCGGTGAGGACCCCCGCTTCCTGGCGCGGCGGATCACCCGCATGGCGGTGGAGGACATCGGGCTGGCGGATCCGCAGGCCGAGGCGATCTGTCTTGACGGATGGCAGACTTATGAGCGGCTGGGTTCGCCCGAGGGGGAGCTGGCGCTGGCACAGGCGGTGGTCTATCTGGCGCTCGCACCGAAATCGAATGCGGTCTATACGGCCTACAAGGCGGCGCGCGGGGCGGCGCGGGAGACGGGTAGCCTGATGCCACCGAAGCACATCCTGAACGCGCCGACGCGAATGATGAAGGACCATGGCTATGGCGCTGGCTATGCCTATGACCACGACGCCGAGGACGGGTTTTCGGGGCAGAACTATTTCCCCGAGGGCATGAAGCGGCCGGTCTGGTATCTGCCGCCAGAACGCGGGTTTGAGCGCGAGCTGAAGAAGCGGGTGGAGTATTTCGCCAAGCTCCGGTCCAAACGCCACGACGGGTGATCCCGGACAACGCAGGACTGGCAGGAGGCAGGCAATCCCTGGCCCCGGATTGACAATCAGACCCTCCCGCCGCAAACGAGACCCATGTCCCAGACTCTTCCTCTCATCGCTCTTGGTGGTGCCATCGGCTCGGTGCTGCGCTACCTGTTCATCGCAGCCTTGGGGGCACCCTGGGGGACGGCGGGGGTCAACGTGTTGGGCAGCCTTACCATCGGGGTGCTTTTCGTCCTGCTCGACGCCCGCGTTGGCTGGCAGTTGCTCCTGATGACCGGTGTCATGGGCGGCTTTACCACCTTCTCGGCCTTCTCGCTGGACACGCTGAAGCTGATGCAGCAGGGACAGCCGGTGCAGGCTGCCGCCTATGTCCTGGCCTCGGTTGCGCTCTCCCTGATCGCCGTAGCACTTGGCGTGGCCATAGCCCGGAGCCTGACATGAGCGTCCAGATGCTGACGGTGACCGAGGATGAGGGCGAGCAGCGGCTGGACAAATGGCTGCGCCGCCGATTCCCGCAGCTGAACCAGGTTGCCGTCGAGAAACTGTGCCGGACCGGGCAGATCCGGGTCGACAGCGGGCGTGTCAAAGCGTCGGACCGCGTTCTTCCGGGCCAGACGGTGCGGGTTCCGCCGCTGCCCGATGCCGCCCCGCGGACCGAGGCGCGGGTGCAGGGCGTTTCGGCTGCGGATGCGCGGATGATCCAGGGGGCCATTCTGTTCAAGGATGAGCATCTGATCGTGCTGAACAAGCCCGCAGGCCTGCCGTCGCAGGGCGGCTCCGGTCAGGGCGACCGGCATGTCGATGGTTTGGCCGAGGCCTTGAAGTTCGGCTACAAGGACAAGCCCAAGCTTGTGCACCGGCTGGACAAGGACACGTCCGGAGTGCTGATGCTGGCGCGCACCGACCGGGTGGCACGGGCGCTGTCCGAGGCGCTGCGTCACCGCGCGGCGCGCAAGATCTACTGGGCGGTCGTCGCAGGGGTGCCGCATCCCAAGCAGGGCTCCATCAAGTTCGCGCTGGAGAAGGCGCCGGGCCGGGGAAGGGGGGGCGAGGGCGAGAAGATGCTCTGCGTCCATCCCGCCAAGATGGCCGATCATCCGGAGGCGAAGCGGGCGCATACCGACTATTTCACCCTGTGGTTCCTCGGCTCGCGCCTGTCCTGGATGGCACTGGAGCCGGTGACGGGCCGCACCCACCAGTTGCGCGCGCATATGGCCGAGATCGGGCATCCGATCATCGGGGACGGCAAGTATGGAGGCAGCGAGACCGAGAACCTGGGCGACGGCTGGGGCGCCGGGGCGGGGGGAGAGCTGTCGAAGAAGCTGCACCTCCATGCCCGCAGCCTGACCATCGAGCACCCGATCACCAAGAAGCCGATGACCTTCACCGCGCCGCTGCCGGAGCATATGTCGCGGACCTGGAAGCTTTTGGACTGGAAGGAAGACGACGTCCCCGCCGACCCGTTCGAGGTGATCCGGTGAGCGGCTGGTCGGCCCGCCGCTTCTGGACAACTGCGACCGCCGTTCCCGTCGAGGCCGGCTTCACCGTGCATCTGGACGCCCGCCCGGTCCGCACGCCGCTGAAGGCGCCGCTGGTGCTGCCGACACGGGCACTGGCCGAGGCGGTGGCGGCGGAATGGCAGGCGCAGGAGGGCAGGGTCGACCCGGAGGCGATGCCCTTCACCCGCACTGCCAATTCGGCCATCGACAAGGTTTCGCCGCGACCGGCCGAGGTGGCGGCGATGCTGGCGGCCTATGGAGCGACGGACCTTCTGTGCTATCGCGCCGAGGGCCCGCTCGAGTTGGTGGCGCGGCAGGCGGAGGCCTGGGACCCGCTGCTGGATTGGGCCGCGCAGGCGCTGGGCGCGCCGCTGCTGGTCACGACAGGGGTTATGCATGTCAACCAGCCGCCAGAGAGCCTTGCGATCCTGCACCGGCGGGTGAGCGAGCTCGATCCCTTCCAGCTTTCGGCGTTCCATGACCTCGTGGCCCTCTCGGGCTCACTGGTCCTGGGTCTTGCCGTGACGGAGGGTCGACTGGCCGCCAGAGAGGCCTGGACCCTATCGCGGATTGACGAGGACTGGCAGATTTCGCTCTGGGGTGAAGACGCGGAAGCAGCCGAAGTCGCAGCGCGCAAACAGGCGGCTTTCCTTCAGGCCGACCGATTCTTCGGATTGTGTGGGTAACATTATTGCCCAAGGAGCGGGCAACCGGGAATGGAATGTCTGTTTGACCGAAGTAACCCAACGAAAACAGGCATTTTTCCGGAAATCCTCAGTGCGCGCTTGACCAACAAAAGCGCTTTCGCCGAAACTGGCGACAGTGGGGGGTGAAGCCCCCTGCAAAAACCCAAGGGTGCGATCCATTCGCACCGAAAAAGAACACAGGCCCCGGAAGGGCCGTCTACTCAGGAAGAGGTAAGAATGAAAAAATCCGTATTCTTCGGCGCTCTCGCGGCCACCACGCTGGTCTCGGGAATGGCGCTGGCCGGCACGCTTGACGACGTCAAGGCGCGCGGCGAGTTGCTGTGCGGGTCGAACACCGGCCTGACCGGCTTCGGCAATCCGGACGCCAGCGGCAACTGGTCAGGCTTCGACGTCGACCTGTGCCGTGCCGTGGCAGCGGCGGTTCTGGGCGACCCGAACAAGGTCAAGTTCATCCCGACCACCGGCGAGACCCGCTTTACCGCGCTGCAATCGGGCGAGGTCGACATGCTGGCCCGCAACTCGACCTGGACCGCCTCGCGCGACAGCGAACTGGCGCTGGATTTCGTTGCCGTCAACTACTACGACGGCCAGGGCTTCATGGTGAAGAAGGACCTCGGCGTTTCCTCGGCCAAGGAACTGGACGGCGCTACCGTTTGCATCCAGACCGGCACCACGACCGAGCTGAACCTGGCCGACTTCTTCAAGCAGAACAACATCACCTACCAGCCCGTCACCGTGGCCGACGATTCGGAAGCGCAGCGGCAGTATCTGGCCGGTGCCTGCGACGCCTACACCACCGACGCCTCGGGTCTGGCCGCCAGCCGCGCGACCATGCCGGATGCGGACAACCACATCATCCTGCCGGAGATCATCTCGAAAGAGCCGCTGGGCCCGGTCGTCCGTCATGGCGACAACAACTGGGGCGATGTGGTGCGCTGGACCTATTACGCGCTTCTGATCGCCGAAGAGAAGGGGATCACCAAGGACAACGTCGAGGAAGTGCTTGCCTCGTCCACCGATGAAGAGGTGAAGCGTCTCCTGGGCGCTTCGGGTGACATGGGCGCGAAGTTCGGCCTTGACAACGCGGCCTTCAAGAACGCCATCGCCGCCGTCGGCAACTATGGTGAGATCTTCTCGCGCAACATCGGTGAAGGCACCACCATCAACCTGGCCCGCGGCCTGAACGCGCTGTGGACCCAGGGTGGGCTGCAATACGCTCCGCCCTTCCGTTGATCGGTTCTCGGGGGTGCCTTCGGGCGCCCCCGTTCTCTTTCAAACTATGGCCTGAAAGTCTGAGGCTCGACCTCGTTGCCACCGGAAACTCGGGGCCGACTGCGGGAAACAGGGGGTAGCCATGGCAATGGCGACGGACGTGCCGAAAGATGGCTTTCGGCTCTCGATGCTCATCTACGATACGCGATATCGATCCTACACGATCCAGCTGGTCGTGCTGGTGCTGTTCGCTCTGGCGGTGGCCTGGCTTCTGAACAACACGGTGCAGAACCTGGCGGCGCGTGGAAAAGAGTTCAACTACGCATTTCTCTGGCAGCGGGCCGGATACGACATCGGTCAGCAGCTGATCCCTTACACCAACGACAGCACGCATTTCCGTGCGCTGTTGGTGGGCCTTATCAATACGCTGGTCGTCGCCTTCCTGGGCTGCATCTTCGCCACGATACTGGGCGTGGTGGTGGGCGTGTTGCGGCTGTCGAACAACTGGCTCGTCAGCCGTTTGATGACGATCTATGTCGAGACCTTCCGCAACGTGCCGCTTCTGCTTTGGATATTGCTGTCCTACGTCATTCTGTCTGAGGTGACCCCTTTGCCGAGGGACTTCAGAGTCACCGACGAGATGGAAGCTGCCGGCGAGGCGCCCAATGCTTCGATGATACTCTTCGACACCGTTGCCGTGACGAACCGGGGGACGAATATTCCCTCACCGCTGTTCGAGCGCGGGTTGGGTACGCTCGACCTCGGCTTCATGACGCTGAACTTGACCTTCTGGGCCGTGGTCGCGGTGATCGCCGGTTCGGTATTCGTCAATCGCCGCATCCTCGCCTCCGCCCGCGCCGCGCAGGCGGCGACGGGTCTGCGACCCGTGACCTGGTGGAAGTCGATACTCGTACTCTTCGCCCCGGTGATCGCGCTTCTGGTGGCGATGGGGTTCCACCTGGAAATCCCGGAGCTCAAGGGCTTCAATTTCGCAGGCGGCATCCTGGTCGCGCACAGCTTCACCGCGCTTCTGATCGCGCTGACACTCTACACTGCCGCCTTCATCGCCGAGATCGTGCGGGCCGGTATCCAGGCGATCAGCCGTGGACAGAGCGAGGCCGCCTTCGCGCTGGGCCTGCGCCCGAACCGCACAATGAGTCTGATCATCCTGCCGCAGGCGCTGCGGGTCATCATCCCGCCGCTGATCAGCCAGTACCTGAACCTGACCAAGAACACTTCACTGGGGATCGCGGTCAGCTATCTGGACCTGCGCGGAACGCTGGGGGGCATCACGCTGAACCAGACCGGGCGCGAGTTGGAATGCATGTTGCTGATGATGCTGATCTATCTGACGATCAGCCTGTCGATCTCGACGGTGATGAACCTCTACAACAAATCCGTCCAGCTGAAGGCGCGCTGAGATGAGCGAGACGCATGCCCAAACCGTCACCTTCGTCCGCGACACCATGCTGCCGCCCGTCGCGCCCCCGGTGGGTGAACGCGGCGCGGTGAAATGGCTGCGCGAGAACCTGTTCTCGACACCCTTGAACATCGCCCTGACCGTTCTCGGCGTCGTCGCGATCTGGTGGCTGGTCTCCTCCTCGCTGCCCTGGTGGCTGAATTCGGTCTGGAACGCCTCGTCGCTGGGCGAGTGCCGACAGATCGTTGCAGCAAACGCCGGTGAGGGCGCGACCGGCGCCTGTTGGGCGATGATCCGCGAACGCTGGCACCAGTTCCTGTTCGGCTTCTACCCGCCGAGCCAGTGGTGGCGGCCAATCCTCGCCTTCGGCCTGCTGTTCGGCGCGCTGGCGCCGGTGCTGTTCGCCGGGCAGAAGCGCAGCCTGACCGTGCTTCTGGGCGCTGTGCTGGTCTTCCTGCTGATAACGCTCTATCTCGCCGGAGCGCCGGGCGTACCCTTCGCCTTGGCCATCGCCCTTGTGCTCGGGATGCTCGCCTTGGCGCAGATGCAGCCGGGCAGGCTCCTCTGGTTCACGCTGATCTATCCGGCGCTGTGCTTCTGGCTTCTGTGGGGCGGGTCGGTCTGGTCGCCCATCGTGGCGATGGCGGGGTTCGGTGTGCTTTACGCCGTCTTCCGCCTGGCCTCGCCCATGATCGGGCTGGCGCCTGCCGCCGGAGTCGGCATCGTCGTGGCTGTGCTCTGGTGGCTTTACGCAGAGGGTCCCGTTGTATCGGTGGTGCAAGGGGTGCTGCCCTTCGCCCTGCAATCCATCAACTCCGACCAGTTCGGCGGCTTCCTGCTGGCCATCGTCATCGGCGTGACCGGCATCGCCTTCTCGCTTCCGATCGGCATCCTCTTGGCGCTAGGCCGCCAGTCGGACATGCTGATCGTCAAGACGCTGTCGGTTGGCTTCATCGAGTTCATCCGGGGCGTACCGCTGATCACGCTGCTCTTCACCGCCTCGCTTCTGTTGCAGTACTTCCTGCCGCCGGGCACCAACTTCGACATCATCCTGCGAGTGATCATCCTGGTGACCTTCTTCGCCGCCGCCTACCTGGCCGAGGTAATAAGGGGTGGGCTGGCGGCGCTTCCGCGCGGGCAATACGAGGCGGCGGATGCGCTGGGGCTGGACTACTGGCGGGCGCAGCGGCTGATCATCCTGCCGCAGGCGCTGAAGGTGTCGATTCCGGCCATCGTCTCCACCTTCATCGGGCTTTTCAAGGACACCACGCTGGTCGCCTTTGTCGGCCTGATGGATCCCTTGAAGGGCGTCACTCAAATCGTCCGTGCCGACATCAACTGGAAGGGCATCTACTGGGAGCCCTACATCTTTGTCGGCGTCATCTTCTTTGTCATCTGCTTCGGCATGTCGCGATACTCCATGTATCTCGAACGCAAGCTGAAGACCGATCATCGCTAAGGGCACATCATGGCAGAAGCAGCAAAAATGCAGGTCTCGGACGAGGTCGCAATCCAGATCACGAGCATGAACAAGTGGTACGGGCAGTTCCATGTCCTGCGCGACATCAACATGACGGTGATGAAAGGCGAGCGGATCGTGATCTGCGGGCCGTCTGGGTCGGGCAAGTCGACGCTCATTCGCTGCATCAACCGGCTGGAAGAACACCAGCAGGGGCAGATCGTGGTGGACGGGACGGAACTGACAAACGACCTGAAGAACATCGACAAGGTGCGGTCGGAAGTGGGCATGGTGTTCCAGCATTTCAACCTGTTCCCGCATCTGACGATTCTGGAGAACCTGACGCTGGCGCCGATCTGGGTGCGCAAGGTGCCGAAGAAGGAAGCCGAGGAAACGGCGATGTACTTCCTGGGCAAGGTCAAGATCCCGGAGCAGGCACACAAGTATCCCGGCCAGTTGTCGGGCGGGCAGCAACAGCGGGTGGCCATCGCGCGGTCTCTGTGCATGAAGCCCAGGATCATGCTCTTCGACGAGCCGACCTCGGCGCTGGACCCGGAGATGATCAAGGAAGTGCTCGACACCATGATCGAGCTGGCGCAGGAAGGCATGACCATGCTCTGCGTCACGCACGAGATGGGCTTCGCGCAGGCCGTGGCGAACCGGGTCATCTTCATGGACCAGGGCCAGATCGTCGAGCAGAACGAGCCGAAGGAATTCTTCAACAACCCGAAGAGCGAGCGGACCAAGCTGTTCCTCAGCCAGATCCTGGGTCACTGACGGCCCTGGACGGCGTCCAGTCAGACAGGTTTCACGAAGAGAATCCACTCTGAGGCATCCACCTGCCAGTCGCCCTTGACGACAGGGCGGCGGGCGATCTCCTGATAGCCCTTCGCCCGGTAGAGCCGCAGCGCATCCTGATGGGTGTCCTCGGCGATCAGGCTGATGATCCGATGGCCGCCTTCACGCGCGATGGATTCGGCCTTGGCCAGTAGCGCGCTGCCGAGGCCCTTGCCGCGATGCTGCGTGTAGGTTGCGAGCACGTTCAGATACCAGGACCCCGGCGCCAACGCCTCCAATTCCAAGAGCGGCACGAAAATCGGCGGGGTGTCGGGATCGATGGGCGCGGGGTCCGGGTCAGCGGCGTAGCCGAGGAGGCAGGCGGCAACCTCGCCCTCTGCTTCGGCCAGCCAGGCATTGCGGAACGAGAAGTTCCCCGTCTCCCGCGCGGCCCGCTCCCGGCCATAGTCCCAGGGATCGCCGTCCGGTCCCACCGATTGCTTCCAGAAGTGCAGCGGCAGATCGTCAGCTGCCATATTGATGAAGCGTGCCAGATGTTCGGCCTCACTTGCCTTTGCTGCGCGGATCGACATGGCGGCCCTTTCCTGAGTCCGGTTGGCGAAGGAGATAGACCATTCTTCGGGTCTTTGGCAGGCTCTTCTGGCAGGGAAATCCGTCCCGCGCACGGCCTATGTGTTCATCCAAGCGTTCGATTCCGATCCTTTCGCAGGAGTGGATGGAAGATTGTGGGATGTGTCGTCATGGCCGCGCATGACCACGCACACCCCTTGTGAATGATGTGGCGTGTCGCGGACGAAGGCCGGACGATGTTGCTCGTCACGCACGAGATGAGCTTTGCCCGCGAAGTCTCTTCGAAGGTTGTCTTCATGCACAAGGGCAAGATCGACATGGAATTGCCGCCAGCCGAAGCTTTCGGCGTCGGCAAGACCAAGCGATTCACGCAATCCCTGGCCAACACAAGACACTAGCGGTTCAGTTCCGGCATCTGGGTGGATCGATTCAACCGAAGCCACCAGGTGCCTGGACTGCACAGCTATGGACAGCCTGTCAGCCCCGGCCTACCAATCGGACAGAACGCCGCGATCCCAGGAAGGACTCACATGAGCGACATGGTTTTCCGCTTCCCCGCCCCCGGCCCCGAGCCGATGCTGACCGACCTGGAGGGCTGGACCAAGGTCGAGGGCACACCAACGATGAAGACTTGGGTGCAGCATACCTCGCTGGACGGTAGCGTGATCAGCGGCACCTGGGAGGCGACGCCCGGAACCTGGCACGCGGTCTACAAGTTCTACGAATTCGTCCATCTGGTCGACGGCCAGATCACGATCACTCCTGATGGTGCCCCCCCGGTGACGCTGCGGCCGGGGGATGCTTTCGTGGTGGAGCCGGGCTTCGCCGGCAACTGGAAGATCGAAAAGCCAGTCCGCAAGCATTTTTGCATCAAGCTTAAGTGAATCTGGACAGGGTGCCGCTCTCGCGGAACCCCCAAGCAGGGCCGGATAGTCAGGCATTGACAGGCTGACCTTCGTTTCCAAAAAGATGTTCTTGACAAGATTTGGATCGTTCTAATATCAACTTGGAACGATCCAAAAATCGAGGAAAGCATGCGCTGGGGCCTGATCGGGGCAAGTACCATTGCCGAACAGTTCATGATCGAGGCCATCCGCGCAACCGGGGGCGAGGTCGCAGCCGTGGTCAGCACGACCGAGGCGCGCGGGGCAGATTTCTCCCGCACGCAGGGTATTCCGGCCCATGGCACCGCGCTGGCACTGGCGCTGGATGACCCGACGATCGGCGCGGTCTACATCTCTTCGACCAACGATAAGCACCACGCGCAAGCGCTGGCGGCGATCCAAGCGGGAAAGCATGTGCTTTGCGAAAAGCCGCTTGCGATGACGGTCGAGGATGCATTCGCCATGGTCCGCGCCGCAGACGCGGCAGGCTTAATCTTCGCCACCAACCACCACCTGCGCGCATCCGGCTCGCATCGTGCGATCCGCGACCTCATAGCCTCTGGCCGCATCGGGCGCGTGTTGTCACTTCGCCTGTTCCATGCCGTTCACCTGCCCGCGAACCTGCAAGGCTGGCGGATCAACGACGCTTCGGTGGGTGGCGGGGTGATTCCCGACGTCACCGTTCACGACGCCGATGTCGCGCGTTTCCTTCTGGGTGAGGATCCTGTGACGGTCGTGGCGCAGATGTCCGTCTCAGGCATGGGGCAAGGGGTAGAGGACAGCGCGATGTCGGTCTGGACCATGCCTTCGGGCACGATGGTCATGTCGCACGAAAGCTTCACCCATCCCTTCGCGGGTTCGGGGCTGGAGGTGCATGGCACCGAAGGCTCGATATTCGCACGCGGCGTGATGACGCAACTGCCCGTGGGCGAGATCGAACTGGTCACGGGGCAGGGCCGCGCGCCGGTGCCCTATCCGCAGCACAACCTCTATGTTCAGGGTGTCACCGATTTCCTTTCGGCCATCGCGGGCAAGGGTCAGCCCGCCGCGAGCGGCAGGGATGGCGTTGCCTCGCTGGCCGTTGCGCTGGCGGTGCGCGAGGCCGCCCGCACCGGCATCCGCCAGACCGTAGACTATGTGAGGATCGCATGACCAAACTCGTCTCCGCCGCCCAAGCCGTCGCCCGCATCGCCGACGGGGCGGTCGTCACGGTGTCCTCCTCCTCCGCGCTCGGCTGCCCCGATCTTGTTCTGAAGGCGTTGGGCGAGCGGTTCCGCACTGAGCGTCACCCGAAGGCCATCACCACGCTCCACCCCATTGCCGCAGGCGACATGTACGGCGTCAAGGGGATGGACTGGATCGCGCAGGACGGCCTTCTGGCGCGGGTTCTCGCCGGCTCTTACCCCTCCGGCTCCTCCAACCTCCCGATGCCAGAGATCTGGAAGATGATCGTCGAGGATCGGGTTGCCGCCTACAATGTTCCGTCGGGGATCATGTTCGACATGCACCGCGAGGCCGCCGCCCGCCGCCCGGGTGTCCTGACCAGGGTGGGCATGGACACTTTCGTCGATCCCCGGCGCGAGGGTTGCGCGATGAACGCCCAGGGCGCGGCCGCCCCCATCGTCCACCGCGTCGAATTCGGCGGCGAGACCTGGCTACACTTTCCCAACATTTCGCCCGATGTGTGCATCCTGCGCGCGACCACGGCAGATGAATGGGGCAACCTGACCTATGAACACGAAGGCGCCTATCTGGGCGGGCTGGAACAGGCCATCGCGACCCGCAACAACCGGGGCCTTGTCATCGCCCAGGTTTCCCGCTTCACCGCCAAGGGCAGCTTGCGTCCGCATGACGTTCGCGTCCCTGGCCACCTGGTCGACCTGATCGTCCTTGACCCCGACCAGCGCCAGACCACCGAGACCCGCTATGACCCGGCGATCTCGGGCCAGATCATGCGGCCATGGTCCAGCTTTACCCTGGCCGAGCATGGTATTGAAAAGGTCATCGCCCGCCGCGCTGCGCTGGAGCTGAAGGCGGGCATGACCGCCAACCTTGGCTTCGGCATCAGCGCCATGGTTCCCCGCATCCTGCTGGAGGAAGGTCACCCCGAAGCCGTGACCTGGGCCATCGAGCAGGGCGCGGTGGGAGGGATGCCGCTGACCGGCTTCGCCTTCGGCTGTGCCTCGAACGCCGACGCCTATGTCCCCTCGCCGCAGCAGTTCATCTACTTCCAGGGCGCGGGGTTCGACCTGTCGTTCCTGTCGTTCCTGGAGATCGACGTCGAGGGTAACGTCAATGTCTCGAAGCTGGGGAAAAAGCCTTATCTGACAGCGGGTTGCGGCGGTTTCGTCGACATCACCGCGCATGCTCGCAAGATCGTCTTCTCCGGCTGGTTCGAGGCGGGGGCCGACGTGAGGATCGGGGCGGGGGGCCTGACCGTCGCTGCCCCCGGCAAGTTCTGCAAGATGGTCGAGAAGGTCGAACACGTCACCTTCTCGGGCACCCGCGCGCGGGGCCAGGGTCAGGAGGTGTTGTATATCACCGAACGCTGCGTGATCCGGCTGACCGACAAGGGGCTGGTGGCGACCGAGATCATGCCGGGCATCGACCCCGCACGGGACATCGTCGGCGCCAGCCAGGGCCGGGTGACGGTGGCGGAGAATGCCAGCACCATGCCGCTGTCGCTTCTCGCCGAAGGCCCGATGGGGTGGCAGCCATGACCGGTGTTCGTCTGCATATCGCTGGGCCGGTGGCCGAGCTGCGGCTGGATAACCCAGCCAAACTCAACTGCTTCACGGTGGAGATGCTGGGCCAGCTCGCCAGCCATCTGGAGGTCATCGAGGGCCGCCCGGACGTGCGCGCCGTGATCCTGACGGGCGAGGGCGAGAAGGCCTTCTGCTCGGGTGCCGACATCAACGCCTGGGGCGGACTTTCCCCCGCCGATTTCGCCCGCAACTGGGTGCGCGGCGGGCATCGCATCTTTGACCGGCTGGCCCGTCTGGCCAAGCCCACGATCGCCGCCCTGAACGGTCATGCTTTCGGGGGGGGGCTGGAACTCGCGACAGCCTGCGACATCCGGGTGATCACCCCGAAAGCCACCATCGCGCTGCCCGAGGCGGGGGTGGGGATCGTACCCGGCTGGTCCGGCTCGCAGCGGCTGACCCGCCTGATCCCGGAAGGCATGGTCAAGGAAATGGCCCTTTTCGGTCGCCGGATCGGGGCGGGCCGTCTTCTGTCCTGTGGTTTCGTTGCCGAGATTGCCGATGATGTCCGTTCGGCTGCGCTGGAGATCGCCGAAAAGGCCGCCACCCTCTCGCCCCGCGCGACCGAGATCACCAAGGCGATGATCCATGCGGGCCAGGGCGAGGATTCAGCGGCGCTGATCGAGGCGCTCGGCTCTGCTGCCATCGCCGCCAGCGCCGACCGGCAGGAGGGTGTGGCCGCCTTCCAAGCCAAGCGCAAAGCAGAATTTCCGGGAACCTGAGATGCTCGACCTGACAATTATCCCTTCTACTGGCGCAACCCTTCCCGAGGTCCGGCTCAACCGGCACTGGATCAATGGCGCATTTACTCCGGAGGCGATGGCGGACTGGACCGAACGGATCTCTCCCTCGCATGGGGCGGTGGTCAGCCGCTCGCTGCGCGGGACCGCAAAAGATGCAGAAGCCGCCATCGCCGCCGCCCGTGCCGCCTTTGACGACGGGCGCTGGAGCGGGCTTTCCGGCAAGGCCCGCGCCACCGTCCTGCTGAAAGTCGCCGACCTGATCGAGGCCAACGTGGACCGCATGGCGCTGATCGAGACACTGGAATCCGGCAAACCGATCACCCAGGCGCGGGGCGAGGTTTCGGGCGCCGCCGACCTCTGGCGCTACGCTGCCTCGCTTGCCCGCACCTTGCACGGCGACAGCCACAATTCGCTTGGCCAGGACATGCTGGCGGTGGTGCTGAAGGAGCCTATCGGCGTCGTCTCGATCATCACGCCCTGGAACTTCCCGTTCTGGATTCTTTCCCAGAAGCTGCCCTTCGCTCTTGCGGCGGGCTGCACCTGCGTGGTCAAGCCGTCGGAACTGACTCCGTCAACCGCCGTGATGCTGGCGGACCTCCTTACCGAAGCAGGACTTCCATCAGGCGTCGTCAACATCGTCCTCGGCCATGGTCAGCCGGTCGGGTCAACGCTTGCCTCGGATCCGCGCGTTGACATGATCACCTTCACCGGCTCCACTGTAGTGGGCAAGGGGATCGCGGCGGCGGCTTCAGGCACGCTGAAGAAGGTTGCGCTGGAGCTTGGCGGCAAGAACCCGCAGGTGATCTTCCCCGACGCCGATCTCGAATCCGCCGCAGATGCCGTGACCTTCGGCGTCTATTTCAACACAGGCCAGTGTTGCAACTCTGGCAGCCGGATTGTCGTGCACGAGGACATCGCCGAAGCCTTCGCTGCCCGGGTCGTGGAACTCTCGAAGCAGGTGGCCTTCGGCGACCCGCTTGACCCCGCGACCCAGGTCGGCGCCATCGTCAGCCCGGAACATGGTGCGAAGATCGACCGCTACGTCGCCGCCGCGCGTGAGGCCGGGGCCAGTGTCGTGCTTGGCGGCGGCCACTTGGAGGTGCCGGGCCTTGTGCCCCAGTTCTACCAGCCCACGGTCGTGACCGGCGTCACACCGGACATGGCGATCGCCCGCGAGGAGGTCTTCGGACCCGTTCTCGCCGTCCTCACCTTCCGCACACTGGACGAAGCGCTGAATCTGGTGAACCATGCCGACTACGGCCTCTCCGCCGGGGTATGGAGCGAAAATGTCCACACCTGCCTTACCTTTGCCCGTGCTGCCCAGGCGGGCACAGTCTGGACCAACACCTGGATGGACGGTTTTCCGGAGGTCACCTTCGGCGGGGTCAAACAATCCGGCCTTGGCCGCGAGATCGGCCGCCATGGCCTGGACGAGTTCATGGAGATCAAGTCGCTGGTGATGCGGATCGGCCGCACGCGCGCGCCTTGGGTAAGACCCCGCTGACGGCGGGCAACGATGCGCAAAACGGGAGGAACCACAATGCGCCTGTTTGGAAAGACGATGACCGCCGCGGCGGCCCTGGTGATGACTACATCGATTGGTTTCGCGGAAGACGTTGAAGTCCTGCACTGGTGGACATCCGGCGGCGAGGCGGCCGCCTTGAACGTGCTGAAGGACAATCTGGCCGCCGGCGGTACCGGCTGGGTCGACATGCCGGTCGCCGGGGGCGGGGGCGAAGCCGCCATGACGGCGCTCCGCGCCCGCGTCACGGCAGGCGATCCTCCCACCGCCGTGCAGATGCTTGGCTTCGACATCCAGGACTGGGCGGCCGAGGGGGCGCTCGCCGACCTGACCGCCACGGCGCAGGCCGAGGGCTGGGACAAGGTTGTTCCGGCCGCGCTCCAGGCCTTCTCGACCTATGACGGCAAATGGGTCGCCGCCCCGGTCAATGTCCACTCGACCAACTGGGTCTGGATCAACAAGGCCGCGCTCGACGCCACTGGCCTTGCCGCGCCGACCACCTGGGACGAACTGGTGGCCGTGCTCGACAAGATGAAGGAAAACGGGATCACGCCCCTCGGCCACGGCGGTCAGCCCTGGCAGGAAGCCACCGTCTTCGACGGCGTGGTGCTCGGCATGGGCGGAGACCTGTACAAGAAGGCTTTCATCGACCTCGACCCCGCCGCGCTGGGTGGGCCGGAGATGGCTGAAGCCTTCAATCGTCTGATCAAGCTGCGTTCCTATGTTGACGACAACTTCTCCGGTCGCGACTGGAACCTGGCCTCGGCGATGGTGATCAACGGCGAGGCCGGGATGCAGATGATGGGCGACTGGGCCAAGGGCGAGTTCCTGAAGGCCGGCAAGGTCCCCGGAACCGATTTCGTCTGCATCCGCTTCCCGGGTACGCAAGGCTCGGTCACGTTCAACTCCGACCAGTTCGCGATGTTCAACCAGTCGGACGCTGCCAAGCAGGAAGCACAGGTCGCAATGGCCAAGGCGATCATGGATCCGGCCTTCCAGTCGGCGTTCAACGTGGTCAAGGGCTCGGTCCCGGCGCGGACCGACGTGCCGAACGACGCCTTCGACGACTGCGGCAAGAAGGGCATGGTCGACCTTGCGGAAGCCAACACCGCCGGCACGCTCTACGGCTCGATGGCGCATGGCCATGCCGCGCCTGCGGCGGTGAAGAACGCCACCTATGACGTGATCACTGCGGCCTTCAACGGCGAGTATGCCGATGGAGCAGCCGCCGCTGCCGCGCTGGCCGAAGCCGTCGCCGCCGCGCAGTGACCTGAAAGAAGGGGGCGGCTCTGGTCGCCCCCAGCCCCAAATTCCTTAAGCAAGGAATTTGTCAAAATCCTTACTGAAGGATTTTGGCCCGCCTGAACCCGAGGGAGGACGATGATGGCCCCGACCGAGGCCGATTTCCGCACGAAGCTACAGGACTGGTTGCCAAAGCTCGTCCTCGCCCCTTCCTTCGCTGTGACGCTTCTTTTCGTCTACGGCTTCATCCTCTTCACCGTCGTGCTCAGCTTCACCGGCTCGAAGATGCTGCCTAAATACGACTGGGTGGGCTTCGAGAACTACCAGAAGCTCTTTGCTTTGCCCGCCTGGAACACCGCGATCATCAACATCGCGATCTTCGCCACGCTTTACATTGTGATCTGCACGCTGATCGGGTTGATGCTGGCGATCTTCCTCGACCAGAAGATCCGGGGCGAGGGGGTTTTGCGTCCGATCTACCTTTACCCGATGGCCCTCAGCTTCATCGTCACCGGCACCGCCTGGAAATGGTTCCTCGACCCCGGCATCGGGCTGGAGAAGATCATGCATCTCTGGGGCTGGGAGTCGTTCTCCTTCACCTGGATCAAGGATGGCGAGATGGCGCTTTACACCATCGTCATCGCCGCCGTCTGGCAGACCTCGGGCTTCGTGATGGCGATGTTCTTGGCCGGCCTGCGCGGCATCGACAACGAGATCCTGAAGGCCGCGCAGATCGACGGCGCCTCGAACTGGCAGCTTTACCGGCGGATCGTGATCCCGCTCCTCCGCCCCGCTTTCTTGTCGGCCTTCGTCATCCTCTCCCACCTCGCGATCAAGTCCTACGACCTGGTCATCGCCTTGACCGGCGGCGGCCCCGGCCGGGCGACCGAGATGCCCGCGACCTTCATGTATTCCTACACCTTCACAAGGAACCAGATGGGCATCGGCGCCTCCTCTGCCGTGATCATGCTGATGACCATCGCGGCGATCATGGTGCCCTATCTCTACGCCGAGCTGAAGGAGAAGAAGGTATGAGCGCCGTCACCCAGGACACCGCCGTCAGTACGGGCCGCGCCACCCGCGCCTTCCTCTACCTAATCCTGATCCTCTTCGCGCTTTTCTACCTCCTGCCGCTCTACGTCATGGGGGTGAACTCGCTGAAGCCGCTGCCGGAAATCACCGGCGGCAACATGATGGCGCTGCCGTCCACGTGGACGCTCGACCCCTGGCGCTCCGCCTGGTCCACCGCCCAGATCGGGGTGGAGCCGACCGGCCTGAAACCCTATTTCCTGAACTCGATCCTGATGGTCGTTCCCGCAGTCGCGATCTCCACCATCGTCGGCGCGCTGAACGGTTACGTGCTGACCAAATGGCGCTTCCGCTATGATACCTGGGTCTTCGGGCTAATGCTCTTTTCCTGCTTCATTCCGTTCCAGATCGTCCTCATCCCGATGGCCGTCGTCCTCGGCAAGCTCGGCCTCGCCGGATCGGTCCCCGGCCTGATCCTCGTCCATGTCGTCTATGGCATCGGCTTCACCACGCTCTACTTCCGCAACTACTACGCCAGCTTCCCGACCGAGCTGATCCGTGCCGCCCAGATCGACGGGGCCGGGTTCTTCCGGATATTCTGGCGCATCCTCCTGCCCGTCTCCGGCCCCATCGCGGTGGTCTCGGTGATCTGGCAGTTCACCAACATCTGGAACGACTTCCTGTTCGGCGTCTCCTTCGGCGGCACCTCGCAGCCGATGACGGTCGCACTGAACAACCTCGTCCAGTCCTCGACTGGCGTGAAGGAATACAACGTCCATTTCGCGGGCGCGATCCTGGCCGCGCTTCCCACCCTCTTCGTCTATATCGTCGCAGGCCGCTACTTCGTGCGCGGGCTGATGGCAGGCTCTGTGAAAGGCTGACCCGATGGGCTTTCTCGACATCCGCAACGTCACCAAATCCTACGGCCAGGTCGAGGTGCTGCACCGCGTCGACATCGCGGTGGAAGAGGGCGAGTTCCTGGTCCTCGTCGGCCCCTCCGGCTGCGGCAAGTCCACACTCCTCAACATGATCGCCGGGCTGGAGGCCATCACCGGCGGCGAGATCGCGATCAAGAACCGAGTGGTGAACGGGGTCCACCCCTCCAAGCGCAACATCGCCATGGTGTTCCAGAGCTACGCGCTCTACCCCAACATGACCGTGGGCCAGAACATGACCTTCGGCCTCGAAATGCACGGGGTGCCGAAGCCCGAACGTGACAAGGCGCTGGCCTCCGTCGCCAAGCTCCTCCAGATCGACCACCTCCTCGACCGCAAGCCCGGCCAGCTTTCCGGCGGCCAGCGCCAGCGTGTTGCGATGGGGCGGGCACTGGTCAGGAACCCCGATGTCTTCCTTTTCGACGAGCCGCTCTCCAACCTCGACGCCAAGCTGCGCGTTGACATGCGGACCGAGATCAAGAAGCTGCACCACAACCTCAAGACCACCATCGTCTACGTCACCCACGACCAGATCGAGGCGATGACGCTCTCCACCCGCATCGCGGTGATGAACAAGGGTTTCGTCCAGCAACTCGGCACCCCGAAAGAGATCTACGACACCCCGGCCAACGTCTTCGTCGCCACCTTCATGGGCAGCCCGGCGATGAACATCATCCCCGCCACCGTGGTGATGGAAGGCGGCCAGCCCCACGCCGCCGTCACCGATGCCGAGGGCCAGGTCCAGCACCTGCGCTTCAGCCAGCCCGGCCTCGTCGCCTGGGCGGGCAAGCCCATCCTCCTCGGCATCCGCCCCGAGGCGATCACCGACCCCGAGGGCGCCGACCGCAAGTCCGGCAACATCGTTGCGCTGAAAAACCGCGTCACCGTCACCGAACCCGCCGGTGCCGACACCTTCGTCACCATGACCCTCTCCGGGAAGGACGCCATCGCCCGGATGCGCGCCGACGCCAATGTGGCAGCGGGCCAAAGCTTCGACTTCGCGGTGAACATGGAGAAAGCCGTCGCCTTCGATCCCGCGACCGAGGACCGGATCACCGCCTGATGCAACCGGACGTCATCATCATCGGCTCCGGCATGGGCGGGGCGACGCTGGCTGCTGCCCTTGCCCCCACCGGCCGCCGCATCCTGATCCTGGAACGTGGCGAGCGGCTCAAGGACTCGCCCGAGGCTCGCGACCCTGCCGCCATCTTCCAGCGTGGCCACTTCAAGCCGAACGAGACCTGGCGCGACATCTCCGGCGCACCGCTCCACCCTGGCAACTACGCCTATGTCGGCGGCAATACCAAGTTCTACGGCGCCGTCCTTCTGCGCTACCGGGCCGAGGATTTCTGCCCCCTCCGCCACATCGACGGCACCACCCCCGGCTGGCCGATCTCCTACGACGATCTCGAACCCTTCTACTCCCGCGCCGAAACCCTCTACCGCGTCCGGGGCGACGTGTCGGGCGACCCCACCGAGCCGCCGCATTCGGCCCCCTATCCCTTCCTGCCGGTTCCAGATGAGTCCGACATCGCCGATCTGCGCCGGGCCTTCACCGCGCAGGGCCTCCACGTCTCCGCGCTTCCCCTCGGCATCGACATCGAGGCCTGGCTGAAGCGCGCACCGACCGGCTGGGACGCCTTTCCCGACACCACCGGCGCAAAGTCCGACGCCGAAAGCTGCGGTCTGGCCGAGGCGCTGAAGCACCCGAACGTCACATTGCAGACTGGCACGAAGGTCACCCGCATCCTTGCCGAAGGGCGCCGAGTGACCGGGGTCGAGGTCGAACGGTCAGGGGTGCGAGAGATCCTGACAGCGCCCGTCGTCGTCCTTGCTGCGGGCGCTATCCTGTCATCCGCTCTCCTCCTCGCCTCCGCCAACGACGACCACCCGACTGGCCTTGCCAACGCTTCCGATCAGGTTGGCCGCAACTTCATGAATCACAACCTCACCGGCATGGTCGCTCTGAACCCCTTCCGCCGCAACCGCACGACCTACGAAAAGACCATACAGATCAACGATTTCTACCTGACCGGCGGCCCGAACGGCGAGCCTCTCGGCAACATCCAGATGCTCGGCCGCATCACCGGCCCGATCCTCGCGGGCGAGAGCGGCCTGCCGCTCTGGCTCTCGCGCCTGATCGCCGATCGCTCGATTCACATCATGGCCATGTCGGAAGACCTGCCCGACCCGAATTCCCGGGTGCTGTGGAAGAACGGAGAGGTCGTGCTGGACTGGCGCAAGACCAACACCCGAGCGCATGACCTGCTGGTCAAACGCCTGAAACAGGCGATGCGCAGGGCCGGCTGGCCGATCACCCTGGCGCGGGGTTTTCCGAAGTCAAAGCCCAGCCACCAATGCGGCACCAACCGCATGGGCGCGAACCCTGCGACCTCCGTGGTCGATGTGAACCTCAAGACCCACGACCTCGACAACCTCTACATTTGCGACGCCTCGGTCCTGCCCACCTCGGCCGGCGTCAACCCTTCGCTCACCATCGCCGCCCTCGCTCTACGCGCGGGCGACCACATCGCCCGGACCCTGCCATGAAGCCCCTCGCGCTTGTCACCGGTGGCCAGCAGGGCATCGGTCTCGGCATCGCAGAGGCGCTGACCGCGCAAGGCTTTCGCCTCGCCATCGCCTCGCTGCCCCCGGCGGATGACCCGGTGGTCGTCGAGGCCATGGCCAGGCTCGGCTCTGAGGTCTGCTACTATCAGCATGACCTTGCCGACCTTGCTGCCATCCCAACGCTCCTGAATCGGATCGAAGGCGACCAAGGTCTGCTCGACGCGCTGATCCAGAATGCCGGCGTGGCGGCGAAGGTCCGTGGTGACATGCTGGAGATCACGCCGGAAAACCTCGACTGGATCATGGGCATCAACTTGACCGGGGCTTTCTTCCTGGCTCAGCAGGTGGCGAAACGGATGCTCGCCACGACCAGCCCGCACTACCGCTCGATCACCTTCGTCACCTCCGTCTCCGCCCGGAGGGCCAGCCCCGAACGCGCCGACTACTGCATCTCGAAGGCCGCCGCCGCCATGGTCGCCCAGACCCTCGCCCTCCGCCTTGCTTCGCACGGCATTGGCGTCTTTGAGCTGCGCCCCGGCATCATCGAGACCGGCATGACCGCCGGCGTGAAGGACAAATACACCGCGCTCATCGAAGGCGGCCTCGTCCCGACAGGCCGCTGGGGCCGACCTACTGACATCGGCCAGGCGGCGATCCCCGTCGTCACCGGCCAACTTGCCTTCTGCACCGGCGCCGTGATCCCCGTCGACGGCGGGCTCTCCATCGAAAGACTTTAAGAGATGACCGAAGGCTACGATTACATCATCATCGGTGGCGGCAGCGCAGGCTGCGTTCTCGCCGCCCGCCTCAGCGAAAACCCAGCCGCCAAGGTTCTGCTGCTCGAAGCTGGTGGCCGCGACCGCCACCCGTTCTACCACCTGCCCGCAGGCTTCGCGAAGATGACCAAGGGCATCGGATCCTGGGGCTGGCAGACCGTGCCGCAGCGCCACATGCGCGGCATGCAGATCCGCTACACGCAGGCCAAGGTGATCGGCGGCGGCTCCTCGATCAACGCCCAGCTCTACACCCGGGGCAATGCGCTCGACTACGAGGACTGGCGCCAGATGGGCTGCACGGGCTGGGGCTACGAGGACGTGCTCCCGTACTTCCGCAAGTCTGAGGTCAACGACAGCTTTGAAAACCGTTTTCACGGCAAGGGCGGCCCCCTTGGCGTCAGCCAGCCCCGCGCGCCCTTGCCGATCTGCGAGGCCTATTTCGCCGCCGCCGCCGAGATCGGCATCCCCAGGAACTGCGACTTTACCGGCGAGACCCAGGACGGCGTCGGCTACTACCAGCTGACCCAGCGCTGGTATCGTCGCTCCTCCGCTGCCACCGCCTTCCTGAAGCCCGCCCTGAAACGCCCCAACCTCACCCTGAAGACGGGCGCGCAAGTCCTGCGCATCGTCACCGAAAAGGGCAGGGCGGTCGGCGTCGAAACCCCCGAGGGCATCCTCCGCGCCACCACCGAGGTCATCCTCGCCTCCGGCGCCATCGGCTCGCCGCGCCTTCTGCAACTCTCCGGCATCGGCCCCGCCGAGGACCTCACCCGCCTCGGCATCCCCGTCGTCCTCGACCGGCCTCAGGTCGGCGCGAACCTGCAGGACCATCTCGACCTTTTCGTCATCGCCGAATGCACCGGCCCGCACACCTACGACCGCTACGCCAAACTCCACTGGTCGGCGCTGGCGGGCCTGCAGTATCTGCTGACCCGCAAGGGCCCCGTCGCCTCCTCCCTCTTCGAGACCGGCGGCTTCTGGTACGCCGACCCGTCCGCCCGCTCGCCCGACATCCAGTTCCACCTCGGCCTCGGCTCCGGCATCGAGGCCGGTGTCGCCGCCATGCCGAACGGCGGCGTCACCTTGAACTCCGCCTTCCTCCGCCCCCGCAGCCGAGGTACGGTCCGCCTCGCCTCCGCCGACCCGAAGGCCGCCCCCCTGATCGACCCGAACTACTGGGCCGACCCCTACGACCGCGAGATGTCGATCAAGGGCCTCAAACTCGCGCAAGAGATCATGCGCCAGCCCGCCCTGAAACCCTTCATCCTCGCCGAACGCCTCCCCGGTCCGGCGGTGAAGACCGACGAAGACTACATCGACTACGCCTGCAAGAACGCCAAGACCGACCACCACCCCGCCGGTACTTGCCGCATGGGGTCAGACCTGGAAGCCGTCGTTGACCCGCAACTCCGCTTCAACGGCATCGAGCACTTGCGCGTCGTCGACGCCTCGATCATGCCCACCGTCGTCTCCTCCAACACCAACGCCCCCACCATCATGATCGCCGAAAAAGCCGCCGACATGATCAAGGAAGCCCAAAGATGATCCGCCACATCGTCCTCCTCAAAGCCCGCCCCGAAGTCACCGAGGCCCAGATCACCGCGATCTTCGCCGACCTCCACGCGCTCCGCCTCCCCGGCATCCTCGCCATCCACTCCGGCCGCAGCGAAAGCCCCGAGCAGATCGAACGCGGCTACCTGCACGGCTTCACCGTCGACTTCACCGATTGGGCAGCCCTTGCCGCCTATCAGTCCCACCCAGACCACCAGCGCGTGGGTGCCGCCCTCGTCGCCGCAGCACAGGGCGGAATCGACGGCATCCTCGTCTTCGACCTGCCGACCGCGCCATGATCATTCTCTGTCCTCAAATATCCTCGGGGGGTCCGGGGGCGAAGCGCCCCCGGCGTCCGAGCCGGTTGCGCGCGTTTCGCGCGCAGAGGCGAGGCAAAAGGCTCGCGCGTCAGCGCTCATTTTCCGAACCGTCCGAGAGGCCACCTGATGCTGACCCTCCCCACCGCCGATGCGGGCTTGAAATCCTACCGCCTGAGCGGCACTCCCCTCATTCCCCGCGCGCCCAAGGTCCCGCTCACCCGCACCGCCTTCGCAGCCGCCCATGTCGTCTCCGACCCCCTGCGTGAGAGGAACCCCTGGGACAGCCGACCCGCCGTCGATTGGGACACGACCCTGGCCTTCCGCCAGCAGCTCTGGGACCAGGGCCTCCACCTCGCCGAGGCGATGGACACTGCCCAACGCGGCATGGGCGTCAATTGGCCCACCGCGCTGGAGCTGATCCAGCGTACCATGCGGGCCGCCAAAGCCCATCCCCTTAGACCCCGGGTCGCCTGCGGGGCGGGCACCGACCACAAACCCGCACCGGACCTCGCCACCCTCGACGCCATTCTCGCCGCCTATACTGACCAGGCTCAGGCGATCGAGGCCGCAGGCGGCCAGCTCATCCTGATGGTCTCGCGTGCCTTCATTGCAATAGACGCAACGCCCGACACCTATCACACGGTCTATCGCTGCCTGATCGACCAGGCGCGCGAGCCGGTCATCCTGCACTGGCTGGGCGACATGTTCGATCCCGCGCTGACCGGCTACTGGGGCACGACAGATGTCGCCCAGGCTACGGATTTCGTGCTCAACCTCATCGCCGAAAACCCAGCCAAGGTGGACGGGATCAAGATTTCACTCCTCGACCAGGCCCACGAAGAGCAGTTCCGCGCTCGCCTCCCCGCGGGCGTGCGTCTCTACACCGGTGATGATTTCAACTACGCGCCCCTGATCGAGGGCGACGGCAACCGTCATTCCCATGCGCTCCTTGGCATCTTCGCCGCCATCGCCCCCGCCGCAGCGCAGGCGCTGGACGCCCTCGCGCAGGGCGACAGCGCGACCTACCACCGCCTGCTCGCCCCGACCGTCCCCCTCAGCCGCGAAATCTTCCGCGCGCCCACCCGCTTCTACAAGGCGGGCATCGCCTTCCTTAGCTGGCTAAACGGCCACCAGACCCATTTCATCATGCCCGCGGGCTTCCAGTCCTCGCGCGACATCACCCATTATGCCCAGGTCTTCCGGCTGGCCGATCAGGCAGGCTTGCTTTCCCGTCCCGATCTGGCAGAAGCGCGGATGACCACCCTCCTTTCCCTGCACGGCATCGACCAGAGCTGATGGACAAACGGCCGACGATCATCGACGTGGCGACGCTGGCGGGCGTCTCCAAATCGACCGTCAGCCTTGTCCTGCAGCAAAGCCCGCTGGTGAAACAGGAAACCCGCGATGACGTGCGCCGCGCCATGGTCCAACTCGGCTATGTCTACAACCGCGCCGCCGCCAACCTCCGCAGCGCCAATGCCGGCTTGATCGGACTGGTGATCAACGACCTCAGGAACCCGTTCTTCACCGAATTCGCCACCTCCCTGCAGATGGCACTCTCCGCGCGCGGCTATGCCACCGTGCTGGCCAACACCGACGAAGACCCCGCCCTGCAGGCCCAGGTCGTCGGCGCGATGCTGGAACACGGCGTCTCCGCCCTGATCGTCTCTCCCGCCTATGGCGACGAGGCCCTGACCTTCGACGCCATCGCCCGCGCCAATGTCCCTGCGCTGCAAGTGCTGCGTCGGGTCGTGGACAGCACCCGCTTCCCTTTCGCTGCCCCCGACTACCCGACCGGCTCGCGCCTCGCCACCGAACACCTCCTCTCCCAGGGCGCGCGCCACATCGCCTTCGTCGGCGGCCTCGAAGGCCGCGCCGTCACCCAACTGCGCATGTCGGGCTACCGTGACACGCTCGCTGCGTGCGGCCTGACCCCGCTCCATCTACCCGGTCGCCCCGGCCGCGCCTTCGGGCGCGAGGCCGCGCGCCGTCTGCAACAGGATCATCCCGCCGTCGATGCCGTCCTCTGCTTCAACGACCTGACCGCACTGGGCCTGCTGACCGGCTGCGCCGAGCTTGGGCGCGCTGTCGGGACCTCGCTCAGGATCGTCGGCTTCGACGACATCGAGGATTGCGCACAGGTCTTTCCTACCCTTTCCTCCGTCCGCTGCGACATCGCCGGTTTTGGTCGGCGGATGGCGGAAACGGTGTTGGGTTGGCTGGAAGAGGGTCGTCGCCCGCCTGCGGAAACCGTTACAGCTGTGACATTGATTCCCCGCGCGTCGAGCCAGTCGTGATGATGAGAGACCCC
>NZ_JAEULO010000037.1 GCF_016793705.1 Tabrizicola sp.
CGTGCGCGACAGCCGGTCCTGTATTGTCGTCCTGTCGGCGCATCAGGCGCTGACGACGATGGACATGGCGCTGATCCGCCTGATCGCCCATCGTCAAGCGCGCGAGATCATCGTCTTCGTCAACCGGATCGACGAACTGCCGGACCCGGCCAGTCAGGTGCCGGAAATTCATCGGGCCATCCTTGAGACCCTGGAGAAGAACAACGCTCCGCCGGACATCGACATCATCTACGGCTCGGCCCATTGGGCCAACGCGGTGCTGGAAGGCAAGATCGACGAGATGACCGACGACTCGACCGAGTCGGCGATCAACTGGACCCGCGCCGCCTTTGCCGACAAGATGGACAGCTGGTCGGCGGAGCAGCTGGTGTGGCATGCCTCGGGCGTGCCGGCGCTTCTGGATGCGCTGGGGCAGCGGATGTACGAAGGCCCGGTGCGCGAGGCCTTGCAGAAATCCTCGCGTCAGGCGCTGAACCTGGCGCAAAGCTTGGACGTGGTCGACCAGGTCCGCATCCTGGAATCCGACGGGCAGCTGAACCGCACGATGACGCCGCAGCAGCTGGACGCGGAACTGCGCAAGATCGAACTTGGCGCGGTCGAGAAGCTGACGCATCTGACGAACAACGTCTGCAAGGACTTCACCCACCGGATCGACCAGAGCTACGAACGCTTCCTGGACCGCGCGACGAACAGCCTGATCGAGCATCTGCAAGCGAACGGCGAGGATGCGACCTGGCACTACAGCCCCCTGGGCCTGCGGATGCTGCTCAGCTCCAGCTACCAGGTCGTGCTGAAGAAGATGCACGGCATCGCAGCCGAGGTTAACAACGAGACCGCAGTCAAGATCGCCGACCTTTACGGCCAGACCTTCTCGATCACGGTCGAGGGCTTCAAGATCGAGACCCCGGTCGTCTCTTACATTCCGCCGCCGATCAACCTGGGCCAGACCATCGCGCTGGACCTTCAGGTCAGCTGGTGGAAGGGGTGGTGGCAGCGACGCCGCGGCTACAAGGCCTTTGCGCAGGATTTCAACAAGCTGATCCGCGCCGAGACCGACCCGATCATCAACGACCTGAAAACGATCCAGATCGGGCTTTTCCGCGAACGCACGCAAGCCACCCTGCGGGACTTCCTGCAGGAACAGCGCGAGCTCTTGATGAGCGCGCTGGCGTCTTCCGAGATTTCGATGGAAGAGATGAAGGAACTCTTCGGCGTGAATGCCTGGGAAGACCGGCAGGAATGCCTGGCGTCCATCATGGACGAACTTGCCATCTACGCCGACTAGGTTGGAAAAGGGTACGAAAGGACCTGAGGAATGCCGCTGACCCGCAAGCCCCGCATCGCCATCATGGGCGAGTTCAGCTCAGGGAAAAGCACGCTTTGCAACGTGCTGATGGGGGCGAGGCCGCTTCTTGAGAAGGTGACCGCGACCCAGCTTCCGCCGGTCTGGCTGTCCTACGGCCCCGACGACGCCTACACGATGGGCCTTGACGGCCATGCCTATGACCTTGACCTGGCCGAGCTGGACCGGGTCAGCCTGGAAACCACCGAACACGTCCGCATCTTCATGAAGAGCGACATCCTGCGCTATTGCGACCTGATCGACATGCCGGGGATCTCCGACCCGTCGATGTCGTCGGAAGTCTGGGAGCGGATGGCGCACCTGGCCGATGCGGTGCTGTGGTGCACCCATGCCACCCAGGCCTGGCGGCAGTCGGAATCCGGCGTCTGGTCGACCTTCCCGCAGGAAATGCGGCAGAACAGCGTCCTGCTGATCACCCGCTTCGACAAGATCCTCGGCGAGAAGGACCGGGCGAAGGTGGTCAAACGGGTGCGGCAGGAAACCGAAGGACTGTTCTCCGAAGTCTTCCCGGTCTCGCTTCTGCAAGCGATGCGCGCGGGTGATGATGCCGAGAAATGGCGCTCCAGCGGCGCAGCGGATTTCACCCAGGCGCTGTTCGACATCATCCACCGCATCATCGACGAGGGCCACCCCGAGCCGGGCGAGGCCGACAAGCCGGCGATCACCCCGGACCCGGGCGACGAGACGGAACTGGGCCAGAGCCTGATCGCCGAGGCCTTCGAGCGGCTGACCGTGATCCGCAACACGCCGGTGGTGAAGATCCTGCCGCGCCGGGTGGAGGCCAAGACCGAGCGTCTGCTGCGCACGGAGCGCCCCACCGCCGAGACCGGCCCGGCGCTGGTGACTTTCGCCGACAACATCGTCGGCACCGGCGAGGTGCCGGCCAGCCGTGTGAAGATGTCCTAAGCCGGGAAAGGCGCGGAATTGGGTGTGAGCGAAAGCCTTGGTGCCGTGGCGAAGGCCTTTCCGCAGGCCCGGCTGGTGGCCTTCGCCGACCTGTCCTCGCGGATGATCCTGTCCAGCGCGGGCTCGCTTGCCACCACGCAGGAACATCTCGACCGGCTCTGCGACCAAGCCCGGGCCAGCTTCGACGACCCGCTGTTCTCGCTGTCGGTCGAGGCCTTCGGCGAGCCGCAGGGCGCAGTGGTCATGGGCGCCGATGCGGTGCGGGTCTTCCTGCGCTCGGACACCGAACCCGCCGATGCCCTGTGCTGCATCTGCGATCACGGCATTGACCTTGCCGCGTTTGTGGCGAAAATCCGCGACACGCTTGAAAGCATCACCCATGCCGGGTGACGGGGCGCGTGACGGGGGTCGGGCAAACCGTTGAACAAGGCCACGCTTCCCATCGTCGCTCGCCTGCGCAGCTTGCAGGCGGCTATCCGGTTTGCCGCCGGCGGGGCGCGGGTGATTGCCGAAGCCGATGACCGCAACCCGCTGGCCCAGCTTCTGCGCGCCGCGAACGAGACGATGCTCGGCCGGTCGCTACAATTCGATTCCGCCGGTGGCCCCAGCCTGACGCTGGACGTGTCGGGCCGCCGGGTGCTGCGGGTGACGGCGGCGCCCGGTCTGGCGGGGGCGGAAAGCTGCCTCGGGGCCGAGGTGCTGGAGGACGAGCACAAGGACGACCTGATCAAGCTGATGCAGGCGGTCGCCACCCCGCGCTACGAATTGCGCGTCACCTCCGGCCCCATCGGGCGCGGGGGCGAAGAGGTCAGCGTCGGGCTGCCGGTCGCCTTGCTGGCTGATCTGGTGCTGATCGACCTGAACGACCTTGCCGCCGACGATTCCGCCGAGGAGGAGGAGGCGGTGCCCGCCCCCGCGCCAGAGCGCCCTTCGGCTGCCGCGCCGGGCGCAGGGCTCGCCGGATTGGCCGAGGCGATCGGATTGGGGCTTCAGGCCTGGCTTATCGTGGGGGGCCCGGACGACGACCGATCCAACGGCGCGGAGGAGATGGTCTCGCATCTCCAGGGCTTCCTCGACGACGAGCGCGAGGCGGTCGATCGACAGCTCGACCTGCTCTCGCCGGAGCCGGGCGCGCCGGTCTGCGTCATGTTGGGAGCGACGCTGATCGAGGGACACAGCATCCTGGTCGCCAGGCTGGGCGGCGGCCTTCTGCTCGGCATTGTCGAGGGTGAATGTACCGGCGCAGCGCTGGCCGCCTGGCGGGATGTGCTGACCTAGGTCGCGACGCCCCAATCGTAGTTCATCTTACCAAGACCGAGCACGATCAATCGCTTGCCGACCTTGGCCAGGTCGTCCTGTTGGCGGAAGACCTCGGCGGCGGGGATAAGTCGCTGGCCGCCGCCGCTTGGCGCAATCGGCGCGCAAGCCCGGAAGCGCCGGCATCTGCGAGCCGAGGGTAGTGGACCTGGTTGCGCGGCTTCCCGGCCTTGACCTTCGTCTTGCAGACCTTGGCCAAAGGAAAGTGAGCGAGGTCGGTCTGTCCTTTCACGGACGATGCGGGTCGCACTTGTCCTTGGGGCCACTGTGCGCAGCTCATCCTCCGGTCGAACGAAACTGCGCTCGATGAAATGCATCGTTCGAGAAACGCAGGGCCTTGCAGACAGTGGCCGTCATTCCGCTTGAGGGCATCTCGCATGACGAGGCGTCTGCATACCCTGCCTGCTTGTCCATCCCGCCCCATCACCAGGCCAGCCCGCAGCCAGGCATCGGGGAGCCCCACCTGGTCGCGGGCAGTTCGCACGAGCCCACGTCAGGCGAGTTGACAGAATACGGGCACCTTGCCATATTATTATCACCGATAGATCATTATTTACACCACTGGGAGGACAGGACATGCGGAAAAACACCTGGCGCGATGCCGCCGGCGCACTAGTGACATCGACACTTCTGGCGTTGGCGAACCCTGCCGCGGCAGAGGATGTGCAGCTGAAGATGGCCTATCTGGCGGCCGATTCGATGCTTCCGGCGCTTTACGCCATGGACATGGGCTACTTCGCGGAAGCCGGCCTTGATGTGGAGCAGGTTCCCGTCCAGTCGGGACCGGCTGCGGTTGCCGCTGTCGCTTCGGGGGATGCCGACATCGGTTATGCGGCGCCGCTGCCGCCGATCAACGCACGCCTCAATGGCGTCAACTTGAAGATGTTCCTGCAACTGGGCCAGGAAGTGGACCCCGACAAGAAGTTCCTCTGGCTGCTCGCCTCGAAGGCTTCGGGCATCACCGACATCGCCAGCGTGAAAGGGAAGAAGATCGCCATCAATGCCAACGGCGGATTGTGCGATCTGGCCTGGCGCGATCACCTTGCTTCGGCGGGGCTGACAAAGGACGACATCGAGATGGTGGTGCTGCCCTTCCCCGAGCAGGAGGCCGCGCTGGAGCTCGGCAACATCGACGCTGCCTGCACCGTGAACCCGTTCTATGCCTCGATCACCAGCAACGCAGCGATCGGCGCCGTCGAGGTCGCGGCGGGTACGCTGAACGACCTGTCAAAGCCGCTGATGAACGACGCGCTCTTTGCCAGCGACGAGTGGCTTGCCGCGAACGAGGCAACGGCCGTGAAGGTGGCGCATGTGATGGACCGCGCCCGCAAGGAGCTTCTGGCTGATCGCAAGGTCATGGAGGAAGCGGCCGTGAAGTATCTGGAGCTGACGCCGGAAACGGCTACGAAGTTCAACCTTCCGATCGTGAACATGGACATGACGGTCACGCCGGCAGATGTGCAGGTGATCCTCGACGCCATGGTGCGCAACGGGATGCATGACGGCGCGCTGAGCGGTGCCGATTTCGTGCAGACCGTGAAGTACTGAACTGATCCGACGGCGGGCCTTCACCGGCACGCCGTCCCTTCTGGAGAGGCGCAATGACCGATATTCTGACCGCCCGCAATGTCGCCAAGGACTTTGGTGGCACCGGCGGAACCCTTTCGATCATCGACGGGCTGAACCTTGCCGTGAAGAAGGGCGAGTTCGTCTCGCTCGTCGGTCCGTCGGGCTGCGGCAAGACCACTCTTCTTCTGTGTCTTGCCGGGCTGCAGTCGCTGACCCGGGGGGAGATCACCTTCAAGGGTGTGCCGGTCATGGAGCCGCCACAAGGTCTGGCCGTCGTGTTCCAGGATTACAGCCGCTCGCTGCTGCCCTGGAACACAAACCTCGACAATATCCTGTTCGGGATGCGCCGGGTGGCCGGGGATGCGCGCGCCAAGCGCGACCGGGCCGCCGAACTGCTTGAGGCCGTCGGACTTGGCGGTTTCGGCGGGCACTACCCCTGGCAGGTCTCGGGCGGCATGCAGCAACGCGTGGCAATCGCGCGTGGCCTGGCCTCGGAAAGCGAGTTGCTGCTGCTGGACGAGCCGCTGGCAGCCGTTGACGCCCAGACCCGGGCCGATATGCAGGATCTGTTCCTGGACCTGGCGCGAAAGTTCAACCAGACCTGCCTGCTGGTCACGCATGACGTGGAGGAAGCCGTCTACATGGCGCAACGCGTCCTGGTGCTGGGGCCCCGCCCGACAAAGGTGGTACGGGAGGTGACAATCGAGCTTCCGCGCGAGCGCGACCAGCTGGAGACCCGGGAAGATCCGGCGTTCCTGGCCGCCCGCCATGAGGTGCTGTCACTGATACGGTCGATGCGGACGAGGAAGGCGGCATGACTCCTCCACTCCTGCGCGGTCCGGTCAGGGTGGCTGTCGCGCTGGCGGTCGTGCTGGCGCTCTGGCAGGCGGTTCATCTGGCAGCCATCGTGCCAGAGCGATATTTCCCCGGCATTCCCGCCGTTCTTGCCGCGTTTGGCGACATGATCGCTTCGGGCGATCTGCTGTCCGGCTGGGCACTGACCTTTTCACGCGCCACCATCGGGCTGATAGCGGCATCTCTTCTGGGGATCGGGTTGGCAATCCTGTCGGACCTTTCGCCGGTCTTCGGTCGCGGCTTCCGCTACATCTCCGACGTGCTTCAGCCGATACCTCCCGCAGCCTTCGTGCCGATGGCGGTTTTCTCGCTTGGCCTCGGAACCAAGCTATACGCTTTCGTCGTCATCCTGGTCACGGTCTGGCCACCCTATCTGAACGGATCGGCCGCGCTGGAGGCGGTCAGCCCCGTTCAGGTCGCCACCGGCCGGATGCTGGGCTGCGGACGCTGGACGCTGCTGTGGAGGATCAAGCTGCCCTCCGCGATGCCCGAGATCTTTGCGGGCATCCGCTATGCGGCCACGATCAGCCTTGTTGCGGTCGTGGTGTCCGAGATGCTGTCCGGCAGCAACGGGATCGGGTTCATGATCTACAAGAAGGCCTTCGCGCTGCGGACGGCCGATGTCTTCGCGCTGATGTTCGTGGTCGGGCTGAACGGCGTGCTGATGAACGGGCTGGTCAGCCTGCTGCGCCGCGGCGTCGTCGGCTGGCACCAGAAGATGATGGAGCGGCAAGAATGAACGAAAGTCGGCGCATTGCCCTTCTCGGGCTTCTGGTCCCCGGGGCCGTGCTGGTTCTCTGGCAGGTGGTCGCCTTTGCGAAGAGCTCTCCCCTGTTTCCCGGACCGATCGAGGTGACGCAGGCCATCATCCGCAACTGGCACGAGATCGTGTCGAACCTTGGCGTCACCCTCATGCGGGCAGCCGCAGGTTTTGCCCTGGCTACGGTGATCATGGTGCCCCTCGGCATCTTCCTTGGCCGGGTGCGCTGGCTGGGCGAGGCAGTATCCCCGGTCATCGACCTGGTGGCCACGCTTCCGCCGCCGGCCATCGTGCCGCTTGTCATGCTCTTCGCCGGCACCGGCGATGCGGCCAAGATCGTGATCATCACCTATGCCGCCGGCATGCCCCTGATCATGAACACCTACGAGGCGTCGCATACGATTCACCCGATGTTCAGCCGCGTCGCCCGTTCACTGCACCTGACCAGGTTCGAGACGATGCTGTTGATCGACCTGCCGTCCTCACTGCCGATGATCGCGACAGGCGCGCGGCTGGCGGTGGCCTCCTCGCTCCTGGTGTCGATCACATCGGAGATGCTGCTCGCGACCAACGGCATCGGGGTCTACCTGCAACGCAGTCAGGAAAATTTCCAGATCGGGTCGGGGCTGGCCGGCATCGCTTTCATCTCGGCCGTGGGCATTGTGATCAACGCACTGGCCTACCGGATCGAGCAGAAGCTCCTGTTCTGGCATTATCGCAGGTAGCGGTGGCCACAGCGGCGGGTTGTTAAGCGCCTGCCGCTGCAATACCTCTGCTGATTGCGAGCTGTTGTTGGTGAAACTGCCGGGAAAGGTTGGACATGCGGACCGTTGAGAAAGCCCTGCGGCTGATCGAGAACTTCGATGCGACCAACCCCGAGATCGGGTTGAGCGCAATGGCGCGGCTTTCGGGCCTGGACAAGTCCACCGTCCAACGGATGCTGGTGGACCTCGCTTCGACCGGCTTCGTCGAGCAGAATCCGACGACGCGGGCCTGGCGGCTTGGCGCCGGCATCCTGCGCCTGGCGCGTCTGCGCGAGGCGTGCTTTCCGGTGTCTGAAGCCATCATGCCGATCCTTGCCCGACTGGCCGCCGAAACGGGCGAGACGAGCCATGCCGCCCTGCGCAGCGGGCGCGACCTGGGCACGATCGGCGTGGTGGAAAGCCCTAAGGCCAACAGGGTCTATCTGGAACCGGGGCTGATCCTGCCCCTGCACGCCACTGCCTCGGGCATTGCCTACACCGCCTTTTCCGAGCCGGAAGTGCGGGCCCAGCTCTTGAAGCGTAACCTGAAATCCTTTGCCGATGGCACGCCCTTGCAGCCGACGGACCTGGACGAAAAGCTGAAGGCGGCGACGCAGACCGGGTTCGGGTCTGCCGACCAGACCTTCGAGCGCGATGTGATCGGTCTGGCTGCGCCGATCTTTGCCGCGAACGGTCGACCGCAGGGCGCTGTGGGCGTGGCAACGCCCTCGTCGCGGATGACGCCGGACCTGCAACGCAAGATCGTTGCCGAACTCTTCATCGCTGCCAGGGCGGCGACCGAGGCGCTTGGCGGTGTCATTCCGCCAGGCTATCGGGCGCTGATGCCCAAGGGGCACCAAGCCTGATCCCGGACGGAAATGGTTGATGGGGGACAGCGCCATGGCGCGACATACCGGATCGGAAACGCTGATCGAACGGCGCAGGCGGCTTCTGGGCCCGAACATGGCGACCTTCTACGACGAGCCCGTCCATATCGTCCGCGGCGAAGGCGTATGGCTCTGGGATGCCGATGGCCGCAGATACCTTGATGCCTACAACAACGTGCCCCATGTCGGCCATTGCAATCCCCGCGTGGTCGAAGCGATCTGCCGTCAGGCCGGGCAGCTGAATACGCATACGCGCTATCTGCACGAGGGCATCCTGGATTATGTGGAGCGGCTGACCGCGACCATGGATCCGGCGCTCGACAGCGCGGTCCTGACCTGCACCGGATCGGAAGCCAACGACATCGCCCTTCGCATGGCCGAGGCGGTGACGGGCAAGCGCGGGATCATCGCGACGGACGCGACCTACCACGGCAACACTGCGCTGGTCAGCCAGCTGGGCCGCTCGCTCCCGCCGGGGTCGGGGTTTGGCCTCGACCAGTATTTCCGTTTCGTCGAAGCGCCCACAGCTACCGCAGGCCCGATCCCGATGCCGCGATCTTTGCCGAAAAGGTGGCCGAACAGATTGCGCTCCATGAACGGTCGGGGATCGGCTTTGCCGCGCTGGTTCTCTGCCCGATCTTCCTGAACGAGGGCTTTCCCTTCCATTCCGATGGCTGGCTGAGGCCCGTGGCGGAAGTGGTCCGCCGCGCTGGCGGGCTTCTGATCTGCGACGAGGTTCAGTCGGGTTTTGGACGGACAGGCTCGCATATGTGGGCGCATCAGAAGATGGGCGTCGTGCCGGATATCATGACGCTTGGAAAGCCCATGGCCAATGGCCATCCGGTCGGCGGCGTGGTGACGCGCGCCGAGATCCTGTCTCGTTTCCGCGAAGGCTACCGCTACTTCAACACCTTCGGCGGTAACCCGGTCTCTTGTGCGGCGGCCATGGCCGTCCTTGACGAGATCGAGGCGCAGGATCTCCTGGCAAATGCGGTGGCCGTGGGGGCATATGCCGTCGCCCGGTTGAACGCTATGAAGGCGCGCCATCCCTGTATCGGAGATGTGCGTGGGACAGGCATGGTCTTCGGCGCCGAGCTGGTGCTGAACCGCGACAGCAAGTCACCGGCGGGCGAGTTCACCAATCGTGTGATCAACGCAATGCGTCGGCGCGGGGTGCTGCATTCCAGCCTTGGTCGGCATCGGAACATGCTGAAGATACGACCGCCGATGCCGTTCTCGATCGACCACGCGGACCTTCTGTTCGACACGCTGGACGAGGTTCTGGCCGAAACGCCTTTGCTGCCATGAACCAGGTGATCGAGACCGCGCTCGCACTGTGGGGAAAGGCGGGCGCGAGCGTCGAACTGGTCGCCACGCGCGAAAACCATGTCTACAGGCTGGATCATGAGGGGGCCGCCTTCGCCCTGCGACTGCACCGAAGCGGGTATCGCAGCGATGGTGAGCTTCAATCCGAGCTGGCGTGGATGGCTGCCGTGGCACGGGGCGGGCTTCGCGTTCCGGCGCCGGTGCCCGCGCTTTCGGGAGATCTGCTGCTGGTGATCGGCGGAGCACAGGTCGACCTGCTGACCTGGCTTGACGGCAGTCCCGTCGGCAAGACCGGCGAGCCATTGCAGGCGACCGATCGCAGCGGGCTTTTCCGCGCGATCGGGCGGGAAATGGCACGGCTGCACCTCGTCTCGGATGGTTGGAACCCAGCTGCAGGCTTCGCCCGCACCGCCTGGGACCGCCCGGGCCTGCTGGGCGAGGCGCCGGTGTGGGGTCGCTTCTGGGAAAACCCCTCCCTGTCCGCGCCGGACCGACAGCTGTTCGTCGCCTTTCGCGACCTGGCCAATGCGCGGCTGCGCCAGCTTGAGGGGCAACTCGACTATGGCCTGATCCATGCCGATCTGGTGCGCGAGAACATCATTCTCGATGACAAGGGGCCGCAGTTCATCGACTTCGACGATGGAGGGTTCGGCTTTCGCCTGTTCGACCTGGCGACCGCGCTGATCAAGAACCTGTCCGAACCCGACTTTCCCATGCTGCGGCAGGCGTTGCTGGAGGGCTACCTCGCCCTGCGCCCCATCGACCTCGACCATCTGGACCTGTTCCTGACGCTGCGAGCCGCGACCTATCTGGGCTGGATCATCCCCCGAATGGACGAGCCCGGTGCCGTCGAACGCAATCGGCGTCTCATCTCGGTGGCTCGGCATCTGGCGGAGGCTTGTCTGGGCAAGCCCGAAACCGGCGATGGCCTGCGGCCATTCGGGGGACACAAGGAGAAATCGCGGTGATCAATTTCCTTTTCATCATCACCGACCAGCATCGGGCCGACTACCTTGGCTGTGCGGGCCATCCGGTGCTGAAGACCCCCAACATCGACCGCATCGCCGAACGGGGTGCCCTGTTCGAGCGGTTCCACGTCGCCAACCCAGTCTGCATGCCCAACCGCTCGGCCATCATGACCGGACGACCGACCTCGATCTCGGGCATCCGGCACAATGGGATTCCGCTGCCACTGGAAGCCAATACCTTTGTGGATGTGCTGCGCGCCGACGGCTACGACACGGCCCTGATCGGCAAGAGCCATCTGCAATGCACTCTGGACGGCGAGCCCGAGCTGGGCAGAAATCCGGCCGGCTCGGGCGATCTGGCGAATGCGCGCCGACGTCCGGTCGGACCCTATAACCAGGAGAAGGAAGCGGAATGGGACCGGCGCGGAAGGGCCGCCCTGCATCTGCCCTACTACGGGTTTTCGCATGTCGACCTTCTGACCGGGCATGGCGACGATTCCGGGGCGGCACATCTGCGGGACCAGAGGGCTTCGCTGGGCGACCCCGAGCGCCTGCGCGGCTCGGACCATCAGTTGCCGCACGACTACACCTGTCCGCAGGCGATCCGCACCGCCATTCCGGAGGACCAGCACTCCACGTTCTGGGTCCGCGATCGCGCGCTTGACTATCTGTCCGACCCCGCCCGGCAGGAAACGCCATTCTTCGCCTTCGTGTCTTTCCCCGATCCGCATCATCCCTTTTCACCGCCGGGTCGCTACTGGGATATGTACGACCCTGTGGACATGGTGCTTCCCGAAAGCTTCCATGCCCGGTCCAGCCTGCCGCCGCCGCACCTGAAATGGCTGCGCGAGAATGCCGAGATCGGCAAGGCGGCCTATGGTGCGGCGCTGGTGAACGAAAGGCAGGCGCGCGAGGCGATCGCCCTGACCTGCGGCATGATCGCGATGGTGGACGATGCCATCGGTGCCCTGCTGGACCAGCTGGATCGCGCGGGCCTCGCCGGGAATACCGTCGTCGTGTTCACGTCGGACCATGGCGACTTCCTGGGCGATCACGGCATGATCCTGAAAGGGCCGATGCATTACCAGTCCACCATCCGGGTGCCGTTCCTGTGGTCCGATCCTGCGGCAGCGGGGCCGCAGCGGATTTCGCGGCTGGCGTCGTCGGTCGATATCGCGAGGACCATCCTCGATCGGGCGGGCTGCCGCGCCTATTGGGGGATGCAGGGACAGAACCTGTTCACCGCGCCCGCGCGCGATGCTGTTCTGGTCGAGGATGAGGGCAATCGCATTTCGCTGGGCTTTGCGACGCCGCCACGGGTGCGAACCCTGGTCAGAAAGGACTTCCGCCTGAGCATCTACCTGGATCAGGCCTGGGGCGAACTCTACGATCTGCGAAGCGATCCGGGAGAGATCGTCAACC
Source organism: Tabrizicola sp. (assembly GCF_016793705.1). Classification (GTDB taxonomy): domain Bacteria; phylum Pseudomonadota; class Alphaproteobacteria; order Rhodobacterales; family Rhodobacteraceae; genus Tabrizicola. The sequence goes on from NZ_JAEULO010000037.1 coordinate 12,117, forward strand.
TCTGGGACAGTCCTGCCCATGCAGCGATCAAGGCAGGGCTGATGGCCGATCTGGTCCAGGAACTCACCCGCGCCTGCGATTCAAGCCCGTGGCCGGACGCGCTGGCCTGAGCTAACGCGTCTGTCCGCCTGGCGCGTTGCGTACGCCGACCTGATCTGCATCCGGCACTGACGGACCATGGAGCGCGGGGGCCGGACCGCTGCTCCCGATGGTTCGACCTTCAACCGCGCTAGAGGTCGATCCTCATGCCGTCATGACCGAGGTGGAAAGTGCCCGTCCAGTCGGCGGCCACGCTGTCGCGCCATTCCTTTTCGCCAAAGGCCGGATCGTCCGAGGGGATCAGGTGATGCAGCGCAAGCGCCTTGACTCGGGCCTTCGCCGCGATCTTCGCCACATCGGCAGCCAAGGTGTGTGCCCGCAGCCAGTGGTGCATCAGCCTGCCGTCACCATTGCCGATGCGCGCCAGCAAGGCCGGCAACGCCTCACCCAGCATCGCTTCATGGATCAGCAGATCGGCTCCGTCGGCGAAATCGGCCATCTGCGGCATGTAGGCGGTGTCACCGGAGAAGACGACCGCCTTGCCGGCGCCCTCGAAGCGGAAGGCATGGCAGGTCACGGGCGGATGTTCGGTCAGCATGCTGTGGACGGTCAGCGGCCCGATGGCAAAGCTTTGCGCCGGATCCACCGTCTCGATCCGGACAAGGCTGGCAAGATCGGGACGACCCTCGTCCTCGACGCGGATCGCGATGTCATACTGCATCGACGCGAGGAAATGCTTCCAGTAGTCCGAGAGCCCTTCCGGCCCATGGACAACGACGGGCGTCCTCAACCCGGCGACCCAGGCGGTATGCAGCAGCGGGCCAAGTTCGATGTAGTGATCGGAATGCAGATGGCTGATGACGATCTGGTCCAGGTCTTTCAGCGCCATGCCCTGATCCACCAGCCCGCGCGTCACGCCAAGCCCGCAGTCGACCACCACGCGCTGGCCTGCCAGGCACAGCAGACTGGAGGTCGGGTTGGTCGAGCCGGTGCGGATTGCGGGGCCGCCCTTTGTTCCGAGAAGTGCGACGTAATTTTCCATGCTGCCCTCACACCGCCGCCAGCCCCGCGTCGAGCGCGGAGAGGATGGTGGTCGCGTCGGCCTCGGTGATGACGAGGGGTGGCGAGAGGATGATGTTGGGGCCGGAGACGCGGACCATGGCGCCCGCCTCGTAGGCCTTGGCCTGGACCTGGCCGGGCTGCGCCTTC
>NZ_JAEULO010000056.1 GCF_016793705.1 Tabrizicola sp.
CCATGCCGAGAACGGTGGCGAGCGAGAGGACCAGCGACAGGTCCACGGGCAGGGATCGCTTCATGTCAGGCTCCGGGCTGGCGCAAGTGCTGGCTGGGTTCGAGATTCGTTCAGGTGGGCTTCTTGCCCCGCAACGCAAGCACCGCGATGGCGGTCCAGATGCCGGTGCGCAGGATCATCGCGCCCATGGTGCGCGCCTCCCAGGCGCCGCCCGTCAGGACATGCCAGAGGAAGGCGACGAAGACTAGCGCCGTCGCCACGGCAATTCCAAGCGCCAGCATCGGCGCCCAAGCCCCGCCGCGCCAAAGTCCGATCCCGGCCAGGACATAGGCAAAGCCGGCACCGAAGTTGAACCATAGCACGAAGGGCACCACCGCGCCCATGTCGACGCCGCCAAAAAGCGCGCGGCCTCCCGAAACGATGGTCAAGAGGCCGAAGATCACGGCGACGGCCGCGGCGACGGTCAGCGAGAGGGGGCGGCGGCTCATGGGGTTCCTCCGGGTCAGGCGTCGGCCAGGCGGCCGTCGCGCAGGTGGATCAGGCGGTCGAAACGGTCGAAGATCTTCTCGTCATGGGTGACTGTGACGATGCAGGCCTCCTGCTCGACGGCCAGCTTGCGCAACAGGTCCATCACCAACCCGGCGCGCGCGCTGTCGAGCGCGGCGGTCGGCTCGTCGGCCAGGATGATGCGGGGGCGGTTGGCCAGCGCGCGGGCGATCGCCACGCGCTGCGCCTCGCCGCCCGACAGGAGCGCGGGCTTGACGCGCGCCCGGTGACCGACCTCGAGATAGTCCAGCAGTTCACGCGCCCGCGCCCGGCCTTCGTCAGCGGGCCGCCCGGCAAGGTCGAGGACGACGGCGACATTTTCTTCGGCGGTCAGGAACGGCAGGAGATTGTGGGCCTGGAAAATGAAACCGATCTTGTCGAGCCTGAGGCGTCGCAGGTCGCGCCTGAGCCATCTGCCGTCGAACACCGGCTCTCCGTCCAGCACCACCCTCCCCGAGGAGGGCGCAAGGATGCAGCCGATGATGTTGAGAAGCGTGGTCTTGCCGGAGCCGGAGGGGCCAAGCAGCGCGATCACCTCGCCGGCGCGCACGGTAAGGTTGATTTCGCGCAGGGCATCGACGCGGGTCTCACCCTCGCCGAAATGCTTGGCCACGGCCGCAACCTCGATCAGCGTGTCGCCAAGCGCCATGTCAGCTCCCGAGCGCGGTGGCCGGATCGACCTTCATCGCCGCCCGCACGCCGAGCGCGGAGGACAGAAGGCAGACGGCGGCGATGATACCGGCCAGCACCATGACGTTGAACGGCTCCAGCACCACGCGGCGCGGGAAGTAGTCCTTGACGGTCAGGATCAGCGCCAGCCCGATCCCCCAGCCCGCGGCGCCGAGGATCAGCGCCTGCTCGACGATCAGTGCGACGATGGTGCGGTCGGGCGCGCCGATCAGCTTCAGGGTGGCGATCTGCTTCAGCTTCTCCATGGTCATGGTGTAGATGATCAGCGCGATCACCACGGCGCTGACCGACAGCAGGATGCCGAGGAAGAGGCCGATCTGCCTGCGCGCCTTGTCCACCACGGAGGCCAGCAGCAATTCCTCCTGTTCGCCCTGGGTCATGGCGGCAAGGTGCTTCCACTGGCGCACGGTCGCGGTCAGCAGCTCGACATCGGCCCCCGGCGCCATGCGGGCGATCACCGCGGCGACCGAGGCGGACTTGACGGAGGTTGCGCCACGCGCCGCCTGCACCCGCTGGGCCGCCGGGTCGAGTTCGGTCTGCAGCGCCATCGCGTCCGAGAGCGTCACATAGACCGCCGGATCGCCGCCCGAGTTCATCGCCCCCTCGACCAGCCCGACCACCGTGAAGCGGTCGCGCCCGAGGCGGATGGTCTCGCCGGGCGAAAGGCCGGTCTTGCGGTCGGCCACCAGCTCGAAATGACTGGCGCCGATGCCGCGCCCCTCGGCGATTGTCTGCGGCCCGCCCGGGCGACCCGGCTCGTATCCGACGACGTAGAGGCGCAGCGTTTGTCCGCCATGGGGCGCTTCGATGTTCTGGAAATTGACCGCGCCGGCCTCGGCCACGCCGGGCATCCGCGCCACCGCATCGCGGGTGTCGGCGGGAATGCTGGAGGCTTCGGCGAAGGGGCCCTTGGTGCCGGCCTCCACCACCCAGACATCGGCCGCCGGCGCCTTCACCACCGCCAGCGCATCCGCGACAAGCCCGTTGTAGATGCCGATCATCGCCAGAACCACGGTCATCAGCAGCCCGAGCCCGAAGCAAGTGAGGAGGAAACGGAACAGCCCG
>NZ_JAEULO010000066.1 GCF_016793705.1 Tabrizicola sp.
GGGCCGAAATAGGATCGACGAACGACCAAAGAGGCCAGCTTTCGCTCGGTGAGGTACCACCGTTATCGGTCCATGATCACAGTTGCCAACGACAACCGTGCTCCGGTGGCGCTGGCCGCGTAAGCGGCTCGCAATACCAAACCTAAGCCCTTTCGGGTAGCACCGTAAGGCGGGGCCCGCCGGAGCCTGGCAACAGAATCCGGCACCTTCCCCGCACTGCTCCTCGTTCGCCTTCGGCTTCTCGTCGCCCCTGCGCAAGCGAGGAGAACCGAAGGGCACGGCGAGCGGCTTGCCAGAGCCTTGGTGACGACCCATCCTGCCCCATGCTCCGCACGGCCCTCCTTCTCTGCCTGGCCGCCCATCCCGCCCTCGCCTGCGAGACGGCGCTGCTCCTGTCCATCGACGTTTCCGGCTCCATCGACGCGGGTGACTACCGGCTCCAGGCCGAAGGCCTCGCCACCGCCCTTGCCGACCCCGAGGTCGCCGAGGCGCTGGTCGCAGGTCAGGTCGCGCTCGCCGTCATCCAGTGGTCGGGGGTCGAGGAGCAGGCCCTTGTCCTGCCCTGGCGACGGATGCTCACCCACGCCGATGTCGCCCGCTTCGCCGCGCGCGCCGCTGCCATCCCCCGCGCCTTCAACGGTTCGGACACCGCCGTCGGCCAGGCGATCCGCTTCGCGACCGCCCAGTTCGCCGCCGTCCCCGACTGCGCGCGCGGCGTGATCGACATCTCCGGCGACGGGCAGGAGAACGCGGGCTTCACCGACGCCAGGGCCCGCTCGGAAGCCATCGAAGCGGGCCTGACAATCAACGCCATCGCCATCGAGGAACCGGGCCCCGCCTTCCCGATCACCAACTATTACCGCAACCGGATCATCACCCCCGGCGGCTTCACCGTCACCGCCCGCGGGCTTCAGGACTATGCCGAGACCCTGCGCCTCAAGCTCCTGCGCGAGCTGACCAAACCCGTCGGCTGACCCTTGACCGGCCCGCGCCCAGGCCCTACCCCTTGGCGCATGGGGTCCGCGCCCGCCCCGTGAGGCTTCGGCCCAAGTGTCGCATCCCTGACCCATGCCAAGGATGCCCCATGCCCCAGTTCGGCCAGATCACCCCCGCACAAGCCTTCCGCCTGATCGGCACCCCCGACGCGCCCGCGATCTTCGATGTCCGCGCCGAGGAGGACGTCGTCGCCCTGCCCCGCACCCTGCCCACCGCCCGCCTGATCCCGCACGACCGGGTCGCCACCCTGACCGACCCGCCGGGCCGCGCCATCCTGGTCTGCGCCGGGGGCCGCAAGCTGTCCGAAGGCGCCGCCGCCTGGCTGCGCACCCTTGGCTGGCAGGCCGAGGTGCTGGAAGGCGGCGCCCTGGCCTGGCAGGCCGCCGGTCTGCCGATGACTCCGCTCTCCCTCCTGCCGCCGCCCGGAGCCCCCTGGGTCACGCGCCACCGGCCGAAGATCGACCGCATCGCCTGCCCCTGGCTCATCCGCCGGTTCATCGATCCGACGGCGCGCTTCCTGTTCGTCGCCCCCGCCGAAGTCCGGGCCGTCGCCGACCGCTTCGCTGCCATTCCCTTCGACATCGAGGGCGTGACCTTCAGCCATCGCAAGGACCGCTGCACCTTCGATGCCCTGCTGGACGATTTCCAGCTTCACACTCAGGCACTGGACCGCATGGCCACCGTGGTCCGGGGGGCAGACACCGACCGGCACGACCTCGTCCCCCAGGCGGCGGGCCTTCTGGCCCTGTCCGTCGGCCTGTCCCGCATGTGTCGCGACGATCTGCAACAGCTCGAGGCCGGGATCGCGCTGTACGATGCGCTCTACCGCTGGGCCCGCGACGGGCATGAAGAAGGCCACGACTGGCCCGCAGGACGCCGCGAATGAGCACGCCCCTTTCCGACCTGACCCGCACCTTCGCCCGCATCGGCTGCCTGTCCTTCGGCGGCCCGGCGGCGCAGATCGCGCTGATGCACAGGATCATCCTGGACGAGAAACGCTGGGTCCCGGAACCCGACTACCTCCGCGCCCTCTCGTTCTGCATGCTCCTGCCGGGACCCGAGGCGATGCAGCTGGCCACCTGGATCGGCTGGCGGCTGCACGGCGTGACAGGAGGCCTGATCGCCGGAGGCCTTTTCGTCCTGCCCGGCGCGCTGGTCGTCCTGGCCCTGTCCCTCATCTACGCAGCCTTCGGCGAGGTCCCCCTCGTCGCGGCCCTGTTCACCGGAGTCCAGGCCGCCGTCATTGCCATCGTGGTCGAGGCGCTGATCCGCGTCTCGCGCCGCGCCCTGAAATCGCGCGAGGCTCATGCCATAGCCACTCTCGCCTTCCTCGGCCTCTTCGCGCTGAAGCTGCCCTTCCCGGTGATCATCCTTGCCGCAGGCCTCTGGGGGTTCTTCCGCGCCCCCGCCGGTGCGCCGGACGCCCCCGCCCCACCCGCCGCCCTGTCCCGATCCCTGAAGGCCGCCGCCGTCTGGCTGGCAGTCTGGCTGGTGCCGCTGGGCGTCCTGATCCTTTCCGCCCCCGCCCGCCTGGCCGAGATCGGCCTCTTCTTCTCGAAGCTCGCCGTCCTTACCTTCGGCGGCGCCTATGCCGTCCTTGCCTGGATGGCACAGGACGTGGTGCAGGCGAAGGGCTGGCTGACCCTGCCGCAGATGATCGACGGACTTGGCCTGGCCGAGACCACCCCCGGCCCGCTGATCCTGGTCACCGAATTCGTCGGCTTCATGGCCGCGCATCAGACTGGAGGCTGGACCTTCGGCCTTGCCGGAGCCGCCATCGCGCTCTGGATGACCTTCGTCCCCTCCTTCCTCTTCGTCTTTGTCGGCGCCCCCTTCATCGAACGCCTCACCCACATGCCCCGCCTTTCCGGCGCGCTGGCCGCGATCACCGCCGCCGTGGTGGGGGTAATCGCCAACCTTTCGCTCTGGTTCGCGCTGCACGTCCTCTTCGCCAGCGTCCCCGAGGTCGCCCTCGGCCCCCTGCACCTGACCTTGCCTGAGCCCGGCAGCCTGCGCCCCGTGCCCCTGCTGATCGCGGCCTTCGCGGCCTGGGGTCTTCTGGTCCGGCATCTGCCGCTTCCGGTTGTTCTGGCGCTTTCCGCACTCGCCTCAGCGGCGGCGGCGGCTCTTTGATCAGGCCGCGACGGCCGGACGCATCCACCCCTTCCCTTGGCCCCCGAATCCCCTATGCTGCACCCCAACCGGAAAGGACGGCTCATGGCGCGCAGCATCGACTATGGCAATCTCATGCACCGCGCGATGCGGGGGTTGATCCAGTCGGTCCTGACCGAAGTTGCCGAACACGGCCTGCCAGGCGCGCATCATTTCTTCATCACCTTCGACACCACCCATCCCGACGTGCAGATCGCCGACTGGCTGAAGGAACGCTATCCGACCGAGATGACCGTCGTCATCCAGCACTGGTTCGAGAACCTGTCGGTCGATGACGAAGGCTTCTCCGTCACCCTGAATTTCGGCAACAACCCCGAGCCGATGGTGATCCCCTTCGACGCGCTGCGCACCTTCGTCGACCCCTCCGTCGAATTCGGCCTGCGCTTCGAGACGCAGGAGCAAGGGGAAGACGAGGACGACGAGGATATCGAGGTCGAGGTCGAAGACGAACCCGCGCGTCAGGACGCCGAGATCGTCTCGCTGGACCAGTTCCGCAAACACTGATGAGCGATCTCGCGCTTTTCCGACGCCGGCTGCTGAAGAACCCGCGGCAGGTTTCGGCGATTGCCCCCTCCTCCCGCACTTTGGCCCGCGCCATGACCCTGGGTCTCGGCCCGAAAAGCGGGCGGGTGGTGGAATTCGGCCCCGGCACCGGGCGCTTCACCGAGGCGATCCTGGCCCGCGGCGTCCCGCCCGAGAACCTGACGCTCTTCGAACTGGACGAGGAATTCGTCGCCTGGCTGCGGCAGAAATTCCCCGGCGTGACGGTCCACCAGCTCCCCGCGCAAGAGGCCGCACGGCTGGTCCCGCCCGATGTCGGCACGGTGATCTCCGGCCTGCCGCTGCTGTCCATGCCGCCCGAGGTCCGTGAGGGCATCGTCGGCGCCGCTTTCGCGATCCTCGCCCCCCGCGGGCGCTATGTGCAGTTCACCTACGGTCCCCGCGCGCCGCTGCCGCCGGAAACCATCGCCGCGCTTGGCCTTTCGGTGAACAAGGGGCACAAGGTCTGGGCCAACCTGCCCCCCGCCACCGTCTATCGCTTCCGCCGGGCCTGAAGCCTGCGACATTTGCGGCCCCTCCACGGTATACCAATGTATGCCAATTGATTTCACCCGCCCGGGGCGCTATTGGGGGCGCGACAGCAGGCAGGAGGCCCCGATGACCGCGACCCGTACCGAGACCGACAGCTTCGGCCCGCTGGAGGTTCCCTCCGACAAGTACTGGGGCGCGCAGACGCAGCGGTCGATCATCAATTTCCCCATCGGCTGGGAACGCCAGCCGGTGCCGATCATTCGCGCGCTCGGCGTGATCAAGAAAGCCTGCGCGCTGGTCAACATGGCGCAGGGCGACATCTCGGCGGAGCTGGGCAATGCCATCGTGGCCGCGGCGGACGAGGTGATCGCGGGCCGCTTCGACGACAACTTCCCGCTGGTCGTCTGGCAGACCGGATCGGGCACCCAGTCGAACATGAACGCGAACGAGGTGATCAGCAATCGCGCCATCGAGATGCTGGGCGGCGTGAAGGGCTCGAAAAAGCCGGTCCATCCGAACGACCATGTGAACATGGGCCAGTCCTCGAACGACACTTTCCCCACGGCGATGCATGTGGCCATCGGCATGCACACCCGCGACCTTCTGATCCCGGGGCTGGAGAAGCTGTCGAAGGCGCTGTGGGCAAAGTCGGTCGAGTTCAAGGACATCATCAAGATCGGCCGCACCCATACTCAGGACGCGACGCCGCTGACCCTGGGTCAGGAATTCTCCGGCTATGCGACCCAGGTCGACAAGGGGATCGCGCGGGTGAAGATGTGCCTGCCCGACATCTATGAACTCGCGCAGGGCGGCACTGCCGTCGGCACCGGGCTCAACACCAGGGTCGGCTTCGACAAACGTGTGGCGGCAGAGATCGCCAAGATCACCGGCCTGCCCTTCGTCACCGCCCCGAACAAGTTCGAGGCGCTGGCCGCGCATGACGCGATGGTGATGTTCTCGGGCGCCTTGAAGACGGTCGCCGCCGCGCTCTTCAAGATCGCCAACGACCTGCGGCTCCTCGGCTCCGGCCCCCGCTCGGGCCTTGGGGAACTGATCCTGCCGGAGAACGAGCCGGGATCCAGTATCATGCCGGGCAAGGTGAACCCGACCCAGGCCGAGGCGCTGACCATGGTCTGCGCGCAGGTGATGGGCAATGACGCCGCGGTGGGGATCGCGGGCTCGCAGGGGCATTTCGAGCTGAACGTCTACAACCCGATGATGAGCTACAACGTCTTGCAGTCGATCCAGCTTCTGGGCGATGCGGCGGGTTCTTTCACCGACAACATGGTGGTGGGCACGCAGGCCAACGTGGCGCGGATCGACAAGCTGATGAAGGAAAGCCTGATGCTGGTGACGGCGCTGGCGCCGACCATCGGCTACGACAACGCGACCAAGGTGGCCAAGACCGCACACAAGAACGGCACCACGCTGCGGGAAGAAGCGATTGCGCTTGGCTTCGTCGATGGCGAGACCTTCGACCGCATCGTGCGGCCCGAGGACATGGTCGGCCCGAAAGGCTGATGGGCGGGGTCGTCAACCTGGCGCGCGCGAAGAAGCAGGCGGCCCGCAAGGCCGCCCGCTCGACTTCCGATGCCAATGCCGCGAAGCATGGGCGGACCAAGGCGGAGCGGGATCTGGAGAAGGCGCGGGCCAAGAAAGCGGCGCGGGAGCTGGACGGGCACCGGCGCGAAACGGAGTAACGCGCCGTTAACCTCGCTGCTGCAGGGTTGCGGCAGGAGGCGCGCCGATGTCAGCCATGCCGGAATTCCTGTCGTCCGATCAGTGGATCTCCCACCTGTTCTCGTCACAGGCGGCGCGGGAAGGCGGTGTCATCCGCCGAAAAGTACGCGACGTGGAACGCTATGTCGGTCGGGAGACTTTTCTTCAAGAGATGAAAAGACGCGGTTTTCCAGTCGTGGAGAACGCCGGTCAATTCGTCATTTTCGGCAATCAGGAATCGATCCGTCAAGTCGCGTGAAACGATTTCTTCAAAGAAATCGTGACGGACCCTTTGAAGGGTCCGGACCGGAGTTTTCGAAAACTCCGGTGACAACGCCAACCGTTGCGCTACGCTCCCGCCATGACCACCCGCCCCGCCAAGCATTCCCTCACCCTGCACGGCCACCGCACCAGCGTCTCGCTGGAACCCGAGTTCTGGGACGCCTTCCGCGCCATCGCCGCCGAGCAGGGCATCGCCCTCAACCAACTCGCCGCCGACATCGACGATGCGCGGACCGGGGACGAGGGCCTGGCCTCGGCGATACGGGTTTTCGTGCTGCGGCATCTGACGGCTCAGCGGCGGCAAGCGTGACAAAAGCGGCACATCCCGCATTGAAGCGGCCCGCCGGCCCCTGAGAGGACTTTGCCAAAACCGCCTCGGAGCGCACGGTGCAATTGCAACCGTGGAGCTTCTGCCATGAAAACCATGCGCGCCTCCTTCACTTTCCTGCTCTTGGCCGGACATCCCGTCCTCGCGCAGGACGCCTCGGCCTGGGACGGGACATATGTCGGCTTGCTCGGTTCGGACAATTCGGGCGACATGCTGTACAACGACGGCGGCGCCTTCGATCTGGACGGGACCACGGTCGGCCTCATCGCGGGTTACAATACCAGCAACGGACCCTGGGTCTTCGGCGGCGAGTTGAGTTATTCGAAGGGGGATGTCGAAGAGGTTGGCAACCCGAACTTCCTCTTCACCTCGTTTTTCGATCTCAAGGGACGCGCGGGCTATGCGTTCGGCAGTGCGCTGGTCTACGGCACCCTGGGTGTGACGGCTTCGCGATGGACCGAGTTCGACGAATCCTTCAGCGGCAACGGCATTCTCTACGGTATCGGCGTCGACTATCTGGTCTCGCCCCGGGTCTTTCTCGGCGGGGAATACATCCTGCGCGACATCGAAAGCGACTGGAACGTGGATGGCGACACGCTGGATGCCGATCTTGGCAGCCTGTCCCTGCGCGTCGGCCTGAAGTTCTGATCACGCCCTCTCGGTCGCCCTGCCCAGCGCCACGGCCGATCGCGATAGCCTGTGAGCCACCGTTCATGGCCAGCCCCAGGCCTGGTGACGCAGTTCCGTTCCTTTTCGTCTCGCGCAGACCCGCATCAACGACCTTGCCGCTGAAATCGACGCCACGCGTCGCGGACAGGAAGGCCTCGCCTCGGCGATCCGGGCCTTCTGCCTGAACCACTACCGGAGAGCCTGATGCGCGCCGCCGTCCTTCGTGCCTACCGCCAGCCCCTGTCGCTGGAATCCGTCGCCGACCCGCTCTGCGAAGCGGACGGCGTCATCCTGAAGACCCTCGCCTGCGGCATCTGCCGCAGCGACTGGCACGGCTGGGTCGGCGAGCACCCGAAAGTGAAGCCCGGCGACATTCCCGGCCACGAATACTGCGGCGAGGTGGTCGAGGCCGGGCCGCTCGCAAAATGGAAACCCGGCGACCGGGTCATTGCTCCCTTCATCCTGGCCTGCGGCGACTGCCCGGAGTGCCGGTCGGGCCAGACCACCACCTGCCGCGCCCAGCGCGTGCCAGGCTTCGGCGACCGTGGCGCCTATGCCGAATATGTCTCGGTCCCGCACGCCCACAACCTGACCCGCCTGCCCGAAAGCCTGTCGCCTGCCCTCGCCGCAGGCCTCGGCTGCCGCGTCACCACCGCCTATCACGCGCTGACCGGCCGGGCGGCGCTGCAAGCGGGGGAATGGCTGGCCGTCCACGGCACCGGCGGGATCGGCCTCTCCTGCCTCCTCATCGGCAAGGCCCTCGGCGCCCGGGTCATCGTGATCGACCTGGTGCCCGAGAAACTCTCCCACGCCCTGACCCTCGGCGCCGAAGCCGCCCTTGATGCCCGCGAGGGCGACGTGGCCGCCAGGATCGTCGACCTCACCCAGGGCGGCGCCCATGTCAGCGTCGAGGCGCTGGGGATTGAAGCCACGGCGAATGCTTCGCTGCGCTGCCTGCGCCCGCTCGGCCGCCATGTCCAGGTCGGCCTCCCCACCGGCCATACCGCGCAGATGCAGATCGACATGAACACGCTCTACATGCGGCAGCTCTCGGTCTTCGGCACAAGGGGAATGCCCGCCTGGCGCTACCCGACGCTCCTGTCGCTGATCGAGACCGGCCGGATCAACGTCAGCCCGATCGTCGCCCGCACCGTCCCGCTCAGCCGGGCGACGGAAGAGCTGAGAGCCTTCGACGGCCCCACGGCCCCCGGCGTCGCGGTGATCACCGATTTCGCCGCCTAACCCGCGACCCGCCCCAGCGTCACCGCCAGATCGCCATAGCCGGTCAGCCGCCGCTCGTAGGCCAGCCCCAAGCGCCGCGCGCAGTCCTGCGCCTTCAAGTCCAGCGCGGGATCGTCCAGCTGCGCCTGGTAGACGAGCTTGGTGTAATTGCCGAAATACAAGTCGCGCAGGTCCGGGTGGCGCTCAAGACCCAGGGGCCGCCAGATGAAGGCATCGAACTGGCGGACCGAGAAGTCGGTCAGATAGAAGGCCGTCATCTCGTCCAGCGCCGCAAAGGCATCGTTGCCCTCGAAGAAGCTGTAGCAATGCGGCCCGGCGATCATCTCGACGCCCAGCCGGTCACAGGCCGCCTGCAACTGCCCGCCGGTGCCGCAATCGGCATAGACCACGAAGATGCCGTCATAGGCACCGCGCCGTTCCGCCACCAGCTTCTCTACCGCAGGGACGATCCGGTCGGGATAGTGGTGCCAGTTGGCAGGCAGGCATTGCAGATCGAGATGCTCCCAGCCATTCGTCTGCTTCAACGCCAGCACCTCACGCGCCAGCGCGCCGCAGGCGATCAGCAGAATCCGGCCCGCACGGGCAGGCGGAAGCCCGGTTTCGGAAAGGGTGACGTCATCCATGGCCAGGCCTTACCGGCTGACACGGGTCCAGGTCAGGATCACGCTCGCCGAAAGCGCCGCGAAGGCCAGGGCCGCGAAGGGAACCCCGGTCCAGATCGCCAGCCAGATCGTCAGTCCGGCCGCCACGATCACCAGGGCGATCAATCCAAGGAAATGAGTCAAGGGCATGTCGCGTCTCCCTGACCCTCAATCTGCGCTTCGGGGGCGGCTCATGCAAGCCCCCCCGAATCACTTGGGCGTGCGTCAGCCGTTCAGCTGGTTGTGCTTGCGGGCGACGAACTGCTTCGCCGTCTCCACCGCCACCGCGGCATCGCGGCAATAGGCGTCGGCGCCGATGGCCTTGCCGAACTCCTCGTTCAACGGCGCCCCGCCGACCAGCACGATATACTCCTCGCGCAGGCCCTTTTCCTTCATCGTGTCGATCACGACCTTCATGTAGGGCATCGTCGTGGTCAGCAGCGCCGACATGCCCAGGATGTCGGGCTGTTCCTTTTCCAGCGCGTCCAGGTACTTCTCGACCGCGTTGTTGATGCCAAGGTCCACGACCTCGAAGCCCGCGCCTTCCATCATCATCGCGACAAGGTTCTTGCCGATGTCGTGGATGTCGCCCTTGACCGTGCCGATCACCATCTTGCCCATGCGCGGCGCGCCGGTTTCGGCCAGCAAGGGCTTCAGGATCGCCATCCCCGCCTTCATCGCGTTGGCGGCCAGCAGCACTTCCGGCACGAAGAGGATGCCGTCGCGAAAGTCGGCGCCGACAATGGTCATGCCCGCCACCAGGGCCTTGGTCAGCACGTCATAGGGCGCCCAGCCGCGTCCGATCAGGATGTTGACGCCCTCTTCGATCTCTTCCTTGAGACCGTCGTACAGGTCGTCGTGCATTTGAAGCACAAGCTCGTCATCCGACAGCTCGGACAGGATGATATCGTCTTCGTCGGCCATGGCTGCGCTCCACGCGTTTGGTTTGACATGGTGATGATCCGAAACCGACGCGGTCACTATGCGACAAGCGACATACACCGGATGAAAGCCGACAGGAAGCCGTCGCCGGATGGAAAGTGGTGGCAAATGTTCCTAGTTTGTTCTAGTCTTTCGCGATGACCAGAAAAACAGGCATCCTGCCCGGCCAGCGCATCCGTGCGCGGGGGGCCGAGAGCAATCCCGCGGGCCGGTTCGAGGCGACGGGCCGCGAGGCTTTCGACGACGGCTGGAACATGGCCGAAGACGACCACCTGGTCGCGACCGACGTCCGACTGGAGCGTCCCCGCTCCGCCCTGACCTACAACCGTTCGCCCGACCTGCCCTTCGACCGCTCGATCAACCCCTATCGCGGCTGCGAGCATGGCTGCATCTACTGTTATGCCCGCCCGACCCATGCCTGGCTGAACCTCTCCCCCGGGCTCGATTTCGAAACCCGGCTCATCGCCCGCCCCGGGATCGCCGCCGTGCTCGACGCAGAACTGCGCCGCCCCGCCTACAAGGTTGCACCGGTCGCCATTGGCACCAACACCGACCCCTACCAGCCCATCGAGCGCGATCACGGAATCATGCGGCAGATCCTTGAGGTGCTGCGGGCCTTCCGCCACCCGGTCTGGATCACCACCCGCGGCACCACGATCGAACGCGACATCGACCTGATCGCCGCCATGGCCGCGGAAGGTCTGGCCTCGGCGTCGATCTCGGTCACGACACTGGACGAGACCCTCGCCCGCAAGATGGAACCCCGCGCGCCAGCCCCGAAGCGGCGGTTGCAGATGATCCGGCGGCTGGCCGAAGCGGGCGTGCCGGTGCGCATCCAGGTCTCGCCGCTGATCCCGGCGCTGACCGACCACGAGCTTGAGGCGGTTATGGAAGCGGGCCGCGACGCCGGGGCGCGGGCCGCGAACACCATACCGCTGCGCCTGCCGCTGGAGGTCGCGCCGCTGTTCCGCGACTGGCTCCAGGGCACCTTCCCCGACCGCGCCGCCCGCGTCATGGGCCGCGTGCGCGAGCTGCATGGCGGTCGCGACTATGACCCGGACTGGGGCAAGCGGATGCGCGGCCAGGGTCTCTGGGCCGAGCTGATCCACCGCCGCGCCACCCTCGCCCGCAAGCGGCTGGGGTTGGGGGAAGGGTTGCCCGCTCTGCGGACAGACCTTTTCCAGCCTCCGCCGCAAGCCGGGGACCAGTTATCGCTGTTCTGACCGGCGCAGGCCTGCTGGCGGCGCTCAGCCGCGACCGATGCGGCCCAGATGGGTGTCCCGGAACCCCGAGTCCAGCTTCAGCCCATAGCCCAGCATCCGGTCGAATCCGGCATGGGCAAGCCAGAGAAAGCCAAGGTCCTGAACATAGAACAGATTGGTGAGCACACCGATCGCAAGAACCATGACGCCGAAGCCGTAGACATGGACCGCATTATATGCCAGCGCCCCGGCCCGCGGACCCGCGAGGTAGGCAAGGATAGAAAGATCGGGGGCGAAAAAGGCCGGAACCAGCAGCCAGCCCAGAAAAGGGTCCCAGGACCTCGCCAAAAGAACCAGTACCCCCGCAAAGACCAGTGCCCCCTCGATACGCTGCCAGCCCCGGGCCAACGCCATCAGCCCCTTCGCCCGCGCCGTTCCCGCCGACCCGCGCCCGCGTCGTCCCCCGTCCCGTCCGAGGCCGAGGAGAACCCGCCAAGCTTGGCCTGGATCGTCTCCAGCGAGGGCCGGTTGCCCTTAGGCCGGCTTTCCAGCGCCACCCGCATCGCCCGCAGGTGTTCCGGCATCGTGCCGCAGCAGCCGCCGATGATCCTGACGCCCGCATCCCGCGCCATCACCGCATATTCCGCCATCAGTTCCGGCGTGCCGTCGTAGTGGATATGCCCGTCGTGATATTTCGGGATGCCCGCATTGCCCTTGGCGATGATCGGGCGTTCCGTCCCCGTCGCCGCAAAGCCCAGCACCGTGCGCATCAGGTCCGACGCCCCCACCCCGCAATTCGCGCCAAAGGCGATGGGCGGGTTGACCAGCCGCTCCACCATCTCCGCCATCGACGAGGAGGTCATCCCCATCATCGTCCGCCCCGCCGTGTCGAAACTCATCGTGCCGCACCAGGGCATGTCGGCCCGCAGCGCGGCATCCGCCGCCGCGCGGTATTCCTCGGGGGCCGAGATCGTCTCGACCCAAAGGACATCCGCGCCGCCCTCTTTCAAAGCCTCGGCCTGCTCATGGAACATCTCCACCGCCAGCGCATGCGTCAGCGTGCCCATCGGCTCGAAGATCTCGCCCGTCGGCCCCATCGAACCCGCGACGATCACCGGACGCCCCGCCTTGTCGGCGATCTCGCGCCCCAGCGCCGCGCCGACCCGGTTCAGCTCGGCCACCCGGCCTTGCGCATTGTGCAGCTTCAGCCGCGCCGCATTGCCGCCGAAGGTATTGGTCAGGAACAGGTCCGACCCCGCCGCCACCGCATCGCCATAGAGCTTGCGGATATTTGCGGGCTTCTCGATGTTCCAGAATTCCGGCGGTTCCCCCGACGAGAGCCCCATGTTGAAAAGATTGGTCCCCGTCGCCCCATCGGCCATCAGCCAATCGCGCGCGTCAAGCATACGGGTCAGTGCATCGGTCATCGTAGGGTTCCTTCGGGCGGCCTCACCCCATTCCTCTGCCATGGGTTGCGGTCATAGGCAATTTCATATTCCTCATGCTGTCCCGGCATCCGGCTCATGTTCGCCGACACCAAGCCGCGACCCTTCAGCGCAAAGAAAAAGGCGCGGCCCCGCGGGACGCGCCTCGCAAGACCCTGCGGTCCGTCAGAGTTCCGAAAGAAGCTGCGCCTTGGCGACCGGCAGCAGTTCCGCCATCTTCGCCCGGACCTCCTCGGCGCTCGCCTTGCCCGCCAGATCGGCCACCACCTTGCGCACCACGTCCTCGTCGCCCGCTTCCTCGAAATCGGCGCTCACGACCTCCAGCGCATAGGCGGCCGCTGCATCGTCTGCCTTGCCCATCAAGCCGGCAGCCCAGAGCCCCAGCAGCTTGTTGCGCCGCGCCTCGGCCCGGAACTGCATCTCGCTGTCATGCGCGAACTTGGCCTCGAAGGCATTCTCGCGGTCGTCGAACGTGGTCATGGGCTCCCCCGGACATGCTGGCGTTTCATTCCATATGCCCCGCGCGCCCCATCACCGCAAGCCCCCTTGGCCGCGCGCGGGCCGCTCGCGCCTTGCGGGTATGGCCCCCTTGGACTATAGGCCAAGGAAAGCGGTTTGAAGGCACAAGCCCTGTCGCCGCCCCCCTGATCGAGTGAACCATGGCACGGCGCAAGAAGGTCTACGAAGGCAAGGCCAAGATCCTGTACGAAGGACCCGAGCCCGGCACGCTGATCCAGTATTTCAAGGACGACAACGCCCCCACCGTCGCCGCCCCCGCGATGCGCGAAGGCAAGGGCGTGCTGAACAACCGTCTGTCGGAATTCTTCATGGCAGGCCTCAACCAGATCGGCGTGCCCACCCATTTCATCCGCCGCATCAACATGCGCGAGCAGCTGGTCCGGATGGCCGAGATCATTCCGCTGGAAGTCGTCGTGCGCAACTTCGCCGCAGGTCCCCTGTCGCAGCGCCTCGGCATCCCCGAAGGCACGCAGCTCCCACGCCCGATCGTCGAATACTACTTCAAGGACGACAAGCTCCAGTCCCCGCTGGTGGCCGAGGAGCATATCGTCGCCTTCAACTGGGCCAGCCAGCAGGACCTCGACGACATCGTGGCCCTGTCTTTGCGGGTCAACGACTTCCTCTCCGGCGTGATGATGGGCGTGGGCATCCGCCTGGCCGACTTCCGCATCGAGGTCGGCCGGATCTGGGAGGGCGACTTCATGCGCCTGATCGTCGCGGACGAGATCAGCGCCGACAGCTGCCGCCTCTGGGACATGCGCCAGCCGGAACGGCCCGACGGCACCGTCCCTGACCCGCAGCCGTTGGCCGACGTCTACACCGAACTCGCCCGCCGCCTTGGCGTGCTGCCGTCGAACGTCACCCACACGACGAAGCCCACGCTGATCAACTAGGGCCCCTTGCCCCCCGTCCGGCCCTTCGCTAAGGACCGGGCAACCCGCGAACCCGGAGGCCCCGATGAAAGCTCGCGTCACCGTCATGCTGAAGACCGGCGTCCTCGATCCCCAGGGCGAGGCGGTGCGCCACGCGCTCGGCTCGCTCGGGTTCCAGGGCGTCAGCGGCGTGCGGCAAGGCAAGGTGATCGAGCTGGACCTGGCCGAGACCGACCGCACGAAGGCCGAGGCCGACGTCAAGGCGATGTGCGAGAAGCTTCTCGCGAACACCGTCATCGAAAGCTACCGGGTCGAACTGGCCTGACGTCAAAGGCGCGCAAAGTCACGCACCATCCTACGCCAGACGCTCCGTAGGATGGGCAATCTGCCGATCTACCGTCGCACTGCCCGCAACCAGATCCCGTCCTTCGCCCGCACCGTCAGCTGCGCCACCGGCACCGGGACGCGCCCCTCCACCGCCTGAAACCGGAACGCCCGCACCAGATGCGCCAGCATCAGCGTGCCCTCCAGCATGGCGAACCCTGCCCCCGGACAGACCCTTGGCCCCCGCGAGAACGGCAGATAGCCCTCCCGCGCAGTCTCCCTCCCCTCACCCACCCAGCGGTCGGGATCGAACGCATCGGGCCGATCCCACAGCCTTTCATGCCGGTGAAGGTGCCACGGGCTGATCACCACCTGCGCCCCCCGCTTTACCTTCCGCCCCCGAAACTCCTCCGCCCGCACAGTCTCACGCACCAGCATCGGCACCGGCGGATAAAGCCGCAGCGCCTCGCGGAACACGTCGCGGGTAAAGCGCAGCGCCCCCACCACCCCGAACTCCGGTCGAAGCGCCCCGGCCTCCGCCGCCACCCGCTCCTGAACCTCCGGATGCGTCGCCAGCAGATACAAAGCCCAGCCCAAGGCAGAGGCGCTGGTCTCGTGCCCGGCAAGGAAGAAGATCGCCACCTGGTCGACCATCTCCGCCGTGCCGAAAGCCTCCCCCGTCACCGGGTCCGGCGTGGTCATGATCTTCGTCGCAAGATCCATGGGCGCCCGCCCTTCGGCAATCGCCTCCGCCCGCTCTGCCGTCAGCCCCTCGATCAGCCCCCGGATCGCCTTTGCCGAGCGCAAGGTCGTCCGCCGATGCAGCCGCGGCACCCAGCGTGGCAGCGGCAGGAAGGCGCCCAGGTTCAGGATCGGCGCCGAGCGCTGATAGGCCCGGAACTCATGGAACACCGCCTGCGCCACCTGGTCCTCGATCGGGATGGAAAACAGCGTCCGGAAGATCACATCCGCCGCCGCATGGCTGGCCGCAAGCTCCGCCTCCACCTCGCCCGGCTCCATCCGCGCCACCGCCGCCTCAGAGGCCGCCCAGATCGCCGGAAACGCCTCCTTCACACGCCCGCCCTCGAAGGCCGGGTCGATGATCCGCCGCTGGTGCAGCCAGTCCTCGCCGTTCGTCACGAAGACCGACCGACCGAGCAGGGGCCGCAGCCCCTCCGTCACCCGGTCCGACTTCGGGAAATCGGCGGACCGCTCATCCAGCACCCGCCGCACCAGGGCCGGGTCATTGCAGAGGTAGCTCTCGAAGAAGGGCGTGCGGAACTCCGCCATCCAGGCCCGATACAGCCGCGCCGGTTGCGCCGACAATATATCGCGCCGGAAGGCCCGCAGATGGCCCCAGAGCGAGACCTTGTCCGCCCGCGGTTCCGGCTTCGGGGGCAGCACCGGGCTCATGCCACATCCTGGAACGGCGAGAGCGGGGTGGTGATCCGGCTGGCCGAAGGCTTCCGCCCCCGGAACCGCTCCGCCAGCGTCAGCGGCCCGGCGGTGATACGGAAGTAATCATAGTCGCCGGGACGGTCGAAGGCGCAGAGATACTGGAAATGCAGCCGAAAATAGCGCCGCTTCAGCGTCTGCCATTTCTCCGGGCTCAAGGTCTGGGTGAAGGCCGCAGAAAGGATCAGCGGCCAGCGCTGCCCCTCCGGCGCGACCCCGCTGACCGCCACCGGATCGCAGAGCGCGAAGCTGCACCCATCCCCCGGAGCCGTCACATCGACCCAGGTCAACTCCTCCCGTGTCGACAGATAGGCCAGATCCCCCCGCAACCGCGCCGCTCCCGGCAGGTAGGACACCATCGGCACGGCCTGCCCCAGGCTCAGGAACCCCAGCGCCGGGCAGCCCGGCACCCCCTCGCGGATCAGGTCGGCCAGCAGCGAGACCCCCAGATGCACGCCCGAGGAATGGCCGACGACCAGCACCTCGTCGACGCCCGACCCCAGCGCCGCCCGCACCCGCCCCCGGAACACTGCAAGCCGGTCCTCCAGCACCGCGGGATAGGCCCCCCCTTCGACCGTGGTAAAGGCGTAGTCGTGCATCAGGTAGTAGACGAACAGCCGGTGGTCGAGGCGCCGGAACCCCTCCAGCACCGCCCATCCGGCAAGAAGCGTCATCAGCCAGCCCAGTCCCCAGGGCAAGGCCCGCGCCAACCAGAGGACCAGCCCCCCCGCCGCCAGCGCAACAATCGCCTGAACGACCAGCAGCACCGCCGGATACAGTGCCGCGATCATCGGCCCCTTGCGCAGCCGGATCAGCCGAAACAGCGCGCCGGAGGACAGATAAAGCCAGGCCGTCCGCGCCAGTTGGCCATAGGTTCCAAGGATGCCGCGATCCATCGACCCTTTCACCAGGTCCGACCAGACCAGCACCTCGACCTCTGTCTCCACCGCCCGCCCGTCCATCCCGGCAACGACGGTCCAGCCATAGGTTTCCCCTGTGCGGGGCCGGATCGCCAACTGATAGCCCGAGATCGCCGCCTGTGCCGCACCTTCCGTGCGGTACAATTCGCGGTAGCGGCGCGGCGGGAACGGGTCATAGCCCGGAATGTACAGCACATGACGCCGAAAGGCGCCCGCCACACTATCCGTCTCGCTGTCTGAAACCACGCTCATCCCGCCAGTCTGACCGGCTTAGCTTAACCGCTGGTTGGCAGGAGGGAAGCCTTCGTCCACCCGATCAGCCCGGCAAGGGCACGCCGAGGAACTCGTAGGTCTCCAGCATCCAGTAGCTGAAATCGGTGAAGGCGCCAGTGACCAGCGCCAGACCGACAAGGATCAGCAGGCTGCCCATCAACCGCTCGATCAGCTTCATGTAGCGCTTGAGCTTTGCCATCAAGTGCATTGCATTATCGATGAAAATTGCCGCCAGAAGGAACGGCAGGCCCAGCCCCAGCGCATAGACCCCCAAGAGCAGCGTTCCCCGCTCCATGCTGCCTTCCTGCGCGGCCAGCGACAGGATCGCGCCCAGTTGCGGACCAATGCACGGGGTCCAGCCGAAGGCGAAGGCGAGGCCCAGCAGATAGGCCCCGAAGGCCGACCCGCCCCGGTCGCCCGCATCGACCCGCATCTCGCGGTGCAGGATCGGGATCGTGAAGATGCCCAGGAAATGCAGGCCGAAGATGATGATGACGACGCCCGAGATGCGCGCCAGCAGGACCTGGTTCTCCAGCACGAAGCTCCCGAAGGCCGATGCGGTGAAGCCGAGCAGCAGGAAGATCGTCGACAGGCCCAGGACGAAGAACAACGCGGGCAGGATCACCCGGTGCTTCTGCGAGCCGTCCTTCATCTCGCCCACCGAAATCCCCCCCATATAGGCGAGGTAGGGCGGCACGATGGGCAGGACGCAGGGGCTGAGGAAAGACAGAACCCCCGCCACCAGCGCGACCAGCATCGCGGGCATCAGGGCGGCGTCTATGATCTCGATTCCGAACATGCTCGCCCCCCTTAGCCGCTTTCTTCCGCCCCGTCACGGGGACAGCACGTCACATGCGCGTGGCCGCGCCGCAACCTTGCCGGGCTGCGCTCGCCCCGCTACACCCCGCGCATGGCCGACTGGGATGACATGGTGGATTGCGAGGGGCTTCTGTGCCCCCTGCCCGTGCTGCGCGCGCGCAAGCGGCTTTTGTCCCTTGCGCCCGGCACCGTGCTTTGCGTCCGCGCGACCGATGCGATGGCCGAAATCGACCTGCCGCATTTCTGCGCCGAGGCGGGGCACGCCTATCTCGGCACGCAGGCCGAGGGCAACGTGACCCTTCACCTCATCCGCCGCGGCTGAATGAAATCGGGCGGCCGTTCCCCGACCGCCCGTCCCCAATCCTGTCTTTCCGCCTCAGCGGCCCAGCGACCACCAGCCCTTGCGCTTGGGCTTGGCCGGTTCGTCCGCCACCGGCTCGGGCGCCACCGCCTCGGCAGGGTCAGCGATCAGCGTCTCCGCCGTCGGGATCATCCCTGGATCGGGCGCCAGCGCCGGGGCCTCGGGCACGGCTTCCACCACAGGCTCCGCCGCCTTGGACCGCGGCGCGCGCGTGCGGGCAGGCTTCGCCGCCGGTTCCGCAACCGCCTCGACGGGCGCGACCGGAGCCTCGGCCACCGGCGCTGCCGCCTTGGCCCGGCTCGCCCGCTTCTTCGGCGCGGGTTTCTGCTCGACCGGCGCCTCGGCCACCGGCTCGGGCGCAGCCTCTGCCACCACAGCGACCTCTGCCACCGCGACCTCCGCCGCCTCGGCCTTGGCGCCGCGCGGCTTGCGCACCCGCTTCGGCTTCGCAGGAGGCGCATCCTCGACCACCGCCACCACTTCCGCTACCTCGACAGCCACGCCCTCGGCGGTCTCGCCCGCATCGTCGTCGCCATCGTCCTCTCCGTCTTCCTCGGCCCCGGCCTCGCCGCCCGCAGCCGCCACGCCATCGCGCTGGCCACCCCGCCGACGCCGACGGCGCCGACGCTTCTTGCGTCCCGGCTGCCCGTCACCCTCGCCCGACGCCGGAGCCGCCGCAGCGGCCTCCGTTTCCTCGGCTTCCTCCTCGACCAGGTCGAGGGCGTAATCCTCGTCCTCCTCTTCCTCGACCGGCGCCCCCATCAGACCCGCATGGCCCGAGACCACCGGCGTCTCCGGCACCGCGCGCAACGCGGTCTTGAACTTCTCGATGGAGTAATCCGGCGAGACCATCATCGGGTCCGCCTCGATCCGCACGCTCATCCCATAGCGCGCCTCGATCAGCGCCACATGCTCGCGCTTCGCATTGAAAAGGTAGTTCACGATCCCGACCGGCGCCTTCAGCAGCACCTCGCGCGACCGTTTCCGCGTGCCCTCTTCCTCCAGCGCCCGCAGCACCGTCAGCGCCATCGAATCGTCCGACCGGATCAGCCCGGTGCCATGGCAATGCGGGCAGGCCTGCGTGGTCGATTCCAGCATCCCCGGCCGCAGCCGCTGCCGGCTCATCTCCAGAAGGCCGAAGCCCGAAATCCGCCCCACTTGAATCCGCGCGCGGTCGGTCTTCAGCTTGTCCTTCAGCCGCTTCTCGACGGTGGCGTTGTTGCGCCGCTCTTCCATGTCGATGAAGTCGATCACGATCAGCCCGGCAAGGTCGCGCAGCCGCAGCTGGCGGGCGATCTCTTCCGCCGCCTCGACGTTGGTCTTCAGCGCGGTTTCCTCGATCGAGCCTTCCTTGGTGGCCCGGCCCGAGTTCACGTCGATGGCCACCAGCGCCTCGGTCACGCCGATCACGATGTAGCCGCCGGATTTCAGCTGCACCACCGGGTTGAACATGCCCGAAAGGTAGCCTTCCACCTGATGCTTCGCGAACAAGGGCGTCTGGTCCTGATAGCGCACCACCTGCTTGGCGTGGCTCGGCATGATCATCCGCATGAAGTCCTTGGCGGTGCGATAGCCGCCTTCACCCTCGACCAGCACCTCGTCGATCTCGCGGGAATACAGATCACGGATCGAGCGCTTGATCAGGTCGCCCTCCTCGTAGATCTTCGCTGGCGCAATCGACTTCAGCGTCAGTTCCCTGATCTGCTCCCAAAGCCGCATCAGGTATTCGTAATCGCGCTTGATTTCCGGTTTGGTCCGCTTGGCCCCCGCCGTCCGCACAATCAGGCCCGCGCCTTCCGGCACCTCCAGATCGCCCGCGATCTCCTTCAGCTTCTTGCGGTCCACCGCATTGGTGATCTTGCGGGAAATCCCGCCGCCCCGGGCCGTGTTCGGCATCAGCACGCAATAGCGACCTGCCAGCGACAGGTAGGTCGTCAGCGCCGCGCCCTTGTTGCCGCGCTCTTCCTTGACCACCTGGACCAGCATGATCTGCCGGACCTTGACCACTTCCTGGATCTTGTAGCGCCGGGCGCGCGGGCGACGCGGCTGGGCGATTTCCTCGGCCACGTCCTCTTCGGCGATGGATTCGATTTCCTCGTCGGTGTCGCTGGCGTGATCCACCGCGCGGTAGCGCCCGTCATTGCCGCTCTCGACCGACTCGTTGTGGTGGTCGTGATCGTGGCCCTCGTGATCATGGCCATGGTCCTGCTCCGGCTCGGTCGCCTCGACCGCCGCCGCCTCGACCAGCGGGCCGTCGTGGGTCTCGTCCTCGCCAAGGTCCACGACATCCATGCCGGACGGACCCTCAACCACGGCGTCGTCGGACTTCACCTGCTCGGCCTTCGCCGCGGGGCGCGGCGGGCGGCGGCGCGAGCGGCGGTTCTCTTCCTCTTCCTCGGCGCGGGCCATCGCCCGCTCTTCCTCGATCAGCGCCTTACGGTCGGCGACCGGGATCTGGTAGTAATCCGGGTGGATTTCGGCAAAGGCCAGGAAGCCGTGGCGGTTGCCGCCATATTCAACGAAGGCCGCCTGAAGCGAGGGTTCGACCCGCGTCACCTTGGCCAGATAGATATTCCCGGCCAGCTGGCGCTTGTTTACGGTCTCGAAATCGAATTCTTCGACCTTGTTTCCGTCGACCACGACCACCCGGGTTTCCTCGGTGTGGGTGGCGTCGATAAGCATTTTCTTTGACATTTTGGTCCACTGCGCCCCGGGCGCAACGGGCCGCCTGGCGGACCAGACGGGGAAACGAAACGAACGGGGCGGCTTGTCTGGGCGCGGGCGTGAAGCAGATGCATCGGCCTCCGACCCGGTGGGTCGACTGGTCCAATGCTCAAGGTGCTCCCAAGCCTCATCGCGGTTACAAATTGAAGGGCCAGGCGGCCCTTCACCTCTGAAAGCCAACAAATCCAGGGACTTGCAGGCAATGTGCACGGTCTTGCGACCGATCCGGCTCCCAAGAAGGGACACGTTTCCACGCGCCCGGCAGCAAGGGAGAGAATTTCCAGGGCGGACAGACCGCCTCGGCCCGACCCTATCGGCAAAGCGCGACCAAGGGCAATGGCGAATTTCACCCAGCCGTCACCCGGCTGTCATGCAAGATCGGGCGCCGAGGCAAGGCTTATTGTTCCAGCATCTCGCGGCACGACGAGGCCCCTTCCCCGGCCGGGCAGATCGCTGCGACCGCCTGCTCGATCCCGGTCGGCCTGTTGTCCGCCCTTTGCGTGTTGCGTGGCGCCAGAGGCAAGGCCATCGCGCGACTGGTCAGCGTCAGGTCCAGAAGATCGAAGCCCATGGTGGCGAAGGACAATCCGTCCGCGACCGAGGGCAGCCGCGCCATCAGCAATCGCACCGCCGCGTCGGGCGACAGGCCCTCCAGCACCGGGTTCGGCCGCAAGGCCGCTTCGATGGCTCCGGGTTCACCTTGCGTGTAGGGCCAGGATGTAACGATCAGATAGTCGATCCGCCCTGCCGCCTCGCGCCGTTCGTCTTCGGTCAGGACCCGGCGTTCGCCCACGCCTGTCGTGGACCATGACCAATGTTGCAGCGGCAGGTCGGCCAGCGGGATCGGCCGGGTCAGATCGAAGCCGCTCAACCCCTCCACCGGCAGCACATACAGGCCGGTCGACCCGCGCCCCTCCAGCACGGCCCCGCAAGGACTGTCTTCGCAATAGCTGTCCGGCGCGATCATCAACGGGGTCACATCCGCCAGGGGCGGCGGTGTTCCCACGATTTCATGAGCCTCCATCGACCGAAGCCGCCAGGAGAGCCACCCCTGGCTGATCAACGGCAGCCCGATCGCCAGCACAAGGCCGACAGCCAGCGCCCAAAGACCCGCCCGTCGCCATTTCGCCCGGATCAGCATCACCAGAAGGACGATCCCGATCACGCCATAGACCACCAGAGAGATCAGCGCCGCCAGCAAGTCGTCCGCACAGGACCCCAGGCATTCCGCCTGCGCCGGGCCAGCCGCCAGAATTGCGATGACCAACCCGCTCCGCCTTGTCCCTGCCACCTGTCGCCCTCCCGCCCGGTCGGGCCAGAAAGCCACGGTTGCGAGGTTCCGGCAAGTCCGGCCCGCCACACCCTCCTCCTTCGACTTGGTCTCCTCGTCGCAGGCGCGCCAAACTCCTAACGATTCCTGAACGCCTACAGCCAAGCCACTGATTTACTTGCCTACCAATTTCAGTCCACCGTGGACAACCCGAGGGTCACACATAGTCCCCGCGGGTCAGCCCGTACTTGGCCATCTTCTCGTTCAGCGTCCGCCGCGGCAGGCACAGCTCCTCCATCACCGCCACGATCGACCCCTTGTGCCGCCGCATCGTGTTGTCGATCAGCATCCGCTCGAAGGCCTCGACATAGTCCTTCAAAGGCTTGCCCTCGGTGGTCAGCGCCGGCCCCGAAGCCTCGTTCTCGGCCATCAGAAGGCTCGCAATCGACCCCGACCCCCGCCGGTTCTGCAACACCGCCCGCTCGGCGATGTTCACCAGCTGCCGCACATTCCCCGGCCAGGGCGCCTGCAACAGCTGCGCCGCCTCCTGCGCCGTCACCTGCGGGGCGTCGCAGCCGTATTCCTCGGCAAACTGTTCCGACAGCCGCGTGAAGAGTTGCAGGATATCCTCGCCCCGGGTCCGCAAGGGGGGCAGCACGATCGTCATCGCCCCCAGCCGGTAGAAAAGGTCCGGCCGCAGCACCTGCTCCAGCGTCGTGTCCGGGGCGTGGCTGTTGCAGATCGCGATGATCCGCGTCTCGGGCGGCACCCCCTGATCGTTGATGAAGGTCAGCAGCCGCGCCTGCAAGGCGTTCGGCAGCGCCTCGATGTCCTCCAGGCACAGCGTCCCACCCCGCGCCTCCTCGACCAGCGGCAAGGCCCCGTCCTCGCCCGGCCCGAACAGCCGCGCCGCCAGCTTGTCCTCCGACCAGGCCGCGCAGGAGATCGCCACGAACTTCTTCGACGCCCGCGGCCCCACGGCGTGCAGGGCATGGGCGACCAGCGTCTTGCCCGTCCCCGTCTCGCCGTCGATCAGCACGTGGCTGTCCGCCTGCCCCAGGTCGAGGATGTCCTCGCGCAGCCGCTCCATCGCCGGGCTGGTGCCGATCAGCTTCTTGATGATCGTCGACCCGTCCGCGAGTTCCTTCCGCAGCGCCCGGTTGTCCAGTGTCATCCGCCGCGCCTGGGTCGCGCGCTTGGCAAGCTCGGTCATTCGGTCGGGATTGAAGGGCTTCTCCAGGAAGTCGAAGGCCCCCACCCGCATCGCCTCGACCGCCATCGGCACGTCGCCGTGGCCGGTGATCATGATGACCGGAAGGCCCGAATCCTGCCCCATCAGCCGCTTGAGGAAGGCCATCCCGTCCATCCCCGGCATCTTGATGTCGCTGACCACGACGCCCTGGAAATCCGGCCCGATCACCTTCAGCGCATCTTCCGCGCTGGCATAGGTTTCCGTATCGAACCCCGACAGCGCAAGCCACTGGCTGATCGACTGCCGCATGTCGGCCTCGTCATCGACGATCGCGACTTTCATTGCGCGGGCCATTGGGACCTCTTCATTCTGCTGCTTCCTGTTTGTTGCCAAGGATCGGCAACTGCATCTCGAAAACCGCCCCTTCGCCATCGCCGTTCCGTGCGGTCAGACGGCCGCCCAGATCGGTGACGATCCCGGACGAGATCGCAAGGCCCAGCCCCACCCCCTCTCCCGGCTTCTTCGTCGTGTAGAAGGGTTCGAACAGGTTCTCGAGATCGGTGATCCCGTGGCCATTGTCGCGCACCGTCAGGGTCGCGGTTTCCCCCGCCGACAGAAGGATGTCGATCTGCGGGTCCTTGGTGTCTTTCGTCGCATCCAGCGCGTTGCGCAGCAGGTTGATGATGACCTGCTCCAGCCGCAGACGGTCGGCCATGACCATCACCGCCTGCCGAGGCATCCCCCGGCTGATCTTCACCACCCGGGCCTTCAACTGCGGCTCCATCATCGCCAGCGCCGAGGAAACGCAGGCGCGAAGATCAACCTCTTCAAAGGCTTCTCCGCCCTTTCTCGCGTAGGACTTCAACTGCCGCGTGATCGCGCCCATCCGTTCGATCAGATCGTCGACCCGCTGGAAGCTGGACAGCGCCTCATCCGGGCGCTTCCTCTGCAACAGAAGCCGCGCGCCTGCCAGATAGGTCTTCATCGCCGCAAGCGGCTGGTTCAGCTCATGGCTCACAGCCGCCGACATCTCGCCCAGGGCCGCCAGCTTCGAGGACTGCGCCAGCGTCAGCTCGGCCACCTCCAGGTCCTTCTTCACCTTCTCGCGCTCGGCAATCGCCCGTTGCAGCCGGGCGTTCAGAAGTCGCAGTTCCGCCGATTCCCGCTGGAACGACAGGGACCGCGACCAGGCCCGGCGCGACAGCAGGTAGAAGGTGAAGGCCATCAGGATCGCGAAGCCCATGATCTCCAGCGCCAGGATGCCGTTCACCTGCTCGCGGACCGAGCCATAGGCGGTGAAGGTGGCGATCCGCCAGCCCCGGAAGGGCACCCGCGATTCGGTCTTCATCACCGCCTCGCCCCGGACATAGGCGTCGGGCGGGTCCTGCGTCCATTCCGCCGTCGCCCGCAGGGCCCGCGCCAGGGCCGAGGGCGGGTCGCGCAACGCCAGCGCCTCGGCCATCGGCAGGCCCCGCCAGCGCGGTTCGGTCGAGAGCACGACGGTGCCCTCGCTGTCCGTCACCATGATCGCGTCCAGCAACCCGGTCCAGGCGCGTTCGTATTTCATCAGGTCGACCGAGACGATGATCACGCCCAGCGGTTTGGCATCCACCATCACCACACGCGAATACAGGAAATCGAACCCGCCCGCCTCGCGCTTGACGGGAGAGAAGACAGTGTCCTTTGCCCGCTGCGCCGCCACGAAAGAGATCTCGTTGCGAAGGTTCGTCCCCAGCACGTTGCGGT
Source organism: Tabrizicola sp. (assembly GCF_016793705.1). Lineage (GTDB taxonomy): Bacteria > Pseudomonadota > Alphaproteobacteria > Rhodobacterales > Rhodobacteraceae > Tabrizicola. The sequence goes on from NZ_JAEULO010000066.1 coordinate 25,146, forward strand.
TGGTCGCGCCCACCACCCGCCCGTCGGCATCGACCAGGCGGATGGAGGCTACCCCAAGCTCGCCCTGCAACGCGATCAGCTTGGCCGAGGTGGCCGAGAAATTGCCGTCCTTGAGCGCCTTGCGCAGATCGGGGTCCGAGGCCAGCAAGAGCGGCACGACCGAGGTCCGCTGCAATTCGGCCATCAGGTTCCCGGTATAAAGCGCCAGCCGAACCTCGGCCCGGCTGCGGGTGTCGGCGGTGTAGCGGTCGGTCAAGAGCCGGTTCGACACCAGCACCACGACAATCGCCAGAATCACCAGCAACACCACGGCCAGCTTGGCACGCCAGGGCAGGCCCGGTGTCGAGGGGGACGCAATGTTGGGATCGCTGGCGGTCATGGCCCAAGACTAGGGCCGGGTCCGGGCCGCCTCAAGCCGATGGGGGTCAGGCCAGCGCCATCCCGCGCATGAGTGAAGCGAACAGGCCCTGGCCGTCGGTGCCGCCCAGCGCCACCTCGGTCGCGCGTTCGGGATGCGGCATCATCCCCAGCACGCGACGGTTCTCCGACAGCACGCCCGCGATGTCGGCCATGCTGCCGTTGGGGTTCTGCGCATAGGTGAAGGCGATGCGGTCCTCGCCCTTCAGCCGCGCCAGACCCTCGGCGTCGATGGTGTAGTTGCCGTCGTGGTGGGCGATGGGGATGCGGATCTCCTGCCCCGGCCGATAGGCGCTGGTGAAGTCGGATCGGGTGGTCGCCACCTTCAGCGAGATTGTGCGGCAGACGAATTTCAGCGTGGCATTGCGCATCAGCACGCCGGGCAGGAGGCCCATCTCGGTGACGACCTGGAACCCGTTGCAGATCCCCAGCACATAGCCGCCCCTCTCTGCATGGGCGCGGATCGCCGCGCTGACCGGCGATTGCGCGGCGATGGCCCCGCAGCGCAGGTAGTCGCCGAAGCTGAAGCCGCCGGGAATGCCCACGACATCCACGCCGTCGGGTAGCGCACTCTCCTTGTGCCAGACCCGCACCACCTGGAACCCCGCGCCCTCGAACGCGACGGCAAGGTCGCGGTCGCAGTTCGATCCCGGAAAGGTGATCACGGCGGCTTTCATCGGGGCGACTCCCTGTGGCTGGATGGCGGCCTGATAGCCGAAAGCGTCGTGAAGGACCAGAGCTTGTGCCGTTCGGGAAAGCCGCTAGGCTGGAGAAATGCTGCCCGATCCCGCCCTTTCGTCGCTGCGCGCGCTCCTCGGCGACCGCGTCTCGGTCGCCGGGGCCGTCCTTGCCGAACACGCGCAAAGCGAAAGCCTGGTCACGGGCGGCCCGCCCGATGCCGTGGCCTTCCCCCGCTCGACCGCCGAGGTGGCGGCACTGGCCGAATGGTCCACCACCCACCGCGTTCCCCTGATCGGCTGGGGCGCGGGGACCTCGCTGGAAGGGCACGCACTGGCGCTTGCCGGGGGCGTGGTCGTCGACTTCCGCGACATGGCCGCCATGCTGGAGATCCGCCCCGAGGATCGCCTCGTCCGCGTCCAGCCCGGCATCACCCGCGAGGCGCTGAATCAGGAACTTCGAACGACAGGACTGATGTTCCCGGTCGATCCCGGCGCGAACGCCTCGCTCGGCGGGATGGCCGCGACCCGCGCCTCCGGCACTACCGCGGTGCGCTACGGCACCATGCGGGACAACGTGCAGGGGCTCACGGTCGTGCTGGCGGGTGGCCGGGTGATCCGCACCGGGACGGCCGCGCCGAAATCCTCGGCGGGCTACGATCTGACCGCGCTTTTCGTCGGGTCCGAGGGAACGCTGGGGCTGATCACCGAACTGACGCTGACGCTTCACGGCCAGCCCGAGGCGGTGATGACCGCCGTCGCCGCCTTCCCGTCAGTTGCGGCAGCGGTCGATTGCGTGATCGCGACGATGCAGATGGGCCCGACCCCGGCGCGGATCGAATTCCTGGACGAAGCCACGGTCGCCGCCTGCAACGCCTTTTCCCACCTCACCCTGCCCCTTGCCCCGCAGCTTCTGGTGGAGTTCCACGGGCATCCGGCGGGCCTGGCCGAGGATGTCAGCCGTTTCCGCGCCTTGGCGGCGGAGTTCGGCGCATCGGGTCTGGACTGGGCGGAAAAACAGGAAGACCGCACCCGGCTCTGGGCCGCGCGCCATTCGGCCTACCGGGCGATCCTCGCCTCGCAACCGGGCGCGAAGGCAGTGGTCACGGATACCTGCGTGCCGATCTCGGCCCTGGCGGAAGCGGTTGAGGAGACTCGGACCGACATCGCGGGATCGGGGATTCCGGGGCCGATCCTGGGCCATGTCGGCGATGGCAATTTCCACGCGATCCTGCTGGTCGATCCGTCGAAGCCAGAGGAAGCCGCCATCGCGAAGTCACTGGCGCACAGGATGGCCGAACGCTCCCTCCGCCTGGGCGGCACGATCACCGGCGAACATGGCGTGGGCTTCGGCAAGCTGCCCCTGATGGCGGCGGAACATGGCGAGGGCTGGCAGGTCATGGGTGCGGTCAAGGCCGCGCTCGACCCGTTGAACCTCATGAATCCCGGCAAACTGGTGCCGGGTCAGCCATGATCAGTAGTCAAAGCTCGACCGGCGGAACAGGCCCTGGTCGATCTCGCGCTGACGGCGTTCCAGGTCGACAAGCGACACCGAGCCGTTCAGATAGGCACGCTCCAGATCGGCGATGCGCGGGAAGGCCTTCCCAGAAACCAGCGATTTTAACAGGTTGAACATGATATGTCCTTTCTTCGTGCCCTGAAGATAGGACGCTGCAGCGCAGCATTAAAGAACCAGCCCGGAAGTCCCGCCATGCGCCGAATGCATGGATCGTCACAAATCCGGCGCGGCTTTGGGCAGGACGGTCAATCCTGAAGCAAGGCCCGCGCCGCCGCCCGCGCCGCCTCGGTCACGGTGTCGCCCGCCAGCATCCGGGCGATCTCTTCCACCCGCTCCTCGGCCCCCAGCCCGGTGACGGTAGAGAGCGTCTGCCCCTTGGCCACCCGCTTCTCCACCCGCCAGTGCCGCGCCCCGAAGGCCGCGACCTGCGGCGAATGGGTCACGACCAGCACCTGCGCGCCCGTTGCCAGCGCCTTCAGCCGCCGCCCGACCGCATCCGCCGTCGCGCCTCCAACACCCCGGTCGATCTCGTCGAAGATCAGCGTCAGGCCGGGGCTGTCGCCGGTGAGGCAGACCTTCAGCGCCAGCAGGAACCGCGAAAGCTCCCCCCCCGAGGCGATGCGGTTCAAAGGCCCGGCAGGCGCACCGGGGTTGGTGGCGACGGTGAAGGTCGCTGCATCCACTCCCTCCGGCCCCGGCTCGCCCGCCGTGACCTCGGTCGCAAAAACCGCGCGCTCCATCTTCAGGGGCGCAAGCTCCGCCGCCATCGCCGCATCCAGCCGCTTCGCCGCCGCAACCCGCGCCTTCGTCACCCGCGCCGCTTCCGCCGCATAGGCGGCCTCAGCCTCAGCCACCGCCTTGCCCAGCCTGGCAATCCCCGCCGCTCCGCCGTCGATGGCTGCCAGCCGCGCCCGCAGCCCCTCGGCAAAGCCGCCCAGATCGTCCGCCAGCACGCCATGCTTCCGCGCCAAAGCCCGGATCGCGAACAACCGCTCTTCGACCCGCTCCAGCTCGCCCGGATCGAAGTCCAGCGCCTCCAGCGCGCGTTCCACCCCGCCCTGCGCCTCGCCCAGCTCGATCAGAGCCCGGTTCAAGGCCTCCATTGGCGCGTCGAGGCCGCCCTCGGCCTTCTCCGCCGCGCCGTCCAGCCAGCGCAGGGCATCGCGCATCCGGCCCTCGGCGCCCTCGTCCGACAGCGCCATCAGCGCCTTCGCCACATCTTCCCGAATCCGCCCCGCGCCCTGCATCAGGCGACGGCGGGCGTCCAAGGCCTCATCCTCACCCGGCAGGGGGTTCAGCTTGTCCAGCTCGGCCACCGCATGCCGCAGGAATTCCTCTTCCGCCGCGGCCCGCGCCAGGGCTCCCTCCGCCTCGGCCAGTGCGCTACGCGCCTCGCGCTGCGCTGCCCAAGCCCCACGCAAAGGCGCAAGGTCCAGCCCCGCGAAGCCATCCAGCAGCGCCCGGTGCCCGCGCGGGTTCAGCAGTCCCCGATCGTCATGCTGGCCGTGCAGTTCGACCAGTTGGTCGGAGAGATCGCGCAACACCTCGCCTGAGACGCGACGGTCATTGACGAAGGCCGTCTTGCGCCCGTCAGCGGCATTGACCCTGCGCAGGATCAGCTCGCCGTCGGAAGAGTCGGGCGCCGCGATCCCTGCTTCTTCCAGCACAGACCGCGCCGCGTGGCCCGGGGGCAGGTCGAAGACCACCGTCACCTCGCCCTGTGCCGCGCCTTGGCGCACCAGTTCAGCCCGGCCCCGCCAGCCCAGCACGAAGCCCAGGGCATCCAGCAGGATCGACTTCCCCGCCCCCGTCTCGCCGGTCAGGACGTTCAGGCCCGGCCCCAGGTCAAGGCTCAGCCGGTCGATGATCAGCACATCGCGGATGTCGAGACTACGCAGCATCGGCGTTCGTAGGGTGGGTGACCCCCACCATCCTTACAACCACTCGCCCTTCACCATCTGGCGATAGATCGTGCGCAGCCAGCCTTCGCCCTTGGCTTCCGGCGACAGACCCTTGCCCTTCAACAGGCGGAACGTGTCGTCGTAGAACGGCGAGGACTGGTAGTTGTAGCCCAGGATCGCCCCCGCCGTCTGCGCCTCGTCGGTCAGGCCAAGCGCCAGGTAGCATTCCACCAGCCGGTGCAGCGCCTCGGCGGTGTGGGTCGTGGTCTGGAAATCCTGCACCACGACGCGGAAGCGGTTGATCGCTGCGGTGTAGTGGCGCTGCTTCAGGTAGTAGCGCCCGACCTCCATCTCCTTCGCCGCCAGCTGGTCGAAGGCCAGGTCGAACTTCAGCATGGCCGAGCGGGCATACTCGCTGTCGGGATAGGTCTCGATCACGTCGCGCATGCCTTGCAGCGCCTGGAAGGTGATCCCCTGGTCGCGGCCCACGTCGTCGATCTGGTCGTAGTAGGACAAGGCCATCAGGTACAGCGCATAGGGCGCATCCTCGTCACCGGGGTAGAAGTCCAGGTAGCGCTGCGCGGCATCGCGGGCCTCGGGATATTCCTTGGCCCGGTGATGCGCGTAAGCCTGCATGATCAGGGCGCGCTTGGCGTATTCGGTGTAGGGATACAGCCGCTCGACTTCCTGGAAGTAGACCAGCGCGTCCTTGGGCTTCTTGCTGGTCTCAAGCTCCAGCTCGCCCTTCTTGTAGATCTCTTCGGCGGTGTAGCTATCAAGCGCGCGCTCGTTCGAGCGGCCAGCCCCGCAGCCCGCCAGCATCGCAACCAGAAGCGCCGTCTTGAGGAACCCTGCGCCGGGCCTTCTGCCTGACATTCTTCGCCTATCCACCTGTAGCCCGGGCGGTTCGCCCTGTTCTCGGCTCGCACCTTCGGCTCGTCCTAGCACAGAAAAATCCGGGGCGCAAAACGCCTTTCGTGACTTTTCGACAGTCGGCAGAGGTCAGTTGCGCGCCGGCAAATCGCCCGCATGGACGCCCACGCCCGGAAGCTTGCCCAAGGTCCGTGGCCCGCAATCGACGATCGCATAGGCCGAGGGGTCGGCAAACAGCGCGCGCAGCAGGCGGTTCGTCAGGGCATGACCCGCGCGTTCGCCGGTGTAACGGCCCAGGATCGGCCCGCCCGCCAAGGCAAGGTCGCCCACCGCGTCCAGCATCTTGTGCCGCACCGGCTCGTCGGCATGGCGCAGGCCGCCCGGCGACAGCACCTGGTCGCCGTCGAAGACCACCGCGTTCTCCAGCGTGCCGCCAAGCGCAAGCCCGCGGGCGCGCATCGCATCCACGTCAGACTGGCGGCAGAAGGTGCGGCTGTCCGACAGCTCGCGCACGAAGGCGCCGTTGGCCATGTTCAGCCGCCGCGCCTGCACCCCGATGGCCTCGTCGGCAAAGTCGATGCGGAAGTCGATCTCCAGCATGTTGGCCGGTTCCAGCCGGGCCATCGCCTCTCCCTCGCGCACCTCGACCGGCTTCAGCACGCGGACGGCACGGACCGGCAGGTCCTGTTCCTCGATCCCCGCCGCCAGGAAGCCTTCAATGAACGGCACCGAGGACCCATCAAGGATCGGCACTTCCGGCCCGTCGATCTCGACCAGCGCGTTGTGAATCGCAAATCCGGCCAGCGCCGCCATGATATGCTCGATGGTGGAGATCGAGACGCCATCGGCATTCTCGATCACCGTGCAAAGCTTCGAAGGCGTCACCGCATCCCAGCGCGCCGCGACCATCGGATCGCGGTCGACCACGTCGGTACGGCGGAACCAGACCCCGTGATCCGCTCCGGCCGGGCGCACGACCATGCGGACGGATTCGCCGCCATGCAGGCCGACACCGGTAAAGACGGCTGGGGATTTCAGGGTGTTCTGCACGTTCTCGCTCAACCTCATGGGAAGCGGGTTCGACGCCCGTTCCGATTGAAAGGTTAATTATTCCTTGAAGGGCGCAAGCTCAACTCACTCTTTGTGACGGTATGTGACAGGATTGAAACAGCCGCAATCCATTGATCCAAAAAGAAAAGGCCCGGTCGCCCGAGCCTTTCCGAAAGGTTGATGCCGCGTTCTTTTCAGTTGGCCTGGCGGCGCAGGAAGGCAGGGATCTCGATCCGGTCCTGATCCGAACCCATGTCGTGATCGTCGTCATAGGCGGTGACCGGCGGCTGGTTGCGCGCAGCGGGCGCGGCTTGCGCGGCCTCCAGATGACCGGCCATCCGGTTGATCAGCGAGCCGATGCCGAAGCGCGGTTTCGCCGCAGCCGAGGCCGGGGCGGCCGCCGGGACCGGGGCAGCCACCGGGGCCGGACGGTTGAACTTCGCCGGCGCATTGCCCGGACGGCTCACCGCGGCCTGCAGCCGGGCCAGCGCCTCGGGCGAGGGTTGGCCTGCCACGCGCGGCTTCGGCGCAACGAAGACCGAGGCATCGGCCTCGATGGCCGCCGGGGTCGACCGCACCAGCGTCGGCTGGGCCGGGGCCTGCGGACGATAGGCCGGGGGCGGCAGGTCGTCGGCGATGGAAAGGTCGTCGGCCTCCATGTCGGCGCGCGACGCCGCAGCATCGAACGCCGCATCGGCAACCTCGTCGACCTCTTCCTCGAAGGCGACGCGGTCTTCCATCACCGGCTCGGGCGCGGGGGCATAGACCGGTGCAGCGGCGCGCGGGGCCTCGTGCTGCGGCGCGGGCGCCAGCGTCAGCGGCGCGCCCATCGACCGGCGCGCAACCGGCGGCTCCGCCTTGTTCGCGGCGGAGGCGTCGATGCCGGTCGCCACGACCGACACGCGGATGCGGCCTTCCATCGCCGTGTCCAGCGTCGAGCCGACGATGATGTTGGCCTCCGGGTCCACCTTCTCGCGGATGATGTTCGCGGCTTCGTCCAGTTCGAACAGCGTCAGGTCATGGCCGCCGGTGATGTTGATCAAGACGCCCTTGGCGCCGTTCAGGCTGATCTCGTCCAGAAGCGGGTTGGCAATCGCCTTCTCCGCCGCCTGCACCGCGCGATCCTCGCCGGTGGCCTCGCCCGTGCCCATCATCGCCTTGCCCATCTCGTCCATCACGGCGCGGACGTCGGCGAAGTCGAGGTTGATCAGGCCGGGCCGCACCATCAGGTCGGTCACGCCCTTTACGCCCTGATACAGCACGTCGTCGGCCATCGCGAAGGCTTCGGTAAATGTCGTGCGCTCGTTCGCCAGCCGGAACAGGTTCTGGTTCGGGATGATGATCAGCGTGTCGACAACTTTCTGAAGCGACTCGATTCCCTCTTCCGCCTGACGCATCCGCTTGGCGCCCTCGAACTGGAAGGGCTTGGTCACGACGCCCACGGTCAGCACGCCCAGCTCGCGCGCGGCCTGCGCGATGATCGGCGCCGCACCCGTGCCGGTGCCGCCGCCCATGCCCGCGGTGATAAAGCACATATGCGCTCCGGCCAGGTGGTCGACGATTTCTTCGATCGTCTCTTCCGCCGCAGCGGCCCCCACCGTCGGCCTGGCCCCTGCCCCAAGACCTTCCGTCGCCTTCACACCCATCTGGATGCGCGCGCCTGCCCGGCTTTGCTGCAAGGCCTGCGCATCGGTGTTGGCCACGACGAACTCGACGCCTTCCAGCATCTTGTCGATCATGTTGTTCACCGCGTTGCCGCCCGCACCGCCCACACCGAACACGGTGATGCGCGGCTTCAGCTCTTCACGCTCCGAAGTCATCGTCAGATTGAGTGCCATGGGTTTGCCTGTCCGTTGTCCGCCGCCTGTTTTATCGGGCCTTTCTCGCGTGAATTCCCCTGCGGAAGGCCGACTTATCCCCGATTCTATCCACATGCATTGCAAAGGTCACGCAAAAACTATTGCGCAGCCACGAAATCTGGGGGTCAAACCCCCGAAATCAGCGGTATTTCGCCCTGCTCGCGTGGATATAGTGTTCACCAGTTATCCTTGAACCATTTGACGGCCCGCCGCAGCGAGCGTGCCGGGTAGCGTTCCGCCGGAATCTCGAAGTCCCACCATTCGTCCTGCGGATGCGCGGCGAAGAGGCAAAGGCCCACCGCGCTGGCAAAGGCCGCCCCGGTCGCCGCCTGCGGCAGGCCCTGCACCCGCAGCGGCCGCCCCAGCCGCACCCGCTGGCCCAGCACCCGCGTCGCGATGCCGTCGAGGCCGGGGATCTGGCTGGCGCCGCCGGTCAGCACGATCTGCTGGCTCGGCAGCGTGTCGAACCCCGCCGCATCCAGCGTGGCCCGAACCTCCTCCAGAATCTCCTCGACGCGCGGGCGCATGATGCCGATCAGTTCCGTCCGGCTGATCTGGCGGCGGTCCTTCTCCCAGTCGCCCGAGTCGCCGCCGATGTCGATCATCTCGCGGTCGTCCATGCCGGTGGCGTAAAGCCCGCCGTGCCGCGTCTTGATCCGCTCGGCCACCGCCAGCGGGATCTGCAGTCCCTTGGAAATGTCAGAGGTCACATGGTCCCCGCCCATCCGCACCGAATCCGAATAGATCATGTGCTTCTTCATGAAGATCGAGATACCGGTCGCCCCGCCGCCCATGTCGATGCAGGCCGCGCCCAGTTCCTGCTCGTCCTCGACGAGGCTGGAAATCGCCGAGACATAGGCCGAGGAGGCAATCCCCGCCAATTCCAGGTCGCAGCGCTTGATGCAGTACAAGAGGTTCTGCACCACGTCGCCCTCGACCGACAGAAGATGCATGTCCACCGCCAGCCGGTGCCCGATCTGCCCGCGCGGATCGCCAAGGCCGGAACGGTGATCCAGCGCAAAGTTCACCGGCTGGGCGTGCAGCACCTCGCGGCCATGCCCGAGGTCGGGCACGTCGCAGGCCGCCAGCACACGGGACACGTCCTGCTCCGTCACCACGCTGTCCTGCAGGTCCAGTTCCCCCGCCAGCCCATAGCTGCGCGGCTCCGCCCCCGAGAAGCAGGCGATCACATGGTCGACCCGCACATTCGCCATCTTCTGCGCCGCCTGCACCGCCGTGCGGATCGCGCGTTCCGTCTCGTTCATCACCGCGATCTCGCCGAAACGCACCCCCCGGGACCGCGTCGTCGCCGCCCCGATCACCCGGAACTGGCTTTGCCCGGCCATCGGCCCGACCCCATCCTGTTCGCGCAGCCGGTCCGGCCCGTCGAAGCGCAGGATCAGACAGGCGATCTTGCTTGTGCCTACGTCCAGAATGGCGATCACGCCGCGCTGCATGGCAGCCCGACGCATGTTCCGCATGGCACGCTGGGAAGTATAGAGATCGGTCACAGTTCGTTCTCCACGGTGTCTAGGCCTTGCGCGCGACGGATATCGGCAAGGGCATGGGGGGTCAGGCGAAGGGTGGGGCGGTGGTCCGACCGCAGGTCGACGGTCAGGATGTCGCGGTTCATCAGGTCCTGGGCATGGTCCAGCGCCAAGAGGCGCTCCAGCGCCTGCACCGGGTTGGTCGCGGGCAAGAGCACGCGCTGGTCGCGGTCGAGCACCAGGTCCCAGCGCCGGTCGCCGACGCGCACCAGCCCCCGGATGCGCGGGGTCAGTGGCCCGGCGGCGGCGATCAGGTCCAGCGCTTCCGGCGTGGCGGCATCCGCCCCCTCGCCCGCGATCAGCGGCAGGTCGGCCCGGTCGGCCCGTGACAAAAGCCCCGCGACGCGGTGGCCGGTCTCGTCGACCAGCGTCAGCCCGTCCTCGGTGCGCCAGACCGCGACCGGCACCCGCTCGGTGATCACCACCTGCAGGATGCCGCCCGACCGCACCCGGAGGTCGGCCTTCTTCACCGCATCCAGCGCCTCGATCCGTGCCCGCGCAGCATCCAGGTCGATATCGAAGGACGACATCGGCAAGGGCAGCGCCAGTTTCGCCCTGACCGCCGCGGCCAGATCATCCGACGCGCCCTCGACCCGCGCCAGCGACACCCGGAATTCGGGTCGCGCCTCGAACTCCTCGCGCAGATGCGTCAGCTGCCCGATCACCGCCTGCCGGTTCGGCTCGTGGCTGAACCACAGCGCGGCGGCCCCCAGGATCACCAGCGTCGGGATGCCCTTCACCACGAAGCCGCGCACGTAGGGCGTCAGCATCCAGCGTTGCAGCCGGTAGTCCCATTTCGACGGTGCCGGGTCGCGGCGCATACGCGCAGCAGGACGGCGGGCGCTCAGCGATTGCATGACGCATCCCTCACCAGCCAGTCGCACAACGCCGGGAAGGAATGGCCGCGAAGCGCAGCCTGTTCGGGCGCCAGAGACGTGGGCGTCATCCCGGGCTGGGTGTTGGTCTCCAGCAGGATGATCCCGTCCACGCCCCGGCTGTCGTCCCAGCGCATGTCGGTGCGCGAAAGCCCCCGGCAGCCCAGCGCCAGATGGGCACGCGACGCATAGTCCAGACAGGCCGCCGTCACCTCTGCGGGCATGTTCGCGGGCAGTTCATGCCGGCTGCCCCCCGGCTTGTATTTCGCGTCATAGTCATACCAGCCGTCGGTGATGATATCCGTCACCGCCAGCGCGCGGTCGCCCATCACCGATACCGAAAGCTCGCGCCCCGGAGCATAGGTCTCGACCATCACCACCGCAGGCATCGACGCCGCCAGCCGTGGCGCATTCGCCCCCTCGCGCACGATATAGACCCCGACCGAGGACCCCTCGTTGTAAGGCTTCACCACGTAAGGAGCCGGCAGCACATGCCCCGCCTCTACCTCTTCCCGCGTCGCCAGCACGCTTTCCACCACCGGCAGCCCGGCCGCGCGGTAGACCTCCTTGGTCTTCACCTTGTCCATCGCCAGGGCCGAGGCCAGCACGCCGGAATGCGTATAGGGGATGCCAAGCCATTCCAGCAGGCCCTGGACGCAGCCATCCTCGCCCCAGCGGCCATGCAAGGCGTTGAAACAGACGTCGGGGCGCAATTCGGCCAGCCGCGCAGGCAGATCGGGGCCGCAATCGACCTCGATCACCCCATACCCGGCCTCCCCAAGGGCTTTGGCGCATGCGCGCCCGGAGACGAGGGAAACCTCCCGCTCAGCGGAAAGCCCACCCATCAGAACCGCCACTTTGGGGGCCATCCTGCTCGATGCGCCCGCCATACACTGCCTCATCCGGGTCTGTTGCCGACCCGTGACTTGTTATTCGCGCGGATATTCTCCGACCCGCATGATTTCCCACTCTAGCGTGATACCGCTTGATTGGTAAACCTTTTTCCTGACCTCCTCGCCCAGATTTTCCAGATCGGCGGCTGTCGCTCCTCCGGCATTGATCAGGAAGTTGGAATGCATGGTGGACATCTGCGCCCCGCCGACCCGCGCCCCGCGCATTCCGGCGTCGTCGATCACCTTCCAGGCTTTCAATTCATGGCTGTCATCCGCCTTCCCGGTAGACGAAAACCCCGCCGGATTGCGGAAGGTCGACCCCGCGCTGCGCTCCTTCGTCGGCTGGCTGGCATCGCGCTTGGCGATCTGCTCCGCCATCCGCGCCTCCAAAGCCGCCGGGTCGCCCGTTCCCGCCCGGAACACAGCCTGCACGATCACCGCCCCCGCAGGCAATTCGCTCTGCCGGTAGCGCAGGTGCAGCGCGCTGGCAGGCAGCGTCTCGATCCTCCCGTCACGGGTGACGATCCGAACCTCCTCCAGCACATCGGCCACATAGGACCCGTAGCACCCGGCATTCATCCGCACGGCCCCGCCGATGCTGCCGGGAATGGTGCGCAGGAAGGTCAGGTCCAGCCCCGCCTCCGCCGCCCGTTTCGCCACATGCGCATCCAGCGCCGCCGCCCCCGCGATAATCCGGTCGCCCTGAACCTCAATCCGATTGAACCCTCGCCCCAACCGGATCACCACCGCCCGCAACCCGCCATCCCGCACGATCAGGTTCGACCCCACGCCCATCGGGAACACCGCGACCGCAGGGTCCAGTGCCGCCAGGAAATCCGCCAGATCGGCCTCGTCCGCCGGCTGGTAAAGCCAGTCCGCCGGGCCACCCACCCGCAGCCAGGTCAGGTCGGCCAGCGGGCGATCCGGCGTCAGCACACCGCGCGTCTCGGGAAGTTTGGTCATGGCCAGGTTTCTGCGGCGGTTTCGCGCCCCACGCAAGCCCTCAGCGGCGCCGCAGCCGTGCGGTCGTGATCCCGATCGCCACACCCAGCAGGATCGGGGCCGCAAAGACCAGGGTCGCCTTGGCCATCTGCACCCCTTCGGCGACAGACAGCCCTCGTCGTTGCCACTGCATCGCGATCATCAGGACCAGCGCAAGCACCGGGAGCGCGAGCGCCGCGCCCCAGCCGTAGCGCCGCGTCATGGCATGGGCGATAACCCCGGCGAAGACGATGGTCCCCCCTCCGATCACCCAGACCAGACCCGGCATCGCCCTAGCCCACCTGACGGCGCAGCCAGCGCCAGAAGAAGACCACCGGCCAGCGCAGGATCGACGCCCCCGCCGCCAGCAGCACAAGGCCAACCACCGGACCGCTCTCCCACGTCGCCCAGCCCAGGAGCGGCACGCCGATGGCGATCATCACATAGGCCGCCCGCCAATGCAGGTCGCGTGAAGGGAACATCCCGATCACATTCGCCGCGATCAGCCAGACCAGACACAGGGCCAGGGGCAGCATCACTTCTCCAGCTCCTTCGGCGACCGGGCCGGACGGCCCGTTGCCCGGCGCAGGAAGTAAAGCAGCGGATTGCGGAACATTGACAGGAAGGCGAACAGCCCGATGGCCAGCCAGAGCCAGCCATGGGCCGTGCCGATCCAGGCCAACAGCACCGGGGCCGCGACCAGAAGCATCAGTCCCGGCACCATCTGCCACCGCATCGGCAGCATCGCGGTGGCGGCGGCCGCCAGCACCCAAAGGCAGCCGAGGATCAGCGGTGTGCTCATACGGCGCGAACCGTTCGGTTCAGGGGACCAAATTCCTTCGAAGGAATTTGCAAGACTTTTCGAAAAGTCTTGTCTCCCCTCATACCGCCTGCCCCACCAGCTTCGCAGGCAGCGCATTGGCCCAGGCAGAAATCGTCCCCGCGCCCAGGCAGACCACCATGTCCCCCGACCGCGCCTGTTCCTTCACCAGCCGCACCAGCTCGGATTCGTCCTGCAAGGCCCGCGCATGGCGGTGCCCATGGGCGATCAGCCCAGCCACCAGATCATCGCGGCTCGCACCCGGGATCGGGTCCTCGCCCGCCGCGTAGACCTCGGCGATCGCCACCACATCCGCCTCGTTGAAGCAGGTGCAGAATTCCTCGAACAGATGGCTGAGACGAGTATACCGATGCGGCTGATGCACCGCGATGATCCGCCCCTTGGTCGCCTGCCGCGCCGCCTTCAGCACGGCGGCGATCTCCACCGGGTGATGGCCGTAGTCGTCGATGATCGTGACGCCCCCCACCTCGCCCACCCGGGTGAACCGCCGGTTGACGCCGGCGAATCCGGCCAGCGCCTCGCGGATCTCGTCCTTCTTCATCCCCAGATGCCGCGCGACCGCAACCGCCGACAGCGCGTTGCTGACGTTGTGATCCCCCGGCATCGGCAGGGTGCAGCCTTCGATCACTCCACCCTCGCCCTGCAGCGCCACGTCGAAATGCGCCACCCCGTTCTCGTAACTCAGGTTCACCGCCCGCACATCCGCCTGCGCGTTGAAGCCGAAAGTGACAACCCGCCGGTCCGTCACCCGCCCGACCAAGGCCTGCACCTCGGGATGATCCGTGCAGCACACCGCCAGCCCGTAGAACGGCACGTTCGACACGAAATCCAGGAACCCCTTCCGCAGCGCGTCGAAGGTCCCCCAATGCTCCATATGCTCGGGGTCGATGTTGGTCACGATGGCGATGGTCGCGGGCAGCCGGTTGAACGACCCGTCCGACTCATCCGCCTCCACCACCATCCACTCCCCCGCCCCCGCGCGAGCGTTGGACCCATAGGCGTGGATCACCCCGCCGTTGATCACCGTCGGATCGAACCCGCCCTTGTCCAGAAGCGTCGCCACCATCGTCGTCGTCGTCGTCTTGCCATGCGTCCCGGCAATCGCGATGTTCGACCGCAGTCGCATGAGTTCCGCCAGCATCTCGGCCCGGCGCACCACCGGCAGTTTCCGGCGCCGCGCCTCTTCCAGTTCCGGGTTGCCCTTCTTGATCGCGCTGGAGATCACCACCACCGACACGCCGTCGCCGATGTTCTCGGCCCGCTGCCCCTCGAAGAAGGTGGCGCCCAGCTTCACCAGCCGGTCGGTGATCTTCGACGCCTTCGCGTCCGAGCCCTGCACCGGATAGCCCAGCGTCATCAGCACCTCGGCGATGCCCGACATCCCGATGCCCCCGATGCCGACGAAATGGATCGGCCCCAGCTCCAGCGGAAGCTTCGTCGCTGCGTTCATTTTGCGTCTCCGGCCAACTCTTCAACCAATGCCACCAGCCGCGCCGTCGCGTCCGGCTTGCCCTCGCCCAACGCCGCCCTCGCCATCGTCTCGGCCCGGTGCGGATCGCTCAGGATCGCGGCGATGTGGCCCGCAAGCGAGCCCGCGTCAAGCGCGCTCTCCGGCACAATCACCGCCGCCGCTGCGTCAGAAAGCCCCTTCGCATTCGCCGTCTGGTGATCCCCGGTCGCTGCCGCATAGGGGATCAGCACCGCCGGGCGCCCGATCACGCTGATGTCCGCCACCGAGGACGCGCCCGACCGGCTGATCACCAGCTGCGCCTCCGACAACCGCCGGGGAATGTCGGTGAAGAACGGCGCGATCTCGGCCCTGACCCCCGCCGCCTCGTAGGCAGCCGCCGCCCGCGCCCCGTCCTCGTCCCGCGCCTGATGCGCGACGCGCAGGTTCGCCCGCAAGGCTTCCGGCAACAGCGCCACCGCCGCGGGCACCACATCGGACAGGATGCGCGCACCCTGCGATCCCCCGATCACCACAAGCGCCATCGGATAGTCCCCCGGCGGGATATAAGGCGCCGCGGCCCGGTCCAGCACCGCCTGCCGCACCGGATTGCCCACCGGCTCCCCGGTCACGCCCACGGGCAGCGCCGTCGGCCATGTCCCGCAGGCCACCTTGTCGACCCGCCGGGAAAAGACCTGATTCACCCGGCCCAGCACCCCGTTCTGCTCATGGATCATCCGCGGCCGCCGCAAGACCCAGGCCGCCGACAGCGCCGGGATCGAGGGATAGCCGCCAAACCCCACCACCACCGCCGGCTTGTCGCGCAGCTGCGACCAGATCGCGCCAAAGACCCCGCCGATGATCCGGAACGGCACCAGAAGCTTTGCCGCTGCCCCGCCCCGCGCAAACGTGGCGCTCGCCACCTTCTCCACCGTCACTTCGGCCGGGAACCCGCCGGCATAGCGCGCGCCACGATCATCGGTGGACAGCTTCACCCGCCAGCCACGCGCCAGCATCGCCTCGGCCAGGGCCTGCGCCGGGAACATATGCCCGCCCGTGCCCCCCGCCGCGATCAGGAGAAGCTTCGCCATCAGCGACCCCGCCGGAAGACGTCGCTCATCTGCCCGCGCGGCCGTTCCCGCGTCAGCGCCAAGAGCATCCCCAGCGTGATCCCCGCGGCAATGACCGACGACCCGCCGTAGGACACGAAGGGCAGCGTCATCCCCTTGGCAGGCAGCAGCCGCACCGCCACGCCCATGTTGATCATCGCCTGCACCCCGAAGATACAGGCCATACCCGCCCCCGCCAGCCGCGCGAACGGGTCGCGCTCGGGCAGCAGCCGCCACAGCGACCGCACCACGATCACGCAGTAAAGCGCGAGGATGCCCAGCACCAGCAGCAGGCCATATTCTTCAGCCGCCACCGCGATGATGAAGTCGGTATGCGCATCCGGCAGCGACCATTTCACCTGCCCCTCGCCCACGCCCACGCCGAAGAACCCGCCCTCCTGGATCGCGTTCGCGGCATAGCCAAGCTGCGTCCGCGGGTCGACATCCGGCGACAGGAACCCGTCGATCCGCCGCGCGAAATGCTCCGAGCTTTCATAGAACAACAGCCCGCCGCCCGCGACCAGACCACCCACCACCGCAATCAGCAGCATCGGCGCCCCGCCGACGAAATAGACCACCCCCCAGGCGAACAGCACCAGCGCCGACTGGCCGAAGTCCGGCTGCATCGCCAGGAAACCGACCACGACCAGCGTCAGCGCGAAGGACAGAAGCTTGCCCGGCGGGCCGTTCAGGTCCTGGCTCGCCGCGATCAGCCAGGCCACCACGATCACGAAGCCCGGCTTCAGGAACTCGGACGGCTGGACCGAGGCGAACCCGAAGGAAAACCAGCGCACCGCGCCCTTGCCGAAATCCGTCCCGAACAAAGGCAGCAGCATCAGTGCCAGCATCGACACCGCGAAGCCCATCACCCCCAACCGCCGCACCATGTCGGGCGGCATCATCGAGATGCCCAGCATCACCACCAGCGCCACCCCACCGAAGAAGGCCTGGCGCTGCACATAGTAGAACGGCTCCAGCCCGTTTCGCGTCGCGAGCGGCACCGAGGCCGCCAGACCCAGCAACAGCCCGACCCCGAACAGGATGAAGACGCTGGTCAGCGTCCACTTGTCGATCGTGCGCCACCAGCGTGGGATGACCGGCTCGGACACCCGAACGGGATTGGAGCCATAGACCATTTCAGTCATGGAAAACCGCCTGTTACGCCTGCTCTGCCTTTGGAAGCCCGAGTGTATTCCCCGGGTCTTCGCTGGTCAGACTAGCGCCAAACCCTTTGCAAGGCCAGCGCGAATGCAAGTCTTCTCAGCGGGGAATTTGTCGCGCCGTAACGCCTATCCGTTGCGGATCACATGGTCCGCCGCGATCGACCCGTCGCGCACCCAGCGCCCGTTCGGCAGGTCGTTTTCCTCGAGCTTCTCGATGATTTCGGCTTCCGTCAGCCCCAGCCTTTCCCACCGCCCCCGCAACCGGGCGCGCAGGGCGTGTTCGGGGACCTCGACCATCACCGTCAGGTCGAACATCGGGCGCAGCCTGTCCCAGGGCGACTGGTTGAGCAAGAGCCAGTTCCCCTCGACCAGGATCACCGGCACCTCTTTCGGGATCAGCCGCGCTCCCGCCCGGGCGATCTCGATCTTGCGGTCGAAGACCGGAACGGCGACCTCCGCCTCCTCCCGCGCCCGCAGGCGGAGGAGCGTGTGGTAAAGCCCGCCCACGTCGAAGGTCATCGGCGCGCCCTTCCGGGGCCGCAGCCCGGCAGGCACCAGATGCAGGTCATCATAATGATACCCGTCCATCGGCAACACCGCCGCCAACCCCACCTGCCGACCGTTCAGCTTGCCCGCCAGCTTGTCGGCAAGGGTGGATTTCCCCGATCCGGGAGCGCCCGCCAACGCCGCGATGACCCGTCCTCCGGTGGCGGCGCGCGCTTCCAGCAGATCGGCCAGTGCCGCGATCTCGGTGGTTTCCGCCGTCATTCCGCCCCTCCCCCGGATTTGCGCGACCTTGCACGAAGTCGCAGAGTGCACGCAAGACAGGCCCGTTCCCCTGCCGCCTCGCGGCCCTGCGGACAGAAGTTAAGAAACCGTAAGCACTCACGACCAAGCTACTGTTTATACGGTATAATCCGAAAATGTCCACCGTGGACACGTCGCGCCTCAGAACGGCACGTCATCCACCTGATCCGCCGGGATCACCCAGCGGGCCACCACCTTCTTCGACCCGGCATGGTCGAACTCCACGTCCAGCTTGTCGCCCTCGATCCCCATGATCTCGCCATAGCCGAACTTCTGGTGGAACACCCGGTCCCCGATCACATAGGGCGAGGCCGCGTCCATATCGATCACCACATGCCGCGCCTCCTGCGGCTGCCGGATGGGCAGGTGCGACTGGTTCTCCTGCAACCGCCGCCAGCCGGGGGAATTGTAGACGTCGGCCTTCGAGACCCGGTCCTCCAGGCTCGACCCGAACCCCACCGGAGCCGCCGCCCCGTAGCCGCCGCCGTAGAGGCCGGGGGCGGTGAGGACCTCGACATGATCCTGCGGGAGTTCGTCGATGAAGCGGGAGGGAAGCTGGCTCTGCCATTGGCCATAGACCCGCCGGTTCGAGGCGAAGCTGATCGTGCATAGCTCCTCGGACCGGGTGATCCCGACATAGGCCAGCCGCCGCTCCTCCTCCAGTCCCTTCAGCCCGCTCTCATCCATGCTGCGCTGGCTGGGGAACAGCCCGTCCTCCCAGCCCGGCAGGAAGACCACCGGAAACTCCAGCCCCTTGGCGGCGTGAAGGGTCATGATCGTGACCTTCTCCTCCGCCCCCTCGGTCTCGTTGTCCATGATGAGCGAGACGTGTTCCAGGAAGCCTTGCAGGTTGTCGAACTGCTCCAGCGCCTTGATCAGTTCCTTGAGGTTGTCGAGCCGCCCCGGAGCCTCCGGCGTCTTGTCGGTCTGCCACATTTCCGTGTAGCCGGACTCATCGAGGATCGTTTCGGCCAGGCGGATGTGGTCGTACTCCGGGTGCAGCGTCGCCACATGCCAGCGGTCCATCCCATCGACAAAGGCCCGCAGCTGCGAGGCCCCCTTGCCGGGGATCACCCCCTTCGCCAGCGCCTCGCGCGCGCCGTCCAGCAAGGACACCCCTGCCCCGCGCGCCAGCACGTTGATCTTCGACTGCGCGGTGTCGCCGAGGCCGCGTTTCGGGAGGTTCACCACACGCTCGAAGGCGAGGTCGTCGTCGGGGCTGACCGCCAGCCGGAAATAGGCCATCGCATCGCGGATTTCCTGGCGTTCGTAGAAGCGCGGGCCGCCGATCACACGGTAAGGCAGGCCGATGGTGAGGAAACGGTCCTCGAAGGCCCGCATCTGGTGGGAGGCACGGACGAGGATCGCCTGGTGGTTCAGGTCCACTGGCTCCATGCCGCGGGTGCCGCGCTGGATCGCCTCGATCTCCTCGCCGATCCAGCGGGCCTCTTCCTCGCCGTCCCAGTGGCCGATCAGGCGGACCTTCTCGCCAAGCTCTCCGGCGGTCCACAGCGTCTTGCCGAGGCGGCCAGCGTTCTTGGCGATGATGCCGCTTGCCGCCGCAAGGATATGGCCGGTGGAGCGGTAGTTCTGTTCCAGCCGGATGACCTGCGCGCCGGGGAAGTCCTTCTCGAAGCGCAGGATGTTGCCGACCTCGGCCCCGCGCCAGCCGTAGATCGACTGGTCATCATCGCCGACACAGCAGATGTTCCGGTGCGCCTGCGCCAGCAGCCGCAGCCAGAGGTATTGGGCGACGTTGGTGTCCTGATATTCGTCGACGAGGATGTAGCGGAACCAGCGCTGGTATTGTTGAAGCACGTCGGGGCGGGTCTGGAAGATGGTGACGCAATGCAGCAGCAGGTCGCCGAAATCCACCGCGTTCAGGGTCTTCAACCGGTCCTGATAGGCCGCATAAAGCTCGGTTCCCCGGTTGTTGTAGGCTGACGCCTCGGAGGACGGCACCTTCTCCGGCGTCCAGGCGCGGTTCTTCCAGCCATCGATCAGGCTGGCGAGCAGGCGAGCGGGCCAGCGCTTTTCGTCGATGTTCGCCGCCAGCACCAGTTGCTTGAGAAGCCTGATCTGATCATCGGTGTCGAGGATGGTGAAGTTCGGCTTCAGCCCCACCAGTTCGGCATGCCGCCGCAGGATCTTCACCGAGAGCGAGTGGAAGGTGCCCATCCAGGGCATCCCCTCGGCCACTTCGCCCAGCATCCGGTAGACCCGCTCCTTCATCTCGCGCGCGGCCTTGTTGGTGAAGGTTACGGCCAGGATTTCGTTCGGGCGGGCGCGGCGCTGGTGCAGGAGATGGACGATCCGGGCGGTCAGGGCCTTGGTCTTGCCCGTCCCCGCCCCAGCGAGCATCAGGACCGGACCATCCAGCGCACGGACGGCGTCCAGCTGCGCGGGGTTCAGGCCGTCGAGATAATCCTCGCGTCCCGATGGCTGCGCCCGCGCCGCCATCGCGCGCTGCGACAGCGGAACGACGGCGGCCTCAAAAGCCTGGTCTTCGTCCCATCCGGTCATGCCCGGCAGTATAGCGGGATCGGCGCGGGGGGAAAGGGCCAGCGTTCCTTCATTGTTCTTGCAGGCCGTTGCTTCCCTGTGCAGCATCGGTTGCGACATCCGTCCATGTCGCAATTCAGTTGGAAATCGCCGTCAAAGTCTCTTGCGCTGCAGCGCAGCACCCCTAATGTGCACCCGTCCTGCTGCCTGGGGAGAGCCGCCGATGCCCGAGTTCAAGAAGATTCTGGTCGCCAACCGCGGCGAGATCGCGATCCGCGTCATGCGGGCGGCGAACGAGATGGGCAAGAAGACCGTCGCGGTCTATGCCGAGGAGGACAAGCTGAGCCTGCACCGCTTCAAGGCGGACGAGGCCTACCGGATCGGCGAGGGGCTGTCCCCCGTGGGCGCTTACCTGAGCATCCCCGAGATCATCCGGGTCGCACGGATGGCGGGGGCGGATGCGATCCATCCGGGCTATGGCCTGTTGTCCGAGAACCCGGATTTCGTCGATGCCTGCGATCAGGCCGGGATCACCTTCATCGGCCCGCAGGCCGACACAATGCGCGCGCTTGGCGACAAGGCCAGCGCCCGGCGGGTGGCGATGGAGGCAGGCGTCCCGGTCATCCCGGCAACGGAAGTGCTGGGCGATGACATGGCGCTGATCAAGAAGCAGGCCAAGGAGGTCGGCTATCCCCTGATGCTCAAGGCCAGCTGGGGCGGCGGCGGGCGGGGGATGCGGCCGATCCTGTCGGAGGAGGAGCTGGAAGCCAAGGTTCGCGAAGGCCGGCGCGAGGCGGAGGCGGCCTTCGGCAATGGCGAAGGCTATCTCGAAAAGATGATCACCCGCGCCCGCCACGTCGAGGTTCAGATCCTCGGCGACAAGCAGGGCGATGTCTGGCACCTGTGGGAACGCGACTGCACCGTCCAGCGGCGGAACCAGAAGGTCGTCGAACGCGCCCCAGCGCCCTACCTCACGCAGGAACAGCGCGAGGAGGTCTGCGAGATGGCCAAGCGCATCTGCGGCCATGTGGCCTATGAATGCGCGGGAACGGTCGAGTTCCTGATGGATATGGACTCGGGGCATTTCTACTTCATCGAAGTGAACCCCCGGGTGCAGGTCGAGCATACCGTCACCGAGGAAGTGACCGGCATCGACATCGTCCAGGCGCAGATCCTGATCGAGGAGGGCAAATCGCTGCCCGAGGCGACCGGAGTGGCATCGCAGGCAGACGTGAAGCTGAACGGCCATGCGCTGCAATGCCGGGTGACGACGGAAGACCCGCTGAACAACTTCATCCCCGACTACGGGCGTCTGACGGCCTATCGTTCGGCCACCGGCAACGGCATCCGGCTCGACGGCGGCACGGCCTATGCGGGCTCGGTCATCACGCGGTACTACGACTCGCTGCTGGTGAAGGTGACGGCCCATGCCCAGACGCCGGAGAAGGCGATCGCCCGGATGGACCGGGCGCTGCGCGAATTCCGCATCCGGGGGGTGGCGACGAACATAGAGTTCGTGATCAACCTCTTGAAGCACAAGACCTTCCTGGACGACACCTACACCACCAAGTTCATCGACACGACGCCCGAGCTGTTCGCCTTCAAGAAGCGGCGTGACCGGGCGACGAAGATCCTGCTTTACATCGCCGACATCACCGTGAACGGCCACCCCGAGACGGCGGGGCGCGCCAAGCCTCCGGCGGAAGCAAAGCCGCCGAAAGCGCCGCTGCCCAAGGCGGACCCTGCGATGGGCACGCGCAACCTGCTGGAACAGAAGGGTCCGCAGGCGGTGGCCGACTGGATGAAGGCACAGACCAAGGTTCTTCTGACCGACACCACCATGCGCGACGGCCACCAGTCGCTGCTCGCGACCCGGATGCGGTCGATCGACATGATCAAGGTCGCGCCCGCCTATGCGGCGAACCTGCCGCAGCTGTTCAGCGTGGAGTGCTGGGGCGGCGCCACCTTCGACGTGGCCTACCGCTTCCTGCAGGAATGCCCCTGGCAGCGGTTGCGCGACCTGCGGGCGGCGATGCCGAACCTGATGACGCAGATGCTGCTGCGCGCCTCGAACGGCGTCGGCTACACCAACTACCCCGACAACGTTGTGCGGTCCTTCGTGTTGCAGGCCGCCAAGACCGGGGTCGATGTGTTCCGCGTCTTCGACAGCCTCAACTGGGTCGAAAACATGCGCGTCGCGATGGATGCCGTGCTGGAGGCGAACAAGCTCTGCGAGGGGACGATCTGCTATACCGGCGACCTCCTGGACCCCGCCCGGTCGAAGTATGACCTGAAATACTACCTCGACCGCGCGAAAGAGCTGAAATCGGCGGGCGCGCATGTGCTGGGCTTGAAGGACATGGCGGGGCTGTTGAAGCCTGCCGCTGCCCGCGTCCTGGTCAAGGCGCTGAAGCAGGAGATCGGCCTGCCGGTCCACTTCCACACCCATGACACCAGCGGGGCTGCGGCGGCGACGGTGCTGGCAGCCTGCGATGCGGGGGTGGACGCGGTGGACGCGGCGATGGATGCCTTCTCGGGCGGGACCTCGCAGCCCTGTCTGGGGTCCATCGTCGAGGCGCTGCGGAACACCGACCGGGACACCGGGCTGGACATCGCGGCGATCCGGCAGATTTCGGACTACTGGGAAGCGGTGCGCAAGCAGTACGCGGCCTTCGAAAGCGGCCTCCAGGCCCCGGCCTCGGAAGTCTACCTGCACGAGATGCCAGGCGGGCAGTTCACCAACCTCAAGGCGCAGGCGCGGTCGCTGGGGTTGGAAGAGCGCTGGCACGAGGTGGCACAGGCCTATGCCGATGCGAACCGGATGTTCGGCGACATCGTGAAGGTCACGCCGTCCTCAAAGGTCGTGGGCGACATGGCGCTGATGATGGTGGCGCAGGGGCTGACCCGCGCGCAGGTCGAGGACCCCAAGGTCGACGTCGCCTTCCCCGAAAGCGTGGCAGACATGCTGAAAGGCAACCTGGGGCAACCACATGGCGGCTGGCCCGAAGGCATCCTGAAGAAGGTGCTGAAGGGCGAGAAGCCGCTGACCGAACGGCCGGGCAAGTCGATGCCTGCGGTGGACCTGGAGGCCACGCGCAAGAAGGTCTCGGCCGAGATGAACGGGATCACCGTCGATGACGAGGACCTGAACGGTTATCTCATGTATCCCAAGGTCTTCCTCGACTACATGGGCCGCCACCGTCAATACGGCCCGGTCCGCACCCTGCCGACGCCGACCTTCTTCTACGGCATGCAGCCCGGCGACGAGATCGCGGTCGAGATCGACCCCGGCAAGACGCTTGAAATCCGGCTGCAGGCGGTGGGCGAAACGACCGAGGAAGGCGACGCAAGGGTCTTCTTCGAACTGAACGGCCAGCCCCGGGTGATCCGGGTGCCGAACCGGGCGATCAAGGCGAAGACGGCAGCGAAGCCGAAAGCGCAAGAAGGCAACCCCGCCCATATCGGCGCGCCGATGCCGGGGGCGGTGGCGTCCATTGCGGTTACGGTGGGTCAGAAGGTGCGGGCCGGCGATCTGCTCTTGAACATCGAGGCGATGAAGATGGAGACGGGCCTGCACTGCGACCGTGAGGCCACGGTCAAGGCGATTCATGTCCATCCGGGCAGCCAGATCGAGGCCAAGGACCTGCTGATCGAGCTGGAATAAGGCATCGGGCGGGGATCAGTCCCCGCCCTGCCTGTCGTCAGACCCGGTCGAAGAACTTGCGGACTTCGGTCTGCGCCTCTTCCTTGGTCTTGCCGTAGCGTTCCTGGATCAGCCCGGCCAGCTTATCGGCCTGACCCTCGGCCTGGTCAAGCTCATCATCGGTCAGCTTGCCCCACATGACTTTCGCCTCGCCCTTGAGCTGCTTCCATTTGCCCGCGATCTGGTCCTGGTTCATCGTCTTTCTCCTGTCCGATGGCGGCGCGTCGGGCGCGGCCTTCATGCCGGGACAACGATCCGCACCGGGCGCGGTTCCCGACGCATGTACCGATCGGCGGCGCCATGCGATATGAAAAGGGCCGCCCCGAAGGACGGCCCGGTCCGGCAGCGCTGCCGATCAGGCGGCGGTGAAGGCGCCCGCGTCGACGGCGGCCTGGAGTTCTTCAGCCGACAGTTCGCCCGAAGCGTCGGTGTCGGCGGCCTTGAAGGCCTCTTCGGTGACGGCGGTGTAGACGGCCTGCACTTCGGCCAGCGAGAAGCTGCCGTTCGCATCGGCGTCGGCAACGACCGGGGCGGCAGCCTCCTGAGCGAAGACGGCCGTGGCGGTCAGGGCCGAAGCGGCCAGAACGAGGGCGAATTTGGTCATGGTCTTTCTCCAGTTTGCGGCAACGCAGCATGCGCAGCCGCGCGAGAAGGCGTCACTGCCTTCGTCGCGCAAACTATTAATAACGTTTTAGAATCCAAGATGATTCCGCCGCTGTTTGCGCAAACCTCACAGCGATTTTACACTGCCTAAACAAGGCTTGACGCCGCGATTGCATCATCTGCGCAAACCGACCCGCAGGAGCAGCAGACCCGGCCCGGGCCTTGGTGCGAGAAATTTTCATCGTACTGCACTTTCCCTCTTGCGGCCCCCCGCTGGTCTTTATAAATCCCCTCTCGTCCAGACGGTGCGGGCGTAGCTCAGGGGTAGAGCATAACCTTGCCAAGGTTAGGGTCGTGAGTTCGAATCTCATCGCCCGCTCCAGTTTGGTCAGCAGGAATGGCGCCCTCCGGGGCGCCATTTGCTTTTTCATGCCTGCCGGACAGTCGAAGTCCTGCGATGCTCGTCCCGGTGGTGGCCAGGCCTTCGCGGCGGCGCGTGATGCGGAAGCACCGAAAGCGCGGCTCAGTCAGAATAGGCGCGCGATTCCTCGTCTTCCATGTAACGGCACTTGTTCAGCACCACGCCCAGCACCTGGGTCCGCATGGCGAGATCCTTGCCGCATTTCTCGATCTCGGCAACGGTCGTTTCCTCGGCCGCAGCAACCATCAGCGCGCAGTCGACCTGGTCGAGGAAGGCAAGCGCGTCGTCGCTGACCAGCATCGGCGACATGTCGAACAGGATGACATCCGGGCGCAGCCGCGCCTCGAGCGCATCAATCAGGTCCGCGGTGCGCGGGGCCGACAAAAGCTCGGCCGGGCTTGTCACGCCAGTCCCGCTGAGCGCGAGCGCCAGATTGGACCCGACGCGCCTGACCTGGGTCATGTCGAGTTGCCCCTCCCGCAGCCGCGTGGCGAACTGCGGCACGTCGGACAGGCCCAGAATGCCCGACAGCGACGGTCGCCGCAGGTCAAGTTCGACCAGAAGCACCCTCTTGTCGGTCAGTCGAGCCAGGCTGAAGGCCAGATTCAGCGCGACCGTCGACTTGCCGCTTCCCGGGGTCGGCGAGGTCACGGCGACCCGGGTCCAGGAATTTGCGCGCAGGGCCCGCAGCAGATTGGTGCGCATCACGTCAAAACTGGCGGCGTTCTTCCCCGGGTTCCGCGTCACGATTCGGTTGCGTGCCAGCAGCATCTGGTCCGGGCGAATCTCGGCAAGCTCCTGCCAGGGGCCGCTGTCGGCGGCGGGGGTCCCGGTCTGAAGTTTGCGGTCGCGGGCCGAACGTGCCTTGGCGAGGGCTGACTGGATCCGTTCCATCTGGGTCTACTCGGTCTTCACAGGGGCGGGGGCGTCACCCGCCGCGGGCGGGTTCGGCGCAAGGCCGATCAGCGTGCCGATCGGGGCGATGTACATATGGACAACCAGAAGGATGATCGGGATGTTGATCAGGAAGACAGCCAGCGTCGCCAGCCGGTTGGCCGACCAGCGGTGCCGGGGAGGCGCGCCGTCCAGATAGCCGATGGTGCCGAAGGGCGGCGCCCCCAGCGCCTTGACCAGTTCCGACGGGCGCCGGACCGTCTGGTTCAGGACTTCCAGCAACAGCAGAAGCGCGCCCGACAGGATCACTCCGGCCCCGAAGGAGGCGATGGCGATGCGCTTGCGGTTCGGCTCGGAGCGGTAGGCAGGAGGCACTGCCGCCTCGATCACGGTGATGCGTTGGCCGCGGTCGGTGACCTCGATCCGGTCGCCCATCCGCGCCTCGGACAGGCTGGCCACCGCCTGCTCGTACTGCACGCGCAACGTTTCGTAGTTGCTTTGCAGCTCCGCCAGCCGGATCGAGTTCGCCGGCGTTGCGTCGATCGAGGTTTCAAGCGCCTCGAGGTCCTTCTCCAGCCCGGCCTTCTGCTCGGCGAGGTAGGTGATCTGCCCGTCGATATCCAGCATCTGAACCTCGAAGGCCGACAGCTTTCCGCCGGTGCTGGCGCCCAGCTGCGACTTCACCGCCTCTTCCAGCGCGGCGACTTCCTGTTGCAGCGCCTTCACCCGCGGGTTGGTGGACGACATCACCACCAGGGCCGAGGCAAGCTCCTGCCGGGCGGTTTCCAGGCGGATTTCCTCGGGTGTGCGGTCCACGCCCGACGAGACAAGCCGGCCGGTCTGGTCGTAAAGCTCGGTCAGGCGGTCGCGCCGGTCGCGCAATGCGGCCAGTTCGCGGTTGACCTGCAAGAGCCGCTCCTGCTGCGAGGCCTGCCGCGTGCGGCGGTATTCCAGGCTTTCCGGCAGCGCATCGCGGTTCTTCTGCTCGAACTCCAGGATTTCTGCGTTCTGTTGCGCCAGCTCGGCGGTCAGACGACGGACCTCCTGCTCGAAGAAGTCCAGGGTATTGCCCGAAGCCTGGGTGCGCAGTTCCGTGCTCCAGGCCAGGACCTGCTGGGCGATCTCGTTGGTCACGCTGGCCGACAGCTCGGGCTCGGGCGCGGCGAAGGACACGATGACCACTCCGGTGTTGCCCTGGTTGGTCGGCATGTAGATCGCCACCCGGTTGCCGATCTGGGCCAGCTTCTGTTCCTCGGTTTCCTGGGTCATGCCCTCGAACAGATTGTGCGCAGTGGCGATGCTCAGCAGGTTCTCGCGCGTCATGATCCGTTGCTGGATCGCCAGCAGGATCTCGTCGGCGGTGGACACCACGGTCGAGGCGGCCAGGTTGTCGGGAATCTGCGGGCTTTCGATCAGCAGGCGTGCCTCGGCCCGGTAGACCGGAGACATGGACAGCGCATAGAGGATGCCGGCCATGGTCGCCGTGAAGACGATGGCGATGATGATCGGCAGCCGCCGCAGGATCAGGGAGAGATAGAATCGCGGATCAAAAGTCATTCGACAGTCTCATTCGCCGGGCTTGTGGCATTCGCGGAAAAGAATACACCGTCATCAAGGACTTGCTGGACAGTCGCCTGGGTGACGACCTGCTTTCCCCTGGTGAAGGCGTAGACCAGCGAAAGGTCGCATAGCTGATTGACCAGGCGGGGAACACCCCCGCTCACCTCATGTATCAGGTTCACCGCCGTCGCGCTGAAGATTCGCCGGTCGCAGCCGGCCACCTTCAGCCGATGTGGAATGTAGCCGCGCACCGTCTTCAGGTCCATCGCCGCAAGATGATAGCTGGCCGCCACGCGCTGCGCGAATTGCCGCATCCCCGGCCGGGACACCAGATCGCGCAGTTCAGGCTGGCCGATCAGCACGAGTTGCAGCACCTCGTCCTTGCCGGAGTTGATGTTGATGAACATCCGCAGCTCCTCAAGAGCCTCGGCACTGAGGTTCTGCGCCTCGTCGAAGATGAGCACGACATTCCGGCCCGCCGCGTATTCCGACAGCAGGAAGCTCTGGAAGCGCGAGAAGAGATCAACATAGCTTTCGTCGATCTCGGCGGGCTGCTCCAGTGCGTGCAGGACCCAACGCAACAGCTCGGCACGCGAGCCGTGGGGGTTCGAGATCAGGCCGACACGGACCTCCGGGCCAAGCGAGCGGACGAGGTGCAGAAGCAGCGTCGTCTTGCCCGCGCCGACTTCGCCGGTGATCAGCGTGATCGGGGCATGGGCGTGCACGCCGTATTCCAGCATCGTGTAGGCGCGCTGGTGCGACTGCGGCCAGAACAGGAAATCGGGGTCGGGCGTCAGCGCGAAAGGCCGCGCGGTCAGACCGAAATGCTCGGTGTAGATGTCGGCGGTCCGGGCCGAGGCGGGCGCATCGAACATATAGCGCGACCGGCTGCGGGTGCTGACGGCGGGCTTGGGCGGGGCTGGCTGGGGGAACGGTTCGGCTGCAGGAAGGGCGACAGGTGGCGGCGCGGGGGTCAGCTCGGCCCCGGGCGGGTCGTCGTCTGCGGCACCCGGGTCCAGCCACAGGATGCGGGACAACAACTTGCGGGACCTGCTGCGCGTCATCTACTCACCTTTAAGCAATTCCCCGGACTCAGGGGGACTTGTCCCCCCTCTAATAAGCAAACTTCCCCGGCATGGCGACGGCTTCCAGAGTACTGGTGCCGGGCTGGAAACAAAGTATGGAAATCAGCAGGCTAGGGCCGGTTTTGCCCCAGGAATGGCCATTTTCTTACCCAATATCCGTGCGTATCCAAGCAGAGTCATGTAGGAAAGCTCAAGGAAATTTTGTCGGCTCGCGAATCGTTGATGGTCCTGGTCTCCGCCCGGTTTTCGGGATGTTGCAAAGTAGGTGGGTTTGTGCCGACACATAGTGTCACCTTGGCACCGACCGGGCCGGGGAATGAATTCGAGCCGCCGCGAATAGCGACTGGCGGCCTTGGCGCAGGCCGCCGCAGCCATGTCGAGAGGGCAGGTGCATGAAGGACGTGATGCAGGACACCCCCGCAGACACCGACATTGCGATCGTGGGGATGGCCGCGCACCTGCCTGGTGCGGCCGACATCCAGGCGTATTGGGAAAACCTGCGTGACGGGCGCAGCGCTGTCCGGCAGCTGAGCGAGGAGGAAATCCTTGCCTCGGGCGAAAGCCCCGCCCTGCTGCGCAATCCGAACTATGTCCCGGCGGCCGCGCTGCTGGAAGGCTTCGACCGCTTCGATGCGGAATTCTTCGGCTTCTCGCCGAAAGAGGCCGCGATCCTGGACCCGCAGCACCGGCAGTTCCTGGAAGTTGCCTGGGAGGCGCTGGAGAATGCCGGCCACACGCCCGAAGGCTTCAAGGGCCGCATCGGCGTCTTCGCCGGTTGCGGCATGGGCAGCTATTTCTACTTCAACCTCTGCTCGAACCCCGCGCTGGTCGAAAGCACCGGCATGTTCCTCCTCCGCCATACCGGCAACGACAAGGACTTCCTGTCGACCCGCGTCAGCCATGTCTTCGACCTCAAGGGGCCAAGCCTCGGGCTCCAGACGGCCTGCTCGACCTCGCTGGTCGCCACGCACTACGCGATCCAGGCGCTGTTGAACGGCGAATGCGACATGGCGCTGGCGGGGGGCGTGACCATCGACCTGCCCCAGGGCCGGGGCTACATCTACAAGGAGGGTGAGGTCCTGTCGCCCGACGGGGTCTGCCACGCCTTTGACCACCGGGCGCAGGGCACGGTCTTCGGCTCGGGCGCGGGGACCGTGCTGCTGCGGCGGCTGGACGATGCGCTGGCGGATGGCGACCATGTCTGGGGCATCATCAAGGGGTCCGCGGTCAACAACGATGGGGCTGCGAAGGCAGGCTATCTGGCCCCTTCGGTGGAGGGGCAGTCGGCCTGCATCGCGACGGCGCTTGCCGTCGCGGGGACCCCGGCCGAGACGCTGGACTATGTCGAATGCCATGGCACCGGCACCTATCTCGGCGACCCGATCGAGGTGGCCGCGCTGACCGAAGCCTTCCGGCGCACCACCGACGCCAAGGGCTTTGCCCGCATCGGCAGCGTCAAGACCAACATCGGCCACCTGGATACGGCAGCGGGCGTCGCCAGCCTGATCAAGACCACGCTCGCCTTGCACAACGCGCAGATGCCGCCGTCCCTGAACTTCGAGGCGGCGAACCCGGCAATCGACTTCGACAACAGCCCCTTCCGCGTGAACGACCGCCTGACCGACTGGCCCCGCCGCATGGGCCCGCGCCGGGCCGGGGTGAACAGCCTTGGCGTCGGCGGGACCAATGCGTTCGTCGTCGTGCAGGAGCCTCCCGCCGTGGCGGCCCCTGAGGCCTCGGACTGGCCGTTCCAGTTGATCACGCTTTCCGCCCGCAGCCAGTCGGCCTTGGGCGAGGCGTCCTCTCGCCTGGCCGCGCATCTCAAGGCGCATCCGGAGCAGGACCTCGCCGACGTGGCCTGGACGCTGAAGCATGGTCGCCGCGCCTTCGAGCACCGCCGCGTGCTGGTGGCCGCCAGCCATGAGGAGGCCGCGAAGCTGTTGGAGGCGGGCGATCCCCGCCGCGTCTTCACCCAGCGCCGCCTTGGCGATGCCCCCGACGTCGTCTTCATGTTCCCCGGCGGTGGCGCGCAATACCCGAACATGGCGCGCGACCTGTACGAGACGGAACCCGTCTTCGCCGAATGGATGGACCGGGGCCTTGCCGCCCTTGGGCCGGCCGAGGCCGAGACTCGCGCCCTCTGGCTCCCGGCGGAGGGGCAGGAAGCCGCCGCCGCCGAGGCACTCCGCCAGCCGTCCAAGCAGTTGCCGCTGATCCTGATCGTCGAGGTGGCGCTGGCCAGGCTCTGGGAAAGCTGGGGCATCAGGCCCGCCATGCTGATCGGGCACTCGATGGGCGAGAACGCCGCCGCCTGCGTGGCGGGCGTCATGACGCTGGAAGCCGCTGTGGGCCTCGTCCGCCTGCGCGGGCAGCTTTTCGACACGGTGCCCGCCGGGGGCATGCTGTCGGTCCCGCTGTCAGAGGCGGCGCTGAAACCCTACCTTGGCGATCTCGACATCGCCTCGATCAACGCGCCGGAACTGACTGTGGTCTCCGGCTCCGACGCCGGTCTCAAGGACCTTGCCGAACGCCTCAAGGCCGACGACATCGACACCACCCGCATCGCCATCGACATCGCGGCACATTCGAAGATGCTGGAAGGCATCCTCGCTGCCTTCCGCGCCCATCTGGCCGGGATGCAGATGTCGCCGCCGCAAATCCCGATCATCTCCAACCGCTCCGGCCAGGTGCTGACGGATGCCGAGGCCACCAGCCCCGACTACTGGGTCGCCCATCTGCGCAACACCGTGCGTTTCGCCGATGGCATGGCGACCCTTCGCCAGAAGGCCGACCGGGTCTATCTGGAGGTTGGACCCGGCCGCGCGATGGCCTCCCTTGCGCAGGCGAACGGCGCGATGGGCGGCCAGCCGGTGCCCGCCAGCCTCCGCCACCCCGACGACACCGTCTCCGACGACCGCCATTTCATCGCCACCCTCGGCCGCCTCTGGGCCTGCGGGGCAGAGCCCGACCTGACCCAGCTCTGGGGCGAGGCCAAACGCCGCCGCGTCCCCCTGCCGACCTACCCCTTCCAGCGCAGCCGCTACTTCGTCGAACGCGGCCAGCCCGCCGTGGTGACCGAGGCCGACCTGACCCCCACCCGCCACGACAGCGTGACCGACTTCGGCTACAAGATCGGCTGGCGCGTGATGCCCGCCGACTGCCCGGTCGACGTTGAAACCGAACTGGGCGCACCCCTCACCTGGCTTGTCTTCGCTGACGAGGCGGGTCTCGCCCGCGCCGCCGTCCAGCGCCTGCGCGCGGCCAGCCACCGCGTCATCACCGTGCACGCAGGCGATGCCTTCGCCCGCACCTCGGACGACACCTACACCCTCGCCCCCGAACACGGGCGCGAGGGGTATGACGCCCTCCTCGCCGACCTCGCCCAGCGCAACCTGTCGCCCGCGCGCATCGCCCACTTCTGGCTGGTTACGGAAGGCGAGACCTTCCGCCCCGGTTCCAGCTTCTTCCAGCGCAACCTGGAGCAAGGCTTCTGGAGCCTCTTCTTCCTCGGCCAGGCGATGGGTGAAATCGGGCTGAAGCCCCTGCCCCATCTCACCGTCGTCACCTCTGGCGCCGCCCAGGTCCGCACCGAAGCCCTGCCCTACCCGGAGAAGGCCACGGTCGCAGGCCCCGTCCGCGTGATGCCGCGCGAACTGCCGGGGCTGACGGCAAGCCTTCTGGACCTGACTCTCGACCGCAAGACGATCCCGGCGGAAGCCGTCTCCGCCGTCCTCGAAGAAATGCTCGCAACACCGGCGAACACCGTCGCCGCCATCCGGGGCAGCCGGAGACTGGAAACCCGCCTCGTCCCGGCCAGGCTGCCCGAACCGGCCGAGGTCCCCGAAGGCTCGGTCTGGGTCATCACCGGCGGCTTCGGCGGGATCGGCGTGACCGTCGCCGAACGCCTGATGCGCGACCGCCATGCGAAGATCGCCCTGCTCGGACGGCGTGTGCCGGAACCGGGCAGCGTCCGCGCCGGGGTGCTCTCGCGGCTGGAACGGCTGGGCCGGGTCATGGCCGTCGCCGCCGATGTCTGCAACCCCGAGGACATGCGCGCCGCCTTCGACCGGGTGAAGGCCGAGTTCGGCCCGATCTACGGCGTCGTCCATGCCGCCGGGACGGTCGATGACGCCCCCCTCCTCGGCAAGGACCCCGGCAGCGCCGATGCGGTCCTGTCACCCAAGGTGCATGGCACCAAGCTTCTCGACAGCCTTCTTCCCGACGGCAGCGTCGACCGGATCGTGCTGTTCAGCTCGACCTCCACGGTGATCACCCCGGCAGGTCAGGCGGACTACGTTGCCGCGAACGAATACCTCAACGCCTTCGCCCGGTCGCGCTCGGGCGGGATGACCAGGGTGACGGCGGTCAACTGGGGCATCTGGTCGGGGATCGGCATGGCCGCAGATGCCGACGCCCGCCGTCAGGGCAAGGACGCGGGCGCCCCGCTGCCCGGCCAACTGGTGCTGGAGCGGATGCAGAAGGGCGAGGATGAAACCCGTTTTCACGCGACCCTGACCAAGGAGCACTGGGTGATGGACGACCATCGCCTGCTCGACGGCACCGCCGTCCTGCCCGGTGCCGCCTGGCCCGAAATCGCGCATGAGGCGCTGATGGCGGCGGGCGGCAAGCCGGGCCTCCAGCTTACCGACCTGACGGTGTTCCGCCCCCTGCGGCTGGAGGCCGACCTCCCCCGCGACCTGCGCGTCACCCTGACCCGCACCCGCGACGGCAACCAGCGCCTGCAAGCCCGCGCGCTGGAGCCGCAAGGTTGGGCCATGACCGCCGAGATGGGCGTGACGCCGCTGACCGCCCCGGCAGGCACGATCGACCTGGCTGCAATCGCCGCCCGCTGCCCGGAGAAAGCCACGGCAGCAGGGGGCGAGAACCTGCCTTCCGCGCAAGAGGACCGCATCGCCTTCGGTCCCCGCTGGCAGGTAATCCGGGCGACCGCCCTGGGCCACCGCGAGGGGCTGGCAACCCTTGCCCTGCCGACGCAGGCCGTCCAGGACACCGCGACCTGCACCATCCACCCCGCGCTCTACGACATCGGCACCGGCTGGGGCATCGCGCTTCTGCCGAAGGTGGAGGAAGGCTTCGTCTGGGCCCCGGTGATGACCACCGCGATCCGCGTCCACGGCGCGCTCCCGGCCGAAATCCGCAGCTGGGTGCGGCTGGCGGGCGATCCCGCCGAGGACGTGGCCAGCTTCGACGTGACCCTGACCGACCCGTCCGGGAAAGTGCTGGTCGAGGTCGAAGGCATCACCTTCCGCAAGGTCGCCTTCGAGGAAGCCCTCGCCCGCCCCGCGCCGCCGAACCCGCGCGAAGTGATCCGCGACGACGAGAGCCGAGGCAACTCCCCCGCCGAACAGCGCCTTGCCCAGGCCCTCGCGGGCGGCATCCGCCCCGCCGAGGGTGCCGAGGCCTTCCTCCGAGCCATCGCGGCGGACGGGGCGCAGGTGCTGGTCTCCTCCCTCGACCTCGACGCTTTGGTCAAACAGGCCAACGCCCCGGTGGCGGCGGAAACCGAAGGCCCCGGCTTTGCCCGGCCCGAGCTGGAAACCGCCTATGTCGCGCCCCGGAACAGCGTCGAGCGCATCCTCGCGGGCTTCTGGTCCGACCTCCTCGGCGTCGCCGAAGTGGGGGTGGAGGACGACTTCTTCACCCTCGGCGGCCACTCCCTGATCGCTGTCCGCCTGTTCGCGATGATCCGGCGGCAGTGGAAGGTCGATTTCCCGATCTCGGTCCTGTTCGAGGCCCCGACCATCGCCCGCTGCGCCGCCCTGATCATCGACCGCATCGGCCCGCAGGATGACAGCGCCCCTGCCGCCACCGAACTCGCCGACCCCGCGGGGCCGAAGTTCACCCATCTTGTTGCCATGCACAGGGGCGAGGGCGGGCCGAAGACCCCCTTCTTCCTCGTTGCCGGCATGTTTGGCAACGTCCTCAACCTGCGGCACCTTTCAAGCCTCCTCGGCACCGACCGGCCGTTCTACGGTCTTCAGGCAAAGGGGCTTTTCGGCGAAGATGCCCCGCACATGACCATCGAGGAGGCGGCAACCTCCTGCCTCGCCGAGATCCGGCAAGTACAGCCGAAGGGGCCCTATCTCCTCGGCGGCTTTTCCGGTGGCGGCCTCACGGCCTGGGACATCGGGAGGCAGCTGCGCGCCGAGGGAGAGGAAGTGGCGCTGATGGTGCTCCTCGACACTCCGCTGCCCGTCCGGCCGCATCTCACCAAGCCGGACAAGGCGATGATCAAGCTGGCCGAAATCCGCGCCGGGGGGCCGCAGTTCCTAGCCGAATGGGCCAAACGCCGCTGGGAGTGGGAACGTTCGCGCCGCGCCAAGGCCGCGAACGAACCCGATCCGACGGTTCCCTCCTACAACAACGCCGCCATCGAAACGGCCTTCCGCCATGCCATCGGCATCTACGACCTGAAGGGCTGGGAGGAAGGCAAGGTCGTGCTCTACCGCCCGCCGCTCGATCGCCGCTTCAAGGTGACCGGCGGCAACTGGGTCTCTTCCGCTCGGGAATATGTCTACCCCGACAACCTCTGGACGCCCTTCGCGTCCCGGCTGGAGGTGGTGGAAGTCCCCGGCGACCACGACTCGATGGTGCTGGAACCGAACGTGCGCGTATTGGCCGCACGGATGAAGGCCGCGATTCAGGCGGCCGAGGCTGGCGATCTTCGCCTGTCCGATCATAGACTTGCTGCCGAGTGACCGGAGATTCCCCATGACCCTGACCGCCCTTCTGATCGGCAACGAAAGCCTGACGGTGGACTGCGGCAAGCGCTGGCTGGAACGGGGCCACGCCCTCGCCGCCGTGGTGACGCGCGAGCCGAAGGTGGCGGGCTGGGCAAGCGCAGCTGGCCTCCGGGTCATCGCTCCCGGCGCGGGGCTTGAGGCGAGGACGGCGGGACTGGCGGTCGACTGGGTGCTTTCGGTCGCCAACCTGTCGCTGGTGCCGGACGCGGTCATGGCGCTGGCGCGGCAAGGCGGGGTGAACTTCCACGACGGTCCCCTTCCCGGCTATGCAGGCCTGAACGCCCCGGTCTGGGCGTTGCTTAATGGCGAGGCGACCCATGCGATCACCTGGCACCTGATGACCCAGGGCATCGACGAGGGCGAGGTGCTGGCCACCCGCAGCTTCCCCATCGAGGCCGACGACACCGCCTTCACCCTGAACGCCCGCTGCTTCGCCGCCGCCGTGGACAGCTTCCCCGAGGTGATCACCACGATGGAGGCCGGGGGCCACCCGCGCCAGCCGCAGGTTTCCGGCACGCGGCATGTCTGGCGCCGGGCCGACCGTCCCCGCGCGGGCGGTCTGCTCGATTTCACCCAACCCGCCGAGACCGTCGCCCGGACCGTCCGGGCGCTGGACCACGGCGGCTATCGCAACCCCCTTGCCGCCGCCAAGGTCGACGCTGCGGGCCAGATCTGGGCCGTGGGCGCCGCCGAAATCATCCTCGGTGACGGCGCTCCCGGCACGGTTCTGGGCCGCAGTGCCGATCACCTCGACATCGCCTGCGCCACTGGCGCGGTGCGGCTTTCCGGGCTGACCTGCCTCAAGGGGCTGCCCATCGACACCGCCCGTGCCGGGGCCGCGCTCGCCTCGCCGACCGAGGCCGAAGCCGCGGCGCTGGACGCAGCCCTCGCCCCGGTCGCGGAAGCCGAGCCCCGCCTGCGCGGCCTCCTCCTGAAACCCGATCCGGCGGTCACTGCCGCAGCCGGCACCGCCCCGGACTGGCGGCAAATCCCCCTCCCCGCCGCCGGAGCCAGCTGGCTGGCCCTCGCCGCGCTCCGTGCCCTCGGCCGCAGCGGCGGCGACATCGCCTTCGCCTCGGGACAAGACCCCGCACCGGGCCATGTGCTCCCCTGGGCTCCCGTGCGGCTCGACACCACCGGACCCGTCCTCGCCGCCGAGGCGCGGGTAGCCAAGGTCTTCGACGCTGCGAAAACCGCGACCGGCCTCGCTGCCGATCTCGCGCTCCGCGAGCCCGCACTCACCGCACTCACCCCCTCGGGCCTTGCCGTCAGCGAGGGGTCCGGGCCGCTCGCCGGGACCGCTGTGACGCTGGCAGGCAACGCGCTCTGGCACGACGCGACCACGATTTCCACCAGCGAAGCCGCCACCCTCGCTGCCCGGATCACCCGCCTCCTCTCCGAGATGGC
Source organism: Tabrizicola sp. (assembly GCF_016793705.1). GTDB lineage: Bacteria > Pseudomonadota > Alphaproteobacteria > Rhodobacterales > Rhodobacteraceae > Tabrizicola. The sequence goes on from NZ_JAEULO010000066.1 coordinate 62,044, forward strand.
CGCGCATCCCGAGGCCGACCTCGCGGACCTCAGCCCGCTGTCCCAGGCCGAAACACAGGTCTACGCGGGCGCCTTGCATGCCACCGCACGGGACTACGACCGCAGCCTGACCATCCCCGCGGCAATCCTTGCGCAGGCCCGGCGGACCCCCGATGCCGTGGCGGTGATCGCGGGCGAGACGAAGCTCACCTACGCCGACCTCGCCACCCGCGCCGCCCGGATCGCGAACACGCTTCGCAGCATGAACGTCGGCAAGGGAACTCTCGTCGGCCTCGCCTGCCGCCGCTCGACCGACATGGTCGCGGGCGCGCTTGGCATCCAGCTGGCGGGCGCGGCCTATGTCCCGATGGACCCGGCCTACCCCGCCGACCGGCTCGCGCTTTATGCCGAAGATTCCGGCTGCCCCGTCATTCTCACCGAAAGCGCGGTGGCCGAGGCCCTGCCGCAAGGCCCCGCGCACCTCATCCTCGACACCGACCCGCGCCTTGCCGAAGCCGCCACAACCCCGCCGACCGGCCCGACCGCCGAAGACCCGGCCTATGTGATCTACACCTCCGGCTCCACCGGCAGGCCGAAGGGTGTCGTCGTCACCCACCGCAACGCACTGAATTTCTTCGCGGGCATGGACGACGTGCTCGGCACCGACGCGGGCACCTGGCTTGCCGTCACCTCGCTTTCCTTCGACATCTCGGTGCTGGAGCTGTTCTGGACCCTCACCAACGGCTTCACCGTTGTCCTCGCCGACGATGCCGCGCGGGTGCGTCCCTCGGGCGGCGGCAATCCCGGCGTCTCCACGCGGGGGATGGAGTTCTCGGTCTACTACTGGGGCAACGACGACCTGCCCGGCCCCGCGAAATACGAGCTTCTCCTCGAAGGCGCGAAATTCGCCGACCAGAACGGCTTCTGCGCCGTCTGGACGCCCGAGCGTCACTTCCACGCCTTCGGCGGCCCCTACCCCAACCCCTCCGTCACCGGCGCAGCGGCGGCGGCGATCACGAAGAATATCGGTGTGCGCGCGGGCAGCATCGTGGCGCCGCTGCACCATCCCGCCCGCATCGCCGAGGAATGGGCGATCATCGACAACCTGACCAACGGGCGCGCCGGGATGGCCTTCGCCTCCGGCTGGCAGCCGGACGATTTCGTCCTCCGCCCCGAGAACACGCCCCCCGCCAACCGGCAGGCGCTGTTCGATGCGCTCGACCAAGTCCGCCGCCTCTGGCGCGGCGAGGCGGTGGAGTTCCCGAGGAAGGACGGGACTCCCTTTGCCGTGAAGACCCAGCCCCGCCCGGTCTCGAAGGAAGTCCAGGCCTGGGTGACGACCGCCGGAAACCCGGAAACCTGGCGCGATGCGGGGAAGGCGGGGGCCAATGTGCTGACCCACCTCCTCGGCCAGTCCATCGCGGAAGTGGCCGACAAGGTGAAGCTCTACCGCGCGGCATTGGCCGAGGCCGGGCATGACCCCAAGCGCCACAAGGTCACGCTGATGCTGCACACCTATCTGGCGGCGGAGCGTGAGACCGCGCGGGAAGTGGCGCGCGAGCCGATGAAGAACTACCTCCGCTCGGCGGCGGCCCTGATCAAGCAATACGCCTGGGCCTTCCCCGCCTTCAAGAAGCCGCAGGGCGTGGCGAACCCGATGGACATCGACCTCGGCTCGCTGGCCCCGGATGAGCTGGAGGCGATCCTCGACTTCGCCTTCCTGCGCTACTTCGACGATTCGGGCCTGTTCGGCACCGTGGAAGACGCCGTGAAACGGGTCGAGGAGTTGAAGGCCATCGACATCGACGAGGTCGCCTGCCTGATCGACTACGGCATCCCGACCGCCGTGGTGCTGGACGGCCTGAAGCCGGTGGCCGAGGTCCTGCGGCTGACCAATGCCGGGGCTGGCGCGGACGAGACGATGGCAGGCCTGATCCAGCGCCACGGCGTCACGCATCTGCAATGCACCCCCTCGATGGCCCGGATGCTGGCCGAGGACGACGGCGCCCGCGCTGCCCTCAACGGCCTGACGCGGATGCTGGTCGGCGGCGAGGCCCTGACGGGGCGGCTCGCGGGCGATCTCGCCAGCCTCATCGGCACCCCGATCCTGAATATGTATGGTCCGACCGAGACGACGATCTGGTCCTCGGTCGAGACGACGACCGGCGCGGAGGGCGTGGTCAACATCGGTCAACCCATTGCCAACACGTCGCTTTATGTGCTGGATGACGCGCAGGCCCCGGTCGCCGACGGCCAACCCGGCGAGCTTTGGATCGGCGGCGAGGGTGTGGCGCAAGGCTATTTCCAGCGCCCCGACCTGACCGCCGACCGCTTCCGCCCCGACCCGTTCGCGGGCGCCGGACGGATGTACCGAACCGGCGATCTGGTGCGCAAACGCGCCGACGGCAAGCTCGACTACCTCGGCCGCGCTGACTTCCAGGTCAAGATTCGCGGCCACCGGATCGAGCTGGGCGAGATCGAGACGGCACTGGAAGCCGCCCCCGGCATCCGGCAGGCGGTGGTCATCGCGCGCGAAGACCAGCCGGGCGACGTGCGCCTCGTGGCCTATGTCACCGCCGACGGGCCGGTCGACGAACCGGCGCTCAAGGCCCACCTCGCGGTGCATCTGCCCGAGGTCATGGTCCCCGCCCATATCGTCAGACTCGACGCCATGCCCTTGACGCCGAACGGCAAGGTCGACCGCAAGGCGCTGCCCGCCCCCTTCGCCGCCACCCCGGTCGCGGCGAAGCCGGTCGCTCTGGAAGGCGGGATCGAGGAGACCATCGCCGCCGTCTGGGCTCGCGTCCTTGGCGTGCCGCAGGTCGGGCGGTCGGACAACTTCTTCACCCTTGGCGGCCATTCGCTTCTGGCGGTGCAGGCGCATCGCGAGATGAAGGTGGCGCTGAACTCCGACCGGCTGGCGATCACCGACATCTTCCGCTTCCCCGTCGTCTCGGCGCTGGCCGCCCATCTGGGCAAGTCGCTGCCTGCCACCGCGTCGGCCCCCGCCGCTGCGCCCACTCCGGCCGCAGAAAGCGCAGCCGACAGCCGGATGGACGCGATGGCCCGGCGCCGGGCGATGCGCGAGGCGCGGGAGAAGGCGCTGGGATGACTGCCGCGACCCCGGCGGTCGAGACGGCGCTCCGCGCGCTCTTCCCTGCCGGGGTCGCTGTAGCCGCCGAAGCCATCGCCCCGGCCAGTGCTGCCCAGCTCTGGCCCGAGGAACAGTCGGCGATGGCAGGCGCCGTGCCTTCCCGTCTGGCCGAGTTCGCCGCCGGACGTACCGCCGCCCGGCGGGCACTGGTCCAGCTTGGCCAGCCCCTCCAGCCCCTGCCGATGGCCCCCGACCGCGCCGCGATCTGGCCGGCGGGGGTCTCCGGCTCCATCGCCCATGCCGCGGGCTTCGCCATCGCGGTGGCCCGGCATGGCCCCGCGCTTGGTGTCGACATCGAGGACGACACCGCCATCCCCTCCGACCTCTGGCCCATTCTCTGCGGGCCGGACGAATTGCAGCGGCTGGCCCGCGGCACCGGCCATCAGGTCAAGCGCCTCTTCTGCGCCAAGGAAGCCGTCTTCAAGGCGCAAGCCCCGGGCAGTCGCGCCATGTTCGGCCATGAAATCCTGTCTGTCACCCTTGCCGGGAACCAGTTCGATGCCCAGTTCCTTGACCATGCCGGGGCATTCCGGGCCGGACAGATCGTCCGGGGCCGGATCGCCATGGTGCACGGTCTGGTACTGGCAGGGGTGGCGGTGTGACAGTGACGCGGCGGTCGGCCCTTCTTGCAGGACTTGCGGCGCTGGTCGGCGGGGGCGGGCTCTACGCGCTCCTCCGCTCGCCCTCCGCCGCCTCGGTCCGCGCGCGGCTTGCGGCGACGCAACCTGCGCCGACCGGCCCGCTTTCGGTCTTCCACCTCGGCCACAGCCTCGTCAACCGCGACATGCCGGCGATGCTGGCCCAACTCGCCCCCGCCGGGCACCGCTACGACAGCCAGCTCGGCTGGGGCACCACGCTCCAGGCGCATTGGGGTGACGCGCCGGTCAGCGGCTTCGAGACGGAGAACGCCCACCCCCGCTTCCGCCCCGCGCACGAGGCGGTGGCCAGCGGCGACTACGATGCCATCGTCCTGACCGAGATGGTCGAGATTCGCGCCTCGATCCGCTGGTACGACAGCCCGGAATACCTTGCCCGCTGGGCCGAAAAGGCCCGCGCCGCGCGGCCCGACGTGCGGCTCTACCTCTATGAGACCTGGCATCCGCTGGACGACCCCGAGGGCTGGCTGACCCGGATCGACCTCGACCACGAACGCTACTGGCTCAGGCAGGTGCTGGGACCGGCCCTGCGCAAGCTGCCGAAGGACACGCCGATCCACCTGATCCCGGCGGGTCCGGTGCTTGCCACCTTCGTCCGCGAGGTCGAGGGCCGGGGCGGCCTCGGCAATGTGCGCGACCGCACGGACCTTTTCGCCCGCACCGAGGATGGCGGGCTGGACGTTATCCACCTCAACGATATCGGCAACTACCTCGTCGCCCTGGTGCATTTCGCCGTGCTCTACCACGCCTCGCCCGTCGGCCTGCCCCATGCCCTGAGCCGGGCCGACGGCAGCCCCGCCACGCCCCCCGATCCCGATACCGCGCTGCTCATGCAAGAGATGACGACCCGGGTCGTCGACAGGCTGGGGCTGTCCGGCATCCGCACCTGATGTGGCAATTCGGCCACCGCGCCCGCCAATCAGGCTACCGGCGCCCGACCGACCCCGATTCGGCCCGCATGGGGGTGCATTTCCTCTTTCCGAACCGGCGCGAGACAAATACTCTTGCGAAGATGCAGTCGTGTCCCGTTTTGACCGGACGCTAGGGAGTATTTTCGATGACCATCCTTCGCCGCCTGGCCGCGATCCTCTTTCTTCTTCCGCTTCTGGCGGCCCCGTCCTGGGCCCAGGATTACCGCGTCCGTCCGGGCGATGTGCTCCAGATCGAGGTCCTCGAGGATTCGACCCTGAACCGCACCGCGATCGTGCTGCCCGACGGCCAGATTTCGCTGCCGCTCGCCGGATCGGTGCGCGCCGCCGGTCGCAGCCTTGCGCAGGTCCAGGCCGACCTCGCCAGCCGCCTGGCGCCGAACTTCGCCACCGCGCCGACCGTTTATGTGACGCTCAGTGCACTGGCGGAACGCACGCCCGCCGCCCCCGCCGCACCGCGTCTGACCGACATCTACGTCCTTGGCGCCGCGAACACACCCGGCAAGGTCGAGGTCAAGCCGGGCGCCACGCTGCTTCAGGCGCTGGCCCAGGCCGGTGGGGTGACGCCGTTCGCGGCGAAGAAGCGCATCCAGTTGCGCCGGGTCGACAAGTCGGGCGTCGAGAAAGTCTACAAGTTCGACCTTGACGCCATCGAACGCGGCGAAGCCGGTGCCGGCGCGACCCGTCTGATGTCCGGCGACGTGATTGTCATTCCGCAGCGCAAACTGTTCGAGTGATCTGCCATGCGCCAGTCTGGCCTCGCCCTGGGCGGTTTCTGTGCCGTCTGCGCCGCCCTGTCATCCTCTGCCGCACTGGCACAGGACGGCGGGATGCGGATCATCTTCGGGCTGGAGAACCGGCTGGAATTCTCGCGCAATGACCGGCTGTCGGTTCCGGCGACCGGCAGCAACATCAGCAATGCGACGCGGCTCTCCTTCGGCCTGATCAGCAACCGCGAGATCGACCAGCTGGAATTCTCGGCCTCGGGAGCGCTCATCGCCGAGAACGGAACCGACGGTCCGGGAACCGAGTTCACCTTCGGCGAGGAGGAGGTCACGCTCAGCTACCACCGCGAGGTTCCGGCAGCGGTGTTCGACCTGCGCGCAAGCTACCGCCATGACGATGTCGACGAGTTCGACGACGATCTTGCCGGCTTCGATGAAACCGGCACCCGTACCGATTCCCGGATGGAAGCCAGGCTGGAAACCGGCCGCACCTCGTCGATCGGTTTCGCCCTGGGCGCGGCCTATCAGGCGACCGACTACCAGGACACCACCGACCCGGATCTTGAGGACAGCACCGAAGCCAGTGCCGATCTGGCGGTGATCCTTCATGCCTCGGAAATCGCCACCGGGCGGATCGGCTTGCGCTACAGCCGGGTCGAGGAAGAGGATGCGGCCGACACCCGCACCGATACGCTGACCACTTATGCGGGGCTCGACTATTCCCTGAGCGAGCGGCTCGATCTGTCTGCCGAGATCGGCTATGTCGAAAGCGAAACCGAGGAATTCGGCGTGATCGACCGGACGACCGGCCCTGAACTCAGCCTCGGCCTGACATACGACATGCCGGTGGGTAGTGCTCTCGCCCTGCTTCGCATCACCACTGACGACGATGAGGGCCAGCGCGAAACCTTCGAGATCGGGCGCGACCTGGAAACCCCCACCGCGACGATTTCCGCCCGGCTCGGCGTCACCCATGCCGACGAGGCCGGAACCGACCTGATCGGCCGTCTCCGGGTCGACCGTACTCTGCCCGACGGCACGCTGGGCCTGGTCCTGGAACGCCGCACGAGTTACGACGACGAGCCGGTGCTCAACTCGCTGGCCGCGCTGAGCTGGACCAAGTCGGTGAACGAGCTGTCCTCGATCTCGTTCGGCCTGACCTACGAACAAAGCGACGCCGCGAGCGAGCGGATCGAGCAGGTCTCCTTCGGTGCAAGCTACCATCGCGAGTTGACGGCGGACTGGAATCTGGACACGGGCGTGGGTTACCGGGTGCGCAATGACGCGGACGGTCACGCGGAATCCCCGACACTGTTCGTCTCGCTCAGCCGGGACTTCGAGTTCCGGCCCTGATCCGGTGATATCAATGGCGGCCGGTGAACCCGGTCGCCTTTTCCATCAGGCTTTTTTCCCGCCGCCGAACACCTGCCGCAGCGCATGACCGGTCAGGTCGCGCAGGAAATGCGGCGGTCCGCCGGTGGTGACACCGCGCTGGACCACCCGGCGCGCTTGCCGGATCATCGCGCCGGCCAGATAGGCCAGCGTGACGCCGATCGCCCGCCCCGTGCCCCCCGCCTTGCGGTAGTACAGCCATCTGCTGTCGAACCAGTAGCCCGGCACCCGCGTCCAGGCCTTCATTCCCGTCGAGACCGAGCCGATATGCTCCACCCGGCTTTCGCGCACATAATGCGTCGGCCATCCCGCCTCTGCGGCCCGGCGACAAAGGTCGGTTTCCTCGAAATACAGGAAGAAGGCCTCGTCGAAGGTTCCGACCGAGCGCACCACCCCCTCGCGGATCATCAGGCTGGCCCCGGCAAGCCAGTCGACCTGCCCGCTGGTTTCGGGCAGGGCCATCCGAACGGTCCGCTTCGCCAGCAACCGGCTGACCGGCCCGGTCAGCGCCGCCGCCTCGAACTCGGAGGCCGCCGAAGGGAAGCGGAAACAGGTCGAATGCGGATCGCCGTCGGGGCCGTGGATGTAGCTGCCCGCCAGGCCGACCTTCGGATGCCGCTCCAGATACTCCATGAGAAGGCGAATCGCATCCGGCGCCGGGAAGGCGTCCGAATTCAGAATGTAGATGTAATCCGGTCGCACGCCCCCCGGCAGGCCTAGCCGGATGCCGATATTGTTGCCGGCCCCGAAGCCGCCGTTCCGGCCCGACTGGACCACCCGAAACCGGGGCCGGTCCCGCAGGGCCTCGCTCATCCGCTCGAAGGACCCGTCGCCCGAATCGTTGTCGACCACCACGATCCCGCCCGCGATCCCCTCCATCGCGCGCTCGGCCGCATCGGCCGACTTCAGCGTCATCTCGGCAGTGCGCCAGTTCAGGATCACCGTCAGCACGGTGGGATTGCGGTCCGCGCCGGTCATTTCCGCCCCGCCCGTGCCGCCAGCGCCTGCCCGGCCAGCGAGGGCATGACCAGCGCGCAATCCAGATAGCGCCGGGCCAGGCGGCGCGGGTTGGTCAGCATCCGCCACAGCCACTCCATCGCGATCTTCCGCACCCAGACCGGCGCGCGGGTCTGGTGGCCCGCGATGAAATCCAGCCCCGCCCCGATCGACAGGAACCCCAGTTCCGGGTGCCGCGCCAGCCCGCGGGCGGCTAGGCGCTCCTGCTTCGGCGCCCCTAGCGCCAAGAGGCAGATCCGCGCGCCCGAACCCGCGACCTGATCCAGAGCCGCATCCGCCGCCGCGCCGTCGGGGTCGAAGCCATAGGGCGGCGCAAGGCAGGCCGCGACCTCCAGCCCCGGATTGGCGGCCTTCAACCGCTCTGCCGCCAGCTCCAGCACCGGCTCGGTCGAGCCAAGAAAGGCCACTGGCGTGCCCAGCCGCGCCGCCAGCGCCGCCACCGGCGCGATCAGCTCCGACCCCGGCACCAGGCTCACCGGCCGTCCGGCCAGCCGCGACATCCAGACGATCGGATTGCCGTCGGCGACCACATGGCTGTGCGCCCGGTAGGCCCGCAGGAAGGCCGGATCGCGCCGCATCTTCACCACATGGTCCAGGTTCAGCGTGGCGATGGCAAAGCCCTTCCCCGCGCGCAGACACGCCTCGACATCGGCCAGAAGCGCGGCTTCGGTCGGGAAGTTGACCACGGAAAGCGCATCGAACGCCGCAGCCGGGGGACTGTCACCCACCATCAATGTCCTCCGCCTTTCTCTCGTCACAACTGTCTGGCACAGGGCCAGACTGACAGGCGATTGTTCATTCGCCGTCAAGCAGATAGTCTCGTCTTTACTGGGTCCAACAGGGTTTTTTCGTGGCATTGGCGCGGAAGTCTTTCGGAAATCCGCCGGATCAGCCGGTTTGTGCACCGATGCTGTCCATCGTCGTGCCGACCTTCCGGCGCGAGGCCTACCTGCCGCCTCTGTTCGCCGCTGTGGGGGAACAGGTGGCGGCTCTGCCTGATCCCGTTGAACTGCTGTTGGTCGACAATTCCCCGGAAGCCTCGGCCAAGGGCGTCCCCGCACCCGGTTTCGTCCGTTACCTCCACGAACCCCGCACCGGCGTGGCCCATGCCCGCAACCGGGGCGTGGCCGAGGCGCGGGGAAGCCATGTCATCTTCCTCGACGATGATGAACTTCCCGCCCCCGGCTGGCTTGCCGCCTTCGCCGCCGTTGCCCACCGGGGTGCCCGCGCCGCATTCGGCGCCGTCGAGCCGCGCTTCGAATCCTCGCCTCCCCCCGCCCTCCTCACACCCCTCGACCGCATCTTCAGCCGCCGCCTGCCCGCCGCCATCGGCGCCGAGGTGCAATCGCTCCGCGCCTATCTCGGCTCGGGCAATTCGATGTTCGCCCGGACAACTCTGGCCCTGGTCGACCCGCCCTTCGACACATCGTTCAATGCGGGCGGCGAGGATGTCTGGCTTTTCCGCCAACTCGACGACACCCACCGCATCCCGATGATCTGGTGCCCCGAGGCCTTGGTCCACGAACTCGTCCCGCCCCGCCGCGCGACGATGGATTTCCTGCGGCAGCGGCGGTTCAGCGACGGCCAGCTGCGCTGCCTGGTGGAAAGCGATGCCGGGGGCCTGCGCGCCCTGGCACGCGTCGCGCTCTGGATGGCGGTCGGCGCGGCGCAGCTGGTGATCTTCGGCCTGGCGGCGATCGTGACCCGGCCCTTCTCCGAACCCCGCTCGGTCCGCCTCCAGCTGGCCGCAGTCGGGGGGGCCGGCAAGCTTCTCTGGTGGCGACGGCGCAAGGAATGACCATGGACAACGGCCCCATCGCCTATCTGACCGGCGACTATCCCAAGGTCTCGCACACCTTCATCCTGCGCGAGGTCGAGGCGGTCCGCGCCAGCGGTGTCCGGGTCCTCACCTGCTCGATCCGCCAGCCGCCGGAGGCAGAGTTCAAGGGCCAGGAGGAACTCCGCGCCCGGTCCGAGACCTTCTACGTCAAGACGGCGGCGAAGAACCCGGCCCGGCTTCTGGCCGCGCATGGCCGGGCGATCCTGCGCAGTCCCGGCACCTGGGCCAGGACGCTCGCGCTGGCCGTCCGGATGCGCGCACCCGGCCTCAAGGCTTTGATCTGGCAGCTCTTCTACTTCCTCGAAGCCGGGGTTCTGGCCGACCACCTGCGCCGCAACCACGCCCGCCACCTGCACAACCATTTCGGCAATTCCAGCTGTTCGGTCGCCGTCCTTGCCGCCGAACTGGCGGGCATCCCCTTCAGCTTCACCGAGCACGGCCCCGCCATCTTCTTCGAGGTCGACCGCTGGGCCCTGCCGGAAAAGATCGCTCGCGCCGCCTTCGTGGTGGCAATCACCCATTTCTGCCGCTCGCAACTGATGCTGTTCTCCAGGCCGGAACACTGGAGCAAGATCACCATCGTCCATTGCGGCGTCGATCCTGCCGCCTACCGCCGTGACCCCGGCGGCAATGGCAAGCGCGTGGCCTTCGTCGGCAGGCTCGACCCGGTGAAGGGTGCGCTGCTCCTGGTCGAGGCGATGGCCACCGTCCTGAAAGCCCACCCCGATGCACAGCTCACCCTTGCCGGCGATGGCCCCGCCCGCACCGGGGCCGAGGCGAGGGCCAAGGAGCTTAGGATCGACAGAGCAGTCCGTTTCGCAGGCTTCATGACCCAGGGCCAGGTCGCCGACCTTCTGGCGAATTCCGACATGCTGGTGCTCCCCTCCTTCGCCGAAGGCCTGCCCGTCGTCTACATGGAGGCGCTGGCCTCCCGCATCCCGGTCGTCGCCAGCCGCGTCGCAGGGGTGCAGGAACTGGTCGAGGATGGCGTCACCGGCTACACCGTGCCGCCCGGCGATGTGGCGACGTTGGCCGACCGGATGATCCGGCTGATGGATGATCCCGCCACCGCCCGGACAATGGGCGAGGCCGGGCGCAAGGCGGTCGAAGCCGGGTTCGACATCCGGGCCGAGGGTGCCCGGCTGGCAGAAATCTTCACGAAGGGCGGACCGGGCGGGCGGCTCCGGCTCTGATTCCGGTCAGCTGTCCGCGAAGCGGACCGGCTTCACTTCGGGCAAGGCCGCCAGCAGGGCGGCTTCCAACCCGTCCAGGAACTCGAACCGCTTGCGATACATCGACCGCTTGTTCGGCTTGATCGTGGCTTCGTCGCGCCGCTCGGGCGACATCGGCAGCTCGAAGAAATCGGCACCGATCGCCACCCCGCCCCGGTCGGCCCAGATCCCGTCATAATCCTGCGTGCTGCTCTTGCCCCCGCCGAAATAGGCGTGCCGGTGGTGCCGCGCCGCGTCGCTGACCCCGTAAAGCCGGGCTACGCCGATCTGGCGCAACAGCATCTTCAGCGCTTCGAGCAGGAAGTCGCGCGGGCGCAAGCCGTGCAGGACCTTGGTCAGCGTGCGATAGGTTTCCAGCATGTCGTCGCGGTTCCGGCCCTGGATGCCGCCGATCCAGGCGGTCAGCTGGCCGTCGGGCTCGCGCCGCAGCGAGAAGGCGATGGAAAAGGCGCGGAAACTGTCGATGAACAGGTTCAGCACCAGCCCGCCTTCGCGCAGGAACCAGATCGGTTGATCCAGCACCAGCCGCAGTCCCGGCACGACCTCGCCCAGGTCGACCAGCACCAGCCGCTCCTCGCAGTCGAAGGGAAAGGGCGGGCCAAGCGTGTCGATCACCGTGTAATGCGCGATGATACGGGCCAGGCGCTCCTCCGCCTCGAACGAGGCCGAGAGGTAGGGCCAGAGCAGCGCGCCGATCAGTTCGGGCCGCTGGCGCATGATGCGCTCCAGCGCCGTGCCCGGCGGCGGCGCCAGCAGGGCTTGCGTCAGCGGATAGGCGCGCAGACCCGCCAAAACCATCCGGCCCTGCCGGGCAAGCGCAGAAGGCCCGTTGCCGGGAAAGGTGCGCCGCGCAGCCGATACCAGGGCCGACCGTCCCGTCAGGGCCATGTGCTCAGGTCTCCGTCACTTGTATTCGATCAGCGCCGCACGACGGTGCAAGAGCCGGTTCAGCCAGAATTGCACGACACCCATGGCTTCGGGAAGTTTTCCCAGCGTCAGGAAGAAGGCGCGCTCCAGACCAAGCCGCCGCCGAAGCCGCAGCACCTGCGCCGGATAGGCCGCGAAGACCAGCGCCGCCCAGGGGGTGAAGATCATGCCCAGAAGGCCCGCCAGCGGCAGGCCAAGCCCCCAGAGCAGCGCCCGCCGGGTTTCGGCAACCCAGTGGAACTCCGGCGCCGTGCCATGCATCGCCGCCCCTTCGGCAAAGGCGAATCCCGCCCGCCGCGTGCGCTTCCACCATTGCCCGATCCGCTGCATCGCCGCGTCGTGCAGCGTCATCTCAGCGTCCAGCCGCCAGACCTGCCATCCGGCCCGGCGCAGGCGCAGGCAAAGCTCCGGCTCCTCACCCGCGATCAACGCCGGGTCGTAGCCGCCGACCTGCCGCACCGCCGCACTGCGCATCAGCGCATCGCCGCCGCAGGCCTTTGCCTCGCCCGGAGGCGTATCCCATTCGGCATCGCAAAGCCGGTTCCAGACCGAGGCCTCGGGATGCATCTCACGCCGCCTGCCGCAGACGACGGCGACCTTGGGATGCGCGACCAGATAGGCCCGCGCCACCGGCAGCCAGCCCGGCTGCACCCGGCAATCGCCGTCGACGAACTGCACGTACTCGGGCGCGCCTGCCTCCATCAGCCGCGCAAAGCCCGCATTGCGCGCCCGCGCCGCAGTGAAGGGCACCGTCCCGTCCAGCTGAACCACCACCGCCCCGGCCGCAGTCGCCGCGGCCACGCTGCCGTCAGTCGAACCGGAATCGACATAGACCAGGGGGCGCGCGCCCAGGGCAAGCGACTCGAGGCAGGCCACCAGCCTTGCACCTTCGTTGCGGCCGATGACCACCGCGCCAAGGCTGCCCGCCGCCAAATCCTGCTGTGTCAATCCGCGCTTCCAAATTTCCGATCCATGCCCTTGCAAAAAAGCACAGATTCCGCCGGCCTCCAAGGGAAAGCGGGACCGGACCTTGGCACAATCCGGACGGATCGTGCACGGGGAATGCATTTTCCTCGACCGCCGAACCCGCTACAACCGGATCAGCCCCTTTCCGCAAGGCCGTCGGTATGCCGAACATCATTGCCTATCTGGCGCTTTTCATCTGGCCCATCGTCGCCATCCTGCTGTTCCGACTCCTGCCGCTCCAGAAGGCCCTGGTCTGGACGATCATCGGCGGCTACCTGCTGTTGCCTACCGCCACCTACATCAAGTTCCCGATGGTGCCGCCCATCGACAAGACCACGGTGACAAGCGTTCCGGCGCTGATCCTTTGCCTGCTGATGGCGCCGCGACAGCTGCCGAACCCGGCACCCCTGGCGCGAACCGGGCGGCATGTCTTCTTGCTGCTGTTCCTGGTCGTGATCACCTCGCCGGTGCTGACCGTGCTGCAAAACACCGAGCCGGTGATCAATGGCCGCGTCTTCATCCCCGGCCTGCGCCTGTACGACGCGATGAGCCTGATCTCGGAGCTTCTGGTGTCGCTCATCCCGCTCTGGCTTGGTCTGCGCTACCTGAACTCGCGCGACGGGCTGCGCACCATCCTTCAGGTGCTGGCGATCGGCGGCCTGGCCTACACCATCCCGGTCCTTTTCGAGGTGCGCTTCAGCCCACAGCTGCACACCTGGATCTATGGCTTCTTTCCGCACAGCTTCCTGCAACACATCCGCGAGGACGGCTTCCGACCGGTGGTCTTCCTGTCGCACGGGCTGCTGGTCGGCATCTATCTCTGCATCGCGTCTCTCGCCGCCGCCACGCTCTTCCGCGAGGCCCGGCGAGAGGGGCGCCCGGCAGTCTGGTGGTTCCTGTCGACGGTCTGGCTTCTGGGGGTGCTGTCCGTGTCGAAGAACTTCGGCGCGATGACCATCGCCCTGGTGCTGACGGCGGCGGTCCTCCTGCTCGGACGCCGACCGCAACTTATCATCGGGCTGGCGATCGCGACCGTGGTCATATTCTACCCGATCCTGCGCGGAGCGGGCTGGATTCCGGTCGATGCCGTTTACGAATACGTCCAGTCGATCAATCCCGACCGCGCCGACTCGCTGAAGTACCGGCTGGACAACGAAGACGCCGTGCTGGCCCGCGCCAGCGAAAAGCCGCTGCTCGGCTGGGGAAGCTGGGGGCGCGAACTCATCTACGATCCCGGCACCGGCAGGTTGCTCAGCATCGTCGACGGCATCTGGGTGCGCGTGATTGGCAGCTTTGGCTGGATCGGCTACATCGGCCGCTTCGGACTCTTGACCGCGCCGATCCTGCTCTTCGCCCTCAGACGCCGGTCGGTGGGCGATTCCTTCCTTCCCATCGGGCTGATCATCACGCTCGGCGCCACCTTGATCGACCTCCTGCCGAATTCGGGGCTGGTCAACTATGTCTGGCTCATGGCCGGTGCCGTGGCAGGCCATGCTCTGTGGTGGCGGGACCCTGACACGGAAGCGGCGGCCCAGGGCGACCCTGCCGGGCAGGTCGCGACGCAGCCCTTTGCCGCCCCGCCCCGCCCCGCCTGGCTGATGCCTGACACCGGACCGACGGGCAGGCGCGTCCCCCGCCCGCATGACACGAGCCGTCGCCGCTGATCCTGCGTCAGCCGACCTCGGTCGCCGCGGCATCGGACCCGCCGCTGACCATGCGGCGGAACGCTTCGCTCGTGGCCAGAAGCGCGTCATAGCTGCCCTGCGCCTGCAACTGGCCGCGTTCCATCAGGAAGATCGTGTCGCAGCTCTGCACCGTGGACAGCCGGTGGGCGATCAGGATGATCGTCTTGTCTGCCCGGATGCGCTGCACCGCCTCCATCACCTCGCGCTCGGTGACATTGTCCAGCGCCGAGGTCGCCTCGTCCATGATCAGCAGCGTCGGATCGCGATACATGGCGCGGGCGATGCCGATGCGCTGGCGCTGCCCGCCCGAAAGCCGCACGCCGCGCTCGCCCACCCGGGTGTCATAGCCCGCCGGCAGGTCCGACAGGATGAAATCATGCAGCGCCGCCACTCTTGCCGCCCGTTCGACAGCCATCCTGTCGATCTCGGCCCTGGGCACGCCAAAGGCGATGTTGGCGGCGATGGTGTCGTCGGTCAGGAAGATGGTCTGCGGCACATAGGCAATCGACGCCTGCCACGACCGCATGTTTTCCGCCGTCAACGCCGTACCATCCACCCTGATCGCGCCCGCATCCGGCGCAAGGAGGCCCAGGATCAGGTCGACCAGCGTCGTCTTGCCCGCGCCGGTGCCCCCGACGATGCCGACCGTGGTCCGCGCCGGGATGGCGAGATCGACGTCATGCAGCGTCGGCCGGTCCGCACTGTCATAGGCGAAACTCACCGCTTCAAGCGCAAGCTCGCGCTCCAGCCGCATCGGAGGCGATTGCGGCACCGGGGCCGGCAGCGGTCGCGGGCTTGCGGCGAAATCGGCGACGATGGCATCCAGCACCGGCCCGGCGCTGCGAATGGTGACCAGCCCGAAATATATCTGCTGCAACGATGGCAAGAGCCGCATCGTGGCGAGCGCGATCACCCCCAGCGTCGGGACGATCTCGGTCATGTTGCCGCCGTTGCGGAACAATAGCAGCAGGATCAGCGAAACCAGCGTGCCGAAGGTGATCGCTTCCAGCACGAAGCGCGGCATTTCGGCGACCAGCCCCATCCGCGTCATCGCCCTCGCGGACCTGTAGGCCTCGACAGAATAGCTTTGGACATAGACCTCCTCCAGGCCCATGACCTTCACATCCTTGATCCCTCCGGTCGCCTCCTTGGTGACCAGATAGCGGGCCTCCAGCGCCTCTTTCATGTCATTGCCGACACGCACCATCTGGCCACGGACACGAAGGTAGATCAGCGCATAGACCAGCCCAAGCACGCCGCCGCAAAACAGCGTCACCAGCGGGTCGACCATCAAGAGGAAGCCCAGGATCGAGATGGCCAGGATGCTGTTCGACACCAGGCGCAGGCTGGGGGTGATCACGCGCACGACCAGCCCGTCGACTTCGCTCAGCACGTTCTTTTCCAGTTCGGCGCTGTTGTGCTTCAGGAACCAGGGATAGGGGTGCCTCAGATACGCCGCCAGCAGGCGGGTCGAAATGGTATAACCCCGCATCATCGAGTAGCGGGTGATCGCATTGGTGCCCGCCGCCTTGATGGCAAGGCCGATGATGACGACGCCCAGCACACCCAGCGCAAGCGCAACCTGGAACCCGAAGGTGCTGGTGAAACCAAGCCGGTTGTAGACGAAGGACAGCGCAGACACCGTCTGGATCTTTTCGGGTGCCGAAATGACGTTCAGCAGCATCAGGACCGCCGAAAAGCCAGTGATCTCGGCGGCGGCGACCAAGAGCATGATGACAGCCAGCCACCAGAAATTCCGCCGCTCACGGGCATCGAGCAATGCGAACAGCTTTCGGTAGGTCGTGATCACTTGCCGTCCTCACACTCTGCGACCGCCGCACCTTGCTGCTGCGGCATGACAAAAGAAAGGCATTCCAACGCTGCAACCGGACTGGCAGACCACTCCCTGCCCGTCCGACAGTCGCTCAACAGGGTCACGGCCCGCCATGACCTCGGACCCGATCCAGCGCCTGAAGCCGAGGCGCGATTGCCATGAACTGAACCCCATTTCAACGGGTTATGCCGAATTCGCTCCCGGGCCGGCGCCGCAACCACCCCGAAGTGCGCGGAATCCACGTCATATCTCTTCAAGGTTGCAATCTGCGATACCGTTCCCATGATCTGTCCGCGCTCTCGCACGCCACTTCATGAAACGCAGATTCACCAAAACGCGGCCACAATCTTGCCACGCTATGCGAGCAGCCTGATCATGTTCTTCGCGTGGGGGTTGAAGCACATGGTCGCAGGTCTGGTTCTTGTTTCCGCGGCGGTCGGGATGGTGGCAATGGCCGCAGCCTTCCTCCTCTCGGTCCCGGTCTGGGTCGCTCTGCTCGGCTATCCGGTCGTGTGCAGCCTGACGCTCCTTCTCGCGGCAACGGTCTCCGGCCTCCGTGCAACCCAGCCTGCGCAGGCGGTGCAGATGCTGCACCCGCAGGCCTGACCGCTGGCCGCAATCGGCTTTCCGGGCGGGGCCTTGCTGGATTGACGTCGGTCCATCGGCCAAGTTTCGCCGGAACTGATCGGAAAGACACACCACCGGACTTGCGCTCACTGTTCCATCTCGACGCACTGCCCCACGCGACCTAAGCTATCGGCCTTGCGGGGTCGGGATTTCCAGAATGGATGGCTCCGACCGGGGAGACGGGGATGGCATTGGGGCTGGTACTGATCGCGATGCTTGGCGCCACCGGCGTCACCGCAACGCTTTTTGTCTACGGCTACCCGCTCTGGATCGTTGTGCTGGCCTATCCGCTGACCGGCAGCGTCATCCTGCTTCCCGGCGTGGCACTGTTCGGCTGGATCAGGCAGCATCCGCCTGCCGCGGGGCCGGATGGGCTGCTTACTTCCCGGTCGCCCGCAGCACCACATTCACAGTCGCCAGCAGGATCTTCAAATCCCTGAAGAACGACAGGTTGCGCTCGTAATCCGCGTCGAATTCGGCGCGCTGCGCGAAGGTCGACCCGTTGCGATCCGAAATCTGCCAGGTTCCGGTCAGGCCGGGGCGCAGCGCATAATAGGCATTGCCGGGATAAAGCTCCTGCTGGTCGACGAGCATCGGGCGCGGGCCGACCAGGCTCATGTCGCCGACCAGCACGTTCCAGAGCTGCGGCAACTCGTCCAACGAACTTTTGCGCAGGAACTGGCCGAACTCGGTGATCCGCGGATCGCGCGACAGTTTCTGGTAGGCGTCCCATTCCCGCCGTGCGGCATCGTCCCGCCGCAGATAGTCCTGGAGCCGGGCCTCGGCATCGGGGACCATGGTGCGCAGCTTCCAAAGCCGGAACGTGCGGCCACCAAGCCCCACCCGATCCTGCGTGAAAAACGGAGAATGGCCGGTCACCTTCAGCACCAGGACCAGCACAAGCACCACCGGCACAACGAAAGGCAGCGCCATCAGCACGAAGCCGACATCCATCCAACGCTTCAGCGTTCTGCGGTAAAGCGGTTCCTTCCGCGTGCGGACCCAGCCCTTGCTGACGGTCACAGACGGCCGCTCGAAATCGTGCTCGTCTATTCCAGAACGAACGTCCATCTGCAACGCCTCCGCAGGGGTGCCAATCGCTAAGCGAAATCTTCCCGACCCGGCCTCAATCCGCCGAGCCGTTTCAAAACATCGCACTCGCCACACTACACTTCACACTGTCTCTCTACCATCCGCCGGACCCTGCCGCAATGTGCCGCTAGGTAACAAAACCCGCAGAAAGTGGTTACTTCTCATTGGGTTACACGCTATGGTTGTATCTCGGAGAGCATCCATGAACAGAGGATTGCGCGCGGTTTTTCCGACGCCCGGCACCGCTCGCGCTTGCCGCGAAAAGGCTGCCATATCATTGCCATGATTTTCTTCGTTTTTTACCCAGTTCTTCAGAAATGCTTTCCCAGCCGCCCGCTCCGGGACTGTCCGCAAGGCCAAGAACCCGGAACGCGGCCACTCATTCCTGACACGAAATTATGCGGAATCTCGAAACGGTGAATTTTCCGTTAAAGGGAACCGTGCACCACATTCTCCCGGCTCCTGGCGCCCAACCCGGTCGGTCCCGGGGCCGGAAGTCGGAGCGGAGTCGATTCGCTCCCGCTTCCTCAGCCCGCCAGGACAGCCCGTCGCCGATGCGCGGCGACGATGGCGACCAGCGTCGGACCGGGCAGTTCCAGCAGCCAGTTGACCCTGATTCCCATCGCCCAGGTGCCGATCAGCCCGTCGACGTCATGGAAGCTCGCCGCGCGGATCAGCACGAAGCCGCTGACGAAGCCGATCCCCAGAAGCGCCGGCCAGACCCGGCCCAGGATTCCGCGCAAGAGCAGCGCCAGCAGGCCGATCGCCAGCACCGCCGCGACGGCGACCGCCAGGATGAAGCCGCGCTGCACCGCCTCGCGCATGTCGTACCAGCCCATCAGCCGCGCGTTGCAGCGGCCGATCGTGGTGAACAGCGTTTGCAGGTCCAGTTGCTTGTTGATCGCAAGGAAGAACAGCAGCAGCGACAGGATGCGCCAGAAGGTCCGCTCGCGCCGCGCGTCCGGCTCCGGCCCGTCCATCGCCTTCGTCGCCCGCGCGGCAAGGATCGCCGCAGCCAGATAGACCAGCACCGTGACCCAGCCCATCGCGCTGTTGTCGCCCAGGCCCGGGCTCCACTGGCTGAAGGCGCATTTCAGCGTGGTGATCATCCGGGCCTCCCGACCCACACAGCCGCCTCAGCGCGCGCCGCCCGTCTCGTCGCCGCGGGCATAGATGTCTTCGTAGCGGATGATGTCGTCCTCGCCCAGATAGGCGCCGGTCTGTACCTCGATCAAGACCACCGGCACCTTGCCCGGATTGGCCAGCCGATGCACCGCACCCAACGGCACATAGACCGACTGGTTCTCGCTCAGCAGCTTCACCTCGTCGCCCACAGTCACTTGCGCCGTTCCAGACACGACGATCCAGTGTTCCGCCCGGTGGATGTGGCTTTGCAGGCTCAGCGCCCCACCCGGCTTGACCACGATCCGCTTCACCTGGAAGCGGTCGGCCAGGGCCAGCGTCTCGAACCAGCCCCAAGGCCGGTGATCCCGCGGGAATACCTCCGCCTGCCGGATCGAGCGGGCCTTGAGCTGCGCCACCGCCGTCTTCACATCCTGCGCGCGCGACCGGTCCGCGACCAGAACCGCATCGGGCATCGCCACCACCACAAGGTCCTGCAAGCCGATTCCCACGACATGCTGGCCCTCGACCTCCGACCTGATCAGGCTGCCCTCGCAGTCGACGGCCGTCACCGCGCCCTGCGCCACCGTCCCGCCGCCGTTCTCGCGCCAGACCGCGTTCCAGTCGCCCAGGTCGGACCAGGCCGTGCCCAGCGGAACGACCTCGATGTTCGCCGCCTTTTCCATCACCGCAAAGTCGATGGAGATGTCGCGGACCCCGGACCAGGGCCCCTCGGCCAGCCGCAGGAAGTCCAGATCGGCCCGCGCCCCGGATACCGCCTCGCTGACCGGGTCGATCAGGTCAGCCGCGTGCTCGGCGAACGCCGCCAGCAGCGTGCGGGCCGAGACGAGGAAGATCCCGGCATTCCACAGGTAGCGCCCCTCGGCCAGCATCGCCTCGGCCTTGTCGAATGGCGGCTTTTCCACGAAGCGCTGCACCTTCTGCGCCGCGCCATCGACCGGCGCCGATCCCAGCTCGATCCAGCCATAGCCGGTTTCCGGACGGTCGGGGCGGACGCCGAAGGTCACGATCTGCCCCGCCACCGCGCGCGGCATCCCCGCCGCCACCGCCGCACGGAAAGCGTCGATATCCGGGATCGCATGGTCGGTCGGCATGACCAGCAGCAGGGCATCCGGATCGCGTTCCGCCAGGTGCAGCGCCGCCGCGAGGATCGCCGGCCCGGTGTTGCGTGCCGCCGGTTCGATCATGATTGCGGCGGGCGCAATACCTTCCGCCGCCAGTTGCTCGGCCACGATGAAGCGGAAGTCGGAATTGGTGATCACCAGCGGGCTGGCCACCCCCGACGCGCCCAGCATCCGGCTGGCCGCCGCCTGGAACAGCGTGCCCTGCCCGGCCAGCGGCACGAACTGCTTCGGAAAGCTCTTGCGCGACACCGGCCAAAGCCGCGTGCCCGACCCGCCACAGAGAAGAACCGGAAAGATCTCGGGCATGACCTGAAAGAACTCCAATTTTCGCCCGGCAACGCCATCCCGGGCCGTTCAGAATGTCTTGCGGTAAGTCTGGGCCATATCAAGACCAGAATCTGACCAAAGGGGATAAGCCTTTGTCCCGCGATTGCAACGGGGGGATTCCCGCGCCCCGCCCTATTGCGACATCCGGCTGCCCCGCGCACCCCCGCTTCTGCCGACAGTTGCACCCCGAACCGCCTTTCCCTTCCGCCCCCCACGTCCTATAACGCCCGCGTCATCAGGGAAACGCCCATGCGCCAGGCCACCGTCACCCGCACCACCGCCGAGACCGCGATCTCGGTCACTGTCAACCTCGATGGCACCGGCCGCCACGACTGCCAGACCGGCGTCGGTTTCTTCGATCACATGCTGGACCAGCTGGCCCGCCACAGCCTGATCGACCTCACAGTCCGCGCCAAGGGTGACCTCCACATCGACGACCACCATACGGTCGAGGACACCGGCATCGCGATCGGCCAGGCCTTGACACAGGCCCTCGGCGACAAGCGCGGCATCCGCCGCTACGGCCATTTCCGCCTCGCCATGGACGACGCCCAGATCGCCACCGCGCTGGACCTCTCCGCGCGGCCCTACCTGATCTGGACGGTCGATTTCCCGACACCCAAGATCGGCAGCTTCGACACCGAACTCGTCCGCGAATTCTTCCAGGCGCTTTCCACCCACGGCGGCATCACGCTTCACGTCGACAGGCTCCACGGCCTAAACAGCCACCACATCGCCGAGGCCGCGTTCAAATCCGTCGCGCGCGCCTTGCGGCAGGCGGTGGAGCCCGACCCCCGCCTCGGCGACGCGCTCCCCTCCACCAAAGGCGCGCTCTAGCCTTTCATACTGGCCCAAATATCCCCGCCGGAGGCTCCCGCCCTCTCCGCCCGCGCACCGGACAAAGCCATGCTCACCGCCCTCGTCGACTACGATTCCGGCAACCTCCACTCCGCCGAGAAAGCCTTCCAGCGCATGACGACAGAGGTCGGCGGCGGTGACATCCTCGTCACCTCCAAGCCCGACGACATCGCCCGCGCCGACCGCATCGTGCTCCCCGGCGACGGCGCCTTCCCCGCCTGCCGCGCTGCACTCGGGTCCTACGGCGGCCTCTTCGAGGCCATCGAAGAGGCCGTCATCCGGAAAGCCCGACCCTTCCTGGGCATCTGCGTGGGCATGCAGATGCTCGCCACCCGCGGCCACGAATACCGCCCGACCGAAGGCTTCGGCTGGATCCCCGGTGAGGTAGTGAAGATCGAACCCGAAGACCCCGGCCTGAAAGTCCCGCACATGGGCTGGAACGACCTGATCGTGGAACAGGCCCACCCGGTGCTGGACGGCATCGCCACCGGCGACCACGCCTATTTCGTCCACTCCTGGCACTTTCGGCCTGCCGACCCTGCGCACCGCCTCGCCTTCTGCGACTACGGCGGCCCGATCACCGCCATCGTCGGCCGGGACAACATCCTCGGCACCCAGTTCCACCCCGAGAAAAGCCAGGCCCCCGGCCTCCGCCTGATCGCCAATTTCCTGCGCTGGAAACCCTAGTCCCAGAGCCGCGGCTCGGCGAATTCCACCGAATTGCCCGCCGGATCGCGGACATACAGCGACCGCGCCCCGTTCGGCCAGTCGAACTCGGCCTCCGCCGCCACCCCGGCCACCACCAGCCGCTCACGCCAGTCCGCGATCTCCGCGCGTGAGGCCGCAAAGCACACATGCCCCGCCCCCCGCGCACCATGCACCGGCACCGGCAGCGCGGGATTGGCCGAAGACACCTCGGTCGCCTCTGGGTCGAAGACCAGCAGCACCCCCGCCCCTACGCGAAAGAACACATGCCGCCCCGGCACCTCGGCAATCACCGGCAGGTCCAGCAGCCCGCCATAAAACGCCTTCGCCGCCGCCAGATCGGTCGCATAGATCGCCGTCTCAAGGATCGCACCGGGTCGCATACCGCCATCCTGCGCCTGCACCCCCTCCCGGTCAACGCCGCCGGAAGAGCCGCCCGTCAATCACCGCCAGCCCCGCCAGGATCAGCCCCAGCCCTGCCAGCTGCCGCGCCTCCAGCCGCTCGCCCAGGACCAGCCAGCCTAGGCCCGCCGCCGAGATCGGGATCAGGAAGGTCACCAGCGACACCGCCGTCGCCCCCGCCTCAGCCAGGATGCGGAAGAAGATCAGGTAAGCCAGCGCCGAGGACAGGCTCGCCAGCCCCACCACCGCCATGACCGGCTCCCAGCCCGGCCAGCCCAGCGCCCAGGGCCGGTCCGCCAGCAGCCAGACCGGCAGCATCAGCGCCGAGCTTGCCGTCACCTGCCCGAAGGCCGTGGCCAACGGCGAAAGCCCCGCCGCGCGGAACCGCCGCCCCCAGACGCTCGCCACTGCATAGCTGAAGGCCGCCCCCAGGCAGGCGACCAGCGCCCAGCGCGTGCCCGCCATGCCACCATCCGCCAACATTGCCAGAACGCCCGCGAAGCCCAGCACCACGCCCAAGCCCCGCGCCGGGGCCAGCTTCTCGTCCGCCGTCGCCCAATGCGCCACCAGCACCGTGAAGACCGGCGTCATCGCATTCAGCACACTCGCCAGCGCCCCGGTGATCTGCCCCTGCGCCAGCACGAACAGCGTGAAGGGCACCGCGTTGTTCAAAAGTCCCATCACCAAGAGCGCAGGCCACATCTCCCTCGGCGGCAGCGCTGCCCCCGTCGCCCGCACCACGCCCCACAGGATCAGCGCCGCCAGCCCCACCCGACCCCAGACCACGGTCAGCGCGGGCAGCCCGGCCAGTGCCAGCTCGTTGAACAGAAACGACCCGCCCCACAGAAGGGACAGGGTCCAGAGCAAAAGCCAGTCACTGCCGCGCATCGCCACCCTCCTGCCCGCGCGACCCTGCCCCGGCGCGCAGCGAAAGACGACCCGATAGTTGCGCTACTTCACCCGCTTCCAGGTGCCCCCGTCGCGGCAGATGCCCAGCACGCAGCCCCTGACCTTCAGGCTGTCGCCCGACAGCGTCATGTCGCCGTTGTAGGTCTTGTCGCGGTCCGGCGAATAGATCTGCCCGTCGTCATAAAGCCCGTCGGGATAGGCCACCATGTCCCAGACGATCTTGCGGCCGATATTGTCGCTCTCGCGCTCCTTGCCCGCGCTGTCGAAGGCCCTGATCAGCACGCCGCAGAACGCAGGCCCGCAGGGCTTGATCTGCACATGGCCGAAGTTGCCGTTGTCGTCCTTCTTGGTCTGCCAGACCCCCTCGACCGGATCGGCCCAGGCCGCCCCCGCCAACATCGCCAGCCCGGCGGCAAAAGCGAAAACCTTCATCCTTGCGTCCTCCTCGCAATCTCCTCGGCCCGACTTTGCCCCAGCCGCGAATCCGATCAAGCGTGACGTCGGGTCGCTTCGCCCTCTTTCCATTCCGCGCCCCCCATGCCAAAGACCGCGCGACCCACGGAGCCTTCCAATGATCCTCTACCCCGCCATCGACCTGAAGGACGGCCAATGCGTCCGCCTCCTGCGCGGCGAGATGGCGGCGGCCACCGTCTTCGGCGACGACCCCGCCGCCCAGGCGCTGAAGTTCCAGGCGGCGGGCTGCGACTGGCTGCACCTCGTCGACCTGAACGGCGCCTTCGCCGGGCAACCGGTGAATGCCGCCGCCGTGGAAGCCATCCTGAAAGCCGTGAAGGTGCCGACTCAGCTCGGCGGCGGTATCCGAGACATGGCGACCATCGCGATGTGGCTGGAAAAGGGCCTCGCCCGCGTCATCCTCGGCACCGTGGCCGTCGAAAACCCCGCCCTCGTGCGCGAGGCCGCGAAGGCCTTCCCCGGAAAGGTCGCCGTCGGCATCGACGCCCGCAAGGGCCGCGTGGCCACCAAGGGCTGGGCGACCGAAACCGACGTGATGGCCACCGACCTCGCCCGCAGCTTCCAGGATGACGGCGTCGCCGCGATCATCTACACCGACATCGACCGCGACGGCGCCATGCAGGGCCCGAACATTGAGGCGACCGAAGCCCTCGCCCGCGCGGTGTCGATCCCGGTCATCGCCTCGGGCGGGGTCTCGCGCATGGAGGACCTGATCGCGCTGCGCGACACCCGCGTCATCGCCGGGGCGATCTCCGGCCGCGCGCTCTATGACGGCGCGATCGACCTGACCGAGGCGCTGAAAGCCCTCAGGTCCTGACCCGGACGCTCCTCGTTCGGCTTCGCCTCCTCGTCGCGAGGAGACGTGCGTCATCGACGAGCAGACGCGGCGATCTTCACTCCCAAGGCTGCGGCCCCTCCAGCGGAACCTGCCCGAAGACATTCTCCCGATGCCAGCGAAGGTTCTCCGGATGCCGCCGGTCGCGCGGGTCTGCGGGCAGACACAGCTTTCCGGACGCCACGATCAGACGATCCGAGACCTCGCGCGGCACCTTGTTGCGCGACACCAGGATCGTCCAGTCGTCAGCCACCGAAAGAAGCCCCCGGTCGAACATCCAGTGCAGCGTTCCCGACAGGGCCAGCCCGTTGCGTACGGCATCGCTCCCCTGCCGCTCTACCGGCCGGATATGCGCCGCGTTGACCTCGGGTCGTCCGCCCCCGTTGCGCAACCGCAGGCCGGACATGGCGCAGCGATAGTCATAGGCCGTCCGAACCTTTCGCCGGAAGGCCACGTCGCGATAGGGGCGGCTCATCAACCGCTCGATCACCGGGCGCTCGAAAGGCGCAGTGGCCTCGTCGGCCTCAAATGGCACCCTGTCGTAACGTGTCGCTTCGATCTGCTCCAGATCGACAGGCAAGCCCCGCCGGACGATGGCCGCGAACTCCCCCTCGGGCAAACGGCGCACTGCCGATTGCTGCGCCCCGCCCGCCTTTGCCCCACCATCTGCTGCGGTCAGCGCAACCTCCCAGGGCTGCCCCGCAACCAACCGGGGCACCTCCTCGGTAAACTCCAGGTAGCTTTCCGGCTCGATCAAGGCGAGATACCTGCCATCGACGCCTGGCTTCGGTATCACCTGCGCGATCTTCGCCACAGCAAAGTATCCACGCGGCCCGGCCTTGACCGGCTCGTAATAGACCACCCAATCCCCCACACCCTCCTCCACCGCCTTCAGATAGGCGCGGGGAAAGTCGTATCGCTCGTCGGGCACATCCTCGTAGACCGAATCCGCCCGGTGCAGAAGAACCAGCTTGGTCATGCCGCCAGGAAACCATGCGGGTGCAACCCCCGCAACCGCCACAGCGCCCCGCCTGTGACCCACGCCTGGGAGGGGTGGGGGGTGGGGGCAGCCCCGTCACGACACGGCGACGTCCTCCTCAAGGATGGATATCCCTTTCTGCCCCCCCGCGACCGAACGCCTCCTTGCCGACCCCGAAGCTTCGATTCACCCTCCCCCCCATGATCCTTACCGACACCCTGCCCTCCGCCTCCTCCCTCTGGTCCCTGCACCAGCCCGGAGACTTCCTCGACTGCTACTCGGTCGCCTCCATCCTTTCCCCCCGCGAGGCCGCCACGCGCGGCCTCACCCTTCCCCCTTGGGCGCGCGGTCTCCTGGCGCTCCGGAATGCCATCGTCCACCCCTTCGGCCTCAAGACCGGCGAGCCCGGCCAGCCGCTCTTTCCGACTTGCCACGAAAGCGCGGACGAGCTTGTCCTCGGCACCGATGACCGCCATCTCGATTTCCGGATCGGCGTCTTCCGTCAGGAGGGGCGCATCTACCTGTCGACCTGGGTTCGCCCGCACAATCTCTGGGGCCGCGCCTATCTGGCCTGTGTCATGCCGTTTCACATCCTGATTTCGCGCGGGGCCGTGGCGCGGATGGACACAAGCGGTTAACCATCGCATTTCCAATCCGTTAACGACCACGATGGACACCCCGACCCTCGAACCCGCTTGCCTTTCCCGCCCCCGCACGGCATTCCTGCCCCATGCTGAAGACCCGCATCATCCCCTGCCTTGACGTGGCCGACGGCCGCGTGGTGAAGGGCGTCAACTTCGTCGACCTGGTCGACGCAGGCGACCCGGTGGAGGCTGCCAAGGCCTACGATGCCGCAGGCGCTGACGAACTCTGCTTCCTCGACATCATGGCGACCGAGGACAACCGCGCCACGATGTACGACCTCGTGACCCGCACCGCCGAGCAGTGCTTCATGCCCCTCACCGTCGGCGGCGGCGTGCGGTCGCCCGAGGACGTGCGGAAACTCCTCCTCGCGGGCGCCGACAAGGTCAGCTTCAACTCCGCCGCCGTGGCCGACCCCGACGTCGTGGCCCGGGCCGCCGACCGCTTCGGCAGCCAGTGCATCGTCGTCGCCGTCGACGCGAAGACCGTTTCCCCCGGAAAATGGGAAATCTTCACCCACGGCGGCCGCCGCGCCACCGGGATCGATGCCGTCGACTTCGCCCGGACGGTGGCCGCCAAGGGGGCCGGAGAGATCCTGCTGACCAGCATGGACCGCGACGGCACGAAACAGGGGTTCAACATCCCCCTCACCCGCGCCATCGCCGATGCAGTCAGCATCCCGGTCATTGCCAGCGGCGGGGTCGGCACGCTCGATCACCTGGTCGAGGGCATCACCGAGGGCCATGCCAGCGCCGTCCTCGCCGCCTCGATCTTCCATTTCGGAACCTTCACCATAGGTCAGGCAAAGGCCCATATGGCCGCCGCCGGCATCCCCGTGAGGTTGTCATGAGCCTGGAAACCCTTGCCGCCACCATCGCCGCCCGCAAGGGGGCCGACCCGGAAACCTCCTGGACCGCCAAGCTCCTTGCCAAAGGCCCAGAGAAATGCGCCGAGAAATTCGGGGAAGAGGCCATCGAGGCGATCATCGAGGCGGTCAAGGGCGACCGCGCCCGGCTGACGTCAGAGGCGGCGGACGTGCTCTACCACCTCCTCGTCATGCTCGCCGCACGGGACGTGACGCTGGCGGATGTGGTCGCAGAACTGGACCGCCGCGAAGGCACGTCCGGGATCGAGGAAAAAGCCAAGCGCTGACCAAATTTCTTACTCAAGAAATTTGTCAAAATCCTTGCTTAAGGATCTCATTCTCAAAGCCCCAGCCGCGGGATCTCGATCGCCGGGCAGCGGTTCATCACCACCTGCACTCCCGCCGCCCGCGCCCGGGCCGCCGCCGCCTCGTCCATGACGCCCAGCTGCATCCACACCACCTTCGCGCCCAGCCGCACCGCTTCGTCGGCCACCGCGCCCGCCTCTTCGCTCC
The DNA here is from genome assembly GCF_016793705.1 of Tabrizicola sp. Lineage (GTDB taxonomy): Bacteria > Pseudomonadota > Alphaproteobacteria > Rhodobacterales > Rhodobacteraceae > Tabrizicola. The sequence continues at coordinate 89,875 of NZ_JAEULO010000066.1, forward strand.
GGCGGAAGATGTCGACCATGTCCACCGGCCCCGCTTCGGCCAGCGTCGCCACCACTCTCTCCCCCAGCGCCGCCTGCCCCGCCTGGCCCGGATTGACCGGGATCACCCGGTAGCCCCGCCGCTTCAGGAAGGCCGCGACCCCGTGGCTCGGGCGGTCGGGCTTCGGCGACCAGCCGACGACGGCGATGGTCTTCACGCGGGTCAGGATGTCACGGATCTCGGCATCGGTGGTCATGGTCACTCCCGAAAGAAAAAGGGCGCCCGGGTCAAGCCCGAACGCCCAGTCGCGGAACGAGGGACAGTGAAGAGAGTACGGGGTTCCGGTCCCGTGCCTCCTCATCATCATTTAGAAAGCCGGGGCTCCGGTTAAAGAGCTGTCGCAGAGTTGTGATCACGAACGCAGCCCGGCCGTGGCCGCGTAAAGCGACACGGCAGCGGCGTTTGAGACGTTGAGGCTGCCGAAGGCCCCGGCGAAGGGGATACGCGCGAGGATATCGCAGGTTTCCCGCGTCTTCTCGCGCAGGCCCGGCCCCTCGGCCCCCAGCACCAGCCCGATGGGCCGCCCCTTCGCGCCCATCACCGCTTCGGACAATGTGACCGGCGCCTCGCCGTCCAGGCCAACCAGGGTGAAGCCCATGTCCTTCAGCGTCTCCATCGCCTCGGCCAGGTTCGTCACGCGCAGATAGGGCTGCCGCTCCAGCGCGCCGCTGGCGGTCTTGGCAAGGGCCCCGGTTTCCGGCGCCGAATGGTGCTTCGGTGCGACGACCGCCCGCGCCCCGAACACTTCGGCCGAGCGCAGGATGGCCCCCACGTTGTGCGGGTCCGTCACCCGGTCGAGCAGGACCACCAGGGGCAGGCCCTCTCCGGCGGCGCAGATATCGGCGAACCGGCCCCAGTTCAGTGGCTTCACCTCGACCGCCGCACCCTGATGGACCGAGCCTTCGTCGATCGGCACGTCGAAGCGGCGCGGCTCCACCACCTCCGGGGTCATCCCCGAGGCCGCCACCGCCGCCTCCAGCTTGTCGAGCGCGTTCTTCGTCACGACCAGCCGCAGCTTCTCGCGCCGGGGGTTCGCCAGCGCGTCGCGCACCGCATGGAGCCCGAAAAGCCAGACGGTCTCCCGCGCCTCGCGCCTCTCGCCCCGCTCCTTCTCCACCACCCAGGCCGGTTTCTTGCCACCCGCCGCCATCTGCCCTGACCTCTTTGAAAACCAGCCCGGACCTTTGCGCAGCCCCGGGCCCGGATGCAAGCCGAAAACTTCCCCGATCCACCCCCTGATCCACCCTTGACGCCCCCGGCCCCCTTGAGTAGACCCACCCCCGGCGGGCGACGAGCTGCAAGGTGCGGCAGGGGACTGTAACTCCCCCGGGGCGACCCACGCCTGGTTCGATTCCAGGGTCGCCCACCATTTCAATGGTGATCAATGACTTAGGCTGCAAGTCCCGCGGGTGGGTCACAATGCGTGCCTGCGATCTGCGTCGGCAGCTCGTCATTCGAGACCCTTGCCCCTTGCGAACACGCCGTCGGAATGCGACACCGCTGCAACCGCGCGTCCAGAGGGCCTGCCATGTCCTTTTCCACTCAGTTCAGCCATGCCATCACCCGCCGTCCCTCGGTCTCCATCATCCGGGGCCTGCGCGCGGTGGACACAGGCACCCCAGACCTCGCGCGGATGCTGGACCACCACGTGGCCTATGTCGCCACGCTGAAGGAAGCCGGCGCGACCGTCATCGAACTGCCGCCGCTCGACGCCTATCCAGACAGCGTCTTCGTCGAGGACACTGCCCTTTGCCTGCCGCAGGGCGCCGTCGTCATGCGGCCCGGCGCGCCCTCTCGCCTGGGTGAGGCCGCCGAAATGGCTCCGCACCTGCGCGCGCTTTACGGCCAGGTGGTCGAGATCACCGGCGCGGACAGCTTCATCGAGGGCGGCGACATCCTCGTCACCGAGCGGGAAATCCTCGTCGGCCGCTCCGCCCGCACCAATGCCGCGGGTATCGCCGAACTCACCCGCCTCGTCGCCCCTTGGGGCCACCGGGTCCGCGAGGTGATCACACCCCCCGGCGTCCTCCATTTCAAGACCGACTGCTCGCTGCTCGACGCCGATACCATCCTGTCGACGAAACGCCTCTCCGCCTCCGGCTGCTTTTCGGGCTACAAGGTCGTCGACGTGGCCGAGGGTGAGGAAGCCGCCGCCAACACCATCCGCTTCAACGACCTCGTCCTGATGCCCGAGGGCTTCCCGAAGACCCGCGACGCCATCGCGGCAACGGGCTTCACGGTCCGCGAGATCGGCAATACCGAATGCGCGAAGATCGACGGCGGGATGTCCTGCCTCTCGCTGCGCTTCACGCCCGGATGAGCTTCAACCTCCTCGCCATTGCCCAGTCGGGGCGGCTGGAGCACGAGGCGATCCTCTTGGCCGCCTCGCTGCGCCTGTCGGACCCCGGCTTGCCCGGCATGCTCTTCATCGCCGAGCCGCAGCCGGGCCCGAAGTGGCGGGACGACCCCCGCATGTCGCAGCGCAGCCGCAAGGTGCTCGCCGACCTGGGCGCCACGGTCCTGCCCTTCGAGACCCGCGCCTTCGGCTCGGACTACCCGCATGGCAACAAGATCGAGGCGCTGGCGGCGCTGCCCGACCAACCCTTCCTCTTCCTCGACACCGACACGCTGATCACCGGACGCTTGAGCGAAATCCCCTTCGACTTCAGCAAGCCCTCCGCCTCGATGCGGCGCGAGAACACCTGGCCCAAGGTCGAGCTTTACGGCCCCACCCTGACCCAGACCTGGAAATCGCTCTACGACCGCTTCGGGCTCGACTTCGACAGCTCGCTCGACCCCGCCCACCCCGAGGACTACTGGCAGCGCTACCTCTACTTCAACGCGGGCTGGTTCTTCCACCAAAGCCCCCGCGCCTTTGGCAATCGCTTCCTCGCCTGGGCGAAAGACATCCGCGACAACCCGCCCGCCGAACTGGTCTGCCAGGAACTTTACCCCTGGCTCGACCAGATCGCCCTGCCGCTCGTCATCCACTCCTTCGGCGGCGGCCGACCCGGCCCCGGCCTCGCCCCTCTCGACGGCTCTGCCACCTGCCACTATCGCACGCTCCCCCTCCTCTACGCCCGCGAGAGCGACCGCGCCGTCGCGCTGCTGGAGAGCATCGCCGCCGACCCCGCCCTCCGACCGGCCTTGCGGCACTGGGGCGCCTTCAAGCGGATGGTGATCCAGGGCGAGGGCGCGAAAGCCCGCGCGCTTTTCGACCGCGCGAACCTTCCCCGCCGCGAGCAGGTGATCCGCAACACGCTCAAACGCGAAGGGCTCTGGGTCCGCTGACCTCAGCTGTCGGCAAAGCCGAGAACCGGTTCCAGCCGCTCCCAGCTTTCATCCATCGGCCATGCATCCGACAGCCAGGGCAAGGCAAAATGCCCGTATCGCAGCGACAGTTGCCGCTCGGCCTGTTCCTCATCTGCCCCGCTGATCGCGGCCAGATACAGCGCGACCGCCAGTCCGGTGCGATCCGACCCGCGGCGGCAATGGATCAGCAGCGGCTTCGGCATGTCCCGCATCAGCGCGATCAGTTGCGCCGCCTCCTCGGGCCCGATGGCGCGCGAGGAGGACATCGCGAAATCCGCATGGATGATCCCGTGATCGGCGCTGCGCGCGATCTCCTCGTCATACCACCCTTCTCCGGGGGCCGCCCCGCGCAGGTTCAGGATGCTCCGGACGCCCCGGCTTTCCCGGACGACCCCGATATCCGCGCCAGAAACCTGCGCCGAGCGGTAAAGCTCGCCCGCCAGCACTTCATGGAAGTTGCCGCCGAGATGCAGGCACGCCAGGTAGCCCGCCAGTGCCGCCACAGCCGCGGCAAGGCCGACCCCAAGCCCTCGCATGATCCTGCCTGCCCGCATCGCGCCGCCCCTGTGCCAAGGACGTGCAGTTGCACTGCCACGGGCGCCCCGCGCAATAAGCGCCAGTAGCATGACGGGGACGATCAGCTAGATATCCATCACCACCACCGGCCAGAGCGACAGGACCAGCAACCCCGCCATCCCCCAGTTGAACGCGCGCAGCCGCCCCGGGCGCTCCAGACAGCGTCGCACCGCCTGGCCCGCCCCGGCCCAGACCGAGACCGAGGGCAGGTTGACCAGCGAGAACGCCCCCGCCACAGCGGCATAGGCCCAGACCGAGGGCTCGGCCACATAGGCCGAGACCGCGCCCAGTGCCATGGCCCAGGCCTTCGGATTCACCCACTGGAACGCCGCCGCTTGCAGGAAGGTCATCGGCCGCGCCTTGGCCCGCCCCTCGCCCGGAGCGGCGGAATGGGCGATCTTCCAGGCCAGCCACAGCATGTAGGCGACCGAGGCGATCTTCAGCGCCAGAAGCGCCGGCGGCCAGGCCCGGAATACGCCTGCCAGCCCCAGCCCCACCAGGAAGACCATCAGCGCATGGCCGACGGAGATCCCCAGCATGTGCGGCACGGTGCGGCGGAAACCGAAGTTCACCCCGCTGGCCAGGAGCATCATGTTGTTCGGCCCCGGCGTGACCGAGGTGACGAAGGCGAAGCCCAGGAGGGCGAGGAAAAGCTCGTAAGTCATGCACGCAATTCTGCATCGCACTTGGGCAAGAAGGGTTGCAAATACGTCGCAGTTGCCGCTATTTTCGCAGTTAATGAGCAAGTTGGACGACATCGACCACCGGATATTGCGCGAGCTGACCCGCGACGCCCGCCAGCCCAACCTTGCTCTCGCCGACCGGGTGGGCCTCTCGCCTTCGGCCTGCCTGCGCCGGGTGCAGGCGTTGGAGCGCACGGGCGTCATCAAGTCCTACCGCGCGGTCCTCGACCCGGCAAAGCTCGGCCTCGGCTTCGTGGCCTATGTCACCGTCGGCCTCGGCGCCCACACCAAGGCCGCGCAAGAGGCTTTCGAGCGTGCCGCCGCCCGGGCGCCCGAGGTCCGGGAATGCCACAACATCACCGGCACGGTGGAATACCTGTTGCGCGTCGAATGCGCCGATCTCGCTGCCTTCAAGCACTGGCATACCGAGGTGCTGGGCACCCTGCCGCAGGTCCGCGCCATCACCACCTTCGTCGTCATGGGCAGCCCCAAGGACGACCGCGCCTGACCCGGCTCCCTCAGGCCAGAACGCCGCTCTGCGGGCAATCCAGCCGCCAGCGCAGCCCCTCCGGCGCGAATTCCGTGGTCACGCGTCCGGAGGTCGTCGATTCCACCATCATCGTCATGACCTTCCAGCCGAAGCCCCGCCGCAGCGGCTCGGAAACCCGCGGGCCGCGTTCCTCGATCCAGGACAGGCGGAAGCGGTCCTCCGCCCCCTCTTCTCCGGGCTCCAGCGACCAATCCAGCCTGATGCGCCCGGTCGGAGTGGACAGGGCGCCATACTTCGCGGCATTCGTCGCCAGCTCGTGCAGCGCCATTCCCAGCGCCCGCGTGGCGACCGGCGACAGCGCGACCGGCGGGCCGGAGAGCGCCAGCCGGTCCTCGCCCTCGCAGAAGGGCTGCAGCTGCGACCGGATCAGGGCCTCCAGCTCGACCGGACGCCAGCCGTTGCGCACCAGCAGGTCGTTCGACGCCGCCAGCCCGCGCACCCGCTCGCCGAACCGGGCAATGAAATCCGTCGCATCCTTGGCCGCCGTGTTGCGCGCGATGGCCTGGATCACGCCCAGCATGTTCTTCGACCGATGGTTGATCTCGTTGATGAGAAGCGTGGTCTGTTCCTGCTGCTGCTTGCGCGCGGACACGTCCTCGAACAGGATCGCCACCTGCTTGGGCTCGGTCGACTCCAGCCGGAAGGCATAGACCTCGAACCAGCGGCCCAGAAGCTCGGAATGGTTCTCGAAGCGGATCGGCTCGCCCGTCCGTGCGACGCCGCCATAGATTTCGTACCAGCTTTCTTCCAGCTCGGGCGCCGCCGTGCGCAGCCAATGGCCCATGATGGACTCCGGGAACCCCGTCTTGGTGAAGAAGCCAGGATTCGCCTCGATCACCCGATAGTCGCCGCGCCCCTCAGCCGCCTGAAGATCGAATTCGACGATGCAGAACCCCTGGTCGATCGCGTCGAACAGCTTGCGGTAGCGCTCCTCGCTTTCGCGCCAGCGCCGTTCCGAGACATAGTTCAGATGCGCCTCGTCTGTGACATCGACGTTTAAGCCGCGGATCACCAGCACCTTGCCGGCCGCGTCGCGTTCGATCGCGCCGCGGTCTAGGATCACGCGAACCGAACCGTCACGACGCAGGATGCGGAAGGTGTGGCTGTAGTGAGCCTTGCCCGACGCGAGATACTCAAGTGTTTCGTCCCTGATCCGCTGGCGATCCTCGGGATGAACAAGATTCTGAAACGCCTCGCCGGTCTGCGGCGCCTCGGCAAGGCCGTAAAGCCGAAGGAGGCCCGGAGACCAGATCAATTCCCCCGAAGGCCGCAATTCATAGGTCCCGATCTGCGCTCCCCAGACCAGGTCCGGCGCCTGATGAAGCATATCGGAGTTCAGCGTCACCTCTGGCCCTCCTCGCATATCTTCACGTCCCGGATGAACGAAACAGGCGCACCTCGCGCTGTCAACATCGGCGGCGCGGCGGAACTCTTGACGTTCGGTGCCAATACGCGTCATGCCTGTCGCAAAAGGGGACATTGGATGACCGTCTGCTTCACCACCGACCGGATGCTGCATTTCGGCGATTGCGACATCTCGGGCACCGCCTATTACCCGGCCTACCTGAACATCCTGAACGGCGTGGTCGAGGAATTCTGGGCCCATATCGGCTGGCCCTGGCACGAGATCATCTGGAACGAACGCTGGGGCACGCCCACGGTCCACCTCTCCTGCGATTTCTCCAAGCCCTCCTTCTTCGGCGACACCCTGACCTTCCGCCTGTCGATCCTGAAGGTTGGCAAATCCTCGGTCCGCCTGCGCCACACCATCCACTGCGGCGAAGAACACCGCTGGTCGGTCGAACAGGTGCTGGCGGCAAGCTGGCTCGACAAGCACACCTCGATGCCCTGGCCCGAGGCGGTGAAGGCCAAGCTCGAAAGCCTGATGGCCCCGCCCGAGCCCGACCGCCGGGCCGTCGGCGCCCCGCAGCCATGACCGACAGCGCCCCCCTGATCCCGGCGGGCGCCGCCTATTTCCGCCCCGCCCGCGCCGATGCGCCGACCCGCGCCTTCGACTTCCTGATCTGCCCCTCCTTCACCCTCCTCGCCTTCGCCTCGGCGGTCGAGCCGCTGCGCATCGCCAACCAGCTCTCGCAACGCCCGCTCTACGCCTGGCGCACCGCCACTGCCGATGGCCAGCCCGTCACCTCGTCCTGCGGCCTTACCGTCCAGGTCGACGGCCCCCTCGCCACCCCCGCCCGCGACGCGACCCTCGTCGTCTGCGCCGGCAACCAGCCCGAAAAGGCGATCACCGCCCCCCTCGTCGCGGCCGTCCAGCGCCACCACCGCCATGGCGGCCCGGTCGCGGGCCTCTGCACCGGCCCCTTCGCCCTTGCGAAAGCGGGCCTCCTGACCAACCGCCGCTTCACGCTGCACTGGGAAAACCAGCCCGCCTTCCGCGAGATGTTTCCCACCCTTACCCCCGCCGAGACCAAGTTCGAGATCGACGATCGCATTCTCACCTGCGGCGGCGGTGCAGCGGCGACCGACCTGATGATCGACATCATCGCCCGCGACCAGGGCGAGGCTTTCGCCACCATGGTCCTCGACATGTGCCTGCGCCGCGTCGCCATCGGCCGCGACCCCGGCCAGCGCTCCTCACTCTCCGCCGTCGCCCAGCTGCGCAATCCCGGCCTCTCGGCCATGGTCGAGCTGATGAAGCGCCACATCGAAGAGCCCCTGTCGATGGAGGACCTTTCCGCCCGCATCGGCTATTCCCGCCGCAACGTCGAACGCATCTTCCGCAAGGCGCTCGGCCAGCCCCCTGCGCGATTCTACCTCGACATGCGACTCGACCACGCCCGGAACCTCTTGTCGGGCACCGACCTCAGCCTCTCGGAAATCTCCGCCGCCTGCGGCTTCGCCACGCGCTCGCATTTCTCCAAGGCCTTCACCGCCCGCTTCGGCACCGCGCCCAGCCGGCTGCACGCGCGCCTCTAGGTCCGCACCGTGTGCTCCGCGTTGCCGATGATCAGCCCGCGGCCCGAATAGATGTCGCCCGTCATCTGCAAGGCCAGCCGCTCGGCATCGCGCTTGCGGATGCCCTCGGCGATCTCCTCGATCTCCTCAGGCTCGACCCCCAGCACCTCCAGCGCCTCGCCGCCCAGCGCCAGCGCCGAATGGAAGACCTCGCGCATGTGGTGGTCGACGCCCTCCTTGATCAGCTCCAGCACATGCTGGCGGTCGAAGGCCCGCGCCAGGATGACCGCATTCGGGAACTCATCGCGCACCAGCTTCACGATCCGCGTGGTGATCTCCTGCTTGTCCGTCGCGATCACCACCGCCCGCGCCGTTGCCGCACCGGCAGCCTTCAGGATGTCCAGCCGGGTGCCGTCGCCGAACCAGACCTTGAAGCCGAAGGTTTCCGCCGCGCGGATCATCTCGGGGTCGTCGTCGATGATGTTGATCTCGCATTTCCGCGCCAGAAGCGGCTGGCAGGCGATCTGGCCAAAACGACCGAAGCCGATGATCAGGACCTGTCCCGACAACCCGTCCGGTGCCTCGATCCCTTCGGTCGAAACCACCGCCGCCGGCTGAAAGCGGTCAAGCAGGACAACCAGCAGCGGTGTCAGCGCCATCGAGATGATGACGATCGCATTCAGGATCGCGTTGGCATCAAGATCCAGCAGGCCAAAGGCGACGGCAGAGGAATAGAGGACAAAGGCGAACTCGCCACCCTGCGCCATCAGCACCGTGCGCTCCAGCGCCTCGCGATGCCCCGCCTTGGTCAGCCGCGCGACCAGATAGATGATCGCGGCCTTCAGCCCCATCAGGGCCAGCACGCTCACCGCGATCAGCCGCCAGTTCGCAGCGATGATCGACAGGTCCAGCGCCATTCCGACCGCAAGGAAGAAGAGGCCAAGCAAGATGCCCCGGAACGGCTCCACATCGGCCTCAAGCTGGTGGCGGAAGCTCGATTCCGACAAGAGTACCCCCGCCAGGAACGCCCCCATCGCCGCCGACAGCCCGCCCACCTGCATCCAGAGCGCGGCTCCAAGAACCACCAGCAGCGCCGCCGCCGTCATCACCTCCCTCGCGCGGGAGGCGGCCAGAACCCGGAACATCGGGTTCAACAAGTAGCGCCCCGCCACGACCAGCGCCGCGATCGCCGCAAGACCGATGGCCACCCCCTGCAGCCGATCCAGCAGCGTCAGGTCCTCCCCCCCCGGCGCGAGGAAAGCGACCAGCGCCAGCAGGGGCACGATGGCCAGGTCCTCCATAAGCAGGATCGACACGATCCGTTGCCCTTTCGGGGCGGAAATGTCATTCCGTTCCTGCAACATCTGCATGACAATGGCAGTCGAGGTCAGGGTGAACCCGGCCCCGGCAATCAGCGAGACCGCATAGGGATAGCCCAGCGCCACGCCGACCAGCCCCAGAAGCGCCACACAAAGCAGCACCTGCAACAGCCCCAACCCGAAGATGTCACGTCGCATCGCCCAAAGCTTCGACGGCTCCATCTCCAGCCCGATGATGAAGAGGAACATGACGACGCCCAGCTCGGCGACATGCAGGATCGCCATCGGGTCCGAGAAAAGTCCCAACCCGAACGGCCCGATCACGAGCCCAGCCGCCAGATAGCCCAGCACCGATCCCAGCCCGATCCGCTTGAAGACCGGCACCGCCACCACTGCCGCGCCCAGAAGCGTCACCACCGAAACCAGATCGACGCCCGCGGATTCCGTTGCCATGCAGCACTCCTTCGCCAGAGGGCCAGAGTTGGCAGGTCAGACGGCAAGCGCAACTGGAAAACCATGTAGGTGCGCGACAACGGACCTTGAATCGCGCTAGCTCTCCTTGTCGAATTCAATACCGAACTCGCTTTCCCAGAAGTCACGCTTCGGAAGCGGTCTAAGTTTTGATGGGTCCGCTGCACACACAGCATGCGAAATCATGGCCATCGCCTGCGGTATCCTTGAAAGCCAGGCAAACATCTCCTGCAACTCGTCATAGGTCCTGCTCATGATGCTGTCCTCGACGCGCCAACTCAGCGTCGCCGGAGCGCCTCCCGTTTCGGCCGATGCGCCGATCAAGCCGTGACAGATGCCATTTCTGACATCGAGTGATTCCTGCATCTGTGTCCAAAGCCGTTCTGCCAACAAGGCTTCTTCGGGCCGCACCTCACGATCCTGCAGAAGCAATTTCTTCCAAACCTGCAGCGTCCCTCGTGCCCCAATGACCTTACTCAGACTCTCCGGGCCTCCGACCCTACCGATGATCTCGCGCGCTTCGTTCTCAATCCTTGCAAACAGAAACAGAAGGGAGGCCACGGTTCCACAAATGCGCTCGTACGTCACGGCGTCAGTCATATCCCTCACCCCTCGAACACATTCTCCATCGCCGCGAACCCCTTCACCTCGATCGGGTTGCCGCTCGGATCGCGGAAGAACATCGTCCACTGCTCCCCCGGCTGGCCCTGGAAGCGCACCTGCGGCGGCAGGACGAAGACCACCCCCGCCGCCGTCAGCCGGTCGGCCAATGCCTGCCAGTCGGGCAGCAGCAGGACCAGCCCCAGATGCGGCATCGGCACCATGTGATCGCCCACCTTGCCGGTATTCGTGGTCCTGAACGGCTCGCCGAGATGCAGGCTGATCTGGTGCCCGAAGAAATCGAAATCCACCCAAGTCTCCGTGCTCCGCCCCTCGCGGCAGCCCAGCACTCCGCCATAGAAGGCGCGGGCCTTGTCAAGGCTGGTGACATGATAGGCCAGATGGAAGGGGGTCAGCATTGGGCAGGCTCCGGGACAAACCGGGGCCGATCCAAGCACGGAAGGGCCGGCGACCGCAACGATCCATCCTGTCCCGGTTGTGGTCAAAGATGAACATTTCCCTAACGCCCGCACGCAAGCCTTTGATATCCCTGCCATCGTCGCGCTTGTCCACCGTGGACACGGTCCGACGCCCCCGCTATCCTCTCCCCGGCCAACCAGGGGGACCCCATGCAGACCATGCTCGGCGTGATCGGAGGATCGGGGGTCTACCAGATCGACGGCCTCGAAGGCGCAAGCTGGGTCCGGGTGAAGACCCCCTGGGGCAAGCCCTCGGACGAAGTGCTGGTGGGCCGCCTGAACGGCCTCCCCATGGCCTTCCTCCCCCGCCACGGACGCGGCCATGTCCACGACCCCGCCAGCGTCCCCTACCGGGCCAACATCGACGCCCTGAAGCGGCTCGGCTGCACCGACATTCTCGCCGTCTCGGCCGTCGGCAGCCTCCGCGAAGACTTCGCCCCCGGCGATTTCGTCGTCGTCGACCAGTACATCGACCGCACCACCCAGAGGCCGCCTTCCTTCTTCGGCCCCGGCTGCGTCGCCCATGTCAGCCTCGCCGACCCGACCTGCCCCCGCCTCGGTGCGCTGGCCGCCCAGGCCGCCCGTGCCGAGGGCCTGACCGTTCATACCGGAGCCACCTACCTCTCGATGGAGGGTCCCCAGTTCTCCACCCGCGCCGAAAGCCGGATGTACCGCGCCTGGGGCGCCGACGTGATCGGCATGACCGGGATTTCCGAGGCCCGCCTCGCCCGCGAAGCCGAGCTGTGCTACGCCTCCCTCGCCATGGTGACGGACTACGACTGCTGGCACGACAGCCACGGCGCGGTGGACGTGGCGCAGGTCATCGCCGTCGTCCACGCCAATGCCGCCGCCGCGCGCGGCCTCGTCGCCCGCCTGCCCGCGCTCCTGTCTCCCGACCGCGAACCATGCCCGCACGGCTGCGACCGCGCCCTCTCCCATGCGATCATGACCGCCCCCGACAAGCGCGACCCGGACCTCCTCGCCAAACTCGACGCCGTGGCGGGCCGGGTCCTGTAGGCCCGTGCGGCGGGTCCTGATCCTCGGGGCCGACGGCTTCATCGGACGCCATCTCGCCTTCGGGCTGCGGGCGAAAGGCTGGTCGGTGACGGCCCAGGCCCGCAATCCCAAACGACTGCAGGCGATGGGCTTCCAAACCCTCCGCGCCGACCTGACCGACCCGGCGACGCATTCCCCCGCCTTCTGGTCCCCGCACCTGCCCCAGGGGACGGCTCTCGTCGACGCCGCAGGTCTCCTCGCCGGAACCGAACCCGCCTTCCGGGCCGTCCACCACGACGCGCCCCGCGCCGCCTTGCAGGCGCTGCGCGGTACCGCCCTCCTGATCTCTGCCGTCGGCACCGGGGCCGAGACCCCCTTCGCCCGCTGGCGCCGCGAAACCGAAGCGCTCTTCGCCGACCACTGCATCCTGCGCCCGGGGCTGGTCCTGGGCGAGACCTCCTACGGCGGCTCCTCCCTCCTCCGCGCACTCGCGGCGATGCCCTTCCGGCTTCCGGTGGTGGGCGACGGAGCGCAGCCCTTCAACCCGATCCACGCCGCCGATCTGGCCGAGGTGGTGGCCGAATGCCTGGACATCCGCTTGCGGAGCACCTGGGATGTCGGCGGGCCGGAGGTCATCACCCAAGCCGACCTTGCGGCCCGATACCGCAGCTGGCTGGGCCTGGCGCCGGTACCGCCCCTGCACCTTTCCACGCCGACGGCCATGACGCTTGGGCATCTGGGCGACACCCTGCGGATCGGCCCGGTCTCGGCCACCGCCGTCGCCCAGCTTCAGGCCGGAGTCCTCGCCGACCCCGCGCCGCTCCTCGCCCGGCTGAAGACCCGCCCGCGCCCAGTCTCCGCCTTCCTCAACGCCCGCCCCGCCGGAACGCAAGACCTCTGGCAGGCCCGCCTCTACCTCCTGAAACCCCTCATCCGCCTGACCCTCGCCACCCTCTGGCTCGCCTCCGGCCTCCTCGGCCTGACCTCTCCGGCAACTACCTTCGCCCCCGGCCTGGCCCTGCCCGACCCCCTCGCCATCGCCCTCGCCCGCGGGTTCGGCGCGCTCGACCTGGCCCTGGCTTTCGCCCTCCTGCGCAACTGGCGGCCCCGGCACATCGCGCTCGCCCAGATCGCCCTCGTCCTGGCCTACACGGCAGGCCTCACCCTTCTCGCCCCGGCGCTCTGGCTCGACCCCTACGGCGGGCTCCTGAAGAACCTGCCGATCCTCGCGCTGCTCTTCACCCATCTCGCCTTGGTGGAGGAGCGCTGATGGATCCCTTCCTGATCGCCAAGTGGCTGCACATCCTGTCCGCCACCGTCCTTTTCGGCACCGGCATCGGCACCGCCTTCCAGATGGTCTGGGCCATGCGCGGCGACCGGGCCGAGGTGGTCGCGGGCGTCGGCTCGGGCGTGGTCGCCGCCGACTGGCTCTTCACCCTCCCCGCCGGGCTCGCACAGCCTGCGACCGGCCTCTGGCTTGCCCACCTGACGGGGTGGAGCCTGACCGAGCCCTGGCTCCTCCTCACCTATGCGCTCTACCTGATCGCCCTTGCCGCCTGGCTGCCCGTCGTCGCCCTGCAATACCGCATCCGCGATCTTTGCCGCGCCGCCCCGCCCGGCCCGGTGCCGGCCGAAGCCCGCAGGCTTTACCGACTCTGGTTCCTCCTCGGCTGGCCCGGCTTCGGCGCGCTTGTCGCGATCCTCTGGCTGATGGTATCGAAACCCGTCGCGCTTTTCTGAGGACCCCATGGCCAAGACCGTCAAGGACTATATCCGCACCATCGTCGACTTCCCGCACGAGGGGATCCTGTTCCGCGACGTGACCACGCTTTTCGCCGATCCGCGCGGGTTCCGGATGTGCGTGGACCAGTTGCTCGCCCCCTATGCGGGCATGCGGATCGACAAGGTCGCGGGGCTGGAGGCGCGGGGCTTCATACTGGGCGGGGCGGTGGCGCACCAGTTGTCGACCGGCTTCGTGCCGATCCGCAAGAAGGGCAAGCTGCCCGGCCAGACCATCGCCCAGGCCTACCAGCTGGAATACGGCGAGGCGGTGGTCGAGGTGCATGACGATGCGATGCAGCCGGGCGAGAAGGTGCTTCTGGTCGACGACCTCCTCGCCACCGGCGGCACGGCGGAAGCGGGCATCCGGTTGATCGAACGCCTCGGCGCCGAGGTGGTGGGCTGCGCCTTCGTGGTCGACCTGCCGGACCTTGGCGGTCGGAAGAAGCTGGAGAGACTGGGCATGGACGTCCATGCGCTTTGCGCGTTCGAGGGGCTGTGAGGCTGAACCCGTTGGACCCACGGAGTTTTCGAAAACTCCGGACCGATTTCTTAGAAGAAATCGGCACCGCGCGCGCATCGGGCGGCTTCCGTTAACCGTCCTGTAAGAGAATCACTCTACACCGGTCCTTGTCAGGGCTACCCACCCTGACCGCGCTGCTACCCACAGCGTGACCCACACACCCCCAAAGCACCCCGTCGCAGGTTTCCTGCGGCGGGGCTGTTTCACTCAGGCCACGCCCTCACCCCAGTACCGTCCCCGGATTCATGATCCCCGCCGGATCCAGCGCCGTCTTGATCGCCCGCATCGCCGCCAGTTTCCCCGGATCACCGTAGCGCGCAAGGTCGCCAACCTTCAGCCGCCCCACCCCATGCTCTGCCGCGACAGACCCGCCAAGGGCATGCACCAGATCATGCACCGCCGTCTTCACGGCATCGCGCACGCCCTCATGCTCGCCCTTCGCATGACCCCGCGCCGGGAAGACATTCCAGTGCAGGTTGCCGTCGCCGAGATGCCCGAAGCAGTTCACCCGGAACTCCCCCAGCCCCACGATCGCCCCTGGCGCCTCGGCGATGAAGCCGGGGATGGCCGACAAGGGCAGCGAGATGTCATGGCTCGACACCGCCCCCACCTTGCGGTTCGCCAGCGGGATCGTCTCGCGCAGCGCCCAGAGCTGCGCCGCCTGCGCCTCCGAGGTGGCAATCACCCCGTCCGCCACCAACCCGGCCTCGGCCCCCGCCTCGTATAGCCCCGCCATCACCGCTTCCGGCTCCAGTCCCGCGGGCAGTTCCAGCTCCACGAGCACCAGCCAGTCCGGCACCGGATCGAAGGGCGCGCGCAGATCGAAGCCGGTCTCGGCCAGGAAGTCGAAGCCCATCCGACTGATCAGCTCGAAGCCCGAGACGAGCCCCGCCGCCCGCTCGCCGCAGAGCGCCAGCAGGTCCAGCGCCGCCCCCGGAGACGGCACCGCCAGAAGCGCCACCACCCGCGCCGCAGGCAGCGGAAACAGCTTCAGGCTCGCCGCCGTGATCACGCCCAGCGTGCCTTCCGAGCCGATCAGCAGGTGGCGCAGGTCGTAGCCCGCATTGTCCTTCCGCAGCCGGGTCAAGCCGTTGAACACCGTCCCATCGGGCAAGACCGCCTCCAACCCCAGGCAGAGGTCGCGCGCATTGCCATAGCGCAGGACCGCCGTCCCCCCGGCATTGGACGCGAGGTTGCC
Source organism: Tabrizicola sp. (assembly GCF_016793705.1). Classification (GTDB taxonomy): domain Bacteria; phylum Pseudomonadota; class Alphaproteobacteria; order Rhodobacterales; family Rhodobacteraceae; genus Tabrizicola. The sequence continues at coordinate 105,319 of NZ_JAEULO010000066.1, forward strand.
GCCGATCCGGCAACTCCCCTCCGACGCGAGCGACAGCGGGAACAGCCGCCCGACCTCTGCCGCACGGGCCTGCACCTCGGCCAGCACCATGCCCGCCTCGACCACCATCGCATTCTCCTCGGGCCAGAGTCCGCGCAGGGCCGCCATCCGCTCCAGCGACAACAAGAGCGGCGCGGGGCCAAAGGTCAGGGTCTGCCCGCCGACCAGCCCCGTCCCGCCGCTGACCGGCACCACCCCCACCCGCGCTTCGGCGCAGGCGCGGACCAGTGCCGCCACCTCCGCCGTGGTCCGGGGCCGGGCCAGCACCCCCGCCTGACCGATCCAGCGGCCGCGAGGTTCCTCCAGATGCCGGGGCTCGGGGGCCGAGAGCACCCCCTCGGGCACCTGCCCGGCAAGGCGCGAGACGAAAGCAGGATCGCAGGGGTTCAGCATCGGCGTCTCCTTCCCGCCCTTCATAGCAAGGCGGGCGGGAGAGGCTAGTCCAGCCAGGCCGGTTCCAGCACCATGATCGTCGGCTCGGAAGGCAGGTCGTGCAAGGAGAGCGCGATCTGCGCCCCGCCGGTCTCGACAACGGTGAACTCCGGCGCCATGTCGGCCAGGAAGGCACGCAAGCTTTCCCCGCTGAACCAGTGCATCGGGATGACGACGGACGACTTGAGCCGCCGCACCACCCCCGTCATATCCTGAAGCCGCATCGTGTAGCCGCCATCCACCGGCACCATCACCACGTCCAGCCGCCCGATGGCGGCATATTGCTCTTCGCTCGGGATCTGGTGCAGGTGGCCGAGATGGCCGATGCAAAGACCGCCCGCCTCGAAGATGAAGATCGAGTTGCCGTCCTTCCGCGCGCCTTCCCCGAACGGCCCCCTCGTGTCGGTCGTCACATTCCTGACCAGCATCGCGCCCAGCTCCAGCCGGTGTTCGGCGGGCCTGCCGCCGTCGGGCCAGCCCTTCAGCACATGCGGGATGCGCGGGTCGGGCGCGGCGGTCCAGTGCGAGCTGTGTGCGCTGTTCATCGTGACCACATCCGGCACGAGGTCCTGCGTGCCGAGGTAGCCGGTGTAGTCCGTCACCGCCACCGTGCCATCCGCCGTGACGATGGCAAAGCTTGCATGGTCCAGGTAGCGGATCAGGACGGAGTCCGGCTCCAGCCCGTCCTGCAGGGCCGCCGGGACTACCGACGGCTCCGCTGCGGCGACCGCGATGCAATGCGAAGGGATCCGCTCCTGCCCCAGGGCAGGCGTCGCGATCAGGGCAAGGGCGGCAAGCAGGCGCATGGGACACCTCCGGGGCTGGCTGCAAGAGTAACCCGGATTGCCCCTCCGTCACGCGGCCCGACGATCACGGCTGCGCGAGGGCCATCCCGTGCAGCGCGGCAAGCGTGTTCAGGTTCCGGGCCGTCATCGGGGCGGGCAGCAGCCGCGGCAGCCTCTCGGCCAGTTTCGAGGTGCCGACACCCCCCGGCGTGTGCAGCGTGAACCGCCGGGGGCCGATGTGCCAGGCATCCCCCGGCAGCGCCAGATCGCGCAAGGTGGCCTCGTCCGGCTCGGGCGTCTCGCGAAGGAAGAAGACATGGACAAATTTCGGCGCGGCCCCGGCGAAGGGATGATCGGTCAGCGCTTCCGCAAGCTCCCGTGCCGACAGCACGAAGACGTCCCGCCTGAAGCCGAACCGCGCCTCGACCGCATCCGCGATCGTCGCTTCCAGTCCAGGCGCGGCCAGATCACTGTCGAACACGGCATTCCCCGACTGGATATAGGTCTGCACACCGGACAGCCCCATCCCCGCCAGCATGTCGCGGAACTCCGCCATCGGCAGCTTGCCCGCCCCCGCGACATTCACCCCGCGCAGAAGGGCGATCCGAATGGCCATTTCTTCCCCTCCTTTGCTCTTTCACATTTGCCCCAAATATCCCCGCCGGAGGCATATCCGAGCGGCTTTGCGTCCTTCACGCAAAGCCGCGAGACAAAAGGCTCGCGCGCCAGCGCTCAATTCAACAGGCGCCGCTTATCCCACGTCCGTCCGGCCGCGCCGGTCGCCCCGCAGGTTGGCGTAAAGCACATGGTTGCGCCAGCGTCCGTTGATCTGAAGATAGCTCTGCGCCACGCCTTCATACTTGAAGCCGCATTTCTCCAGCACCCCGCGCGAGGGCAGGTTCTCGGGCAGGCAGGCCGCTTCCAGCCGCGACAGGTCCATCCGGGTGAAGGCGTGGTGGGTCAGCGCCAGGATCGCCTCGCGCATGTAGCCCTGCCGCGCGAAGGGTTCGCCGATCCAGTAGCCGAAGGTCCCGGTCTGCGCGGGCCCCCGACGGATGTTGTCCAGTGTCAGCGCGCCCAGGAGCTGCTGGTCCGCCCTCCGGATCAAGAGCATCGGCAGCGCCTGGCCCTGCGCCTCGGCCCTTTGCGCCCAGTAGACCCGGTTGGTGAAGGCACGGCGGCTCAGGTGGTCGGTCGACCAGACCGGCTCCCATTTCACCAGGAAGTCGGCCGAGGCCTCGCGCACCTCGGACCATTGCCGCCAGTCGCCATGTTCCGGCAGCCGCAGCGTCATCCGCTCGGTCTCGACCCGGATGCGGCGCTTCAGGCCCAGCATCAGGGAGTGAGCCCCCGCCGGACCTCGTCGATGCCGGGCGCTGCCGCGACCGGCCCGTAGACCGCCAGCGCCGCCTTCGCCGCCGTCAGCTCCGCCGCATAGCCGCGCACCGCAGCGGTATCCACCGCGTCGATCTTCGCGACCGCCTCGGCCACATCCGGCACCCGGCCCCAGATCGACAGCAGCCGCGCATTGCGTTCGGCGCGCGAGGACGGGCTTTCCAGCCCCATCAGCAGCCCCGCTCGCAGCTGCGCCCGCGCCCGTGCGACCTCGGCCTCGCTCATGTCCTCGGCGGCCCGCTTCAGCTCGTCCACTGTCAGCTGCGTCAACTCCCCGATCTCCGCCTCCGAGGTTCCGGCATAGATCGTCACCTGCCCGGTATCCTCATAGGCCGCCGACTGCGCATGGATCGAATAGCAGAGGCCCCGATCCTCGCGGATGCGCTGGAAAAGGCGGCTCGACATGCCGCCGCCCATCGCGGTGGCATAGACCTGCGCAGTATAGACCTTGTCGTCGCGATAGCCCGGCGCCTCGAACGACAGCGCGAAATGCACCTGCTCCAGGTCCTTGACCTCGCGCCGCTCGCCGCCGACGAAGCGCGCGGGCTCCACCTTCGAGGCCCCCACCGGCTTCAACTCGCCGAAGATGCGCTCCGCCGCCGCGACCACCGCCGCATGGTCCACTCCGCCCGCCGCCGACAGGATCATCTGATCCGGCCCGTAGTGACTCGCGGTGAACCCCTCGAAATCCGCCTTGCGGAAGGCCGAGACCCGTTCTTCCGGCCCCAGGATGGTGCGCCCGAAGCTCTGGCCCGGGTAGCTCACCTCGTGCAGCCAGTCGAAGATGATGTCGTCCGGCGTGTCCAGTGCCTGACCGATCTCCTGCAGGATGACATGGCGCTCGGTCTCGATATCCGCCTTGCGGAACAGAGGGTTGAGCACGATGTCGGCGATCACGTCCAGCGCCATCAGCACATCGCCCGACAGCACCCGTGCGTAATAGGCCGTCATCTCGCGGCTGGTATAGGCGTTGATGTAGCCGCCCACATCCTCGATTTCCTCGGCGATGCGCAGCGCCGACCGCCGCCTCGTGCCCTTGAACGCCATGTGCTCCAGAAAATGCGCGATGCCGTTCTGCTGGGGCGTCTCGTGCCGCCCCCCGGCCTCGACCCAGAGACCGACGCTGGCCGATTGCAGCCCCGGCATCGCCTCGGTGACGATGCGGAAGCCGTTCGGCAGGGTATGAAGCTTCTGCATCAGTGACGGATCCTCTCGCGCACCAGCGCCTGCAAGGCCGCCAGATCGTTCGGCACCCGCGTCACCCGTTCCTTGCGCTGGAACAGGTCCGCCATATGCGGCGGCAGGCCGGGCCGGACCCCGGTCGCGCGCTCCACCGCATCGGGGAATTTCGCCGGATGCGCGGTGGCCAGCGTGATCATCGGCGCAAGGCCGACATGCTCCTCCGCCACCTTCACCCCCACGGCGCTGTGCGGGCACAGAAGCTCTCCCGTCGTCTTCCAGTGCCGCGCAATCACCTCCAGCGTTTCCTCCTCGGAACAACGGCCCGAAACGAAGCTCCCCCGGAGGCTCTCAATCGCCCCCTGGCTGATCCGGAACCCGCCGGTTTTCATCTCATCCATCAGGGCCGCCACCGCCGCGCCGTCGCGGCCATAGGCATCGAAAAGCGCCCGCTCGAAGTTCGAGGACACCTGAATGTCCATCGATGGGCTCATCGAGGGCTTGACCCCGTTCGTCCGGTAGTCACCCGAGCGCAAGGCCCGGTCGAGGATATCGTTCTGGTTGGTCGCGATCACCAGCTGGTCGATGGGAAGGCCCATCTTCCGCGCGACATAGCCCGCGAAGATGTCGCCGAAATTGCCCGTCGGCACAGTGAAGCTGACCGCCCGGTGTGGCGCCCCCAGTGCAGTCGCCGCGTAGAAGTAATAGACCACCTGCGCCAGCACCCGCGCCCAGTTGATGCTGTTCACCCCCGCCAGCCGCACCCCGTCGCGGAAGACGAAGTCGTTGAACATCGCCTTGACCTGCGCCTGACAGTCGTCGAAGTCCCCTTCCATCGCCAGCGCATGCACGTTCGCTTCCGACGGCGTCGTCATCTGCCGCCGCTGAACCTCGCTGACCCGGCCATGCGGGAAGAGGATGAACACATCCACATTGGCGAGGCCCCGGAACGCCTCCATCGCCGCCGACCCGGTATCGCCCGATGTCGCGCCCACGATGGTGATCCGCTCCCCCGTCTTCGCCAAGGCCGCCTGCATCGTCTGGCCGATCAGCTGCATGGCGAAGTCCTTGAAGGCCAGCGTCGGCCCGTGGAACAGCTCCAGCAGGAAATGGTTCGACCCCAGCTGCACCATGGGTGCGCGGGCGGCGTGGTGGAAACCCTGATAGGCCCTGGCGATCAGGCCCTTGAACTCATCATCGCTGAAGAACCCGCCCAGATAGGGTCGCATCACCCGGAACGCGACTTCCTCGTAAGGCGCACCCGCCAGCGCCGCGATCTCGGCCTTCGTCATCACCGGCACGGTTTCCGGCACATAAAGACCGCCGTCGCGGGCAAGGCCCGTCATCATCGCCTCGCCGAAGCCAAGGACCGGGGCCGAACCACGGGTCGAGATATAGTTCATCGGATCGCCTTCACACCTTCCGCGTCCTGATACGCCAGAGAAGAAAGACTGTCATCCCCGCCCAGGTCGCCGCGAGGAGGAACCATTGGATCGCATAGCCCCAATGGTCGTTGGGTATACCCGATGTGTCGACCGGCATCGGCGTGATCCCGTCACCGGTTGGCTTGCTGGCGACAATCAGTGTCGGTTCCGTCCCCAGCTTCACGGCCATCGCCGGAACGTCGCGGGCGAACCACAGCCCGGTCTTTTCATCCGGCGGCGGGGTGGAACTGCTGGTGTCCTGCGGCCAGTGCAGGTTGCCCTCGACCTTCGCCTCATGCGGCGGGCGGGGCGTGGCGCGCGCCTCGTCGGCAATGAAGCCGCGCTGCACCATGATCCGGCGACCGTCCGGCAGGGCAAAGGCCTCGATCACCAGCACGCCGGGGCTGGCCCCGGTCTGTCCCGCCAGAACCTCCAGATACTCGCCGGTGAACCGTCCTTCAGCAAAGACCGCCTGGAACTTGTGCGGCGCTTCCTCCGGAACGGCGGGCAAGGGGATCGGCGCATTGCCGATCCGGGCCTCGATCTCATCCAGATAGACTCGCTTTTCCTCCATCCGGCGCAGTTGCCAGAAGCCAAGACTCGTCAGGACGGCAACCCCGACAATGCCCATCAGGACCGGAAAGACGTAGCGACGCATGGGAAACCCCGGAAATGCAAGCGCAGGCCCGAAGGCCTGCGCAAAGATCGTGTCGGACGAAAGGGATCAGCCCTGGCCCCAGACGTAGACGGCGGCGAACAGGAACAGCCAGACCACGTCGACGAAGTGCCAGTACCAGGCCGCCGCCTCGAAGCCGACATGCTGTTCGGGGGTGAAATGCCCCTTCAGCGCGCGGATCAGGCAGACGGTCAGGAAGATCGTCCCGATGATGACGTGGAAGCCGTGGAAGCCCGTCGCCATGAAGAACGAGGCGCCATAGATGTTGCCGGCGAAGCCGAAGGCCGCGTGGCTGTATTCGTAGGCCTGCAGGAGGGTGAAGATGAAGCCCAGCCCGATGGCGAGGATAAGCCCGTTCACCAGGTCCTTGCGGTTGTTCTCATGCACCAGCGCATGGTGCGCCCAGGTCGCGGCGCAACCCGACAGAAGCAGGATCAGCGTGTTGATGAAGGGCAGGTGCCAGGGGTCGAAGGTCTCGATCCCGGCGGGCGGCCAGACGCCGTCGACGGCCGGCGATTGCGGCCCCATCGGATACAGGCGGTGCTTGAAGAAGGTCCAGAACCAGGCCGAGAAGAACATGACCTCCGACATGATGAACAGGATGAAGCCGTAGCGCAGGCCCAGCCGCACGACCGGCGTATGATCCCCGGTCTGCCCCTCATGCACCACTTCCGACCACCAGGCGAACATGGTGTAGAGCACGCCCGCCAGCCCGACCAGCCCCATCCACGGGCCCGAGCCATGCATCCACAGGACCGAGCCGAACAGCATCACGAAGGCCGCGACGGCCCCGAACAGCGGCCAGATCGACGGCGCAAGGATGTGGTAATCGTGGTTCTTTGCGTGGGCCATGGCCGGCGTTTCCCTCGTTGTCCTATCTCGGTTCACCGCAGCTGCGGCATGGATCAGTTCACGGCTGCCGCAACGGGCGCGGCGGGTTGGTCAAGCGCTGCCTGTTCGTCCGGCAGCGGGGTCTGGTGGAAGGTATAGCTGAGCGTGATCTCATGCACAAACTTCCCGTCCGGGTCGTCGACGATGGCAGGGTCGACGAAGAAGCTGACCGGCATCTGCGCTGTCTCGCCCGGTTGCAGCACCTGTTCCGAGAAACAGAAGCAGTCGATCTTGGTGAAATAGCCGCCCGCCGTGTCAGGGAACACGTTGAAGCTTGCCGTGCCCGCGATCACCCGGTCGGTCGGGTTGTGCGCCTCGTAGAAGGCCAGCCCCGTCTCGCCGATGCGGATATCCATCGTGCGGACCTCCGGCTTGAAGCTCCAGGGCATGTTCTGGTCGACCGAGGCGTCGAAGCGGATCCTCACCGTCTGGTCAAGCACATCGCCCGGCGCGGCTTCGGCGCGTTGCGGCGTGCCGCCGTAACCCGTCACCGCGCAGAACCAGCTGTAGAACGGCACCGCCGCGAACGAGAGCGACCCCATGGTCAGCACCACGGCCACCAGTTGCACCAGCGTGCGGTTCTTGCCCGTAAGGCGCGGAAACATCATGGCTGCGCCTCCTCCTGCGGGACAGAGGAGGGCTGGACCACATGGTCATAGCCCTGCATCGGATCGCCGCGCTTCACCTTGACCACGGTCAGCGCGAAGACCAGCGCGACGAAGGCCGCGAGCGTCAGGCCCACACCCAGGTTCCGGCTGAACCGGCGCTTGTGAAGCTCGTGCTCGGGGCGGAAGCTCATCACCAGCCCCCCAGCCCCGCCGATTTCAGCGCCGCTTCCGCCAGGAAAGCCGCGAAATGCAGGAAGAGATACAAGAGCGAGAAGCGGAAGAAGGCCTTCTCGGCGGCATAGTTGTCGGCCTGGGCCATGACCTCGTCGCGCCGCCACAGCCGCACCGCGCCGATGACGAAGCCCGCGTTCAGCACCACCGCCACCGCCAGCGTCAGCGGCCCGCCGACCTGCGTCACCGCCGCCCCCAGCGCCACCGGCACCAGCAGGATCGTATAGGCCAGGATATGCGCCCGCGTCGCCTTGCGGCCATGCGTCACCGTCAGCATCGGCACGCCCGCCGCGTGGTAGTCTTCCTTCATGAACAGCGCCAGCGCCCAGAAATGCGGCGGCGTCCACATGAAGATCAGCGCGAACATCAGGATCGCCTCGACCGAGACGCTTCCCGTCGCCGCCACCCAGCCGATCATCGGCGGAAAGGCCCCGGCCGCGCCGCCGATCACGATGTTCTGCGGGGTCGAGCGTTTGAGCCACATCGAATAGACGACGGCATAGAAGAAGATCGTGAAGGCCAGGAGTCCCGCCGCCGCAAGGTTGGTCGCGAGGCCCAGCATCACCACGCTGATCCCCGACAGGCCCAGTCCCACCGCCAGCGCCTCGCCCGCCTGAACGCGGCCCGCAGGCACCGGGCGCTTCGCCGTGCGCTTCATCACCGCGTCGATGTCGGCGTCCCACCACATATTCAGCGCGCCACTGGCCCCCGCGCCCAGCGCGATGAACAGGATCGCCGAAAAGGCCTCGACCGGGTGCAGGCTGACCGGGGCCACCAGAAGCCCCACCAGTGCAGTGAACACCACCAGCGACATCACGCGCGGCTTCAGAAGCTGCACATAGTCGCCAAACCCCGGTTCATAGGGGGTGGCGGTCGCGCCCTGATATGCTGAGGTCTCGCTCATTCCGGTTCCGTTTCAGACAGAGCGGGCCTGACGCATGGCCAAGCCCCACCCGAAAGCCTTGCCTCGCCTCAGTCGTTCGAGGCGACCTGGGTTCCGGCGGGCACCGCCACCGACGACAGCTGCACATCTCCCGCCTTGGCCTTGGTCAGCCATTCGGCATAGGCGGCTTCCGACACGACCTTCACCGTGATCGGCATGTAGGCGTGCATCTGACCGCACAGTTCCGAGCACTGGCCGAAGTAGATTCCTTCCTTCTCCGCCTTGAACCACAGCCCGGCGGTGCGGCCCGGGACGGCATCCTGCATCACGCCGAAGGCGGGGATTTTCCAGGAATGGATCACGTCCACCGCCGTGACCTGCACCACGATGGTCTTGCCCACCGGCACCACCACTGCCGTGTCGGTCGCCAGCAGGAACTGCTCCTTGGTGTAGCCTGCCGCGGTCAGCTGCGCCTCGACATCGGGGGTCAGCATGTTGGTGCCGCCGGTCGCAGGCGAGCCGATCATGTAGCTGTCGAAGGAAATTCCCTCGTCGACGTATTCGTAGCTCCAGTACCACTGGTTGCCGGTGGCCTTGATGGTGACGTCGCCGACCGGGATCTCCTGCTGCTTGAACAGGATCGGCAACGAGAAGGCACCGATGGTCACAAGGATCACGATCGGGATCAGCGTCCATGCCACTTCCAGCGGGCTGTTGTGGGTAAAGCGCGCCGGGGTCGGGTTCACACGGCGGTTGAACCGCACCATCACATAGATCAGCAGCGCCGTGACGAAGATCACGATGGCGGTGATGATGTAGAGGATCATGTGATCCAGCCAGTGAATGTCCTCGGCCAGTTCCGTCACGGCGGGCTGGAAGCCCACCGCGCCCGAGACCGGCTGGCCCACGATTTCCAAAGCTTGCTGCGCAAGGGCCTGCCCGGCCACCAGCGTGGCGACCGCCGCCGCGCTGACTCCGCTCATCACTGTCGAAAGACGCATCTGTCTCATCCCGTTCACGTCGCGGCTTGCCGCCGCTGTCCAGGGATACTGCCGAAAGGTCAGAATCCCGCTGTTTCCCATGGCCCTCAAACCATATTAGCTTGACCGCGACAAGCAAAACCGTAGCGGCGAATCCGCGCCCTCGGCCACCCGCTCGGCGCAAGGAAGACGACCCGTGGCCTTCATCAAGCTGACCCTCGTCACCTTCGGCCTTCTCTACGCCGTGGCGCTGTCGGGCATGTACACCTTCCAGCGCGATCTCCAGTATTTCCCCACCCGCCGCGACCCGGCGCCCGAAGCTCTCGGCCTGAGCGGTGTCGCCCGGGTCGCGCTGGCCACGCCCGATGGCGAAACCCTCGTCCTGTGGACCAGTCCGGCGCAGGGAGACCGGCCCGTGATCCTGTTCCTGCACGGAAACGCGGGCGAGATCGCCGACCGCGCCGACCGTCTCGCCTTCTACCAGTCGCGGGGCTATGGCACTGCCTTCCTGTCCTGGCGCGGCTACGGCGGCTCGACCGGCCGACCCTCGGAAGCCGGTCTCCTGACCGACGCAAAGGCCGTCTACGATCACCTCCGGGCGCAAGGCGTCCCGCCCGACCGCATCGTCCTCGTCGGCGAAAGCCTCGGCACCGGCCCGGCCGTGATCACCGCCGCCGCCAACCCCGTCGCCGCCGTGATCCTCGAGGCCCCCTATTCCGCCGCCGTCGACATCGCTCGTCGCGCCTATCCCTGGGCACCGGTCGGCCTCCTGATGAAGGACCAGTACCGCTCGCGCGACCACATCGCCGCGATCAGCGCGCCGCTCCTCATCCTGCATGGAGAGCGGGACCGGGTGATCCCGCAGGGGTTCGGCAAGCGCCTCTTCGATCTCGCGCAGGACCCCAAGACCTTCCTCTCCCTTGGCCCGGTCGGACATGACGCGCTGTTCAGCCCGGCGACATGGGAGAAGGAAGCGGATTTCATCGACCGGATGGTCGCTCCTTGACCCTTCTCGCGCCGCGGCCCATCTCTGGCGCTGACAAAAGGACCGAAAGCCCCCCAGATGACAGAAGCTCCCTTCCGCCCCTTCGACACCCATCTCGACGAGACCGCCGCGCTTTCCACCCTGCGCGAGGCGACCGCCGGGGCCGATGACGGCGAGCTGTTCCTGGAAAGACGCCGCGCCGAAAGCATCGTCCTTGACGACGGGCGCATCCGGCAGGCGACCTATGACGCAAGCCAAGGCTTCGGCCTGCGCGCCGTCCGGGGCGAGGTCGCGGGTTACGCGCATTCGACCGAGATCACCGAAACCGCGCTCCGCCGCGCCGCCGAAACCGCCCGCCTTGCCGTGGGCGCTGGCGGCGGCACCCTCGCCCCACCCCCGCGCGGCACCAACACCCGGCTTTACCACGCCGACGACCCGATGGCCGACGCCGCCTTCCCGGTGAAGATCGATCTCCTGCGCGAAATCGACGCCCATGCCCGCGCGCTTGACCCGCGCGTGGTGCAGGTCTCGGCCACGCTCTCCGCCAGCCTGCAAGAGGTGGAGATCCTCCGCCCCGAAGGCACGCGGCTTGCCGACATCCGCCCGATGGCCCGCCTGAACGTCAGCGTGATGATCGAGGAGAACGGCCGCCGCGAACAGGGTGGTATGGGCAAGGGCGGACGACACGGGCTGGCCGAACTCATGTCGCCGGAAACCTGGAAACCGATGATCGCCGAAGCCCTGCGCATCGCGCAGGTCAATCTCGGCGCGGTCGACGCCCCCGCAGGCGTGATGGACGTGGTCCTGGGCCCCGGCTGGCCCGGCATCCTCTTGCACGAGGCCATCGGGCACGGGTTGGAAGGTGATTTCAACCGCAAGGAAACCTCGGCCTTTGCCGGACTGATGGGGAAACAGATCGCCTCAAAAGGCGTGACTGTCCTTGATGACGGAACAATTCCGGGCCGACGCGGCTCGATCTCCATCGACGACGAAGGCACGCCCTCGGGCAAGAATGTGCTGATCGAGGACGGCGTGCTGACAGGCTACATGCAGGACCGGCAGAACGCCCGGCTGATGGGCGTCGCCCCAACCGGCAACGGGCGGCGAGAAAGCTTTGCCCATATCCCGATGCCCCGGATGACCAACACCTACATGCTCGCGGGCCAGGACGACCCCGCCGGGATCGTGGCCTCTCTCAAGGACGGCATCTACGCGGTGGGCTTCGGCGGCGGGCAGGTCGACATCACCTCCGGCAAGTTCGTGTTCTCCTGCACCGAGGCCTACCGGGTCCGGAACGGCGTGGTGGGCGAGGCGGTGAAGGGCGCAACCCTGATCGGCGACGGCGCCACCGCGCTGAAAGGCATCCGCGCCATCGGCAACGACCTCCAGCTCGACCCGGGTATCGGCAACTGCGGCAAGGCCGGGCAATGGGTGCCGGTGGGGGTGGGCCAGCCCACCCTTCTGATCGGCGGGCTCACGATCGGAGGCCAGGGTGGATGAGGGCGGCATGACCACGCGATTCGAGGCGGAACGGCGGCGCGTCACGGCGTTCTTCGGCGCCCTGACCGGGATTTTCCTGCTGCTGCTGGGCGGTTCGACCGTGTTCTTCCACTATCAGGAAGGCTGGACCTGGATCGACTCCTGGTTCTTCACCGTCACCACGGTATCGACAGTCGGCTACGGCAATCTCGTCCCGGCAACCGACCTTGGCAAGCTCGTGACGACCGGGCTGATCTTCTGCGGCATCGGCCTTTTCGGCCTTGCCGCCACGCAGATCGCGCACAATCTGGTCACCCGTCGCGAAAACCGGCAGCGGGACGCCTCGCGACGGAAGGGACCCGAAAGCGACCAGGGCTGACTCCCGGCCACGTCAGGCCCAGGATCGCAAGCCCCGAGCACGCGCTTTGGCCGACCCAATCGCCGCATGGTCCGGGCGCCAGGCCATACTTGGTGCTTCACCGGCCCAGCAGGGGACCGTCGAAGCAATCACCTACCGCCCGAATTTGCCTTTCAGCGCGTCCGCGAACGCATTTCCCCCGCCCTGGGGCCCGGACTGCATCGGCCCCCGGACCGGCTTCGCGGGCGCACCCCCCCGCTCCTTCGCCTGGTCCCTAGCGCTCGCCCCGCCGTCCGATTTCATCGTCAACCCGATCCGCTTGCGGCTCACGTCTACCTCCACCACCCGGACCTTCACCACATCCCCGGCCTTCACCACCGCATGCGGGTCCTTCACGAAGGTGTCCGACAGCTGGCTCACATGCACCAGCCCGTCCTGATGGACGCCAATGTCCACGAAGGCCCCGAAGGCCGCCACGTTCGTCACCGTGCCTTCCAGCACCATCCCGGGCTTGAGGTCGGTGATCTCGTCCACCCCATCCGTGAAGGTCGCCGTCTTGAAGCTGGGCCGGGGATCGCGCCCCGGCTTTTCCAGCTCGGCCAGGATGTCCTTCACCGTCGGCAACCCGAACCGTTCGTCCACGAAAGCCGCGGGGTCCAGTCGCTTCAACGTTGCTCCGTCCCCCATCAGGCTGCGAATGTCCCGCCCGCAGGCCGCAGTGATTTTCCGCGCCACGTCATAGGCTTCCGGGTGAACCGACGAGGCATCCAGCGGTTCCTTCCCTCCGGTGATCCGCAGGAACCCCGCCGCCTGCTCGAAGGCCTTCGGCCCCAGCCGCGCGACCTTCAGCAATTCCTTCCGCGTGGCAAAGGGCCCATTGGCATCGCGATGCGCCACGATGGCCTCGGCCAGCCCCGGCCCCACCCCCGACACCCGCGCCAACAGCGGCGCCGAGGCGGTGTTCAGGTCCACCCCCACCCCGTTCACAGCATCTTCCACCACCGCGTCCAGCGATTTCGCGAGGCGATGCTGGTCCACGTCATGCTGGTATTGCCCGACGCCGATCGCCTTCGGCTCGATCTTCACCAGTTCCGCCAGCGGGTCCTGCAAGCGCCGGGCAATCGAGACCGCCCCCCGCAGCGACACGTCCAGTTCCGGAAACTCTCGCGCCGCCAGTTCGCTGGCCGAATAGACCGAGGCCCCGGCTTCCGACACCACAACCTTCACCGGCTTCTCCCCACCCGAAGGCAACAGCGCCAGCAAATCCGCCACCAGCTTCTCGGTCTCCCGGCTCGCCGTCCCGTTGCCGATGGCGATCAGCTTAACCCCATGCTGCCCGATCAGCCGGGCAATCGCCACCTGCGCGCCTTTGAGGTCCATCCTCGGCTGGAACGGATAGACAGTATCCGTCGCCACCAGCTTGCCCGTCGCATCCACCACCGCGACTTTCACGCCGGTCCGAATGCCGGGATCGAGGCCCATCGTCGCCTTGCCCCCCGCCGGGGCCGCCAAGAGCAAATCCTTCAGGTTCCGCGCGAAGACCCGGATCGCCTCGGCCTCCGCCGCCTCGCGCAGTTCCGCCATCAGGTCCAGCGTCAGCGAGGTCTTCAGCTTCACCCGCCAGGCCCAGGCCGCCGCCTCGCGCAGCCACTTGTCCCCCGGCCCCTGCCCGCCGGCCCCCACAGCCGCGCCACAGGCCCGCTCCGCTGGGCTCTCGCCCCGAGGCGCCTCGGCGTCGATCTCCAGATCCAGCACCAGCACCTCCTCGTTCCGCCCCCGGAACATCGCCAGCGCCCGGTGACTTGGCACCCGCGAGAACTCCTCAGAATGCGCGAAGTAATCCGAGAACTTCGCCCCCGCCGCCTCTTTCCCGGCAACCACCTTCGCCGACAGCTTCCCCACCTTCCGCATGTGGTCCCGAAGCCGCCCCAGCAGCGCGGCATCCTCGCTCAACCCCTCGGCCAGGATGTCGCGCGCGCCCTCCAGCGCAGCCTTGGCATCCGGAAAGCCTTCGGACAGGAAGCCGCCCGCCAGCGCCAGCGGGTCCGCCGACCGATCCGCGACAATCGCGTCATAAAGCCCCTGCAACCCCGCCTCGCGGGCGATCATCGCCTTGGTCCGGCGCTTGGGCTTGTAGGGCAGGTAGATGTCTTCCAGCTCCGCCTTCGTCCCCGCCCCGGCAATCGCCTTGGCCAGCGCCTCGGTCATCTTCCCCTGCTCGGTGATCGAGGCGACGATCGCCCCCCGCCGCGCCTCCAGCTCGCGCAGGTAGCCCAGACGTTCCTCCAGCTTGCGCAGCTGGGTATCGTCCAGCCCGCCCGTCACCTCCTTGCGGTAGCGCGCGATGAAGGGCACCGTCGCGCCGCCGTCCAGAAGCTCCACCGCAGAGGTCACTTGCGCGGGGGTCGCCCCGATCTCGGTGGCGATCAGGCGGGGGATCAGGGTCAGGCTCATGCGAATCCTCGTCACTCGGGGCGGGCACCTTAGCCGCGCCCCCCGACCGGGGAAACCCCGTCAGGGATCGAACCGCCAGACCCGCAGTGCCTGGTCCTTGATCCGGCCCCGCAGGTCGTCGCCCCACCACCAGAGCCCGGCCATCACCGCCAGAACCACCGCCGCCCAGGGCCAGATGTCGCAGTAAAGCGCCAGCAGCGGGCGGGGGTCGAGGCTGACCGCCGACCACCAGCCGGAAGCGATGCCCTTCAGGCCCGGCCAAAGCCCGCGCAGGCCCACACGGTCCAGCGCAGGCCCCAGCGGCAGGGCCACCAGCAGCACCGCGAAGCAGATCAGCGCCCGGTTCGCCCCGATCCGCCAGCCGATCAACCGATGCGCCCGCCGATCAGGCTCCGGTTCCGGATGCATCGGCGCCGGGCCGCAGCTGTCATGGCTGGACGGCACATCGCAGACGCTGGGGGCTCCTGGCAGAAGCAGCGGCGCATAGCCGTCCGCCCCGGTCCGGATCTTCTGCAGCACCGAGCGGTGCAGCACCGGCGCGCCCCTGCCGTTCTCGGCCTGCCCTGGCTTCGGCCGCGGGGCATAGCGGTAGCTCGCCGCCAGCCCCGCCCGGGAATCATGGATCAGCGCCCGGGGATAGCGCCGCGCGTCGAACGCCTCCCGCGCGCCGGGGGCAAAGCGCAGCCCCTCCTCGCCCGCAGCCTCCATGATCCACAACAGCGGGTCCGTCGCCACCGCGTCGTCGGGATAGCCCCCGCCCACGTCGGAATGCATCCCCGCAAACCAGGTCTCGCGCACCAGCGTCGGCGCCTCCGGCGTTCCCGCATCGGTCTGGTCGAACTGCAACGGATGAAAGGTCTTCCGCTCGTCATCCAGCGCCAGCACATGATCGGCCCGGGCGACGATCTTCGCGCAGACCCGGTTGCGGAAGATGATCGGCCAGATCAGCCAGCTCCACAGCTCGCGCAGGCCGACGAAGGGGAAGCCATAAGCCTCCACCGTGTCGAAAAGGCCCATGTAGCGGATGCCCACCTTGCCGCCGTCCTCGCCCTCCGGCGCATCCTCCCCCAGCGCCGGACGCCGCTCCACCGGCCGCGCTGCCAGCACCTCGGCATGGGTCGGCTGGCGGAACAGCCGCCGCTTCGCGCTGATCGTCCGGTCCCGCAGCCAGCGCAGCGCACCGATCCAGGGCGCCATCCTCAGCCTGCCGTCCTGCATCAGCGGTGCGGTCTTCTCGCGATAGGCCTCCCAGGCCCGCATCGCGTTCCGCTTCATCTCGGCATCCGTCACCGGCCGCTCGCCGACCATGAGAGGCATCAGCCCCTGCCAGCGGACCATCCCCGCCAGCGTCCTGACCGTGAAGGCCCCGCGTGAAAAGCCGAAGAGATAGATCTCGTCCCCCGGCTCCCAGTTCCAGCAGAGGAAGCGGTACAGCTTGCGGACGTTCGAGGGCACGCCGATCCCCGTCGCCCCATCGATCAGCCGCAGCACCCGGTTGCCCGAGGTTCCGACCCCCGGAATATAGCGCGCCAACTGCAACTCGGCCGGGGTCACCCCGGACTTCTCGGTCTTGTCCAGCGCGGAATACAACCGCCAGACATTCGACTCCTGCATGGCAAAGCTGCTGCCGGTGCCATCGGCGAAGATGACGATCTTCTTGCCCCGCCAGGGGGGCGTGATCGGGGGCGGGGCTGCGGTGTCTTCGGACATGACATTCCTCCAATCCGGAACGCGAAAGCTGAAATCACTTGGGGCCGTCAGGCCGGCGCAATGGTCGAAGCATGGCACAAAGCCGCTCCGGCGCAAGTAAGGAGCAAGACACTGGATACCGCTTTGCAGACCTTCATCATCCGGTCCTGATTGACGCACCTCATATTCCGTCGAATAGTCGCGACGGGAAGCGCTGGAGTTCGAGTTTGCGGCCGACAGTAACCGACATTGCCCGCGAAGCAGGTGTCAGCCTTGCCACGGTGGACCGGGTGCTGAACGCGCGACCCGGGGTGCGCGAGAAGACGATCCTGGCGGTCAACGAAGCCATTGCCAGGCTTGGCTATGTCCGCGATCTGACGGCGGCAAACCTGGCGCGGGGACGGTCCTACCGCGTCGCGGTCATTCTGCCGGATTCGGAAAGCCAGTTCATCCAGTCGCTGGCCGACGCGTTGATCGAGGCGGGTTCGGTGGCCGCAACCAGCCGAATCGAGCTGCGTCTGCACCGCTTTCCCGCCGAGGACCCGCATCAGCTGGCAGCTCTGCTGGCTTCCCTGCCGGAGAGCGACTATGTGGGCGTCGCGCTGATGGCCCAGGAAACGCCTGTCCTTCGGGATGCGGTCCGGTTGCTGCGGTCCAAGGGCATTCCGGTGGTGGCGCTCGTCTCTAACCTGCCGAATGCGGCCTGCGACCATTTCGTCGGCATCGACAACTGTGCGGCAGGCCGGACCGCCGGCGTCCTCATGGGCCGGTTCCTGGGCGGGGGACCCGGTCAGGTGATGGTTCTGGGCCAGTCCCTTCTGGCGCGCGACATGGTGGACCGTCGCCGCGGTTTCGACGAGGTGATGCTGCGCGACTTTCCCGGGCTGGATGTGCTGCCCTCGCTGGAAACCCACGGCTCTGGCCGCACCCTGCGCGACGTGGTGACCCGGCGTCTGGCCAACTCACCGCAGGTGCGGGGCATCTACGCCATGGGCGACGGGCACCGGGCCCTGACGCAACTGATTGACGAATATGGGCTTTCCGGTCGCATCACTGTGATCTGCCACGAACTTACCGCCCATGTCCGGACCGCCCTGGAGCAGGGTACGGTCACCGCCGTCATCACCCAGAACCTCGGGCACCTTGCACGCAGCACGCTGCGGGTCCTGCGGGCCAAGGCCGACAACCTGCCGCTGGACGAGGGGCAGGAGCAGATCCGCATCGAGATCGTCCTGCGCGAGAATCTGCCTCCCCAGTCCGATTCGCACCGCTCCAGCGCCGAAACTGCTGCCTGACCTCTCGCTTCAAGCGCTTTGGAAGGAAGCTGCGCCAGGAAATGAGGTACGCACCTCAAAAATGCTTTACAGGCCCGTCGTCCCTGCCTATCGTCTGACAAATCACAGAAGGTCCGGCATCCCGCACGGACACGTCACATCTCACCGGGAGGATTGCATGAAACGGACAACTTTCGCCGCATCCGCGGCTGTTGCGCTGGTCTGGGCAGCCCAGGCGCAGGCACAAGGCAGTGAACTGACCCTCTGCTGGGCGGCATGGGACCCGGCGAATGCGCTCGTCGAACTCTCGAAGGATTTCGAGGCCCAGTCCGGCACCAAGATGAACTTCGAATTCGTGCCCTGGCCCAATTTCGCCGACCGGATGCTCAACGAACTCAACTCCGGCGGCCAGCTCTGCGACCTGATGATCGGCGACAGCCAGTGGATCGGCGGTGCTGCCGAAAACGGCTGGTACGTCAAGCTGAACGACTTCTTCGCCGCCGAGGGCATCTCGATGGATGCTTTCGTCCCCGCCACCGTGACCGGCTATTCGGAATGGCCGAAGAACACCCCGAACTACTGGTCGCTGCCCGCCTTCGGCGACGTGGTCGGCTGGACCTACCGCAAGGACTGGTTCGAGCGGCCAGAAATCCAGACCGCCTTCAAGGAGAAATACGGCCGCGACCTGACGCCCCCCGCCACCTTCGCGGAGCTGAAGGACGTCGCCGAATTCTTCCAGGGCCGCGACATCGATGGCAAGACGGTCTACGGTGCCTCGATCTACACGGAACGCGGCTCGGAAGGCATCACGATGGGGGCGATGGACGTCCTCTATTCCTTCGGCTTCAAGTACGACAACCCCGACAAGCCCTATGAGATGGAAGGTTTCGTCAACTCCGACGGCGCGGTCGCGGGGCTGGAATTCTACAAGTCGCTTTACGATTGCTGCGTCGCCCCGGGCACGTCCAACACCTACATGGGCGAAGGCATCGACGCCTACAAATCGGGGCAGGTCGCGCTCCAGATGAACTTCGCCTTCACCTGGCCGGGCTTCGAGACCGATCCCAACGTCGGCGGCGGCAAGACCGGCTATCTGGTGAACCCCGCCGGCCCCGGCGGCGAACGCTTCGCCCAGCTGGGCGGACAGGGCATCAGCGTCGTCGCCAACACCGACAACATGGACGGCGCGCTGGCCTATATCAAATGGTTCGCCCAGAAGGACGTGCAGGAAAAATGGTGGTCGATGGGCGGCTTCTCCTGCCTGCGCGCCGTGGTCGAGGACCCGGCCTTCGCCACCAGCCAGCCCTATGCGCAGACCTTCCTCGACTCGATGGCGATCGTGAAGGACTTCTGGGCCGAGCCCTCCTATGCCTCGCTGCTCCAGGCCTCGCAGGCGCGGTTCCACGATTATGTGGTCGCCGGCAACGGCACCGCGAAAGAGGCGCTGGATGGTCTGATCGCCGACTGGACCGAGGTTTTCGAGGACGAAGGCAAGCTCTGACCCCGCCTCTCCTCCGGCCCCGGACCCGCTCCGGGGCCTCCTCCAGAGAACCTGCAAATCTGCGCTCCCTTCCTGCGGGAAGGGGGTAAGGTGAAGGGGCCAACGCCCCTTCCCCCGCCCACGGGATCACCGCATGCCAAACCCCATCGACATCGCCGCCACCGCCACGCCGCCGAGCCTCGCGCGCAAGGTCCGCGGCCTGTCCGACCGCACCATCGCCTGGATCTTCGTCGCCCCCACGATCTTCCTTCTGCTGGCGATCAATATCTTCCCGCTGATCTGGACGATCCGGCTCTCCTTCACCAACTACGCCGCGAACAAGCCGAATGCCGAGGTGAAATGGGTCGGCCTGCGCAACTACACCCGCATCCTCACCGACGAGGATATCTGGTCGCACATGACCACGACGGCGCATTTCCTGATCTGGACCATCGTGTTGCAGGTCATCATCGGCTTCACCCTCGCCTGGCTGATCAACCGCAAGTTCAAGGGCAACGACCTGCTGACCACGCTGATCGTGGTGCCGATGATGCTGTCGCCCGCCGTGGTCGGCAACTTCTGGACCTTTCTCTACCAACCGCAGATCGGCGTCGTGAACTACATCGTCGAATTCTTCACCGGCATCCCCGCCAACAGCTTCTCGATGCTCGGCCCCGGTGGCCTCGCCCCCTGGTCGATCATCATCGTCGACACCTGGATGTGGACGCCCTTCGTCATGCTGATCTGCCTCGCGGGCCTGCGCTCGATCCCCGACTACATCTACGAGGCCGCCGAGGTCGACCGCGCCTCCAGATGGCGGCAGTTCTGGACCATCACCGTGCCGATGGTGCTCCCCTTCCTGATGCTCGCCGTCCTGTTCCGCGGCATCGAGAACTTCAAGATGTTCGACATGGTCAACCTCCTGACCGGCGGCGGGCCGGGCAGCGAGACGCTCCTCACCTCCATCGACCTCAAGCGCGAAGCCTTCGAGAAATGGCGCACCGGCTATTCCAGCGCCTACGCGATCATCCTCTTCGTCACCGTCTTCGGCCTGGCGTCGATCTACGTCAAGGCGCTGAACAAAGTGAAGGAGCGTTGAGATGAGCGCCCATGCCATCACCGAACCCTCGAAGGCCTCGAAATGGGCCGCGGGCCTCCTGGTCACGCTCTACACGATCATTACCCTGCTGCCCCTGGTCTGGATCATCTCCACCAGCTTCAAGACCGGGCCGGACTCGATCAGCTACCCGCCGAAGGTGTTCTTCGAGCCGACGGTCGAGGGCTACGTCAACCTCTTCACCACCCGCACCCGCCCTGCCGTGTCGGAACTGGAATCCCTCCCCCCGCCGCAAGGCCTGATGGAGGAGATCGCCCGCCGCCAGGGCACCATCATCACCGGCCCCAGCCGCTTCGGCGAGCGCTTCCTGAACTCGGTGATCATCGGCTTCGGCTCGACCGCCCTCAGCATCATCCTCGGCACGCTCGCCGCCTATGCCTTCTCGCGCTTCAAGGTACCGCTGAAGGACGATCTCCTGTTCTTCATCCTCTCTACCCGGATGATGCCGCCCATCGCCGTCGCGATCCCGATCTACCTGATGTATCGCCAGCTGGGCCTCTCGGACACTCATCTGGGCATGATCCTCCTCTACACTGCCGTGAACATCTCCCTCGCCGTCTGGCTCTTGAAGGGCTTCATCGACGAGATCCCCCGCGAATACGAGGAAGCCGCCCTCATCGACGGCTACACCCGCTTCCAGGCCTTCCGGAAGGTCGTCCTGCCCCAGGCCGCCACCGGCATCGCCTCGACCGCGATCTTCTGCCTGATCTTCGCCTGGAACGAATATGCCTTCGCGGTCCTCCTCACCTCCGGCAACGCCCAGACCGCGCCGCCCTTCATCCCCACGATCATCGGCGTCGGTGGCCAGGACTGGCCCGCCGTGGCCGCCGGGGCAACGCTCTTCCTTTTGCCGGTGATGATCTTCACCATCCTTCTCCGCAAGCACCTCCTGCGCGGTATCACCTTCGGGGCGGTGCGCAAATGATCCGGCCCCAGCTATTCATCTTTGCCCAAATATCCCCGCCGGAGGCATCCGGCCGCAGCCACCGGCGCACCCCCATCCGCGAAAGGAGCGCCCGATGACCGCCTTCCTCACCGGCCTCCTCCACCTGCGCCGCGGCCCGTGGGAGATGCTGGCCACCATCCTGATCGCGCTCGGCGTGGTGATGCTGATGCAACCCTTCTTTCTCTGGGCCTACAGTTGGTCCTTCCTCGTGACCCTCGTCGGCACGGTGATGTTCATCATCACCAGCCATTTCCCGGAGTAAGCCTTGGCCGAGATCGTCATCCGCAACCTCCGCAAGGAATTCGGCGCCTTCACGGCCGTGCAGGGCTCGACCTTCACCATCCGGGACGGCGAGTTTTTCATGCTCCTCGGCCCCTCGGGCTGCGGAAAGACCACCACCCTGCGCATGATCGCGGGCCTCGAACTGCCGACCTCCGGCGAAATCCTGATCGACGGTGAGGATGTCTCGCAACGCCCCGCCTCGCAGCGCGACATCGCCATGGTGTTCCAGATGTTCGCCCTCTACCCGCACATGAACGTGCGGAAGAACATCGCCTATCCCCTTGTTTCCCAAGGCGTCCCGAAGGCCCAGGTCCAGCGCAAGGTGGCCGAGGTCGCCCGCATCCTCCGCATCGACCACCTGCTCGACAAGGGCGTCGGCGGGTTGTCCGGCGGCGACCGCCAGCGCGTTGCCCTCGGCCGCGCCATCGTGCGCAACCCCAAGGCCTTCATGATGGACGAACCGCTCGGCGCGCTCGACGCCGAATTCCGCGAGATCATGGCCGAGGAACTCCGGGCCCTCCACGACCGGATGCATGCCACCACCGTCTACGTCACCCACGACCAGCTGGAAGCGATGCAGATGGGCGACAAGATCGTGGTCATGAACCATGGCGTCGTCGAACAGTTCGGCACGCCGCAAGCCATCTACGACCACCCCGCCACGCTTTTCGTCGCCGATTTCATCGGCAGCCCGGCGATGAACTTCCTGCGCTTCGAGGGCAACGCCGCCGCAGGGGCCGACACCGTCACCCTCGGCGACATCCCCATCGCCCTTCCCCAGCTCCAGGAACCCGCCAAGGGCCAACTCGTCCTCGGCGTCCGCCCCGAACACGTCGCGCTATCCGACACCGCCCCCCTCAAGGGCCGGATCGAAGCCGCCGAATACCTCGGCACCACCCAGATCGTCACCCTCTCCACCCCCTTCGGCCCGGTGAAGGCCCGTACCCCCTCCACCACCCCGGCAAAACCCGGAGACCTCACCGGCCTCGCCCTCAACGCCCCCCGTCTTGCTCTCTTCGACGCCACCACCGGCCGCGCCTTCCGCACCGCCGCCAACGCCGGGGTCCATCATGGCTGAGGTCACGCTCTCGAACCTGTCGAAATCCTTCGGCGCCACTCAGGCCCTGAAGGATGTCACCATGACCATCCCCACCGGCGCCTTCGTCGTCCTCCTCGGCCCCACCGGAGCCGGGAAAACCACCACCCTCCGCCTCATCGCCGGCCTCGACAAACCCGACAGCGGCGACGTCCGCATCGCCGGTCAGTCGGTGGTCCTCGACACCCCCGCCCAGCGCGACGTGGCGATGGTCTTCCAGCAATATTCGCTCTACCCCCACCTCACCGTCCGCGACAACCTGGCCTTCCCCCTCCGCTCGCCCATGATCGCGATGCCCGAAACCGACATCGCCAAACGCGTGCAGGAGGTGGCCGAGGTTCTCCGCATCCCCCACAAGCTCGACAACAAGGCTACCGCGCTCTCGGGCGGCGAGATGCAGCGCGTCTCCATCGGCCGGGCCCTGGTCCGCAACCCCCGCATCTACCTGATGGACGAACCGCTCTCCTCGCTCGACGCCAAGCTCCGCGCCGACCTGCGGATCGAGCTGAAACGCATCCACCAGGACCTCAAGGCCACCTTCCTCTACGTCACCCACGACCAGATCGAGGCGATGACGATGGCCACCCATGTCGGCGTCCTCGACCACGGCCGCCTCGTCCAGTTCGGCACGCCCCGGGACATCTACGAAAACCCCGTCTCGACCTATGTCGCCTCCCGCCTCGGCCAGCCGCACATCAACCTTCTGCCTGCCGTCGCCTTTCCCGGCGCCCCCGCAAACGCCGCGACCATCGGCCTGCGCCCCGAGCACATCCACATCGGCGATGGTCAGGACGCCACGATCCAGCGGATCGAGCACCTGGGCGACCAGACCCGCCTGCACCTCACGCTCGGTCCCCACAGCCTCATCACCCTCACCGAACCCCACACCACCCTGAAACCCGGGGAACCGCTGAAAATCCGCCCGCACGATCCGCTCTGGTTCGACGCCACCGGCAATCGCATCTGAAAGGCCAACTCCATGAAACAGTTCATGAACTCCCGCGAAAGCCTCGTCACCGAAGCCATCGACGGCCTGCTCAGAACCTCCGGCGGAAAGCTCGCCCGCCTCGACGGCTACCCCCATATCCGCGTCGTGATCCGCACCGACTGGGACCGCGCCAAGGTCGCTCTGGTCTCCGGCGGCGGCTCCGGCCACGAACCCTCGCACGCCGGTTTCGTCGGCCAGGGCATGCTGACCGCCGCCGTCTGCGGCGACGTCTTCGCCTCGCCTTCCGTCGACGCCGTCCTCGCGGGCATCCTCGCCGTCACCGGCAAGGCGGGCTGCCTGCTCATCGTCAAGAACTACACCGGCGACCGGCTGAACTTCGGCCTCGCGGCGGAGCGGGCCCGCGCGCTCGGGCGCGACGTCGAGATGGTCATCGTCGCCGACGACGTCGCCATCCCCGGCGCGCCGCGGCCGCGGGGCCTGGCCGGCACGCTGCTCGTGCACAAGGTCGCGGGCCACCTCGCTCGCGCCGGCGCCTCCCTCGCCGAGGTCCGGGCCGCTGCCGAGCGCGCGGCCCGCGCCGTCGTCTCCATCGGCATCTCCCTCTCGTCCTGCACGATCCCGGGACAGCCCGCCGAGAGCCGCATGGGCCCCGCCGAGGTCGAGCTCGGGCTCGGCATCCACGGCGAGCCCGGCGCCACGCTCATCCCGCTCGCGCCGGTGCGCGAGCTCGCGGCGACCCTGGCCGCGCGCCTTGAGACCTCGCTGCCGCCCGGCGCGAAGGTTGCGCTCTTGCTGAACGATCTGGGCGGCGTGCCTCCCATCGAGATGGCGATCGCGGCGCAGTCCGTGCTGGACGCCATGACCCGCGAGGTCGCCCTCGTCTTCGGACCGGAGCGGCTGATGACCTCCCTCGACATGAAGGGCTTCTCGGTCTCGGCCCTGCCTCTCGATGAAGAGCTGGAGCGGGCGCTCCTGAGCGAGGTCGGTCCCCGCGCATGGGCGCCCGGGCGCCGGCCTGGTGCGGTCGCGCCGCTGCCGCTGCCAGAGGCCTCGAGCGGTCGTTCCTACGCTGCGTCGGCGCACCCGGCGCGGCGCGCGATCCTCGAGCGCATCGGCGCCGCCTGCATCGCGGCTCAGGCCGAGCTCGATGCCCTGGATGCGAAGATCGGCGACGGCGACACCGGCACCACCCTGGCGACCGCGGCGCGCGCGCTGCTCCGCGATCTCGACCGGCTGCCGCTCGGGGACGGCGCCGCCCTCTGTGCCGCCATCGCCGACCGGCTGTCCACGGTCATGGGCGGCTCGAGCGGGATCCTGCTCTCGATCTTCGTCGCGGCCATGGGGGCGCGAGCGGGCGAGCCGCCGCAGTGGCCCGCGGCGCTGCGGGCGGGCGCCGTCGCAATGCAGCGCTACGGCGGGGCACAGGAGGGCGACCGCACCCTGCTTGATGCCCTCCTGCCGGCGATCCAGGCGCTCGAGGCCGGCCAGGATCTCGCCGCGTCCGCGCACGCCGCGCGCGAAGGTGCAGCCCGCACCGCCGCGATGACGAAGGCCCACGCAGGGCGCGCCAGCTACGTGCGCGAAGACGCGCTGCGTGGTGTCGCGGATCCCGGCGCCACCGCGGTCGCGGTGATCCTCGAAGCGCTGGCGCGGACCTGAGCATCCGCTGCAGCGCCGTCCTTCCGCGCCGTCCATCAGCGGGCAAGCAAGGGCGCGGGCTACTCGCCCCGTGAGCGGAGCGGATACGACGCGCACACTCGTGCGCCGACGGCCGGATCCCGGAACCCGGGATCGAGCGGGGTCCGGTTGGTGCTGCGAGCCGCGATTGCGCCCATGAAGTACCCGCCGCCCCGCGCCACGACCTCCCCCGGCGAGAGCGAGGAATCGACCCACTCGAAGACGTTCCCGGCCAGGTCCACCAGCCCGAACGGGCTCACAGAGGCCGGATAGGAACCGACGGAGTCCGGTCCCGCGCTGCTCAGATCCTTTCCGTAGGTCTCGTCGAAGTTGGCTTCGTCCGCTGCCAGCGCGGTGCCGTGCGGATACTCGCGATCATCGGCACCGCGGGCCGCACGCTCCCACTCCTTTTCGCTGCACAGACGCGCCCCCGGGACGCGCCCGCTCCGATCGAGCCAGGCCGCATAGGCGCGGATATCCGCAGGACCGATGCCCGAGACCGGGAGGCGCAGCCAGTCCTGCTCCCTCCGGAGCTTGCGCGAGGGGTATACGAGCGCCTCTCCGGTCCGCGCCCGGTGCGCCTGCGAGACGGGCTGCAGCATCAGCCGCCAGCTGTGCGCGCCGACCTCCTCAAGCTCCACTCCGCCGCCGATTCCTCCCTTTGGGACGTGAATGGCGTGCTGTGCGCGCTCTGCGGGCGGCAGCGATTCCAGGAACTGCACCCACTCTCCGTAGGTCACTTCCGCGCGCCCGATGACATAGGCCCCGGACTCCACCTCGTGGACCGGTACCGTCGAGAGGAAGCCCTGTCGAACGGACTCCTCGGCGCTGGTCCCGAACAGGAAGCGTCCGCGCGGGATGTAGACAAATCCTTCCGGCAGCTCCGCTCGCGCCGGCAGATCGAGCGCGATGTGACGGCGCTCGGCCCCGCGGACCAGGACTGGATAGCTGACAGGAGTCCGCTCCTCGTGTGTGAAGGAGAGCAGATAGGAGCCTTCCTTGAGCGAGACTTCCCGCAGCGGAGTACGCCCCAGCTCCTCATCCTGTCCAAGCTGGCGCCGCCCCTGCGCGTCTTCGGTGTACCGCTGCATCCGGATCCGCGCGCCCGCCGGGTTCGTCTCGATCGTCAGCTGCGCGGGGGCCTGCCAGCGGCGCTGCCTCTCCCCTTGCGTGTCAGAGAGCGCCATGCGCTGC
>NZ_JAEULO010000050.1 GCF_016793705.1 Tabrizicola sp.
CACCAGCCGCGCAGGCCCCCAGCGCGGGGGCCGAGCCGATCCGCCACAAGGTGCAGCGCGGCGAGACCGCCTTTACCATCGCACGGGCCTACAATGTCTCGGCCAAGGCGCTGGCCGACTGGAACGGGCTGGGCGCCGACATGGCGGTGCGCGAGGGGCAGTATCTGATCATCCCGACCTCGTCCTCGGCCCCGCCGCCCGCGCCGGTGGACACCACGCCCGGGGCCGGCAGCCCGACGCCGACGCCGCCCTCGGCATCAAAGCCGCTGCCGGATGAGAAAACCGCCCCCGCCGCGCAGAAGCCCAAGGAAACCCCCGCCTCGCCCGAGATGGGCAGCCAGCGCACCGGGGCGACCGCGACCAAGATGGTGATGCCGGTTTCGGGCAAGATCATCCGCAGCTACCAGAAGGGCAAGAACGACGGGATCGACATTGCCGCCGCCGCCGGAACCGCCGTGAAGGCCGCCGATGCCGGCACCGTCGCCGCGGTGACCAAGGACACCAACGGCACGCCCATCGTGGTGATCCGGCACGCCGACAACCTCTTGACGGTCTATGCCGGGGTGGATCAACTGAAGGTGGCCAAGGGTGCCACGGTGACCCGCGGTCAGGCGATTGCAGTGGTGCGCTCGGCCGATCCGGCCTTCCTGCATTTCGAGGTGCGGCGCGGCGTGGACAGCGTCGATCCGATGCCCTACCTGCAGTGATCTGACGCCCTGACGGGAACGGAAGGACGCCGCCGGAGATGTCCGGCGGCGTTGCCATTTCTGCCGCCGCAATCCGCCCGGCCCGCACCCCGCAAAAGGAAAAGCCCCGGGTTTCCCCGAGGCTTTTCAATGCGATAATGGTGGGCGATAACGGATTTGAACCGCTGACATCTTCGATGTGAACGAAGCGCTCTACCGCTGAGCTAATCGCCCGTTGGCGGGGTTATTAGCTGGCTTCCCCGACCTCTGCAAGGGGTTCACCGTCGGTATTTTTGCCCGGCTTGCCGGCACCCCGGCGCATCTTCAGCGAAACCACCGAACCGCCCTTTTCGAACTCGCGCGTGCGGCTGACGCGCAGCTTGCCCAGACCCGGCAGAAGCATGACTTCGCCCTTGTCCAGCGCGCCGCTGATTTCCTTCAGCGTCGCTTCGACGATGTTGCGGACCTGCGGTTTCTTGGCGCCGGTGGCTTCGGCCACGCGCGCGATCAGGTCTTTCAGCTTCACGCCGCCCGCACCGGCAGCAGCACCCTCGGCCGCGCCTTCGGCACCGGCAGCCTTGGCTTTGGCCGGCGTCGCGCGGGGCTTCTTGGCGGCGGGGGTCTTGGTTTCATCGGTCATGATGTGGTCCTCTTTCAGGCTGTGCCAACACTATCCCGCCGATGGAAACAAATCCACAACTACCACACGAAGTTTCCCTGCCCCACGCGGTTGTGCGCAGGAAATCACCACCCGGCCCCCGCCCCAAAGCAAAAAGGCGCGCCCGGAGGCGCGCCTTCGATAAGTTTTTCCTGCGCAACGCTTAGTGCGCGGTGGCCGCCGGTCCGGCCTGCCCGGACGCAGCCGCACGGGCCGCGGCGGCCGCTTCTTCCGCCGCCTCGTCCCATTCCACCGCCACCGGCTGACGCACCAGCGCCTGGGCCAGAACCTCGCGCACATGGGTCACGGGGATGATCGTCAGGCCCGCCTTCACATTCTCGGGGATTTCCGCCAGATCCTTGGCGTTTTCCTCGGGGATGAAGACGGTCTTGATCCCGCCCCGCAGCGCGGCCAGCAGCTTTTCCTTCAGACCGCCGATGGCGCTCGCGTTGCCGCGCAGCGTCACCTCGCCGGTCATCGCGATATCCTTGCGCACCGGAATGCCCGTCAGGACCGAGACGATCGCCGTCACCATTGCCAGACCGGCCGAGGGGCCGTCTTTCGGCGTGGCGCCGTCGGGGACGTGAACGTGAATGTCCATCGTCTCGAACTTCGGCGGCTTGACCCCGATCTGCGGAGAAACCGAACGGACATAGGACGAAGCCGCCTCGATCGACTCCTTCATCACATCGCCCAGCTTGCCCGTGGTCTTCATCCGGCCCTTGCCCGGCAGCTTCAGCGCCTCGATCTGCAACAGATCGCCGCCGACGCTGGTCCAGGCCAGCCCGGTGACCACGCCCACCTGATCTTCCTTCTCGGCCAGACCGAAGCGGTGGCGCTGCACGCCCAGGTATTCCTCGGCCTTCGCCGGGTCCACCTTCACCGATTTGGTCTTCTTCTTAAGGATGTCGGTCACCGCCTTGCGCGCCAGCTTGGCAATCTCGCGCTCAAGGTTCCGCACGCCCGCCTCGCGGGTGTAATAGCGGATGACATGGGTCAGCGCTTCGTCCGAGACCTCGAACTCACCCTTCTTCAGGCCGTTCGCGGTGACCTGCTTCTGCAACAGGTGCTGCTTGGCGATCTCGCGCTTTTCATCCTCGGTGTAGCCGGCCAGAGAAATGATCTCCATCCGGTCCATCAGCGGCCCCGGCATGTTGTAGCTGTTGGCCGTGGTGATGAACATGACGTTCGACAGGTCGTATTCCACCTCAAGATAGTGGTCCACGAAGGTGCCGTTCTGTTCGGGGTCCAGCACCTCGAGCAGAGCCGAAGCCGGATCGCCGCGGAAGTCCTGCCCCATCTTGTCGATCTCATCCAGAAGGATCAGCGGGTTGGTGGTCTTGGCCTTCTTCAGCGACTGGATGATCTTGCCGGGCATTGACCCGATATAGGTCCGCCGGTGGCCGCGGATTTCGGATTCGTCACGCACGCCCCCCAGCGAGATGCGGATGAACTCACGCCCCGTGGCTTTCGCGACCGACCGCCCCAGCGATGTCTTGCCCACGCCCGGAGGGCCAACGAGGCACAGGATCGGGCCTTTCAGCTTGGTCGACCGTGCCTGCACCGCCAGGTATTCGACAATCCGCTCCTTGACCTTCTCCAGCCCGAAGTGGTCGGTGTCCAGCACCTTCTGCGCGGCGCCCAGATCTTTCTTCAGACGCGACTTCACGCCCCACGGCACGCCGAGGAGCCAGTCGAGATAGTTCCGCACCACCGTCGCTTCCGCCGACATCGGCGACATCGACTTCAGCTTCTTCAGCTCGGCATCCGCCTTCTCGCGCGCCTCTTTCGACAGCGCGGTCTTGGCGATGCGGGCCTCCAGCTCGGCGACCTCGTTCTGGCCTTCCTCGCCGTCGCCCAGCTCCTTCTGAATGGCCTTCATCTGCTCGTTCAGATAGTATTCGCGCTGGGTCTTCTCCATCTGCGTCTTCACGCGACTCTTGATCTTCTTCTCGACCTGAAGGACGGAAAGCTCGCCCTGCATGTGGCCATAGACCTTCTCCAGCCGCTCGGCGACGTCCAGCGTCTCCAGGATCGCCTGCTTCTGCGCCACGTCCACGCCCAGGTGGCCCGCCACCAGGTCGGCCAGCCGCGCCGGTTCGCGGGTGTCCGAGACGGCGGCAAGCGCCTCCTCGGGGATGTTCTTCTTGACCTTGGAATAGCGTTCGAACTCCTCGCCCACCGCGCGCACCAGCGCCTCGACGGCGGTCTGGTCGCCCTCGGTCTCGGGCAGCAATTCCGCCGTCGCCTCGAAGAAGGCCGGGTTTTCGATGAAGCCGGTGATCTTCACCCGCGCCTTGCCCTCGACCAGCACCTTCACGGTGCCGTCGGGCAGTTTCAGGAGTTGCAGCACATTGGCCAGCACGCCGGTGCGGAAGATCCCATCGGCGTCCGGGTCGTCTGCGGTGGGGTCCTTCTGCGAGCTGAGAAGGATCTGCTTGTCGTCCTGCATCACCTCTTCCAGTGCGCGGACCGATTTCTCGCGCCCGACGAAGAGCGGCACGATCATGTGGGGAAACACCACGATGTCGCGCAGCGGCAGGACCGGATAGCTTTGGGTGCTCATATGTCTACCTTCGTTCGCGGCAGCTTGGCATGGTCCCGACCATCGGCAACCCTGCCCGCTCCGCCTTCATGTTCGTTAACTTGTGGTCCCCGGGCAGGGGATTCAAGTTCCGGCTTGGTTCGCCAGAATGAACCTCTGCGTAACCGGGTGCAAGGTGGGAAAGGGTGGCCTTTGTCAGACAGGCTCCACATCCCCCTCGGCCCGCTTTGCATGGAACCCCACCACGAACGCCGCAAGCCCCCCCGCCGCGATCGCCTCCCGCAGCCCGTGCATCAGCAGCTGGTAATAATGCAGGTTATGCCAGGTCAGCAGCATGCTGCCGATGATCTCGTCCGCCTTCACCACATGGTGCAGGTAGGCGCGGGAGTAGCTGCGGCAGGCGGGGCATTGGCACCCCTCCTCCAACGGCCGGAGGTCATTCTTGTGGCGAGCGTTCCTCAGGTTCACCTGCCCCCGTGCCGTCCAGGCCTGGCCCGTCCGCCCCGAGCGCGAGGGCAGCACGCAATCCATCATGTCGATGCCGCGCTCCACCGCGCCCACGATGTCATCGGGCTTGCCCACCCCCATCAGATAGCGCGGGCGATCCTCCGGCAGGAACCCCGGCGCATAGTCGAGGACCGAGAACATCGCCTCCTGCCCCTCGCCCACCGCAAGCCCGCCCACGGCATAGCCGTCGAAACCGATCCGCTTCAGCGACTCGGCCGATTCCTCGCGCAGCTCCCGCGTGACGCCACCTTGCATGATCCCGAAAAGCGCATGGCCCGGCCGGTCGCCGAAGGCGTCGCGCGACCTCTCGGCCCAGCGCATCGACAGGCGCATCGACTTGGCCACCGTAGCCTCGTCGGCGGGCAACGCAGGGCATTCGTCGAAACACATCACGATGTCCGACCCCAGGAGCCGCTGGATCTCCATGCTCCGCTCCGGCGTCAGCATGTGCTTCGACCCGTCGAGATGCGAGGAGAACCGCACCCCCTCCTCGGTCAGCTTCCGCAAAGGCCCCAGCGACATGACCTGGAACCCGCCGCTATCGGTCAGGATCGGCTTTTCCCAGTTCATGAACCGATGCAGCCCCCCCAGCGCCGCCACCCGCTCTGCCGTCGGCCGCAGCATCAGGTGGTAGGTGTTGCCCAGAAGGATGTCGGCCCCCGTCGCCGCAACGCTTTCAGGCAGCATCGCCTTGACCGTCCCCGCCGTCCCCACCGGCATGAAGGCGGGGGTGCGAATCTCTCCCCGCGGGGTGGAGATCACCCCGGTCCGCGCCGCGCCATCCGTCGCCGAAATCCTGAAACCGATGCCCATCGCCATGCCCGCGCCCCCTTGCCTGCCGCTCCTTTGGGCCAGATCGCGTGAAAAGTGAAGCCGGGGTCATCCAGCCCGCCCTTCGACCCGTAATGACGCTTGACCTTTGCGGCAACTTCTATATTTGCCGTGAATGAACGTTCATTCCCACTCCGGCCGACCCATGTCACTCGCCCCCCATCCCGCCGCCACCGCCGATGCGCGCAGCCACGAAATCCTCGCCTCGATCCGTCAGGCTTTTGCCGAGAAGGGTTTCGACGGCGCCTCGATGCAGGACCTCGCCCGTGCCGCCGGGATGAGCGTCGGCAACTTCTACCGCTACTTCCCCTCGAAGTCCGAGATCGTGAAGGCGATGTGCGGCTATGACCTGTCCGAGATCCAGGCCGAATTCGCCGATGTCCAGAACGCCGCAGACCCGATGCTCTGCTTGCGCGAGCATATCATCGGCCATTTCGACGGGAAGGAAGAGGCAGACGGCCAGCTCTGGGCCGAAATCACCGCCGCCGCCATCCGCAAGCCGGAAATCCGCGAAGCTGCCGGCATGATGGAAGGCACGATCATCGCCTTCCTCATCGCGATCTTCGCCGGTGTCACCCGCCGCAGCGAGGCCGAGGCGCGGCAGCGCTATGAAGGCCAGGCGCAGATGCTGGTGATGCTGGTCAAGGCCATGGCCATGCGCACCTGCCAGTGCGGCCCCGCCAGCCCCGCGCTTTCTGCGCAGGTGGTGGCGGTACTCGACCGCGTCCTTTCCGAAATTTCCAACGACAAAGCAGAAGGCTGAGACCGATGCGCCCGACCCTTGCTCTTGCCGCCCTCCTCGCCCTTGCTCTCGTTTTGCCGGCGCGGGCGCAAGAGGCCGTCGCTGCCGAAAGCGCGCCAGCCGCAACCCTGCCCGCAATCACCGTGTCCGAAGTCACCCCCCGCAAGCTGACAGACCGGATCATCGCCTCGGGCCTGATCGCCGCAGTCGAGGAGGTACAGGTCGCCCCCCTCGTCGAAGGCCAGCCGCTTGACCGGCTGCTTGTCGACGTTGGCGACATGGTGACGGAAGGCCAGGTGCTCGCCGTCCTGTCCAAGACCACGCTGGAACTGCAGAAGACCGAAGCCGTCGCCTCGTTGGCCGCCGCCCGTGCCACCATCGCCCAGGCCGAAGCCCAGCGCGTCGAGGCCGAGGCCGCCGCCGCAGAAGCCGCCCGCGTTGTGGAACGGACGACGAAGCTCCGCGAAAGCGGCACCGCCCCGCAGGCCACCTGGGACACCGCCAATGCCAATGCCATCGCCGCCAACGCGCGGGTCTCCGTCGCGACGCAAGGGCTGGAATCCGCCCACGCGCAACTGGCGCTGGCCGAGGCGCGGCTGGAGAACGTCGACCTCATGCTCTCCCGCACCGAAGTGAAGGCCCCGGTTGCCGGCAGGATCGTCGCCCGCAACGCAAAGATCGGCGCCATCGCCACCGCCGCCGGGCAACCGATGTTCGTCATCACCCGCGACGCCGCGCTGGAATTGCGCGCCGACGTGGCCGAGACCGACCTCCTGCGCCTCGCCCCCGGTGAAAAGGCGCATCTGCGGTCCGTCGGCATGACCGATGCGCTGGAAGGCACCGTGCGTCTTGTCGAACCCGCCATCGACCCCGTCACCCGCCTTGGCCGCGCCCGGATCAGCGTCGATGAGGCCAGCGATACGCTGCGCACCGGCATGTTCGTCGAGGCCGAGATCATTGCCGCCGAACGCGACGGTCTTGCCGTCCCCGTTACCGCCATCGGCTCCTCGCCCGAGGGCAGCACCGTGATGCGGGTGCGCGACGGGCTGGTCGAGCGGGTCGCGGTCAGGACCGGCATCCGCGACGGCGGCCTGGTCGAGATCACCGAGGGCCTTACCGCAGGCGACAGCGTCGTGACCAAGGCCGGGGCCTTCGTCCGCGAAGGCGATCGGATCAACCCGGTCCCCGCAGCAACGAACTGAGGGGGCCTGCGCATGAACTTCTCCGCCTGGTCGATCCGCAACCCCGTCGCGCCGCTTCTGGCCTTCTTCCTGTTCCTCGTCCTCGGCTGGCAGGCCTTCAACAGCCTGCCGATCACCCGCTTCCCGAACATCGACGTCCCTCTCGTCGCCGTCTCCGTCGCCCAGTCCGGCGCGGCGCCTGCGGAGATGGAAAGCCAGGTGACGAAGGAAATCGAAGATGCCGTCGCGGGCCTGACCGGCGCCAAGCGCGTGACTTCCACCGTCACCGACGGGCTCTCCACCACCGTCATCGAATTCCGCATGGAAGTGCCGACCGACAAGGCGGTGCAGGACGTGAAGGATGCCGTCGACCAGATCCGCGGCGACCTGCCGGGCGGAATCGAATCCCCCATCGTCACCCGCATCGACGTGGAAGGTCAGGCGATCATGACCTTCGCCGTCCATGCCCCCGACATGACGATGGAAGAGATCAG
Organism: Tabrizicola sp.; assembly: GCF_016793705.1. Taxonomy (GTDB): domain Bacteria; phylum Pseudomonadota; class Alphaproteobacteria; order Rhodobacterales; family Rhodobacteraceae; genus Tabrizicola. Next base: position 7,645 of record NZ_JAEULO010000050.1, read on the forward strand.
CTGGTTCGTCGACGACACCGTGACCCGCGCCCTGCAGGGCAAGCCCGGCATCGGCCGCGTCACCCGCGTCGGCGGCGCCGACCGGGAAATCCGGGTGGAACTCGACCCGGTCAAGCTCGACAGCTACGGCGTCACCGCTCAGGCGATCAGCGCCCAGATCGCCGCCACCAACACCAACCTCGGCGCGGGCAAGATCAGGCTCGGCAGCGGCGAACAGGCGATCCGCACGCTTGGCGACAGCGGCACCGTGGAAAGCCTGGCCAACACGACCATCGCGCTCCCCTCGGGCCGTTTCGTCAAGCTGACCGACCTCGGCCAAGTGATCGACAGCTATGAGGAGCTGAAAAGCTTCGCCCGGATCGACGGCGAGCAAAGCGTCAGCTTCCTGGTCTTCCGCTCCAAGGGCGCCTCCGAGGTCTCGGTCGCAGAAGTGACCAACCAGGTGGTCGAGGAGCTGCGCGCCCAGCACCCGAACGTCGGCATCACCATGGTCGACGATTCCGTCTTCTACACCTATGGCAACTACGAATCCGCCATCCACACGCTTCTCGAAGGCGCGCTTCTGGCCGTGCTCGTGGTGCTCGCCTTCCTGCGCAACTGGCGCGCCACGCTCATCTCCGCCGTCGCGCTGCCCCTTTCCGCCATTCCGACCTTCTGGGTCATGTCGCAGCTCGGCTTTTCCTTGAACCTGGTCAGCTTCCTCGCGCTCACGCTGGCGACCGGCATCCTGGTCGACGATGCCATCGTGGAAATCGAGAACATCGCCCGCCACATCCGCATGGGCAAGACCCCCTACCGCGCGGCCATCGAGGCGGCGGACGAGATCGGCCTCGCCGTCATCGCCACCACCTTCACCATCGTCGCGGTCTTCGTGCCGGTCAGCTTCATGCCCGGCATACCCGGCCAGTATTTCCGCCAGTTCGGCCTGACCGTGGCCATCGCCGTGCTCTTCTCGCTCCTCGTCGCGCGCCTGATCACCCCGATGATGGCCGCCTATTTCATGCGCGCCAAGGACGCGGTCGGCCATGAAGGCCAAAGGGATGGCGCATTCATGCGCGGGTATCTCTGGCTGGTGAAATCCACCACCAGGGTCCGGCGCTGGAGGAAACACCCCAGGATCGCGCTGCCGACCTATTACATAACCCTCATCGTCGCCGTCGGCGTGGTGATTGTCTCGGTCATCGCCATGCTCCAGGTCCCCGGCTCCCTCTTCCCGCCGGAAGACGAAAGCCGCATCGTCGTCTCGGTCGAACTGCCGCCCGGCTCCACCCTCGACGACACTGCCGCCACCACCGACGCGATGCGCGAGGCCATCGTGGACATCGACGGGGTGAAATCCGTGCTTGTCATCGGCGGCTCCACCCCCTTGGGCGACCGCGACATCCGCCGCGCCACCTTCACCATCATCCTCGACCGGCTGGACAACGGGCTGGAGCGCAAGCTCATTGACCTCGGCCGCGCGCTTCCCGTCGTGGGCGGGCTGATCCCCGAGATTCCCTCCGAAGGTCGCCTCCGGCCCCAGGTCGAGATCGAGGCGGATGTCTTCCGCGCGTTGCAGACCGTCCCCGACCTGCGCGCCTTCAAGGCCGCGACCATGGGCGGCGGCGCGCGTCCCTTCAGCTATGACATCCTGTCGGATGACGAGTCGGACCTGACGCTCGCGATCCGGAAGATCGAAGAGGCGCTGCGCGAGGAACCGATGTTCCTCAACACCTCGACCGAGGCCGCCCTGCCCCGGCCGGAAATCCAGATCACCCCCAAGGCGGACGAGGCCGCACGTCTGGGCGTTACCGTGCAGCAGATCGCCTCGGTGGTGCGCGTCGCCACCATCGGCGACGTCTCGGCAGCGCTTGGCAAGCTCTCCATCGACAACCGCCTGGTCCCGATCCGGGTTCAGCTCGACGAAGCCTCGCGCGACAATCTCGCCCGGATTTCGGCCCTGAAGGTGATGACTTCCGCCGGTCCCGTGCCGCTTTCCGCGGTTGCAACGGTGGAGGTCTCGGAGGGCCCCTCGGTCGTGAAGCGGCTGAACCGGCTGCGCGTCGCCACGCTTGGCGCCGACATCGCGCCAGGCTTCGTGCTGGACCAGGCCACGGCCCGCTTCCAGGAACTCCTGCCGGGGCTGAACCTGCCCGCCAGTGTCAAGGTCACGCCCTCCGGCGATGCCGAGGTGCAGGCCGAGCTGCTGGGCAGTTTCCAGAACGCGATGATCCTGGGCGTCCTTCTGATGATGTTCGTGCTGATCCTCCTCTTCCACTCGGTCCTGCAACCCGTGACCATCATCTTCTCGCTGCTCCTTTCGGTCGGCGGCGTGGCAACGGCCTTGATCGTCACGCAGAACCCGCTCTCCATGCCGGTGCTGATCGGCATCCTGATGCTGATGGGGATCGTGGCGAAGAACGCGATCCTTCTGATCGACTTCGCCATCGAGATGCGGGCGCGCGGCATGAAGCGGATCGAGGCCGTGGTCGAGGCCGGCCACAAGCGCGCAAGGCCGATCGTGATGACCTCCATCGCCATGTCCGCCGGAATGCTGCCCTCGGCGCTCGGCGTCGGCGAGGGCGGTGCCTTCCGCGCGCCGATGGCCATCGCGGTGATGGGCGGGATCATTGTCTCGACCGTTCTTAGCCTTGTCGTCGTGCCGTCGATGTATCTGGTGATGGACGATCTCTCGCGCTTCTTCTCCTGGGTCCTGGGCCGCTTCCTGGGCAAGAAGGAAGTAGAGCCCATGGCGCCCGACCCTCTGGTCCTGGCCGGGACCATCGAGCGCAACCAGGTCGACGTGGCGCTGCTGCAGGGCCGGATCTCGGTTCTGGAAGAAGCGCTCGTGCGCCGCACTCCGAAGCCCCACGCGGCAGAGTAGCAATCGCTGCCGGAGCTAGCCCAACCACCCCGGCCAAAGGCGCCGGGCTTCCTCTGCCGTGTACCGCCCCAGCCGCACATCCTCGGCCACCAGCACCGGGTCGCGCTCCTGCGGCGGCCCGTAGCCGCCCCCGCCGGGAGTGCGCACCCGCACCCGGTCCCCGGGCTTCAACGCGATGTCCTGCGCCTTGGAAAGATGTTCCGGCACAAGCACTTCACCGCCCCGGATCACCTCCACCCGGTTCACCGCCCCGTCGCTTCCACCCAGCGCCCCCTGCGGCCCGATACGACCATGGTCCATCACGAACGACGCCCGCGCCTCACCGCGCAGAAGCTCGATCTCGTAGTCCAGCCCCAGCCCGCCCCGATTCCGCCCCGCCCCGCCTGACCCTTCGTGCAGCGCGTAACGCCTGTAGATCACAGGGAAATTCTGTTCCATAATCTCGACCGGCGGCGCCTTGGAGATGCCGATGGTCGAACAACCGTTCGCAATCCCGTCGCCCGCCGCGAACCCGCCATAGCCCCCACCCGAAATCTGGTACATCACATAATCCCGCCCCTTCTCCGGGTCGTACCCCCCCAACCCGAAATTGCCCGAGGTCCCTGCCGGGGCCGCCGTCACATGGTCCGGCACCGCCTGCACCAGCGCCGCGAAGACCGCCTCGGCGATCCGCTGACTCACCTCCGCCGCGCAGCCAGAGACGGGGCGCGGGTAGTGCGCATCCAGGAAAGTCCCTTCGATGCCCATGACTTGCAATGGCTCGAACGCCCCGGCCGAGATCGGCACCTCCGGGAAGACATGCCGCATCGCCAGATAGACCGCCGACAGCGTCGTCGCCCGGACCGAGTTCATCGGCCCCATGCAGGGCTTCGACGACCCGGCGAAATCGAAGACCAGCCCCTCGCCCTCTCGCTTCAGTTCAAGCGCGATGGTCAGCGGCACATTCACCACCCCGTCGCTGTCAATGATTGCGGTGGCACGAAAGGTCCCGTCCGGGATCAGCCCGATCATCGCCCGCATCTGCTTTGCCGCCAGCCGCCGCATCTCGGCGATGGCCTCGGTCACGGTCGCGTCGCCGTAGCGATCCAGCAGCGCCCCCAGCCGCTCCGCCCCGACCAAGAGCGCCGAGGCTTGCGCCTTCACATCGCCAATTCGTTGTTCTGAAACGCGAATATTGGAACAGATGATCTGGTAGATCTCCTGGTCCAGTACGCCCTTCTTGAACAGCTTCACCGGCGGCAGCCGCAGCCCCTCCTGCTCGGCACTGATCGCGCTGGCCGAAAACCCCCCCGGCACCGCCCCTCCGGTATCCGGCCAGTGCCCGGTGTTCGACAGCCAGCAGAAGATTCCCCCCGCCCGCCAGACCGGCATGGCGAAGCGCACATCCATCAGATGCGTGCCGCCCAGATACGGATCGTTGACGATATAGATGTCACCCTGCTCCGGTGGCGCGGTCAGTCCCGCCGCGATCCGTTCCAGGATGGTGCGGGTGGAGAACTGCATGACGCCGACGAAGACCGGCAACCCTTTCGACCCCTGTGCGATCAGGCTGCCGTCGGTCGCGGAGTAGATACCGTCCGACCGGTCGTCGGCCTCAGCAATCACGGGAGAGAAGGCCGCGCGGGAGAAGGTCAGGTCCATCTCGTCGCAGACCTGCTGCAATCCCGCCTGGATGACCGCGAGGGTGACGGGATCAATCATTTGTCAACCTCGATCACCAGGTTGCCATCGGCGTCGGAGGTCACTTTCGCGCCCGTGTCGACGACGATCGTCGTATCCATTTGCTCAATGATCGCAGGGCCTTGCAGGCCAATCTTCAACGGAAGACGGTCCCGCCAATAGACCGGCGTATCCTGCCAGCCGTCGAACCAGACCTTGCGGGTCGCCGAGGGTTCGGCAGCTTCCTTCCGCCCCGAAGGCTCGATCAGCCGCGATAGGTCCAGCGCCGGGCGTTCGCCGATCACCGAGACGTTCAGGTTTACCAGATTGGCCCGGATCGTCGGCAGGTCGACCCGGAACCGGGCATGATAGGCCGCCTCGAACAGCCGCTGCAACTCCTCGTGGCCGGGGGTGGCCGAGGGTAGGGCCACGCGCAGCAAATGGGTCTGGCCGACGAACTGCATGTCCGCCGAATACTCCGCCCGGATCGCTGTCAGCGCGATCCTTTCCAGCCCGACCAACCGCCGCCCTTCGGCCTCCTGCCCGGCCAGAACCCCATGAACATCCGCCATGTCCACCGCATCCAGCGGGCGGTTCAGCGTGCGCACGAAGTCGTGCCGCAGGTCGGCCACCACGCAGCCGAGCGCGTTGGTGATGCCGGGCCGGGCGGGGATCAACACCTTGGGAACGTTCAGCTCTTTCGCCAGGGCCACCGCGTGCAGCGGTCCGGCCCCACCGAAAGCAAAGAGCGCAAAGTCGCGCGGATCGGCCCCCATGGAAATGCTGACCATGCGGATCGCCCCGGCCATATGGGTGTTGGCGATGCGGATCACCGCCGCCGCCGCCGCTTCGACCGACAGGCCCAGCGGCGCGGCGATCTGGCTCCGCATCGCCTCATGCGCAGCCCCTGCCGCCTGCCCGAACCGACTGGCG
>NZ_JAEULO010000026.1 GCF_016793705.1 Tabrizicola sp.
TCAGGGCAATTCCGACGAGGGGATCACCGGGAAGAACTGCCCCGAGGACCAGAGTCCGAACCACTTATGCCCGTCGTGGTCTTCATGGCAACCCAGATCGATCAGCCGGTAGAAGGATTTCCGGTCGATCAGCGCCCAGAGGTTGCGGCGGATCAGCACATAGGGCGAGGGCTCGCCGGTCTTTGCGTCGCGCTCCACCCGCAGGGGGTGGTCGGGGCCGAGGGTCGCCACGTCCTCGGTCCTGGTGGTGAAGGAGATCGTCTGGTCGCGGCCCGTGCCCTGCGCGTCGAAGTCCACGGCGAGGAAGGGGGCGTCGTCGACCTTGATCCCCACCTTCTCCACCGGGGTGACGAGGAAATAGTCGTCCCCCTCGCGCTTCAGGATCGAGGAGAAGAGCTTGACCAAGGGCGCCCGCCCGATCGGGGTGCCAAGGTAGAACCAGGTGCCGTCGCGGGCGATGCGCATGTCGAGGTCGCCGCAGAACGGCGGGTTCCACAGATGGACCGGCGGCGGCCCCTTCTGTCCGGCGGCCTTGGCGGCGGCGGCGAGCGTGTCGGCATTGGGTTTGGTCATGCGGGAAATGTAGCGGGCTTCGGCGCAGGTGCAACCGGGGGCGAGACCGGGAGGTCCGGCGCGCGGGTCGGGCCGGGGCCAAGTTTCTTGAGTAAGAAACTTGTCAAAATCCTTGCGGAAGGATTTTGGGTCTCCGCCCCGGCCCCTCTCTCACGATCATTTGTGTCAAGTCGCCTTTTGCCATTTGTGCCCGCCGGGATAGTTCGATTTACTGACGGCAACGGACCCTGAAGGGAGCATGAGGCATGGCCGACACCAAGGCGCTGGTCGCGGAAATCGAGGCGCTGGGCGCGACGCTTTCGCAGGCGAAGGCCTCGATCAACCGCCGGTTCATCGGGCAGGAGAAGGTGGTGGACCTGGTCCTTGCCTCGATGCTCTGCGGCGGCCACGCGCTGCTGGTCGGCCTGCCGGGCTTGGGCAAGACACGGCTGGTGGACACTTTGGGCACGGTGATGGGGCTGAAGGCCAACCGAATCCAGTTCACGCCCGACCTGATGCCGGCGGATATCTTGGGCTCGGAAGTGCTGGAGACCAGCGCGGACGGCGGGCGGGCCTTCCGCTTCGTCGAGGGGCCGATCTTCTGCCAGCTCCTGATGGCCGACGAGATCAACCGCGCCTCGCCCCGCACGCAGTCGGCGCTCTTGCAGGCGATGCAGGAGAAGGAAGTGACCATCGCGGGCCAGCACCGACCGCTCGGGCGCCCCTTCCATGTCCTCGCCACCCAGAACCCGATCGAGCAGGAGGGCACCTATCCGCTGCCCGAGGCGCAACTCGACCGTTTCCTGGTGCAGGTCGATGTGGACTATCCGACTCGCCAGACGGAACGCGACATCCTGATCGCCACCACCGGGGCCGAGGAGGCCGAGGCGCATCAGGTCTTCATCGCCCAAGGACTGATCGACGCGCAATCGGTGATCCGCCGGATGCCGGTGGGCGAGGCGGTTGTGGAGGCGATCCTCGACCTCGTGCGGGCCTGCCGTCCGGGGGAACCCGAGGGCCGCGAGCTGGCGGATGCACTGTCCTGGGGGCCGGGGCCGCGGGCTGCACAGGCGTTGATGCTGATGGTCCGGGCGCGGGCGCTTCTGGACGGGCGGCTCGCGCCGTCCATCGGCGACGTGGCCGATCTGGCGCAGGCGGTGCTGGTGCACCGGATGGCCCTGTCCTTCGCGGCGCGGGCACGCGGCGAGACGCTGGCCGGGATCATCGCCCGTGTGACGAACCGGGTGCTGAAGCTCGAGGCGGCGGCGTGAGTGCAGCCCCCCAGTCTTCGACCGGCGACCTGCGCACCCGCGCGGAAGCGCTGGGGCAGACCCTGCCGCCCTTGCTGGCCGAGGCAGAGATGCTGGCCTCGACCGTGATGATGGGTGAGCACGGGCGGCGCCGGGCGGGGCTGGGGGATGAATTCTGGCAGTACCGCCCGGCTCATGCCGGCGATTCGGCGCGGATGATCGACTGGCGGCGCAGCGCCCGGTCGGACGCGCATTTCGTGCGTGAGCGCGAATGGCAGGCGGCGCAGTCGGTGACGATCTGGGTCGATCCGGCGAAATCCATGTCCTTCACCGGCGACAGGTCGCGCGCGCCGAAGGCGGACCGGGCCAAGCTTCTGGGCCTCGCGCTGGCCGTGCTGCTGCTGCGCGGGGGCGAACGGGTGGGCCTTGCCGGTCTTGCCGCCCCGCGTGCCGGTCGGGCCCAGCTTCTGCGGCTCGCGGCGCGGCTGTCGGGCGAGGAGGCGGGCGAGGACTATGGCGCCCCCGTTACCGAAGGCATGGTCAGCCACGGGCGCGGCGTTTTCCTGTCGGATTTCCTCGGCGACCTCTCGGGGATCGAGGCGGGCCTCGCGCGCGCGGCCGACCGCGGGGTGAAGGGCGTGCTGATCCAGGTGCTTGATCCGGCCGAGGAAGACTTCCCCTTCGACGGGCGCACGATCTTTGAATCGATGGGCGGGACGCTCCGGCACGAAACCCAGCGGGCGGGCGACCTGCGCAGCCGCTACCTCGCCCGGCTGGCCGAGCGCAAGGATCGCCTTGCGGTGCTTGCCCGCGCGGTCGGCTGGCACTTCACCACCCATCACACCGGCGCGCCCGCGCAGTCGGCGCTCCTTTGGGCCTATCTGGCGCTGGAGGGAGGGCGGTAGATGTTCACGCTCGGCCCCCTCGGATTTACCGTCCCCTGGCTTCTGGTCGCGCTGATCGCGCTGCCGATCCTCTGGCTCCTCCTGCGCGCCGTGCCGCCTGCGCCGATCCGGCGGCGGTTTCCCGGCGTGGCGCTGCTCTTGGGCCTGAAGGACGAAGAGGCCGAGACCGACAAGACGCCGTGGTGGCTTCTGCTGTTGCGGACTCTGGCGGTGGGGGCGGCGATCCTGGGCTTTGCCGGGCCGATCCTGAACCCCGAGGACCGGGCGCCGGGCACCGGCCCGTTGCTGATCGTCGTGGACGGCGGCTGGGCCGATGCCCGCGACTGGCCGCAGCGGGTGGCCAAGGTCGAGGCGCTGGTGGGTGAGGCGGGGGCTGCGGGACGGACGGTCGCCGTCGCCCGGCTGACCGATGCGCCCGAGCCGGTTGCCTTCCAGACCGCCGAGGCCTGGGCGGGCCGGGCGGCGGGATTGCAGCCTCAGGCCTGGGCGCCCTCGGGTCTTGCGGATTGGACGGGGGCTTTGCCCGAGGGCGGATTCGAGACGGTCTGGCTGTCGGACGGGCTGGAACATGAGGGGCGCACCGAGCTTCTGGCCGCCTTGCAGGCCAAGGGGGACGTCCGGGTGATCGAGGACCCGCGCACCGTCTTCGGTCTGCATCCTGCCCGGTTCGAGGACGGCAGGATCATGCTGCGCGCCAGCCGGGTGCCTGCGGGCGAGGCGGCGACGGTCGATGTCATCGCGCAGGGGCCGGACCCGGCGGGAATCGAGCGGGATCTGGGCCGGGTCGCCCTGGACTTCGCCAGCGGGGCCGCGACGGCGGAAGCCGCGATCGACCTGCCGCCGGAACTGCGCAACCGCGTCACCCGTTTCGCGATGGAAGGCGCACGGACGGCGGGAACGGTCAGCCTGGCCGACGACAGCCTGAAGCGCCGCAAGATCGCGCTGATCAAGGCCGGGGCGGATCAGGAGACGTTGCAGCTTCTCTCGCCGCTGCACTACCTGCGGCAAGCCCTGGCGCCGACGGCCGACCTGATCGAGGGCAATCTGATCGACACCCTGAAGGCGAATCCCGACGTGGTGATCCTGGCCGATGTCGCCGACGTGACCGAGGCCGAGCGCAAGGCCACGCTGGAATGGGTGGAGAAGGGCGGCCTTCTGCTGCGCTTCGCAGGGCCGGTGCTGGCGGCAAGCGATGTGAGCCGCGCCGAGGAGGACCCGCTGATGCCGGTCCGCCTGCGCGAGGGTGGCCGCACCGTCGGCGGCGCGATGAGTTGGGGCGAGCCGAAGGCGCTGGCCCCGTTCCCTGAAGGCTCGCCCGTCTGCGGCCTGACTGCGCCTTCGGACGGGGTGGTGCGCGAACAGGTGCTGGCCCAGCCCGACCCGGACCTGGCAGAGCGCACCATTGCCGCGCTGGATGACGGCACACCGCTGATGACCCGCAAGGTCGTGGGTGCGGGGCAGGTGGTGCTGGTGCATGTGACGGCGAACGCGGAGTGGTCCTCGCTGCCCCTGTCCGGGTTGTTCGTTCAGATGCTGGAACGGCTGGCGGTCTCGACCCGGGCCGCCGCGCCGGGACCCGCGGACCTCGCGGGCCAGACCTGGGTGCCGGAAGTGGTGCTGGATGCCTTCGGCCAGACTTCGGACGCGGGCGACCTGCCGGGGGTCGAGGGCGAGGCTTTGGCAAAGGCGGTGGCCTCGGGGCCGACGGTGGCGCATCCGCCCGGACTTTACGCCGGTCCCGACCGCCGCGTGGCGCTGAACGCGGTGGGGACGGAGACGGAGCTGGAGCCGATGGCCTGGCCCGCCAGCGTTCCTGTGGATCGGCTGGAGGCGCGGGCGGTGCAGGCGCTGAAGGGCCATTTCCTGACTTTCGCCACCGTCCTCCTTCTCCTCGACGTGCTGGCCGCGCTCTGGCTTGCGGGCCGCCTGCGCGGATTGGCGCGGGGCGTTGCGGTGCTGGCGGTGGTCCTGCTTGGGGCCTTCCCTCGCGGGGCGATGGCGCAGGACGACGGTCCGAAACCCGGAGACGATTTCGCGCTGGAAGCAACAACCGCTGTCGTGCTGGGCTATGTCCTGACCGGCGACCCGAAGCTTGACGAGTTGTCGCGGGCGGGGCTCCTGGGCCTGTCCGACAAGCTCTGGCAGCGCACCTCAGTCGAGCCGATGATGCCGATGGGGGTGGATCTCGAGACGGACGAGCTGGCCTTCTTTCCCTTCCTCTACTGGCCGGTTGCGGCGGGGGCGAAGCAACCTTCGGACGCGGCCTATGCGAAATTGAACCAGTACCTCCGCACCGGGGGCATGATCCTGTTCGACACCCGCGACGCCGACCTGACCGGCTTCGGTGGCGGCACCACGCCGGAGGGTCAGGCGTTGCAACTGATCGCTTCGGGGCTGGACATCCCGCCGCTGGAACCGATGCCGCCCGACCATGTGCTGACCCGCACCTTCTATCTCTTGCAGGACTTCCCCGGTCGCCATCAGGGCGGGCAGGTCTGGGTGGAAGCCGCCCCGAACGCCGAGGCCGAGGCCGCGGAGGGGATGCCGTTCCGCAACCTGAACGACGGGGTGACGCCGGTGGTGATCGGCGGCAACGACTGGGCGGCCGCCTGGGCGACGGATGACGCGGGCATCCCGCTTGTGCCCATCGGGCGCGGCTATGCCGGTGAGCAGCAGCGCGAGATCGCCTATCGCTTCGGGATCAACCTGATCATGCATGTGCTGACCGGCAACTACAAATCCGATCAGGTCCATGTGCCCGCACTTCTGGAAAGGCTGGGGCAATGAATGCCTCGCTGGTCTTCGCGCCGCTGGTCGGCTGGGGGCTGATCTGGGCGCTGGCCGGGGCGGCGCTGGTGCTGGTGGCTTTCGCGCTCTGGCGCGGGCTTTCCGGCTGGTGGCTGCGCGCGCTGGCGCTGGCCGCGCTGGTGCTGGCGCTGGCGAACCCGGCCCTGCAGGAGGAGGAGCGGCAGAACCTTTCCGACATCGTGATCCTTGTCGTGGATGACAGCGCCAGCCAGTCGCTTGGCGACCGAAAGGCGCAGACGGAGGCTGCGGTCGCGGCGGTGCAGGCGGAAATCGCGCTGATGCCGAACACCGAACTGCGCATCCACCGCGTCGGCGACGGCGAGGAGGATGCGGGCACCCTCGCCCTCTCCGCGCTGTCCGAAGCGCTGGCCGAGGAACCCCGGGCCCGTGTGGCGGGGGCGATCCTGATCACCGACGGGCGGGTGCATGACCTTGGCGTCGTGCCGAACCTGCCCGCGCCGTTGCAGGTGCTCTTGACCGGGCGCGAGGCCGACTGGGACCGCCGGATCGTGGTGAAGAACGCCCCCGCCTTCGCCATCATCGGCGAGGAGTTCAGGCTGGAGCTGAAGGTCGAGGATATCGGCGCTCCGCCCGACCTTGGGCCGGAGGTCGACCTGACCATCTCGATCGACACCGAGGAGCCCGTCACCTACACCGTGGCGCTGAACCAGGACCTCGAACTGCCCGTCACCCTGCCGCATGGCGGGGCGAACGTGCTGCAATTCTCCGTCGCGCCGGTGCAGGGCGAGATCACCGACCGCAACAATGCGCTTGCGGTGCAGATCAACGGCGTGCGCGACCGGCTGCGGGTGCTTCTGGTCAGTGGCGAGCCCCATGCGGGCGAAAGGGTCTGGCGCAACCTGTTGAAATCCGACGCGGCGGTGGACCTGGTGCATTTCACCATCCTGCGCCCGCCGGAAAAGCAGGACGGGGTGCCGGTGGACGAGCTGTCGCTCATCGCCTTCCCGACGCGCGAGCTGTTCGTCGAGAAGATCAAGGAATTCGACCTGATCATCTTCGACCGCTACCGGATGCGGGGCATCCTGCCGATGTCCTATATCGACAACGTCGTAAACTATGTCCGCGAGGGCGGCACCGTTCTGGTCGCTGCGGGGCCGGAGTTCGGTGCGGTCGACAGTCTCTACCGCTCGCCCCTCGCCGACATCCTGCCGGTCGCCCCGACGGCGCAGGTGATCGAGGAGGGCTTCCGCCCGAAGATCACCGAGCTTGGCCGCCGCCATCCGGTGACCGAAGGCCTGGAGAAGGAGGCCCCGGAAGGCGGCTGGGGCCGCTGGTTTCGCCAGATCGAGGTGGAGCAGATCGCCGGTCAGGTGCTGATGTCGGGCGCGCATGACCTGCCGCTTCTGGTGCTGAACCGGGTCGACCAGGGCCGGGTTGCGGTGCTCGCCTCCGACCAGTCCTGGCTCTGGGGGCGGGGCTACGAGGGCGGCGGGCCGCAGCTGGAACTCCTCCGGCGGCTGGCGCACTGGATGCTGAAAGAGCCGGAGCTGGAGGAGGAGACCCTCACTGCCGAGGTGGCGGGCGAGGCGATGACCATCACCCGCCGGACGCTCGCCGAGGCAGACCCCGGCCCGGTCACGATCACCGCGCCGGACGGGACGGTGACGGAACTGGCGATGCCGCTTGCCGCGCCGGGCCGCTACGAGGCCGGGTTCAAGGCGCCGATGCTGGGCCTCTACCGGCTGGACCAGGGCGAGTTGACGCGCGTCATCGCGGTCGGCCCGGCGACGCCCCGCGAATTCGTCGAGACCATCGCCTCGGGCGCGGAGCTCGCGCCGCTGGCCGAGGCGACGCGGGGTGGCGTCACCCGGCTGGAGCCGGGCAACCCCGACATCCGCACCGTGGCCGAGGGCCGGGTCGCGGTGGGCAGGGGCTGGATCGGCATTACCCCGCGCGAGGCCTATCTCACCACCGAGGTCAACGTGGCACCCGTCCTGCCCGCCTGGGCCTGGCTGCTGCTCGCGGCGGGGCTGGCCGTGGTGGCCTGGCTGATCGAGGGCCGCAAGGGCGCGAAGGCGGGCTAGGGCGGACCCGGGGTCAACCCCCGGACCCCCGGGAAAGGCAGAACGGCGGGGCTTGGCCCGAATCGCTGTCTTCCCGCATCCTTTCCGCATTTCAGGCGGGAGGATTTCGTGATGACGGATGTCGATGTGGCAATCGTCGGCGCAGGCTGTGCCGGTCTGGCGGCGGCGAAGCGGCTGCGTGCGGCGGGGCTGACGTTCCGCGTCGTCGAAGCGATGGACCGGATCGGCGGGCGGGCCTGGACCACCACCGCCGACTTCGGCATCCCCTTCGACGTCGGCTGCGCCTGGATCCATGCCGCCGACCGCAACCCCTTCTTCTCGGACGCCCGCTCGGCCGGCTGGACCTTGCAGCATCACGACATGGCACTGGACCACCTGTGGTTCGGCAGGCGCCGGGCCAGCGACGCCGAGATGGAAGCCGAACGCCGCGCCGAGGCCGAGCTTCACGCCTGCATCGAACGCCACAAAGGCGAAAGCGACCGGCTTTCCACCCTGGTCGAGGCCTGCCACGGGCTGCGCGTCAGCGCCACCTTCGCCGGGCCGATGGACTTCGGCGCCGATGACGACGAGATCAGCGTTACCGACTACCGTGCGGCGGCGGACCTCGACCCGAACTACTTCACCAAGGAAGGCTTCGGCGCCCTGATCCACCGCTGGGGCGCCGACGTGCCGGTCACGCTGGATTGCCCGGTCCGCCGCATCCGCTGGGACGGGCGGGGGGTCGGCGTGGAGACCGCGCAGGGCACGATCCGGGCGCGGGCAGTGATCGTCACCGTCTCGACCGGCGTCCTCGCCTTCGAGGACATCGCCTTCACCCCCGACCTGCCCGACCGCCACCTGGAGGCGATCTTCGACCTGCCGATGGGCCTTCTGACCAAGGTGCCGCTGAAGATAGAGGGTACGCGTCTGGGCCTGAGGCCCTTCGACGACGTGCTGATCGAGCGCCACGCGCGGCACGACCTCTATTTCCTCGCCTTCCCTTTCGACTGTGACCTGATGGTCGGCTTCGTCGGCGGCGATTTCGCCTGGGAGATGGAGGCGGCAGGACGGGACGCCGCGGTGGATTTCGTCACCGACCGGCTGGTGGACATCTTCGGCTCCGGAGTTCGCCGCGCCGTCACCCACGGCACGATGACCAACTGGGGTGGCGAGCGCCATGTCCGGGGCGGCTATGCGGCGGCGCGCCCAGGCAAGGCCCATGCCCGCTCGGTGCTGTCCGATCCGGTGGGCGAGCGCATCTGGTTCGCCGGAGAGGCGCTGGCGGGCGGCCTGAAGCAGACTGCCGGTGGCGCGCGCCTCTCGGGCGAGGCGGTGGCGGCCGGGGTCATTTCACGGCTCGCGCGACAGGATCACCCGGCGTGAGTGGCTGGCGAACTCGCGCCGGATCAGGATGCCGGTGGCCAGCACCGTGCCCGCCAGAAGCCCCCAGGGTCCAAGCAGCCATCCGAGCGCCGCGAGGGCATAGTAGATCGACCTGAGCCCCCGGTTGAAGCTTTTCGCCGCGGTGATGTTGATCTCGGCCGCCTGTCCCGCGCGGTGGAAGGCCAGGGGATCGCCGGGGTCGTTCGGGACGGCGGCCATCAGGATCGAGCAATAGCCGAAGAGCCGATGCGCCCAGACGAATTTCAGAAGCGCATTGGCCAGGAACCCGATCACCGGCAGCATCTTTACCGCGACATCGGGGCCTCCGGTGATGGGCAGCTCGTCGGCCAGCCGCTGCACTGCTGCCGCATTGCCGATCACCGCCACCCCGCCGCCGATGGCGATCATGCAGGCGCTGGCGAAGAAGGCCGTACCCTGCCGCAGGCTGTCGATCAGCGTCGCGTCGAAGATGCGCGGCTGGCGGGTGACGAAGGTCCGCATCCAGTCGCGCCGGTAGTCCTCCATCAACCATGAGACGGACGGCAGTCCGCGAGGCGGACGTTCGCTGAACCAGCCGGAGGCGAGCCAGGCAAGGGCCAGCAGCGCCAGCATGACAAGGTCGATGAGGGGGATCGCGCCGAGGTTCATCGTCATGCGCCCAAGGTAGGGCCGGGGTTTTTCCTTGTCAGCCGGTGAAATTGGTTATAATTTCTTACCAGTCATCGGGGGAATTGCCAGTGGACATGCCAGCACCCGACCAGGGCGTCATCGCGCGGAAGGCCCGGATCGTCGCGCGGCTGCGCTCAGTCCTGCCCGTTGACGCGGTGATCGACGCGCCCGAGGAACTTCGCGCCTATGAATGCGACGCGCTGACCGCCTATCGCTGCCCGCCCCTCGCCGCGGTGCTGCCACGGACGACCGCGGAGGTCAGTGCCGTGTTGCGCATCGCTCATGAGGAGGGCGTTCCGGTGGTCCCGCGCGGCTCGGGCACCAGCCTCGCGGGTGGCGCGATGCCGACCGCCGACTCTGTGATCCTGGGCGTCGCGCGGATGAATGCGGTCATCGAGACCGACTATGAGAACCGCTTCATCCGGGTGCAGTCGGGGCGGACCAACCTCTCCGTCTCGGGCGCGGTCGAGGCGGAGGGGTTCTTCTACGCCCCCGACCCCTCCAGCCAGCTCGCCTGCGCCATCGCCGGGAACATCGCGATGAACTCGGGCGGGGCGCATTGCCTGAAATACGGGGTGACGACGAACAACCTCCTCGGCGTGACGCTGGTGCAGATGGACGGCACCGTGGTCACGCTGGGCGGACCCTGGGGCGAGCCTGCGGGGCTGGACCTGCTGGGCGTGGTCTGCGGGTCGGAAGGCCAGTTGGGCGTGGTGACAGAAGCCTGGCTCCGCATCCTGCCGAAGCCCGAAGGCGCCCGGCCCGTTCTGGTGGGGTTCAATTCCAACGAAGTGGCGGGGGCCTGCGTCGCCGACATCATCCGGGCGGGCATCCTGCCCGTCGCCATCGAATTCATGGACCGCCCCTGCATCCGCGCCACGGAAGCCTTTGCAAGAGCGGGCTACCCGGATTGCGAGGCTTTGCTGATCATCGAGGTCGAGGGGGCCGAGGCCGAGATCGCCGAGCAGTTGGGCCGGATCAGGCAGATCGCGCTGGCTCACGACCCGGTGGAGTTCCGCGAGGCGGCGGACGAGGATCAGGCGAAACGCATCTGGCTGGGCCGCAAGTCGGCCTTCGGTGCGATGGGGCAGATCAACGACTATATGTGCCTCGACGGGACGATCCCGGTGTCCTCGCTGCCCCATGTCCTGAAGCGCATCGGCGAGATGAGCCGCGACTTCGGGCTGGACGTGGGCAATGTCTTCCATGCGGGCGACGGCAACATGCACCCGCTGATCCTGTTCGACGCGAACAAGCCCGGCGATCTGGAGAAATGCGAGGCCTTCGGGGCCGAGATCCTGAAGCTCTGCGTCGAGGTCGGCGGCTGCCTGACCGGCGAGCATGGCGTGGGCATCGAGAAGCGCGACCTGATGGCGGTGCAGTTCGCGCCCGAGGACATGGAGGCGCAGATGCGGGTGAAGGATGTGTTCGATCCGAAATGGCTTCTGAACCCGGCGAAGGTGTTTCCCCTTGCCGCAACCGCAACCCGGCGCGCCGGATGAAATCTAAAAATTTTCTAGAAAATTTTTAGATTACGGAGGGATGATGCGGCCTTCGACCGAAACGGAACTGGCGGAAGTCATGGCGGGGGCCAGCGGCCCGTTGCTGGTGCGCGGTGGCGGGACACGGACGCTTGGCCACGCGGCGGGCGAAGTGCTGGAAACCGGCGGCCTGACCGGGGTGGAGCTCTATGAACCCGGCGCACTCACGCTGGTGGTCCGGTCGGGAACCCCGGTGGCCGAGGTGGAGCGGGTTCTGGTGGCGGAACGGCAGCGGCTGGCCTTCGAGGTGCCGGACATGCGCGGGCTCCTGGGACGCGAGGGCGTCTCGACCATCGGCGGGGTGGTGGCCGCCAATGCCGCCGGCCCCCGCCGGGTGCAGGTTGGGGCTTGCCGGGATGCCTGTCTCGGCGTGCGCTTCGTCGATGGCATGGGCACGGTGGTGAAGAACGGCGGTCGGGTGATGAAGAACGTCACCGGCTATGATCTGGTGAAGCTTCTGGCAGGAAGCCGGGGCGTGCTGGGTGTCCTGACCGAGGTCAGCTTCAAGGTTCAGGCCCTGCCAGAGGCCGAGGCGACTCTGGTCATAGAGGGACTGGATGACGAAGCAGGCCTCAAGGCGCTCCGCACCGCTCTGGGGTCGCCCTTCGATGTCTCCGGGGCAGCGCGGCATTCGGGGCGCAGCCTGATCCGGGTCGAGGGGATGGCGGGGTCGGTCGCCTATCGCACCGGTCAGCTGCGCGAGCGGGTTGGCGGCGAGGTGATGGTGGCCGAGGGCGAGGGCTCGGCCGCGCTCTGGCGCGAGGTGCGGGATGTGGTCCCCCTCCACGGCAAGCCGGGCGAGGTCTGGCGCATCGCCACCCTGCCCACTGCCGCAGCCGAAATCGTCGCGCAGCTGGGGGGCGAGGCGCTCTGGGACTGGGGCGGGGGGCTGGTCTGGCTGGCTCTCGACCCCGGTCGCGGGGCCGAGGTCGCGGCCGCAGTCGCCGGGCGCGGTCACGCGACGCTGGTCAAGGGTGAGGGAGGGCCGGTCTTTCCGCCCGAAGCGCCGGAAGTGGCCGCACTCGTCGCCGCGCTGAAGGCGAGGTTCGACCCGCGCGGAATTCTCAACCCGGGGATGATGGGCTGATGCAGACGAATTTCACTCCCGAGCAACTGAAGGATCCCGGCATCGCCCGCGCGAACCAGATCCTGCGCTCCTGCGTGCATTGCGGCTTCTGCACCGCCACCTGCCCGACCTACCAGGTCCTCGGCGACGAACTCGACTCCCCGAGGGGCCGCATCTACCTGATCAAGGACATGCTGGAGGCGGGGCGTCCGGCGGACGAGAGGACGGTCAGGCACCTGGACCGCTGCCTCTCCTGCCTTGCCTGCATGACCACCTGCCCGAGCGGCGTGCACTACATGCACCTGATCGACCATGCCCGCGCGCATGTGGAAAAGACTTACCGGCGGCCCCTGATGGACCGCACCCTGCGTGCCGTCCTCGCCCGGATCATCCCCTATCCCCGCCGCTTCCGGCTGGCGCTGCTGGCCGCCAAGATCGGCAAACCCTTCGCCTGGGCGATCCCCGACAGGCGCCTGAAGGCCATGCTAGCGATGGCCCCGAAGACCATCCCCCCCATGAGCCGCAACGACGATCCGCAGGTCTTCCCGGCGCAAGGTGAGCCCCGGATGCGGGTCGCCCTCATGACCGGCTGCGCGCAGAAGGCGCTGAACACCGACATCAACGACGCCACCATCCGCCTGCTCCGCCGCCTCGGCTGCGAGGTGGTCATCACCAAAGGCCAGGGCTGCTGCGGGGCGCTGACGCATCACATGGGCAAGGAAGCGCTCGCCCATGCCCAGGCCGCCGCCAGCATCCGCGCCTTCCTGGCGGAGAAGCGGGCAGGGGGGCTGGACGCCATCGTCATCAACACCTCCGGCTGCGGGACGACGGTGAAGGACTACGGCCATATGTTCCGCAACGACCCCCTGGCCGAGGACGCCGCCACTGTCGCGGGCCTGACGAAGGACATCTCCGAACTCCTCGCCACCCTCGGCCTGCCCCAGGGCGCGCCAAAGGGCCTGCGCGTCGCCTATCACGCCGCCTGCTCGCTTCAGCACGGCCAGCAGATCAAATCCGCCCCGAAGGACCTGCTGAAGCGCGCGGGGTTCGAGGTGGTGGAACCCGCCGACAGCCATCTCTGCTGCGGGTCAGCAGGGACCTACAACCTTTTGCAACCCGGGATCAGCGGCGAGCTGAAACGCCGCAAGGTGCAGACGCTGGAGGCGAAATCCCCACAGGTCATCGCCGCAGGCAACATCGGCTGCATGATGCAGATCGGCTCCGGTACCACCATTCCCGTCGTCCATACCGTCGAGCTTCTCGACTGGGCGACCGGCGGGCCACAGCCGCGCGCCTTGACAGGGTGACCGCGAACCCGCGCTTGCGCGACAGGCCTCAAATCCGCCAAAGTCATCGCATAGGCCTCAAGGCCGCGCGGGGAAGGGAGGGTTCCATGCGTCACCTGATCCCCCGGGCCCTGTTCCTGCTGGCGCTTCTCGCCCTTGCCGGGCCGACACGGGCGCAAGACGGCATGGTCAAGCTTGAGACCGCCGACGATTCGCGTGGCTGGGATGCGGTGGGCAAGCTGATCCTCGGCAAGCGCGGCTTCTGCACCGGGGCGCTGATCGGCCCGCAGCTGGTGCTGACCGCCGCGCATTGCCTTTACGACAAGACCACCGGGGTAAAGCTCCGCCCCGAAGAGATCGAATTCCAGGCCGGGTTCCGCAATGGCCGCGCCGTCGCCTACCGCCGCGTCAGCCGCGCCGTCGCCCACCCCGACTACCGCTTTTCCGCCG
The DNA here is from genome assembly GCF_016793705.1 of Tabrizicola sp. Classification (GTDB taxonomy): domain Bacteria; phylum Pseudomonadota; class Alphaproteobacteria; order Rhodobacterales; family Rhodobacteraceae; genus Tabrizicola. The sequence continues at coordinate 13,935 of NZ_JAEULO010000026.1, forward strand.
AGGACAAGCTGGACCGCGTGACCGACGATATTGCGCTGCTGGAATTAAGCCAGCCGATCCGCCTTCCCTCGCTGGCGCCCTTCGAGACCGGCGCCGCCCCGGTCGAGGGCGATCCGGTCGGAGTCGTCTCCTATGCGCAATACCGGGAAGAGGCGCCCTCGATCCAGGAGGGCTGCGAGGTACTGGCTGGCCAGCGGCAGGCGCTGATCCTGACCTGCAACGTCGATTTCGGCTCCTCCGGCGCGCCGGTCTTCTCCTTCCGCGACGGGGTGGCGCGGGTGGTCTCGGTGATCTCGGCCAAGGCCGAGGTCGATGGCCGCAAGGTCGCCGTTGCCGTCCCGCTGGCCGAGCCGCTGGTCGCGCTGCGCGCCGCGCTGGAAGACAGCCGCGCCGGGTCGGGGACCGGGGCCAAATCGGTAAGCGTGCTCTCCGGCGGCAATGGGGAGGGGGCAAAGTTCGTCAAGCCATGAAAGCGCTTTTCATCCTGCTGGCACTGGCGGGTCCTGCTGCCGCAGACGGGAATTCGTCGCTGGACGAGCTGACCACGCGCGAGGAGCTGCGCGGCTTCGAGCCTGTGGGCCGGGTCGACATCGAGAACGGTGGCTTCTGCACCGGCGCCCTGATCGCCGCCAACCTGGTGCTGACCGCTGCCCATTGCGTGATGAACCCGGACGACAGCCCCGTCGATGCCGGACGGATCACCTTCAAGGCCGGTTTCTCGCACGGCATTTCGCTGGCCGAAGTCCCGGTCGCCCGCACCATCGTCGATCCTGCCTACCGCAAGCAGAACCCCGCGTCGATCGAGATGGTCGAGCGCGACGTGGCGCTGTTGCAGCTGGCCGACCCGATCCCCAGTTCGGTCATCTCGCCCTTCGGCGTCGCCCGGCCCGGCACCGGCGACGAGGTCAGCGTCGTCTCCTATGCGGAAGGGCGGGAAGAGGTGCTGTCCTGGCAGCGGCTCTGCAAGGTCGTCGGGCGCGAGGATCGGCTGATCGCCTTCGACTGCGACGTGACCTTCGGCTCCTCCGGCGCGCCGGTGTTCGACCGCTCGGGCTATCGCGCGAAGATCGTCTCGATCATCTCGGCAGGCGGCGAGATGGACGGCACGACGATCGCCTTCGGGATGGAACTGCCAGAACAGGTCGACCGGCTGAAGGCCGCGCTGCGCAAGGGTGACGCCCTCAGCGTGGCGAACCCCGGCGCGACGGTCGGCACTGTGCCCTCCGGAATGCCCGGCACGCCGGGCAAGCGAATCATCATGGGCCCCGATGGCGGCACCGGCGGCGCGCGCTTCGTCTCGCCGCCCTGATCGCGGTTTCCAACCCTTGAAAGCGCAATTTGCGCTTCCTACCTGACACTCATCCGGGTGCCATGACGGGCCCGGCTGAACCCGCCTTGCCCCCGAAAAGGGAAGGCCCCTGACATCGCTTCCAGGAGGATGACAATGCGCAACCTTGATTTCGCGCCGCTTTACCGTGCCACCGTCGGCTTCGACCGCATCGCCGACCTGATGGACCGGGTGCTGTCCACCGACGTGGCCCAGCCCACCTATCCGCCCTACAACATCGAGAAGACCGCCGAGGATGCCTATCGCATCTCCATCGCCGTCGCCGGCTTCACCCCCGAGGAACTGAGCGTCGAGGTCCGCGATGGCGCGCTCTTCGTCTCGGCCCGCAAGACCGCCGAGGACACCGAACGCAGCTACCTGCACCGCGGCATCGCCACCCGCGCCTTCGAGCGCCGCTTCGCTCTTGCCGATCATGTCCGCGTCGCGGGCGCGGTGCATGAGCACGGGATGCTCCACATCGACCTCGTCCGCGAAGTGCCCGAGGCGATGAAGCCGCGCCGGATCGAGATCGCTCATACGAATGGTGCGACACCGGTGATCGAGGCCAAGCCTGAAGCGGTGAACTGAGCCATCCCACCCGGGAACCAAGGGGCGCGTCGGGAAACCGGCGCGCCCCTTTTCACGACCGCCGGGCCGCTGGGGTCAGGCCTCGGTCAGGTCGTGATAGGCCGCGATGGCCAGCCGCCGCAGCGTGTCGCGCGGCAAGTCCCCGACCAATGCGCAACCAAGATCGCCCTCGATCCACCAGAACGCCTGGCGTCCGGGCTCTTCGGCAAAGGCCAGGTCGCTCTCGCCATCCGCGCTGCGGGTGAGGTAAAGCGCCAGCCGCCGCCCCAGATCGTCCTCGTACATCAAGAGCGCGGCGGGAGAGGCCCTGCCCGGCAAAAGCCGCCCGCCGATCAGCCGGAAGCCATCCTGCGACAGGTTCGGCGGGCGGAACGGTGTGCCAAGCCGCTTGGACAGCCATTGCACCAGATGCGCTTCGTCCTCGGCGCCGACCTCGACAGGATGCCGGGTCTCGACGGAATAGGTGGCAAAGCTGGTCATCGCCGCCTGCGCCAGGGTCGGCGCGGGCGGGGCTTGAGTGAGGAGTGCGCCCCCCCAACCGGCGGCGAAACCCAGGGCCAGCAATGCGACGGCAGCCGCGATGCGCCAGAACGGCGCGGTCGCGCGGGGAGACCGGCGCCGGGCTTCCGCCAGCGGAGCCAGCAGGCGGGCAGGCAGGGGCTCGTCCGCGACCGGCGCGTAAAGTGCCCGCAAGGCGGCATCCTCGCGGTCCCAGTCAGCCAGACGCGCGGCCAAGGCGGCATCCTCGACCGCAAGCGCCTGAAGCCGCGCCTGATCGGAGGCGCTGCCGTGCCGCAGCCGCAGGGCCTCTTCCGCAGGGATCGACGCGATATCCGGCATCACTCGCTTACCTTTCCGCTCCGGGGCGACCGTGCCCCGCGCCCCGTCATCTGCCGCAAGGCCTGACGCGCCCGGGCCAGCCGCGAGGCGAGCGTACCCTCGGCACAGCCCAGCACGCTTGCCGCTTCGGCAAGGTTCATCCCCTCCAGTGCCACCAACAGCAACGCCGCGCGCTGGTCCTCGGGCAGGCGCCCCATCGCGGCATGAACCTCGGACAGCGCGAGCCGTCCTTCGGCAACACGGGCGTCGGAGGCATCGGCCAGGTCCGGCACCAGCGCCAGGACGGTGGCCGCAGGACGGTTCCGCCGCAAGCCGTCGCGGAAGCGGTTCATCAGGATGCGGCACAGCCAGGCCCGCACCGGACCCTCGCCGCGCCACTGACCCTGCCGCGCCAGCGCCGTCTCGAGCGTGTCCTGGACCAGATCGTCCGCCGCCTCGCGGTCGCGCGTCAGCGCCCGGGCATAGGCGCGCAGGCCCGGGATAGCGGCCTCGATCTGGTCCAGGAATGGCATTGCCAGCCGGGTCCTTGCGTCAGTCTGCCTTGGCGGTGTGCCAGACGCCGTTGACGCCGTCACCCGTCATGTCGCCCGGCTTGGTGTCCTTGATCCAGAGGTACAGCGGCATCCCGTCATAGGTCCACTGCTTCGTGCCGTCGGTGCGGTCGGTCAGGCCGTATTCGCCCTCGGCCACGGCATCGGCGGCGGCGATCAGCGGCGGCCAGTTCACCGCGCAGTTGTCATAGCAGGCGGACATGCCGCCCTCGTCCTTGTCGAAGATGTAAAGCGTCATGCCGTTGGCATCGGTCAGAACGCCGTCCTTCTCCATCACGGCCATGTTTTCGGCCAGGGCGGGCACCGCCAGAAGCGCAACAGCGGCGAAGGCAAGCACGGAACGGGTCATCGGAAATCCTCCATCGGGCTTCGCAGGCCGGAAGCCGTGGCGAGCGACCATCGCGGCCACCTGAACAGAACGACGCAGCCGGAGCGGGTTTCATCCCGCACCGGCCGGCCCCTCACGCGCAAGTGATCTGCGCGGTCAGTTCGCCGCCAGGCTCTGTGCCAGCCGCATCAGGTTCACCGCCTCGACCCGGTAGCCGAAGGCATCCTCGCCCCGGTTCGCCACCGCCAGCGCGATGGCCTCGTCCCAGCCCCAGTCGCCCAGGTAGACCGAGCCTTGCAGAAGCTGCCCGAACCCGGCGATGGCGGCGGCGAAGCGGGTTTCCGTCGACGCCGCCTCCTGCCCGGTGATCGGCGTTTCCACCAGCGTCGAATTGTCCTCACCGGGAGCCTTCCAGCGCAGCCGCAGGAAGCCCAGTTCCCCCGCCGTCCCCTCCGCCGGGGCCGCGCCATAGCGCAGGGGATCGTTCAGCAAGGCATCCGACCCCGGCGCCGTCACCTCGTAGATCGCCGTCACTTGCGTCCCCGCCCCGATCTCGCCCGCATCGACCTTGTCGTTGTTGAAATCCTCGCGGCGAAGGGACCGCGTCTCATAGCCGATCAGCCGGTATTCCGCGACCGTGGCCGGGTTCCATTCGACCTGGATCTTCACGTCATCCGCAATCGGGAACAAAGCCCCGGTCAGCTGGTCGACCAGCACCTTGCGGGCTTCCGACAAAGTGTCGATATAGGCCGCCGTCCCGTTCCCGTTCTGCGCCAAGGCCTGCATCACCGCGTCGTCCAGGTTGCCGCGCCCGAAGCCCAGGACCGACAGATAGGTGCCGCTCTCGCGCTTCTTGGCGACATAGGCCTCCAGCCCGTCGGGATCGCTGACACCCACGTTGAAGTCGCCGTCGGTGGCCAGCAGGATGCGCGTGACCTCACCGTCCGCCTTCATGCCCTCGGCCACCTGATAGGCCAGCTCAAGCCCCTCGGCCCCGGCGGTAGAGCCACCGGCAGCAAGGTTGTCGAGCGCCGCCATGATCGCCGCGCGGTCGGCGGCCTTGGTCGGCGGCAGCACCTCTCCGGCGGACCCGGCATAGGTGACGATGGAGACCTGATCCTCCGGCCGCAGTTCCGCCAGCATCAAGGACAGCGACTGCTTCAAGAGCGGCAGCTTGTTGGCATCCTCCATCGACCCCGAGGTGTCGATCAGGAACACCAGGTTCAGCGGCGGCCTTGCCGTCACTTCCGGCAGCGCCCCCTGGATGCCGATGGTGACGAGCCGCGTGCCGGGGTTCCAGGGCGTCGGCATCACCGACACGGTCGAGGCAAAGGCCGCATCCCCCTCGGGCGCCGCATAGGCATAGGGGAAATAGTTCACCATCTCCTCCACTCGCACCTGTTCGGGCGTGGGCAGGTAGCCCCCGGTCAAGGAGGACCGCACCACGGCATAGGAGGCGGTATCCACGTCGATGGAGAAGGTCGAGACCGGCTCCTCCGCCGTCATCTTCACCGGGTTCGGGGCCTCGTTGGAATAGGCCTCGGTGTTCTCCACCGGCGCGGGCATGATGTCCGGCGCGGTGGCAATCGCGGTGGAGGGCGCGGGCAGATAGGCCATCGCGCCGTCGCCTTCCATCTTCGCCTCCGCCCGCAGGCGCGGTTCGGCATCCATCACCAGGCCACCAACCGCCGGGTCGGCAGGCATGGCTTCCTCCGCCATCTCCATCGGAGCCTCGGGCTCGGGCTGGGCCAGCGTCGCGTCGGCATTGCCATCGTCGGCACGCGCCAGTTCGTCCGAGGGCGTGACAACCGTCGTCGGCTTCGCCACGGTCGCGTCCGTCGCCGCACTGGCGGCGCTGTCGGTCACGACGGTGCCCTCGACACCGGGCGCAGCCTCGTCCCCCGTCGCGGCAACGGCTTCCTTTTCCGGGGCCTGCGCCTCGGTCGTCACCGGCGCTTCCGCGACTGGCGTTTCCACCGGCGGAACGGTCTTCGGCGCTTCGACCACGGTCGGCTTGCCGAGGCGCAGGTCGGCCACCGGCAGGATCACCGCGACACCGATGATCAGCGCCGCGACCGAGGTGGTGGCGGCAAGGGCAGGGCGGGAGGTCAGGTAATTCAACATGCGACGTACTCCGTTCAGGGGGGCCGCCTCGTGGCGGTCCTCACTGGAACGGGGCAGCTCGGTCGATCCTTGGAGCCGGTCAAAATTTTCCATCGCCAGCTGCATGGCGCGCGCCTTCGCATCGTCATCCGGCGCAGGGGCCGCCTTCAGCGCGCGGCGGAGGTCGTCAAGATCTTCGGTCATTTCGCCTCCTCCTTCGCCATGGCCCGCAGGCGTTTCTTCACTTCGCTCATCCGCCAGGCAATCGTCCCCTCGGACACGCCCAGCACCACCCCCGCCTCTCCTTGCGTCATCTCCTCGCCCAGCACCAGCGCCACCGTATCGCGCAGCTCGGGGCTCAACCGCGTCATCGCCTGCGCCAGCCAGTCCGCCGCCTCGGCCTGCACCGCGATCTCGTCCTGTCGCGCAATCTCCCAGTCGCCCCAGCCCTGCGCGGCGCGGCTGCGGGTCTGCTGTCGGCGACGAAGATCATGCGCCGCATTCACCACCACCCGGTACAGCCAGGTGGTGAACCGTGCCTCGCCGCGCCAGTTCCGCAGCTTCACCGGCAGCGCCGCGCAGATGTCCTGCGTCAGGTCCTCGGCTTCGGCCTTCACGCCGGTCAGCCGCCAGGCAAGGCCATGGATGCGGTCGTAATGCCGCCCGACCAGCACGGCAAAGGCCGCCCGGTCGCCTTGGGCAGCAGCAGTCGCCAGCATCTCGTCGGGCGTGTCCATCAGCATCACGTTATCTGGGACGCGCGCCGAAGGGCAGTCCTTGGATCGGGCCTTGGGCCGGGCGCGAAAATCCCTCCCCCGGACAAAAAGACCCCCGGTCCGGACGGGGGCCGGGCCGGGGGTTGCGGGGCTTTTCAAATCCTGGACCAAGGGAAGTCAGGTCAGTAAAGCAGCCCGTCGTAGACGCCATAGGCGGCAGAGGTGGACCTCAGGCTCTGGCCCTCGTCGCGGGCATAGGCGGCGACGGCATTGTAGGTGCCCGGCCCGAAGGCGCCGTCGATCCCGCCGCGATAGTAGCCCCAGGCGCGCAGGTTGCGCTGGATCGCCTTGCGTTCGCCCAGCGAATAGCTCTGGAAGGCGCGGGCCGCCGGCGTGCCGTAGATCGACGTGGTGTGGCGTGGCTCGACGTAGACCGGGCGTGGCTCGACATAGGTCGGGGTGGCGGTGTAGCCGCGGTCATAAAGCCGGGCCTTGCGATTGTTCTTCAGCAGTTCGTCGACAATGATCGCGGTGGTGACGCCGGCGACGAAGCCCTGTTCCTTGTCACCCCAGGCGAGCGCTGGGGTGGCAGGCACCGCCGCGATGGAAAGCGCGGTCAGGCCGGCGATCAGGGTGGTCTTCGCATTCATGACAGAGAGCAGCATGGCGTGTCCTTTCGTGGGTTTCCCGAAGCAGCTCGGGTTGATGCCACTGGTTATGGGCCTGCCGGTCCCGCTAGGCAAAATCAGCGCCGCGCTAGGGGAAAGCGCGGTCTTGTTATGGGATAACGCATTATGAATCAGATGGTTGCGTCAAGTCCGGTCGCTGGCGAGCAGCGCCGAAAGCCGTCCTAAACCTTCCTCCAGCCGCGCTTCCGGACCGCCCCCCGCCCCGATGCGGATGTGGTGGGCCAAGCCGTAGGCCGATCCGGGCAGAAGAAACGTCCGGTAGGGGGGTGCCAGAAGCGCCCGCGCCAACGATTCGCCGTCGGTCCCCGTCACCCGCGCCAGGCCGATCAGCCCCGCCTCGGGCCGGTGCCAGTTCAGGCGCGGCTCGTCGCTCACGAAACGGTCCAGCCGGTCCAGCACCTCGGCGCCTTCCGCCCGCGCCCGCCCCAGCGCCGCCGCCAGCCGCTCGGGCCTGAGCGCAATCTCGGCGATATGTTCGCCAAGGACGTTCATGATCTCGGAGCTATTCTCGCGCAGGATCATCGCATCGCGGATCACCTCGGGCGACTGGCAGACCATCCAGCCCGTGCGCAGCCCCTGCAACCCCAACGCCTTCGACACCGACCCCGTGGTGATCCCGAACCGCGTCAACCCGGCGATGGAGGGCAGTCGCGCGCCAACCCATTCCAGCCCCGCATAGACCTCGTCCACCACCAGCCAGATGCCGTGCCGCTCGGCCAGTGCCGCCAGCGCATGCAGATCGGCCTCGGGGATCAGCCGCCCGGTGGGGTTGTTCGGATTGGTCAGGAAGATCATCCGCGTCCGGGGCGTGATCGCCCGTGCCACCCAGTCGGGGTCCAGCGCCCAGCCTTGCGCCTCGTCGCGGGGAACCTCCACCAGCCGTGCGCCGATGGCCTTCGCCATGACGCCTGCCTGCGGCCAGCCGGGAGCCTCGGTGATCACCTCGTCGCCCGCACTCAGCAACTGCCGGAACAGTAGGTAGTTCGCCTCCGCCGCCCCTGCCGTGATCAGCACGCTGTCCGGGGGCAGGTCCAGCCCTGCCTGATCCAGCACCCGCTGCCGCAGGGCCGGAAGGCCGAGGAAGCTCTTGCCGTTCCAGTCCAGCGACAGCGCGGGGTCGAGCTCCGCGAGGAAGTCTTTCAGCCGGGGCGAGCGCGCGAGCGAAAACCCGATGAAACACTCCGGCGGCTCGGCGGCGGTGGTCTCCAGCAGGTAGTCGAACAGCTTGTGTATGGTGACCTTCATCCGCCCCCTCGCGCAACCCCAAGAATTTTAAGTAAAATTCTTGTCAAATTCCTTACTGAAGGAATTTGGTCCCCTTCACCGCACGTCGCGCCCCTGGTTCAGGATGATCACGTTCCCCGAACACACATTCCCCGCAGGCGAGATCAGGAAACCCACCCAGGCCGCAATCTCCTCCGGCTGCATCGCCTGCCCGTGCGGCATCGCGCCGATCGCCTTCGCCAGTACCTCCTCGGTCAGCACGTTGAAGAGGGGCGTCTCGGTCATCGCCGGCGCGATGGAGTTCACCGCGATCTTCTCGCGTGCATAGCGCCGCGCAAGATCCTTGGTCAGCGTGTCCATCGCCGCCTTGGATGCCCGATAGTGCGGCGGGTCGAAGACATCGAAATTGTAGGCGCCGTTCGACGAGATGTTGACGATCTTCCGCACCCCCGGCCGGCCGGCCATCGCCTTCACCGCCCCCTGGCAGCAATGGAAGGCCGAGGAGAAGTTGATCGCCATCTGCCGGTCCAGCTCTGCCGCCGGGATGTCGGGGAAATCCGACATGAAGCAGGTCCCGGCGTTGTTCACCAGCGCGTCCACCCCGCCGAAGCGCACGGTCAGCCGGTCGAACAGGTCGGCAATCGCCTCGGGGTCGGTCAGGTCCACCGCCTCGGCCACGAATCCCGCACGGTCCGCCGCCATCGCCAGCAGGGCAGGGCCGTCGATGTCGACGCCCACCACCGTCATCCCGTCCAGGAGAAGCCGGTCGACGAAGGCGCGCGCCAATCCTCCTGCGGCTCCGGTGACGACGGCAATGCGGTGGGGTGTCATGTCGCGCTCTCCCGGTCGGTCTTGCGGCCAGCCTAGGCGAAGCCCCGGGCTGGCTCAATCCATCCGATCTGCGGCTCAGGGCGCCTTGGGCAGCTTGTCGAAATCTGCCGCCGAATGGCGCTCCGGCAGCTGCTCCCAGGGTTCGCCCCAGGTCCGGTTGACCTTGCGGCCCCGGATCACTGCCGGGCGGGCGTCGATGCGCCGGGCCCAGGCCATGACGTGCTTGTAGCTGTCCGCATCCAGGAATTCCGCCGCGTTGTAGGACCGGCCCAGGACCAGGCCGCCGTACCAGGCCCAGATCGCCATGTCGGCCAGCGAATATTCCCCCGCCATCCACTCATGCGTGGCCAGATGCCGGTCGAGCACGTCCAGCTGGCGCTTGGCCTCCATCGCATAGCGGTTGATCGCATATTCGATCTTCACCGGAGCATAGGCGTAGAAATGCCCGAACCCCCCGCCGACGAAGGGCGCCGAGCCCATCTGCCAGAACAGCCAGCTGAACATCTCGGCCCGCTCCGAAGGATCCTTCGGGATGAAGGCCCCGCCGAACTTCTCGGCCAGATACAGCATGATCGAGGCAGACTCGAACACCCGTTGGGGCGGGTTCGCGCCGTGATCCATCAGCGCCGGGATCTTGGAATTCGGGTTCACCTCGACGAAGCCGGACCCGAACTGGTCGCCCTTGCCGATCTCGATCAGCCAGGCGTCGTATTCGGCATCGAACCCCGCCTCCAGCAGCTCCTCCAGGAGGATCGTCACCTTGATCCCGTTCGGTGTCGCCAGCGAATAAAGCTGCAAGGGATGCTTGCCCACCGGCAGCGCCTTGTCATGCGTCGGCCCGGCGACGGGACGGTTGATGCTTGCGAAAGTACCGCCCGAGGGCTGCTCCCATTTCCAGACCTTTGGCGGGGTATAGTCGTTCGGCATGGCTGAACCTTGCATCCGTTGAACCTGAACCGAAAAGCTAGTGCATCGCCAGCCGACCTTCCAGAGGGCCCCACCTGCGGCAAAGGGCTGCGTAAATGCACAGCAACAAAAAAGGGCGGCCCGAAAGCCGCCCCTTGTGGAACCATCGTCTGCCCGGTCAGACCGACAGGCAGACGTATTTCAGCTCCATGTAGTCGTCGATCCCGTGGCGCGACCCTTCGCGCCCGAGGCCCGACTGCTTGACCCCGCCGAAGGGCGCCATCTCGTTGGAGATCAGGCCGGTGTTCACGCCCACCATCCCGTATTCCAGCGCTTCCTGCACCCGGGTGATCCGCCCGATGTCGCGGGCATAGAAATACGACGCCAACCCGAAGATCGTGGCATTCGCCAGCTCGATCACCTCTTCCTCGGTGTCGAACCTGAACAAGGGCGCGAGCGGCCCGAAGGTTTCCTCGGTCGCCACCTTCATGTCGGGCTTCACCCCAGTCACGACCGTCGGCTGGAAGAACGACCCGCCCAGCTCGTGCCGCTTGCCCCCGGTCACGACCTTGCCGCCCCCGGCCAGCACGTCGGCGATATGCTCCTCGACCTTGTCCATCGCGGCTTCGTTGATCAGCGGGCCGGTGGTAACGCCAGCCTTCAGCCCGTCGCCGATGGAAAGCTTCTCGACCGCCGCCGTCAGCTTCTTGGCGAAGGCGTCATAGACCCCGGCCTGCACGTAGATCCGGTTGGCGCAGACGCAGGTCTGGCCGTTGTTGCGGAACTTCGAGATCATCGCCCCTTCCACCGCCAGATCCAGATCGGCGTCGTCGAAGACGATGAAGGGCGCATTGCCGCCCAGCTCCATCGAGCATTTCAGCACCTGGTCCGCCGCCTGTTTCAACAGGATGCGGCCCACCTCGGTCGACCCGGTGAAGGTCAGCTTGCGGATCAAGGGGTTCTCGCAGAACTCTTTCCCGATGTCCGACGACCGCTTCGAGGTGATGACCGAGAAGAGACCCGCCGGAACCCCTGCGCGCTCCGCCAGAACCGCCAGCGCCAGCGCAGACAGCGGCGTCTCCGCCGCCGGGCGCGCCACGAAACCACAGCCCGCCGCAAGGGCAGGGGCGACCTTCCGCGCGATCATCGCATTGGGGAAGTTCCAGGGCGTGATCGAGGCCGCAACCCCGATGGGCTGCTTCAGCACATGGATGCGTTTGTCGCGCTGGTGGCCGGGGATGATGTCGCCATAGGTGCGCTTGGCTTCCTCGCCGTAGAACTCGATGTAGCTGGAGCCATAGGCGATTTCGCCCTTGGCCTCGGCCAGCGGCTTGCCCATCTCGGCGGTCAGGATCGTCGCCAGGTCGTCCTGGTTCGCCATGCACAGGTCGAACCACTTGCGCAGCACCTGCGCGCGTTCCTTGCCGGTGCGCTTGGCCCATTCGCGGTGCGCAGCATGGGCAGCCTTGATCGCGCGGGCGGCTTCCACCCGGCCAAGGTTCGGCAACTGGCAGATCACGTCGCCACGAGCGGGGTTCGTCACCGGGAAGGTTGAGCCGTCGTCGGCTTCGATCCACTCGCCAGCGACATAGGACTTGAACACCAGAAGCGACGGGTCTTTCAGCAGCGATGCGAGATCGGTCACGGAATCGAGCATGGGTGGGCCTCCTTATGCTTTGGGCAGACAGGTGCCATGCGGGGCAGGGTATGTCCAGTTCCAAGGCCAGCTTCAGGCCAGGCCTCGGTCAAATCCCCGGCAAGCTGGACTTGTTCCGACAGGGGGCCGCAAATCTCTTCGAAAAGATTTGCCGAATTCCTTCGAAGGAATTTGCCCCGCCCTTCACCCGTTCGCGTGCATCCGCTCGATATAGGCCCGCATCTCCTCGGCCTCGTGCCTTGCGTCGCGCAATCCCTCCATCGCGGCCTTCAACTCGGCCTCGGTCTGGCTGATGTGGTTGGTCAGTTCCGCCTCGCGCTGCTCGAGATAGGCCAGCGCCTGGTCGCGCAGTTCCTCCGCCTCGTGCAGCGACTGCGCCAGCTTGTCCATCTCGGCCATGTCGCCGCCCTGGACCCTTGTGAAGCGGTGCAGAAGCCAGTGGGTGAACCAGCCCATCGCGAAGGCGACCAGCAGGATGATGGCGGTGGCGACAACGAATTCGGTGCGGTTCATCTTTATTCCTCGGCCTTCAGGCCTTCGGGGCGGGGCTTCGGAGCCATGGTCTTTTCGGTCGGGGCGACCGAGGGGCTGGTATCGCCCGAGAAATCGGGGCCGGAGGCGGCGGCGTCTTCCGCCGGGGCAGGGGCCACTCCGCCCTCCGCGCCGGGGGCGGTCTCGGTGCTGTCCGCCTCGACACTGGCGACCGTGCTGCCCTTCAGCACGAATTCGATCCGCCGGTTGGCCTCGCGGCCTTCCTCGGTCTGGTTGTCGGCAATCGGCTGCGCCTCGCCATAGCCAAGCGCCGTCATTCCGGAGACATCCACCCGACGGCCCTGCAAGGCCAAGAGCACCGCCTCGGCCCGCGCCTGGGACAGCGCCTGGTTGCCGCCCTCGGACCCCTGGCTGTCGGTATGGCCACCGATCTCCATCTGCATCGGCGGGCAGTTCGACAGGATCGCCGCCAGCTCGTCCAGCACCGGCCGCGCCGTGGTGGCGATCTCGGCCGAGGACGGCGTGAAGGTGATCTTCGTCCGCGCGATCACCGCGTTCACATTCGCGGCGCATTCCTCGGGCGTGGGCAGGCTGGCGATCGGGTCCAGCGCCTCGTCATAGCGCACATTGACCCGGAAGGTCTCGCCCTGGCCCAGCTCCTCGGACAGGATCTGCGTGATCCGCCCCCGCGCCTCCTTCGAGCCGGTGACCCCCGTCACTTCCACCAGGTCGGCCCGCACCAGGAGCCTGCCGTGCTCGACCTCGGCCAGCGCCTTCAGCCCCGCCAGCACCCGCACTGGCCAACCGTCGGGCAGCGTCTCGTCCACCCGCGTCGCGGTCCGCACCTCGGCCCCGGCAAAGGCCGAGCGCGCGAAGGCATCCACCGCCTGCCGCTGCATCTCGTCGGTCAGCCGCCCGCGCAGCTCTACCCTGCCGTCCTCGGCCAGCACCGCGGTGAACTCCGCCGGACCCTCGGTGGCGGTTTCCTTCTTCTCCAGCGTCGATGTCAGCGAGAAGACGTCCGGCAGTCCGGTCTCAAGATCCCCCACCACCTTGTCGAATGTGGCCTGCGGCACCTCGCTGCCCGCCAAGAGCGTCACATCCGCGTCGGAGAAGGTGATCGACCCCGACCCCAGCTCCTTCACCGCCGTCATCGCCAGCGCGACCGCCTCGGCCCAACGCGGCGTCGGGGTGCCAAGGCCCAGCTGGCAGACGGGAGAGCCCTCGACCCCCGCAGCAGCCGCCGCCCGCAGGATCTGCCCCCGCGCCCGTTCCGTATCCGCCGAGCAGCTGTCGAACCGCGCCCCCTCGGCATCGACCACGAAGCGCAGGGTGAAGGGCGTGATCACCGGGCGCGGGGCCGAGATGTCCAGCACCAGCCGAACCTCCTCGGGTGCGATGGCGCGCAAATCGCGCTCCAGCTGGCGCTTCTGCTCCTCGCTGTCGGCGATGGCCTTGACCTCGACGCGGTCGGCGCTGACCGAGACCTTGGACAGTTGCAGCCGCTCCAGCGCCTTGAGCCCGAAGGCCAGGGCCTCGTTCCAGTGCGCCGGGGCGGGATAATCCGCCGTCTCCAGCATGTCGGGCAGTTCGCTCCCCTGCGCCAGCGCCGCCGCCGCCGCCGCAAGGTCCTCTTCGCTCATCCCGCCGTCGCCGGGGGTTTCCGGGATCAGCCCGCTCAACTGCACCTCGTCCTCGGTCCGCAGCATCTCGACCGAGAACTTCGGCGCCTCGATCCCGGTCGTCGGCGCCACGTCCAGCCGGTCGCGAATGCGCGAGCTGTCGATGACCTCGCCCACCTTGTTCACCGCCCGGAACCGCGCCGCTTCGTTCGGTGCGGTCCCCGTGAGCCGCACCTGCAACCCCTCGGTGGTGACGGTGATCCAGTCGATCTTCTCGGCATGAAGCCTTGCCGTCACCGCTTTCTCGGTCCGCTGTTCGATCACCAGCGCCGCGCTGTAGGCGACCGAGAACATCACCCCGGCGGCCAGGATGAAGGCCAGAAGCGCCAGGGTGGTCGGGTTGAGCTTGCGAAGATGAGGCAGCAACAATGGACTTCCGATAGACTCAGGCGCCTTGAGCGCGCCCCCTGCTTCCTAGGGGTTCGCGCGACCGGGTTCAACCAAGCCATGCGGCAGCGGCAAGAAACGGCAAGGGGATCAGCCCGGCGTCCCGGTTCGACCAGAATGTCGTCCGGCATGACGCCGGGTCATCCAGGTCCAGATGGCGCATCTGCCAACCCATTTGCAGCCCCATCGTCCAAACGCCCGCCAGCGCCACGACGAAGGCCAGCGGCCGATGCGCCCCGGCATGGGCCAGCACCACGGCAAGGGCGAACAGCACCAGCGTCACCGCGAAGAATCCCCAGAGCCAGGCACGGCTCTGGTCGCCAAACAGCCGCGCCGTGGATTTCACGCCGATCAGTGCGTCATCCTCGATGTCCTGATGCGCATAGATCGTATCGTAATACAGAGTCCAGGCGATCCCCGCCGCGTACAGCGCCACTGCCGCCGGAGGCACCTCGCCCGCATGGGCCGCCCAGGCCAGCAGCGCGCCCCAGTTGAACGCCAGCCCCAGGAAAACCTGCGGCCACCAGGTGAAGCGCTTGGCAAAGGGATAGATCGCGACCAGCGCCAGAGAGGCGACCCCCAGCCCCACCGCCAGCCAGTTGTAGCTGAACAGGATCGCCGCCGCCGCCAGCGCCTGCGCCGCCATCCAGGCCAACGCCCCCCTCACCGTCACCTGACCCGAGGGCAGCGGCCGCGACCGCGTCCGCGCCACCTGCGCGTCGATGTCCCGGTCTGTGATGTCGTTCCAGGTGCAGCCCGCTCCGCGCATCAGGAACGCCCCGACACCACAGGACAGCGCGAGCCACAGGTCCCAGCCCCGGAACCCTCCGACGCCCCCCGCCAGAGCCAGCGCCCAGAGACAGGGGATCAGCAGAAGCCAGGTTCCGATCGGCCGGTCCGCCCGGCTCAGTCGCAGATAGGGCCGCGCCGGACCCGGGGCATAGAGGTCCACCCAATTCGCCTTTGGCGCATCCGCGACCTGGCCGGAAGGGGCGGCCTCTGGCAATTCGGGCGCTTGGCTCATAGGTTCATGCTCATGGATGCAAAGATCAGGCTCTATGTAGATCAGCCCCTTGCCCCGGGGCAAGCGGTGCGCCTGTCGCCGGAGCAGGCGCACTACCTGACCGGCGTCATGCGGCTTGGCACGGGTGCGGCCATCCTGCTCTTCAACGGCAAGGATGGCGAATGGCGTGCCACCTTGGCAGAGGCGACGAAACGCAGCGCCATCGTCATCTCCGACACGCAGACCCGGCCCCTCCAGCTGCCTCCCGACCTCTGGCTCCTCTTCGCGCCGATCAAGAAGGCCCGCACCGATTTCATCGTCGAGAAGGCGGTCGAACTTGGCGCCGCCCGCATCCTCCCCGTCCAGACCCGCCACACCAACGCCGAGCGCATCCGGCAGGACCGTCTGCAAGCCCATGCCATCGAGGCCGCCGAACAATGCGGCGCGACCCATGTTCCCGAAGTCACCGACCTCCAGCCCCTCGACAGGCTCCTGACGAAATGGCCCGCAGACCGCCGCCTCTACTGGTGCGACGAGACTGCCCTCGACCAACCTGCCACCATCGCCCCCACCCGAGGCCCCGCCGCCATCCTGATCGGCCCCGAGGGCGGCTTCTCCGCCGAGGAGGCCGGGAAGCTGCGCGGCAAGCCCAACGTCATCCCCCTCAGCCTCGGCCCGAGGATCCTCCGCGCCGACACCGCCGCCGTCGCCGCCCTCACCCTCTGGCAGGCCGCCTGCGGGGACTGGCGTTGAGCTTCATCCGCCCCGAACTGGCCGCAGCCGCCCTTCGTTGGCGCGAGGTGCTGGTCGCAGCCAGTCTGGCCCTGCTGGGGCTCTGGACCGCCACGCGAGGCGGCTACTTCCTCACCCCCCTCGGCCTGGCGCTCCTTGCCATGGGTGCGGGCTGGGCACACACCGCCTGGCGACGGCTGCGCTTTCAGCAAGAGGGCGAAGCCCCTGGCATCGTCCGCGTCACCGAGGCGCAGATCGCCTATTACGGCCCGCGCGTCGGCGGCTTCGTCGGACTGCCGGACCTGGTGGAGCTTCGCCTCCTCACGCTGCGTGGCCGCCGTATCTGGAAGCTGAAACAGGCCGACGGCCAGCTTCTGCACATCCCGGTCGAATCCGACGGGGCCGAGGCGCTCTTCGACGCTTTCGCCACGCTGCCCGGCATCGATATGGCCGCACTGGTCGCCGCCCTTGGGTCCGACGCTCCCCCTTCGGACAGTCGCGTGATCGCGCTGGCCGAGGTCGACCGCCTGATCTGGGCCCGCAAAGGCGCCGGCATGGTCCCGGTCTAAAAATTTTCTAGAAAATTTTTAGACCGGAGGGCTCGCCAAAGGACCGGCAAACGCGACAATTCATCTGTTCAAATCCTAACAGAACTATAACGTCCGCGCGCAACCCGTTGATTCTGTTGCGACGGATTTCCTGTCCACCGTGGACAGCCCGCCAACTCCCTTCGCGCCCCCTTGACTTGCCCCCCGCCCCCTGACACCGCTTGGCGTCCGGTTTTGAAGGCCGGACCCCAGCCGAACCAGCGCAGTCCCGGAGCCCGTTCCATGTCCATCCCTCAGTCCGGCGGCGGACCCATCGAAAGCTTCGACCAGCTCGCCGCCTACATGGAGTCCGGCTGCAAGCCCGCCGCCGACTGGCGCATCGGCGCCGAGCACGAGAAATTCGGCTGGCTGACCGACACCCGCCTGCCGCTCCCCTATGCCGGCGACCGCTCGATCTCGGCGATATTCGCCCAACTCGAATCCCGCTACGGCTGGCACCCGCTCCGCGAGGGCGAGCATGTCATCGGCCTCACCCGGAACGGGGCCAACATCAGCCTGGAACCCGGTGGCCAGTTCGAGCTGTCCGGCGCGCCCCTCACCTCGACGCTGGATGTCGGGGCCGAGCTGCAAAACCATCTGGACGAGGTCCGTTCCATCGCCGAGCCGATGGGGGTCAGGTTCATGGGCATCGGCGCCGCCCCCGAATGGACCCACGACCAGATGCCGGTCATGCCCAAGGGCCGCTACCGCCTGATGACCGACTACATGGGCCGAGTCGGCACCCATGGCACGCAGATGATGTACCGCACCTGCACCGTGCAGGTGAACCTCGACTACGGCTCGGAAGCCGACTTCGTGCAGAAGCTCCGCGTCGCGCTGGCCCTGCAACCCGTCGCCACCGCGCTCTTCGCGTCCTCGCCCTTCTTCGAGGGCAAGCCGAACGGGTTCCGCAGCTGGCGCAGCCGGATCTGGCGCAGCCTCGACGCCAGCCGCACCGGGATGCTGCCCTTCGTCTTCGACAAGGGCATGGGCTTTCAGCGCTATGTCGACTGGGTGCTCGACGTGCCGATGTACTTCGTCTACCGCGACGGGAAATACATCGACGCGCTGGGGCAGAGCTTCCGCGATTTCCTGGCCGGAAAGCTTCCGGCGCTGCCGGGCGAAAAGCCCACGCTCTCTGACTGGGCCGACCACATGACCACCGTCTTCCCCGAGGCGCGGGCGAAGAAGTTCATCGAGATGCGCGGCGCCGATTGCGGCGATCAGACGCATATCGCAGCACTGCCTGCCTTCTGGGTCGGGCTGATGTATGACCAAACCGCGCTCGATTCCGCCTGGGACCTGGTCAGGGGCCTCGACGCCGAGACCCGCGAAGGGCTGCGCGTTGCCGCCTCCGTCTCGGCCCTGCAAGGCGAAGCCGGAGGGGTCAAGCTTCTTGACCTCGCCCGCGCTGCGGTGGGCCTCTCCCATGCGGGGCTGGTCGCGCGGGGCCTGGGCGAAGAAGTCCAGCTCCTCCCGCTGGTCGAAAGCCTGAAGACCGGCAAGGTCCAGGCGGACAACTGGCTCGACCTTTACAACGGACCCTGGGGCCACAGCCTGACCCCGCTTTACGACGCCGCCTCGCTGTAAGGGACCCATCATGCGCACCGAATTCGACCGCGAGCTGGAAGAGCGTCTCATCCGCTACTGCACGATCGATACCCAAAGCGACGAAGACAGCAAGACCGCCCCCAGCACCGCACGGCAGTTCGACCTGCTGAACCTTCTGGTCGAGGAACTGCGCGCGATCGGGGCCGAGGAGGTGACGCTCACCGACTACGGCACCGTCCTTGCCACCGTCCCGGCAACGGCCAAGGGGCCGACCATCGGCTTCCTGGCCCATGTCGACACTGCCCCCGCTTTCAATGCCACCGGGGTCAAGCCGCGCGTGATCCGGGGCTACAACGGCGGGCCGATCCGCTTTCCCGATGCGCCCGATCTGGAGCTTTCGCCGGAGGATTCACCCTATCTCGGCACCCGGCTTGGCCATGACATCATCACGGCCTCGGGCACGACGCTTCTGGGCGCGGACGACAAGTCCGGTGTCGCGGTCATCATGGCCGCCGCGCGGCACCTGATTGCCAACCCCGGCATTGCGCACGGGCCAATCCGCATCGCCTTCACCCCCGACGAGGAAATCGGGCGCGGGGTCGATCCCCGGCTGGCCAATGATATTCAGGCCGACTTCGCCTATACTCTCGACGGCGGGGCGGCGGGCGAGATCGAATACGAAAGCTTCTCCGCCGACGGGGCCGTGGTGAAGATCGAGGGCGTGTCCGTCCATCCGGGCACGGCCAAGGACAAGTTGGTCAATGCATTGCACCTTGGGGCCAAGGTCATCGCCACCCTGCCGCAGGCGCGCCTGACCCCCGAGACGACCGCAGACCGCGAGGGCTTCCTCATGATCTACGAAATGCGTGGCACGGCGGCAGAATGCGAGTTGCGCTTCATCCTGCGCGACTTCGAACTGACCGGGCTGGCCGCGAAGGGCGCGCTCCTGCGTCAGGTCTGCGAGGCGGTGGCAGCGACCGAGCCCCGGGCAAAGGTCACCTGCGAGATCAAGCCGCAGTATCGCAACATGCGCTACTGGCTGGAAAAGGACATGGCGCCGGTCGAACTGGCGCAAGCGGCCTGCCGTGATCTCGGGGTCGAGCCGGTGTCGGTCCCGATCCGCGGCGGCACCGATGGCTCTCGCCTGACCGAGATGGGCGTGCCCTGTCCGAACGTGTTCACGGGCATGCAGGAACTTCACGGCCCACGCGAGTGGATTTCGGTTCAGGACATGGCGCTGTCGACGCGGGTGGTGCTTCGGCTGGTGGAACGCGCGGCGCAGGGTTGAGGATCAAGGTTGCCGGATCGTAACCTCGGCATCCGACCCATTGATTTCATTGGATCGAAAATCACGCCACGCATGGCGGTCAGCTGGTCTTCTTCCGCCCGATCCGCGGCTCGGTCCCCGCCTTGATCCGCTTCAGATTCTCGGAATGCCGGACATAGACCAGCACCGTCAGGACCAGCGCCAGCACCAGGAGGCTGCCGTCGGTCAGCCAGAGGATCCACCCCCCCGCACTCGCCGCCGCCACCAGCGCGGCAATCGACGAGACCCGCGTCACCGCTGCCGTCACCAGCCAGGTCAGGCACAGCGCGACCCCGACCCGCCAGTCGAGCGCGAGGAAGAGGCCGAGGAAGGTCGCCACCCCCTTGCCGCCCCTGAACCCCAGCCAGACCGGGTAGAGATGTCCGATAAATGCGGCAAATCCCGCTACCTGCGCCGCGTCCTCTCCGACGAACCCGCGGGCGAGCAGCACCGCCGCCGCTCCCTTGCCGCCATCGAGGAGAAGCGTCGCCAGCGCGGCGCCCTTGTTCCCCGTCCGCAGCACGTTCGTGGCCCCGATGTTGCCCGACCCGATGGAGCGCAGGTCCCCAAGCCCCATCGCCCGGGTGACGAGGATGCCGAAGGGAATCGACCCCAGCAGATAGCCCAGCACGGCAGTCAGCAGCAGGACGCCCTGCGAGGTCACCAGTTCAGGCATGGGTCAGTCTTCCGCTGCAAAGACCTGGGTCCCGCCGACCCAGGTTGCCAGCACCTTACCCTCCATCCGTGCGCCGTCAAACGGGGTGTTCTTCGACTTCGACCGCAGTTTGAAGCGGTCCATCAGGAAGGGCGCGTCGGGATCGAAGAGCACCAGGTCTGCGGGCGCCCCCAGCGCCAGCCGCCCCTGCGGCAGGCCCAGCCGGTTCGCCGGGTTCAGCGCCATTGCCCGGAAGAGCGAGGGCAGGTCCAGATGCCCGGCATGGAAAAGCCGCATCGCCGCCGGAAGGAAGGTTTCCAGTGCGACGGCCCCCGGTGCGGCCTCCTCGAAGGGGAGGCGCTTCGATTCCTCGTCGGCGGGGGTGTGCATCGAGGAGATCACGTCGATGGTGCCCTCGGCCACCGCCGCCACCATCGCCAGCCGGTCCTGTTCCGACCTGAGCGGTGGAGTGAACTTGAAGAAGGTCCGGTAATCGCCCACGTCGAATTCGTTCAGCGTCAGATGGTGGATCGAGGTCCCGGCCGTCACGTCCAGCCCGGCGGCCTTGGCGCGGGTCAGCGCGGGCAGGGCGCGGGCGGAGGTGATCTGGTCGGCGTGGTAGCGCACCCCCGTCAGCTCGGCCAGCGCCAGGTCGCGCTCCAGCCCCATCCGCTCGGCCATCGGCGACACCGCCGGGATGCCGCGCAGGCTGGCGAACTTGCCGGAGGTGGCCGAAGCCCCGGAAGAGAGGCCGGGATCCTGCGGATGGCCGACGACCAGCGCGCCCAGCGACCGGGCATAGGCCATGGCGCGGCTGACGCCCTTCGCCTCGGTCGAGACGCGGAAGACATCGGTGAAGGCGATGGCACCCGCGTCGCGCAGGAAGCCGATCTCGGTCATCTCGCGCCCCTCGCGGCCCTTGGTGAGCGCGGCCATGTGGCGGATGCGGACCGGGGCCCCGGCCGCGCGGCGGGTGACGAATTCCAGTGTCTCGGGCGTGTCGATGGCGGGGGCGGTGTCGGGCCGGGCGATGATCGTGGTCACGCCACCCGCCACCGCCGCCTGCCCAGCCGAGCCGAAGCTTTCGCGGTGCCGCTCGCCCGGCTCGCCGATCTTGACGCCCCAGTCGACGATGCCGGGGGCGAGACACTTGCCGCCGCAGTCGATGATCCCCGCACCCTTCGGGGCCTTCGCGTCGCGCGACAGAATAGCACCGTCCTTCACCGTCAGGCTTCCCGTGGTATCGGTCCCGGCCTCGGGGTCGATCAGGCGGGCGTTGGCGAAGTGGAGCGTTGTCATGGGCGGTCCGTCCGAAGGGCTGGCCCGATATGCGACGGCTCGGGCGGCTTGTCCACCGGAACTCACCCCAGAGCGAGCCAGAGCGCGACCAGCGCCACGAGGACGAGGGCCGCTCCCAGAAGCAGGAAGGCCGAGGTCGGACGCTGCGGCGTCCGGTCGGGCGGCAGGTCCGGGATCAGCGTGCCTTGGGCGCCGGCGGTGGGCAGCGGCTCGAAATGTACCGGCGGGCGCTCCTCGGCATAGGTGCCGACGAGCGTCAGGCGCGGGTCGGGCGTGAGGGTTGCGGCACGGCCATGCAGCGCCTTGGAGAGCAGGATCAGCACTGGCCCGGTCACAGCCTCCAGCCGTGCGCGGTCGGCGGCAAGGGCGGTTTCGGGCACGCCCAGGCCCTCGGCCAGGTAGCCCGCGAGCCCGAGGCCGGAGAGGTCGGCCAGGTCGAAAAGCTCGACGAAGGCGGGGTCGAGGTCCGGGTCGCCGAGCAGTTCTCCCACAAGCCGGGTCTTGTCGCGCTTCAGGTCCTCGGGGGTCAGGCGGGCGGCAAAGACCCGGACGCCGTGCCGGTCGTTGGCGGGAATGGTGAGCGTGGTCATCGGCGATCCCCCATGATGCGGGCGGCGGTGGCGGCGGGGTCGGCCTGGTATTTGATCAGGGCGCGGTCGCCGGTCGCGGTGGTGATCTGGACGGCGCCGAGGAAGGGCCGGGCGGAGCGCAGTTGTGCCAGCGGGACCGCCCGGCCACCGGGACCGAGCAGCCGCCGGTCGGTCAGCCGCCAGGTCTCGTTGAGCGCCTCGGACGCCAGGTAAGCCGCCCGCGCGCCGATGGCGAGTACCGCGCCCAGGGGACCGGCGACGGGCCAGGGGTTGCCCAGCCAGACCAGTATCAGCCCCGCAGCTGCCCCGAGGACCACCGCCATGATCAGGTGGCTGCGCCAATAGGCCGACCGGTCGGCGCGGAACTCGGCGACGAGGGACTCGCCCTCCTGCAAGGGGGTGACGGTGCCGAGGATGGGGTCGGGTTCGATCCGGGCCATCAGGCGATCCAGACGAAGATGGTGGTGAAGACGGCGATGAAGACGAGGACGGCCGCGGCCACCATGCCGCCCTGGCGCATCTCCTCCCTGGTGGGCTTGCGGCCGGGGTCGGGGGTCATGGGGCTTTGTCCTGAAGGTCGCGGATCATGAGGAACACCTTCTCGGCTTCGGCGATGTTTTCAAAGCCCGATTTGGTGGTGCCGAGATCGCCATCCGAGTCGCGTTCGAGCCGGGCGTGCAGCCAAACCGTACCGGCGCGCGGACCCGGCTCCAGTTCCAGCGCGGTGTAGGGCAGGATCGGGTAGACCTTGAGGCTGGGAAATCGCCCTTGCCGCATGACATAGGCGGCGCGGGTGGTCAGCGCGTAACGGATGTCGCGATGGGCGGTGCGGGCATGGATGAGCGGGCCGAAGACGAGGAAGGCCCCGAGCCCGCCGAAGGGCAGGGCGAAAGCGGTGAGGAAGAGCGCAAGCCCGGCGTCCGAGGTGGTGGGGGCCTGTGTCAGCCGGTGCAGGCCGAAGAGGAAGAGCGCGACGCCGAGGGCGAGGAAGGGCAGGCCGAAGACCATCAGGAAGACCGCCTTGCTGCGCTGGTGCAGGCCGGGGACGGGGGCGCCTTCCCAGAGGACGGTTTCGTTGGGGCGGAGGGGAATCATGAGACGGAAACCGCGCGCCGGTCCGCCGTCCCTCACACCATCATCCCCACGATCTTCCGCCCCCGCTCGGCCCGCAGGTTCCGGGCCAGCAGGTCCATGCAGGCCATCCGCACCGCAACGCCCATCTCCACCTGGTCCTGGATCACGGAACGGTTGATGTCGTCGGCCAGGTCGCCGTCGATCTCCACCCCTCGGTTCATCGGGCCGGGATGCATGACGATGGCGTCCGGCGCGGCGTGGCTGAGCTTCTCGGCGTCGAGGCCGTAGCGGTGGTAGTATTCGCGTTCCGAGGGGATGAAGCCGCCGTCCATCCGCTCCTTCTGGAGCCGCAGCATCATCACCACGTCGGCGCCTTTCAGCCCCTCGCGCATGTCGTCGAACAGCTCGCAACCGAAGTCCTCGACGCCCGAGGGCATCAGGGTCGGCGGGGCGATCAGGCGCAGCCGGTTTTCCATTTTTCCGAGCAGGATCAGGTTGCTGCGGGCCACCCGGGAATGGGCGATGTCGCCGCAGATGGCGATGGTCAGGCGCTGCAACCGGCCCTTGGCGCGGCGGATGGTCAGCGCGTCCAAGAGGGCCTGCGTCGGGTGCTCGTGCCGCCCGTCGCCCGCGTTCAGGACCGCGCAATCCACCTTCTGCGCCAGAAGGTTGACCGCGCCGGAAGCCCCGTGCCGCACCACCAGCAGGTCCGGGTGCATCGCGTTCAGCGTCATCGCGGTGTCGATCAGCGTCTCGCCCTTTTTCACCGAAGAATTGGCCACCGACATGTTCATCACATCCGCGCCCAGCCGTTTGCCCGCCAGTTCGAAACTGGACTGGGTGCGGGTCGAGTTCTCGAAGAAGAGATTGATCTGCGTCATCCCCGCCAGCACGTCGGACTGCTTCACCGTGCGGCGGTTCAGGTCGACATAGCGCTCGGCCAAGTCGAGGACCGTGGTGATCTCCAGGGGCGCGAGGTGCTCGATCCCCAGAAGATGGCGGGCGCGGAAGGCCATGGTCGTCCCCTTGTCCGGTTTGGCCCTCTATCGCAAAGCCAAGGGGGCACGGCAAGCGGTCTGCTCGTCTGTAACTTCGTTCCTCCTCGCGGGCGCATCCCCGACGAGAAGCCGAAGGCACACGAGGAGGTGTTACTTGCGCTTCAGGTGTTCTTCCAAGCGCGGCATGATCTCGACGAAGTTACAGGGGTGGTGGCGGCTGTCGAGTTGCGGCTTCAGGATCTCGTCCCAGGCGTCGCGGCAGGCCCCGGGAGAGCCGGGGAGGGCGAAGAGATAGGTGCCTTGGGCGACGCCTCCGGTCGCGCGGCTTTGCACTGCGCTGGTGCCGATCTTCTGCATGGAAACCACCGTGAAGACGGTCCCGAAGGCCTCGATCTCCTTCTCGTAGACCTCGCGGTGCGCCTCCACCGTGACGTCGCGCCCGGTGAGACCGGTGCCGCCGGTGGTGAGGATCACGTCCACTTGCGGGTCGGCAATCCAGCCTTTGAGGCGGGCGACGATCGCGGGCCGGTCGTCGGTCACGATGCCCCGGTCGGCCAGCACATGCCCGGCCTGCGTCAGCCGGTCGACCAGCGTGTCGCCGGATGTGTCCGTCCCGGTCGTGCGGCTGTCGCTGACGGTCAGGACGGCGATGCGGACCGGGTGGAAGGGCAGGCTCTCGTCAATGCGGGACATGGGCTCAGTTCCTTGGCATCAGCGCCAGCCGCAGGGCCAGCGCGCCGAAGATCGTGGCGCTGATGCGGGAGAGCCATCTGGCCAGACCCGCCGACCGCGCAACGCGCTGGCCGATGGAGCCCGCGAACATCCCGACCGCACCGTTGACCAGAAGCCCGCCGAAGCTGAACACCAGCCCCAGCGTAAGGAACTGCGGCAGGATCGCGCGGGTCGGGTCGACGAACTGCGGCAGGAAGGCCAGGATGAAGAGGATCACCTTGGGATTCAACAGGTTGACCATCAGCCCTTGGCCAAAGGCCTTGGCGGTGGAGGTCGGCACCACCGTGGCCTCTGCCGTGAAGGGCGAGGCGCGCAGCGCTGCCACGGCGAGCCAGAGCAGGTAGCCGACCCCGAGCCAGCGGATCGCCTCGAAGGCCGCCGGATGCGCGGCGACGAGCGCCCCCAGGCCAAGTGCCGCGAGCAGGGTGTGGACCATCCCGCCCGTCGCGATCCCGAAATTCGCGGCCATCGCGGGCTTCCAGCCGGACTTCAACCCCTGGCCCAGGCAGAACATCATGTCCGCCCCCGGCGTGAGGTTCAGCGCCAGCCCGGCGGGGATGAAGGCGAGAAGGGTCAGGGGGTCGACGGGAAGCATCAGCGCAGCCTTGCTTGCAGGGAAAGGAGGTCAGCCCAGGCCTCGCGCTTGGCGGCGGGATTGCGGAGCAGGTAGGCCGGGTGGGTCATCGGCAGAAGCGGCTTGCCGAGCGCCTGGCTCCAGTTGCCCCGCGCCCGCAGGATGCCCCTGGTTCCGGTCAGGGTGAAAAGGGGCGTGTTGCCCATGACCACGATCACCTCCGGGTCGACAAGCGCGATGTGCCGTTCGACGAAGGGGCGCAGCATGGCGATCTCGGCCGCTTCCGGGTCGCGGTTGCCGGGGGGCCGCCAGGGCATGACATTCGTGATGTAGAGCGCGGTCCCCGCGTCGGGGCTGGTGCGGGCGAGGCCGATCGTGGCGAACATCCGGTCCAGCAGCTTCCCCGCGCGGCCGACGAAGGGGCGCCCCTCGCGGTCTTCCTCGGCTCCCGGGGCTTCGCCCAGGATCAGGACCCGGGCCTCCGGGTTGCCATCGGCGAAGACGGTGTTCCGCGCGCCTCTCTTCAACTCGCAGAGGTCGAAGGCGGCGATGGACTCGCGAAGGGTGTCGAGCGATTGCGCCGCCGCCGCCGCCGCCTGCGCCACGGCGACCGGATCGGACCCGGCCGGCTCGGGCTGGGGGGCAGCTTTCGCAGCCACGGGCTTCGGCGCCTCCGCCGCCAGCGCATAGCGATTGATGGGGCCGTCGCCGATGGTTTCATCCGCCCCGGCCTCGACGCCCCAGGCCAGCGCGGCCAGCGCGGCATGCCAGTCGTCGGCGATTTCGGTGGCGATTCCCATGGGCCGAGACTAGGCCCTGCGCAAGGGCGCCACAACCGATCAGGGCATGGGCGATCAGGGCATGGGCGATCAGGGCGCGGGGCAGCCCTTAACCTCGACCGCGCCGCCGGCGGCAAGGATGGTCATGGTGATCCCCGAGCGGTCCAGCGCGAAGGGCGCCCCGTTCGGGGGGACGAGTTCGGTCATGCTGACGAGTTCCCCGCCCTCGCGCTGGGTGATGGCCTCGGCGACCCAGACCTCGCGGTCGGTGGTTTCGAAGGCCACGACCTCGGGGCGACCGGGATCGGGCAGGCGGACACGGGCGGTGACCCGCAAGCCGTCGGTGATCGGGTCGACCTTGCAGGCGACGGCGGTCACCCCGGCCTCGCCCGCCGTTGCGGCACGGGCCTGAAGCGCAGCCTTGATGCTGGCGTCCGGCGCGCCGGGGGCGACGAGGTCGGAGGCCAGGTCCACGGTAGCGGGCAGGCAGATCTCGTCGCAGACCCCGAGCGCCATGACGACCGACAGCCTGACCGGGCGCGCGGGGTCCTCGGGCGTGATCTCCACCGGCAGGACCAGGCGTTCGTGATAGCCGATGGTCTGCATTCCGTTGGCCTCGAACACCTCGGGCGCGGGCCAGTGGATGCGGACGGATTTCACGTTCCTGGACCCCGACCAGTCGAAGCTGGGCGGGATTCCCGCATCTCCCGGACTGCGCCAGTAGGTCTTCCAGCCGGGGGCGAGCCGAAGCTCGATCGCGGCCATGTGGCTGCCGTTTTCCGTTTGCCAGCCGGGCCTTAGCTGGGCGGCGAGCACGTCGTCCTGCGTGGTGGCAAGGGCGGGGGTGGCAAGGAGAGCTAGGGCGGCGGCAGTTTTCAGCATGGGGCGAAAATAGGAAATACGGGCGGTATGGGAAATCACCTTTCGGCGAAGCGTCGTGAGCGTGGCGTTTTGGCCATGGCCGGGACTTGCCGGGCGCGGCATTGCGGACCATGTTCAAGGGATGGACCTTGCCGGACAGATCCTGATCGCCATGCCGGGGATGGCCGACCCGCGCTTCGAGCGGAGCGTGGTGCTGATCTGCGCCCATTCGGACGAGGGGGCGATGGGGTTGATCGTCAACAAGCCATTGGAGGAGTTGAGCTTTTCCGGGCTGCTGGAACATCTGAACATTCCCCTGGGGCCCAAGGGCCGCGACATCCGCGTGCATTTCGGCGGCCCGGTAGAGCGGGGGCGGGGGTTTGTCCTGCACTCCGCCGACTGGGCGCGGGACGGCGAGGGGACGATGCAGGTGCCGGGGGGCCTGGAGATGACCGCGACGATCAACGTGCTGGAGGCTTTGGCGAGCGGAGGCGGACCGGGTAAGGCCTTGCTGGCGCTGGGGTATTCCGGCTGGGGGCCGGGGCAGCTGGAGGCCGAGATCGCGCGGAACGACTGGCTGACGTGTGATGCGCCGGAAGCGTTGCTGTTTGCCCCCGACGACGGGGCCAAGTGGTCGGCGGCGCTGCGGGGGATGGGGATTGATCCTTTGACCCTGAGCGCGGCGGCGGGGCGGGCGTAGGGGCCGCACGGACCTCCGGTAAGGGGTTGGGAACGCTAGGTTAATCCGGGGGATTTGGGGGCTGGAAGGGGGTCTTGGAACCGTCTTCTTTGCGTCTTCCTTCCGTCTGTACGCGCGGGGAGAGGGGAGGGCGTTAACCTTGGGGGGCGAATCGAGGTAGCGGCGGCCTGGCCGGACCAAGGTGAAGCGCAGAGGATTGACTGGAAAATTGCTGCGGAGTTCGCTTCCTGTGCTACGTTTGCCGAGCAAGTTGGGAGGTGATCCGTGTCCGAACACTTCATCCTTGCTGCCATTCAGGCAGCGCCCATTTACCTGGATCGTCAAGCCTCAGTTGAAAAGGCAATTTGCCTGATTGCGGAAGCTGGTCGGAAGGGTGCTTCCTTGGCTGCCTTTGGCGAAACCTGGATTCCCGGTTATGCCTTCTTTGCCTTTGCTGAATCATCGGCTGCCCGCTGGGATGCGGCGCAATTGTATCTGGATCAGGCGATGACGATCCCCGGTCCAGAGGCGGACGCGCTTTGCGACGCTGCCAAGTCCGCAGATGTGGATGTCGTGATTGGAGTGGTCGAGCTTGAAAGCCGGACACGCGGAACGGTCTATTGCACCAACTTGGTGATTGGGCGCGAAGGCCGCATTCTGGGTTGCCACCGCAAGCTGAAGCCGACCATGGAGGAGCGTATTGCCTGGGGTGAGGGGCGCGGAGATGATCTGACTGTATGGGAGCGATCTTACGCCCGTATCAGCACATTGGCGTGCTGGGAACACCAGATGGTGCTACCTGGCTATGCACTGATGGCGCAAGGCACCCAAGTGCATGTCGCCAATTGGCCTGGGGGAGAACCTGCCACCGTACCCGCGTCACCCGAGGCGCTTTGGTCGCGACAGGAACTTCTGTCGCGGGCCTTTGCATCGCAAGGGGCGTGCTATGTCATCTCCGTCGGGGGGATCATCACCCCTGACCTCGTGCCCGAACAGTTTCGTTCGCTTGCCTATTCCAGTGGGGCAGGCAGTCTGATTATCGATCCTCGCGGCGAGATCGTGGCCCGGGCACCTCGCGGCGAAGAGACAATTCTGACCTTCGAGGCCGATCCCTCTGTCATCCGCGCCGCAAAGACCGCCTGCGACTCGGCAGGGCATTACTCTCGGCCTGACATCTTTGAACTTCGCGTCCATGGCGTTCCGGTGACGTCTCTTGTTCCGGTGCGAGGGGAAGGCCGATGCAACACTAAGGATCGCTGAGTAGGGTCTCGACCTCTCTGTGCGGCTGCACAATGAATGCGCACCCTACGGAAGTCGGGCAAGCCCCGACCTACGGGTCACTCCCCATAGGGCACCCAGACCGTCTTGACCTCGGTGGACTGCGCCAGGAACGTCCGGCCTTCGCCCTCGGGGCCCAGCCAGTTCCGCGCCTTCCCGTGGTTGACCCAGGTGCGTTTGAGGTTGGCGGCGGCCTCGCGCTCGATGAGGGCGGAGAGGTTCTGGGAGGAGAAGCTCCAGACCGCGTCGACGTCCATGTGGCCGGCGAGGGATTTGGCGAGGTCGGGGGCGGGGCCGGTGACGATGTTGACGACTCCGGCGGGCACGTCGGAGGTGTCGAGGATCTGGTAGAAGTCGGTGACCGACAGGGGGTGCTGGCCGGGGACGAGGATCACCGTGTTGCCCATCGCGATGGCGGGGGCCATGACGGAGACGAGGCCGAGGAGGGGGGCTTCGTCGGGGAGGAGCGCGCCGATCACGCCGACGGGTTCGTTCATCGCAAGCGCGATGCCGCGGATCGGGACGGACTTGGCCGCGCCGTCGTATTTGTCGGCCCAGGCGGCGTAGGTGAAGAGGCGTTGGATGGAGGCTTCCACCTCCGCCGTGCCGGGTTTGCCGGTGAGGTCTTGCAGGCGGCTGGCGAACTCGGCGGCGCGGGCCGAGAGGTTTTCGGCGATGAAGTAGAGGACCTGGGCGCGGTTGTAGGCGGTGGTCTTGGCCCAGCCTTTCGCGGCATGGGCGGCCTCCACCGCGTTGCGGATGTCCTTGCGGTTGCCGATGCCGATATGGCCGAGGAGCTTGCCCTTGGGCCCGTAGACGGGTTGCGAGTAGCCGCTGTCGGGGCGGGCCTGTTTGCCGCCGATGTACATCTTGGCGGTGCGGTCGAGGGCGTCGACTTGCGGGTCTGTGGGGGCCGCGATGGGTTGGGCGGGTTTCAGGGCGACGGCTTTCGTCGTGGGCTTGAGATAGGCCATCAGACCCTCCCACCCGCCCTCACGCCCGAAGCCGGATTCGCGGACGCCGCCGAAGCCTGCGGCGGCGTCGAATAGGTTGGTGGCGTTGATCCAGACGACTCCGGCCTTCAGCTTGGGGGCCACGTCGGGGGCGAGGTTGATATTCTCGGTCCAGAGCGTCGCGGCGAGGCCGTAGCGGGTGTTGTTGGCGAGGCTCACGGCTTCCTCGGGCGTGCGGAAGGTCATGGCGACGAGGACGGGGCCGAAGATCTCCTCCTGCATCAGCGGGGAGGCGGTGCCGAGGCCGGTGATCAGGGTGGGGGGGTAGAAGGAGCCGTGCGCGGGGAGGGGGCAGGGGGCCTGGTAATGCTCGCCCTCGGGGTTGTCGCGGACGAGGCGGGTGATGGTGTCAAGCTGGATGGGATCGACGATGGCACCGATGTCGATGGCCTTGTCGAGGGGGTCGCCGACGCGGAGGCCGTCCATCCGGCGTTTCAGTTTCTCGTAGAAGCGGGGGGCGACGCCTTCCTGGACGAGGAGGCGGGAGCCTGCGCAGCAGACCTGGCCCTGGTTGAACCAGATCGCGTCCACCAGCCCCTCGACGGCGCTGTCGAGGTCGGCGTCGTCGAAGACGATGTAGGGGGATTTGCCGCCGAGTTCCAGGGTGAGGGCCTTGCCGGTCCCTGCGGTCGCCTCGCGGATGCGCTTGCCGACCGAGGTGGAGCCGGTGAAGGCGATCTTGTCGACCGGGGCGTCCACAAGGGCCGCGCCGGTCGCGCCATCGCCGGTGATGATGTTGAGGACGCCTTTCGGCAGGCCCGCCTCGCGGGAGATCTCGGCGAAGAGGAGGGCGGTGAGCGGGGTGTATTCGGCGGGTTTCAGGACGACGGTGTTCCCTGCGGCGAGCGCGGGGGCGACCTTCCAGGCGAGCATCAGGAGCGGGAAGTTCCAGGGGATGACGGCACCGCAGACGCCGAGTGGCTGGAGGTCGGGGTGTTCTGTCGGCAAGAGTTGGGCGAGACCGGCGTGGTAGGAGAAGTGGCGGGCGACGAGGGGGATGTCGATGTCGCGGCTCTCGCGGATCGGCTTGCCGTTGTCGAGGGTTTCCAGCGTGGCGAGGAGGCGGGAGTGTTTCTGGGTGAGCCTTGCAAGCGCATACAGGTATTGCGCGCGCTTGAAGGCGGGAAGCTTGGCCCATTTCGGTTGCGCGCGGCGGGCGGCTTGCACCGCCGTGGCGACGTCATCGGCGGTGCCCTGGGTGACTTCGGCGAGAGGCTTGCCGGTGGCGGGATTGGAGGTGGTGAAGGTCTCGCCGGGTTGGGTGAAGGCGCCGTCGATGAAATGGCCGAATGTGCCGTTGTGTTTCGCGATCCAGGCGAGGGCCTCGGCGGCGGATTCGGGGGCGGGGCCGTAGGCCATGCTGTCGAAGATTTCCTTGATGGTCATGGGGTCGGGTCCTCAACTGCGGGCGGTGGCCCTTCGTGGGGGGCGTGCGCCTCCGGCGGGGATATTTGAGCCAGTATGAAAGCGCGGGCTTTGGGCATGGTCAGCCCATCGCGTGGCGGTTGGCGGCGGAGTAGTGGCCGGTGAGGTGGTGTTCGAGCTGGCGTTCGATGTCGCCGAGGAGCGAGGAGGCGCCGAAGCGGAAGAGGTCGGGTTGCAGCCAGGGGGGACCGAGTTCGTCCTTCATGAGGGAGAGGTAGACGAGCGCGTCCTTGGCCTTGGCGATGCCGCCGGCGGGTTTGTAGCCGACCTTGTAGCCGGTTCGCTCCTGATAGTCGCGGATGGCGCGGATCATGGTGAGGGAGACGGGGAGGGTGGCGTTGACGGTTTCCTTGCCGGTCGAGGTCTTGATGAAATCAGCACCGCCCATCATGCAGACGAGGGAGGCACGGGCGACGTTGCGCAGCGTGCCGAGTTCGCCGGTCGCGAGGATCGCCTTGACATGGGCCTCTCCGCAGGCTTCGCGCATGTCGCGCATCTCGTCGTAGAGCGCCTGCCAGTTCTGCGTCAGGACATGGCGGCGGGAGATGACGATGTCGATCTCGCGCGCCCCGGCCTTCACGCTTTCGCCGATCTCGGCGATGCGGAGCTTGTAGGGCGAGAGGCCCGCCGGGAAGCCGGTGGAGACGGCGGCGACGGGGATCTGGGTGCCTTCCAGCGCGCGGACGGCGGTTTCCACCATCTCGTGATAGACGCAGACGGCGCCGGTCGTGAGGCCCTGCATCCCGAGCTTTTCCAGCATCCAGGGCGCGACCGGCTGGCGGGCCTTGGCACAGAGGCGCTGCACGCGGCCTTGGGTGTCGTCGCCGGAAAGGGTGGTGAGGTCGATGAGCGAGATGGCCTTCAGGAGCCAGGCGGCCTGATACTCCTTCTTCACGCTGCGGCGGCCGGGCAGCGTGGCGGCGCGGCGTTCGATGGCGGAGGTATTGGCCTGGACGGAAGCGACCCAGTCGAGGTCAAGCGCCATGCCGGTGTTCCGAGCGTGCGTCACCTGAGGCAGGAGGCCGGTCCGGGCGGGGGAAAGCGTGGTCATGGGCCTCTCCCAGGCGGGTGCGGGATCAGGCGACGATGCCATGCGGGGGCCGGTCGGGCAAGGGGTTCGCGGTGAAACTTTGACCGATTGGTCAATTTTTGGATGGGCTGACCTGCGAGCCTTGCTGTGCCAGCGTGGCCCAGGGCGCGCCCGTGCCGCTGGGGGGCAGTTCCCGGCGGTCGATGCTGCGCAAAAGGTGGGTCTTGGCAAGGTAAAGCGCCGAGAGGGGCGCGGTCAGGAACAGGAAGACAGAAACCAGAATCTCCTGCCACGCGATCCCGTGACCCAGGAGCGCAAGCCCCAGTGCCGAGGCGAAAAGCGCCGCGCCGACGCCTATCGTGGTGGCCTTGGTGGGCGCGTGCAACCGCTGCATCGGTTGCCTCAGCTTGAGGAGGCCGAAGCTGCCGATCAGGCCGAAGCTGCCGCCCATGATCAGCAGTGCGGCGATGAGTCCCTCAACGACGGGGGTCATTCGATGATGCTCCCGCGCAAGAGGTGCTTGCAGAAGGCGACGGTGGAGACGAAGCCGGTGAGCGCGAAGAGAAGCGCGATCTCGACCGTCAGCGCCGAGCCGGTGCGGAGCGCGAGGAGAACGACAAGCGCAATGGTGTTCACCGTCATCGTGTCGATGGTGAGGATGCGATCGGTCAGCGTGGGGGCGGTGAAGAGGCGGATCAGGTTCAGGACCAGCGCCAGGGCGAAGCAGCCGAGGGCGAAGGTCAGCGCGACAGACAGGACGGGGGAGAGGATCATGCAAAAATCCTTTTCAGGCGGGCTTCGTAGCGCGTCTTGATCTCGTCCCGGATCGCTTTGGGATCGGGGGCGTGCAGCGCATGGACAAGCAGCGCGCGACCGTCGGAGGAGAGATCGGCGGTCAGCGTGCCCGGAGTCATGGTGATGGTTCCGGCGAGAAGGCTGATCGCCTCGGGCTGGGTGAGGTCGAGCGGGACGGTGATCCAGGCAGAGCGGATGCGGTCGGCGGGCAGGAACAGGATGATACGGGCGACCTGGAAGCTGGCAACAATCACGTCCCGGACGACCAGGAGGATATAGCCGACCAGCGCGAGGGGGCGGCGGACCTGCGGGCGATCGGGCCACCACTGGGCCGAAAGGAGCGGGATCAGCGTGGCAAGGATCAGGGCCATGAGCAGGCTGCCGAGCGTCCAGCGGTTCGCGAGGAGGAGCCAGAGCAGCGCCAGGGTCACGGAAAGGACGGGGTGGGGAAGGACGCGTTTCATGGGCTGCCCCCCAGCCGGTTGGCGACGATGCTGGCGGTGGGGTCGTAAAGCGCCTCGGCGGTGGTGGTCAACCAGTCGGTGACGGGGCCCGCGAAGACGGTGAGCGCGGCGAGGCCCGCGAGGAGGGTGAAAGCGGCGGCGAGAGCCAGGGGCTCATGCGGGGCGGGCGGTGCGGGGCTGGCGCCGGGTTTCCAGAAGAGGAGCGAGCCCGCGCGGGAGAGGCCGAGGAGCATGAGGAAGGAGGAGACGAGGATCGCGGGCCAGATCACGGTGGCCTGGTCGCGCCAGACGTCGAGGATCATCAGCTTGCCGGGAAAACCCGAGAGCGGCGGCAATCCGGCAAGGGCGATGGCGGCGGCGAAGTAGAGGGCGCCGGTGAGGCCGGGTTGGGCGACCGGTGCGGAGCTGTCGAGGCGCAGATGGGCGCGACGGCGGCTCAGGAGGTCGGCTACGAGGAACACAAGCGCGGTGGCCAGGGTAGAGTGGACGAGATAGTAGAGCCCGGCGGCGCTGGCGGCGGGGCTCATCTGGGCGATGGCAAGAAAGACGGTGCCCATCGAAGCGATCCCGGCGAAGGCGGCCAGGCGGGGCAGGGTCGTTGCCCCCAGCGTGCCGATGGCGCCGATCCCCAGCGTGACCAGAGCTGCGGGAAGGAGGAGCGAGGGCAGGATCAACCCGGTCGCGGGCAGGTCGGGCGGGAAGACGAGGGTGGCGAAGCGCAGGGTGGCATAGGCGCCGACCTTGGTCATGATCGCGAAAAGCGCCGCGGTCACGCCGGG
Source organism: Tabrizicola sp. (assembly GCF_016793705.1). Classification (GTDB taxonomy): domain Bacteria; phylum Pseudomonadota; class Alphaproteobacteria; order Rhodobacterales; family Rhodobacteraceae; genus Tabrizicola. The sequence goes on from NZ_JAEULO010000026.1 coordinate 48,460, forward strand.
CGCATTGGCATAGGTGGCGGGCAGCCAGAAGTGCAGCGGCACCAGCGCGCCCTTGATCGCGAAGACCAGGAACAGCATCACGGCGGCGGTGCGCAGGAGCGCGGCATCGCCCTCGGGCAGGGCGGGCAGTTTCGCCGCGAGATCGGCCATGTTGAGCGTGCCTGTGGTGGCGTAAAGGAGGCCGAGCGCAAAGAGGAAGAGCGCAGAACCCAAGAGGTTGAAGGCGACGTAGTGCAGCCCGGCGCGGAGGCGTGCTTCGCCCCCGCCATGGGTCATGAGGCCGTAGGAAGCGATGAGCAGGACCTCGAAGAAGACGAACAGGTTGAAGGCGTCGCCGGTGAGGAAGGCCCCGCCGATCCCCATCAGCAGGAACATCAGGAGCGGGTGGAAATGCGCGCCGCGGGCGTCCCAGCCGGAGCCGATGGCGTAGAGGGTGACGGGGAGCGCGAGGGCGGCGAGGAGGGCGACCATCAGCGCGGAGAGCCGGTCGAGGACCAGGACGATGCCGAAGGGGGCGGGCCAGTCGCCGAGGAAATAGGCCTGGGGGCCGGTGGTCGTGGCGGCGTGGAGGAGGGTGAGGGCGATGGCATTGAGCGCAAGGAGGACGGCGAGGCTGACGAGACGCTGCGCGGCGAGGGTGCGACGCAGCGCGAGAACCATCAGCGCCGCGGCGACAGCGGGCAGGACGACGGGGGCGATGATCCAGTGGCTCATGCGGTAGGCCCCGGCGGCAGATATTGATTGGTCGGGCTGCCCCCCACCCCATCCTTCCCCACAAGCGGGAGCGGCGCGCCTTTGTCGGGCGCCGGGGTTGAATGTCGGGTCGGCTCGCTTCGCGGGGCGGGGGCGCCAATCGGATTGAGCGCTGGCGCGCAAGCCTTTTGTCTCGGCCTTGTGCGTGAAGGACGCACAAGACCTCGGACCGCGACATGGTTGCTTGAACCGGTGGCGCCACCATGTCGCACCTCCGGCGGGGATATTTGGGCAAATGTGAAAGTCAGGGCGGGAGTCATTTCGGGGCCTCGTCGTCGCCGTCGAGGTCGATACGGTCGTGGCCGACGGTCAGGAAGCCGCCGATGGCCAGGATCGTGATGACCGCGGTCATGCCGAAGGAGATCACGATGGCAGTGAGGACCAGGGCTTGCGGCAGGGGGTCGGTGTAGCTGTCGGAGGCTCCGATGATGGGCGCGGCGTCGAGCGCGAGGCGGCCGGAGGCGAAGAGGAAGAGGTTCACCGCATAGCTGAGGAAGGTGAGGCCGAGGATCACCGGGAAGGTGCGTCGCCGCAGCATGAGGTAGAGCCCGACGGCGGTGAGAAGGCCGATGGCCGAGGCGAGCAGGGCTTCCATCAGCGCGGCTCCTCAAGGTCGAAGGCGGTGGTGTTCGGGCGTTCGCCGGTCTTCAGCGCCAGACGCGAGAGCGATGCCAGTGCGAGGAGCACGGCACCGAGGACGCAGAGGAACACGCCGAGGTCGAAGATCGCGGCGGTGGCCAGTTCGATCTCGCCCAACGGCGGCAGGTGGAGGTAGGTATAGCCGGAAGTGAGGAAGGGCAGGCCAAAGGCCCAGGCGCCGACCCCGGCCAGAAGCGCCACCGAGACACCCGCGCCGATCAGCGCGTGGTGGTCGAAGCGGCTCCGGGCATGGGACCAGTCATAGCCCGAGGCAAAATATTGCAGCAGATAGGCGATGGCGAAGACCAGCCCCGCGACGAAGCCGCCGCCGGGCAGGTTGTGGCCGCGCAGGTAGATGTAGGTGCCGACCATCATCGCCATCGGCAGGAGCAGGCGGGTCGCCACCACCGGCATCATCGGGTGGCGGTCGCCGGATTCCTCGCGTCGCGGCAGGGTGGCAAGGCGCCGGGCGGCGGCGGGGCTGGAGAGCAGTGTCTCGGACAGCGCGAAGATGACGAGCGCAGCGATGGAGAGGACGATGATCTCGCCGAAGGTGTCGTAGCCGCGGAAGTCGACGATGATGGTGTTGACCGCGTTGGTACCGCCCGCGCCGGGTTTCGACTGCGCGAGGTGGTAGGACGAGATCGGCTCGAAAGCGGGGGCGCGAGTGAGCATGGCGAAGGCGAGCGCGCCGGTGGCGAGCCCACCGATCCCGGCCAGCGTCGCGTCGCGCAGGCGGCGGGGCACGGAGCTTTCGCGGGGGCTTTCGGCAGGGAGGAAGGCGAGGGAGAGGAGCATGAGGAGGACCGTCACCACCTCGACCGCCACCTGGGTCAGGGCGAGGTCGGGGGCGGAGAAGCGGACGAAGAGCGGAGCGATCATCAGGCCGACGGCTCCGGTCAGGATCAGCGCGATCACGCGGTTGCGGTGGAGAAGGGGCGTGGCGAGAGCGGCGAGCATCAGGACGCATCCCATCGCCAAGGTCTCGATGTCGAGCGGGAGCATGGGGCGGCTGCCGGGCTGGTGCGGAGCGGAGAGGAAGGCATAGGACCCGGCGGCGAGGATGGCGGCAAGGCCGAGGGCGAGGCTGCGGCTGAAGCTGCCGTTGTGGAGAACCGTGGTCAGTTTGCGGGCGTCGGCGGCGAGGGGCTCGATGATGCCGTCGAACATCCGCTTCGCCTCGGGGCGCGGGGTGGCATCCCACATCGCGCGGAGGCGGGGCCAGGTGCCGAGAAGGACGAGGCCGCCGCCGATGGCCGCGAGCGACATCCAGAGCGCGGGGGCCGCGAACCCATGCCAGTGGGCAAAATGGAGGCCGATCTCGCGCCCGGTGGTGGCGCTGGCGGCAAGGTTGACCATGGCCCCGGCCGTCTGGTTGGGGAAGAGGCCGATCAGGACCACGAGGGCTACCAGCACGGCGGGGGCGGCCCAGAGCCCGGGGCCGGGATCATGCGGCTTTTGCGGATAGTCGGACCTCTCGGGACCAAGGAAGCCATGGGCGAGGAAGCGGAGGGAATAGGCGACCGAGAGCAGCGCGCCCAGGGTGGCGGCGAGCGCCATCGCCCAGGGGGTCGGCCAGGCGATGTGGGCGGCTTCCTCCAGCATCATCTCTTTCGAGAGGAACCCGTTCAGGGGCGGAATGCCGGCCATGGACAGGGTGGCGAGGAGGGTGAGCGTGAAGGTGATCGGCATCAGCCGGCGTAGCCCGCCGAGGTGGCGCAGGTCTCGGGTATGGGCGGCGTGGTCGACGATCCCGGCGGTCATGAAGAGCGCGGCCTTGAAGGTGGCGTGGTTGACGATGTGGAAGATCGCGACCGCCGCCGCCTCGGGCGTGCCGAAGCCGAGGAGCATGGTGATCAGGCCGAGATGGCTGACCGTCGAATAGGCGAGGACGGCCTTCAGGTCGTCCTTGAAGAGCGCGATCTTGGCGGCCAGGACCATGGTGAAAAGTCCGGTCAGGCTGACGATCACGAACCAGTCCCATGTGCCCGAGAGGACGGGCCAGAGCCGGGCCATCAGGAAGATCCCGGCCTTCACCATGGTGGCGGAGTGGAGATAGGCCGAGACCGGGGTGGGCGCGGCCATGGCGTGGGGCAGCCAGAAGTGGAAGGGGAACTGCGCCGATTTGGTGAAGGCGCCGAGAAGGATCAGGATCAGCGCGGGCAGGTAGAGGGGGGAGGCCTGGATCGCCTCGCGCTCTGTCAGGATCACGCTCAGGTCGTAGCTGCCCGCGATCTGCCCGAGGATCAGCATTCCCCCGATCAGCGCGAGCCCGCCACCGCCGGTGACGGCCAGCGCCATCCGCGCGCCCTGGCGGCCTTCGGGACGGTCGTTCCAGTAGCCGATGAGCAGGAAGGAGGAGAGCGAGGTCAGCTCCCAGGAGACGAGAAGCAGAAGGATATTGTCGGAAAGCACGATCCCAAGCATCGCGCCCTGGAAGAGGAGGAGGTAGCCGTAGAACTGCCCCATCGGGTCACGGTCGGACAGGTAGAAGCGGGCGTAGAGGATGATGAGGAGGCCGATGCCGAGGATCAGGCCCGCGAAGAGGAGGCCGAGGCCATCGAGCATGAAATTGGCGTTGAGGCCGAGGGCGGGAAGCCAGTCGATCCGGGTCTGGACGACCTTGCCCGCAAGCACTTCCGGGGCCTGAAGCCCCAAGAGAACAAGAGCCAGGAGAGTGACGGCCCCGGTCGCGGCGGCGCAAGCACTGCGACCGAAGCGGATCGCAAGGCCGGGAAGGCAGGCGCCGAGGAAAGGCAGGGCCGCAATCAGGGCAAGGGACATAAAGGCGGCTTCCTCGTCTCGATGCGATCTTGGGCGATGCGTTCTGGGCGCGGATTGGCGTCGCGGCGGGTTTGTTCCCATTTGGCAGCTTTGCCGGAAATTTCAACCCGAACCCGCAGGGCAAGGGTTGGAATTCTGCGACAGCCGCCCTCATCGGGGTGTCGAACCCCCTCGGCAAGGCCCATGTCGGCAGGCCCGGCCGGGAAGCAGGGGCGGGGTGCGCGACCGCCACCGGAACGGGCGGTCGCGCAGGTCCTGTCAGGCGGCCTCGGTCACGCCCTCGGGCAGTTTTGCCCCGGTCATGAAGGCCACGGCGTCGGACATGGTGTAGTCCTGCGGCTTGATCACGCAGAGCCTCCGGCCAAGCCGGTGGATGTGGATGCGGTCCGCCACCTCGAACACATGCGGCATGTTGTGGCTGATCAGGATGATCGGGATGCCCCGCGCCCGGACGTCGCGGATCAGCTCCAGCACCCGGCGGCTTTCCTTGACCCCCAGCGCGGCGGTGGGCTCGTCCAGGATCACCACCTTCGATCCGAAGGCCGCGGCGCGGGCCACCGCTACCCCCTGGCGCTGGCCACCCGACAGCGTCTCCACCGCCTGGTTGATGTTCTGGATCGTCATCAGTCCCAGTTCGTTCAGCTTGTCCCGCGCGAACTTTTCCATCTTCGGGCGGTCGAGCTTGCGGAAAAGGCTGCCCATGATCCCGGGCGCGCGCAACTCGCGCCCCATGAACATGTTGTCGGCGATGGAGAGCGCCGGGGACATGGCGAGCGTCTGGTAGACCGTCTCGATTCCCGCCTCGCGGGCCTCGATCGGGGTCTTGAAGGCGATCTCCTGCCCGTCGAGCCAGATCTGGCCTTCGTCGGGCACAACCGCGCCCGAGATCGCCTTGATCAGCGTCGACTTGCCCGCGCCGTTGTCGCCGATGACGGCGAGGATTTCGCCGGGATAAAGCTCGAAGTCGCAGTCGTTCAGCGCCGTGACCTTGCCGTAGCGCTTGGTCAGGCCTTTCGCCTTCAGGATCGGTTCCATCAGCCAGCCACCTTTCTGATCCACTGGTCCACGGCGACGGCGAAGATGATCAGCACGCCGATGAGGAAGAAGGTCCATTGCGGGTCGGTGCCGACAAGGCGCAGGCCCATCTCGAAGACGCCGACGATCAAGGCGCCGAAGAACATGCCGACGATGCTGCCGCGTCCGCCGAAAAGGCTGATCCCCCCGATCACCACGGCGGTGATCGACTGGATGTTGCCAAGCTGGCCCGTCGAGGCGGTGGGCGAGACCGAGCCGAAGCGGCCGATCATCACCCAGCCAGCGACGGCGCAGAAGAGACCCGCCAGCGCATAGACCTGGATCAGC
>NZ_JAEULO010000020.1 GCF_016793705.1 Tabrizicola sp.
CTCGGCATATTTGTTGGTCAGGACCGACCCCTGCGCCTCCATCACCGCGCGGGAGACGATGTTCTCGGACGCGATCAGCTCGATCTCGTGGCGCTGGCGGCCAAGCTCCTGGCTCATCGCCCCGAAGAGTTCCGGGTCGCGTGAGGACAACGCTTCGGTGAAGAAACCAGGGTCGCGGGGGGTGGCGGTCATGCGTCAGGTCCTTGTGGCAAGGGAAAAGCGTGGGGCGAAGTTGCGGGGTATTTAGACCAGGCATTCGCGACGGGAAAGGTAAGAAAGCGACAGCTTCCGCCTTGGGTGCGAAATCGGGAGAGGGCGGGAAACCGGACGGGACCAGAACCGGGGTTGAGTTTGCCGGGCCGGGCGGCCAAGACTGGCCCCATAGCAACGGGGTGGCCAGCACATGCAGCGGGAGCGGATCCGGTTCACGGCCTCGAAGGCCCCGGCGGCGGTGGCGGCTTTCGCGGCGCTGACGGCGGCCTATGGCCAGGCCGATGCGCGGCGGGCCGAGGTGGTGGTCGCGCTCGGGGGCGACGGGTTCATGCTCCAGACCCTGCACGCGGCGCATGGTCGGCGGTTGCCGGTCTACGGGATGAACTGCGGCACCATCGGTTTCCTGATGAACGCCTATGCGCTGGAGGACCTGCCCGCCCGGCTGTCGGCAGCGGAGGAGACGCTGATCAATCCGCTGGCGATGCGGGCGGAGAATCCGAAGGGCAAGGTCACGGAGGCGCTGGCGATCAATGAGGTCTCGCTGCTGCGCCAAGGTCCGCAGGCGGTGAAGCTGCGGGTGTCGATCGACGGGCGGGTGCGGCTGGAGGAGCTGGTCTGCGACGGGGCGCTGGTGGCGACCCCGGCAGGGTCGACGGCTTACAACTACTCGGCGCACGGGCCGATCCTGCCGATCGGGTCGGACGTGCTGGCGCTGACGGCGATGTCGGCCTTCCGGCCCCGGCGCTGGCGCGGTGCCCTGCTGCCGCGGACGGCCGTGGTGCGCTTCGACGTGCTGGAGGCGGAGAAACGACCGGTAATGGCCGATGCGGACAGCCGGTCCTCGACCCGGGACGTGATCAACGTCGAGGTGCGGTCGGACGAGAGCGTGAGTCATCGGCTGTTGTTCGACCCGGGGCATGGGCTGGAGGAGCGGCTGATCGGCGAGCAATTCGTCTGAAGGGCGGCTCCTCGTGCGACTTCGTCTTCTCGTCGCAAGGCCAGCGACGAGGGACGAAGTCACCGAGGACCGGTCAGCTGGCCTTGGCGCTCCAGGCCTCGATCTTGCGGTAGAGGGTGGAGGGGGAGACATCCAGCACCCGCGCGGCCTTGGGGATCGAGCCGCCGTGCAGCGCCAGCGTCGCCTCTATCAAACGGCGCTCGGCCTCGGCGAGGGGAAGACCGAGGAGCGAGTCGGCCGTCAGGATTTCGGGGCCGGGCGCGGTGGCCGGTTCCGACACCAACGCCGGATCTTCCTCGGTCAGGCCGGGGGGCAGCATGTCGGGCGTAACCCAGCCGCCCTGGTTCAGCACCACCACGTTGCGCATGACGTTCAGAAGCTGGCGCACGTTGCCGGGCCAGGGCAGCGACTGCATCAGGCTGCGCACCGAGGGGTCGAGGCCATGGAACTGGCGGCCTTCTTCCTGCGCGAAGCGGGTCAGCGCGGTTTCGGCGATCTCGATGATGTCCTGGCCGCGGTCGCGGAGCGGCGGCATGTGGATCGGCACGACATAGAGCCGGTAGTAGAGATCCTCGCGGAACTGGCCGCGGCGGACGGCATCGAGCGGGTCCTGGTTTGTGGCGCAGACGATGCGGACGTTGACCTTGCGCGGACGGGTCGCGCCCACCGGCTGAACGGTGGAGGTTTGCAGGAAGCGCAGGAGCTTGGTCTGCAAGGCCGGGGCCATCTCGCAGATCTCGTCGAGGAAGAGCGTGCCACCATCCGCCGCCGCCGCCGCGCCCGGCTTGTCGGAGATGGCGCCAGTGAAGCTGCCCTTCATGTGGCCGAAGACTTCGCTTTCCAGGAGGTCCTGCGGGATCGCGCCGCAATTCAGCGCGATGAAGGGACCAGCGGCGCGGTTGGAATTGGCGTGGACGGCAAGCGCGCAAAGCTCCTTCCCGGTGCCGCTTTCGCCAGTGATGAAGACGGTGGCCATCGACCGCGCGACCGAGTTGATCGTGCCGTGGATGCGCTTCATCGCGTCGGACGAGCCGATGAAGCCCGAGCCCTCTGCGACCTCGGCGGCATCGCGGCTGCGGGTGGCGGGAGCGGCGGGGTCGGTGGGCCTCGCCGCCTCGCGCGGGTTGGCTTCGGCCAGCGCGTTCTGCACGGCGGAGAGAAACTTGCCCTCGTCGAAGGGCTTGACCAGGAAGTCATGCGCGCCCGCCCGCATCGCCTCGACCGCGCGGTTGACCGAGCCGTTGGCGGTGATGGCGATGATCCGGGTTTCCGGCTGGAGTCCCAGGATTTCCTGCATCACTTCCAGGCCGTCGCGGTCGGGCAGGATGAGGTCGAGGAGCACGACCATCGGTCGGTGGGTGCGGAACTGTTCCAACCCCTCGGTGGCGCTGGCGGCGGTGGCGACGCGGTGTCCCGCCGTGGCGAGGATCGAACGGTAGACCATCTGGAGCGAGAGCGTGTCTTCGACCAGCAGCACCGAGGGCCGGGAGAGCGGGGTTGTGGATTTCATCGGGCGATTCCGTCAGGCGACCGGGCAGCGCGGATCAACTGGATCAGTGTCACCAGCTCTTCCGCGAGCGGTGGCATCAGCGTAGCGAGCGCGTCGCTGTCCTGCCGGTGGGCGATGGCGTTCAGGCTTTCCGACATGGCCTGCAAGGACAGCGCGCCCACCGAGCCGGAGAGCGAGATCAGCACATGACTGCCTTCGCGCAGGCTTTTCCAGTCGGTCTGGTTCGCCCCGGTTTCCAGCAGGTCGCGGGTCGAGGTGAGGTCTTCGGTCAGGCGGGCGAGAAGTTCGGGGCCGAGGTCGGGCCCGGTGATCTCGAGCAGGTGGCTGAGGCGGGAGGGGTCGAATTCGCCCAAGGAAGCAGGCGTGATCCGGGGTGCCGAAAGGCGGGCGAGGGCGTCCTCGATCACCGACAGCTCGGCCTGCTGATCGGGGGTTTCAAGATGCGGGCGCAGCGCCTGCACCGCGCGGCGGAGGTTTTGCAACGGGGCATCCATCGCGGTCCTGAGTGCGGCGTCGGGGCGGGTCATTTGGTCAGGGCGCGCTTCGCCGAAGGAATCTTTGCATAATGCAAAGATTGCCTCAGGTTGTGCACTCTGTCCAGCCTTGTCAGGCTTTCGCCAGCCCCAGGCTTTGCAGCGCTGTCGTGATCTCGTCGAGGATGGCCGGGTCGTCGATGGTGGCGGGCATCTTCCAGGGCTGGCTGTCGGCGATCTTGACCATGGTGCCGCGCAGGATCTTGCCCGACCGGGTCTTCGGCAGGCGGTCCACCACGACTGCGCGCTTGAAGTCGGCGACCGGGCCGATCTGGTCGCGCATCAGCTTGACGCATTCCTTCACCACCTCGTCATGCGGGCGGTTCGAGCCCTTGTTGAGGCAGAGGAACCCCAGCGGCGACTGGCCCTTGAGGTCGTCGGCCACCCCGATCACCGCGCATTCGGCGACATCCTTGTGGCTGGCCAGCACCTCCTCCATCGCGCCGGTCGACAGGCGGTGGCCCGCGACGTTGATCACGTCATCGGTGCGGGCCATGATGTAGAGATAGCCGTCGGCGTCGATATAACCCGCGTCGCCGGTTTCGTAATAGCCGGGGAAGTGGTTGAGGTAGCTTTTCAGGAAGCGGTCCTCGGCGTTCCAGAGGGTCGGCAGGGTGCCGGGGGGCAGGGGCAGTTTCACCGCGATGGCGCCGAGCGTGCCGGGGCTGACCGGGTGGCCGCCTTCGTCCAGCACCTGTACATCATAGCCCGGCATGGCGACGGAGGGCGAGCCGATCTTGACCGGCAGGTGTTCGATCCCCAGCGGGTTGGCGGCAATGGCAAAGCCAGTCTCGGTCTGCCACCAGTGATCGATCACCGGCACGTTCAGGTGCTTTGCCGCCCAGTGGATCGTGTCCGGGTCGGCCCTTTCGCCTGCGAGATATAGCGCCTGGAGAGTGGGGAGCGGCGGGACCAGCTTGCCCTCGGGGTCCTCGCGCTTGATGGCGCGGAGTGCGGTGGGGGCGGTGAAGAAGCTTTTCACCTTGTGCTCGGCGATGACGCGCCAGAAGGCGGCGGCGTCGGGGGTGCCAACGGGTTTGCCCTCGTAGACGATGGTGGTGCAGCCCGCGATGAGGGGGGCGTAGCAGATGTAGCTGTGGCCGACGACCCAGCCCACGTCGGAGGCCGCCCAGAAGACATCGCCCGCGCCGACATTGTAGATCGCGCGCATGGTCCAGTTGAGGGCGACCAGATGCCCGGCGGTGGGGCGGACGACGCCCTTGGGCGCCCCGGTGGTGCCGGAGGTGTAGAGGATATAGGCCGGGTGATTGCCCGCGACCGGCACGCAGTCGGCCGGTTCCACGCCATACTGGAATTCGTGCCAGGCGACATCGCGGCCGGGGGTCAGCTTCGCTACCTCCTGCTCGCGCTGGAAGATCACGCAGAAGTCGGGCTTGTGGTCGGCCAGGTCGATGGCTGCGTCGAGGAGCGGCTTGTAGTGGACCACGCGGGAGGGTTCTATCCCGCAGCTGGCGGCGATGATCGCCTTGGGGGTGCAGTCGTCGATGCGGACGGCAAGCTCATGCGCCGCGAAGCCGCCGAAGACGACGGAGTGGATCGCGCCGAGCCGGGCGCAGGCGAGCATCGCCTCCAGCGCCTCGGGGACCATCGGCATGTAGATGATGACGCGGTCACCCTTTTCGACGCCCTTGGCGCGGAGCGCCCCGGCCAGGCGGGCGACGCGGTTCTGGAGTTCCGCATAGGTGATGATGTGGCGGGTCGCCGTGACAGGGCTGTCGTGGATGATGGCGGGCTGCTTGCCCCGGCCCGCGACGACATGGCGGTCGACGGCGTTCCAGCAGGTATTGACCGTGGCGTCGGTGAACCATTCGTAGAGGGGGGCGCGGGAGGCGTCGAGCGCCTTGGTCGGCTTCGTCACCCAGTCGATGCCGTTTGCGGCGGTCAGCCAGAATCCCTCAGGGTCGTCCTGCCAGCTTTTGTAGATCTGTGCGTAGCCCATCGCGATCTCCCCCCGCCGATGTCTCCTCGCGCCGGTGGTATGCCATGGGATGCCGGTTGCGCAACGCTGTTACCGGCAACAGTCTGCGACAGATTTGCAGAATTTGCCGGATGCGGGCGGGAAGATTTGCAAAGAAGGGAGGTGAAGCAAAGCCGGGTGCGCGGAGTCCGGCAGTTTGCAAAACCTGTGACGCACTGATTCGCTCGCCGGTAACTTCGTCACTCCTCGCGGGCGTGACGAGAAAACGAAGTCGAACGAGGAGCGTTACCCATAATGCGCGACTGGCGTCCCGGCGATGGCGGACATGTTGAGGAGGCCGCGCGCGGTGATGGCGGGGGTGACGACGTGCGCCTTGTTGCCCATGCCCATGAGGATCGGCCCGACCTCCAGACCGCCCGCCTTGACCTTCAGGATGTTCCGCACGCCCGAGGCGACTTCGGAGGATGCGAAGACGAGGACGTTCGCGGCCCCTTCATAGCGCGATCCCGGCAACAACCGGTCGCGGATCGACTGGTCAAGGGCGGCGTCGAGGTTCATCTCGCCCTCGTAGGCAAAGTCGGGCTCGCGCTGATCCAGAAGCTCCAGCGCGTCGCGCATCCGACGGGCGGAGGCGTTGTCCATGTTGCCGAACTGGCTTTGCGTGCAGAGCGCGATCTTCGGGGTGATGCCGAAGCGGCGGACATGGCGGGCGGCGCCGATCACCGTCTCCATGATCTGCTGCGGGCTGGGTTCGGAGTGGACATGGGTGTCGGCGATGAAGAGCGGGCCGTCTTCCAGGATCATCAGGGACAGGGCTGCCACCGGGTGCAGTCCGCCGCGGGCGAGGATCTGGCGGACGTAGCCAAGATGCCAGTTGAACTGGCCGAAGGTGCCGCAGATCAGGCTGTCGGCTTCCTCGCGGTGCACCATGATTGCGCCGATGGCGGTGGTGTTGGTGCGCATCACCGCGCGGGCGGTGTCGGGCGTGACGCCGCGCCGGGCCATGAGCTCGTGGTAGGTGCCCCAGTAGTCGCGATAGCGGTGGTCGTTCTCGGGGTTGACCAGATGGAAGTCGCGGCCTGGGCGGATCGGCAGGCCGGCGCGTTCGCAGCGGGCCTCCACCACTTCCGGGCGGCCGATCAGGATCGGCAGGTCGGTGGTTTCCTCCAGCATCGCATTGGCGGCGCGAAGGACGCGCTCGTCCTCGCCCTCGGCAAAGACGATGCGTCGGGTGGCGAGTTTCGAGGCCTCGAACACCGGGCGCATGAGGAGGGCGGATTTGAAGACCGAGCCGTCCAGCTTGCGCTTGTAGGCGTCGAGGTCGTCCAGCGGACGGGTGGCGACGCCGGTTTCCATCGCGGCCTTCGCCACGGCGGATGCGACGACGCCGATCAGCCGGGGGTCGAAGGGTTTGGGGATCAGGTAATCGGGCCCGAAGGACAGGGTTTCACCGCGATAGGCGGCGGCGGCCTCGGCGCTGGTGGTGGCGCGGGCCAGCGCGGCGATGCCCTCGATGCAGGCTAGTTCCATCTCGTCGTTGATGGTGGTCGCCCCCACGTCCAGCGCACCGCGGAAGATGAAGGGGAAGCAGAGGACGTTGTTGACCTGGTTCGGAAAGTCGGACCGCCCGGTGGCGATGATCGCGCCGGGGGCGACCTTGCGGGCCTCGTCGGGCAGGATTTCCGGCGTGGGGTTGGCCAAAGCAAAGATTATGGGGTTGGGTGCCATGCTCTCGACCATCGCGGGGGTCAGCACGCCGGGGCCGGAGAGGCCGAGGAAGAGGTCGGCGCCCTTGATCACCTCGGCCAGACCGGCGGCTTTGGTGCCCTGCGCGAAGGCGGCCTTCTGCTGGGTCATCTGCTCGGCCCGGCCGTGGTAGACCAGCCCCTCCAGATCGCAGAGCCAGACATTCTCGCGCTTCACGCCCAGTTTCACCAGCATTTCCAGGCAGGCGATCCCTGCCGCCCCGCCGCCGGTGGAGACGACCTTGATGTCCTGAAACCGCTTGCCCGCCACGATCATCGCATTGGTCGCCGCCGCGCCGACGACGATGGCGGTGCCGTGCTGGTCGTCGTGAAAGACGGGGATGTTCATCCGCTCGCGGCACAGCTTTTCGACGATGAAGCAGTCGGGGGCCTTGATATCCTCAAGGTTCACCGCGCCGAAGCTGGGTTCCAGCGCGCAGACGATCTCGGCCAGCTTCACCGGGTCGGGTTCGTTCACCTCGATGTCGAAGCAGTCGATGTTGGCGAATTTCTTGAAGAGGACGGCCTTGCCCTCCATCACCGGCTTCGAGGCCAGCGCGCCGATGTTGCCGAGGCCAAGGACCGCGGTGCCGTTCGAGATGACGGCGACGAGGTTGCCCTTGGAAGTATAGCGGGAGGCTGTGGCGGGGTCGGCCTTGATCTCCAGGCAGGCCTCGGCCACCCCGGGGGAATAGGCGCGGGCGAGGTCGCGGCCGTTGGCGAGGGGCTTCGTGGCGCGGATTTCCAGTTTTCCGGGCTTGGGGAACTCATGGTAGTCCAGCGCCGCCTGCCGTGCCGCCTGCTTCGCCTCGTCCTGCCGGTCGTCGCTCATCTACCCCTCCTGAAGATGGTTTAACGTTGAACCATCTTGTTTGTCCCGCCTGCGGCCCGCTGGGTCAGCACGGCTTTGCCGTGGCAGAATGCCTGCATTTGCCGGAGATGGAAATCAATGAAAACCAGCAAGTGTTTTTCGGCTTTGCAGGAAGGTGCCGGTGTGGGCGGGGAAAGAAGTATACGGAATTTGGCGATCATTCGCTAGATTTGACGCATATTCACGAGATGCTCTGGACTTTTTCAATAAACAGTATACTTTTTAGCGACACCTCCCGTTGCCCCCAATGTCCCGCACCAGCCATCGCACGCGCATCCATGACGTCCTGCGCTCTCGTCTCCTGCAAGGCGAGATCGCGCCGGGCGCCCGCCTGGTCGACCATGCCATCGCGGCAGAGATGGGCGTCAGCCGGATGCCCGTGCGCGAGGCGCTGATGCAGCTTGTCTCGGAAGGCTATCTGGAAAGCACCAGCCGGGGTTTCGCGCTGCCGAACCTGAGCCCCGACCGCATCACCGAGGTCTTCGTGCTGCGCCGCCTCCTGGAGCCCCATGCCGTCGCCGGGGTCGCCCGCGACCGGGGCGAGGCCGACCTTGCCACGATGGGTGCGGCGCTGGCCCTGGCCGAGGGTGCGGGGGCGGACGTGGCCACCTTTCATCGCGGTGCCGAGGGGTTTCGCAACGGCTGGCTCGGGGCGGTGCGGAACGCCGAGCTGCGCCAAGCGATCCAGCGCTATTCGGGCCAGGTGCAGTCGGTGCGCTTCGCCACCCTGCCAGACCCGGAGGCGCGGGCGACTATCCTTGCGGGCCTGTGCGCCCTTCACGCCGCCTTCCTGTCCGCCGACGGCCTTGCCGCGCAGGACCGGATGCTGCGCTTCATCTACGATGCCGAGGAAAGCTACCGCCGGGGCCTTGCCACCGGCCTGATCGCATTAAAGGGGGAACCATGACTGACGAAATCCGCGCCGAAATCCGCCTGCCGACGCAAGAGCTGCGCAACGACCTGCCGTTCTACATGAAGACCCTGGGCTTCCGGCTGGACATGATCTTTCCCGCCGACAACCCCTCGGTCGCGGTGCTGTCGGGCCATGGCGTGCGCCTGCGGATCGAAAAGGACGCGCCGGAAGCCCCCGGCACCTTGCGCATCCTGACCGACGATCCGGGTTTTGCGGGCGGCGCCAGGTCGCTGACCGCGCCCAACGGCACGAAAGTGGAGATCGACGAGCTGAACCCGCCGGTGGTGACGCCTGCCACGGAACATGCTTTTGTGGTGCGCCGCCTCGCCGACCAGGCGCCCTGGGTGATCGGGCGGGCGGGGATGGAATATCGCGATCTGATCCCCAGCCGCCTGGGCGGGGCGATGATCGCGAGCCATATCCGGGTGCCGGACGGGCCGGTGCCGGACATGGTGCATTTCCACAAGGTCGGCTTCCAGCTGATCTTCTGCGTCGCCGGCTGGGTGGATGTTCTCTATGAGGATCAAGGCGATATCCGCCGCATCCATGCGGGCGACTGCTTCATCCAGCCGCCCACCATCCGCCACAAGGTGCTGCATTCCGAAGGCGTGCAGGTGGTGGAGATCGGGGTGCCCGCCGAGCATGTGACCGAGATCGACCACGAGATGAAACTGCCGACCCCGCACTACCGGCCGGAGCGGGAATGGGATGGGCAGAAGTTCGTCCATGACATCGGGTCGAAGGGGGTGTTCGGGCCCTTCCGCATCCCCGGCTTCGAGGCGCGGGATACGACGATCAACGAGAATACGAAGGGCGTGGCCTCGGTCATGGTGGCGCGGCCGACCGGCGTGGCCGCGCCTTGGACGGTGCATGACGGGGATATCCTTTTCACCTTCGTGATGACCGGCGGGATGACGCTGGAGGGCGAGGGGAAGGACCCCTACCGCCTCTCGCCCGGCGATGCCTTCGTGATCCCGCCGGGAATGGCGACGCGCTATGTCGATCCGACGGCGGATTTGCAGCTGCTGGAAGTGACGCTGCCCGGCAATCCGCCGACGCGGGTGGTGTCCAGATAAGGCCTCCTCGTGCGCTTCGCTTCTCGTCGGAGTCGCGAGGAGAAGCCGAAGGCGCACGACGAGCAGTGCTTGCGGAAATTGGCGGGCGGCATCACACTCTGACCAAATGGTCAGGGAGAGGGCGATGACGCTTCTGGAGGCGGCGACGGCGGTGCGGGAGCGGGCCTATGCGCCCTATTCGCGGTTCAAGGTCGGGGCGGCTTTGCTGTCGACGAGCGGAGCGGTGCATGTCGGCTGCAATGTCGAGAACGTGGCCTATCCGGAAGGCACCTGCGCCGAGGCGGGGGCTATTGCGGCGATGATCGCCGCCGGGGATACGAGGATCGCCGAGGTCTGCGTCATCGCAGACAGCCCCGATCCGGTGCCGCCCTGTGGTGGCTGCCGCCAGAAGATTGCCGAATTCGCCGGGCAGGAGGTGCGGGTGACGCTCTGTACTACCGACGGCAAGCAGAAGGTGATGACGGTGGCCGAGCTTCTGCCCGGCGTCTTCACCGCCGCGCATATGGACCGGGCGTGACTGACGCCCGCGCCATCATCGCAAGGGTGCGCGATGGCGGCCAGCCTTCGGCCGACGACCTGCGCTGGTTCGCGATGGGCCTTGCCTCGGGCGCGGTGACGGATGCCCAGGCGGGGGCCTTCGCGATGGCGGTGCTGTTGAAGGGTCTGTCCGAAGAGGGCCGGGTCGCCCTGACGCGGGGGATGCGGGATTCCGGGAAGGTTCTGGAGTGGGATCTGCCCGGTCCGGTGGTCGACAAGCACTCGACCGGCGGGATCGGCGACTGTACCTCCTTGCTGCTGGCCCCGGCGCTGGCGGTCTGTGGGGCTTACGTCCCGATGATCTCGGGCCGCGGCCTCGGCCATACCGGCGGGACGCTGGACAAGCTGGAGTCGATCCCCGGCTTTCGCACCGGTCTGACCGAAAGCGCCCTGCGCAAGCAGATGGCCGAGGTGCATTGCGCCATCGTCGCGGCCTCCGCCGACCTCGCCCCGGCGGACCGGCGGCTTTATGCGATCCGCGATGTGTCGGGCACGGTGGAGAGCATCGACCTGATCACCGCCTCGATCCTGTCGAAGAAGCTGGCGGCGGGGCTGGAGGCGCTGGTGCTGGACGTCAAATGCGGCTCGGGCGCCTTCATGAAGACGGCGGAGCAGGCCGAGGCCCTGGCGCGGTCGCTGGTGACGACGGCCCAGGGGGCGGGTTGCATGACCTCGGCGCTGATCACCGATATGTCGCAGCCCCTGGCGACGGCGGCGGGCAATGCGCTGGAGGTGATCGAGGTGATGGAGACGCTGACCGGCACCTCGGTCAACGTGGCGCTGTGGGATGTGACCGTGGCGCTGGGGGGCGAGGTGCTGGCGCTCGCAGGGCTGGCCTCGGATGCGGCGGATGGCGAGGGGCGGATCGCGCAGGCGCTGGAATCCGGCGCGGCGGCAGAATGTTTCGGGCGCATGGTGGTGGCGCAGGGCGGACCGGCGGATTTCGTCGACCGCTGGCCGGATCGGTTGCCCTCGGCCCCGGTGATGATGGAAGTGCCCGCGCTGGCGGACGGTTTCGTGGCCCGGATCGACGGCGAGGCCTTGGGACAAGCGGTGGTGCATCTGGGCGGCGGACGGCTGCGGGAGGGCGACCGGGTGAACCCGTCGGTGGGCCTTTCGGACCTGGCCGGGATCGGCGAGGAGACGGCAGAGGGCGTTCCCCTGGCGATGGTACATGCTGTGACGGAAGACGCCGCGCGGGCGGCGGTCGCGGCGGTTCAGGCGGCCTACCAGATCGTGCCGGAGGCGCCGGAAGAACCGGCGCTGATACAGAAGAGGATCGGCTGATGGCGAAGTCTGAAGGGCGGGCCTTCCTGATCGTGATGGACAGCGTCGGCTGCGGCGGTGCGCCGGATGCGGCGGCCTTCGGCGACGAAGGGTCGAACACGCTGGGCCATATCGCGCAGGCCTGTGCCGAGGGGAGGGCGGAGGTCGGGCGCAGCGGGTTGTTGAAGATGCCGAACCTCGACCGGCTGGGGCTGGGGGCGGCGATCCGGCTGGCCTCCGGCGCCGCGACGCCGGGGCTGTCGGCGGTGCCCGAGGGGCTCTGGGGGGCAGCGACGGAGGTGTCGAAGGGCAAGGACACGCCCTCCGGTCACTGGGAGCTGTCAGGTGTTCCGGTCCCTTGGGACTGGACCTATTTCCCCGACACCGTGCCCGCCTTCCCCGATGACATCGTGGCCGAGGTCTGTCGGCTGGCAGGCACCGAGGGCATCCTTGGCAACTGCCATGCCTCCGGCGTGCCGATCATCGCCGAGCATTGCGAGGAACACCTGCGGACCGGATGGCCGATCTGCTATACCTCTGCCGACAGCGTGTTCCAGATCGCCGCGCATGAAGAGGCCTTCGGGCTGGAGCGGCTGCTGAAACTCTGCCAGGACCTCGCGCCGATGCTGCATGCCCGTAAGGTGGGCCGGGTCATCGCACGGCCCTTCACCGGGTCTTGCGGCGACTTCAGGCGGACTTCGAACCGTCACGACTACGCCATTGCCCCGCCCGCGCCAACGCTGCTGGATTGGGTGAGCGGAGCGGGCCGGGCGACCCATGCCATCGGCAAGATCGGCGACATCTTTTCCATGCGCGGGATCGGCACGCTGTCGAAGGGAAAGTCCGACGCCGATCTTTTCGAACATCTTGTGCGACTAGGGGCGGACGCCGAAGCCGGGTCCTTGACCTTCGCGAACTTCGTCGAGTTCGACACGCTCTACGGCCACCCCCGCGATGTCTCGGGCTATGCCCGCGCGCTGGAATGGTTCGATGCGGGCCTGCCCCGTTTCTTCGCCAATCTGCGGCCCGGCGATCTGGCGATCTTCACCGCGGACCACGGCAACGACCCGACCTTTCGGGGGACCGAGCATACCCGTGAGCGGGTGCCCCTGACCGGCTGGGGCGTGGGGCTGCGAGAGATCTGGTTGCGGGCCTTCGTGGATGTGGGTGCCAGTATCGCGGCCCATCTGGGGGTGGCGTCGCAGGGGCCGGGACGGAGTTTCCTGTGACCGCCCCCGGGGCGCTGCCCCGGACCCCGGGATACTTTCAGACAGAAAATGGAGCCTGTCGTGAGTGGATTGCCGAAGGTCGAGCTGCATCTGCATCTGGAGGGCGCGGCGCCGCCCGCCTTTATCCGGGGGCTGGCGAAGGAAAAGCATCTGGACATATCCGGCATCTTCGACGCGCGCGGGAACTACCGCTACAAGGACTTTTGGGATTTCCTCAAGGTCTATGAGGCGGCGACTTCGGCCTTGCAAAGCCCTGAGGATTACGCGCGGCTGGTGCTGGCGGTGCTGGAGGAATCGGCAGCCTCGGGGGTGGTATATTCCGAGACGTTCCTGAGCCCCGACTTTTGCGGCGGGCGCGACGTCGGGGCGTGGCGCGAATATCTGCACGCGATGCAGGAGGCGGCGACGCAGGCCGAACGCCAGATGGGCATTACTCTACGTGGGGTCATCACCTGCATCCGGCATTTCGGCCCGGAGAAGGCGCGCGAAACCGCGCTTTGCGCGGCGGAGACGGCTGGGGACTGGATCGTGGGCTTCGGCATCGCAGGGGACGAGAAGATCGGTGCGCCGAAGGATTTCCGCTGGGCCTTCGACTGCGCGCGGGAGGCGGGGCTTCGGCTGACCGCCCATGCCGGGGAATGGGGCGGGCCGGACAGCGTGCGGGATGCGGTGCGCGATCTGGAGGTGGAGCGGATCGGCCATGGGGTGCGGGCCATCGAGGACCTCGCGCTGGTGGACGAGCTGGCGGAGAAGGGCGTGGTGCTGGAGGTCTGTCCGGGCTCGAACGTCACGCTGGGCATCTACAAGAGCTTCCGCGACCATCCCATCGCGGAACTCGATCGAAGGGGGGTGAAGGTGACGGTCTCGACCGATGACCCGCCCTTCTTTCACACCACGATGGCGCGGGAATACGAGGAGTTGCACCGGGCCTTCGACTGGGACGAGGGGCAATTCCGGCGGATCGCGCGCCAGTCGCTTGACGCGGCCTTCTGCGATGCGGATACCAAGGGAGGTATCGCGAAGAAGCTGGAGGCCTGAATGCTGGATCACCTGACCGTTGTGTCGCACCCGCTTGTCCAGCACAAGCTGACGTTGATGCGGGAAAAGGACACCTCGACCGCCAGTTTCCGCAAGCTTCTGCGCGAGATCAGCCTGCTTCTGGCCTATGAGGTCACGCGGGAACTGCCGATGACCACCAAGCGGATCGAGACGCCGCTGGAGGAGATGGATGCACCCATGATCGAGGGCAAGAAGCTGGCACTGGTTTCGATCCTGCGGGCGGGCAATGGCCTTTTGGACGGCATCCTGGAACTGATCCCGGCGGCGCGGGTGGGGTTCGTCGGCCTTTACCGCGACCCGGAAACGCTGCAGCCGGTGCAATATTACAACAAGCTGCCCGACCACATGGAGGACCGGATCGCCATCGTGGTCGACCCGATGCTGGCGACCGGGAATTCCTCGGCGGCGGCGGTGTCGCTGCTGAAGCAGGCCGGGGCGAAGCAGATCCGCTTCCTGTGCCTTCTGGCCGCTCCGGAAGGCATCGCGCGGATGAAGGAGGCGCATCCGGATGTCCCGATCGTCACGGCGGCGGTCGACAGCCATCTGAACGACCAGGGCTATATCGTGCCGGGGCTGGGCGATGCGGGCGACCGGATGTTCGGGACGAAATGACCCGGGCCTTTGCCTTTGCGTTGCTGCTGGCAGCCCTGCCAGCGGAAGCCGAGCCGATCCGGCCTGCCGAATTGCCGCCGGCGGATTATGCCGGTCAGCAATATGTTGACAGCAAGGGCTGCATGTTCGTCCGCGCCGGGGCGGGCGGCAAGGTGGTCTGGGTGCCCCGCGTCTCGCGCGAGGGGGTGCCGTCCTGCGGCAACCCGCCCTCGGGCCACCGGGTGCCGGTGGCCGAGGAGGGGGGCCTGCAGCCGGTGCCGTCCGCTGCGACGCCCGAGAGCCCGGCAGCGCCTGTCGGGCAGGCGACAGGTGGCTATTTCGTGGCGGTTGGCAGCTTCGGGGTGGTGGCCAATGCCGAGAAGGCCGAGGCGCGGCTGGCGGCCCTCGACTTCCAGGTGATCCGGGGGCAGGTGCAGGGGGCGACCTCGACGCTGACGACGGTTTTTGCCGGGCCGTTTCCCGATGCCGCAGCCGCTGCCAAGGCGCGGGACGTGCTGCGGGCCAAGGGCTTTCCCGACGCGACGGTGATCCAGCCCTGAGGGGCGTCAGCCGCCGCAGATGCCTTGCAGCGCGACCCAGGATTCGTCCGGGATCAGCGGCGAGGGGGCGAGGCCCTTGTAGGGATCACCGGAGGCGAGGGCCGCTGTGGTCTTCCCCTCGGGGTCGATGGCCAGGGCATAGGGCGTTGCGGGAATCTGCGCGGATTCGAAGGCGGCGAGCAGGGTGGCCTCGGGCAAGGCGGCAGGGGCTGCGCGCAGCATCGCCTCGCCATAGCCGGAAAGCGCGGTGTCGGGCAGGCTGGCGGTGGTCAGAAGCTCGAAGGTCGCGCGCAGGCCTGCGTATTCCAGAAGCGGCACGATGGGATCCTGCACCTTCATGCGCAGGCGTTCGACCAGCGCTGCCCCGGCGGCGGCCTCCGGTCCGTTCGCCTGATCGATCAGCTTGCGAGGCAGGATGATCACGTCGCCGGGCAGGTGCAGCGGCTGCTCCACCCCCTCGGGCAGGACATAGAGGATCGGCGTGTCGACCGGGCCGAAGACCCGCTCGGACAAAGCGGCCAGCGCCTGCAGCCCGAGCCGGTCGTTGCAGGGGGTACCGGTCACGCGGATCAGGTCGTCGAGCGCGCGCTGGCCGATGTCGGCCCGTTGCGCTGGCGGCACGACCGAGGCGGTGTGGCTGACAAGCGCGCCGGGCAGCCAGAGGACGGCGGCAAGCACCACCGCCGCCGCGGTTCCGGCGAGCAGGACGCCGCGCAACCGGCCCGGCCGCGCCGTCGCCGCCTGCACCGCCTGGCGCACGGTGCCGAGCGCGGCGATCATGTCGGGGTCGTCCAGTTCCAGGCTTTCAAGGGCATCGGTGCCCGGCGCGAAGACCGCAGGCTCCTGCCCCTTGTTGACCCGCTCGATAGCCGGAAGCGACCAGTGACTGACCGCGGCCCCGCTTTTCGGGTCGGACAGCACCAGCGTCGCATCGCCGAAGCGCACCAGCACCTCGCGTCGCTGGTCCTGCGGCGTCTCGCGCCACAGGCCCCCGCATTCCAGCCGTTGATACTTCCGTAGCGCCGTCATCGGCTGAAAGGGTCTCTGCCTGTTTTGCGCCAGCTTAGCCGCCCGGGACGGCGGCGACAATGACCCCGCGCGCGCTTGCACGCCAGCGACCCGGATTTGCCGGGAAAGGTCGCGTTCGGGCTGGCGCTGCGGCGCGTCTTGGGCCAAGTCAGGCGAGCCCAAGCCGGACGAACAGATGACCCAGGCCTCCAACCGAACCCTTGCCGCCTTTGGCGCGGTGCTGATCTATGCTTGCGTCATCGCCTATACCGACAACTATGTGCGAGTGATCGCGCGGGATGCCGGACTCTGGCAGTTCCATGCGACACGCACGGTGATGGCGATCGCGATCCTGGCGGCGCTGGCGATCCCGCTGGGCCTGAAGCTGCGGCCAAGGCGACCCGGGGCGGTGCTGGCGAGGTCGGCGATCCACGGGGCGGCGATGGTGATCTACTTCGGCGCGCTCGCCTTCCTCCCGGTGGCGCAGGTGGCGGCGGGCCTCTTCACCGCGCCGATCTTCGTGCTGCTGATCCAGCGCTTCGCCTATGATCGCCCGATCCTGGGGATGCAGATCCTGGCCGTGGTGCTGGGCTTCGCCGGGGTGGTCCTGGTCCTCGGCCCCGAGGCGCTGTCGGGGGCGACATTCGCCGCGCTCCTTCCGGTGATCTCGGGCGCGCTTTACGCCATGGGCAACATCGCCACCCGCGAATGGTGCGCGGGCGAAAGCGCCGAGACGATCCTGGCCGGGTTCTTCGGGATGCTGGGCGTGATCGGGCTGGTCGGCATGGCCGTGCTCTGGGCTTTCCCGCTGGCGGTGCCCGAAGGGGCGGCGGGCTTCCTGCAACGCGGCCCGGTCTGGCCGACGGGCGAATTCCTGTGGTGGACCTTCGTGCAAGCCGCAGGCTCGCTGCTGGGGGTGGGGATGATCGTCAAGGCCTACCAGATCGCCGAAGCCTCGCGGGTGTCGGTCTTCGAATACGTCATCCTGCCGGCCTCTGCCGCCTGGGGCTTCGTGCTCTGGGGTGAGGAGCTGAGCTGGATCGCCGTTCTCGGCATGTCGCTGATCGTGCTGGCGGGCGTGCTGATCGCGCGGCCGGTGCCGGTTCAGTCGCCGACCGCTTCCCTCCAGTGACGGCGGCAGAGGCTGACGTAGGTCTCGTTCCCGCCGATCACCACCTGCTCTCCTTCCTTCAGCGCCCGACCGTCGGGGCCGCGGCGGATGACCATGGTGGCCTTCTTGCCGCAATGGCAGATCGTGCGCACCTCGCGCATCTCGTCCGCCCAGGCGAGGAGGGCGGCGGAGCCGGGGAAGAGGTTGCCCTGGAAATCCACCCGCAGCCCGTAGCACATCACCGGCACGCCCAGGTCATCCACCGCGCGGGCCAGTTGCCAGACCTGCTCCTTGGACAGGAACTGCGCCTCGTCGATGAAGACGCAGGCCACGGGGCCTTCAGCAAAGCGAGTCTTGAGCTTGGCGAAGAGGTCCTCGCCGGGGCCGAAGGTATCGGCATCCTCGCCGATGCCGATGCGGCTGGCGATCCGGCCCTTGCCCGCCCGGCTGTCCAGCCGCGCGGTGATCAGGTAGGTCTGCATCCCCCCTTCGCGGTAGTTGTGCGAGGCTTGCAGGAGCGAGGTCGATTTCCCCGCGTTCATGGTGGAGTAGTGAAAGTAGAGCTTGGCCATGGCGTGCCCTAGCCGATCACCGGGCTGCGCCGCAAGGGATTGCGGGCACAGCCCGGGAACCGAAGGAAACACTCACTCGGGCGGGAACGCGGGCCCGTCACACACACAACAACACCAGCACGGATTGCTCCGCACACTCGTCAAGACACGGGCCCGCCACGTTCCGGCGGATCCGCCGTCATCCCGTTTCCGGTCTGATGCGGCGGGCCCCACCCCTGCCGGTGCTGGGGACACCGGCCACTCGTTACCGTTCCGGTATGCCCGGAACATCTTTATTCATGACAAAGGGTTCCCATCCGATTAATGGGAAAAACACGTCGAGTTTCCCCGATCTCACCGGGGGATTGTGGAGCCTGTTGATGTCGATTGCGTCCTATCTGAAGAAGCATACCGAGACCCTGGTCAAGGACGTGGGAATCGAAGCCGCCTGCGAGATCACCGGCAAGTCGAAAGCCACGCTCGGTCGCTACTATTCCGACAGTGACGAACATGACGACCGCTTCATGCCCATCGACGTGGTGGCGCAGCTGGAAAGCTCCAGCCGCTTCCCCCATGTCACCGCTGCGCTGGCCGACCTGCGGGGGATCACGCTGTCCTATGACGGCGAAAAGCGAAACGCGACCTCTTCGGGCGTGAACCAGGACGTTGTCGCCCTGGCGCAGCGCTTCGGGATGCTGATGGCCGAGTACAATCAGGCCATCGGCGACGGAAAGATCTCGATGAACGAGGCCAAGCGCCTTCTGCGCGAGACGCTCGCCATCCAGCAGGTGCTGCTGGAGATGAAGCTGAACCTTGAGGAGGAAGCGGGCTGAAGGCCAGGCGAGACCAAAAATTCTCGCGAAAGTTTCTGGCCTGGTCCCGACGCCTCTCTCAGCCCGGCCGCCGTTTCTGGCCTTCGGGCCGACGCGGGGCGAAGCTGCCGCCCTGCGGCTTGCCGCCGCCCTGACGCGGTTTCTGCCCGCCCGGTTTCTGGCCCGCGCGCGCCCCCGGCGCCGGAGGCTGCGAGCCCTTCTTCTGCCCGCCCGGTCGTCCCGGACGCTGGCCCCGGTTCTGCCCCGGCTTCGGGGCCGCCGCGACAATATCCGCCGCCCAGGGCGCACCGCCCACGACCGGCAGCGGGGCTTTCAAGAGCTTCTCGATCGCCTGCAACTCACCCATCTCCGCAGGCGCGCAGAAGCTGATCGAGGACCCGTCCGCCCCCGCCCGCGCGGTGCGGCCGATGCGGTGGACATAGTTCTCCGGCACGTTCGGCATGTCGAAATTGTAGACATGGCGCACCGTCGGGATGTCGATCCCGCGCGCGGCAACGTCAGTCGCGACCAGCACCTCCAGCTCGCCGCCGCGGAATTCCGTCAGGGTGCGGTCGCGCTGGTTCTGGCTCTTGTTGCCGTGGATCGAGCCGACCTTGAAGCCCCAGGTTGCCAGCAGTTTCGCCAGCTTCTCCGACCCGTGCTTGGTTCGGCCGAAGACCAGCGCCTGCTCGCCCGGGTGCTTCTTGAGATACTCTTCCAGCGCCTTGGCCTTGTCGCCGGTCGGAAGGTAATGCACGCCCTGGCTGATCCGCTCCACCGGCTTGCCGGGCGGGGCGACCTGCACCTTGACCGGGTCGCGCAGGTAGGTATCGGCGATCTCGCCGATGTCCTTCGGCATCGTCGCGCTGAACAGCAGCGTCTGCCGTTTCAGCGGGATGTGCTTGGCGATCTTCCGCAGGGAATGGATGAAGCCCATGTCGAGCATGTGGTCGGCTTCGTCCAGCACGAGGTAGCCGCATTTCTCAAGGCTCACGTCGCCGCGTTCCAAGAGGTCGATCAATCGGCCCGGCGTTGCCACCAGCACGTCGGTGCCCTTCGACAGCGCCTGCGCCTGCTTGAAGAGGCTCGCACCGCCGACGACCATCGTCACCTTGACGGCGGTGCCCTTGGTGAAGACCTCGAAATTGTCCTTGATCTGGCCGATCAGCTCTCGCGTCGGGGCGAGGATCAGCGCGCGCACGTTCTTCGGCCCCGGCGGATGGCCGATGTCCAGAAGGCGGTGGAGCAGAGGCAGCCCGAAGGCTGCGGTCTTGCCGGTGCCGGTCTGCGCGAGACCCATCAGGTCGCGGCCCTGCATGATATGGGGGATCGCCTGCGCCTGGATCGGCGTGGGCGTCTTCAGCGTGGTCTTTTCCAGCGCCTTCAGGATCTTCGGCGACAGGCCGAGTTCGGAGAAAGTGGTCATGGGTATCCCAATGCTCAGAGGGCCCGCGACCCTCGCCCCGGGGCGAATGCCCGTGACCGTGCCGCAAGCGGCGCCCCTGCGTGAATGTGGGAACCTTTGTCCGGGCCTTTCGGTGCTCACGCGGCACGGGCATCGGACCGGGGCGACATGGGGGCTTTCCGGGACAAAGTCAAGCCAAAGCGGTTGCAACACCGGGCTGGACCTTGCTTCCTGCGAGCGCTATCACTGCTCGCGTCCGTGTTTCCAGTGGTGCGATAATTTCCACGGCGAGGCCAGGTGGCGACCCGCGACGGGCGTAGTCCTTTCCGATCAACAGCTTCCCCGGGTATTTCCGATCATGCCGAAGTTCCACCGAATTGCTGCCTTCTGCGTCATGGTCGGCGCCGCCGCCTGGATCGCGACCGGAGAGTTCTCTTCCGTCGGCAGCGCCGAGACGGCAGAGGGTAGGGAATCCCCTACGTCCGAGACCCCAGCCGCCGAACCGGCGCCCCTCGTCCGCACGGTTTCGGCAGTCGATCCGGCGTTCATCGACCATGCGCGCGAGATCCGGCTGTCCGGCATCACCGAGGCTGACAAGCGTGTGGAGCTTGCCGCGAGGGCCGAGGGCGTGATTGCCTCGCTGGCCCTGTCGAAGGGCGGCATGGTCGAGGCCGGGGGGGTGGTGATGGTTCTGGAAGGCCCGGAAACCGTCGCCCAGGAAGAGATCGCCCAGATCGCGCTGGCGCAGAAGGAGCGTGACCTGGAGGTTGCTGAAAAGCTCTTTCAGGGCGGCAGCACCTCAGAGTCGAACCTCACGAACGCCCGGTCCGCCCGTGACGCCGCCCAAGCCGAACTGAACCGCGCCCATGCCGCTGCCGACCGTCTGCGACTGAAGGCCCCCTTCGCCGGGATCGTCGATTCCGTCTCGGTCGAGCTTGGCGAATGGGTCCAGACCGGCACCCCCGTTGCCACCATCCTGGCGCTGGACCCGATCCTCGTGAAGGCCGAGGTCAGCGAGGTCGACCTCGGCAGTGTTGCCGTCGGCTCGACCGCGAAGGTCCGCCTCGTGAACGGCACCGAGATGGAGGGCACCGTCCGCCTCGTCGCGCGTGAGGCTTCGGCCCAGACGCGCACCTTCCCGGTGGAGATCGCCCTGCCGAACCCCGACCTCGCGCTGCCCTCCGGCATGACCGCCGAGGTCTCGCTTTTCGCGGCGCCAACCCGCGCGGTGGTCGTGCCGCGTTCGATCGTCACCCTGGCCGATGACGGAACGCTTGGCCTCCGCGTCGTCGGCGCCGACAACCTGGCCCAGTTCGCCCCCGTCAAGATCATCGACGACACGCCCGAGGGACTCGTCGTTACCGGCGTTTCTGAAGGCGTGCGCATCATCACCGCCGGGCAGGACCTCGTCAGCAACGGCGAAAAAGTCGACGTCGCGGCCGGGGTCGGCCAATGAGGATCGTCGAAACCGCCATAGCCAATGCCCGGCTGACCATTTCGGTCCTGCTGTTCCTGATGCTGGCCGGGACGATGGCCTATATCTCGATCCCCAAGGAGGCCGAGCCGGACATCCAGATTCCGCAAATCTATGTTTCGATGCACTACGACGGCATCTCGCCTGAGGACAGCGAACGCCTGCTGCTCCGCCCGATGGAAACCTCGCTGAAGTCCATCACCGGCATCAAGAAGATGTCCTCGACCGCCTACCAGAACGGTGGCTATGTGCTGCTCGAATTCCAGGCCGGGGCCGATCTGAAGAAGGCCTTGGACGATGTGCGGAACAAGGTCGACATGGCGCGGCCCGAACTGCCGGACGGCGCCGACGAACCCACGGTAAACGAAGTCAACCTGTCGGAATTCCCGATCCTGGTCATCACCCTGTCGGGCAATGTGCCGGAACGGGTGCTGGCCAAGGCGGGGCGCGAGCTGCGCGACCGGATCGAGGAACTGCCCCCGGTCCTGAATGCCGAGTTGCAAGGCGTGCGTGACGATCTGGTCGAGGTCGTCATCGACCCCGGCAAGCTGGCCACCTACGGGTTGCGCCCCGACCTGCTGATTGCCGGTTTCGCCGCCGGGAACCAGCTCGTTGCCGCCGGGGCGCTGCAGGGAGCCGAGGGCCGCTATGCGATCAAGGTGCCCTCGCTCTTGGAAACCATCGAGGATGTGGCGAACCTGCCCGTCGTCTCGACCGGCACCGCCACGGTGCGCGTCCGCGATATCGCCGACATCCTGCCGACGATGAAGGAACCCGAGACCGTCACGCGTCTTGACGGCCAACCCGCCATCGCCATCGAGGTGTCGAAACGCACCGGGGCGAACCTGATCGAAACGGTCGACCAGGTGAAGGCCGTCACCGAAGCCTTCAAGCAATACCTCCCCGAAGGCACCGAGGTGAGCTTCAGCCAGGACAAGTCGAAGGACATCCGCCAGTTGCTCTTCGACCTGCAGAACTCGGTTCTGACCGCGGTGATTCTGGTCTTTATCGTCATCCTCTACGCGCTTTCCGTCCGCGCCTCGCTGCTGATCGGTCTGGCCATCCCGGCCTCCTTCCTGATGGGGATGCTGTCGCTGTCGCTGATGGGCTACACCGTCAACATCGTCGTCCTCTTCTCGCTGATCCTCGCGGTCGGGATGCTGGTCGACGACGCGATCATCGTCACCGAATTCGCCGAGCGCCGCATGTCCGAGGGGATGGAGAAGCGCGAGGCTTTCGCCATGGCCTCGCACCGGATGACCGGACCGGTGGTCGCCGCGACCATGACCCGGGTCGCGGCCTTCTCGCCCTTGCTGTTCTGGCCCGGCATCGTCGGCGAGTTCATGAAATACCTGCCGATCACCCTGATCGTCACCCTCTCCGCCTCACTGGTCTATGCGCTGATCTTCGTGCCGACGTTGGGTGCGATCATCGCCAAGCCCTTCAAGCACCCGCCCGAGCACAAGGATGGGGCCTATATGTGGCTGGTCGGCAAGGCGGTCCGGCACCCGGTGATCATGCTGTTCCTGGCAATCGGGTTGTTGTTCGCGGTTCCCTTCGCCTATGCCAAGTACGGCAAGGGCATGATCTTCTTCCCCGATGTGGAGCCCGAATTCGGCCTGCTCTACGTCAAGGCGCGCGGCAACCTTTCCATCGCGGAAAAGGATGCGTTGGTGGCCCAGGCCGAGAAGCGCATCCTCGGCTGGCCGGGGGTCGAGACGGTCTACACCCGCACCGGCGCAGGTGGCGGGCAGGGCAACGAGGTCGATGCCGATGTGATCGGCACGATCCAGTACGAATTTGTCGACTGGCGGGAAAGGAAGAACGCCAATGCCATCCTGGCCGACCTGCGGCAGGCGATGGTCGGCATTCCCGGAGTGGATATCCAGGTCTCGGTTCCGCAGGCCGGGCCGCCGACCGGCAAGGCGATCCAGGTTCAGCTTTCTGCCGAGGACCCGACTCATCTGAACGAAGTCGCGTTGGAGGTCGCGGCCCGGCTGGCGCAGATCCCGGACGTGATCGACATTTCCAACGGCCTGCCGCCACCCGGCGTGGACTGGGAGCTTCAGGTCGACCGCGCCGCCGCCTCGCGCTATGGCATCGCGCCCTCGACGGTGGGGGGCATGGTGCAGCTTGTCACCAGCGGGCTGAAACTGTCGGACTACCGCCCCGCCGGGGCAGACGATGCGGTGGACATCGTGCTGCGCCTGCCCGCCGACCAGCGAACGATCTCGGCCCTGGACCAGTTGCGCATCCAGACGGCCGAGGGGTCGGTGCCGATTTCCAACTTCGTCACCCGCACCGCCGCGCCCACGACCGGCAATCTGACCCGACTCGATGGCGCGCGCACCGTGACGGTGCAGGCGGGCATCCGCGAAGGCGTGCAGGCCGATGCGATCTATGCCCAGATCACGAAAGAGATGGATGCGGCAGGATTGGACAAGATCGGCGTCCGCTGGAAGCTTGCCGGCGAAGATGAGGAACAGGCCGCCGCCGGGGCCTTCCTGTCCAAAGCCTTCGCCGCGGCGGTCTTCCTGATCTTCATCGTGCTTCTGGCCCAGTTCAACAACTTCACCTCGGTCTGGCTGGTGCTGTCGGCGGTGATCATGTCCACCATCGGCGTGCTTCTGGGCCTGATGATCATGGCGCAGCCTTTCACCATGGTGATGACCGGCATTGGCATCATCGCGCTGGCGGGCGTGGTGGTGAACAACAACATCGTGCTGATCGACACCTACGATTCGCTGCGACGGGAGGGCCGCCCGAAGATCGAGGCGATCCTGCAGACCTGCCGCGAACGGGCGCGGCCCGTGGTGCTGACCGCGATGACCGCGATCCTCGGCGTGCTGCCCATCGCCTTCGGCCTGAACATGGAGATCCTGAACCACGAAGTCACCATCGGCGCGCCCTCGACCCAATGGTGGATCGCGCTGTCCTCGGCCATCGTCTATGGGCTGGCTTTTGCCACCGTGCTGACCCTGATCATCATCCCCTCGATGCTGATGCTGGTGACGCGGGCCGACAACCCGAAGCCCTGGTTCTGGCAGCGGGCGAAGCGGCGGGAATGGTATGCGAAGTTCCGCCCCGAGAAGCTGCGGGGCCGGAGCAGGGCGCAACCGGCGGAGTAGGGCAAGGGCGGGTTTGCCCGCCCTGTAACACCTGTCATCCCCGCGAAAGCGGGGACCCAAGGAGACGAAACTCGAAGATGGATCCCCGCTTTCGCGGGGATGACTGGTATATGGCTTCTGTCAATCGGCGGAAAATGAAAAGGGGCGGTCAGAACCGCCCCGCATTCAGTCTCTCTTTGGTGGAGCCAGGGAGGATCGAACTCCCGACCTCTTGAATGCCATTCAAGCGCTCTCCCATCTGAGCTATGACCCCACCGGAGAGAAGCATCACGCCGTTTCCGCCGCGATGCCGGGTATCTAGGCCAGGTCGCCGGGGGGTGCAAGGGGGAAAATCGCCCCTATCCTCCGACGCTTGGCCTCAGACTTCTTCCTCGTCGCCAGGCACGTCGGCCAGGTCGTCGAGCGAGACGTTGTCGTCGGCGTCGTCTTCCAGAAGATCGTCGTCCATCTCGTTGTCGTCGGCCGCCGCGCCTTCCAGAAGCGCGTCTTCGTTTTCCAGGTCCTCGACCAGGACGTCATCGTCCTTGTCGGGCACGGCGCGCGAGATGACCGAGGCAGCCATCTTGCGGCGGACGGATTCGATGTCCACGACCTCGCCCGTGTAGGGGCTGACGATCGGGGTTTTGTTGAGGTCGTAGAAGCGCTTGCCGGTCGTCGGGCAGATACGCTTGGTGCCCCATTCTGCTTTGGGCATGGTGATCCCTTCGGGTGGTGGAAGCCGGGAAAGCTGCCGCTTGCCACAGGCGCGGGCGACTGTCAAAGCCTTTTGTGTGGCCGGGGAAATGGCTATGGTCAGCCTGCGATTCAAGGGGATTTCATGCCGGTTCTTCCAGGGACGCCACCGGTCGAGGTGTATCTTAGACGGTCCTCCCGCGCCCGGCGGTTCTCGCTGCGAGTCTCGCGGCTGGACGGCAAGGTCACGCTGTCGATGCCCTTGCGCGCGCGGGAGGGCGAGGCGCTGGCCTTTCTGAAGGGCAACGAGGATTGGCTGCGCCAGACCCTGTCGGCGATGCCCGCCCAAGCCCTGCGGGCGGTCAGCCACGGTGCGGTGATCCCGGTCGAGGGGCGAGATCTGGTGCTGACCCCCGCCACCGGCCGCGGGGTGCGGGTCGAGGGCGACCTGCTGCTGGTGCCCGGCGATCCGGCGACCGTCGGTCCCAAGGTCGCTGCCTGGCTGAAGGTGCTGGCCCGCGACCGGCTCGCCACCGCCTCCACCCGCCATGCCGGGCTGGTGGGCCGCCGCTATACCTCGCTCGCCATCCGCGACACCCGGTCCCGCTGGGGTTCCTGTTCCCCAGACGGGCGGCTGATGTATTCCTGGCGGCTGATCCTCGCCCCGCCGCCGGTGCTGGACTATGTGGCGGCGCATGAGGTGGCGCATCTGGTGGAGCTGAACCATTCCCCGGCCTATTGGCGGGTGGTGACCGGCATCTGCCCGGACTGGAAGCGGCACCGGGACTGGCTGAAGGCGAACGGCCAGACCCTGCACGCCTTTCGCTTTCAGGATTGACCCCTGCCGGGCCGGGGTGTTTCCCTGACGCCCATGCTGACCCCGCGCCCCCCCGACCCCAACGCCGCCGCGCATGAGCGGCTTTACCGGGCGCTCCGCCAGCAGGTCATGCATGGCGAGCTGGACCCCGGCCAGTCGCTGACGCTGCGAGGGCTGGGCAAGCAGTTTGGCGTCTCGATGACCCCCGCGCGCGAGGCGGTGCGGCGGCTGGTGGCGGAGGGGGCGCTGACCTTGTCCTCCTCGGGCCGGATTTCGACGCCGGAGCTGACCCCCGAGCGGATCGAGGAGCTGGCGGCGATCCGGGCGCTTCTGGAGCCGGAGATGGCGGCCCGCGCGCTGCCGCGCGCCCATTTCGCGCTGATCGAACGGCTGACGGCGATCAACCTGATGAACGGCGAGGCGGCGGTGCGGGGGGATGCGGTCACCTATGTCCGCACCAACCTGGAGTTCCACCGGACGCTCTATCTGCGGGCCCAGACCCCGGCGATGCTGGCGATGTGCGAGACGGTCTGGCTGCAGCTGGGGCCGACGATGCGGGCGGTCTATGCAAAGGTGAAGCGGAGGGAGCCTCCGACCCACCACCGGATGATCCTCGCCGCCCTGAAGGCCGGGGACGAGCCGGGGCTGCGGCTGGCGGTCAGGACCGACGTGACCCAAGGGCTGCGGCATCTGGCGGGGTGAGGTGTCCACGGTGGACAGATTTTTCGATGCAGCAAAATCAAAGGGTTGATCGTGGGCGTTAGGGATTTGTTAGGAGTCGCAGCGTTTGCAAGCATGCTGTCTGGTTGTACTGTGGAAGGCGCCCTGCACGAGTACTTGTCAGAAGTCTTTCCGACGGGCACGGTTATTCAGATCACCGACACTTGCGGCGGCACGCTTGGACTAACACCAGCTGTAGCGGTTTTCGCAGTCAGCCTTTCCGCGGACGATCCTTCATATGAACTGCAGCGCTTTGCGACCGAACGTGGCCACTGGACCCGACAGGCGTCAATGCAAGAGTTCGCCCAAGATCACGATCAGACGGTGGGTATCTCGGCAACTGTGCTTGATGGTAAGGATTGCTTGGCTTCTCTTGGGAAGGAAGCCTTGCTGCATACAGACCCTGCGATGCCCGGCCAGTATTTCCGATCAAATGACCAGACAGTCGTGATTGTGATACCGGATGATACCCCGGGCCAGGGCGTTCTATTCGTGCAGGGCCCATAGGTCCATTCGGGACAAAATGGGTAGTCGATCCCCCGCGCGCAACGAGGGCTGTTCTAACACCATATGGTGCGCCCCCGCACAGATCGCCCTCGTATTTGCATCTTGGCGCTGGGACGAGGTGGCCCCATCTTCTGCCCAACGCAATCAGGAGAGACCCATGTCCATCCGTCCCGTTCTCGAAACCCGCCGCGCCCAGCCCGCTATCGAAGGCGCTGGCGTCCATCTGCACCGTGCCTTCGGGTTCCAGGACCCGACCGAGGCGGACCCGTTCCTGTTGTTCGACGATTTCCGCAATGACCGGCCAAGCGACTATGCCGCCGGGTTCCCCTGGCACCCTCACCGGGGGATCGAGACGATCACCTATGTGCTGGCGGGGACGGTGGAGCATGGCGACAGCCTTGGCAACAAGGGCGTCCTTGGGCCGGGGTCGTTGCAGCTGATGACCGCCGGGCGGGGGATCCTGCACCAGGAGATGCCGAAGGGCGACGATCTGGGGCGGATGCATGGCTTCCAGCTGTGGGGCAACCTGCCGCGCGCGTTGAAGATGACCGCGCCGCGCTATCAGGACATGTCCGCCGAGGCGTTGCCGGAGCGGCATGAGGATGATGGCACCTCGATCCGGGTGGTGATCGGGGACTATCGCGGGGTGAAGAGCCCGGTCGATGGCATCGCGGCGGACCCGCAGTATCTGGACGTCTTCGTGCCTGCGGGCAAGCGGAAGACCTTCAAGGTGGATACCCGCCGCCAGGCCTTTGCCTATGTCTTCGAGGGCGCGGGCAGCTTCCGCGATGCGGCCCGGCCCGAGGGCGTGCTGCTGGAGAAGGAAGTGCAGGGCAAGGAGGTCAACATCCGCGACCTTTCCGGCAACCGGACGCTGGTCCGCTTCGGGGCGGGCGACGAGGTGGTGGTGACGGCGGGGCCGGAGGGGGTGCGGTTCCTGCTGGTCAGCGGTGCGCCGATCGAGGAGCCGGTGGCCTGGGCCGGGCCGATCGTGATGAACAGCGAGGCGGAACTGCGGCAGGCGTTCACCGAACTGCGCAACGGGACCTTCATTCGCCCGGCGCATTGATCCCCTCGGGCCGGCCCTGACCGGCGGGCCCGAGGCTTTCCGGCGGGTTGCAACGCGGCCCGCGCCCGGGCAGAGTGCGCCCGCCTTCAGCCGCGGGAGCGCCGATGTTTCTGAAACCCTCCGGGATGCCCTATTACCGCTTCCTGTCGGCCCTGCACGAAACCTGCCTGTTCGACTGGTATCTCGAGGTCGGCTGCCGGGCGGGCAAGTCGTTCGCTCCAGTCCGGTCGAAGACGATCGCGGTCGACCCGTTCTTCCAGGCCGAGGTCAACATCATCGGCAGGAAGCCGGCCCTGCACGTCTTCCAGCAGACCAGCGACGATTTCTTCGCATCGGGCTTCCTGGCGCGGAACGGGATACGTCTGGGGCTGGCCTTCCTGGACGGGATGCACCTGTTCGAGTTCCTGTTGCGCGATCTCATCAACACCGAAGCGGCGATGGACCCGGGCGGCGTGATCTTGCTGCATGACTGCGTGCCCTCCGGCACGGGCATGACGACGCGGGACCTCGACAACCTGCCGAAGCGGGCCTGGACGGGGGATGTCTGGAAGCTGATCCCGATCCTGCAAGCCTGGCGGCCGGACCTGCACTTGACCGTGCTGGACTGTCAGCCGACCGGCCTTGTGGCCGTCAGCGGGCTGAGCCCGGAAAACCGGGTGCTTTCGGCGAACTACGAGCGGATCGTCGGGGACTTCTCGGACATGACCATCGAGGCGTTCGGGGTGGAGCGCTTCTTCGCCTCGTTCCAGATGGCCTCCGGGCGGGCCGAGCGGCGGGCCGGTTTCCCGCTGTTCCGCGCGGCGAGCCTTGGCTTCGACCGGGCGCTGGAGCCGCGAGCGGTGACTCCCTAGTCCTGCGTGCGCAGGATTCCCGCCGGGCGGGCGTTGAGCGGACGCAGCGCGAAGAAGAGCCCGGCGAGGAGGGTGGCGAGGATGCCGCCCAGGACGATGCCGAGGGCGGAGAGCGGTTCGAAGCGGTAGCCGGTGTCCATCACGAAGGTCATGACGGCCCAGCCGGAGAGGCCCCCGGCGATGACGGCGACCACGCCGGCGGCGGCGCCCATGAGCGCCGAGCGAAGGGCGAAGCTGGCGAGGATCTTGCCCCGCGTGGCGCCCAGCGTCTTCAGGATCGCGGATTCGTAGATCCGGGCGCGCTCGCCCGCCGCCGCCGCGCCGATCAGCACGACGAAGCCGGTGAGGAGCGTCCCGGCCGCGGCCCAGGCGGTGGCGGTGGCGATGGCCGACAGCGCCTCGGCCACGCGGTCCACCGTCTCGCGGATGCCGATGGCGGTGATGTTGGGCCAGGTCTTCGTCACCGCCTTCAGGATTTCCGCTTCGGCCTCGGGCGGGGCGTAGACGGTGGCGATATGGCTGTGCGGCGCACCGGCCAGCGCCGAGGGGTTCAGCGTCATCACGAAGCCGATTCCGGCGTTTGAGAAGTCGACCTCGCGGAAGGAGGTGATCGTCGCGATCAGGTCGCGGCCGAGGATGTTGACGGTCATCGTGTCGCCGAGCTTCAGGCCGATTTCCTCGGCTTCCTTGGCGGCGAAGCTGATCTGGGGATCGCCGGTATAGTCCTCGGGCCAGAAGGTTCCGGCGGTGATGCGGGTCTTGGGGCCGGGGGTGGCGGCGTAGGTGATGCCGCGGTCGCCGCGGACGACCCAGTGGTCGCCTGCCACCTCGCGCGCGGGGCGGTCGTTGATCCGGGTGATCACGCCGCGCAGCATGGGCGCGGTTTCCATCTCGGTGACGGCGGGGTTCGCTTTCATCAGCGCGAGGAAGGGGTCGATCTGGTCGGGCTGGATGTCGATGAAGAAGAAGGCCGGGGCGCGGCTCGGCAGGTCGGTGGCGATGGCCTGGCGCAGGTTCCAGTCGATCTGGCCAACGGCGGCGAGGACGGAGAGGCCGAGGCCGAGGGAGAGGATGACGGAGGTGGCGTCGGACCTTGGCGCGCCGATGGCGGCCAGCGCGGCGCGGGTGGCGGGGCGGCCCCTTGCGAGTCGGCTGCGGGCGAGGCCTCTTGCGGCCTTGCGGAGTGCGAGGGCGGCCAGCGCAAGGATGAGAAGGGCGCCGAGGACGCCTCCGGCTGCGCCAAGGGCAAGCTCGGGGATGCCGGAGAGCCAGGTGGCGGCGCCGATCAGGGTGGCGGCGAGGAGGGCGAGAGCTGTCAGGTAGCGCTTCCTCGGCCAGGCGCGGGTGCCGGTGCCGCCGCGATACAGGGCGGCGGGGCGGATGCGTTCGGTCCGGGCGAGGGGGAGGAGGGTGAAGATGAGGGCGGAGAGGGTGCCGTAGAAGGCGGCTTCGAGGAGCGCCGTGGGGGCGAGGCGGATCTCGGCGGGGAAGGGGAGCGAGGCCTCGATCAGGGGGGCGGCGGCGAGGGGGATGACGGCCCCCAGGGCGAGGCCGATGGCGATGCCGAGGGCGGAGAGCAGCGCGGTCTGCCAGAGGTAGCTGCGGAAGATCAGGCCGCCTTCCGCGCCGAGGGTTTTCAGGGTGGCGATGGTGGCGGTCTTGCCGTCGAGGTAGGCGCGGATCGCGGCCTGGATGCCGACGCCGCCCACCGCCAGCCCGGCCAGGCCGACGAGGACGAGGAAGCTGCCGATGTTGGTCACGAAGCGCTCGATGCCGGGGGCGGCGTTGCGGCTGTCGGTCCAGCGCATGCCCTTGTCGCGGAAGGTTTTCTCGGCTTCGTCTTCGAGGCTTTGCAGGTCGGCCTCGGGGGGGAGGAGGAGGCGGTAGCGCGTTTCGTACATCGAGCCGGATGCGAGGAGGCCGGAGTTTGTCAGCGCGTCGGCGCGGACGACGGTGCGGGGGCCGAGGGTGAAGCCGGTGGAGGCGCTGTCGGGCTCGCGGGTCAGGGCGGCGGTGAGGCGGAAGGTTTGGGTGCCGAGGCGGAAGGTGTCGCCGAGGGCAAGGCCTAGGCGGTCGATCAGGACGGGGTCCATGATGGCGCCGGGGAGGCCGTTCTGGTCGGCGAGGGCTTCGCTGACGGATACGGCCGGGTCGAGCTGGGCGGTGCCGGTGAGGGGCCAGACGCTGTCGACCGCCTTCACTTGCGTGAGGGCCTGGTCGCCGTCGATGAGTGCCATGGAGCGGAAGTCGTAGACTTCGGAGACCTGGGTGGCGATCCGGTCCATGTAAGCGCGTTCGTCAGCGTCGGCGCTGCGATAGGTGAAGCGCATCTCGGCATCGCCGCCGAGGATGACGGCGCCCTGATCGGTCAGGCCCTGCTGGATACCCGCGCGCAGGGTGCCCACGGCGGCGATGGCGGCGACGCCGAGGGCGAGGCAGGCGAGGAAGACGCGGAAGCCCCTGAGGCCGCCGCGCAGCTCGCGCCGGGCGATGGTGAGGGCAAGGCTCATTCGGCGGCCTTGGCAAGGGGTGCGTCGGCGAGGAGGCCATCGGCGAGGCGGATGATCCGGTCGCAGCGCTGGGCCAGTTCCGGGGCATGGGTGACGAGGACCAGCGTCGCGCCGTGGCGGTCGCGGAGGGAGAAGAGCAGGTCCATGATCGCCTGCCCGTTGACGCCGTCGAGATTGCCGGTGGGCTCGTCGGCCAGAAGGATCGCGGGACGGGGCGCGGCGGCGCGAGCGAGGGCGACGCGCTGCTGCTCGCCGCCGGACATCTGGCTGGGGTAGTGGTGCATCCGGGGGCCAAGGCCCACCGTCGTCAGTTCCGCCTGCGCGCGGTCGAAGGCATCGGGTGCGCCCGCCAGTTCCAACGGCAAGGCCACGTTCTCCAGCGCGGTCATCGTGGGAATCAGGTGGAAGCTTTGGAAGACAACCCCCATATTCCCCCGGCGGAAGCGGGCGAGCGCGTCTTCGTCCATCGCGGTCAGGTCCTGCCCCAGCGCCAGGACGCGGCCGCCGGTGGCACGCTCCAGCCCGCCCAGAAGCATGAGGAGCGACGATTTGCCCGACCCCGATGGCCCGATGAGCCCGACCGTTTCGCCCCGATGGATGGTCAATGTTATGCCCTTCAGGATGTCGACCGGCCCGGCATTGCCTGCAAGGGTCAGCCGCGCGTCGGTCAGCGCGAGAATGTCTTCGGGCATCGGGGGGATCCTTCGGGCTTGCCTGTCAAAGGGATATGGCGCGATGGCCGGGCTGCGCAATGGGATCGCGGTCACGTTATTGACGGTCGGGGTGGTGGCGGCGGAGCCGGTTACGGTTGTCGCGCTGGGCGACAGCCTGACGGCGGGCTACGGGCTGGAGGAGCAGTCGCAGGGGCTGGTCCCGGTGCTGGAAGGCTGGCTGAAGGCCCGGGGGCATGACGTGGTGGTGCAGAATGCCGGGGTGTCGGGCGATACGACGGCGGGCGGTCTGGCGCGGATCGGCTGGGCGCTGGGACCGGAAGCCGATGCGTTGATCGTGACGCTGGGTGGCAACGACCTGTTGCGCGGGATCGACCCGGCGGCATCGAGGGCCAATCTGGAGGGCATCCTAAAGGAGGCCTCGGCGCGGAAGCTGCCGGTGCTTCTGGTGGCGATGAAGGCGTCGGGGAACTTCGGACCGGAGTACAAGGCGGCGTTCGACGCGATGTATGGCGATCTGGCGGGGCAGTATGGGACGCTTCTGGCGGAGGATTTCTTTGGTGGCCTGCGCGCGGCGGGGGCGGACCCTGCGGACCCGGCTTCGCTGGCCGCTTTCATGCAGGCGGACGGGCTGCACCCGAACCCGGAGGGCGTGAAGCTGATCGTCGAAGGGCTGGGGCCGAAGGTCGAGGAATTGCTGGCGAAGGTAGGGTCGTGATGGGCCAAATCTAAAAATTTTCTAGAAAATTTTCAGACTTGCGGGGTGAGAGGTGTCTGGTGTGGCGGGGTCGAGGTGGCCGCGATAGTGGACCATCAGGGCGCCGGTGAGGGGCGCCAGCAAGCGGACGTCGAAGTGGAACCGGCCGTTCTCCTCGTATTCCCGCGCCTCGGAGGCGGGGAGCAGCCAGCGCGGCATCGGGACGGGCCCGAGACGCCCGGCGGTCACCGGATAGTGCAGCGCGCCGTTCCGGACGGACAGGCGAAGCCGGAAAGTGAAGGGACCGAAGCGTTCGGTCATGCCGTGCGGCGTGGCGGCCAGATATGACCGGAAGCTGCGGGCGCCGAAGCGGCGGGACCAGGTTTCCCCTTTGGCGGTGACGGTCTTGGTGACTTCGACAGGCGTGTCTTCGCTTGCGGGCGGGAAGCGGAAGAGTGTGGCGAGGAGGCGGCTCCAGAGGTCGGTCCCGCGTGTGACCGAGGCCCGACCTGTCCAGCGGGTGATGCCTGCGGTCTGGTGAGTGGCGCGGACGGCTTCCGGCAAGGTGGCGAAGGCCGGGCCGAGGATGCGGGGGAAGATCGGGTCCAGCGCCTCGCTCCGGCGTTCGAAGCGGATGGAGAGGTCGGACATCGCGGCTTCGAGTTCGTCGAGGGTGACGATTTCGAGGGCCGAGGCGGCCTCGGTCGGCAGGGTAGCGCGGCGGAGAAGGGCGCGGATGGCGACGGCGGGGACGAAGGGGCCGTCGCCGTCTTCGGCCAGCAGGGACCAGCTGTGGCGCTGGGTGGCGGTGGTGACGGTGACGGACATGCCGCCGATGCCGGTGCCGAAGGGGGCGAGGAGGTCTGCGACAAGGCGGAAGGCGCGGACGAGGGGCGTGGCGACGGGGAAGGGGACCAGGCGGCGGAGCAGGGCGAAGGCGGCGAGGCCGTAGCGCATGATCCCCAGTTCCAGGCCGGCGCGGAAGTCGACGGTATGGGCGCCGAAATGGGCGGGGAAGAGGCGCGTGTCGGGCACCTCGATCCGCCAGCCCTGCCGGGTGAGACCACCGGGGAGGGTGTAATCCTGCGGGGCGGACCAGCCGGTCGCGATTGTCCATCGCCCGGCCTGATAGAGGGGGAAGGGGCGGCCCGCCTGTGACAGGATCGAGGCCATGACGGACAGGCCGCGCGGGCTGCGGTTGCCGGGGAGGATGGCGCTGTCGATCATGAGCGGCCGGTCGGGGCCGACGAGGGCGCGGACGGCGGCGCTGGAGATGGCGGGGACGGAGGAGAGGCCGGAAATGGCGGCCTTGCCTGCGGCGCGGGCCTCGGCGTCCAGCGTGGCGATCCCGTCGCAGAAGGCGGCGTTGTCGGCGAGGTCGAGGTAGTGGGCGCCAAGGCCTAGGGCTGCGCGGGCCAGACGGTAGGGATCTGCGCCATAGGCGTGGAAGGGCCCGGCGGCGTCGATGACGACCTCGTGGCCGCGCAGAGGGGAAAGGTCGCCGGTGCGGTCGAGCTTCAGGGCGCTGGCGCCCAGTTCGTCGGCGAAGGCCTGCGCGGCGGGAAGATTGCGGGCGGCGATGGTCAGCCGGTGGCCGTCGCGGGCCAGAAGCCGGGCAAGGCGCATCCCGAAGACGCCGGTGCCGCCGAGGATCAGGACCTTCATTTCAGAAGGCGGCGCTGGAGGGCCGGGTCGGGCAGCGCGCAGAGGTCGGCCCGGCCGAAGAGCGCATAGCGGTTGCGGGCCAGGCGGCGGTAGAGCCAGTCGCGGAGGGGGCGGGGGATCAGGCGCAGGGTCTGGGTGAGGTAGCCGAGCCCGCCGTAACGGCGACCGGCGTGAAGGACGGCCTCAAAATCCTTGTGGGCCTGTCCGTCGTCGAGGAAAAGCCAGCTGGCCGGATCCTGCGGGTCGAGGCCGTAATGGGTGAGGAGCGCGTTGCCGAGGGGCGACTGGATCGGGCAGATCCTTGTGGTGCCCGCGCGGTCAAGCCGGTGGATCATCCGCGCGCCCCAGCTGCAGATGGCGCATTCGGCGTCCATCACCGCGACGGGGGCGCTGTCGTCGAAGGCGGGGACGGCGGGGTCGTCGCGGTAGGAACAGGCGGACATGCGGGGCAGGGTGGCCTGCCGGGCGGTGCCGCGCAAGAGGACGTGGTGCCTCAGGCGTTCAGGATCAGGTCCAGCCCGTGGCGGGAGAGGCGCTCGACCCCGTTCGCCGTGACCAGGACCGAATGGCCGAGGGTCATCGCCTCGCCTGCCTCGCTGTCCATCAGGATCATGTGCAGGAAGAAGACCTGGCCCTCCTGCATGATCAGCGGGTTGCCTTCGTAGAACATCGGGAAGTCGACCCAGATCGGGTTGTAGACCGCGCCCATGCCGTAGCCGCAGGCCCTCAGCCGGGCGTGTGACAGGCCGCGGGCGTCGAAGACGCGGGCATGGGCGGCGTAGACATCACCCATCGGGGCGCCGGGGCGGATGGCCGCTTCGCAGGCGGTCAGCGCCTCGACGGCGGCCTCGTGCATCCGGCGGTGGTGGTCGGAGGCTTTGCCCACGAGAATGGTCCGCATCATCGCCGCATGGTAGCGGGCATAGGCGCCGGACCATTCGAGCGTCAGCTGGTCGGTGGCGGACAGGTGGCGGCGGCCCGAGTAGTAGCGGCAGAGAAGCGCGCCGGGGCCGGAGCCGAGGATGAACTCGTTCCCGGCATAATCGCCGCCGCCCTTGAAGACCGCGCCCTGCATGGCGGCGAGGATGTCGCCCTCGAAGGCGCCGGGGCGGGCGAGTTGGATGGCCTGGTCGAGCGCATCGTCGGACAGTTGGGCGGCGCGGCGGTGCATCTCGATCTCCGCCGGGGATTTGACGCGGCGAAGCGCGCGGATCAGGTCCGAGGCATCGATCAGACCGGGGATCGCGGCGTGAAGCGCGCGGCCGGTGCGGTCGGTCAGGCCGACGGTGTCGGATTCGTAGCCGACGCGGCCGGTGACGCCGAGGTCGGTGAGGAGGTTGGCGAGGTCACGGGCCGGCGAGGCGCCCTCGATGTCCTGCCAGATGTGGATTTCTTCGGTGGCGAGGGTGGAGGTGTATTGCGCCTGCCGCAGGTCGGGCGTGCGGGTCAGGAGGTGCAGGTCTCCCTTCGCGGTCAGGACCATGCACTGGAACATGGCGAAGCCGAAGGTGTCGTAGCCCGATATCCAGAAATGGCTTTCGGGGGCGAACATGAGGAGCGCGTCGAGGCCTGCGGTTTGCAAGGCGGCGCGGGCTTTCTCACGGCGGGTGGCGTATTCGGCGGGGGTGAAGTGCAGGGGCATGGGCCGCAGGAAAGCCTTTGGCGCGGCAGCGGTCAAGTGTTGCATCTGCCGATGCCCCGGGCCACGAATTGGGCAAGGCAAGGGGGTGGGCGATGGGCGCGTGGGAATTCTGGATCGACCGGGGCGGCACCTTCACCGATGTGGTGGGGCGGGCGCCGGAGGGGCGGCTGGTCACGGTGAAGCTTCTGTCGGAGAACCCGGAGCGCTACCCGGATGCGGCGGTGCAGGGCATCCGCGATTGCCTGGGGCTGAAGGCCGGAGAGCCGATCCCGGACGGGGCGATCGCGGCGGTGAAGATGGGGACGACGGTTGCCACGAATGCGCTCTTGGAGCGGAAGGGCGAGCGGGTTGCTCTCTTGATCACCGAGGGGTTCGGCGATCTTCTGCGCATCGGGACGCAGGCGCGACCGGCGCTGTTCGAGCTGGATATCCGGCGGCCCGATCTGCTGTATGAACGGGTGTTCGAGATTCCGGAGCGGCTGGACGCCGAGGGATTGGAAGTGGTGCCGCTGGATGAGGCGGCGGTGGCCTCCGCCCTGTCGCAAGCGCGGGCTGAGGGGATCGCGGCGGTGGCGGTGGCGCTGATGCATGGGCATGTGAACCCTTCGCATGAGGCGCGGGTGGGTGCGCTGGCGCGGGCGGCGGGGTTCAGCCAGATTTCCCTGTCACATCAGGTGTCTCGCCTGGCGAAACTGGTGCCGCGCGGGGATACGACGGTGGTCGATGCCTATCTTTCGCCGATCCTGCGGCGCTATGTGGCGCAGGTGGAAGGCGCGCTGGACATGGGACGGGCGACGGGGCGGCTTCTGTTCATGCAGTCGAACGGCGGGCTGACCGAGGCGGGCCGGTTCCAGGGCAAGGACGCGATCCTGTCGGGGCCTGCGGGCGGGATCGTGGGCATGGTGCGGACGGGCGAGGCGGCGGGGTTCGACCGGCTGATCGGCTTCGACATGGGGGGAACCTCGACCGACGTGAGCCACTATGCGGGTCAATATGAACGATCGTTCGAGACCGAGGTTGCAGGCGTGCGGATGCGGGCGCCGATGATGGACATCCACACCGTCGCGGCGGGGGGCGGGTCGATCTGTTCCTTCCGGGACGGGCGCTTCCAGGTCGGGCCGGAGAGCGCGGGGGCGAACCCCGGCCCGGCGAGCTATCGCCGTGGCGGGCCGCTGACGATCACCGACTGCAACGTGATGCTGGGGCGGCTGTCACCGGCGCATTTCCCGGCGGTCTTCGGGCCGGGCGGGGACCAGCGGCTCGACGCGGAAGTGGTGCGGGAGAAATTCGCGGCGCTGGCGCGGGAGGTGGCGGCG
>NZ_JAEULO010000012.1 GCF_016793705.1 Tabrizicola sp.
GGGCCAATTTTCCAGTGGCCGATAAGCAAGCGAACGGGGGCTGGCTCTGCCTGGATCCTGGTCCAGGTATCTGGCGCCCACCTGAGACCTCTGGCTCTCGGGAAAACCCCGGTCCTCACGGTTGCTGCGGGCCCGCCACCCCGACGGGGATCAGCGGCGCTGGCGTTTCATGCTGGAAGCTACCACCGGGACCGGCGCGGGGATCAGCACCGGCTCACGCACGCCATGGCCACCCTTCGGATCGTCTTCGGGTTCGGCCAACGCCATGATCCGGTAGGCGAACTGCACGCCCGAGAAGACGATACCATTGAAGACCAGCAGCATCACCACCGCGATCCAGCCGATCTCCGACGCCGCGACCAGATGCCCGATCCCCGCCACATCCAGCCAGAGAAGGCCGCCGGTGAAAGCCGCCGAGAGGACGAAACCGAGCGCAACGCTCTGGATGTAAAGGCGCACGAGCTTGGGCATCGGCATCTCCTGTCTGCCCTTGAAGCTAGGTGGGTGGAACCGGCTTGCCAAGCCCCGCGTTGGCCCCTTGCGCGAATCCGCCGCAGCACCGGACCGCCGGACCTGTGGCAAGCAGACCCGAGGGAGGACCGCCGATGAAAGCCGCAGACACGCTTTACTGCATCGCCGACGACCGCAGCTTCCGCCTCTTGCGCGGGAATGCCGGGCGGATGGAGCCGATCCATGCCGCCGGGGCCGACGATTTCGCCGATGTCTCGCACGCCCTGACCGAGCCGGGGCGCAACCGATCCGGTGGAATCAGCTTCGGGCACGAGACCGGCTCGGCGGACGAGATCGAGCGGCCCCGGCTGGCCAAGCACATCGTCGCTGCGCTGGAGGCCGAGTGGCAGAAGGGTGGCGCAGGCCGCATCGTGCTGGTCGCCGGGCCGAAGATGCTGGGCGTGTTGCGCAAGGCGATGCCCAAGGCACTGACCGAGGAGATTGCGCAGGAGATCGACAAGGACCTGTCGGACATTCCCGACCACGCCCTTGCCGCGCATCTGGCGGGTTAGGTCTCCATCGCCTCCAGCTCGTCGATGAAGCCCGCGATCATGCTCAGGCCCTTGTCCCAGAACTTCGGGTCGCTGGCATCTAGCCCGAAGG
Source organism: Tabrizicola sp. (assembly GCF_016793705.1). Lineage (GTDB taxonomy): Bacteria > Pseudomonadota > Alphaproteobacteria > Rhodobacterales > Rhodobacteraceae > Tabrizicola. Next base: position 1,114 of record NZ_JAEULO010000012.1, read on the forward strand.
GCGCGAGCAGTTCCTTGTGGTGCATCGAGCCGCCCGCCTTCAGCATGGCGAAGTATTTCTCCTGGAACCCGGGCAGCCCGCCCGCATAGGCGGCATAGAGCGCGTTCACGAGACCATCGCCGAAGGCATAGGCATAGACGTAGAAGGGCGAGTGGATGAAGTGCGGGATATAGGCCCAGAAGGTCTCATAGCCCGGCATGAACTCGAAGGCGTCGCCCAGCGATTGCGCCTGAACGGACATCCACAGCGCGTTGATATCTTCGGGCGTAAGCTCGCCTTCGGCCCGGGCGGCATGCAGCTTGCATTCGAAATCGTAGAAGGCGATCTGGCGGACCACCGTGTTGATCATGTCCTCGACCTTGCCGGCGAGCAGGGTCTTTTTCTCCGCCGGGGTCTGCGCGCTGTCCAGAAGCGCGCGGAAGGTCAGCATCTCGCCGAACACGCTGGCGGTTTCAGCCAGGGTCAGGGGGGTGGAGGACAAGAGTTCCCCCTGCCCCGCCGCCAGCACCTGATGCACGCCGTGGCCCAGCTCATGCGCCAGCGTCATCACGTCACGCGGCTTGCCGAGGTAGTTCAGCATCACATAGGGGTGGACCGTGGTGACGGTCGGATGCGCGAAGGCCCCCGGTGCCTTGCCGGGTTTTACCCCGGCATCGATCCAGCCCTTGTCGAAGAAGGGCTGCGCGAGGTCGGCCATGCGCGGGTCGAAGGCGGCATAGGCCTCGGTCACGGTCTTCCGCGCTTCGGCCCAGTCGACAGTGCGCGGGGTCTCGGTCGGCAGGGGCGCGTTGCGGTCCCAGACCTGCAACTTGTCCAGCCCCATCCATTTCGCCTTCAGCCGATAATAGCGATGGCTGAGCTTGGGGTAGGCCGCGACGACAGCATTGCGCAGGGCCTCGACCACCTCGGGTTCCACATGGTTAGACAGATGCCGCCCGGTCTGCGGCGTGGGCATCTTGCGCCAGCGGTCGTGGATTTCCTTCTCCTTGGCCAGCGTGTTGTGGATGCGGGCGAAGAGCTTGATGTTGCGGTCGAACACTCCCGCCAGCGCATGCGCCGCCGCCTCGCGCCGCGACCGCAGCGGATCGGTCAGCAGGTTCAGCGTGGCTTCCAGGTTCAACTCTTCCGGCTCGCCCTCGACGGTGAACATCAGCCCCGCCATCGTCTCGTCGAAAAGCTTGTTCCAGGCGGAGGCGCCCACGACGCTTTCGTCATGCAGGAACTTCTCCAACTCGTCAGACAGCTGGTGCGGCCGCATCGCGCGCATCCGGTCGAAGACCGGCTTGTAGCGGGCGAGGTCGGCATTGGCGGCCAGCAGCCGGGCCAGATGGTCATCGTCCAGCCGGTTGAACTCCAGGCTGAAGAACACCAGCGGCGTGGTGGCATTCGTCACCTTGTCCTGCGCATTGCCCATGAACTGCGCGCGCTCGGGGTCGATGGTGTTCTGGTAGTAGCGCAGCCCCGCATAGGACATCAGCCGCCCGGCGATCACCTCGATCCGTTCGTATTCCTGCACGCAGGCCAGAAGCCCCGCCGCGTCCTGACGGCCGAGCCGCCCCTCATAGGTCTTTGCGAAAGCCGCGCAGGCGCGCTCCAGCTCGGCCATGTCGGCGGCGAATTCCGGGCCATCTGCGCTGGGATAAAGGTCGGTCAGGTCCCAGCTTGGCAGATCGCCAAACCCGCCCCCGCTGGCATTGGCGTCGAAAACGGGCTGGGGCAGGTTCAGGGTCATCGCGATCTCCGGCAAATGGTCACTGTCATCTATGCTTGCGCGGGCTCCGGGAAAACCCCCGGACCGCCTCCTGCGTCGCGACTTCGTCTTCTCGTCGGGTCACACCCCCGCGAGGAAGCACGAAGTCCCCGACGAGCAATCAGATCTCGACCGCCACCTCGTAGACCCGGTCCATCATCGCCTGCGTCCCCCGCACGAATTCCAGCGGGCAGGCATAGGGCACACCCTCGCGGACCGTCCGTCCGAAGGCCTCGACCTGCAACTTGTACTGGTTCGCGGTCGGGAAGCGTTCGACCGTGACCCGGTTGCCGTTCTGATGCAGCTCGACTTCCGCCATGTCGTTCACGTTGGCATTGAACGGCCCGCCTTCCAGCCGGATCATCCCCTTCGTGCCCTGGAAGGTCGCGACCTGCCGGTTGTACATCCGCATCGACGTCATCGAACCATAGGTGAAGCGCCCCTTCGGCCCCTCCATCGTGGCCGCGACCTGGGCGAAGGTATCGACCCCGTTGTCGCGGTGGATGCGGGCCGAGACGTCCACGGGTTCCGCCCCGGTGACGAAGCGCATCGAGCCGAAGGTATAGACCCCGATGTCGCGCAAGGACCCGCCGCCTGCGTCGGGCCGGTTGCGGATGTTGTCCAGGTCGGTCAGATGGAAGCTGAAGGCCACGTCCGCATGGACCAGATCGCCGATCTCGCCCGCCTCGAACCATTCCTTCGCGCGCTGCCACTGCGGATGATGGACGATCATGTAGGCCTCGGCGGCCAAGAGTTTCGTCCGGTCGCGGGCGGCGATGATCTGGTCGATCTCGCGTGCCTTCATCGCGATGGGCTTTTCGGTCAGCACATGCTTGCCCGCCGCAAGGCATTTCAATGTCCATTCCACATGCATGTGGTTCGGCAGCGGGATGTAGACCGCGTCGATGGACGGGTCGGCCAAGAGCGCCTCATAGGTCGGATGTACCGTCAGCGACGGGCAGAAGGCCTGGAACCCCGCCGCCTTGCCCGGGTCCGAGGTGGCGAGCGCCGCAAGCTCGGCCCCCTCGGCGGCATGGATCGCGGGCGCCATGTGTTCCCGCGCGAAGCGGGCCGCGCCCAACACACCCCATCTGACCGGTTTCATCACATTCCCCCTCCCTGATCCTCGCCGCCAATAGGTCAGGTTTTGCGCTAACCTTCAACCCGGCGAAAGCGCAGGAAGGTCATCAACCCGAAGGGGCGGACCTGACGCGTCTCCTCCAGCCGCAGCTTCGGGTGGCCCAGCACCCGCTCGATGGCGAAATCGGAGTGCCAGCCCAGCAGGTTCGCCAGCGGCGCGGCCAGCCGCTCGGCAAGGGTCCAGCCTTCCGTCCGGCCCGCGAAATGATTGGCGATCAGCACCGACCCACCGGGTCGGACGACGCGAGCCATCTCGTCCAGCACCCGCTCGGGTTCGGGGACGACCGACATGACATGCATCGCGGCCACATGGTCGAAGCTGGCGTCCGGAAAGGCGATCTGCCGCGCATCCATCTGGTGCAGGCCCGCCAGGTTGCGCAAGCCCCGCTTTCGCGCCTTGAGTTCCGCCTCGCGCAGCATCTCGGCCGAGACATCAATCCCCGTCACCCGGACCTGCGGCCTGTAGAAATCCAGCGCAAGGCCGGTGCCGATTCCCACCTCCAGCACCGATCCGCCCTGCGCGTTCACATGCGCCGCGGCCAGCATCCGCCCGCCCTGGGTGATCCGGCCAAAGGTCAGGTCATAGACCGGCGCCCAGCGTTTGTAGGACTTCTGGATGGCCTCTACTTGCATGCATATGATTCCCTTGAGCTTTCCGGAATGGCGAGAGTGCCGCCCTGTTCCTGGATTGCAAGCGAAAGGCGAAGGCGGCGCGGGAATTCAGCCGGCAGTCGGTTTCCGCAGGCTGCGGAGGGCCAGCCACAGAACCCCCGTCAGGTAGCCCAGGCACAGGATCAGAAGCGTGGTCCAGGGATAGGTCAGAAGCGCCGCGACCACCACCACCGCACCGACCAGCGCATAGCGGACAAGGTCGGTCGCGATGGTGATGCGCTTCAGGGAGGGCGTCCGCACCCGGCTGATCATCAGTGCGCCGATCGCCACCATCCAGGCAGCGACCAGCACCGGCGGCAGGTGCAGCACATGGTTGGTGGCATTCGAAAGATAGAGCGGCGAGAGCACCAGAAGCGCCCCGGCAGGCGAGGGCACCCCGATGAACGAGGTCTTCTCCGCCGCCTCGCCCAGGCTGGTCTTGCTGCCGACATTGAATCGCGCCAGCCGCAACATGCAGCAGACGGCATAGACCAGCACGGCAATCCAGCCGAGGCTGGTCTCGGGACGCAGGCCCCAGAGGTAAAGTACCAGCGCCGGAGTCACGCCGAAGTTGACGAAATCGCAAAGCGAATCCAGTTCCGCCCCGATGGCGCTTTCCGATTTCAGCATCCGCGCCAGGCGTCCATCCAGCCCGTCCAGCGCCGCCGCGCCGCCGATCAACAGCACCGCCAGCGTGAAGTTCCCCGCGATGGCATAGCGTATCGCGGTCAGCCCCGAACAGAGCGCCATGATCGACACCAGGTTCGGCAAGAGCTTCAGCACCAGAAGCTCGCGCTGGGGGGTCTCCGGGCGACGGGCCATCGGCTAGTCGATCCGCGCGGCGCGGGCGGGCGAGTCCTGGCCGATCAGCGCGATCACCGACTCCCCACCCACCATTGTCTGCCCCAGCGCCACCTGCGGATGCACGCCTTCCGGCAGGTAGACGTCAAGGCGCGACCCGAAGCGGATCAGCCCGAAGCGCTCGCCCGTCCGCACGGTTTCCCCCGGCTTCTTCCAGCAGACGATGCGCCGCGCGACGAGGCCCGCGATCTGCACGACGGCGATCTTGCGCCCGTCGGCCATCTCGATGGCAAGGGCGTTGCGCTCGTTCTCCTCCGAGGCCTTGTCCAGCGAGGCGTTGAAGAACTTGCCCGGCCGGTAGGCCACCGCCGTCACCCGCCCGGCGATGGGCGCGCGGTTCACATGGCAGTTGAAGACCGACATGAAGACGCTGACCCGCACCAGCGCCTCCGGACCCATTCCCAGCTCGCCGGGGGGCACCGCGCGTTCGATCAGGCTGACCACTCCATCCGCCGGGCTGACCAGAAGCCCAACGTTTTCCGGGACCGACCGCTTCGGGTCGCGGAAGAAGTAATAGCACCAGATGGTCAGTCCCAGGCCCAGCCAGCCCAACGGGTCCCAGATCCAGAACAGGATCAGCGTGGCCACGGCGAAGGCCGCGACGAACTTGTAGCCCTCGGGGTGCATGGGCTTGAGAAAGGTGTCGATCATACGCATGGCCGCCCTCCTAGCGTCATGCCGGACGCGGAGCAAACAAAAAGGCCGTGACGCGGGGTCACGGCCTTGCCTGTCAGCCCTCGCTTACGCCGGGATCGCCATGCCCTTGCCCTTGGCCAGCTCGCGCATCCGGGCCTGAAGCTTCTCGAAGGCGCGGACCTCGATCTGGCGGATGCGCTCGCGGCTGACGCCGTAGCTTTCCGACAGCTCCTCCAGCGTCACCGGGTCGTCGGCCAGGCGGCGCTGCATCAGCACGTCCTTCTCGCGGTCGTTCAGCACGGCCATCGCCTGCACCAGAAGCGCGCGGCGGGCGTCCAGCTCGTCCTTTTCCTCATAGGCCTCGGCCTGGTCGGAATCCTCGTCCTCCAGCCAGTCCTGCCACTGGGTCGAACTGTCGCCGTCCGAGCCTACTGTCGCGTTCAGCGAGGCGTCCGAGCCCGACAGACGGCGGTTCATGTCGATGACCTCGTCTTCCGTCACCGACAGGTCCTTGGCGATCTGCTTCACGTTCTCGGGCCGCAGGTCGCCTTCCTCCAGCGCGCCGACCTTGGCCTTGGCCTTGCGCAGGTTGAAGAACAGCTTCTTCTGCGCGCTGGTGGTGCCAAGCTTCACCAGCGACCACGACCGCAGGATGTATTCCTGGATCGACGCGCGGATCCACCACATCGCGTAAGTGGCCAGCCGGAAGCCCTTTTCCGGATCGAAGCGCTTGACCGCCTGCATCAGGCCGACGTTCGCCTCACTGATCACCTCGGCCTGCGGCAGGCCATAGCCGCGGTAGCCCATGGCAATCTTGGCGGCGAGGCGCAGGTGGCTCGTCACCATCTGATGCGCGGCATTGGTGTCCTGGTGGTCGACCCAGCGCTTCGCCAGCATGTATTCCTGTTCCGGCTCCAATAGCGGGAACTTGCGGATTTCCTGAAGATACCGATTCAAGCCCTGTTCCGGGCTCGGCGCGGGAAGGTTGGTATAGGTGCTCATCGTGCCCCCTTGTTTGCCCGGTGCGTCAGCGCCCCCGGGAACGCGATAACCTAAAGTAACCGCTACCCGGATGCAAGGCCCATCTCGCACCGAACGTTTAACGCAAGGTGTAGCCCCCGCCGTCGCGCGCAAAGCTTTGTGACAAGGCGGTCACGGGATTGTCAGGTCGCCACAGGCTCCCCCGTCGACCGCGTCTCGCGGACAGGCGCGGCCCCGGTGCGGACTGTCCTCACCTCAGCCCTGGTTGTCATGTTGCGGCCGCACCGACAGCCGCCCCAGTCGCGAGATCCGGTAGGGGCCGCCGCCTTGCGATGCGATCAGCCGCTTGCGCCGCAGGCGCTGGAAGACGGACATCGTGCAATCGGACAGGATCAGCCCGTCGCGGGTGACGCAGAGGATGTCGTCGACCTTGTTGCCGTGGTTGCGGGAATGGTCGATGCGCCCGCCAAGGGCGAGGACGTGCAGCACGCGGCTCGCTCGTTCCGGGAGATGTTCATGTCAGGAAGTTCCGAAGTCTGTAGCCATGCCGGACCGGACGAACGCGGATGCGCTTCGGCGGTCGTTCATGTCATCCGGTAGCCCCGGTTCAGGGGGTGGACGACGTCAGCCGGCTGCTACAGTCTCTGGCATAGGGCGCACTCCCTGGGCCAGGGCGGCCCGTGCTGCGCGGAAGGTAGACTATGGAACCTGCCCGCGCAACCGACGCAGCATTGGCGCGGGCAAACCTTTCCAAAGGCTTAGCAAAAAAACACAAGCCATTGATTTAAAAGCAATCCCGGCGTTTGTCCACCGTGGACAGGTTTGCCTCACCCCGCCCGCAGGGCCTCGATCAGCCCCGCCATGTCCGCAGGCAGGGGCGAAGAGAACTCCAGCCTTTCCCCCGTCACCGGATGGTCGAACCCCAGCGTCGCCGCATGCAGCGCCTGCCGGGGGAAGCCGTTCCCGACCGCCGCCCCCTGCCCCAGCACCGATCCCAGCCGCTTCTTCCCGCCATAGGTCTGGTCCCCGACAAGGCCATGCCCGGCATAGGCGAGGTGAACCCGGATCTGATGCGTCCGCCCGGTCTCCAGCCAGCAGTCGACCAGCGCCGCCTGCCCCGCGAACCCCTCCACCACCCGCGCCCGGGTGACGGCGTGGCGGCCCTGCTCCCAGACCACCGCCTGCCGCTGCCGGTCGGTCTTGTGCCGGGCCAGATGGGTCGCGATCCGCAGGATACCCCCCGCCTCGAAGCTGATCCCCTTCAGCCCCCGCAGCCGAGGGTCGGCACTGGAGGGCACCCCGTGGACCACCGCAAGATAGTGCCGGTTGACCGAGTGATCCTCGAACTGCCTGGCAAGGCCGTGATGCGCCCGGTCGGACTTCGCCACGACCAGCAGGCCCGAGGTATCCTTGTCGATCCGGTGCACGATCCCCGGCCGCTTCTCGCCCCCGATCCCCGAAAGGGTGTCGCCGCAGTGGTGGAGGAGCGCATTGACCAGCGTCCCCGAAGGCGAGCCCGGCGCGGGGTGGACGACCATCCCGGCGGGCTTGTCGATGACGATGAGGTCGGCATCCTCCCAGACGACCGACAGGGGAATGTCTTCGGGCAGGGTCGCGACCTCGACCGCCGGGTCGAGGCGCAGGATGTAGACCTCACCCTCCGCAACCTTCGCCTTGGGGTCGGTCACGGCCACCCCGTCGCGGGCCACCGCCCCTTCGGCGATCATCCGCATCAGGCGCGAGCGCGACAGGGCCGCTTCCTCTGGCACCGCAGCGGCAAGCGCCTTATCAAGACGCGCGGGCGCATCCTCGCCGATGGTCACGGCCAGCGACGCGTCCCCGTCCTCGAAAGGCTCCTCCATGTCCGGTCCCGCCCCGACTGTCCCCACGCCCGATGCCCCCGATGCCGCCCTGCCGCCCAGCCTGCGGCTTCTGAAATGGCTGGTCATCCTGCTGACGCTGTCGATGATCGGCGGTGTCATAACCGTGGTCTGGCTGATTGTCACCCGGATGCCCGCGACCTTTGCCCCCGCGACCCCCGTGGTGCCCGAGACGGTGGTCCTGCCCGAGGGCCGAACCGCCGCCGCCGTGACCTTCGGCCGGGGCTGGATCGCCGTCGTTACCACCGACGACCGCATCCTGATCTTCGGCGCCGACGGCAGCCTGCGCCAGGAGGTCGCGATTTCACCCGAACCCGGCCCTTGACCGACCTTGCAGCCATCGGGCTACTGTCGGAGCGATAGTTCAACCCTCCGGTGCACGCGGCTGATGTTCCCTCTCGCCTCACTCTCGAAAGCAGAAGGGGAACGGCTGCGCGAAGAGCTGGCGCGCCAGTACCGGATGCTGCGCGGCGAATTCGCGGTTCGGATGGTCTTCGTCGCGCTGGGCTACATGGTCTGCGCGCTTTATGTCAGCCCCGTCATCATGCTGGCGCTGTATATGGTCGAGTTGGTCGGCGAATTCGTCTCGCAGCGGCTGCTCCGCGGTCTCAACCCGGCGAAGTCGCCCCTGCGCTACCGGATGTTCCTTTTGTTGCTGATCCCGATGGAGGCCTCGCTGATCACCGCGGCGGGCTTGGTCTGGATGCAGGATGACCCCTATGCCAAGTCCATCGCCATCGGCATCGTCATGGGCTCGCTCCTGCACCTCTGCTCGGTGCGGTCGATCCACCTGGCGCTGGGAGCCATCGGCATGGCGTCGGTCGCAACGGTGGCGCTGGCCTTCAACACCTTGCATTGGGTGAGCCTGGGCAACTTGACGGGGCTCGCGATCTCGACCGCGACGGCGCTGGTGGCGCTCAGCTATGCGATCATCGCGATGGTGTCGAACAACCGCCTGCATCGAGCCGGAGCCGAGGCAGCGGCGGCGGCGCGCGCGGCGAATGTGGCCAAGGGGCGGTTCCTGGCGCAGATCAGCCACGAGCTGCGCACCCCCCTGAACGCCGTGATCGGGCTGAGCGAGATCGAGGCGGCAGCGGCAAGCGGCGCAACGCGCCAGCGGCTCAGGACGGTGGTGACCTCGGCGCGCGATCTGGCGGTGATGCTGGACGACGCGGTGGATTATTCGGCGCTGACCGAGGGCCGGGTCGCGATCACCCCGCGCCCGGTCGCCGTGCGCCCCGAACTGACGGCGAGCCTCCTCGTCTTCGAGTTGCAGGCGCGGCGGCAGGGCCGCGAGCTTGTGGTGGCGATGGAACGGGATGTACCGCCGGTCCTGTTGATCGACGGGCAGCGGGTGCGGCAGTGCCTGGGCAACCTGCTCGGCAATGCGCTGAAACATTCCGCGCGCGGGCCGGTCACGGTCACGGTGCGGCATGCGAAGGGCCGGTTGACGATCGAGGTGGCCGACGAGGGCAAGGGCATCGCCCCCGCGCTCCACGAGACGGTCTTCGAGCCTTTCTATCGCGGCTCGACCGAGACGCCGGGCGTCGGGCTGGGCCTTGCGATCAGCCGGGCGATCGCGCGGCAGATGGCGGGGGACCTGATCGTGGTGCCCACCTCGCAGGGGGCGACCTTCCGGCTGACGGTGAATGCCCCCGAGGCCCCGGCGGCGATCGAGACGTTGAAACCGGCCAGCCTTCGCAACTGCCTTGTGCTGGTGGTGGACGACATCGCCACCAACCGGCTGGTGGCCGGGCAACTTCTCGCGGCGGCGGGCGCGCGCGTCGTCGAGGCTTCCAGCGGCCCCGAGGCGCTGGACCGGCTGGCGCAAGGCGGGATCGACGCGGTGCTTCTCGACCTGATGATGCCGGGCATGGACGGTCCCGAAACCCTGCGCCGCATCCGCGCGGCGCATGGGCGGAAGATCCCGGTGGTGGCGATGACTGCGGATGTGCTGGCCGTCCGCAGTGACGATGCCCTACGCTTGGCGCTGGACGGGTTCCTGCCGAAGCCGATCCTGCCGGAAACCCTGCACGAGGTACTGGCCTCGGTGCTGCCGCCGGCCTGACCGATAGCGGCGGGCGATGTCGGTGGCAGGCATGACGGGAACACGGTCGCGCCGCAGGCTGGCGGAAGAGAGCAGGAGGACGGCATGATCGGAGATATGGGCGCAGCGGATGCAACCGCGCTGGCGGGGCTGGTGGCAGCGGGCGAGGTGACGCCGACCGAGTTGCTGGATGCCGCATTGGCGGCAGTCGACGCGCACAACCCCGCGATCAACGCGGTCGTGCTGATGCAGGAGGGCGTGGCGCGGAAATCCATCGCCGAGGGCCTGCCGCCGGGGCCGTTCCGGGGGGTGCCGTTCCTGATCAAGGACCTGGGCTGCGAGGCGAAGGATTTTCCCTCGCACAACGGCTCGCGGCTGTTCGCGAACACGGTCTATCCCGGTGACTCTGCGATCTTCGAGCGGATCAGGGCGACGGGGGTGGTGACCTTCGGGCGCACCACCTCGCCCGAGGGCGGCGTGGGGACGGTGACGGAAGCGGCGGTCTATGGCGGGCCGACGCGCAACCCGTGGAACCTTGACCATACCTCGGGCGGGTCCTCCGGCGGGGCGGGCGCGGCGGTGGCGGCGGGGATCGTCGCGATGGCCCATGGCTCGGACGGCGGCGGGTCGGTGCGGATACCGGCGTCCTCCTGCGGGCTTTTCGGCTTCAAGCCGACCCGCGCGCGGCTGCCGGACGGACCCTATGCAGGGGAGGGCTGGGCGGGTATGGCGATCGACGGGTTCCTCACCCGGTCGGTCCGCGACACCGCGGTGATGCTGGACGCCTGCGAGGGTCCGGACCTGGGCGCGCCCTATGTCGCGCCGCCGCTGGACCGGGGCCATGCGGCGGCGATCTCTCGCCCGCCGCGCCGTCTGCGGGTGGGCATCTGCGACACCACGCTGACGGGCGAGCCGATCCACCCGGAGGTCGCCGAGGCGGTGCGCACGGCAGGCAGGGTTCTGGAGGCGCTGGGGCACAGGGTCGAACCGGCGCGGCCCGCTGCCGATGTGCCGATGATGATGCGGGCCTGGACCGATATCGTCGGCATCGGCACGGCCTTGTCGATCCGCTCGAAGCTTGGCGACCGCCCACCAACTGCCGATGAGGTTGAAGGCGTCAGCCGGGGGGCCTGGGCCCATTCGCAGAGTCTGCACCCGACGCGCTATCTTCAGGCGGTGGGCGAAATCCACGCTTTCGGGCGGCAGATGGCGGGGTTCTTCGAGAAGGGTCCCGATGTTCTTCTGACCGCCACGCTGGCAGAGCCCCCGGCCAAGGTCGGTCGCTTCACCCCGACGACCGAGGATTATGTCGCCTATCGCACCGGGCCGCACGGCATCTTCGCCTATTCGCCGTTCTGCGCGGCCTTCAACGCCAGCGGCCAGCCCGCGGCAAGCCTGCCCCTGGGGTGGTCGTCGGGCGGGCTGCCCATCGGCGTGCATCTGGCGGCGGCCTATGGCGAGGACGAATTGCTGATTTCCCTCTGCGCGGAAATGGAGCGCGCGGCCCCCTGGGCGGGGAAAAGAGCGCCGATGGCCGGGTGAGGGGAAGGAATCGCTTGTCGGGAAAGAATGTTTCCGACCAATATGATCAAACGTCCGGGGATGAATGGGGGTATCCGTGGCCGATGAGGGTGTGATCTCGGCCCGGAATGTCGTGAAGGCATTCGGGCAAGGCGCGAACGTTGTACGGGCGCTGGATGATGTGTCGGTCGATATCCGGCGCGGGGAGTTCTTCACACTGCTCGGGCCGTCGGGCTGCGGCAAGACGACGCTTCTGCGTCTGATCGCCGGGTTCGAGATGCCGACCGATGGCACGATCCTGCTGGACGGCACCGACATCACCACCCTGCCGCCGAACAAGCGGCCGGTGAACACGGTGTTCCAGAGCTATGCCCTCTTTCCGCACCTGACAGTGGCGCAGAACATTGCCTTCGGGTTGGAGATGTTGGGCAAGCCGTCGGCCGAGGTGAAGGCGCGGACGGCGCAGATGCTGGCCCTGGTGAAGCTCGAGGCGATGGCGGGGCGCAAGACCAGCCAGCTTTCGGGTGGGCAGCAGCAGCGGGTCGCGCTGGCCCGCGCGCTCGCGCCGCAGCCGAAGGTGCTGCTGCTGGACGAACCCCTGTCGGCGCTGGACCTGAAGCTGCGCAAGGAAATGCAGATCGAGTTGAAGCGGCTCCAGACCGAAACCGGGATCACCTTCGTCTTCGTCACCCATGACCAGGAAGAAGCCCTGACCATGTCCGACCGCATCGCGGTGATGAGCGCGGGCAAGATTCAGCAGGTCGGTTCGGCGAAGGACATCTACATCCACCCGAAGAACCGCTTCGTCGCAAGCTTCATCGGCGAGACGAATTTCCTGACCGGCGAGGCCGAGGACCGCACCTTGCGGCTGTCGACCGGCGAGCGGATCGACGTCACGGGCCTGCGGGCGGGTGGCAAGGTCACGGTCAGCGTCCGACCGGAACAGCTGCGTCTGGTGGCTGCGGCCGATGGCGGGCTGGCCGCGACGGTGAAGTCGCTGGTCTATTTCGGCACCGACACGCATTGCCACCTGGCGCTGGCCGACGGCACCGAAATCGTCGCCCGCCTGCAAAGCCCGGCGTCGGGTGAGGCCGGGCTGTCCGAGGGCCAGTCGGTCGGCATCCGCTTTGCCGATGGCGCCGTGCAGCGGGTGGAGGACTAGATGAGCCCCGCCGAGGAAAACGCCGTCAGGACCTCGGCCCGCAACGGCTGGCTTCTGTCGGCGCCCGCGCTGGTCCTGCTGGCGCTGGCGGCCGCTGGTCCGCTGTTGATCGTGGCGGTCTATTCTTTCCTGTCGCCGGGGCAATACGGCAATGTGGTCTGGGACTTCTCGCTGGAGGGCTGGCGCAGTATCCTTTACACCAAGGACATCTTCAGCGAGGAGTACCTTCTCGCGGATGCGCATCTCACGATCTTCTGGCGCTCGGTCTGGCTGGCGCTGACGACGACGGTGATCACCTTCCTGGTGGGGTTCCCGACGGCCTGGTTCATCGCCACCCGGCCAGCGGCGAGCCGCCCGATCTGGCTGTTCCTGATCACCATCCCGTTCTGGACCAACCTCCTGATCCGCACCTTCGCCATCAACGAGATCATCCGGACCGAGGGCCTACTGAACCAGCTGCTTCTCGGCCTGGGATTGATCGGCGAGCCGCTGCAGATCCTTTACACCGACACCGCGGTGCTGATCGGCATGACCTATGTCTACCTGCCGCTGATGGTGCTGCCGCTCTTTGCCGCGATCGACCGCTTCGACATGCGCCTCCTCGAGGCGGGCTACGACCTCTATGCCGGGCGCTGGCAGGTGTTGCGGCGGGTCATCCTGCCGATCGTCCGGCCAGGCATCGTCGCCGGGTCGATCCTGGTCTTCGTCCCCGCGCTTGGCGCCTATGTCACGCCAAGGGTGCTGGGCGGCGGCAAGAACATGATGATCGGCAACTTCATCGAGTTGCAGTTCGGCCAGGGCCGCAACTGGCCGCTGGGCGCGGCGCTGTCGATGACGCTGCTTCTGATCGTGACGACGGCGCTCCTGTTCTATGTGCGGTCGATGAACCGCGATGGCGGGGAGGGCGGCAATGGCTGAGCGCCGCTTCGTGACCTCGCGCCTGCCGGGCTTTGCCACCGTGGCCATCCTCGCCTTCGTCGCGCTCTACCTGCCGATCTTCACCCTCGTCTCCTTCTCGTTCAACGGGGGCCGGGCGGTGAACCAGTGGGAGGGATTCTCGCTGCACTGGTATGGCGTCGCCTGGGCGAACACCGCTGTGCAGGATGCGACGATACGCTCGCTCTTCATCGCGGTGATGGCAGCGCTGATTTCGACCCTGGTGGCAACCATGGCGGCCGTGGGCACCACCCGGCGCCGCAGGTTCACCGGGCAGACCTTCATCTACGCGATGATCAACCAGCCGCTGATGGTCCCCGAGATCGTGACTGCCGTGGCGCTGCTGATCTTCTTCGCCGCGATCAAGGTCGCCACCGGCTATCAGGGCCTGGGCTACCTGATCCTCGCCCATTCCGCCTTCTGCGTACCCTTCGCCTACCTGCCGATCCGCGCCCGGCTCGAGGGGATGGATCTGTCGCTGGAAACCGCGGCGGCCGATCTTTACGCGACGCCGTGGCACACCTTCCGGCGCATCACGCTGCCCCTGATGGCACCGGGGATCATCGCCGGGGCGATGCTGGCCTTCGTCATCTCGCTCGACGACGTGGTGATTACCGAATTCGTCAAGTCGGGTGGCCAGGACACGCTGCCGACCTACATGCTTGGCCAACTGCGCCGTGGCGTGACGCCCGAGGTCAATGCGATCTCGACGATGCTTCTGGGCCTGACCGTCGTCATGCTCACGGCCTTCTTCCTTCTGACGCGGAACCGCGACTGAACCACGAAAAACCATTCACCAGGGAGACCGAAGATGAAGAAACCACTTGCGATCATCGCGCTGCTCATGGCCTCGACCGGGCTTGCCAACGCGGAAGGCGTGCTGCAGCTTTACAACTGGGGCAACTATACCAGCCCCGAACTTCTGGCCAAGTTCGAGGCCGAAACCGGGATCAAGGTCACCGTCACCGACTATGATTCGAACGACACCGCGCTGGCCAAGATCGAGGCCGGCGGCCATGGCTTCGACCTCGTCGTGCCCTCGGCCAACTACGTGCTGATCTTCGCCGAAAAGGGCCTGATCCAGGAGCTGGACCTGTCGAAGATCCCGAACCACAAGAACATCGCCCCCGAATGGATGAATGTCGAATACGACCCGGGCCGCAAATGGTCGATTCCGTGGCAGTGGGGTACCACCGGGATCGGCGTGAACACCAAGGTCTATTCCGGCGACATCAACACCAGCGCGATCTGGCTGGATCCGCCGCCCGAGTTGCAGGGCAAGGTCAACGTCACGCCGGAAATGAACGATGTGATCGCCCTTGCCACCATGTATGCGGGCGGTGAGCCCTGCAGCGAGGATCCCGAGATCCTGAAGAAGGTGCGCGACCTTCTCGTCGCGGCCAAGCCGCACTGGATGAGCATGGACTACGGCATGGAGGACAAGATGGCGACGGGCGACGTCCCGGCCTCGGTCTACTGGAACGGTGCGATCATGCGGGCGCGGCTGAAGAACCCCGACATCGCCTATGGCTACCCCAAGGAAGGCTACATCGTCTGGATGGACCAGGTGACGCTGCTCAAGGATGCGCAGAACGTCGAGGAGGCCTACAAGTTCCTGAACTTCATCGCCGACCCCGAGAATGCGGCGATGATCTCGGCCTTTGCGCGCTATGCCAACGGCATTGCCGGATCGGATGCCTTCATGCCCGAGGACATGAAGGGCGCGCCCGAGATCGTGGTGCCGGAAGAACTGAAGGCAGCCGGCCATTTCCTGCCGGCCTGCTCGCCCAAGGCGCAGGAATACATCACCGCGATCTGGACCGAGTTGCAGAAGTAAGGTCTGGATGATCTGCGGCGGGGCCGGAGGTGTGACACCCCCGCCCCCCTTGGGATATTTGGGAACGGAAGACATCATGCTGGAATGGTCCGCAACCGACCTGTCGCGGGCGATCCATGCCCGGAAGGTCGCGCCGTCCGAGGTAATGGCGGCCTGGCTCGCACAGGTGGGGGCGGTGAACCCGTCCGTGAACGCCATCGTCTCTCTGCGCGACCCCGACGCGCTGATGGCCGAGGCACGGGCGCTGGATGACGCAGCCCCGCAGGGCTGGCTGCATGGCATTCCCCTGCCGGTGAAGGACCTGGTCGCGACCAAGGGGCTGCGGACGACCTGGGGTTCGCCGGTGTTTTCCGACCACGTCCCGCTGAAGGACGATCTTGTCGCCGCGCGGGTCCGGGCGGCCGGGGCCGTGATCGCGGCCAAAACCAACGTGCCGGAATGGGGTCAGGGGTCGCATTCCTTCAACCCGATCTTCGGGGTGACGCGGAACCCCTATGACCTGACGCGCAGCGCAGGGGGGTCTTCGGGCGGGGCGGCGGCTGCCTTGGCGGGCCGGATGGCCTGGGTCGCCGACGGGTCTGACATGATGGGAAGCCTGCGCAACCCGGCGGGGTTCTGCAACGTCTACGGCTTCCGCCCGACCTGGGGCCTGGTGCCTGCGGATGCCGAGGGCGACACCTATCTGGCGACGCTTGCCACCGAAGGCCCGATGGCGCGGACCATCGAGGACCTGGCAAGGCTTCTGCTGGTGCTTGCGGGCGAAAACCCGGAAGTGCCCTTCCCGCGCACGGTTCCCGATGTACTGTCGGGGCTCGACCGGGGTGTGAAGGGCCTGCGCATCGGCTGGCTGGCCGATTGGGGCGGCGCCTACCCGATGGAGCCGGGCATTCTGGAGGCCTGCGAGGCGGCGCTGATGCAGCTTCAGGATCTGGGCGCGACGGTGGAACACATGCCCCCGCCCTTCCCGGCAGAGAAGCTGTGGTCGGCCTGGGTGACGCTGCGCGCGATGCTGAGTGCCGGCGGCAAGCGCGCCCTGGCCGAGGACCCGGCGAAGCGGGCGCTGACCAAGCCCGAGACGCTCTGGGAGATCGAGCAGGGCCTCGGCCTGTCGGCGCAGGCGGTCTATGAGGCGAGCGTGATCCGCAGCCGCTGGCACGCCCATGCCGCGCGAATGTTCCAGGACTATGACGCGGTGGTGTTGCCCACGGCACAGGTCTGGCCCTTCCCGGCCGACTGGCGCTGGCCGGAGGAGATCGCCGGCCGCAAGATGGACACCTATCACCGCTGGATGGAGGTGGTGGTGCCGGCCAGCCTGATCGGCCTGCCCGCGCTGTCGGTTCCGGTCGGCTTTGGCGCGCAGGGTCTGCCGATGGGCATGCAGATCATCGGGCGGTCGGGAGACGACGCGCGGATCATGGCCATCGGGCAGGCCTGGCATCGCGCGACGGAGTGGCCACAGAAGCAACCGCCTCTGGTGGCAGGCCCGGTTTCGCGTTAGGCCTTCCGGCAGGGGGGCAACATGCGCGTTCTCGTCATCGGTTCCGGCTCTATCGGTCGGCGGCATCACGACAATCTGGAAAAGCTGGGCGCGCAGTCCCGACTGCTGTCGTGGCGCGAGGCCGGTCCCGGCGGGGCCGTCGCCGCGATGGACGATGTCGGGGCCGTGGTCATCGCGACTGCGACCAACGTCCGCCTGCCGCTGATCGAGGCCGCCACCGCGCGCAGCCTGCCGATCTATATCGAAAAGCCGCTCGCCTTCCGTCCCGCAGAGGTGGAAGCCATCGCCGCGCTTGCCGCCCCGGTCGCGGAACGGTCGATGCTGGGCTACATGATGCGCTATCACCCGGCGGTGCGGGCGCTGGCAGGATCGGACCTGTCGGACGTTTTCCAGTTTGCGCTGACCATCGGCCATGACGTCACGCAATGGCGGGCGAACTGGCGGTTCTCCGAAAGCTATGCGGCGAAGGCGGACGGCGGCGGCGTGCTTCTGGACCTGTGCCACGAGCTTGACCTCGCGGCCTGCCTTTTCCCGGGCCTCACGGTGGCACGGGTCGAAAGCCTTGGCCATCGCGCCTTCCCGGGTGTCGACTTCGCCAGCCGGATTTCGCTGACACGCCAGGGGGTTGTCGGTGACGTGTCGATGGACTACCTGACCCCCCTTCTGCACCGGCGCACCAGCTTGCGCGGGACAGAGCGGATGCACGAATTCGACTTCGCCGCACAGGTCTATCGCGTGATCGAACCGTCCGGCCCTCGGCTCTTGGACCTTCCGCTGGAACGCAACGCGATGTTCCTCGACGCGATGCGCGATTTCCTGGCGCTGGCCTTCGGCGGTGAAACCTCAGGCAATCCGCTGATGCCGCGCCTGGACCTCTGCCTGCCCTCCGCACGGCTGGTGGCGGACGCCTGGTCGAAGCGGGTGTTCATCGGCGAGATCACGAAGGGGATTCCATGATTTTGGGCCATATCGGCGCGCGCAAGGGCTCGAAGGGCGTGCCGCGCAAGAACTTCCGGATGATGCGCGGCAAGCCGCTGATCGACTGGTCGCTGGATCAGCTTCTGGAGCATCCGATGGTGGATGCCGTGGTGGTCTCGACCGATGACGAGGAAATCTACGATCATGCGGTGGCGAAGGGGGCGGTGAAGATCGGCCTCCGCCCCGCGCATCTGGCGACGGATACCGCCGGGAAATGGGGCGTCTGGCAGCACGCGCTGGAGGCCTCTGAGGCGATGGTCGGGCCGGTCGACGCCTTCCTCGACCTCGACTGCACCTCGCCGCTGCGGCTGCCTGAAGACATCACCGCCGCGCTGGAACTTTACCAAACCGAATATCCAGACATGGTGATGAGCTGCTGCGAGGCGCGGAAGAATCCCTATTTCAACCTTGTGGAGCCGGACGCGTCTGGCGCCCTGCATGTCTCGAAGCCGCTGCCCGGTGGGGTGGTGGCGCGGCAGCAGGCGCCCGTGGTCTATGAGCATGCGGCCTCGACCTATGTGGTCTCGCCCGCCTATCTGAAACGGTCGAAGGGCCTCTGGGAGGGCCGCGTGATCCCCTACCTGATGCCGCCCGAGCGCTGCGTCGATATCGACACGCCGTTCGATTTCCGTCTTGTCGAATTTCTGATGCAGGAGGCCGGGCATGGCTGAACAACTCAAGGGGCGCACGGTCTTCATCACCGGGTCGGGGGGCGTGCTGGGCTCGACCTACGTCCGCCGGATGCTGGCCGAGGGCGCGCGGGTGATCGCCTCGGACCTGCCGGGGAAACGGGCGGAGGCCCTGGTCGCGGCGCATGGCGGGGACGAGGCGTTCCGTTTCTATCCGCTGGACGTGGCGGATGAAGATCAGGTGACGGAGATATTCCAGCGCATCCTGAAGGACGGGTGGGAGCCGAACGTCGTCCTGAACAACGCGGCGATCACCGGGGAGCTGTTGATGGGGGCGGGGCAGCCATTTCCGGATTTCGCGGACCTGAAGGTCTCGGACTGGGAGAAGACGCTGCGGACGAACCTGACGGGGCCGTTCATGATCGCCCGGCAGATGGATCGGGACATCGTGGGCAGATGGCCCTGCACGCTGATCAACGTGGCGTCGATGTATGCCCTCAACGGGGCGCATCACCGGATCTACGAGGGGATGCCCTTCAAGAATTTCTCGGCCTACGGGGTGACGAAGGCGGGGATTCACGGGCTGACGGTCTGGCTCGCCGGCTACTGGGCGCCGCGGGGGGCGACGGTGAACACGATCGCGCCGGGGGCGGTCTTCAACGGGCATTCCGAGGAGTTCCAGCGCCGGGTCGGGGAGCTGATCATGCTGGACCGGATGGCGCAGCCGGATGAGATCGCGGATGCGATGCTGTTCCTGGCCTCGGCTCAGGCGGGGTATATGACGGGGCAGATGGTCAACGTCGATGGCGGGTTCAGCGGCTGGTGAGGGGTCTGTCCACGGTGGACAATCTCTGACCATTGCATGAAATCAATGGCTTGGCTTTTTCTTTTTACCTGATCTTAACCTGTGCATCCAGCGCCGCGAGGGTCTTTTGCGTGGCACCGGAATGGGCCTTGAAGAAGGCTTCAATAGCCTCTGGCCCCGGCCCGGACCAGTCGGTCAGCGCCTGCGTCAGTTCCTCGGGCGTCTTCACGCGGAGGCAGACGCCTGCGGCGATGGCCTCGACTGCCGGATACTCGATGGTGTGGATTTCGGGGCCGACGATGACCGGGCGCTTCAGCGCCAGCGGCTCGATGATGTTGTGCGCGCCGTGCGGGGTGAAGCCGCCTCCCGTCACCACGCGGTCGGAAAGGGCGATGTAGAAATACATCTCGCCGAGGCTGTCGCCGAGGAGGATGTCGGGGCCTTGGCCGGCCGGGTGCCCCCCACCCCCATCCCCTCCCCACAGGGGGGAGGGGAGGTTCTTCGGGGTCAGCGCGGAGTCAAGGACGGCGGAGCGGCGGATTGCCTTCAGGCTTCTGGCGGCGAGCATTCCGGCCACCTCGTCGAAGCGTTCGGGCTTCCTTGGAACGTAGACCACGAAGGGTCGCGAGGGGTCTTTCAGCGCTGTGGTGATGGCGTCTAGGTAGATGTCGTCCTCGCCCTCCACCGCAGAGGCGAAGGTGAGGACCGGGCGGTCGCCCGCAAGCAGGGGGCGGAGCGTCCGGGCGGCGGCGAGTTGCGCGGGGGGGATCGGCTGGTCGAAGCGGAGTTCTCCGGTGACATGGATGTTCGGCACGCCCACCGAGGCGAAGCGTTGCGCTTGCAGGTCGGACTTCACGAAGGCCCCGGCATAGGCTTGCATCAACTTGTGACGGAGTGTGAGCTTCGCGTCGCGGGCCATTGATTTCGTGGGGTATTGCGCGTTGCACATGAAGAGCGGAACGCCCGCCCTGCGCGCGGCGAAGATCATCCGGGGCCAGATCTCGATTTCCATCACCAGACCGGCGCGGGGGCGGAAGGCGCGGAAGAAACCGGCGTAGGCCCAGGCGGTCTCGAACGGGACCCAGACGGCGGCGAGCCTACCGGCGGCGATCTCGGCGGCGAAGATGCGGTCGGCCTCGCGCCGGCCAGCCGGGGTGAAATGGGTGGTGACGACCCTGTCGCCCCGGTCGAGGAGCGCGCGGATCAGCGGGACGGCAGAGCGCATTTCGCCAAGGCTGACGGCATGGACCCAGACCGTGCCGGGCAGGCGCTGGCGGTAGCGACCGAAACGTTCGGAAAGGTGTTGCGCGTAGAGCGGGTCTTTCCGGCCTCGCCGCCAGAGGTAGACCAGCACCACCGGCAGACCGAGGTGCCAGAGGAGCGACCAGAGGCGAAGGAAGAGCCAGAGCCTCATGCGAGCCCGGCCAATTTCAGCAGGTCGGTGGCGAGGGGGGCGAGTGCGCCTTGGGCTGTGTCGGAGAGGGCCTTGGCGCGGGCGGCCATCGCGCTGTGGTCGGCGGTGAGGGCGGCGATGACGGCCTCGGGTTGCACCGGCTGGGCCGCGCCCGCCTGATGCAGGGCGGCGAAGTCGGTGGCGAAATTCGCGATGCGGGGGCCGTGCAGCATGGCGGAGCCGAGGGCAGCGGGTTCCCAGGGGTTGTGGCCCTCGGTCGCCCCGAAAGTGCCGCCGATCAGGCAGGTGGCGCAGAGGCGATACCAGAGGCCCATCTCGCCGAAGGTGTCGGTGATCCAGACATCGGCGGTGGGACCCTGCCCTGCGTTGCGGCGGGTGGCGGTCAGGCCGTGCTCGGCGGCGCGGATTGCGATTTCGGCGCCGCGATGCGGATCGCGGGGCGCGATGAGGAGTAGCGGGCGGGGATGGGCGGCGCGGAGGGCGGAGAGGGCGACGAATTCATCCTCCGGGTGCGAGGAGGCGAGGAGGACGGGGTTTCGGCCGGTCAGGGCCTCGCGCGCCTCGGCCAGCCTCAAGGGGTCGGCGGCAAGCGGCGGGGCGGCGGCCTTGAGCGAGCCGGTGACGGAAACCCTCTTCGCCCCAAGGGCTTGCAGGTGGCGGGCGGTGGCCTCGTCCTGTGCGGTGATCAGGCGGAAGCGGGCGAAGAGGTCGGCGTAGAGGCCGGTCCAGCGGCGGCGGCGGGCGTAGGCTTCGGCGTTCATCCTTGCATTGACGAGAGCCAAGGGGATGCCGCGCGCGGCAGTCGCGGTGACGGCGCCGGGCCAGAGGTCCTGCTCGGCCCAGACCGACAGCGCGGGGCGCCAGTGGTCAAGGAAGCGGGCGAGGTAGCCGGGGGCGTCGAGCGGCAGGAACTGGTGGCGGGTGCGGGGCGGCAGGTTCTGCGCCAGCACCTCCGCCGAGCCGCGGGTGGTGGAGGTGACGAGGAATTCCGCGTCGGGGGCCTGTCCGGCCAGCGCCGCGATCAGGCCCCGCAGCGCGAGGGTTTCGCCCAAGCCCACGGCGTGGAGCCAGATCAGGGGGCCGTCGGGGCGGGGAAGCGAGGGTTCGCCCAGCTTTTCCCGCCAGCGGTCGGGGAGGTCCTTGCCCTTGGCGAGGCGGCGTTTGAGGAGAGTGGGGGCGACAAGCGGGATGGCGCGGGTCAGCGCCAGGGCAAGGCGCAGTTGTGCGCCCTTGGGGTCAGAGGTGGTCACGGAAGGCCTTCTGCAGGCTCACGGCCCAGAAATCGGGGCGGGCCAGCACCTCGACGAAGCGGTCGGCGGCGGAGCCTTGGCCGAAGCCTTCGTGCCGGTCGGCGGGGCGGCCCCAGTGGGTTTGCAGGAAATCGAGGATGGTTGCGCGGTCGGCCGCCTCGCAGGCGATGACGGAGGGGGCGTCGGAGCGGTTGGTCTGCCTTGTGCCGATGTCCAGCGAGGGGAGGCCGAGGAAGGGCGCCTCGCGCACCCCGGCGGAGGAGTTGCCGACCATGCAGGCGGCATTCTTCATCAGTTCGGAGAAATGCGAAAATCGCATCGAGGGGAGGATACGGAAGCGGTCCTTGGGCAGACGGTCGAGGACCTGGAAGATGGCCCGCGAGCCGGGGTCGTTGTTCGGGGCGATGGTGACGAAACTGCGCCCCGAGGCTTCAAGCGCGCCGAAAAGGTCCGCAGCCTGCTGGCCGATCGTGTCCTGCTCGCTGGTGACGGGGTGGAAGGTGGCGATGCCGTAGTCGGCGAAGGGGATGGCGTAGCGGTCCTGCACCTCGGCCAGGGTGACGCCGGAGGGGCGGGCGTGGAAATCCAGCTCGGGCGAGCCGATGGGGTGGATGGTCTCGGGCGGTTCGCCCAGCGCCATGACGCGGCGGGCGGCGGCCTCGGAGGAGACGAAATGGTGGGTGCAGAGCTTGGTGTTGCAGTGGCGGAAGACCTCGTCGATGGTGCCCGAGACCTCGCCGCCCTCGACATGGGCCGAGCGGATGTAGTTGGTCGCGGCGACCAGCGCGCCCGCCAGCGCCTCGATCCGGTCGCCGTGGAGGACAACGAGGTCGGGTTTCATTTCGCGGACGTAGGCCGAGAAGCCGGTGACGGTGCGGGCGAGGACGGCGTCCTGCGGGTCGCCCTCGGCCTGGTTGACGAATTCGTGGGCAGCGATGCCGGGCATGCGGCGCACCTCGTTCCGGGTGAGGCCGTAGCGGTCCATCATGTGCATGCCGGTGACGAAGAAGGTCACCAGATGCCCCGCATCGCGCGCGGCGGCGGCGAGCGGCTGGAGCTTGCCGAAATCGGCGCGGGTGCCGGTGAGGAAGAGGAGGTGGCGGGTCATGGGTTACATCTGGCTGCGCCCATCTGTCTAACCCCCGACGCGAACGCAGCGCAAGGCGGGCGGAACCGATTGCGGAGGCAGGGCTGTCGTCCTATCGTCATGATGGCGTTGCAATTCCGGGCCTTGATGTCAGTCACCCAGTCACTTCGGGCACATATCGGTCGCAGGCTACGCCCGCGCCAGGAGGTGATGGTCCACTCTGCGGATGACCTGGTGGAGTTTGCCCACTGGATCGAGAGGCCGCAGTTGCGGCTGCTGGTGCCACCTGGCCTGCTGCGGATGCAGGGAGCCTTCACCTATGGGCCGGAGCATCCGTTTGTCGCGGCGACAACCCAAGGCGCGACGGTGTTGCGCGACTTCTATGCGGGCTGCCAGCCCTCCTCCATATGCAGCTACTACGGGATCGAGGGCGGGGGCCGTGCCGGGGCCGATCTGCCGCCCTGGGAGATCCCCTGGTACGGACGGCATTCGCGCCGACCGCCGCCGGGAGAGCTGGACCTTGGTCCCGAACATGGCGTGAGCTTCTATGGCCCGGTGACAGAGAGCAAGATCGCGCTGGAAATGCGGCGGCTGGAGCGGCTGGCGCAGGGCATCGGGCAAGACGGCTACGACCCGGACGCCTTCGGCGACATCGAGGGCTACATCCTGGACGACGGGAGCGGCGCCGCCTTCTTCGTCAGGGGCGGCAAGCACCGGGCGGCGGTGCTGAGCGCGCTGGGATACAGCCATGTTCCCGTCGCCTTCCGGTCGTCATGGCCACGGCTTGTCCATATCGCCGACGCCGCCCGCTGGCCGCTGGTGCGGTCGGGACAGATGGAAATGTCGCTGGCGAAGGAGATTCTTGAAGTCTATATCCGGGGCCGGACGCAGTGACGGGATGACGATGGACAAGCTGCTTGAGGCCTATTCGGGCGACAAGGCGCGCGGGTATGACGCGCGGCG
>NZ_JAEULO010000051.1 GCF_016793705.1 Tabrizicola sp.
GCTACGCTTCGTGACTGAGACCCACGAGCAGTAGTCCATTCGACAGTTCGCTAGTATCGCATCAAGATCGGAACTCAGCGGAGAGACGGGAGCGGAATCTCCCACAGAAGGATCGTCTTGAAGTTGCACTTCCTCCGTTGCTAGACGCTCGCGCTCCGCCTGTTCAGCCGCAAGCCGCCCCTTGTCTATGCCAACGCTTCCTTCACTTTCCCCTCCAACCGCTCGCGCCAAACGTCCAGCCGAGTCAAGCGGTAAACAGGTGAAATAGCCATCTTCATGCTGTGCGCTCTGAAAGACTGAGCCGTCCTTGATATCCACGCAGCTGTGCGTTTGCGAAGCACGGAATGGTTGTCCTTGCCTGCTCCTATGGACAGAAATCAGTTGCTGCTGAAGATCAATGCCCAAGGAGGAAAAAACTGGACCAACGCTGTAATGCAGGGTCATATTTGAGCCTCTGACATAGCACTCCGCAAGCGACATGCCTGATGGCTTCTTCAGAACAAACACAGCCAAAACTCTCAGGGGTGCGAGCGCGTCAGGTGGACATTCCCGCCACTCCTGCATGCGTTGGGATTCAGCATTCCAGCGAACCAAGCTGAGCGCTTTTTTGACTGCTTCAAGTTGAGCCAACGGCAACTGCAGCAAAGGAGCTGTTTCCAGAAGAACGTCATTTTCCGCCAAAGCATCACCGCCCTGACCCTGAGGCAGTGCTGGTGGCGTAGCAGCGCCAGTTATCTTTTGAAGCGTTACGTGTGCCCTATAGGCAGCATCGAAGCCGTCAGGCTCCACCTGAGCCTTCTCGCCAGCAATGATCGCATCACTGAGGGGAAAATCGACCGTAAGGGCATACGGTGCAGGCTTGCCCACGAGGTAGTTGACGTCAGCCGAAAACCTAAGAACGCCCTCATCCAGGAAGCTTCCAACGAACCCTTGAAATACGGGTCCGTCTGACTTTTCGAACTCAATAGCTTCGACAAGCTCCAAGCGCCCGCCTTGCGCACGAACAAGGGCGCGCGCCAATGGGTCAACGCGTCCTGGTACGTAATGCTCGTTTCCTTTGTCGATCCAGTAAACGTCGCGCCATACCCGCCCCACTTCGAGTATATAGGTTCCGTCATATGCAGACACGTCTTGCGCTGCGAGGGGGGCAGATGACTTTGCGTCCGCGTGAGCAGGTGCAGATAAGCAGATAGCCAGCGCGGTCATGAGCGCAGCTGCAAGTTTCAGGATCATGTGTGGCACCCGTTCGAAGCGTCCAGTACTGTCAACTTGCCATCGTCCAAGGCAATGTGGCACCAGTATGGTGGCCAAGCGGTCTCTGATGCAACGCAATCGCAAAATGGGCGCTGGCTGCTTCCAAAAGGTGTGCACATTTCTGTGCACCTGAACTCGTAAGTTTTTTAAGTTATTGACTTACTTAGTTATTTCATGATGTCATTCTCTTGTAAATCCGTGAAGACCGGTTCGATTCCGGTACCCGCCTCCAAGTCTTTCCCCGCAATCCCCGCGTCACCGGGCGGACCAGTGCCCGCGCGCCACGCTAATGGCAACTTGTTGACGGCGGGCAGAAAAAACGTGAAGGCGGCGCGAGTTGCGGCTATAGTGCCGCTCAGCAGAAGAACGGCCCCGGGCAAGCGGGCGGTCCGACCGGGGCAGACAAGGCGCCCGGCTCCGCACTGGCCCAGGTGGCGCAAAGCTGGAGGCGGCAGTGGTCGGCAAATTCCTACTCGGCGTGGTCACGGGTGGCCTGGTGGTCACGGGTGGCCTGGTGGTCGGCTCGCTCTTGTTCCCGACGCGTCCCGCAAACGACAATGTTCCGGCGGCCGAAGCGCCGATCGCCGCGCCGGTCGCCACCACGCCCGAGGCCGGGGCGACCGCCGCCGCGCCCGAGCCCGCTGCCGAGACCGATGTGACCGAGGCTGCGGACGCCACCGCCGACGTTGCGGCAGCCGAGGCTCCCGAACCCGCGCCGGTGGTGGAACTGGCCGAGGCCGAAGCCCCGGCGGAAGCGCCTGCCGTGACGGTCGCGGAAAGTGCCCCCCCTGCGCCCGAGGCGACCTCGGAAGGCGATGTCGCCGCTGCTGCGCCCGAAGCCCCGGCTGCCGAGGTCGCCCGACCGGAAACCGAGGCCGAGCCGTCGAAACCGGCGGCGCCCGAGGCCGATGCCGCCGCCCCGGCTACCGGGACCGAGAGTCCGGCATCCGCAACGGAAACCGCTGCGGTCGAACCTGAACCTGCGGAACCGGCAACCGCTGAGCCAACGCCCGCCGAACCTGCTGCCTCGGTCGAGGCTGCGCCCGACCTGTCTGCTCCTGCCCAGCCCCCCATCAGCGCAGCCGCACCGGAGGAACCGGCTCCGGCAGCACCCGCGCCGAGTGGGGAAACTGTGGCAGAAGCCGCGCCCGCCGCCGAGACTCCCGCCCCGGTGGAAGCCCCGGCAGTCGAGCCCGCTCCGGCGGCCCAACCTGCCGCCGAGGGCGGCGCGACAACGCCTTCGGAGACCGAGGCGGCGACGGCCGATGCGGCACCGGCAACCACCGCAGTAGCCGAAGCCCCGGCTGCGCAAGCCCCCGCAGCGGAAGCCCCGGTCGACGAAGCATTGCCGATGGAGCTGCCTGAAGCCGAGGTTCCGGCGGCCGAAGCGCCGGTCGAAGACCCTGCCGCCGCAGAAGCGCCCGGCGTTGCGACCCCCGCGCCCGAGGTGGTCACCGAGGAAACACCCAATCTGTCACCAGGCACTGCGGTTCCGGTCATGCCAGGCAGCAAGCCCGCAGCGCTTCCCGGCACCGCCGAAACCGATCCCGATGGCGCGGCAACCGCCGAGGCGCCGGGCAACGGGTCCTCGTTCAAGCCCGCGCCTGGCCTCGTCCGCTCGGGCGAGGGGGTGATCATCGGGCGGGACAAGCCGGTGGAGGCCGATGCCGCCGCCGACCCCGCCGCCACGCCGCTGGAGGACCCGCGCCCGATCGCGCAATTCGCCGCCACCTTCGAGAATCCCTCCGCCAAGCCGGCCTTCGCCATCGTGCTGGTCGATCCTGGCACCCCTGACCTCGACCGCGCGGGGCTGGCCGCCCTGCCCTTCCCGGTCAGCTTCGCGCTCGACCCGCTGGACCCCGCCACGCCCGAACGCGCTGCGGTCTACCGCGCGGCGGGCAAGGAAGTGGTGATGCTGGTCACGGGGATCGCGAAGGGGGCAGTGGCCTCGGATGTCGAGGTGGCCTTCCAGGCGATGGAACAGGGCCTGCCCGAGGCAGTGGCGGTGATGGACCTTGCCGATCCGGCCTTCCAGAACAACCGCAGCCTCGCGGGCGCGGTGGTACCGATCCTCAAGGCCGACGGTCGCGGGCTCCTGACCTGGGACGAGGGGCTGAACGCCGCCGACCAGATCGCCCGGCGCGACGATCTGGAAGCCGCCGTGGTCTTCCGCAACCTCGACCAGGGCGGCGGGGACAAGGTGGCCGTGCGCCGCCTTCTCGACCGCGCAGTGTTCAAGGCCGATCAGGCGGGCCGGGTGAGCGTGGTCGGCACCGCAGATCCGTCGACCGTGGCGGCCCTTCTGGAATGGACCGTCGAGGGCAAGGCCGCGACAGTGGCGCTGGCGCCCCTGACGGCGGTGCTGAAGGTGGACTGAGACCCGGAGGGCCGGTCTAGAATTCTTCCGGAAGAATTTTAGACCTGCGTCAGCCGTTCCCGCGCCCGGCAAAACGCCCGGCATCTTCCGCCGCGCGGCGGAGCGCGTTGGATTTGTTGACGGTTTCCTGGTACTCGGCCTCAGGGTCGCTGTCGAAGACCACGCCCCCGCCGGCCTGGATATACAGCGTCTCGTCCTTCAGCACCGCCGTGCGCAGCGCGATGCAGAAGTCCATCTCGCCATTGGCGGCAAAATAGCCGACGCCCCCGCCATAGATGCCACGCTTTTCCGGCTCCAGCTCGTCGATGATCTCCATCGCGCGAACCTTGGGCGCACCCGAAACCGTGCCCGCCGGCAAACCTGCCAGCAGCGCCGACAAGGCATCCTCACCCTCGCCGATCTCGCCCACCACGTTCGAGACGATGTGCATGACGTGGCTGTAGCGTTCGATGATGAATGTCTCGGTCGGGCGCACCGTGCCCACCTTCGCCACCCGGCCCACGTCGTTGCGGCCCAGGTCGAGAAGCATCAGGTGCTCGGCGCGTTCCTTCGGGTCGGCGAGCAGATCCGCTTCCAGCGCGCGGTCTTCCTCGGGCGTGGCGCCGCGCTTGCGGGTCCCGGCGATGGGGCGAACAGTGACTTCGCCATCACGCAGGCGGACAAGGATTTCCGGGCTGGCGCCGACCACCTGGAAACCGCCGAAGTTGAAGAAGAACATGAAGGGCGAGGGGTTGGTGCGCCGGAGCGAACGGTAGAGCGCGAAGGGCGGCAGGGTGAAGCGCTGCGACCAGCGTTGGCTGGGCACCACCTGGAAGATGTCGCCCGCACGAATATACTCCTTCGCCCTCTCCACCGCTGCCTTGTAGCCATCATGCGTGAAGTTCGACTGCGCCGGACCGACCGGCGCGCTGTCGCCCAGGTCGCGCGCCGCCGAGGGCGCCCGGTCGAGATCGCGCAGCGCGTCCATCACCCGTTCCGCGGCCTGCGCATAGGCCGCCCGCGCCGAAAGGCCCCCCGCCACCCAGGCCGGGGCCACGACCGTCACCTCGCCCTTCACCCCGTCCAGCACGGCGACGACCGAGGGACGGATCAGTTCCGCATCGGGCAGGCCCAAGGGGTCGGGGTTCACGTCGGGCAGGCGTTCGACCAGCCGGATCATGTCATAGCCGAGATAGCCGAACAGCCCCGCCGATACGGGCGGCAGGTCTTGGGGCATCTCGATCCGGCATTCGGCCAGCAGATCGCGCAAGGTCTGCAGCGGGTGGCCGTGCAAGTCGGTGAAGCTTTGCCGGTCGAAGCGGGCCTCGCGGTTGATCCGACTTTTCTCGCCATGACATTGCCAGACGAGGTCGGGCTTCATCCCGACGATGGAATAGCGGCCCCGCACCTCGCCGCCCGTCACCGATTCCAGCATGAACGTGTCGGCCCGGGCATCCCCGAGCTTCAGCATCAGGCTGACCGGCGTGTCGAGATCGGCCGCCAGCCGGGCCCAGACGATCTGGTTCCGGCCTGCGTTCCAACCGGCCTCGAATTCGGCAAACCCGGGGGAAAGCTGCATCAGGGCAAGCTCGCGTGCACGGCGTTGATCGCCGCCTGGTCAAGCGTGATCCCGGCCTCGGCGGTCAGCGCGGCGGTGTAGGCGGCAAAGGCATCCTGCGAGATCGCCTGCCCCGCCTGCGCTTCCAGCGAAGCCTTCAGCGCCTCGGCATCCTCGCCGTCGGTGGCGGCGGGCAGGATATTGTCCAGTTGCACCACGGCGGTGAAGCCCTCGGCCTCGATCACCTGGACCGTGCCCTCGGCCATCCGGAACACGTCCTTGAGCAGGCTGTCCGGGGCATCGGCAACGAAGCCCGACCGCGCGGTTTCCGGCGTCACGTCGACGATGCCGAAACTGCCGATCCCTGCCCCGCCCTCCAGTGCCGTCTTGATCTCGGCGGCGCGGGCGGACAGGGCCTTGGCGGCCGCCTCCTTGCGCCAGTCCTCGGCCACGGCCTCCTTCGCCTCGTCGAAGGGGATCGGGGCGGCGGGGACGATCTCGTCCAGCCGAAGGGCGACGACGCCGCCGTCCTCCAGCACGATGGCTTCGGGGAAATCGCCGTCCTGCACCGCTTCGGCGGCGCTGCGGAAGGCGGGATAGCCCTCGATGGTGCTGTCGCCCTGCTGGCCGGGCACATAGTCCAGCGTCGCAAGCGCAAGCCCTGCGTCCTTCGACAGGTCCTCCAGCGTCGCGCCCCCGGCGAGAAGATCGTCGATCTCCTCGACCCGGTCGCCGATGGCCCGGCGCGCTGCATCGGTTTGCATCTCGGCGGCCAGCGTCTCGCGCGCGGCCTCGAAGCTGGTTTCCTCTGCCGCCAACACCCCGTTCACCCGGTAGAGCGCCGGACCAAGGTCGGACTCCACCGGCCCCGCCACTCCGCCCTCCGCGGTGGCGAAGACCGCCTCGCCAGCAGCCCCGAGGTCCGCTTTCGACACATCGCCCTGGTCGATGGCATCCAGCGTCAGCCCACGCTCGGCCACCAGCGCTTCGAAAGTGGTCCCGGCATCCAGCTTCGCCTTTGCCGCCTCGGCGCTCGCTTGGTCAGGGAAGACCAGCCGCTCGACGATCCGCCGCTCGGGAACGACGAATTCTGCGATCCGGTCTTCGTAAAGCTTCTTCAGCGCCGCCTCGTCGACCGGCTGGTCCTTGGCGATCGCCTCCGGCAGCAGCGAGGCAAAGGTGATGCGCTTCGCCTCGGGCCTCGTGAAACGGTCGACATGGGCATCGTAATGCGCCTTCAGGTCGGTATCGGTCGGCTCGGCCACCGGGGTCGTGAGGTCCGCTTCGGTCAGCCGCAGCATGGAGAAACCCCGCCGTTCCGCCACCCAGGCGTAAAGCGTGTCGGTCATCGGCTTCGGCGCCGCGAAACCGCCGCCCACCGCGCCCTGCAACAGTTCGCGGCTGATGTCCCGGCGCAGGTTGGTCTCGAACTCGGCCTCTGTCATGCGGTTGCGGCTGAGCGTGAAGCGATAGGCCTCGCGGTCGAAGGCGCCGGAGGTGCCCTTGAAGCTGTCCATCTTCATGATCTCGGCCGCCACGACCTCGTCGCCGACCGAAAGCCCGGCGCGTTCGGCCTCGTTGTCCAGCGCGGCGCGGTTGATGACGCTTTGCAGCACCTGCTTGTCAAGGCCGACGGAAATCGCCTGCTGCATGCTGACCTGCTGGCCGCTCTGTTGCAAAATGGCGTTGAACCGGGTCCGCAGCGCAAGGGCATAGTCGTCAGTGGTGATGTCGGTGCTGCCGACCGAGCCGATCTTCGACACGCCACCCGAGAAATTGGTGACGCCGAAACCGCCAAGCCCCAGGATCAGCATCGACATGAGGATCCAGACCGCCGCCTCCTGCGCCTTGCCGCGCGGGCGCTTGCCGTCTTCGGTCGGGGTCTTGGCCATGGCTCTGCCTTCGGGTTGTTCCGGGTGAGGTGAATAGTGGGAACCCGGCAGGGGGGCAAGATCAAGATCGCCCCCGGTCGCCGCGCCTCACGCTCTCGTCAGGGCCGGAAGGCCGCCAGCCGCCGGATCACCTCGGCAATGCCCTCGGCATCCACATTGGCGAAGGCGATGCGGATCTGTCTTTTGCCCGCAGCCGACCCTTCGGGCTGGAACATCGTTCCCGGCAGCATGAGGAGCGAGGCCTCGCTCACCAGCCGCTTGCACAGCACGTCGCTGGCCATGTCGAACGGGTGCTCGACATAGGCGAAATAGGCGCCGCAGCCCAGAAGCCGCCAGCCTTGCAGGGATTTGAACCCCTCGACCATCGCGCGGCGGCGGACAAGGATTTCGTCTCGCTCTCCGGCCACCCATTGCCGCAGGTTCCGCATCCCCCAGAGTGCGCCGATCTGGCCAAGCTGGCTGGGGCAGATCGCGACGGTATCGAGAAACTTCTCAACTTCGGCCAGCCGCGCCGTGCTGGCGACGACAGCCCCCACCCGGTGCCCGGTCAGCCGGTAGGCCTTGGAGAAGCTGTAAAGCTGGATCAGCGTGTCGGCCCAGCCGGGATCGGCGAACAGGTCATGCGGCGCGCCGGTCCGGCTGTCGAAATCGCGGTAGGTCTCGTCCACGATCAGGGCAAGGCCATGGGCGCGGCAAAGATCGCGGAACGCCGCCAGCGTCTCTGCCGGATATTCCACGCCACCGGGGTTGTTCGGGCTGACCAGCACGATGGCCCGCGTCCGGCCGGTGATCAGCCCCGCCGCCGCCTCTGCCGAGGGGATCAGCGTCGCATCCGTCTCCAGCGGCACGGTCGTGACCGAGGCCATGTCGAGCCACATCTTGTGATTGAAGTACCAGGGCGTCGTCAGGATAACCTCATCCCCCGGCCCGGCGAGCGTCGCCATCACCGTGCAGAAGGCCTGGTTGCACCCTTGCGTGATCGCCACCTGCGCGGGGGTGACGGTGCCGCCATAGGTCGCCGACCACTGCCGCGCGATTTCCTCGCGCAGGGCCGGCAAGCCCAGGACGGGGCCGTAAAGATGCGCGTTCGGGTCGTTCAGCGCCGCCTCCGCCAAGGCCTGCCGCAGGCCAAGGGGCGGGCTGTCCACCGGGGCGGCCTGGCTGACATTGATCAGCGGGCGGTCGGCGGGAAATGTG
Organism: Tabrizicola sp.; assembly: GCF_016793705.1. Taxonomy (GTDB): domain Bacteria; phylum Pseudomonadota; class Alphaproteobacteria; order Rhodobacterales; family Rhodobacteraceae; genus Tabrizicola. The sequence goes on from NZ_JAEULO010000051.1 coordinate 8,258, forward strand.
ACCCCCTCGATCCAGCGCCGCGCCTCCATCACCGGGGGCGGTTCCGTGGCGGCGAAGGCGGGGTTCAGCGGCAGGGTCATGCGGTCCATCCTTGACGGGTCCCGCGAAGTGTCCCCGGATGGCGCGCAGTTGCAAGCCCCCTCGTCAGGCGGTTGTATTGAAATTTGGTATCCATTGGTATAATCTGACCCCGACCCATGAGAAGGACCCCGGCCATGCCCCGCAACACCTCCGTCTCGCTCGGCGACCACTTCACCGCCTTCATCGACACCGAGGTGAAGTCGGGCCGCTACGGCTCGGCCAGCGAAGTCGTGCGCGCAGGACTGCGCCTGTTGCAGGAGCATGAGGCCAAGGTGAAGGCGCTGGAAGCCGCGCTGATCGAGGGTGAGGAATCGGGCGAACCGCAGCCGTTCGACAGCGAGGCGTTTCTTGCTGAGATGCATACAAAATATGCCGGCAAGCATGGCAGCTAAGTCTTACCGTCTGTCTCCCCGCGCCAGGAGCGACCTTGTGGAGATCTGGCGCTACACCCTCAAGAGCTGGTCGCAGGCTCAGGCCGACCGCTATCATGGGACCCTCGTCGCCGAGATCGAGGCCCTCGCATCGGGCTTACGGAAAGGCCGACCATCCACGGTGCGATCCGGCCTGATCAAACGCACCTGCGGCTCGCACGTCATCTGGTATCGCGACCTGCCCGACCGGCTGGAGGTCATCCGCATCCTGCATTCGGCGCAGGACACCGAACGTCACCTGCACGACTGATCAATCCGCCCCGCGCATCGGCTGGACGTATTGCAGCGCCATGTCCCAGGGGAAGAAGATCCAGGTGTCCTGGCTGACGCTGGTGATATAGGTATCGGCCTGCTTCTCGCCTTCGGGCTTGGCGTAGACACAGGCGAAATGCGCCTTGGGGTAAAGGCTGCGGATCAGTTCCAGGGTCTTGCCGCTGTCGACCAGGTCGTCGACGATCAGGACGCCCGCGCCATCGCCCATTACCTCGGCATTCGGGGCCTTGATCACCTGCGCCTCGCGGCGCTGGTCGGCCTTGCCACCGCCCGAATGGTAGGATTTGACGCTGATGGAATCGACAACCCGGATGTCCAGCTCGCGGCTGACGATCATCGCCGGAACCAGCCCGCCCCGGGTGATGCCGACAACCGCCTTCCAGGTCCCCCCCTCGCCCGGCCCCTTGCCGTCCAGCCGCCAGGCGAGCGCCCGGGCGTCGCGGTGGATCTGGTCCCAGCTGACGTGAAATCCCTTTTCATGCGGCAGGCGGTCGGCGGACATGGGTCCCTCCTTCAGGTGGCAACGATCTTGACGCCCAAAAGGGCCAGCGCGGCCCCGAAGCAGCGGTCGATCACGGATTTCAGGCTGATATAGGCCGCCCGCGTGCGCTCCATCGAGAAGATGCGGGCGACAAGGCTGTTCCAGGCGGTCTCCATGATCAGGATCAGCAGGATCAGGCAGGCCAGCACCCAGGTGGGCGTGCCGGGGCTGATGGTGCCGAGGAAGATCGAGGAATACATCACCACCGCCTTCGGGTTCGCGAGGTTGGTCCAGAGCCCCAGCCGGAAGGCCATGAAGGGCGAACGCGGCACCGGACGGCTGTCTTCCGCGACGAAAGGCTTTTTCGCGTCACGCCAGAGGTGCCAGGCCATCCACATCAGATAGGCCGCGCCGCCGATCTTCAGCGCCCAGAGCAGCGAGGGCGCGGCGTCGAAGATCAGGTGCAGCCCGAACATCGCCGCCAAGGCCCAGAAGACGGCACCGGATGCGATACCGAAGGCCAGCATGACTCCGGTGCGGAAGCCCTCGGTCAACCCGGTGCGGGCGGACATGAGGACCGCAGGGCCGGGCGAGACCACGGCAAACAGGACAAGCCCGGCAAAGGCCAGGAAGGCCGCGAGGCTCATGCCGGACGGCGGCTCACTGGCCGCCCTCCTTCCTGCCTTGCAGAAGGTCGATGTCCGGCGCCTCGATCGCCTTCATGCCCACCGCATGATAGCCTGCGTCTACATGCAGGTTCTCGCCCGTGGTGCCCGAGCCAAGGTCGGACAAAAGGTAAAGCGCGGCCTTGCCGACCTCTTCCTGCGTCACGTTCCTCCGCAAGGGAGAGTTCAGTTCGTTCCACTTCATGATGTAGCGGAAATCGCCGATGCCCGAGGCGGCCAGCGTCTTGATGGGCCCGGCGCTGATCGCATTGACCCGGATGCCGTCCTTGCCCAGGTCCTCGGCCAGATACTTGACCGAAGCTTCCAGCCCCGCCTTCGCCACGCCCATCACGTTGTAATGCGGCATGACCTTCTCGGCACCGTAGTAGGTCAGCGTCAGGAGGCTGCCCCCCGGCCCCATCATCGCCGCAGCCCTCTGGCAGACCGCCGTGAAGGAATAGACCGAGATGTCCATCGCCAGCGCAAACCCCGCGCGCGAGGTATCGACATAACGGCCCCGCAGCTCGTTCTTGTCGGCGAAGCCGATGGCATGGACCAGGAAGTCCAGCTGCCCCCATTCCGCCCTGAGCGCTGCGAAGAGCGCGTCGATGCTCTCGTCGCTGGCCACGTCGCATTCGTAGAGATGCGGCTGGCCCAGGCTTTCCGCCAGGGGCTCCACCCGTTTCTTCAGGGCCTCGCCCTGATAGGAAAACGCAAGCTCCGCCCCCTGCGCCGCGACCGCCTGCGCGATCCCCCAGGCAATGGACTTGTCGTTCGCAAGCCCCATGATCAGGCCGCGCTTGCCCTGCATAAGTCCGGTTGACATTCCTGACCCCTCGCCCACTTTTCGTTGCTTCGACGTGTAGGCGATGCGGGGCCAGCCTTCAAGGCAGGTCCTTAACGCAAAGGAAGGGACAGCGCATGGACCGTTCGGGCATTTTCGCGGGCAGCGATCCCTTCGCCATCGCCCGCGCCTGGCTGACCGAGGCCGAGGCGCAGGAGCCGAACGATCCGAACGCCATCGCCCTGGCCACGGTCGACCGGGACGGGATGCCCAATGTCCGCATGGTGCTCTTGAAGGAGATCGAGGCCGATGCCTTCGTCTTCTACACCAACTACGGCTCGACCAAGGGGCAGGAGATCGCAGCTTCCGGCAAGGCCGCCTTCGTCATGCACTGGAAAAGCCTGCGCCGCCAGATCCGCGTGCGCGGCACCGTCACCCGCGAGGATGGGCCCCAGGCCGACGCCTATTTCGCCAGCCGCAGCCTGAAGTCCCGCCTCGGCGCCTGGGCCAGCCACCAGTCGCAGCCCCTTTCCTCGCGTGAGGCGCTCATGGCCGAGGCTGCGAAGGTCGCCCTCACCAAGGGACCGAATCCCGCCCGCCCGCCCTTCTGGGGCGGCTTGCGCATCCACCCGCTCGAGATCGAATTTTGGGCAGACGGTGCCTTCAGGTTGCATGATCGCTTCCGCTGGTCCCGCACTGACGTAACGGCAGGCTGGAGCATCGAACGCCTGAATCCCTAGGTTTCCGGGACCTTACCGATTATCTGTTGGCAGACTGATGAATAGGCCTTGATCATGGGCCGATTTTCCCCGCATCTGTCCGCCCTAAGGGCTAATTCTGGGGAGAAGGCTCTACGAATGGAAGAAGAAGAGGTCATGCAAGTCGTGCATGGTCGCGTTAAGTGGTTTGATCCTGCAAAGGGGTTCGGTTTCATCGTTTCAGACCAATCGGATGCAGATATTCTCTTGCACGCGAACGTTCTTCGGAACTTCGGGCAGGGGTCTGTAGCAGATGGCGCAGGCATCGAAGTCCGCGTCCAGCGCACGCAACGTGGCGTTCAGGCCGTCGAGGTCCTGCGCATAGACCCGCCGGAAGGCGTGGTCCTGCCCTTCGGGGAAGACGCGGCCCAGATGGTCAGCGCCGATATCCTTGCCTTGCCACTGGAGCCGGCACGGATGAAGTGGTTCGACAAGGGCAAGGGCTTCGGCTTTGCCAATGTCTTCGGTCGCCCGGAGGATGTCTTCGTCCATGCCGAGGTGCTGCGCGTCTCGGGCTTTGCCGATCTCTCGGCCGGCGAGGCGGTGGCCTTGCGCATCATCGAGGGCCGCCGCGGGCGGATGGCTGTCCAGGTCATCTCCTGGGAAGCCGCCTCCAGGGACAAGTCATGAGCCGCGCGCTCGTCTGTCTTGCGCTTCTCGCCCTGCCCGGCCCGGCTTGGGCCGACGCCGCCTGCACGTCGGCCCGGCTCGACCTGCGCTGGGATGGCGGACAGGAAAGCTTTGCCGTCGACGTCGCCGACGACGCCGAGGAACGGGCCCAGGGCCTGATGTTCCGTCCCGAGCTCGCCGCGGCTTCGGGGATGCTCTTCGTCTATGACGCCCCCCGGCGCCCGCAATTCTGGATGAAGAACACGCTGATCCCGCTGGACATGGTGTTCGCCGACGCCACCGGCACCGTGACCCGTGTCCATGCCGGTGCCGTGCCCGGCGACCTGACCCCGATCGACGGCGGCGAGGGCGTCCAGTTCGTGCTGGAGATCAACGCGGGCCTCGCGGAAAAGCTTGGCTTGGCGCCCGGTGCGCTGTTGCGCCATCCCGCGATCCCGGCGGCCACGGCGGCCTGGCCCTGCAAGGGCTGATGCCACGGCTGGACCACCTGACGGTCGTCGCTCCCGATCTTGCCGAGGGGGTCGCGCATGTCAGAGAGTGTCTCGGGCTCGACGTGCCCTTCGGCACACAGCATTCCTACATGGGCACACACAATCTCCGCCTGTTGCTGGGGCCAAAGCTCTACCTCGAAATCGTGGCGCGTGACCCGCAGGGGATTGATCCGGGGCGGCCACGCTGGTTCGGACTGGACGATGCCGCGCAAGTCCGCGCCGACTGCACGGCCGGGTGGTTCGGACTCCGTTGATTGCTGCAACCTTGTCGACCCACACCGAAGGGCTGGGCGAGTGTGTTCTGCTGCCCGACCATGCACCGGATTTCGCTTTCACTCTTCCCTCGGACGGCTCCCCGCCCTTGAACGGCGACCTGCCATCCGTCATCGACCACATGGGGGAAGAAGGCCATTTTGCCCGGATTCCCGACTTGGGCGCACGGCTTCGCAGCTTCCGGCTCGAACATCCCGAGCCGGACCGGATCGCCGCGCTTTATGCCTCGCTCGGCATCGTCGACCCACCTGTTGTCGTTCCGGCGACAAGGTCCAGGTATCGGGCCCAGATCGACACGCCAACCGGATTGCGCGAACTGACCTAACGCGTCAGGCCGGTACAAAAGGGTGGAATGGCAAGGCTTTCCAACGCCGATATTCTCCTGTAAGGCTCGCCGCAGTCGGGGCGTAGCGCAGTCTGGTAGCGCGACGGTTTTGGGTACCGTAGGTCGCGAGTTCGAATCCCGCCGCCCCGACCATTGCCCCCTGCAGCCCGCTGCCCGGCCCCGCCTCACCGCTGCACCGATGGTCCCCGGACCCGGACGACGCCGGGACCGCTCGCCTCCCCTCTCGGACCGCTTCAGTTCAGCTTCCTGTCGCCAATGTCTCTCATCTTTGCCCAAATATCCCCGCCAGAGGCTTCGCCCCTTGCCAAAGGCGATGCAGCCGACGGAAGGGTGCCGTGACCAGCGACAGACGCGGCGCATGCTCCGCCTTGCCGAACCCAATGCCCTGCCACATATCTGGGCAGAGGTGCCGACCATGATCCAGTTCGACCATTCCTACACCCGCGACCTGCCGGGCACCTACCTGCGCGTTCCCCCGGACCCGGCGCCTGCACCCCGGCTTCTGGTCCTGAACCGCCCGCTGGCCGCCGACCTCGGGCTCGACCTGACCGAGGCCGATGCCGAGGCCTGGTTCTCCGGCACCTCGCTTCCCCCCGGCGCCGATCCCATCGCCCAGGCCTATGCCGGCCACCAGTTCGGCGGCTTCTCGCCCCAGCTCGGCGACGGTCGCGCGCATCTTCTGGGGGAAGTGATCACCCCGGACGGCCGCCGCTTCGACATCCAGCTGAAAGGCTCGGGCCGCACCCCGTTCTCGCGCGGCGGCGACGGCAAGGCCGCGGTCGGCCCGATGCTGCGCGAATACCTGATCTCGGAATTCATGGCCGCCATGGGCGTGCCCACCACCCGGTCCCTCGCCGTCGTGGCGACGGGACAAAAGGTCTGGCGCGAGACGAAGCTGCCCGGCGCCGTCCTCGCCCGCGTCGCCGCCAGCCACATCCGCGTCGGCACCTTCCAGTTCTTCGCCGCGCGGGGCGAGGGGGACAAGGTCAAGGCGCTCGCCGACCATGCCATCGCCCGGCACTACCCCGACCTTGCCGCAGGCGACTACCTCGCCTTCCTCGACGCCGTCATCGCCCGGCAGGCCCGGCTCATCGCGGAATGGATGGGTCTCGGCTTCATTCACGGCGTGATGAACACCGACAACATGGCGATTTCCGGCGAGACCATCGACTACGGCCCCTGCGCCTTCATGGAGGCCTATGCCCCCGGCACCGTCTTCTCCTCGATCGACCATCAGGGCCGCTATGCCTATGCCAACCAGCCGCTGATCCTCGGCTGGAACCTCGCCCGGCTGGCCGAGACACTGGTCCCTCTCCTCGACCCGGTGCAGGAGCGCGCCATCGAGATCGCCAACGACCGCCTCGCCGGCATCGCCACCCGCTACCGCGCCGACTGGCTGGCGGTGATGCGCCGCAAGCTGGGCCTCCTCGGCGAGCACGAGACCGACGCCCAGCTCGCCGACGACCTCCTGTCCGCGATGGAAGGCGCCGACTGGACGCTCACCTTCCGCCGCCTCGCCGACGAGGCCGCCCTCCGCCCCCTCTTCCCCGACTTCGCGAAGATGGATGCCTGGCTTCCCCGCTGGCGCGCCCGCGTCGCGGACGGCGCGGCAGCCCGGATCGCCGCCACCAACCCGGCCGTGATCCCCCGCAACCACAAGGTCGAGGAGGCCCTCGCCGCCGCCACCGAAGGCAACATGGCCCCCTGCCACGCCCTCCTCGCCGCGATCCAGTCCCCCTTCGTCGAAGCGGAGCCCTTCATGCTCCCCGCCCCCACCGGCTTCGGCCAATACGTCACCTACTGCGGTACCTGAGTTGACGGGGCGGCCCCGCCCCGCCACCATGCGGCCCATGGCCGACCGTTCCGACATCCACGACCGCCTCGCCTCCTCGCTCCGCGCCGCGCGCAAGGAACGCGGCCTCTCGCTCGACGCCGCCGCGAAACTCTCCGGCGTCTCCCGCTCCATGGTCAGCCAGATCGAACGCGGCGAATCCTCGCCCACCGTGGCTACCCTCTGGGCCCTCACCCAGGCCCTGCAACTCGACTTCGCCGGGCTTCTCGAAGGCCGCCCCGCCCCCGGCATCGACGTCACCCGCGCCGCCGCCGCCCCCGTCATCCAGCGCGGCGGCGTCATCATCCGCATCCTCTCCGCCCCCGAAAGCGTGGGCAGCCACGAGGTCTACGAACTCGCCTTCGCCAAGGGCGCCAAACTCACCTCCGATCCCCATTCCCCCGGCTGCCGCGAGCACCTGACCGTCCTCGAAGGCCGCCTCACCGTCACCTCGGGCGAGGCGACCGACAGCCTCGCGCCGGGCGACGTCGCCCGCTACCCCGCCGACCGACCGCACGAGATCACGGCCCTCGGCACCGCCCGCGCCATCCTGATCGTGCAGGACAGCTGACTTCCAGTTTAACGGATACGAATCCGCCAAGTTGACATGACGTCCACGATCTGCCAGTTTCCGCCAAACCGGAAAGGAGTCTGCCATGACGGACAAGGCCGCGTTCCTCGACCACATCACCGCGACCCTTGAGGGGATCGAGGCCGAGGGCCTGATGAAACGCGAACGCCTGATCACCGGAGCCCAGGGCGCGCATGTGCAGATGGCTGGGCGCGAGATGCTGAACCTCTGCGCCAACAACTACCTCGGGCTCGCAGACGACCCCCGCCTGATCGCCGCCGCAAAGCAGGCGATGGACGATCACGGCTTCGGCATGGCCTCGGTCCGCTTCATCTGCGGTACGCAAGACCTGCACCGCCAGCTGGAAACCCGGCTCGCGCAATACCTCGGCCATGACGACAGCATCCTCTTCGCCGCCTGCTTCGACGCCAACGGCGGGCTTTTCGAGCCGCTCCTCGGCCCCGAGGACGCCGTCATCTCCGATGCGCTGAACCATGCCTCGATCATCGACGGCATCCGCCTCTGCAAGGCCAGACGCTACCGCTACGCCAACAGCGACATGGCGGACCTCGAAGCCCAGCTGAAAGCCGCAAAAGCCGACGGCGCCCGCTTCATTCTCATCGCCACCGACGGCGTCTTCTCGATGGACGGTTTCTACGCCAAGCTGCCGGAAATCCGCGCGCTGGCCGATGCTTACGGCGCCCTCGTCATGGTCGACGACTGCCACGCCACCGGCTTCACCGGCCCGAAAGGCGCAGGCACCCCGGCGCGCGCCGGAGTGCAGGTCGACCTCCTCACCGGCACCCTCGGCAAGGCGCTTGGCGGCGCTTTGGGGGGCTACATCGCCGGACCGCAGCAGGTGATCGACCTCCTCCGCCAGCGCGCCCGACCTTACCTCTTCTCCAACGCGCTCCCCCCCGCCGTGGTCGGCGCCGCCCTTGCCGCGCTCGACATCGTGGAGCAAGCCGACGCCCTCCGCGCGAGGCTCACCGAGAACGCGACCTACTGGCGCGCAGGCCTTACCGCCGCAGGCTTCACCCTCCTGCCGGGGGAACACCCCATCGTCCCCGTCATGCTGGGCGACGCCAAACTCGCGCAGGCCATGGCCGCCGACCTCTTCACCCGGGGCGTCCATGTCGCAGGCTTCTTCTTCCCCGTCGTCCCCAAAGGCCAGGCCCGCATCCGCACCCAGATGAACGCCGCGCTCACCCGGGACGACCTCGATTTCGCGCTGGACGCCTTCCGCGCCGCAGGCCGGGCGACCGGAGTTCTCAAATGACCTCTGCCACCGCGATTGCCGGTTACACGACCCATGCCCCTCAGCTTGTCGCCCGCTACGACGCGATCCCGAACGAGATCTGGTATGCCCCGGTCCGCCATCTTCTGCCCACAAACCCCGCGCGGGTCATCGACGTCGGCGCGGGCACCGGGCGCGACGCGCGCTGGCTTGCCGCGATGGGGCACAAGGTCACGGCGGTCGAGCCGGTTCCCGCCTTCGTCGCCGCCGGACAGGCGCAAGGCGGCGCGCGCTGGATCACCGACGCCCTGCCCGACCTGCCCCATGCGCTTGCACTGGACGAACGATTCGACCTGATCCTCCTCTCCGCCGTCTGGCAGCATCTCGACGCGGGTGAGCGTCAGGCCGCCGCACCGGTTCTTCGCCGCCTCGCCGCCACGGGTGCCACGCTCCTGATGGCGCTGCGCCATGGCCCGGCCTCGACCGACCGACCGGTCTGGCCCATCGACGTGGACGCCACCGCCCAACTGCTGGCCCAGGCAGGCTTCCGCGAAACCTTCCGCGCCAGCGCGCCCTCGATCCAGCCCGCGAACCTCGCCGCCGGGGTCCGATGGACCTGGCTTGCCCTTGCCGCCCAACCCGAGGCCCCCGGATGACCAACGAAATGAAGACACTCGTGAAGGCGAAGCCTGAACCTGGCCTCTGGATGGAGCGCCGCCCGGTGCCCGACATCGGCCCGGACGACGTGCTGATCAAGATAAACAAGACCGGGATCTGCGGCACCGACATCCATATCTGGAACTGGGACGCCTGGGCGCAGAAGACGGTCCCCGTCCCGCTCGTCACCGGTCACGAATTCGCGGGCGAGATCGTCGAACTGGGCCGCAACGTCGAAGGCCTGACCCTCGGCCAGCGCTGCTCGGGCGAAGGCCACCTGATCGGCAAGACCAGCCGACAAAGCCGGTCCGGCAAGTTCCACCTCGACCCCGAAACCCGCGGCATCGGCGTCAACGAACCCGGCGCCTTCGCCGAGTACCTGCGCCTTCCTGCCTTCAACGTCGTCCCCCTGCCCGACGCCATCGACGACGAGATCGGCGCGATCCTCGACCCCTTGGGCAATGCCGTCCATACCGCGCTTTCCTTCGACCTGATCGGCGAGGATGTCCTCATCACCGGCGCCGGTCCCATCGGCATCATGGCCGCTGCCGTCGCCCGCCATGTCGGCGCCCGGCATGTGGTGATCACCGACATCAACCAGGCCCGGCTCGACCTCGCCGGCCAGGTGGCAGACGTGGTGCCGGTCAACGTCGCCACCACCGACCTCAAATCCGTCTACCCCTCCCTCAAGATGTCCCAGGGCTTCGACGTCGGCATGGAGATGTCGGGCAGCCAGCAGGCGCTGGACCAGATGGTGGAGCACATGGTCATGGGCGGCCGCATCGCCATGCTGGGCATCCCGCCCGGCAAGTCCCCGGTCGACTGGTCACGCATCGTCTTCAAGGCGATCACCATCAAGGGCGTCTACGGACGGGAAATCTTCGAGACCTGGTACAAGATGATCGCCATGCTGGAAAACGGCCTCGATATCCGCCGCGTGATCACCCACCGCTTCAAGGTGGACGACTTCCAGCAGGGCTTCGCCGCCATGCGCTCCGGCCTCTCCGGCAAGGTGGTGCTGGACTGGACGTGATCCCGGGCACGCCCCCAAGCCCTTTCACCTGGCGACAAATATCCCCGCCGGAGGCTCTTCGCCCGAGCCGGTTGCGCGTTCTTCACGCGCAGAGGCGAGACAAAAGGCTTGCGCGCCAGCGCTCATTCTAGCAGCCGCCCCAACCCGCGCAGCGCCGGGTCTACGCAACCCCGCAACCCCAAGCGCCTCCCCTCCCCCTCGTGGGGAGGGGCCGGGGGTGGGGGGGCCGCTGTCGCATATCAGTCCTGCGCCCGTGAAATGCCCCGAAATAGCCCTCCTGCGTTAACCCCCCGTTCACCATTTCCCGGCTCACTGGCGGTGTGGAACAAGGACACCCCCGCATGGACGGATCGCACCCCCAGGGCTTCGCCGAAGCGCCGATCATCTTCACACCGGCGCAGCCCGCCCTCGCGGCCCCCGTTCTCGCCGAAGGTCCGCGCTTCCGCGTCCGCACCCTCTGCCTCGCTCCGGGGGAGACCACAGCGCTGCATTCCCACCTCCACCGCTCCGAACACTGGATCGTCGTCTCGGGCACCGCCGGGATCACCCTCGGCCTCCGCGCCCGGCTGGTGGGCGAGGGCGAGGCCGTCCATATCCCCCTCGGCCAGCCGCACCGGCTGGAAAACCCCGGCCGCCTGCCCGTCACCCTGATCGCCGTGGAAACCGGCTGCTACCCCGGCGAGGACGACCTGATCGGCCATGACTGACGCCGCCTCGCTTCCTCCGGTCGCTCGTCGGTGGCCCCTCGCGAGGAGCGACCGAAGGAAGCGACGAGCCGCCACCGTGGTAAAGACCGCCCTAACGCGCCCGCGCAACCCGTTGATTTTCCAAGGCCCGAAAATCTGTCCACCGTGGACGGCCGCCGCCTGACCCCGGTTTACACCGCCCCCCGCATCGGCGATAACCAGCCCAACCGGCCCGAAGGTGACGCCCATGCTCCTCCTGATCGACAACTACGACAGCTTCACCTGGAACCTCGTCCACTACCTCGGCGAACTTGGGGCCGAGGTGGTCGTGAAACGGAACGACGCCCTCCAGGTCCAGGACGTGATCGCGATGCAGCCGGAGGTGATCGTCCTCTCCCCCGGCCCCTGCGACCCCGCCGCCGCCGGAATCTGCCTGCCCCTCACGAAAGCCGCCGCTGCCGCCGAAATCCCCCTCCTCGGCGTCTGCCTCGGCCACCAGACCATCGGCGAGGCTTTCGGTGGGAAGGTCGTCCGCTGCCACGAGATCGTCCACGGCAAGATGGGCACCATGCACCATTCCGGGCAAGGCCTGTTCAAGGGTCTGCCCTCGCCCTTCCAGGCGACCCGCTACCACTCCCTGATCGTCGACCGAGCCACCCTCCCGCCCGAGCTGGAGGTCACCGCCTGGCTGGAAGACGGCACGATCATGGGTCTGCGCCACCGGAGCCACCTGATCGAGGGCGTGCAGTTCCACCCCGAGAGCATCGCCTCGGAACACGGTCACCAGCTCCTGCGGAACTTCCTCGACGAAGCCCGCGCGAAGGTCCCGGCATGAGCGACATCCTGAAGCCGCTGATCGGCACCGCCGCCAACCGCCCCCTGACCCGCGCCGAAGCCGAGGCTGCCTTCAACGCGCTCTTCGAGGGCGAAGGCACCCCGGCCCAGATGGGCGGCTTCCTGATGGCCCTTCGGACGCGGGGCGAGACGGTCGACGAATACGCCGCCGCCGCCAGCGTCATGCGGTCGAAATGCAACCCGGTGAAGGCTCCCGAGGGCGCGATGGACATCGTCGGCACCGGCGGCGACGGCAAGGGGACGCTCAACATCTCCACCGCCACCGCCTTCGTCGTGGCGGGCGCGGGGGTGACAGTGGCCAAGCACGGCAACCGGAACCTGTCGTCCAAGTCCGGCGCGGCGGATGCCCTGACCGAGCTTGGCCTGAACGTGATGGTCGGACCGGAGGTGGTGGAGCGCTGCCTCAACGAGGCCGGGATCGGCTTCATGATGGCGCCGATGCACCATCCCGCGATCCGCCATGTCATGCCGGTCCGGGCAGAGCTGGGGACGCGGACGATCTTCAACATCCTCGGCCCCCTGACCAATCCGGCGGGAGTGAAACGCCAGCTGACCGGCGCCTTCTCCGACGCGCTGATCCGCCCGATGGCCGAGACGCTCCTCGCCCTCGGCTCCGAGAAGGCCTGGCTGGTCCACGGCTCTGACGGCACCGACGAGATCACCATCTGCGGCCCGACCTCGGTCTCGGCGGTGGAGGACGGCACGGTCCGCGACTTCACCGTCCACCCCGAGGACGCAGGCCTCGCTCCGCATCCGTTCGAGTCGATCCTGGGCGGCACCCCGGCCGAAAACGCCGCCGCCTTCCGCGCGCTTCTGGACGGCGCGCCGGGGGCCTATCGCGATGCGGTGCTCCTGAACGCCGCCGCCGCGCTGGTGGTGGCCGACCGCGCGGGTAGCCTGACGGAAGGGGTGGAGATCGCCCGCACCTCGATCGACAGCGGGGCGGCCAAGGCCAAGATAGAGGCGCTGGCCCGTCTGACCCATGGCTGAGCGGCCCGAGCCGCCCGACAGTTGGGCCAGCCTGCCCTTCTTCACCGATGGCCGCTGGGCGGCGCTCTGGCACAAGCTCGAAGCCCTGCCCGACTGGCAGCCCGCGCCGGAGGCGATCTTCCGCGCGCTCGACCTGACACCGCGCCCTTCGGTCCGCGTGGTCATCCTCGGCCAGGACCCCTACCCCACGCCCGGCCGTGCCACCGGCCTCGCCTTTTCCTTCCCGCCCGGCCAGCCGCCGCGCGACAGCCTGAAGAACATCCTTGCGGAGGTCGAAGCCGACACCGGGCAACGCAAGGCCGACGGCGACCTGACCGGCTGGGCCCGGCAAGGTGTCCTGCTCCTGAACCCGGTCCTGACCGTGCCGGTGGGGCTGTCGCACGGTCACAAGGCCCTGGGCTGGCAGGCGCTTGCCGCCGAGATCCTGGCCGCCACCGCAGCGGACGGCCCCCGCGCCTTCCTGCTCTGGGGCGCTCCCGCGCAGAAGGCCTGCGCCGGGCTGCCGCGCGACGGCCATCTTGTCCTGCAAAGTCCGCATCCCTCGCCGCTCTCCGCCCATCGCGGCTTCTTCGGCTCGCGACCCTTCAGCCGGGTGAACCGCTGGCTTGCCGAACGGGGCGAGCCGGAAATCGACTGGTCGCTCTAGACTTCCCTTCCCCCACCCGTCACGCTAGGACCGTCCCAGCCTGTTTTGAACTTTCTGCGGGGTCGGGAGTTGGCTCCCAGCGCCGGACGAAAGGAGACCGCATGACCATCCTCGACCGCATCAAGGCCTACAAGCTGGAGGAGGTGGCCAAGGCCAAGACCGCGACCCCGCTTGCCGACCTGGAAGCCGCCGCCAGATCCGCCGCGCCCCCTCGCGGCTTTGCGCGCGCGCTGCGCGAGGCGACGCTGACCGGCTACGGGCTGATCGCCGAGATCAAGAAGGCCAGCCCGTCCAAGGGTCTGATCCGGCCGGACTTCGACCCTCCCGCTCTTGCGAAAGCTTATGAGGCTGGGGGCGCCACCTGTCTTTCGGTCCTGACCGACGCGCCCAGCTTCCAGGGCGCGGACGAATATCTTGTTGCGGCTCACGATGCCGTCGCGCTTCCCTGCCTGCGCAAGGACTTCCTCTATGACACGTATCAAGTCGTCCGGTCCCGCGCGTTGAATGCCGATTGCATCCTGCTGATCATGGCCTCGCTCGACGACGGCCAGGCGGCAGAGCTGGAGGCGGCGGCAGTGGCGCTTGGGATGGATGTGCTGATCGAAGTGCATGACGAGGTAGAGCTTGACCGCGCGGCGCTGCTGAAATCGCCGCTGATCGGCATCAACAACCGCAACCTGCACACCTTCGAAGTGACGCTCGACACCACCCGCAAGCTCGCCCGCCGGGTGCCGGAGGACCGGATGATCGTCGCCGAAAGCGGGCTTTACACGCCCGACGATCTGGCCGACCTCGCGCAATACGGCGCGCGTTGCTTCCTGATCGGCGAAAGCCTGATGCGGCAGGAAGACGTGACGGCGGCAACGCGGGCGATCCTGGCGAAACCCCTGACCGCGCAGGGCGGGCTGTGAGCGGGCTTTCCCATTTCGACGACCGGGGCCAGGCCCATATGGTCGATGTCTCGGGCAAGCCGGTGACGGACCGGCTGGCGGTGGCCGTAGGCGCGGTGCGGATGACGGCGGAGACGCTCGCGCTCATCACCGAGGGCCGGGCGAAGAAGGGCGATGTTCTGGCCGTTGCGCGGCTGGCGGGTATCATGGCGGCGAAGCGGACCGCCGAGTTGATCCCGCTGTGCCACCCGCTGCCGATCACCAAGGTCGCGCTGGAGCTGACCCCGGACCCCGCGCTGCCGGGGGTGCGGATCGAGGCGACCGTCAAGACCTCGGGCCAGACCGGGGTGGAGATGGAGGCGCTGACCGCCGTCTCGGTCGCGGCGCTGACCGTCTATGACATGGTGAAGGCGGTGGAGAAGTCGATGGTGATCGACGGGGTGCGCGTTATCCTGAAAGATGGCGGAAAATCCGGACGTTACGAGGCGGAGTGATGATTTCAGTCGAAGAGGCGCTCGTCCGTTGTCTGGCCCTTGCCGCCCCGCTGCCTTTGGAAACCGTGCCGCTCGCGCAGGCGGCGGGCCGCTGGATGGGTGTCCATGCCGTGGCGATGCGCGACCAGCCGCCCTTCCCGGCCTCGGCGATGGACGGCTATGCCCTGCGGGGCGATCCGGCGACGGGCGAGAGCTTCATTGTGATCGGCGAAGCCGGGGCAGGACATGCATTTCAGGGAACCGTCGGTCCCGGCCAGGCGGTCCGCATCTTCACCGGCGCCCCTGCGCCCGAGGGGGCGACGCGGGTGGTGATCCAGGAGGATGTCGCCCGCGACGGCGACCGGATCACCCTGACCGCCGGTTCCGACGGATCGACCAACATCCGCCCGCTCGGCCAGGATTTCCGCCGAGGTGACAGCCTTTCTCCCCGCCGGTTGCGCGCCAACGACCTTGCGCTGCTGGCGGCGATGAACATTCCCACGGTGCAGGCCACCTGCCGCCCGGTGGTGGCGCTGATCGCGACCGGCGACGAGTTGGTGATGCCGGGCGAGGACCCGCGTCCCGACCAGATCATCGCCTCGAACAGCTTCGCCCTGAAGGCGATGGTCGAGGCCGAGGGGGGCGAGGCACGCCTTCTCCCCATCGCGCGGGACAATGAGGCGGAACTGGCGACCGTGCTGGGCCTGGCCGAGGGCGCCGACCTGATCGTCACCATCGGCGGCGCCTCGGTCGGGGATCACGACCTGGTGGGCAAGGCGGCGGGCCTCGAACACAGCTTCTGGAAGATCGCGATGCGCCCCGGCAAGCCGCTGATGGCGGGGCGGCTGGACGGGATGCCGATGCTGGGCCTGCCGGGCAATCCGGTCTCGGCTATCGTCTGCGGACATCTCTTCCTGTTGCCGATGGTCCGCGCGATGCTGGGCGACCCCTCGCCTGCGCCGCAGACCCGCCGGGCGCGGCTGGCCGTCAACCTGCCCGCCAACGGCGTCCGCGCGCATTACATGCGGGCGCGGCTGACGCAGGGCGAGGAGATGCCCGAGATCGCGCCCTTCGACCGGCAGGATTCGGCGCTTCTGTCGATCCTCGGGCAGGCCGATGCGCTGCTGATCCGCCCGGTCGGGGACGGGCCGCGTGGCGCTGGCAGCACGGTCGATTACCTGCCGCTTTAGGCGCCTGTGGATATTTCTTGACACAAACCGGGAACACGGGCAGAACATTGCGTTAACACACGCTGTTGGGGGCCTGGTCATGCTGACACGCAAGCAGTTGGAACTTCTGGACTTCATCAAGACCCGGATGGACCGCGACGGGGTGCCGCCCTCCTTCGACGAGATGAAGGATGCGCTGGACCTGCGGTCGAAGTCGGGCATCCACCGGCTGATCACCGCGCTGGAAGAACGCGGCTTCATCCGCCGCCTCGCCCACCGCGCCCGGGCGCTGGAGATCGTGAAGCTGCCCGAGGCGATGGAAAAGCCCGGCTTCTCGCCCAGGGTGATTGCGGGCGACAGGGTCGATCCGCCGCGCGGCGCGATGCCGGTCTCCACCGTCCATGCGCTGGAACTGCCGGTGATGGGGCGCATCGCGGCGGGCGTCCCGATCGAGGCGATCTCGGAAGTGTCGCACCATGTCGCGGTGCCGGGCTCGATGCTCTCGGGCAAGGGCCAGCACTATGCCCTTGAAGTGAAGGGCGATTCCATGATCGAGGCCGGGATCAACGATGGTGACATCGTAGTGATCCGCGAACAGTCGACCGCCGACAACGGCGACATCGTCGTGGCGCTGGTCGAGGATCACGAGGCCACGCTGAAGCGCTACCGCCGCCGCGGCAACATGATCGCGCTGGAAGCCGCCAACCCCGCCTATGAGACGCGGGTCTTCCCGGATCACCTGGTCAAGGTGCAGGGCCGGCTGGTGGGGCTGATCCGCAGCTACTGAGTGGCGAGTTCGGGAGCTTTACCGGACAGATCCGGCAGCGAAAACGCGCGGGCCGACGGCGACCACAGCCTCTGGGCGCCTTTCGTCGCTTCGATCCGCAGGGAGTCGCCCTCCTGCCAGAGGGCCAGGGCGCCGGTGGCGGACAGGGTTTTCGCATCGATCAGCGGGCAGTTTTCAGGAGCGGCTCCTGCCTCTGCCGCAAGGACGACCAGCCCTGCCGAACGACAGACTTCGGCCAGTTTCGTCTCGGCCCCCTTGCCGGACAGGGTCACGGCGCGCAGACCGGCCAGATCGAACCAGCGCTCGCCCTTCGGGCCGTCGAAGCCCGGACGCTCTGCCGCGAGCGCCTGTTCCGTCAGGTCCCCGTCGTTCTGCAACCAGTTTTCGGCAGCAAATCCACCGCCCTTGGCGGCGGAAAGCGCGCGGCCTTCCGGCCCCTCCAGCCCAAGCAGCCGCCCGTCGCCCGAGACGAGAAGCAGCGGGCGGTCCGCTGCAAGCCATAGTCCCAGCGCCGCCAGCACCGGCAGCGCGCCCGCCAGTTGCATCCTGCCCCGCCAGAGAATCAGCCACAGCGCCCCGAGCGTGAACATCGGCAGCACCCAGGGACCGGGCGCCGGGATTGCTGTCACCGACCCGTCCAGCCCCGCCGTCCAGTGCGCGACGAACAGGATCCAACGCGCGCCCTGCTCCATCACCCAAAGCGGCAGGCCCGCGAGCCCAAAGGGCGCGAGCAGCGCCGCCACCGCCCCGGCTGGCATGATCACCGCCCCCATCACCGGCACGGTCAGCAGGTTCGCCAACAGCCCGTAATCGGTGAAGCGGTTGAAATGCGCCGCCGCATAGGGCGCGGTCGAGAGGCCACCGATCAGCGAGGACAGGACCAGCGTGAAGACCGGCATCAGCCAGCGCGGCACCCGTTCACGGTAGATGCTGCCGTCGAGAGCGGCAAAGCCGGTGATCAGCGCGATGGTGGCGGCGAAGGACATCTGGAAGCCGGGTTCCAGCAGGCTTTCGGGCTTCGCCAGGAGGAGGAGCGTCCCCGCCACCGCCACCGACCGCAAGGTCAGGGACCGGCGGTCCAGCAGCACCGCCCCCAGGAAGACCGCAATCATGATGAAGGCGCGTTCTGTGGCGACGTTCGCGCCGGAGAGGAGAAGGTAGAATAGCGCCACCCCAAGGCTGATCACAGCGGCCACCTTCTTGCTGTTCAACCGCAGTGCGACATAAGGCACCAACGCCAGCCCGTAGCGCAGAAGCGCAAAGACGAAGCCGGTGAGGAAGGCCATGTTCATCCCCGAGATCGCCAAGAGATGCGCAAGCGAGGAATCCCGCAGCGCCTGCACCGTTTCCTCGGTGATGGCACTCCGGTCCCCGGTCATGGCACCCGCCGCGAAGGCCCCGGCCTGGCCGTCCATATGCGCCAGCATCCCTTGCGTCAGCCAGCTGCGCAGCCGGTCGATGGGCAACGCGCCTTCTGCGGGTTCCTCCAGCAAGAGGACTGAAGTGCGGGTGTAGCCCACCGCGCCCAACTGGTCGAAGAAGGCCATGCGGCGGAAATCGAAGGCACCCGGCTCCACCGGACCCTCGGGCGCAGCAAGGTTTGCGGTCAGGATCACCACCTGGCCGGGTGTCGGTTGCAGCCAGTCCTGCGCCTCCTGCAGGGACACCCGCACCCTGAGCGGGGTCTTGGCCGGTGCGACTTCCTGCAACACCACTTGATCCAGCGTCAGCCTCAGGGCGTCTGATTGCGAGCGGTCGATCTCGACGATCCTCCCCTCTACGGGCCCGTAGTAGCGGAAATTCAGCATCGGCGCGTCGAGCGAATGAGCGCGGATTCCGGCGGCGATCCAGCCCGCGGCAAGTGCGACGACGGCCAGACCCAGGGGGCGTGCCAGTTCCAGCCTGGCGGCCAAGGCCAGACCACCAGCCAGCACCAGTGCGGCCAGCGAGTAGCTGCCGGCTCCCGGCTCGATCCGGACCGAGAACCAGGCGCCGATGCCGCAGCCGACCAGCACGGCAATCCAGGGGAACAGCATCCCCCGCGCCGATTGCAGCAGCTCCAGCGGTGCCAGGAGTGCCCGCTCGACCGCCACCTTGTTTCCCGTCCCGTGATTGCCTAAACCCGGCGGAATCCTAAGCTCTGCCTGGTTTCTGAAAGGTTAACGCCCGATGTCCGCCCAAGTTGTCACCCGTTTTGCACCTTCGCCCACCGGCTATCTGCACATCGGCGGCGGGCGGACGGCGCTCTTCAACTGGCTCTACGCGCGCGGACGGGGCGGGAAGTTCCTGCTTCGGATCGAGGACACCGACCGCGAACGGTCGACTCCCGAGGCGATGGCGGCGATCCTGCGCGGGCTCACCTGGCTGGGGCTCGACTGGGACGGCGACGTGGTCAGCCAGTTCGCCCGGAAGGACCGCCATGCCGAGGTCGCCCATGAAATGCTTGTGCGAGGAACGGCTTACAAGTGCTTCTCGACGCAAGAAGAAATCGCTGCCTTCCGTGCTGCCGAGGAAGCGGCGGGGCGTTACCCGGTGTTCCTGTCGCCCTGGCGTGACGCCGATCCGGCCACCCATCCCGAAGGCGCGCCTTACGTCATCCGCATGAAGGCCCCCCGCACAGGCGAGACGATCATCGACGATCAGGTGCAGGGCCGCGTGGTGATCAGGAACGAGACGCTGGACGACATGATCGTCCTGCGCTCGGACGGCACGCCCGTCTACATGCTGGCGGTGGTCGTCGACGATCACGACATGGGTGTCACCCATGTGATCCGGGGCGACGACCACCTGAACAATGCAGCCCGACAGCAGATGGTCTATGACGCGATGGGCTGGCAGGTGCCGGTCTGGGCGCATATCCCGCTGATCCACGGGCCGGACGGCAAGAAATTGTCCAAGCGTCACGGTGCGACCGGGGTCGAGGAGTATCAGGCGATGGGTTATCCCGCCGCCGGGATGCGCAACTACCTGACGCGCCTCGGTTGGGCGCACGGTGATGCCGAGATCTTCACCTCCGAGGAGGCGATGAAGATGTTCGACCTGTCTGGAATCGGTCGCGCCCCCGCCCGGTTGGACTTCAAGAAGCTGGAGAACACCTGCGGGCATCACATGGCGATGGCCGAGGATGCCGCGCTGCTGCATGAATTGCGGGCCTACCTCGCCGCTGCGGGACGTGAGCCGCTGTCCGAAGCGCAGAATGTTCTGATGCAGCGGGCCCTGCCTTTCCTCAAGTCATCCGTGAGGACTTTCCCGGAACTTCTTGATAAAGCGTCATTTCTTATGGCCTCCAGACCGATCATGCAGGACTCGAAGGCCGCCGAGGCACTAGATACGGTATCCCGTGGTATACTGAAATCATTGACGCCGCGCCTGCAAACTGCTAGCTGGACGAAAGAGGCGCTGGAGCCCATCCTGACCGAGATCGCCGCAGAGAACGGCATCGGGTTCGGCAAGCTTGCGGCACCGCTTCGGGCGGCTCTGGCCGGTCGAACTGTTACACCTTCGGTTTACGACATGATGCTAACCATCGGTCGGGAAGAAACCGTCGCCAGGCTGATGGACGCGTCGCAGTGACCAGCGCCCCCCGGCCTTGAAGCTGCCCCCGCCGGGGTGCAGGATAGCCAATGGCCGCCCCTGCCAGGGTGCGACCGTCAGGATCGGGGAGAACAATGTCGGATACCATCGCCAAGCTTGAACTGAACGGGAATACCTACGACCTTCCGGTCCTGAAGCCTACCCACGGCCCCGATGTGCTGGACATCCGCAAGCTCTACGGCGAGGCGGATGTGTTCACCTTTGATCCGGGCTTCACTTCGACCGCCGCCTGCGAAAGCGCGATCACCTATATCGACGGCGATGTGGGGGAATTGCTTTATCGCGGCTATCCCATTGAGCAGCTTGCGGAAAAGTCAACGCATCTGGAGGTCTGCTACCTGCTGCTCTACGGCGAACTGCCGACCGCTCCGCAGCTGGCCGATTTCACCCAGCGCGTGACCCGGCACACGATGGTGCATGAACAAATGCACTATTTCTTCCGCGGCTTCCGCCGCGACGCGCATCCGATGGCGACGATGGTCGGCGTGGTCGGCGCGATGGCGGCCTTCTACCACGACTCGACCGACATCAACGATCCCTGGCAGCGCGAGGTCGCGGCGATCCGGATGATCGCCAAGCTGCCGACAATCGCCGCTATGGCCTACAAATATTCGGTCGGCCAGCCCTTCGTCTATCCGAAGAACGCGCTGAGCTATGCCGGCAATTTCCTGAACATGTGCTTCGCCGTCCCGGCCGAGGATTATTTGGTCTCTCCGATCCTGGAAAAGGCGATGGACCGCATCATGATGCTCCATGCCGACCACGAGCAGAACGCCTCGACCTCGACGGTGCGGCTGGCCGGGTCCTCGGGCGCCAACCCCTTCGCCTGCATCGCGGCGGGCATCGCCTGCCTCTGGGGCCCGGCGCATGGCGGGGCGAACCAGGCTTGCCTGGAAATGCTGAAGGAAATCGGTTCCGTCGATCGCATCCCGGAATACATTGCCAAGGCCAAGGACAAGACCAGCGGATTCCGGCTGATGGGCTTCGGCCACCGCGTCTACAAGAACTTCGACCCGCGCGCCAAGGTGATGAAGGAAAGCGCCGACGAGGTGCTGGAGCTTCTGGGCATCCACAACAACCCTCTCCTCCAGGTTGCCAAGGAACTGGAGCGGATCGCGCTGGAAGACGAGTATTTCATCTCGAAGAAGCTTTATCCGAACGTCGACTTCTATTCCGGCATCATCCTGGAGGCGATGGGTTTCCCGACTGCGATGTTCACGCCGATCTTCGCGATCAGCCGCACCGTGGGCTGGATCAGCCAGTGGAAAGAGATGATCGGCGAGAAAAACCAGAAGATCGGCCGCCCGCGGCAGCTCTACATCGGCCCGGCCAAGCGCGACTACGTCGACCTGCGGCATCGTTAGGGAGTGTGGGCGGATCATCACCCACCCTGCAATCCGGGAAGGGCGGCCCTTGCGGCCGCCCTTTCGCTTTCCGGCCTACCCGCGCCCGTCCAGCGTCCTGACCGCGCCATAAAGCCCAGGCCGCCGGTCGCGGAAGAGGCCCCAGCTGGCCCGGAGCGCGGCAATCGCGTCGAGATCGAACTGATGGACCAGCACGGCCTCCGTCACCCGGTCGGCCTTGGCCACCAGTTGCCCGGCGTGGTCGGCGATGAAACTTGAGCCGTAGAATGTGACCACCCGCCCCTCGGGGGCCATTTCCGTACCGATCCGGTTCGAGGCCACCACCGGCAGGATGTTCGCCGCCGCATGCCCTCGCATCGTCATTTCCCAATGCGGCTGGCTGTCATAGCCGGGCGCGGGCGGCTCGGACCCGATGGCGGTCGGATACAGCAGCACCTCCGCCCCCATCAGCGCCATCGACCGGGCGCATTCCGGGAACCACTGGTCCCAGCAGATGCCGACGCCGATGCGCCCGAAGGCGGTGTCCCAGATCTTGAAACCGGTATCGCCGGGCGAGAAGTAATACTTCTCCTCATAGCCCGGCCCCTGCGGTATATGACTTTTACGGTAAAGACCCAGCACGCGCCCATCGGCATCGACCATCGCCAGCGAGTTGAAGAAGGCCTGACCGGCGCGTTCGAAGAAGCTGACCGGGATCACCACGCCCAACTCGCGCGCGAGATCAGCAAAGCGGGCGACAAGGGGGTTCCCTTCCAGCGTCTCTGCGAGGTCGAAATACTTCGGGTGCTGCTCGATACAGAAATAGGGCGCAGCGAACAACTCCTGGATCAGCACGACCTGCGCACCCTGCCCCGCCGCCTGACGCACCAGCGCCTCGGCGCGATCGGCATTGGCGGGCAGCTCCCAGGTGCAGGCGAACTGGGTGGCGGCAACGGTCAAGGGTCTCATGCGGGCCTCGGATGCGATACGAGGCCACCCTAGGCCCCTGACCCCGCCACTTGAAGCCCTATTCCGCAGGCTGTTCGCTGGGCCAGCGCGCCCCGGCGGCAGCGATGGCGCTGGGGTGCAGCCGTTCCGATCGGTCCCGCCCGACCAGCCGCCGCCGCCGCAACAGAAACCACTTGCCCCAGCTGCGCAACGTGCCGACCATCGGCGCATCGGGATCGCAGGGTAAGCCCGCCCGCCAACCCTCGGGCAGCGCCAGCCCCAGCGCCTCCGCCCGGTCCAGCATCCAGACCAGCGGAATGTTCGCCAAGGGCCGCGCCGGTTCGAAATCGCCGATCTGCCCGCCGACGTCACCATGCGCGCCCCGGAACCAGACCTGCTCCACGTTGCCCTCCCAGCCCGGCGGGCAGTCCCACAGCACCGGCGCAAAGGCCTCGCGCGTCTCGTTCAGCGCAAGCGCGTGGTAGCCGTGCCGGATCGAGGACCCGAGCTGGTGGTTGTGGAAGCCGTAGCGGTCCGGCGCGAACATCCAGAAGAACGGCAGCCGCAGTCCCAGCGCCTTTACCGTGTCGAAGACCCCGACCATCTCGATCGGCGCCTCGGCATGGCAAAACCGGCGCACGAAAGCCGCAGAGGCCGCGCTGTCGGCCCCGCGTTCGTAGTGCCGCCAGGCCAGCCGCACCGCGCGTTCCGTCGCATGTTCGCGCTTCAGAAGCCCCACCCGATCGATCACCCCCGCCAGCGAGCGCACGGCATAGGCCCCGCGCGAATACCCGAAAAGGAAGATCCGGTCCCCTTCGCGATAGCCCGACGCCAGCCAGCCATAGGCCCGCTGGATCTGCGGCGCGGTTCCCCGCCCCTCCAGCAGCGCCAGCCCGCGCAGCCAGCCTTCCCATTGCATCCCCGGCTCGTAGTAAAGCCTGCGGTTCGCCCTTGTGCCCATCTGCTTCAGAAGCAGGAACAACAGGCTCACGTTGCTTTCCTGACCCGGTTCCAGGCTGGACATCGTGCCGTCAAGGATCACGACGTGGTCGACCACTCCCCGCACCCGCCCCGGCGCGGGCGCAGGGGCGGGTTCCACCGCAGGCTCGACGTCGCGGCGGAAGAAACTGCGCAGGCGGTCGAACAGGCGCGTGGCGGTTCTCCTCTGACAGCGGCGCGCGACGGGCACGTCGGACCAGCATCGCGCCGCAGGGGCTAAGGCTCCCTCTCCACAAAGCTCATGCGCCCGGCGGGATTTGTCCAGCCGGGCGCGCGCATTTCACAAGAATTTCAAACAGTCAGAGCTTGAGGCTCAGAACCGTCGCCATCTGCAACTCGCCGAAGCCGTTGAAGCGGGTGTTGGTGACGGTGGAATAGGACCCCATCCCCTGCCAGACCACGAAATCCCCCTCCGCCAGGTCGGCGGGCAGCGGTATCTCCCCGGGCAGACGGTCGACCGAATCGCAGGTCGGACCGAAGACGATGCGTGGCATCGGCTCGCCCTTGCGCTTCTCGCCCTCGGGCGTCAGCACCTCGATCCGGTCGATCACGCCGATCATCGGCAATTCGGTCAAGGAGCCGTAGACCCCGTCGTTCAGAAACACATGGCTTCCGTCGCGCAGCGCCTTGACCCGGGCGGCAAGCGCGAAGGCGTCGCCGCAAAGCGCCCGGCCCGGCTCGCAGACCAGCGCCGGGCGGTCGGCCCCGAAGGCCTCGGTCGCGACGCGGTCGATCAGGGCGAAAGTGTCCTCGATCTGTGGCACGATCCCGGTCATCCGGTGGTTCGGGAAGCCCCCGCCCACGTTCAGCCGCGCGATCTTTACCCCCGCTGCCTTGGCGATCACCGCCGCCTCGCGGATATAGGCCTCCCACGCATGCGGGTCGGTGCATTGCGTGCCGGGGTGAAAGGTGATCGAGGGGATATAGCCCGCCTCGGCGACCGTTTTCAGCAGTTCCGCCGCCAGTTCCTCGGTCGCACCAAACTTGGCGCCGAAGTTGTAGGCCGCACCCGCGACCGGCAGCTTGAAGCGCACCGAAATCTCGGTGCCTTCGACCGGCACCATCTCGATCAGCTTCGCCAGCTCCGACTTCGAATCGACGCTGTAGGATTTCACCCCGCGCTCGACCGCATAGGCGATCTCGTGACGGGCGCGGACCGGGTTGTTGTAGTGGATCGCCGCATCGGGGGCGAGGCGGCGGATCAGGTCGATCTCGAAGGGCGAGGCGCAGTCGAAGCCGCGCACGCCCGCTGCGGCCAGGTTCTCCACCATCGCCTCGCCGGGGTTCGACTTGACGGCATAGGTGACAAGGCCGGGAAAGCCATCGATGAACCGCCGCGCCGCCGCTTGCGCGGCCGAGGGCGCGAAGAACAGCACGGGATTTTCCGGCGCCTGTTTCTTCAGAAAGTCGGTGGGGTTGGACCAGATCGTCTTGGAGAGTCCCATCGGCGGATTTCCCTTTGCCAACAAGACGCTTCGCCCTTCCCCATCGCAGCTACGGGACCGGGCACCAGCGTGGTTTCAAGTGAACCAGGCCAGGTGCGTATGAGCCGCCCTTTTCCTGCAATCGAGGATGCCGCATATGGTGTACAAACTCACCGAACAAAACTATATTAATGCTCGATTTCGTCGTTATAATGACGAAAAAGGACGACAGATTGCATGGATGAGCTGGATCGCAACATCATTGGGCTCCTCTCCGCCGACGCGCGGGTTTCGGTGGCGACGCTATCCCGCCGGTTGAAGGTGGCGCGGTCGACGATCCAGGCCCGGCTGGAGCGGCTGGAGACCTCGGGCGTCATCGCCGGCTATACGCTGAAACTGGGCGAGGCGGCGCGGGAAGGCCGGCTGCGGGCGTCGGTCCTGCTGACCATCGAGCCCCGCTCGCAGGCCGCCGTGCTGGCCCGGCTCCGGTCGATTGCCGAGATCGAGCGGGTCTTCACCACCTCCGGCCGCTTCGACTTTCTCGTGCAGGTCGCCTGCCCGAATACGCAGGTGCTCGATTCGGTGCTGGACCAGATCGGCGCGATGACCGGCGTCAGAGCGTCAGAGAGCCTGATCCACCTGTCGACGAAGATCGACCGGGCGGTGTGACCGGCTGATGTTCCGCGACCGGTCGATGATATTGCATATCATCGTGCCGGGGTGCCGCATATCCGCACGGCCTGCGGGTTTTGGGGCCGCAGCATTTGGAGGACTTCATGAACATCAAGATGCATATATCGCGCCTCGTTCTGCCAAGCCTGGTGGTTCTGGCCTTCGGCACCGCCGCATTTGCCGAGAAGAAGGAGGTGCGCGTTGCAAACGGCCTGACCGCCGGGCAGTTCATCAGGAACTGCGAAAGCCAGGGGGGCGAGATCGACGACAGCACCCAAGGCGAAGGCGTGTCCTGCACCCTGTCGAACGGCACGAACATCGACTGCTCCTTCGGCCCGAAGGACACCTATTGCGAGGTGACGACCCCGCGCAGCAGCGTCCCGACCCGCACGATCAAGGGCCTTCTGGGCGACTCGACCGTCCAGGCGATGAAGTAACCTCTCGTAGGATGGGCAATATTGCCCATCCTACAGACCCAGTGCCCGGAACACCTTCGGCAATTCCTCCGGCAGGTCCTCGGCGATCAGCCCCGGCCCGAAGCTCAGCGCACATTCCACATGCAGCCAGGCCGCGGTGCAGGCGGCATCGAACGGCGAAAACCCCCGCGCCAGCAACCCGGTGATGAACCCCGCCAGCACATCCCCCGACCCTGCCGTCGCCAGCCACGGCGCCGCCCGGTCGTAGTGCGCCGAGTTGATCGCGCAACGCCCCGAGGGGTCGGCAATCACCGTGTCCGGCCCCTTGTAGAGGACCACGCAGCCCGCGCGCTTTGCCGCCTCCCGCGTGGCATCGACCTTGGAATAGGCCGGGCCCTTGGTCGCCGGGGCGGCCAGCTTCGCGGCAATGTCCGGGAAAAGCCGCGCGAACTCCCCGGCATGGGGGGTCAACACGCAGCCGTCATGCAGGGCGGCGAAGAGGTCGGGGGGGCGGGAGAGGATCGTCAGCGCGTCGGCGTCGAGGACCACAGAACGCCGGGGCACGCCCCGGCCTACGTCAACGACATCCGCGCCCGTAGGTCGGGGCGTGCCCCGACTCCCCAACGCCACCGCCAAGAGCCCCGCCTCCCGCTCCCCCGTCCCCATGCCCGGCCCGAGGCACAAAGCATTGATCCGCCCGTCCTCCAGCACCCCGGCCAGAGCCTCCCCATCCACCACTCCCCGCAGCATCACCGCATCCAAGCGAGCGGCGTTCTCGGGGATGGCCTCGGGAGGACAGCCCACCGTCACCACCCCCGCCCCGATCCTGAGCGCCCCCCGCGCCGCAAGCCGCGCCGCTCCGCCGCGACCGGAGGGGCCGGAGAGGATGAGCGCGTGGCCGTGGGAGTATTTGTGCGCGTCAACCAGCGCCTTTCGCAGCATCGGATGAACGGCTTCTACAACCGTCATTCGTTCACCCACGGGGCTGATTAGAGGCCGAAGGCCGATGTCGCAGACAACCAGCTGACCGCAGTAACTGGGGCCGTCCGCAAGGTGATGTCCTGATTTTGAACGGTGAAACGTGACCGTCAGGTCTGCCTTCCGGGGCCATTTTCCCAAAGCCTTGCCAGAATCAGCACACAAACCTGATGGCGTATCCACCGCGACATACCAGCCAACGCTTTCGTCCAGCGTATCGTCAAGCGATCGCAACAACGCGGCAATCGCGCCTCCCAAGGGCCGCGAAAGGCCAATCCCGACGAGCGTATCAATCAAGACCTGATTGTCAGCTTGAGCAAGCCGCAACACAGCATCCTCGGCGTCCTGTTCGGTGGAGAGGGGTGTCACCTCCCCCATCCCCCGCCACCGCTCATAGTTCACCCTTGCATCCGGCGGCAGCCGTTCCGGGTCGCCGTAGAGGAAGACCTCCACCTCCCAGCCCCACTCCTTCAACAGCCGCGCCACGACGAACCCGTCGCCGCCGTTGTTGCCGGGCCCGCATAGCACCACCGCCCGCTGCGAGGTGGCGCGCAACTCCGGCCATTCCTCGAACACCGCCTCGACCACGCCCCGCCCGGCGCGTTCCATCAGTTCCAGCCCCGTGACCTCACCCGAAGCAATCGCCGCCTGTTCGATGGCCCGCATCTGCGCGGCGGTCAGGAGTTCGGTCATGTTTTCAGCACCACAGTTTTCAAACCGCCCGCCACGCAGGCGCTTTGCACAAATTATAGGCACGACCCGAGGATTCCCCCTGCCGCAGCCCGCAACCAAACCCTGTCACATTGTCCCGTGCGCAGGGAAGTGGTCAGAGGGGCAAAGACGGAACCGGGGGGAGTCGGCCCAATGAAGAAAGTCGAAGCGATCATCAAGCCGTTCAAGCTGGACGAGGTGAAGGAGGCGCTTCAGGAGGCCGGGATCCAGGGGCTGTCCGTGACCGAGGTCAAGGGCTTCGGCCGCCAGAAGGGTCATACCGAACTTTACCGCGGCGCCGAATATGTCGTCGACTTCCTGCCCAAGGTGAAGATCGAGGTCGTCCTGACCGATGACATGGTCGACACCGCCGTCCAGGCCATCGTCTCGGCCGCGCGCACCGACAAGATCGGCGACGGCAAGATCTTCGTCACCCCCGTGGAACAAGCCATCCGCATCCGCACCGGCGAAACCGGCGACGATGCTGTCTGAACCGGGCCCACAAGCCTGAAACCATCAACCCCAAACCGAAAGGCAGTCAGATGAGCGCCGTTGCCAAGGCTCTGAAACTGATCAAGGACGAGGAAGTCGAATATGTCGACATCCGCTTCACCGACCCCAAGGGCAAGCTCCAGCACGTGACGCTGGTCGCCGACCTGGTGGACGAGGATTTCTTCGAGGAAGGCTTCATGTTCGACGGCTCCTCCATCGCCGGATGGAAGTCCATCGACCAGTCCGACATGAAGCTGATGCCCGATGCGTCCTCGGTCTACCTCGACCCGTTCTACGCCGAGAAAACCCTCTGCGTGCATTGCAACGTGGTCGAGCCCGACACGGGCGAAGCCTACAGCCGCTGCCCGCGCCAGATCGCGCTGAAGGCCGAGGCTTACCTGAAATCCTCCGGCATCGGTGACGCGGCCTATTTCGGCCCCGAGGCCGAGTTCTTCCTGTTTGACGACGTCCGCTACTCCGTCACCCCCCGCAAGGTGGCCTACGAGATCGACGCGGAAGCCGCCGCCTGGAACACCGACACCCAGACCGAGGGCGGCAACTACGGCCACCGCGCGGGCCACAAGGGCGGCTACTTCCCGGTCAACCCGGTGGACGAGGCGCAGGACATCCGGGGCGAGATGCTCTCCACGATGAAGCGGATGGGCATCAAGGTCGACAAGCACCACCACGAGGTCGCGACCTGCCAGCACGAGCTGGGGATGATCTTCGGCGGGCTGGTGGAACAGGCCGACAACATCCAGAAATACAAATACGTCATCCACAACGTGGCCCATGCCTACGGCAAGACCGTGACCTTCATGCCGAAGCCGATGAAGGGCGACAACGGCTCGGGGATGCATGTCAACATGTCGATCTGGAAGGGCGGCAAGCCGCTTTTCGCGGGCGACAAATATGCCGACCTGTCGCAGGAGGCCCTGTGGTTCATCGGCGGCATCCTGAAGCATGCCAAGGCCCTGAACGCGCTGACCAACCCCGGCACCAACAGCTACAAGCGGCTGATCCCGGGCTTTGAAGCGCCGGTCCTGCGCGCCTATTCGGCCCGCAATCGCAGTGGCTGCGTCCGGATTCCGTGGACGGAATCGCCGAAAGCGAAGCGTGTGGAAGCCCGTTTCCCCGATCCGTCGGCGAACCCCTACCTGGCCTTCGCGGCGCTCTTGATGGCAGGTCTCGACGGGATCAAGAACAAGATCGACCCCGGCCCGGCCTCGGACAAGGACCTCTACGACCTGCCCCCCGAGGAACTGGCCGAAATCCCGACCGTCTGCGGCTCGCTGCGCGAGGCGCTGGAGGAGCTGGAGAAGGACATGGACTTCCTTCTCGCCGGCGACGTGTTCGACCGCGAGCAGCTGGAAGCCTACATGGCGCTGAAATGGGAGGAAGTGTACGCCTACGAGCATACCCCCCACCCGATCGAGTATCAGCTGTACTATTCCTGCTGAGGGGATGGGCAGATTGCCCACCCTATGCGGGATCGAGAGGGCGCCTTCGGGCGCCCTTTTCGTTTGCTGTCCACGGTGGACACTTCTAACAAGCTATTGAAATCGCTACAAAGCAGCTGCGGACATTAACCTTTGCGAAACCATCCCCGCGCCGGTTGCGAGGGGGGTGCACCTCGGCTAACCTGCGGTTGCAACAGGCGGCGGGAATGGCATGTCAGACGACCCCCTGAGACGGAAACCCGGCAAGCGACGCCCCGCGATCTGGGCTTCGGGCGGGCAGCGGCCACCTTTCGACCTGCGCGCCTTGGGGCGGGCCACGCTGCACCTGTCGCGCGAGGGCATCGCGCCCATTCACGCCTGGGCGGCGCGGGGCCTGCGGCGGGCAGCGGTCAATGTGAAGAACGGCGCCGGGCGGATACCGGCGGGAAAGCTGGGGCGGGTTGAGCGCTTCGTGCCCTCGCATCTGCGGGTCGCCGCTTGGGTGAAGAACCTTGCCGCCACCTTGTCCCACGCCAGCGCCACGGCGGACGAGGATGTGACGCGCGGCAATGCGCTGGTGGCGGAGATCGCGCCGCATCTCTGGGGCGCGGCACCTCCGCCCCCCGCGCCGGAGCAGGTGCCGGAACCTGTGACTGTGGCCCCGGCCGACCCGTCGGATGCCCCGCCCGTCGTGCTGGCCGAACCGGAGCCCGCGGCGGCGGACCCGCTTGCCGCGATCCGCGATGATCTGGCGGGCAAGCCCCCGCAGGAGGCCTCGCGCGCCCCTGTCGGCCCCGCGCTTCCCCCGGCCCCGCCGGGCCCGGTGGCGGAAGGCGCGATCCAGGTTTCCGGCTACCTCATCGGCTGGGCATCGGTGCTTGCCGCCCTGCCCTATGGCCTGGTCCGGTCGCTCTGGCTTTGGGCGAACGGGCGGGATTTGAAGACCATCGACCCGGAGGATTGAACGTCTCGCGGGTCAGGAGGGCTATCGAATTGAGCGCTGACGCGCGAAGACTCCTTGTCTCACGGTTTTGCGTGAAGAACGCAAAACCGCTCGGGCGAAGGGCCTCCGGCGGGGATATTTGCTGCCAGGGTGAAAGGGCCTGGGGCGCGCGGTCCGGGGTCAGCCGAGCGCCTGTTCCACGAAGGCCAGCATATCCGTCTTGACCGGATCACTCTCGAAAGCCGCGCCGCCATGGCCTGCGCCGGGGACCAGCTTGTAGTCGATTGCGGCCCTGGGGTCGGCGGCGAGCCAGGCCTCGCGCAGGCGTTTGGCTTGCAGGTCGGCGACCACAGCATCGGCGTCTCCATGCCGGATCAGGATCGGCGGCAGGGGCTCGCGCATCCGGTCGAGCCGGGCCAGCGGACTTGCCGCGCGGGCCGCCTCTCGCCCTTCGCCGACCGTGAAGCCGAGAAGGCGGCTTTCCGGGCTGGCGGCATCATCCGCCGGTCCGCGCGCCGGGGTGCGCGCGAGCGTCTTCAGGTCGGCGTCCAGCGTCGAGAAATCCATCGGGCCGGAGAGGCTGACCACGCCTTTCGGCGGCAGGCCCACCTCGACCAGGCTGAGCGCGGTGGTGACCGCCAGATAGGCCCCCGCCCCCTGCCCCATCAGCACCATATGCGACGGGTTCAGCCCGAGGTCGGCGCCGTTCCGTTGCAGATGCACCACCGCCGCCAGCGCGTCGTCGGCCTGGGCGGGCCATTTCGCCGCGCCCGAGAGCCGGGTGTTGACCCGCACCACGGCGATCCCGGCCTCCAGCCACTCCGGCCAGACTGTGACATCGGCCTTGTCGCCGGTCGCGAAATCGCCGCCGTGGAAGATCACCAGCACCGGGGCGGCCCCACCCCCGCGCGGATGCAGGATGTCGAGGGCCTGTGCCGGGTCGTCGCCATAGGCCAGTTCCGTGTCGCCGGGCACGCGCCAGCGCCAGAGCGCCACGCCCCCCGCCGCAGCGGAGATGCCGCCGATCAGCAGGGTCCGTCGGATCAGTCCGGGCATGTCAGCCTCCCTGCGATGCGGGTGATATCGGCGGCGAGCCGCGCCTCGAAGCGGGCCACCCGACCCGGCGCGATGGCCTCGGCGCTGTGGAGCGCGCGCCAGGTCAGGCGGGCCTTCGGGGCGCAGGGCTTGAGGATGGACAGGCTGAGGATGCGCCGGACCGGGCGGCGCAGCACCAGCCAGTCGACCCAGGCGGGCGCGCCCATGGTGGTGACGGCCAATACCTCGCGCAAGGCATGCAGCCGGGGCAGCATCGGGCCGAAGTCGGGGGAATTGTCGTAAGCCGTGCCGGGTGCCCAGACCCGGTCGAACCAGCCCTTCAGGATCGCCGGAAAGCCGAACCACCAGGTCGGGAAGACCAGGATCAGCACCTGCGCCCCGGCCAGTTCCTGCTTTTCCTGCGGCAGGGTGGCGGGCGGCATTGCGGGCGGCGTGGCGTAATGGTCGCGGCGTTCTTCGGATGTGAGGCGGGGGTCGAACCCGTCCGCATAGAGGTCGCGGCGCGTCACCTGCCAGCCTTGCGCGCGGGCCTGCGCCTCGACCGTGGCGGCGAGGCGGGCGTTCAGGCTGTTCTCCAGCGGATGCGCGAAGACCAGAAGGCAGCGGGTCAATGCATCGCCTCGCGCAGGGCGGCGTAGTCCTCGGGGGCAATCCGGTTGGCATCGACCAGGATGGTATGGATGGCGAAGAGCACCGCTTGCGTTTCGGGCAGCCGCAAGAGCGTCTGGCGTTCGCAGCGGACATAGGATTTGCCAGTCGGCTGCTTGCGCCAGTCGCCCTCGACCCGCGGGTGGTGCAGCATGAAGTCGTCGTAGGTGAAGAAGTTCATCCGCCAGAGCGGCTGCTCGGGCCGGATCGCCGAGAGAAGCCGGTGGACGCGGGCGGCGAGCGTCTCGTCGTAGATCTCGACCGGCTTGTGGATGGCCAGCATCGGGCGGCCGATCTTCTGGGAAAGCGTCCAGGAGGCGGGGAAGCAGAGGATGGCGGCGGTCAGGTCGTATTCCGCGCCGTTCGACTGCATCAGGCAGAGGTCCTGCTGGACGAGGCGGCCGAGGGTGAGGAGCGGTTGGCTGGGGTCGAGCGGAACGGTCACGCCGTCGGGGCGCCGGGCCTCGGTGGCGGTGACGGTGAAGCCGGGCTCCTGGCGCAGCCAGTCGAGGACGGTGGCGTAAAGCTCGCTGGCGGCGGGCTCTGCCTGCGGCAGGGTGGCGTGGACGACCTCGGGTTGCCCCGCGATCAGCCGGTCGCGGAGTGCCATCTGGCCGGCATAGGCCTCGTCCACCCGCAGCCAGTCGCGGCCCTGGACGGGTTGGATGCCGGGCAGGCGGCGGGTGGCGGGCTCCTCCCAGGGGTGGAGGGGCAGCCGGTCCTGCAGGATCGGCGCATCTTGCATCGGGTTCACCATGGCGGTCTTTGACCATGGGCGGGGCCGGGCTGCAACCAACACATTTGCGACTGCCCGTGTCGCCGGTGGCTTAGGCGGCGATCTGCCTGCGGGGCAAGTTGCGGGAGCAACCGGAGAGCCAGCCATGACCAGCTACCACCGTGACCGCCGCAAGATCGACCCGACACGGGGCGACCACCTGGGCGACGGGACCCCGAACCAGAACGACCGGGTGGAGATCGGGCCGACGCAGCTGGCGTTCCGGGAATGGGAGGCGGCGGGGCTTGCCTTGCCGGACCTTCAGCGGATGCGGGAGGATCGCTGGAAGCGGTTGGTCGCGGGGCTGGTGGCGCGGGACTACGGGGGGCTTCTGATGTTCGACCCGCTGAACATCCGCTATGCGACCGACACCACCAACATGCAGCTTTGGAACACCCACAACCCGTTCCGGGCCTGCCTGTTGTGCGCCGACGGGCATATGGTGATGTGGGAGTACAAGAATTCGCCCTTCCTGGTAACGTTCAACCCGCTGGTGAAGGAGCTGCGGTCGGGGGCGACCTTCTTCTACAATTCCACCGGCGACCGGGGGGTGCAGGCGGCGCAAGGCTTCGCGGCGCAGGTGGATGAGGTGATGCGCGAACATGCCGGGGCGAACCGGCGGCTGGCGGTGGACAAGATCATGGTCCACGGGCTCAGGGCGCTGGAGGCCATTGGCTTCACGGTCGAGGAAGGCGAGGAGGTGACGGAGCGGGTCCGCGCGGTGAAGACGCCGGACGAGATCCTGGCGATGCGCTGTGCCCATGTGGCCTGCGAGGCGGGGATCGCCGAGATGGAGGCCTTCACCCGGGCGAATGTGCCCTCGGGCCGCGTCAGCGAGGATGCGATCTGGGCGGAGCTGCACGCGGCGAACATCCGGCGCGGCGGGGAATGGATCGAGACGCGGCTCCTGGCCTCCGGTCCCCGGACCAACCCCTGGTTCCAGGAATGCGGGCCAAGGCTGGTGCAGCCGGAGGAGATCGTGGCCTTCGACACCGACCTGATCGGGGCCTATGGCTTCTGCATCGACATCAGCCGGACCTGGTGGGTGGGCGACAGCCGACCGTCGAACGCGATGGTCTCGGCCTTCCACCACGCGCTCGACCATATCACCGACCACAAGGCGCGGCTGAAGCCCGGCGTGACCATCGAGGAGCTGGTGATGGGAGGGCATCAGCTGGCCCCGGAATACTGGTCGCAGAAATATTCCTGCAAGATGCACGGGGTCGGGCTTTGCGACGAGTGGCCCTATGTCCACTACCCCGACGGCTGGATGCCGGGAGCCTTCGACGCGGCGCTGGAGCCGGGGATGGTGCTCTGTGTCGAGGCACTGGTCTCGCCGGAAGGGGGCAGCTTCTCGATCAAGCTGGAGGATCAGGTGCTGATCACGGAGGACGGCTGCGAGACGCTGACACGCTATCCGTTCGACCCGAGGTTGATGGGCTGACCCGAAGGGCGCTTTCCCGCGGCCTTACCCACGAAGCATAGCGGCACCGATGGAGACGCGGGATAACAAAGGGGCTGATGGCGGAGGGGATGGTTCTGACGCCGAACCTTCTCTACTGTAAGCCATTGAATCAATTAAGATAGTGGCCCAGACACTAGCAACCGCGGTTGCTGTCTTGCAACCGCGCGGCGCGCATCAGTTCAGCATCGCCACTCTAAGTCCATGTTAAGGCACCGCGTGCGCCCCGGCGGGTCAAGGGATCAGCCACTCTATCTCAACGGCAAAGCGTTGTGCACTCTCCGCACTACGGTGCGGGAGCGACGCGATGAATCGGGCGATGTCGAAGTTGGGCTCGGCTTCCAACAGACGTGCCCGCATCGCTTCTGCCGCCGCGCTTTCTCCAAGCGCCCGATAACAGGCCGCCATATAGCCGAAGTGATAGTAGGACGGGTTCGTGATGTGGCGAAATGCAGCCAGAGCGTCGGCGTGACGGCCCAAAAGATGCAGGCTCCGACCCTGAATGTTCCAGAACCACTCCAGATGCAGCGGATTCAGGCGCATAGCATCACGGATGCGCGACAGCGCCTCTTCCGGGCGGTCGATATAGATCAGATAGCGCCCATACTCGATCAACAGCAGATCGTCGTTTGGATTTGCAGCAAGACCTGCCTCAAAGTGATGTCCCGCCCGGTGGACTTGCCCGGAAAGAGTGGAGATCACCAACTGAGGAACCAGGAGGTGTTCTATGGGAAACGGGA
Source organism: Tabrizicola sp. (assembly GCF_016793705.1). Classification (GTDB taxonomy): domain Bacteria; phylum Pseudomonadota; class Alphaproteobacteria; order Rhodobacterales; family Rhodobacteraceae; genus Tabrizicola. The sequence continues at coordinate 43,936 of NZ_JAEULO010000051.1, forward strand.
ACAGACCGACGCCGGAGTTTCGGCGTGAAGCGGTGCGTCTGGCATTGACCAGCGGTCGGACGCGGCGGGAGATATCGGAGGATCTGGGTATTGGCTTGTCGACGCTGACGCGATGGCTGAGCCAGGAGCGCGATGCTGGTGAGCCGAGTGAGGCACCTGTCGATCTGCATGCCGAGCTGAAGCGTCTACGTCGGGAGAATGCGGTCCTGAAGCAGGAACGCGACATCTTAAAAAAGCCGCGGCCTTCTTCGCGAGGGAGGGAAATCGGTGAAGTTCGCCTTCATCGATGCAGAGAAGGCCAGTTTCCCGATCAGCCGGATGTGCTGCGTCCTCGGGGTCAGCCAGAGCGGTTTCTTCTTCCAGCTGAAGTGGGTCGCCTGGCTGATCCCGGCCTTGCGGCAGATCTCCGCGACCGGCGCCCCTTCCTCGCCCTGCTTCAGGATGAACGCCTTCTGCGCGTCTGAAAACTTGCTCGCCTTCATACGATTCCGCTCCTCTCCCAGCCAGGAAAGCGTAGCGGAAAACTCCAGCTTCAAACGGACCAGGTTCAGGGCTTCAGATCACGACATATGCCGCATCAAAAATCAAAGTCGGGCTCATCGCAACTTTTCCGAAAATCTCGCAGATCAGAACAATCTCCCGTCATCAAGATCGAATGGAGAGATTTCTAAAAACTTCATTTCTAGACAATTTCAAACTTTTAAGAATCGTTAACTCGAGTGATTGCAGATTGTTCTTGGGTGTGCGGAGAGCAAAATGGCAATTCTGAATCTAGGGGGATTTTCCCTGAATCCTGGTTATATCGGCGAAATTGCAAAAGACGCGCTCTTCGGCGCAAACTTTCTATTCAATCGGGATGGGACCTCATCTCCAGGCGAGATCGATCCAAATTATGTAAAATTCATTGAGGAGGCAAACGTTTCGACGCTGAGGTATCCGGGCGGAACTCTTGCAGAAGAACGTATCGACCTAGCTGACCCTGAATCGCTCTCGGCGAACTACATGAACCCTGACTATAAGGTTGGTGACCCAACAGTTCCACTTAGTTCCTTCCTTGCCTTGTGCGAGGCGTCCAATTCTTCCGCGACGATCGTGTTACCCACATATCGCTTCCTGAAAGACGCGCCGGATTCCTCCGGCCATCGGGCGATCGACATCACTGAGGAAGCGAACCTCAGATCATATATCAAGTCTGCGCTTGCGGCTGGCACCGAACTTGGAGTGAGCATCGCTGGATTTGAGATTGGGAACGAGTGGTACGTAGACAACACGGAAATATTTGGATTTCGTATGTCGCCAATTGAGTATGGTCGGGTTGCGAACTACATTGCCGCGATTGTCCAGAGCGAAATAGATCATTATCTAATGTCTGGTAACTACGACCAGACGGAGGAACCGGCAATCATCATTCAGGTCGGTCCTGGAGGAGATAAGGAGTGGTATAAGCCCTCAGGTTTCGCACCCGACGAAAACTATATAGGGAAATTGGTTTCTGCGACTGAATTGATTGCGACGCAGTTTTCCGACATCAATGCGAGAAAGGCGGTTGATGGCATCCTTATGCATCGTTATCTTCATGGATCGGACAGCATGACGGGAGAATGGGTGTATAACCCATTCGTCACTTGGTCCAGCATTACCGCAAAAATGCCCGGATTCGCAATCGTAGATCGGTACGTTACTGAGTGGAATGTATCTGCACGGAACCAAGCCGAGCGCGGACTGGCCCAGTTCGATTCTATGGTTGAGCTATTTCGGGAGATGCTTCTGGTTGGAGTGGATCATGCCAACGTCTGGGCGGTGCAGCAGAACAACGGAACTCGGATGATAGCAAATAGCGGCTCCGGGACAGCGCCCTTCGGTGGTCTTACCTTCGGGGGCCTTGCGTTCGATATTTGTTCAACTCAGCTAAGAGGGCTGAAGGTGATACGGGCGCCGGAGGAGATCTCGGGCATCTCAGTGAATGCCTTCGGTGGCCAGGGAAGGGAAGTCATCTTCCTGACAAACCGTAGTGACGAAAATCGAACTCATACGGTCGATCTCAGGAAGATCGTGCCCGGCGGGCATCACGCCACGATATACTATATTGGTGTGGGCGAAGATGGCAAACCCGAGGTTTTTGTTGAGACAGTCCGCATAGGAGCAAAAACACCCTACAAGGTCCTTCCGTTTGGGAGTCAGGAGAGCGTCGTAATTGTGATCGCTCGACCGGGAGTCGGTGTGACTATCGAAGGATATGATCTGAACGACCGGCTTGATGGCAGCCTTTTCTCCGACACCATCCTTGGAGGCTCTGGAAACGATACCTGCTCTGGGGGCAACGGAAGTGATCTTCTGAATGGGGAAGACGGCAACGACATTTTGATTTGCGGAAGCGGAGACGATACGATCCTCGGTGGTGATGGCAGCGACTATTTAGATGCCGGGAGCGGAAATGACAGAATAGTCTTTTCTAGCGGGCAAGACACAATTTTTGGGGGTCTTGGAACGGACATAATTTCATTCGAGCAACAGAGTGGCTCTGTTGTATTGGATCTCGCTTCTCCTGATGTCGTGCGCTCGCTTCTCGGTGGTTCCACGCTTAACTCAGTTGAGGGGTATTCAGGAAGTACATTTGATGACACGTTGTACGGTGCCCAATTTGATGACCTGCTGTTTGGAGATTCGGGAAATGACAAGCTATTTGGCAACGCAGGTGCGGACCAGCTTCGTGGCGAGAGTGGAGAGGACCTAATCTATGGGGGCGACGGCCTCGATTCTCTTTTCGGCGGTAATGATCGCGACACTGTGTTTGGAGACGCGGGGAATGACTTAATTTACGGGGGCGGTGGCAATGATCTTTTAAATGGCGGTAACGGAAGTGATTCAGTGTTTGGGGAAGATGGTGACGATTTCATCTTTGGTGAAGATGGCGATGATCGTCTTGAGGGAGGAGCCGGTAGAGACAAGCTTTATGGTGGCTCGGGTTCGGACACACTTAGTGGTGGTGTGGGAGATGATGATCTGTCAGGCGGTGACGGCAACGATTCCCTCACTGGAGATGATGGCAATGATCTAATATTTGGAGAAGGCGGGTCAGATCGCCTTTTCGGATCTTCAGGTATGGACAATGTGTATGGCGGCGAGGGAAATGATCTGGTCTACGGTGGCGAGGGAAATGATTTACTCATGGGAGATTCCGGCGATGACTGCATATATGGTGATGGTGGAAATGACCATATTGTTGGCGGAGGCGGAAATGATCGGCTTTTCGGAGGCGTGGGCAATGATTTTATCGTAGGTGGCTCGGGTTCGGACGTTCTGAGTGGAGGAGCTGGAGAAGATACGTTTGTGTTTCACGAGCAGTTTTCCAAAGCGCGAGTATGCGATTTCCGGGACAATGTTGACACCTTGCAGTTCTACGATGTCTTTTTCACGGAAGGGATGTCCGTGAGGGAATTCGTGGATACATTCTCATATATATCTGGAAAAAATGTCATTTTTGACTTTGGGGACTTGGGGGAGTTAACTGTCTGTGGTGTAAAATCACTTCAAAATCTCTACGATGACGTAGTACTCTATTTTTGATCTTTGCCGATCGAACACCGCCAGGTCAAGGCTCATTGATTTTACCAGTGCAGCGTGATTCAGGCTCCGCAAGGAGACTGATCTATGAGCAATTTTGATCTCCTCCCCGAGAATCGGACAGTGAGGGAAGCTACGATCTGACGTCTGCTGATCTCCAAGAGCGAGGAGATCAGGACATGAAGAAGCGCAGGAACCATGACACGGGGTTCAAGGCCCGCTTCAAGGCCCGCGTGGCGCTGGAAGCCGTGAAGGGCGGGCGCACGGTGTCGGAACTGGCTGCCGAATATGGCGTCCATCCGACGATGATCCACCAGTGGAAGAAGGCGTTGCTGGAGGGCGCGGCGGACATCTTCGAGCGAGGCAGCAAGAAGGCCCCCGAGGTCGATGAAGGCACGGTGCGTGCGCTGCATGCGAAGATCGGGGAGCTGGCGGTCGCCAACGATTTTTTGTCACGAAAGCTCAAGCCTTGGACCAGCAAGTGAGGCGCGGCATGATCGAGAAGAACCACCCGAGCCTGTCGGTCGGGGCACAATGCCGCCTGTTGTCGATCTCGCGGTCATCGTTCTATTACGCGCCGCAGGGCGAAACGGCGATGAACCTCGACCTCATGCTGCTGATCGACAAGCAGTTCCTCGAGACCCCGTTCTGCGGCGTGCGGCAGATGACATGGCACCTGCAGAACGAAGGCCATGCCGTGAATGAAAAGCGCATCCGGCGGCTGATGCGCCTCATGCGGTTGATGCCGATCTACCAGAAGCCTGACACCAGCAAGCCCGCGAAGGGCCACAAGACCTACCCCTATCTGTTGGGCGGGCTGCGGGTGGAGCGGCCCAATCAGGTCTGGTGCGCCGACATCACCTATTTGCCGATGCGCAAAGGCTTCATCTATCTGGTGGCCATCATGGACTGGTTCACCCGCAAGGTGCTGGCCTGGCGCATCTCCAACACGCTGGAGGCGGACTTCTGCATCGAGGCGCTGAACGAGGCGGTTCACAGGTTCGGCCCGCCCGACATCATGAACACCGACCAAGGCAGCCAGTTCAAGTCCTTCGCATGGACTGACCGGCTGAAACGGATCGGCACCCGGATCTCGATGGACGGCAAGGGGCGCTGCCTCGACAACATCTTCATCGAGCGCCTCTGGCGGTCCCCGAAGTATGAATGCGTCCACCTGCACGCATGGGAGACCGGATCGCAGGCCAGAACCGGCATCGAGCGCTGGATCACCTTCTACAACACCCAGCGGCCCCACGCGGCCCATGGCGGACGCCCGCCCGCCGTGGTCTAGTTCAACACCATCGAAACCGATCAGCAGGTGCAGGCAGTAGCTCAAATCTCCCGGAAATCTGTCCAAGAGTTGCGGAGGAGCTCAGCGGAGCTTGCGACCTACCCCAGCAAGTAGGGCCTTACCGACAAGGCTTGCGAGCTCTTGGTGCGGCCGATCGAAGGGTGAACCTGCGAAGTTTTGTGGATCTGGAAGATGCGCCTCGTGGTCGCCCGACGTTCACGACTTGCTAACTATCTTCTGTTCAACTCAACCTTGGCGAGAGCAGCCCAATAATTCAATCAACTAAAAACTGAATGCACTGAAGCATCGACTGCACCAACTGAACTCGGATTTACCATCTAGATTCTCGCCGCCCAGACCCGGAACCTTGCCTGCCCGGTGACCCCTCGGACGAGATCTCGCCGGACCAGCAGGTCAAGATTGCGCAGCACCGCGGCGCGGCTGGCGCCAGTTTCGGACCCGGCCTGCCCCACTCCGCGCATCGGCTGCGATGCAAGCGCCGCGATCAGCCGGGCGGGCGTGCGGCCGGTCAGGTCCGCCGTGCCGACCAGGGCCCGGTCGCGCCAGGCGGCCAGCCGCTCCAGCGCCATCAGCGCCGCCAGCACGGCCCGATGCGCCCCCTGCACCCAGGCCGCCAGCCGTCGCTCCGGCGGGCCCGAGGCGACAAGCGCCCCAAAAGCCGGTCAGCGCCAGCGGCAGGAAGGCCAATCCCCCTTGCCCCGCCGCAAGCCGCGCCCCCAGCACCGCCGCCTCCAGTCCGAGCAGATGCTCCGGCCGCTCGTCCAGGCTCCGCCACAGGTGAAACGCCGCACAGCCCCGCGTCACGGCGGATCGCCCGTCCAGTCCCGCCAGCACCCCGGCAAGGTCGAGGGCAAGGTCCGCATCCCTGCGTCGCAGCTGACGCGCCAGTCGGCGTCAACGCGGAGGTTCGAATATCCTGGACAACTTCATCGGTTGGACAAACGTCGCCCGGATTGTCCGCAATCCGCTTCAAAGAAGGGTGTGGATGTATTCTCTCATCTCCTCGGCACAGTTAGACAGGTGCCAATCAGACGTCCGCGCCGATCGTCCGGTCCCCTTTTTCGCCCGCAGACTCTAAGCCATGCGGTGCGCCTTCAGGTAGGTCGCGTCGATCAGGACCGTCATATGCTCGGTGCCTTCGGAGGCTAGTCCCTCCATTATCCTCGCAAAGACTCCTATGTCACCCCACCGCTTCCAACGGTTGTAGAGCGTCTTCGGCGGGCCATACTCACGCGCGGCGTCGCACCAACGCAAGCCATTGCTATTGATTAATATTATGCCGCTCAACACGCGTCGACCGTCTACACGCGTCTTGCCATGGCTCTTCGGGAAGAACGGCTTCAACCGCTCCATCTGCTCGTCGGTCAGCCAGAAGAAGTTGCCAATCACCTCTCCCGTCAGTTCGGGAGCTTGAATCATGCAGGCAGGGCTGCTCAAGCCGATTAATGGGTCCTGACCGTAATGAGGACGCTCTACCGCATGATGTGCTTGGTCGCATGGATCAAGCTATGGCGATCATACGCTTGCCGTTCCGGTTGTCGGTTCACTGTCGCCTAGGTGGATTCAATTAACTTCCCATTAACCCTCGCGGCATAACGTGGGCGAAAGTGACCGAATCCTAGGTGGCCCATGCATCCGAGCGAGTTGAAGAACCAAGCCCTTGTCGCCGCTGCGAAGGCTGAGCGCGACGGGTTCGCCGCGACCGCTGAGGCCCTGAAAGCCTTGGCATTTGGATGTGCGGCAGAAGCGCGCGACCTTCTGTTGAGCCCTCAACGCGATATCCTACAGACCAAAGATGATTCTGCCCAAGATAGAATTTTCTTCCTCAGCATGATCTATTAAGAGAATCTTTACCAAGCTCGGCTGTTCTCCAAGGTAGATGCTGCTTGGAGATTGCTCAGAATGAGACAATGGCAAAAGGACGCTCTGCGCGTCATCCGTGAAGCCCGCGCCCACGCTACCAGGATCTCCGATTCCAGACTGCACGTGGCGTGCAGCCGTTCCATCGACGCGATGGTCATGGACGGCTGCATAATGCCGTCGGAGCTGCGCATCTACGCCCGGCAGATCCGCGAGACCTACGGCAATCTGGAGACGGAGGCCGCGTGTCTGAATGCAACGGCGCTGGCGGGGTGATCGAGATGGATATTCTCCAGCTTTACAATCATTTTGCGTTTCTGATACTCTCGGCATCCCTGCTTGCCGTACTTGGCCTTCGGGGCGTGACGGGTTCGGCCTCCGCACAGGTCACAATGATCCGCGATTTCCGTACTTTGGCGGAACGGGCTGACCGGAATTGCCTGTTGGAGCGGACCACCGAGCTTGAGCTGGATTTGGACGCATCCTCGACCCACAGCGCAGGAAACGTGCTGGCCTTCCCTTCGGATCGATCCGGTCGGCGCTTTGTAAGTGCATCCGACCGGTTCATCCGAACCCTCGCAGTCATCACAAAAGACAGATGCGACCTGAGTGTGTGGTGCCTCCAGCCGCGTCTTGGGGAACTGAAGCGCCTGGATGCAAATTGTCAGCGCCTCCGGTCCGCATTGGAAGTCGGACGCATTCAATTGGCTACAAAAGAACCTATCTTGCCCGAAAGATGCGCCAATCATGGACCTGAGCGACTGCCTGCCGACGGGATCGGTGGCGTACGACTTTGGTTTCATCTGATGCAGTGGTGAGCTCGATTGGATAGTAGCCACAAGCGTTTGGGTATTCAGGAACTTCGATCGGCGCGGCGGGAGGCGTCCGGGCTGATCATGGCAATAGTTGTGTTCAGTGTGTTTATAAACGCTCTGATGCTCACCGGCCCGCTCTTCATGCTGCAAGTCTATGACCGGGTGCTGGGCAGTGGGTCCGAAGCAACGCTGGTTGCGCTGTCGATCTTGGTCATCTGCCTGTTCCTTGCCATGGGTGTTCTGGAGAACGCCCGTGGCCGGGTGACGGCGATTGTCGGGGCACGGTTTCAGGAGCGGCTTGATCGGCGCGTCTTTGTGGCCGCGATGCAGCGTTCGGCAGTTGCTCCCAACGATCCGACTGCGATGGCGGCGCAGCGTGATCTGGAAGCAATCCGGACCTTCCTCGCTTCATCGGTCTTCCTCGCACTGATGGACTTACCCTGGACCCCCTTCTTCATCGCAGCAATCTTCATCTTTCATCCGCTCCTTGGCTGGCTTGCGATCGGGGGCGGGATATTTCTTATTTCTGTCACGACGCTGAACCAGATCCTGTCCAAACAGCCGCAGAAGGAAGCAGGCTTAGCATCGGTACAGTCAGAACGGCTCTCCGACCAGTTGAAGAATGAGGCCGAATCGCTGCAAGCGCTTGGCATGTCCAAAGCCGGATATGATCGCTGGCAGGTGGCACGACGCGTAGCGCTTCAAAGAGGTATTGCGGCGACGGAATTGGCTGGTGGCTTTGGCTCGATGACCAAGACCTTCCGGCTCTTTCTGCAATCCGCGATGCTGGGCCTCGGAGCCTGGTTGGTGCTGCAACACCAATTGACCGCTGGCGCGATGAGTGCAGGCTCCATCCTGATGGGACGTGCACTCGCACCGATCGAGATGGCCGTGGGACAATGGCCGACGGCGCAACGCGCAAACGAGGCTTGGCATCGGTTGTCCGAGCTCCTGTCCCATGCTTCACCAATTCCTCCGCGCACCACTTTGCCGCGACCAAGAGCCTTGCTTGAGGTCGAAAGGCTGACAGTCGGCCCGCCAGGAGAACAGGGAGCAATCCTGCGTATGGTCAGCTTCAGGGTGGAGCCGGGACAGGCGATCGGTGTGATCGGCTCGTCGGGCTCCGGCAAATCCACTCTGGCCAGGGCCCTGACCGGGATCTGGCGGCCACTTGGTGGCACAATCCGGTTGGATGGCGCGGCGCTCGATCAGTACGAACCGGACGTGTTGGGACGTCTGATGGGGTATCTGCCGCAAAGAATGATGCTCTTCGACGGTACGATTGCCGAGAATATCGCGCGCCTCGATGCCCAGGCCGACGCTACGCAGATCGTCGCGGCGGCGAAGAAGGCCGACGCCCACGACATGATCGTCAAGCTGCCCAACGGCTATGATACACGCATATCGGCGGCAGTAAGTAGACTTTCGGGCGGGCAGATGCAGCGCATCGGTCTCGCGCGGGCACTTTATGGGGATCCGGTGCTGCTCGTTCTCGATGAGCCAAACTCAAATCTGGACAACGAGGGGTCAGCTGCAATGAACGCAGCAATCCGGGCCATGAAGGCGGATGGCAAATCGATCCTCATCATGGCGCACCGACCCGCAGCAATTCAGGAGTGCGATCTCTTGCTGGTGCTGGAGGGCGGGATGCTGAAGGGATTCGGCCCGCGCGATCAGGTGCTACGTGAACTGGTCAAGAACCACACAGAGGTCTTGAAGACACAGGCGTCGGGTGGTGTGGCATGAACGAGAAGGCCGTGACCTGGTCAGCTGGCCGTCCGCTCTTCTGGGGTTTCCTGACACTGCTGCTTTTGCTCGGTGGGCTTGGGGCCTGGTCGGTGTTCACAACACTGGCGGGGGCTATCATTGCGCAGGGCCAGGTAGAGGTGTCGCAAAGCCGACAGGTCATCCAGCATCTCGATGGCGGCGTAGTGGCGGAAATCCTCGTAAAGGAAGGAGACAGTGTCCATGCGGACGCAGTGCTTTTGCGACTGGATGGTAGTCAGCTGCGATCCGAACTCGCGATCCTCGAGAACCAGTTCTACGAGAGCAGCGCTCAGCGGGCGCGGCTGGAAGCAGAGCGGGATGCTGCCGAGACCATTCGCTTCCCGCTGGAGCTGCTCAACGCAGCAGCAGGCAGCCAAGATATCGCTGGGATGATAGAAGGTCAGGCAAGTCTATTTGCTGCCCATCAGGAGTCACTCACCCAAGCGATCAATCAGCGCCGGACACGCGCCGGACAGATTTCCAGCCAGGTAGAGGGCATCGAGGCGCAGCGGGCGGCGATTGACACCCAGATTGTGCTTCTGAAGCCAGAGTTGGCCGCACAGAAAGAGCTGCTTGATAAGGGATTGACCCAAGCCTCGCGCGTCTCGACCATTGAGCGTGAACTGGCGCAAGCAAACGGTCGCAAGGGCGAGCTGACCGCAGGGTGGGCCGAGGCGGCGGGCCGTATCACCGAGATCGAGATCGAGATCACGGCGCTTGCAACGCAGCAGCGAGAAAAGGCGGAAGCCGAGTTGCGTGATGTGGTTGCCCGCCAACTCGAGCTCGTAGAACGGATGAATGCGCTCCATGACCGCATCTCCCGGCTTGATGTGAAAGCGCCGACATCTGGCATAGTTTTGGGGCTGAAGGTCACTACACCGCACTCCGTCGTCAGGCCCGCCGATGCCCTGATGTTCATTGTCCCCCAGGATCGGCCCCTCCTCGTGGTCGCTCGCGTTCCCGTTACGCATGTCGACGAGATTCGGCCAGGCCAGGAAGTGCGGCTGGTACTTTCTTCCCTGCCATCCAGAACGACACCCGAGCTTCACGGCCTTCTGACTTTGATCTCTGCCGATGCCTTAACGGACGAGCGCACCGGCGCAAGTTACTATCGCGCCGAGATCGCCATCGACCTTGCCCCTCTGCAGGACATCGCTGGCGCGGCTGTGGTACCCGGTATGCCGGTCGAGGCCTTCATTCGCACCGGCGACCGCACGCCGCTCTCCTATCTCCTAAAACCATTCACGGATTACTTCCGGGCCGCCTTCAGAGAGACCTGAGGACTTGCCGATAGCTCTACCTGCGGCGCTGTCAGACGAATGCGAACTGGTCTCCGATCGCCCCACCCAGCTGAGGTGTCAGGCAGCGAGAAGGCCCCGCCACTCGGCGAGAACGGCGGCGCGGTTGCCCCAAGGACCCTCGTTGTGGACAAGGGACGACCGCGGGACAGGTCAGGAGTTACGATCAATTAGGCACTTAACGTTCCCGACATTCCACGCCCTACCACGCCGCGTTCTGATTCCGCGCGCTGTGAGCTCTGCCGCGATCTCCCGCAAGGAGGTGTGCCCCTCCGCGCGAATGTCCGCAAGCACTGGCGCCAGGTCTGCGGCAAACGCGGCTGCATTGGCCGACACAGCGGTCCTGAGTGCAACGCCGCCTTTACCGGCCCGCCGGAGGCTCGCCGCACCATTCGGGTTGCCGAGCTTCATCCCACGTGCCTTGGCGACCGCCAGCGCTTCTTTTGTCCGCCGCGAGATCGCTTCCCGCTCGGCCTGGGCCACCAGCGCCATGATCCCAACGGTCAGATCGTTGGCTTCCGGCATGTCCACAGCCACGAACCTCACCCCGCTGTCGCGCAGGGCAAGGAGGAAGGCCGCATTCCGGCTAAGCCGGTCCAGCTTTGCGATCACCAGGGTCGCGCCGGTGACCTTCGCCAGGTGCAGCGCCTTCGCAAGCTCTGGCCGATCGGCCTTGCGCCCGCTCTCGACTTCGGTGAACCGCGCCAGCACGTCCGCGCCGCGGGAGACGGCGAAGTCCTCGATCACCTTGCGCTGCGCTTCGAGCCCGAGCCCGCTCGCGCCCTGCCGCGCCGTCGAGACCCGCTCGTAGGCCACCAGCCGCTGTCCTGCCGCCATCTCCGCCCCCTGTACACAACTGCCTAACGTTCGTTGCGCAG
>NZ_JAEULO010000021.1 GCF_016793705.1 Tabrizicola sp.
CGTTGCCATCATGGATGGTTCGCAACCCCGGGTGATCGAGAATTCGGAAGGCGCGCGCACGACGCCCTCCATCGTCGGCTTCACGGAAAGCGAACGCCTGGTCGGCCAGCCCGCCAAGCGGCAGGCCGTGACCAACCCCACCAACACCGTCTTCGCGGTGAAACGCCTGATCGGCCGCCGCCTGGGCGATGCCGAAGTGGAAAAGGACAAGAAGCTTGTCCCATACCACATCGTCGACGGCGGTAACGGCGACGCCTGGGTCGAAGTCCGCGGCGAGAAGTATTCGCCCTCGCAAGTCTCGGCCTTCATCCTGCAGAAGATGAAGGAAACGGCGGAAAGCTATCTGGGCGAGACTGTCACCCAGGCAGTGATCACCGTTCCCGCCTATTTCAACGACGCCCAACGCCAGGCCACCAAGGATGCGGGCAAGATCGCGGGCCTGGAAGTCCTGCGCATCATCAACGAACCGACCGCCGCTGCGCTGGCCTATGGCCTGGACAAGAAGGAATCGAAGACCATCGCGGTCTATGACCTTGGCGGCGGGACCTTCGACATCACCATCCTGGAAATCGACGACGGACTGTTCGAGGTGAAGTCCACCAACGGCGACACCTTTCTGGGTGGCGAAGACTTCGACATGCGCATCGTCAGCTACCTGGCCGACGAGTTCAAGAAAGAGCATGGCGTCGACCTGACTCTGGACAAGATGGCGCTGCAACGGCTGAAGGAGGCCTCGGAAAAGGCCAAGATCGAGCTGTCGTCCAGCCAGCAGACCGAGATCAACCAACCGTTCATCAGCATGGACAAGAACACCGGGCAGCCCCTGCACCTGGTGGTCAAGCTGACCCGGTCCAAGCTGGAAAGCCTGGTCGAGGACCTGATCAAGAAGTCGATCAAGCCCTGCCAGGCCGCGCTGAAGGACGCTGGAGTCTCGAAGGACGACATCGACGAGGTCGTGCTGGTCGGCGGGATGACCCGGATGCCGCGTGTCGTGGAAGAAGTGACCAAGTTCTTCGGGAAAGAACCGCACAAGGGCGTGAACCCCGATGAGGTCGTGGCGCTGGGCGCCGCCATCCAGGCCGGCGTTCTGCAGGGCGACGTCAAGGACGTGGTGCTGCTGGATGTGACGCCGCTCTCCTTGGGGATCGAAACGCTGGGTGGTGTCTTCACCCGGCTGATCGACCGCAACACGACGATCCCGACCAAGAAGAGCCAGGTCTTCTCCACCGCCGAAGACAACCAGAACGCGGTGACGATCCGCGTGTTCCAGGGCGAGCGTGAGATGGCCGCCGACAACAAGATGCTGGGCCAGTTCAACCTGGAACAGATCCCGCCCGCCCCGCGTGGCGTGCCGCAGATCGAGGTGACGTTCGACATCGACGCCAACGGCATCGTGTCGGTGAAAGCCAAGGACAAGGGCACCAACAAGGAGCAGGCGATCACCATCCAGGCTTCGGGTGGACTCTCGGATTCGGACATCGAGCAGATGATCAAGGACGCCGAGGCGAATGCCGAAGCCGACAAGGAACGTCGCGAGCTGGTCGAGACCAAGAACCAGGGCGAAAGCCTCTTGCACTCGACCAGGAAGTCGCTGTCCGAACATGGCGACAAGGTCGACCCCTCGACTGTCGAGGCGATCGAGCTTGCCATGGGTCCGCTGGAAGACGCGCTGAAGGGCGAAGATCCCGGCAAGATCAAGAGCGGCATCCAGAACCTGACCGAGGCCGCGATGAAGCTGGGCGAGGCGATCTACAAGGCCAGCCAGGCCGAGGGTGGCGCTGCCGAGGACGAGCCGCGGCCGGTGGATGACGATGACATCGTCGACGCCGACTTCGAGGACCTGGGCAACAACACGCGGAAGTAATCCGCGGGAATCGGAGAAAGGGGCGGTCTGGCAACGGACCGCCCCTCGCCGGTTCCACAAGGGGGTTTTGCCGTGGCAAAGCGCGACTATTACGAGGTTCTGGGGGCAAAGAAGGGCGCTTCGGCCGACGAGCTGAAGAAGGCCTATCGGGCGAAGGCGAAAGAGCTGCACCCCGACCGCAACGCCGACAACCCGCAGGCCGAGGCCCAGTTCAAGGAAGTGAACGAGGCCTACGAGGTCCTGAAGGACGATCAGAAGAAGGCGGCCTACGACCGCTTCGGTCATGCGGCGTTCGAGGGCGGCATGGGCGGCGGCCCGCGTCCGGGCGGCTATGGCCAGCAGGGCGATTTCGCCTCGGCCTTCTCGGACGTGTTCGAGGACCTGTTCGGCGATTTCATGGGCCGGGGCGGCGGGGGTGGCGGTGGAGGCCGGTCGCGTGCCCAGCGCGGCTCGGACCTGCGCTACAACATGCGGGTGTCGCTGGAGGAGGCCTATACCGGCAGCCAGAAGACCATCACCGTGCCCACCTCTGTCACCTGCGACACCTGTCACGGCTCGGGGGCCGAGGGCGGTGCCGAGCCCGTCACCTGCCCGACCTGCAACGGCATGGGCAAGGTCCGGGCGCAGCAGGGTTTCTTCACCATCGAGCGCACCTGCCACCAGTGCAACGGCATGGGCCAGATCATCAAGAACCCCTGCCGGACCTGCGGCGGCCAGGGCCGGGTGCAGAAGGAGAAGCAACTGTCGGTCAACATCCCGCAGGGGGTGGAGACGGGCACGCGCATCCGGCTGGCGGGCGAGGGCGAGGCGGGCCTGCGCGGCGGGCCGAACGGCGATCTCTACATCTTCATCGAGGTGAAGGAACACGCGCTTTTCCAGCGCGACGGGGTGCATCTCTTCTGCCGGGTGCCGGTTTCGATGCCCACCGCCGCGATTGGCGGCGAGATCGAGGTGCCGACCATCGACGGCGGCAAGGCGCGGGTCAAGGTCCCGGCCGGAGCGCAGTCGGGCAAGCAGATGCGGCTGCGGTCAAAGGGGATGCCGGCGCTGCGGTCGTCGAACACCGGCGACATGGTGATCGAGCTGGCGGTGGAGACACCCGTCAACCTGACCAGCCGCCAGCGGGAGTTGCTGCGCGAGTTCGAGAAGCTGAGCGAGGAGAACAACCCGGAAGGGTCGTCGTTCTTTTCCAAGGTGAAAAGCTTCTGGGAGGGGATGAAGGGGTAACCCCCCGTGACATTCCCGCGAAAGCGGGGATGACAGGCGGGTCGGTGCTCCACGCCGCTTAACCTTTTCTCAACCATGTCGCGGCAGGCTGCGGGCATGGTCACGTCGTTCAACGAACCTCTTCTCCCCCTTGTTGCCCCCTCGGTCGATGAGGATGAGGCGCAGCCGTCCGTGCTCACCGGGCGGCTGCCGTCCTATATCGCCGACCACCGCCAGCGGCTGCGCGATCGCTTCACGCAAGGCGGGGGCGCGGCGCTGCCGGACTACGAACTGCTGGAGCTGGTCCTGTTCCGCGCCATCCCCCGGCAGGATGTGAAGCCCTTGGCCCGGCTGCTTCTGGACACGTTCGGCGATTTCAACCGGGTCGTCACCGCCTCCCCCGCCCGGCTGCAGATGGTCAAGGGTGCAGGCCCCGCCGTGGTGCTGGAGCTGAAGCTGGTCGAGGCGGCAGCGCAAAGGATGATGCGGGCGCGGGTGATGCAGAAGCCGGTGCTGTCCTCGTGGGACGCGCTCCTGGACCATTGCCACACCACGATGGCGCATCGCGAGACGGAACAGTTCCGCGTCCTCTTCCTCGACCGCAAGAACGTGCTGATCGCGGATGAGGAACAGGCGAGCGGCACCGTCGACCATGTCCCCGTCTACCCGCGCGAGATCGTCAAGCGGGCGCTGGAGCTGAACGCTTCCGCGCTGATCCTTGTCCACAACCATCCCTCGGGCGATCCCACACCCTCGGACGCCGACCTGTCGATGACGCGGCAGGTACTGGACGCCTGCGAGGCGCTGGGGCTGAAACTGCACGACCACCTGATCATCGGCAAGTCGCGCGAGTTGAGCTTTCGCTCACAGGGCTACCTCTAGCTCACCTTCTGCGCTACGCATGGGGCATGAGCGAGTTCGACCTTGTCATCTTCGACTGCGATGGCGTGCTGATCGACAGCGAGATCATCAGCGCGCGGATGCTGGTGGCCGAACTGGCGCGGCTGGGGCTGGCCATCGACCTGACCTATGTGGAACGCAACTTCCTCGGCCGCAGCTATCCGGTGGTGATGGACACGATCCGGCGCGAATTCGGGCTGAACCTGCCCGGCGATTTCGAGGCGCGCTATCGCGAGGCGCTGCTGGCCGCCTTCCAGACGGAGCTGAAGGTGGTCCCGCATGTGCAGGAGGTTCTGGCGGCGATGGGGGTGCCGTTCTGCGTCGCCACCTCCTCCAGCCCCCGGCGGGTGGAAATGTCGCTGACGCTGGTCGGCCTGACGGCGCTGGTCGGCGACAGGGTATTCACCTCGACGATGGTCGCCCGGGGCAAACCTGCGCCGGACCTCTTCCTCCATGCCGCGGCGAAAATGCGCACCGATCCCGCGCGGGTGCTGGTGATCGAGGACAGCCTGACCGGCATCCGCGCCGGTCTGGCGGCGGGCATGACGGTCTGGCGCTTCGTCGGGGGCAGCCATCTGGGGGCCGATGCCCCGGAGGAGCCCGAGGATGCGCGGCCCCACCGCAGGCTTGTCAGCTTCGCCGATCTTTTCCAGATTGCGCCCGGTCTGAAATCCGCCAGGCAACCGGCATGAGCAACGAACCCTCCCTCCAGGACGAAGCGGCCCGCGCGGGCTGGCTCTATTATGTCGCCGGGATGACGCAGGACCAGATCGCGGGTGAACTGGGGGTCAGCCGCCAGCGGGCGCAAAGGCTGGTCAGCCGGGCAATGGCCGAGGGGCTGATCCATGTCCGCCTCAACCACCGGATCGGCGCCTGCCTGGACCTGGAGGCGGCCCTGCGCGACCGTTTCGGCCTGGGCCGGGTGCGGGTGTCGCCGGGCCTTGGCGCCGGGGCAGATCCGGTGCGCGCCATCGCGCCGGCGGCGGCGGCGGAGCTGGAGCGGTTCCTGCGGATGCCGGAACCGCTGGTCGTGGCGCTGGGGACGGGTCGGGCGCTGCGCGGCATGGTGGACGCGATGGTCGAGATCGACGCGCCGCAGCATCGCCTCGTCAGCCTGATCGGCAACATCGCCCCCGACGGCTCGGCCAGCTTCTTCGACGTGGTGATGCGGATCGCCGACAAGGTGCGTGCGCCGCACTATCCGATGCCGGTCCCGGTGATCAGCCCGACGCCCGAGGAGAACGCGGCCTTCCATGCGCTTGCCCCGGTGCAGAAGGTGGTGGCCCTGGCCGAGGCTGCGGATGTGGTCTTCGTCGGCGTCGGCCAGATGTCGCTGGATGCGCCGCTTCTGGCGGACGGCTTCGTGACCCGCGCCGAACTGGACGAGATGCAGGCGGCGGGCGCAGCGGGCGAAGTGGCGGGTTGGGTCTTCGATTCGGAGGGCCGCTATCTGGACCTTGGCACCAACCGCAGGACCGGCGGAGTGCGGGTCGCGCCCGGCCTGGACCGGCCTTCGGTCGGAATTGCTGCGGGCGCATCCAAGGTTCCGGCGATCCACGGGGCAATCAAATCGCGAATTATCAACGGGTTGGTGACGGACGAGCCAACCGCACAGGCCCTGCTTCAGCGCAACTGAACCGTGCAGTTGCGGCGGAAGAGAGGGCTTGACGACTCTGGTCAATATGTGAGCATTTACCCAACAGGCGATGATTTGCTCATACGCTGATCCAGGGAGGATTACATGACCAAGACGCTTCGCGCCCTGATGGGTGCAACGGCTTTGATCACGCTTTCGGGCGCGGCCATGGCCGAAACGACCATTACCGTCGCCACCGTCAACAATGGCGACATGGTCCGCATGCAGGGCCTGATGGACGATTTCAACGCCAAGCATCCCGACATCAAGGTGGAATGGGTCACGCTGGAAGAGAACGTCCTGCGCCAGAACGTGACGACCGACATCGCCACCGGTGGCGGCCAGTATGACGTGATCACCATCGGCACCTATGAGGTTCCGATCTGGGGCAAGCAGGGCTGGCTCGAAAGCCTGAACGACCTGCCCGCCGAATATGACGTGGACGACCTGCTTCCGGCGATCCGCGGCGGCCTGACCGTCGACGGCAACCTGATGGCGGCGCCCTTCTACGGCGAAAGCTCGATGGTGATGTACCGCAAGGACCTGATGGAAGCCGCGGGCCTGACCATGCCCGACGCGCCGACCTGGGCCGACATCGAGAAGGCCGCGGCCGCGATGACCGACAAGTCCAAGGAACAATATGGCGTCTGCCTGCGCGGCAAGGCCGGCTGGGGCGAGAACATGGCTTTCCTCACCGCCATGTCGAACTCGTTCGGCGCGCGCTGGTTCGATGAAAACTGGGTGCCGCAGTTCGACCAGCCCGAGTGGAAGGCGACGCTCGACTTCTACCTGAACCTGATGAACAACTACGGTCCTCCGGGCGCGTCTAACAACGGCTTCAACGAAAACCTGACGCTGTTCCAACAGGGCAAGTGCGGCATGTGGATCGACGCCACCGTCGCGGCGTCCTTCGTGACCGGCAAGGATTCGACCGTCGCCGACAAGGTCGGCTTTGCGCTCGCCCCCGACAACGGGCTTGGCAAGCGCGGCAACTGGCTCTGGGCATGGTCGCTGGCGATCCCGGCCTCGTCGGACGCCAAGGCCGAGGCCAAGGTGTTCATCGACTGGGCAACCAACAAGGACTACCTGGCGCTCGTCGCGTCGAAGGAAGGCTGGGCCAACGTTCCTCCGGGCACGCGGACCTCGCTCTACTCGAACGAGGAATATGCCAAGGTGCCCTTCGCCAAGATGACGATCGACAGCATCAACTCGGCTGACCCGAATGCCCCGACCGTGAAGCCGGTTCCCTATGTCGGCGTGCAGTTCGTGGCCATCCCGGAGTTCGCGGGTGTCGCCACCTCGGTCGGCGAAATCTTCTCGGCGGCGCTGGCCGGCCAGAAGACGGCCGACGAGGCGCTGGCGGAAGCCCAGACACTCGTTTCGGACGAGATGAAGGCCGCGGGCTACATCCAGTAACATCGACCCCGGGGGGAGGCTCCCAAGACCCCCGGGATCACCTTGGCTTGCGGACCCGGTTGCGGCCCGCAAGCCACCCTTCCAAAGCCGACAACACGTTTCGTCGCTTGCGTGGTGCCGCTGGTTCCGCACCATTGCCCCATCGGTCGCTGACCCCGAAGTCTCGGAGACCTGCCCATGTCCACGCAATCCAGCCGCTTTGCCGCCCGCATGATGGTGGCGCCCTCGGTCGCGCTTCTCCTGATCTGGATGATCGTGCCGCTGGCGATGACGCTGTACTATTCCTTCCGGCTCTATCGGCTGATATCGCCCGACCGGACCGGCTGGGTCGGGTTCAACAACTATCTCTGGTTCGTCAACTCGCCCGATTTCTGGCTGGCGCTGTTCAACACGCTGGCGCTGGTCGGAGGCGTCCTTATCATCACCGTGGTGCTGGGGATGCTGATCGCGCTTCTGATCGACCAGCCGGTGAAGGGCCAGGGCGTGCTGCGCATCCTGGTGATCGCGCCGTTCTTCGTGATGCCGCCGGTGGCCGCGTCGATCTGGGAAAACCTGTTCATGCATCCGCAGAACGGACTTTTCGCCGCAGTCGCCCGCAGTTTCGGCGCGCAGCCGATCCTGTTCCTGGAGAACTACCCGATGCTCTCGGTCATTGGCATCGTCAGCTGGGAATGGCTGCCCTTCGCGACGCTGATCCTCCTCACCGCGCTGCAATCGCTGTCCTCGGAACAGCTTGAGGCCGCCGAGATGGACGGGGCGTCGGCGCTTTCCCGCTTTCGCTACATCATCCTGCCCCATGCCACGCGGGCGATCACCGTGGTGATCCTGATCCAGACGATCTTCCTTCTGGGCATCTTCGGCGAGATCTTCACCACCACCCAGGGCGGCCCCGGATCGGCCAGTACCACCCTGCCCTACATGATCTTCAAGCAGGCCATCGCCGCCAAGGACATCGGTCGCGCCGCCGCCGGAGGCATCATCGCGGTGATCCTCGCCAATATCGTGGCCTATTTCCTGATGCGCAGCATCGGCAAGCATCTCGACGCGTAAGGAGGCATCCATGGCACGCGCCGTCACCCCCCGCCGCAAGCTGATCACCACCCTGGCCGCCTGGGCCGTGGCGCTGATCATCTTCTTCCCCGTCCTCTGGATGATCCTGACCAGCTTCAAGACCGAAGCCTCCGCCGTCGCCAACCCGCCCCAGTTCTTCTCGGCCGACTGGACGCTGGAAAACTATGCCGAGGTCTGGGCCCGGTCGGACTATCCGCGGTTCTTCTGGAACTCGGTCGTCATCTCGGTCGGCTCCACGCTTCTGGGCCTCTTGGTCGCGGTGCCTTCGGCCTGGGCCATGGCCTTCGTGCCGGGCCGGAAGACCAAGGACCTCCTGATGTGGATGCTGTCGACCAAGATGATGCCCGCCGTCGCGGTCATGATCCCGCTGTACCTTTTGTTCCAGCGGCTTGGCCTGATCGACACCAAGTTCGGCCTTGTCGTCGCGCTGATGCTGATGAACCTGCCGATCATCATCTGGATGCTCTACACCTATTTCAAGGAAATCCCCGGCGAAATCCTTGAGGCGTCGCGGATGGACGGGGCGAGCCTCTGGGGCGAGATCGTCCATGTCCTGACACCGATGGCGCTGCCCGGCATCGCCTCGACCATGCTTCTCAACATCATCCTTGCCTGGAACGAGGCCTTCTGGACCATCGTCCTGACCACCACCAAGGCGGCCCCCCTGTCGGCCTTCATCGCCAGCTTCTCGGCGCCGCAGGGCTTGTTCTATGCGAAACTCTCGGCGGCATCGGCGATGGCCATCATGCCGATCCTTATCCTTGGCTGGTTCAGCCAGAAGCAACTCGTGCGCGGCCTGACCTTCGGCGCGGTGAAGTGAGGAAATCATGGGCAAGATCGAACTGACCAAGGTCCGCAAGAGCTTCGGTGACGTGCATGTCATCCCGGGGATCGACCTGCAGATCAACGACGGCGAATTCGTCGTCTTCGTCGGCCCGTCGGGCTGCGGCAAGTCCACCCTGCTGCGGCTGATCGCGGGGCTGGAGGATACCTCCTCCGGCACGATCGAGATCGACGGCAAGGACGCGACGAACCTGCCACCCGCCAAGCGCGGCCTGGCGATGGTGTTCCAGAGCTACGCCTTGTACCCGCATATGACGGTGCGGAAGAACATCGCCTTCCCGCTGAAGATGGCGGGGATGGAGCAGGCGGAACAGGACAAGCGGGTGGAGCGTGCCGCCAAGGTTCTGAACCTCGCGAACTATCTCGACCGCCGCCCGGGTCAGCTTTCGGGCGGGCAGCGCCAGCGGGTTGCCATCGGGCGGGCCATCGTGCGCGAACCGGCGGCCTTCCTGTTCGACGAACCCTTGTCCAACCTTGACGCCGCGCTGCGGGTCGGGATGCGGCAGGAAATCAGCGAGCTGCACCAGTCGCTGAAGACCACGATGATCTATGTGACGCACGATCAGGTCGAAGCCATGACGATGGCCGACAAGATCGTCGTGCTGAACGCCGGGAACATCGAGCAGGTCGGCGCGCCGCTGGAACTGTACAACAACCCGCGCAACCTGTTCGTCGCGGGCTTCATCGGCAGCCCGAAGATGAACTTCATCGAAGGCGCCGAAGCGGCCAAGCACAATGCCCATACCATCGGCGTCCGACCCGAGCATATCACAGTGGGTCAAGGCCCGTGGGAGGGCGTGGTCGGCCTGTCGGAACACCTTGGCTCCGACAGCTTCCTGAAGGTCGCGGTCGATGGCATCGGCACGCTGACCGTGCGCGCGCCGGGCGAGGTCAACGCCCACCACGGAGATCGCATCAAGCTGGCCCCCGGCGGAAAGATCCACCGCTTCGACGCCAACGGCCTTGCGATATGAGACTGGCCGGCAAGACCGCCCTGATCACCGGCGCGGCGCGCGGCATTGGCCTGGCCTTTGCCCGCGCCTATCTGGCCGAAGGCGCAGAGGTGGCGATTGCCGACATCAACCTGGCGGCGGCTGAGAAGGCGGCAGAGGCGCTGGGTCCCAAGGCCCATGCCATTGCGCTGGACGTGACCCGGCAGGAGTCCATCGACGCGGGCTTCGCGGAGGCCGTGGCGAAGATGGGCAAGCTGGATATCCTGGTCAACAACGCGGCGCTGTTCAGCGCGGCCCCCATCGCCGAGATCAGCCGCGCCGACTATGACAAGCTCTTCGCGGTCAACGTGGCGGGGACGCTGTTCTGCATGCAGGCCGCGGCGCGGCACATGATCCCGCGCGGCGAGGGGGCGATCATCAACATGGCCAGCCAAGCCGGGCGGCGGGGGGAAGGCCTCGTCGCGGTCTACTGCGCGACCAAGGCTGCGGTGATCAGCCTGACGCAATCGGCGGGGCTGAACCTCATCCAGCACGGCATCAACGTGAACGCCATCGCGCCCGGCGTGGTGGATGGCGAGCATTGGGACGGGGTGGATGCCTTCTTCGCGAGATACGAGGGCAAGCCCCTGGGACAGAAGAAGAACGAGGTCGGCGAGGCCGTGCCCTTCGGGCGCATGGGCACCGCCGAGGATCTGACCGGCATGGCGATCTTCCTTGCCACGCCGGAAGCGAAATACATCGTCGCCCAGTGCTTCGGCGTGGACGGCGGCAACTGGATGGCCTGACATGCAAGCGCAACTCCCGCAACTCCCCGCCTATGACCGCAGCAAGCTCCGCCCCGGCATCGTCCACATCGGGCTGGGCAATTTCCACCGCGCACATATGGCCGTCTATCTCGACGACCTTTTCGCCATGGGCCTGGGCCATGACTGGGCGATCCTGGGCGCCGGGGTGCGCGAGGGCGACGCGCGGATGCGCGAGGCGCTGAAGGGGCAGGACTGCCTGTCCACGGTGATCGAGCTGGACCCGAAGGGCAAATCCGCGCGGCGGGTGGGCTCGATGATCGACTTCCTGCCGGTGGAGCCGGACAACGCGGCCCTGATCGCCGCGATGGCACGGCCGGAGATTCGCATCGTATCGCTTACGGTGACGGAGGGCGGTTATTTCATCAATCCGGCGACCGGGCAGTTCGACCCCGCGCATCCCGAGATCGTCGCCGATGCCAGGAACCCGCACCGCACCGCCTTCGGCGCGATCATCGCCGCCCTGAAGGCCCGGCGCGCGGCGGGGGTGCCGCCCTTCACGGTGATGTCCTGCGACAACCTTCCCGGCAACGGCCATGTCACCAAGGCCGCCGTGACGGGCCTTGCCGCGATCAACGACCCTGCCCTCGCCGACTGGATCGCGGCAAACGTCGCCTTCCCGAACGGCATGGTCGACCGCATCACCCCCGCCACCGGCCCGCGCGAGCGCGAGATGGCGGCAAGCTTCGGCCTGGGCGACGACCCGGTCCCCGTCACCTGCGAGCCCTTCCGGCAATGGGTGCTGGAGGACAACTTCCCGCAAGGCCGCCCGGCCTTCGAGAAGGTGGGTGTCACGCTCACCCCGCATGTCCACAATTTCGAGATGATGAAGATCCGCATCCTGAACGGCGGCCATGCAACCATCGCCTATCCCGGCGGGCTGATGGACATCGAATATGTCCACGAGGCAATGGCAAACCCGCTGATCAAGGGGCTGCTGGACAAGGTGGAGATCGACGAGATCGTCCCCTACATCCCCCCCGTCCCCGACACCAACCTTGGCGACTACTACCGCCTGATCGTCGAGCGCTTCTCGAACCCCGAGGTCGCGGACACCGAACGCCGCCTCTGCCTCGACGGGTCGAACCGCCAGCCGAAGTTCATCGTCCCCTCGATCCGCGATGCCCTTGCGTCGGGCGGCTCGGTCGAGGGGCTGGCGCTGGTCTCCGCCATGTGGTGCCGCTACTGCTATGGCGAGACCGACAGCGGCACGCCTATCCCGCCGAACGACCCGGACTGGGACGCGCTGGTCGCCCGGTCAAGGGACGCCAAGGCGCGTCCGGCGGCCTGGCTGGAGATGGTGTCGGTCTATGGCGACCTCGGCCAGGACGCCCGCTTCGCCGGGGCCTTCGAGCGGCATCTGAACCGGCTTTGGGCAATCGGCACGAAGCAGACCCTGACCGAATACCTCGCCTAAGGCGCGGGAACCTCGACGGGCGCGAAGTCCGGCACCACCCATAGTTCCACCCGCCGGTTCAGCTGGCGGCCGATGGCGGTTTCGTCGCAGGCCATCGGCAGTGCCTCGCCGAAGCCCTCCACCACCGGCAGGTCGGTCGTTGCGAGATCCGGCGCCACCGCCGCCAGTTCCTGCGCCACCTTCGCCGCCCGGTCCACCGACAGCGCCAGATTCGCCTCGGCCGCGCCTGACCCGTCGGAGAACCCGGCCAGCATCAGTTTCTGATTGCGGAACTGCCCCGCCGCGATCAGCTGCGCCAGATCGGCGAGGTTGTCCTGCGACTGCGCGTCCAGCGTGGAGGAACCGTCCTCGAACCGGAAGGTCAGCGACACCCGATCCGCCCCGTCCATGATCCCCGCCAGGCGCTTCAGGTCGTCCAGCGTCACGTCCTCGCCCGCGCCCTGGATCGCGTTCAGCAGCCGCAGCCCGTCGGCGGTCATTGGCTGGCGGCTGATCGAGCGGTCGACGAATCCCGCCGCAGCCACCGCGTCCTGCGCCGCCGGAGTACGCAGGAACGACAGGAACTCGCGCGTCAACAGCGGCAACCGGCGCTTGGCGGCCAAGAGGAGGACCGGCAGCGCCAGCGGGTAATCCTCGGCCTTGATCGCAAGCGAGGTGGGCAAGAGCGGGAAGCCGCAGCTGTCGGTCAAGGGCATCCGCCGCGCCGGGGCAATCGCCGATCGGCCCGAGATCGCGATGGCCCAGGGGTCCTTCGCCACCGCCGCCGCCAGCGACGCGAGGTCGGGGTGCAGCACCGCCACCCCTTCCTTCGCCCCCAGCCGCTCGGCCAGCGCCTGCTGGATGTCGCTCTCCGCCGCCAGCGCGTGCAGCACCACCGGCATGTCAGGGCCCCCGACCTGCGCCCAGTTCGTCACCTCACCCGAAAGTACCGCTGCCAGCTCGACGGTGGAAATCTCTGGCGTCGGGTTGTCGGGCGCGACGATCGCCACCAGCGCATCCATTGCGACCGCATGGCTGCCGAGACCCGCCTCAGCGCGGTAGGACAGCTTCAGGTCCGCCGCCCCGCCTTCGAGCGCCGCCGTCGCCTGGTCGGGCGGCAGGGCGGCAAAGGAAATCTCGGCCAGGTCCTTGCGGCTTTCCGGGTCGAGGATGCGTGCTGCATAGGCCCCGCCCGGCAGCTCCTCATAGACGAGGCCACGCGACCGGGCGAAGGCCTGGAACAGGACAGGCAACAGCGCCGCCGCATCCGGTGCGCCGACGACCCGCATCACCGCCTTGGGCGCCGTCAGCTCCGGACAGGCCGGGCCTTCGCAGATCACCCCCTGCCCGTCGACGGTCAGCAACCCGTAAGAGGTTGAAATCCTGTAGAATTCCCCGTCATAGCCTTGAAGCGTGCCATTCAGCACGATGCCGCCCTCGCGGGCGACCAGAGTGACGTCCTGGGCAGCGGCAGACCCCCAAACGCACAGGGCAGCGCCCAGCGCCGCCAGTCCTGCCTTCACACCCATACCCTGCCAATCCGCACCTACTTCGGGGCGGCGAGTTTCGGGGCAGGCGCAAGATTCTTCAACACCAGAATGTCACCGGCAGTCCCGCACAGCGGAACACTGATCGTCCGTTGGGTCCGGGTGGCGCTTCCGCCGGCGGAATGGATGGTGTCCACCCGCAACGTCCGCCCGCAGGAGGCCGGGGTGATCCGCAGCTCTCCGGTGATCTGGGCTTCGCCCAGGGTCGGGCCGGGGACGGTATAGACCCGCGCGAGCACCGGCGACTGCACCGTCGGCAGGCCCAGCGCGATGACCCGCTGGTCGTCGCCGGTGACGGGGGCCGTGCTGCCGACCAGAACCTTGCTGCCATCGGTGACCCGCAGCTCCAGCTCGGCCGGGAGTTCCCAGACGAGGGCGAAGCGCGAATAGCTGGCGGCATCCGGGATCGCAACCTTGCCCAGTACCAGCCGGGACTCCTGTAGATAGACCGCCACCAGCGCATCGGCGCGCAGCGCGGGCAGCGTGACGGTCGCAAGGCCGTCAGCCTGGGTACGGGCCGAGAAGGCCAGCCCGGCATGTCGCACGACGAAGGCCTCGCTCCGGTTGCAGAGGGCGATCAGCGACAGCTGGATCATCGCGCCGGGCAGGGCGGCAAGCTGGAGTTCGGGACGACAGTGGTCCCCGCCCGCAGGAGGCGTCGTCGCCGCCACCGGGGTGATGCCGGTCAGATCGCCAGCGCGTTTGTCGCTGGGATTGTCGAGCGAGGCGGATTCAGGCACCGCCGAGACAGCCGGAGGTTCGGGCGAAGGCCCGCTCGTGGCAAGCCGGGCGGCAGAGACCAGAAGCGATTGCTCGACCGCCGGAGCCTTCAGCCGTTCCGCCGTATGGGCCGCTGCCGCAGCAATGACCAAAGCTGCGCCTACCTGAAATATCTTCTTGCCCAAAAGCATGGCAGCGCCCCGGCCCGAGAATCGTACTCGACGGGGGTAGTCCCCAATACTGGCGGAGAAATGGCAATATTGGGGAAGGTCACGCCGCTCCGACCGGATTGACGCAAAGGCAGGAACAACGCACTCCGGGTGCGGCTGGCCGGAATCAGCGGGCCGCCTCAGACGAGGCGACCGTGGCAATGCTTGAACTTCTCGCCCGAGCCGCAGGGGCAGGCGTCGTTGCGGCCGGGGTTGCCCCAGGTCGAGGGATCGGCCTCGTCGAACCCCGCCAGACGGGTCGCGGCGGCGGCAAGCGTCACCGGTCCGGCAGCCACCTCGACGGCCTTCGCCTGTTCGGCGGCAGCGGCCTGTTGCGCGGCCAGCATCTGCCGCATCATCGCTTCCTGTTCCTCCTGCGAAACCGGGCGGATGCGCGACAGTTGCTGCGTCACCTGCTCGCGGAGCGAGTTCAGCAGGCTCTCGAACAGCTGGAAGGCTTCGGTCTTGTATTCGTTCAGCGGGTCGCGCTGCGCATAGCCGCGGAAGTTGACCACCGACCGCAGGTGTTCCAGCCGCAGCAGGTGTTCGCGCCACTTGCTGTCGATGGCTTGCAGCAGAACCTGCTTCTCGATGGTCTGCATCGTGGTTTCGCCGAAGGCTGCCGTCTTCTCGGCCATCATCTTGTCCGAGGCCTCGATCACCCGGTCCAGGATCACGGCCTGGTCGACGCCCTCTTCGGCGGCCCAGGCGGCGATGGGCAGCTCGATGTTCAGCATCTCGCGGCAGGCCGCGACCAGACCGTCGGTATCCCAGGCGTCCGGGTAGGATTTCGGCGGCAGGTTCAGGTCGACCAGATCCTCGATCACCTGATGGCGCATGTCGGCGGCGACGTCGGCCACGTGATCGGCCTCCATGATCTCCATCCGCTGCGAGAAGATCGCCTTGCGCTGGTCGTTCATCACGTCGTCGAACTTCAACAGCTGCTTGCGGATGTCGAAGTTGCGGCCTTCCACCTTGGCCTGCGCCTTCTCCAGGCTCTTGTTCACCCACGGATGGACGATGGATTCGCCTTCCTGCATCCCCAGCGTCGACAGGATCTTGTCCAGCCGTTCCGACCCGAAGATGCGCATCAGGTCGTCTTCCAGCGACAGGAAGAAGGCCGACCGCCCCGGGTCGCCCTGACGGCCCGACCGGCCGCGCAGCTGATTGTCGATCCGGCGGCTTTCGTGGCGTTCGGTGCCCAGCACGAACAGCCCCCCGGCCTGCTTCACCGCCTCTTCCTCGCCGGTATGTGCCGCCTCGATCCGGGCGCGGATCGCGACATGGTCGCCTTCCGGGTCGGCGGCGATGGCTTCCATCACCTTGAACTCGACGTTGCCGCCCAGCTTGATGTCGGTCCCGCGGCCCGCCATGTTCGTCGCGATGGTGACAGAGCCCAGCTTGCCCGCATCGGCGACGATCTTGGCTTCCATCTCATGCTGCCGCGCGTTCAGCACCGAATGCGGGATGCCGTCCTTCTTCAGAAGCTCCGACAGTTGCTCCGACTTCTCGATCGAGGTCGTGCCCACCAGGATCGGCTGGCCCTTCTCATGCGCTTCCCTGATCGCCTTCAGGATGCCGTCGTATTTCTCCCGCGCCGAGCGGAACACCTGGTCGTGCTCGTCGATCCGCGCCACCACCCGGTTCGTCGGCACCTCGACCACGCCAAGCCCATAGATCTCGCGGAATTCCTCGGCCTCGGTCGCCGCCGTTCCGGTCATGCCACCCAGCTTGTCGTAGAGGCGGAAGTAGTTCTGGAAGGTCACGGAAGCGTAGGTCACGTTCTCGGGGTTGATCTTCACCCCCTCCTTCGCCTCGATCGCCTGGTGCAGCCCGTCCGACAGCCGCCGCCCCTTCATCATCCGCCCGGTGAATTCGTCGATCAGCATCACCTCGCCATCGCGGACGATGTACTGCTGGTCCCGGAAGAACAGCTTGTGCGCCCGCAGCGCCTGGTTGACGTGGTGCACGATGGAGGTGCTTTCCGCCGCATAGAGGTTCTGCCCCTCCGGCAGGATGCCCGCCTCGCGCAACAGCGCCTCGATGGCATCGTTGCCCTCTTCCGTCAGGGTCACGCCACGGGTCTTCTCGTCCACCGTGTAGTGCTCTTCCGTCAGCTGCGGGATCACCGCATCCACCGCGGTGTAAAGCGGGCTGCGGTCCTGGCTCGGGCCCGAGATGATCAGGGGTGTCCGCGCCTCGTCGATCAGGATGCTGTCCACCTCGTCGACGATGGCATAGGCGTGCCCGCGCTGCGCCATGTCCTCCAGCGAGTTCTTCATGTTGTCGCGCAGATAGTCGAAGCCCAGCTCGTTGTTCGTGGCATAGGTGATGTCGGCGCGGTAGGCCGCCATCTTCTCGGCGTCGGGCTGGTGCGAATAGACCACTCCCGTCGTCATCCCCAGCTGGGCATAGACCTTGCCCATCCATTCCGAGTCCCGCTTGGCCAGGTAGTCGTTCACCGTGACGACATGCACGCCCTTGCCGGTCAGCGCGTTCAGATAGGCCGCGAAGGCCGCGACCAGAGTCTTGCCCTCGCCGGTCTTCATCTCGCTGATATTGCCCTGGTGCAGGAACATCGCGCCCTTCAGCTGCACGTCGAAGGCCCTGAGCCCCAGCGCCCGCCGCGCGCCTTCGCGACAGTTGGCAAAAGCCTCCGGCAGGATCGCTTCCAGGCTTTCTCCGCCCTCCTGCACCCGCTTCTGGAACTCGCGCGTCTTCGCCACGATGCCTTCGTCGGTCAGCGCCTGGAACTCCGGCTCCAGCGCATTGATCTGCGCCACGATCGGACGGACGGACTTTACCTTGCGGTCGTTCGGCGTTCCGAACACCTTCCGCGCAAGCGATCCCATTCCCAGCATGTTCTCTCCGAGGCTTCTGACAGCATCGTGTGGCCCTTGGACTTGCCCGACCCCGCCACCTTCCATAGAAGAGCCAGTGTATGACCGGACGGCCCCGTTCCACGCGACTGTCGCGATGTAAGGGGGAAGGCCGGGATAGTCAACTTGGGCAGGCGGATCGCCCCGATCAGGAGTAGGTGAAAATGATGAAACGTGCTGGCTTCTGGGCGGCCTTCGCGCTGGCGGCGGTCCTGTCCGGTCCCGCGCTCGCCGAGGGCGAAACCGCCGAAACCGTGGTGGCTTCGGTCAACGGCACGAAGATCACCCTCGGCCAGATGATCGCGATGAAGGAATCCCTGCCGCCGGAATATCAGTCGCTGCCCGACGATGTGCTGTTCAAGGGCATCTATGACCAGCTGATCCAGCAGGAAGTTCTGGCGCAATCGGTCACCGGTCTTGGCCCCCGCGCCATCGCCACCCTCGACAACGAGAAGCGCGGCTACATCTCGGGCCTGGCCATCGACTCGATCGTCAAGGAAGCCGTCACCGACGAAGCACTGCAAAAGGCCTATGACGACCGGTTCAAGGACGCCAAGCCGCAGACCGAATACAACGCCGCGCATATCCTCGTGGCCACCGAGAAAGAGGCGAATGCGCTGAAAGAACAGCTGGCGGGCGGGGCCGATTTCGCCGAGCTTGCCAAGGCGAAATCCACCGACACCGGCTCGGGCGCCAATGGCGGCGACCTCGGCTGGTTCGGCCTGGGCATGATGGTCAAGCCCTTCGAGGAGGCCGTGGTGGGCGCCAAGGTCGGCGAAGTGACCGGCCCGGTGCAGACCGATTTCGGCTATCACTTGGTCCTGGTCAAGGAAACCCGCATCGCCGAGAAGCCGACGCTGGACCAGCTGCGCGACGAGCTGGCGGCCGAGGTCGAGAACAAGGCGATCACCGCGAGGATCGACGAGCTGACCAAGGGCGCGACCGTCACCCGCGAAGGCGAGGGTCTGGATCCGGCGATCCTGAAGAACACAGGCCTCATCGACTGACAGCACCGGCAAGAGGGAAGCATCATGGCGAAGACCGACTGGAAGGCCGAAGCGAAGGCGCTGAAGAAGAAGGTCCGCAAGCTGAAGGACAACCTGACCGCGGCGGCTGCCCCGGTGGCCGAGGCGGTGACGGAAGCCGTTTCCGGCGCGGTGGGCGAGGTTGTCGCAGCAGCGAAAAAGGCGCTGAAACCCGTCTCGCCACTGGCCCCCGCCAGCTTCCCCACCCTTCCCGCGATCAGGGGCGCCGAATTCGCCGCCGTCGAAGCCGGGGTGCGCTACCAGAACCGCAAGGACGTGATGCTCGTCCGCCTGGCGCCCGGCACCACGATGGCCGGCGTGTTCACCCGGTCTTCCACCCGCTCCGGCTGCGTCCGCGACTGCCAGGCCAAACTGGCGATGAAGGTTCCGGCGGATGCGGGCGCCGCGATCATCGTGAACTCCGGCAATTCCAACGCCTTCACCGGCAAGGTCGGGGATGAGGCGGTGGCCGCCGTCACCCGCGTGGTGGCCGAGGCTTTGGGCGTTCCCGCCTCCCGCGTGTTCTCCTCCTCGACCGGCGTGATCGGCGAGCCGCTGCCGTTCGAGAAGATCACCGCGAAGGTGCCCGACCTGGTCGCGGCGCTGAAGGAAGAAGCGGTGGAAATGGCCGCGCAGGCGATCATGACCACCGACACCTTCCCGAAAGGTGCTGCCGCCACCGTGCAGGGCGAAGGCGGGATGATCCACATTTCCGGCATCGCCAAGGGTTCGGGGATGATCGCGCCCGACATGGCGACGATGCTGGTCTATATCTTCACCGACGCGAAGATCGGCGCGAACCAGCTGCAGAAGATGCTCGCGCGCAACGTCGACGCCACCTTCAACTCGATCACGGTGGACAGCGATACCTCGACCTCCGACACCCTCCTCATCGCCGCGACCGGCCAGTCCAAGGCCGCCGAGCTGAAGGGCCCCGCGCTGAAAGCCTTCGAGACCGCTTTGGCGGGCGTCATGCGCGACCTTGCCCTGCAAGTCGTCCGCGACGGCGAGGGCGCAACGAAACTGGTCGAGGTCCGCGTCACCAGCGCCGCCTCCGACGAAGACGCGGCGAAAGTCGCCTTCGCCATCGCCAACTCGCCCTTGGTGAAGACTGCCGTCGCCGGCCAGGACCCGAACTGGGGCCGCATCGTCGCCGCCATCGGCAAGTCGGGGGCCGCAGCCGACCGCGACCGGCTGACCATCCGCTTCGGCGATATCCTGGTGGCAAGGAACGGCTGGCGGAACCCCGACTACAGGGAAGAGGACGGCACCGCCTACATGCAGGGGCAGGAGCTTGTCTTCGCCGTCGACCTCGGCCAGGGCCGCGCGAAACGCTCGGTCTGGACCTGCGACCTGACCTCCCGCTACATCGAGATCAACGCCGACTACCGCTCCTGATTTCATACTGGTGAAAGTATCCCACGGGGGTCCGGGGGTGTGAAACCCCCAGAGGCTTCCGTCCCGCGAAAGCCCGTCACATGAAGATCCTCCTCGTCTCCGCCGTCGCCCTGATCGACCCCGACGGCCGCGTCCTCCTGGCCCAGCGCCCCGAGGGCAAGTCGCTCGCGGGCCTCTGGGAATTCCCCGGCGGCAAGGTCGAGCCCTTTGAGACGCCCGAGGCCGCGCTGATCCGCGAGCTGAAGGAAGAGCTGGACATCGACACCTGGACCTCCTGCCTTGCGCCGCTGACCTTCGCCAGCCACACTTACGACGACTTCCACCTGCTGATGCCGCTCTACGCCTGCCGGAAGTGGCAGGGGACGGTCCGGTCGCTCGAAGGCCAGCAACTCGCCTGGGTCGCACCCAACCGCCTGCGCGACTATCCGATGCCCCCCGCCGACCTGCCCCTGATCCCGATCCTGCGCGACTGGCTCTGACCCGCCGCTCGTCGAAGCCCTTCGGGCACTCCTCGCCCGCCCCGCGAGGAGAAGCCGAAGGCGCACGACGAGCTGCCAGGAAGAAAAACGCCGGACCCAAAGGCCCGGCGCATATCTTAGCCAACGGTTAGCGTCCCCGCCCAAGCCCTTGAAAAGACTGGCCTCGAAATTCCGTCCACCGTGGACAGGATCACTCCAGCGTGCGCTGCACTTCCTCGCGCTCGAAGATCTCGATGACGTCGTTCTGCCGGATATCCTCGTAATTCTCGAAGGCCATCCCGCATTCCTGGCCCGAGATGACTTCCTTCACCTCGTCCTTGAAGCGTTTCAGCGTCTTCAGCGTGCCCTCGTGGATCACCACATTGTCCCGCAGCAGGCGCACCCCCGCAGACCGCCGCGCGACGCCCTCGGTGATCAGGCAGCCCGCAACCTTGCCGACGCCCGAGACCTTGAAGACCTCCAGAATCTTCGCATAGCCGATGAAATGCTCGCGTACCTCGGCCTTGAGAAGCCCCGAAGCGGCGGCTTTGATGTCGTCCACCAGATCGTAGATGATCGAGTAGTAGCGGATCTCGACGCCCTTCTGCGTCGCCGAGGCCCGCGCCGTCGCATTGGCCCGGACGTTGAAGCCGATGATCGGCGCCTTCGACGCCTCGGCCAGCGCCACGTCGGTGTCGGTGATCGCACCGACGCCCGAATGCAGCACGCGGACGCGGACCTCGTCGTTCCCGATCTTCTCCATCGCCTGGACGATGGCCTCGGCCGAGCCCTGGACGTCGGCCTTGATCAGGATCGGCAGCTCGGCCACCGACTGGTCGGCCTTGGCCTTCGCCATCAGTTGTTCCAGCGTGGTGGCGGCACCCGCAGCGGCGCGCTTGTCCTTGGCAGTCTTGATCCGGTAATCCGCGATCTCGCGCGCCTGGGCTTCCGTCTCGACGACGTTCAGAGTGTCGCCCGCCGAGGGCGTGCCGCTGAGGCCCAGCACCTCGACCGGAACCGACGGGCCGGCCTCGGGGATGGTCTCGCCCTTGTCGTTGATCAGCGCACGGACCTTGCCCCACTGTTCGCCGACGACGAAGATGTCGCCCTTGTGCAGGGTGCCGTTCTGCACCAGCACCGTCGCGACCGGGCCGCGGCCCACATCGAGCTTAGCTTCGATCACCGCACCCGACGCCGCCCGGTTCGGGTTCGCCCGCAGTTCCAGCACTTCGGCCTGCAGCGCGATGGCTTCCAGCAGGTCGTCCAGGCCCAGTCCGGTCTTGGCCGACACTTCAACGTCCTGCACGTCGCCGGACATCGCCTCCACCACCACCTCATGCTGGAGAAGGTCGGTGCGGACCTTGGTCGGGTTCGCCTCATGCTTGTCGATCTTGTTGATCGCGACGATCATCGGCACCTTGGCCGCCTTGGCGTGGTTGATCGCCTCGACCGTCTGCGGCATCACCGCATCATCCGCCGCGACCACCAGCACCACGATATCCGTCACCTGCGCGCCCCGCGAGCGCATCGAGGTGAAGGCCGCGTGGCCGGGCGTGTCGAGGAAGGTGATCAGCTGCCCATTCGGCGTCTTCACCTGATAGGCGCCGATGTGCTGGGTGATCCCGCCGGCTTCGCCGGTGGCAACGCTGGTCTTGCGGATCGCGTCGAGGAGGCTGGTCTTGCCGTGGTCGACGTGGCCCATGATCGTGACGATCGCGGGACGTGGCTGAAGATTCTCGTCCGAGTCCTTCACGGTATCGATGACCTGTTCCACGTCGGCGTCCGACACGCGGACGGCCTTGTGGCCGAATTCCTCGATCACCAGTTCGGCGGTGTCGGCGTCGATGGCCTGGTTCATCGTGACCATCATGCCCATCTTCATCAGCGCCTTGACCACGTCGGCAGCGCGTTCCGCCATCCGGTTCGCCAGTTCGCTGACGACGATGGTTTCCGGCAGCTGCACGTCGCGGCTCTGCTTCTCGGCCTTGTGGCCCAGACCCAATGCTTTCTGGCGGGCCTTTTCCTGCTTGCGCTTGATCGCGGCCAGGCTGCGCTGGCGGCCGCCCTCGTCCGAGATGGCGTCCGACAGCGTCAACTTGCCCGAGCGGCGGCCTTCGTCGCCACCGCGCTTGGCGCCACGGTCGGAGCGGTCGTCCTTCTCGCGGTCGGTCTTTCGGGGCGTCGGCAGGCCGGGCTTGGCCGAGGCCGGACCACGCGCGTCTTCCGCGGTCGGGGATGCCGGCGCGGCGCGGTCAGCCGGTTTGGCGGCAGCGGGGGGCGGAGTGGCCGAACGGGCACGGGTGCCCAGCACATCGGCCTTGCGGGCCTCGGCCGCCGCGATCCTGGCCGCAGCTTCGGCCTTGGCGGCGCGTTCCTCTTCCTCGGCCCTCAGGCGCAGGGCCTCGGCACGTTCGCGATCCTCGCGTTCCTTCGCCTCGATCTCGGCGCGGCGCTGAGCACGCTCTTCCTCGCGCGCCTTGTCTTCCTCTGCGCGGCGGGCGGCATCTTCGGCAGCCTGAGCCTTGTGGACCGCCAGGGCCTTCAGGCGGCGCTCCATCTCGGCATCGGAGATCCCGGCGGGTCGTTTCGACGGATCGCCAAGCCCGGTCGCAGCCGAAGGCGCGCCAGCGCCCGGCGCCCCCGGTTTCACCGGAGTGGGCACCACAACGCGCTTGCGTTTGGTTTCGACCACGACGCTCTTGGTCCGGCCATGGCTGAAGCTTTGCTTCACCTGTCCGGAACGGGGGGCGCCGCCAAGGCCAAGAGGTTTCTTGCCGTCAGTATCGGTCATTCGTTCTTCGTATCCTTCATGGCGGTCTCGCCGCCGTCATCCCCGCCGGTCTGCCCACGCAGGCCAGCGAGTTTTGCCGCTTCCTCTACAACACGGGACCTGAGTCCACCAGCGGCAAGCGCGGCGTGTATCGCACGTTCGCGCCCGAATGCCAAACCGATTTCCCCAGCCGAAAGGCAGCCGACAAAGCCCATTGCGCCATCGGGCGCGTGCAGCTTGGTCTTGCCCCGTTCCGACCCGTCGCTGGCCTGGATCAGCGTTGCCGCCGTGCCCTTGACCAGCCAGTCCTTCACCTTCTCGTAGCCGGTGACAGCCTCACCCGCCTTGCGCGCCATCGACAGCAGTTCGACCACCCGCCGGGCGACCAACACCTCGACCAGATCGGCCAGCCCTTCCGGCACCTTCACCGGCTGGCGGGCCGCGCGCGAGAAGAGATTCTTCTTCGCCGCCTTCTCGAGCGCCGCCCGATCCGCCGAGACATAGATGCCCCGACCCGGCAGTTTCCCCAGGATGTCAGGGGTGATCTGCCCATCGGGACCCAGGCAAAAGCGGATCAGCCCCGCCTTCGGCTGGCTTTCCCCGGTCGCAATGCACTTGCGTTCCGGCTCGTCCCTGTCCTTTTCCCGGCCGCCGCGCGTCAACGCGTGTCCCCGAGGCCTGAAATCAGGCCTCGGCCTCCCCGTCGTCGGCAACCTCTTCCTCGGGTTGCTCCAGTTCGGTCGGGTCGACCCAGCCCAGCATGACGCGGGCGGTCATGATCAGGGTCTGCGCTTCCTCCAGCGACATGTCGAATTGCTCCAGCACGCCCTCGTCCTTCTTGCGCTGGCCGTTCTCCGTGGTCCAGCCGCCCGCCAGTTCCCAGTCGGCGCAGGTGGC
Organism: Tabrizicola sp.; assembly: GCF_016793705.1. GTDB lineage: Bacteria > Pseudomonadota > Alphaproteobacteria > Rhodobacterales > Rhodobacteraceae > Tabrizicola. Next base: position 23,992 of record NZ_JAEULO010000021.1, read on the forward strand.
GAAGTCTTCCAGGGTCTTGATCCCGTCCTTGGCCAGCGCCTCCAGCATCTGCGGGGTCAGGCCTTCGAAGTTGACCAGGCTATCCTCGACGCCCATCGCACGGGCGTTTTCCATCGCCTTGGCGTTGGCCGCTTCCAGATAGTCGCGGGCGCGGGCTTGCAATTCGGCGGCGGTGTCCTCGTCGAAGCCGTCGATGGACAGCAGCTCGTCCAGTTCGACGTAAGCCACCTCTTCCAGGTTGGTGAAGCCTTCGGCGACCAGAAGCTGCGCCATCATCTCGTCGACGTCGAGCGAATCCATGAACAGCTTGGTGCGTTCGGCGAATTCGGCCTGGCGGCGCTGCGATTCCTCGGCCTCGGTCAGGATGTCGATGTCGAGGCCCGTGAGCTGGCTGGCCAGCCGCACATTCTGGCCGCGACGGCCGATGGCGAGCGAAAGCTGCTCGTCCGGCACCACGACCTCGATCTTGCTGGCTTCCTCGTCGAAGACGACCTTCGAAACCTCGGCGGGTTGCAGGGCGTTCACCAGGAAGGTCGCGGTGTCCTGGTTCCACGGGATGATGTCGATCTTCTCGCCTTGCAGTTCGTTCACCACGGCCTGCACGCGGCTGCCGCGCATACCGACGCAGGCGCCGACCGGGTCGATGGAGTTGTCGTAGCTGATCACCGCGATCTTGGCGCGGCTGCCCGGGTCGCGGGCGACGGCCTTGATCTCGATGATGCCGTCGTAGATTTCCGGCACTTCCATCTTGAAAAGCTCGGCCATGAATTGCGGGTCGGTGCGCGACAGGAAGACCTGCGGCCCGCGCGGTTCGCGCCGGACGTCCTTGATGTAGCAGCGGATGCGGTCGCCGATGCGATAGGCCTCGCGGCCGATCTTCTCGTTCCGGCGCAGGATGCCTTCGCCCCGACCGATGTCGACGATGACGTTGCCGTATTCCTCGCGCTTGACGGCGCCGTTGATGATGGTGCCCTTGCGGTCCTTGAATTCCTCGAACTGGCGGTCGCGCTCGGCCTCGCGGACCTTCTGCAGGATGACCTGCTTGGCCGATTGCGCGGCGATCCTCCCCAGGTCGACCGGCGGGACTTCGTCGATCACCTCATCCCCGATCTGCGGGTCGGCGAGGTAGCTCTTCGCCTGTTTCACGGTGATCTGGGCGTGGTGATTTTCGATCAGGTCGTCTTCGGTGACGGTGCGGACACGGGTAAAGCTGGCACGCCCGGTCTTGCGGTCGATCTTCACTCGGATGTCCATCTCGGCGCCGTAGCGTGACTTGGCGGCGCGGGCGAGGCTGTCCTCCATCGCCTGGATCACCAGGTCGGGGTCGATCATCTTTTCGCGCGCCACGGCTTCGGCGGTTTGCAGAAGCTCAAGCTGGTTGGCGGAGGTGATGGCCATCGGGTTTTCTCCCTAGTGTTTCGTCTCGGGGGCGGGCTCGTCGTCCTCGTCCCCGTCGGTTTCCTCGATCTCGTCGAACTGGCCCTCGGTGGGCTCGGTCACCTTCTTCTGGCGCAGCATTTCGGTGATCAGCGCGTCGCTCAGGATCAGCTTGGCATCGGAGAGCCAGTCGAACTTCAGCCCGATGGTCACGTCCTCGCCGCCCTCTTCCAGGGTGATCAGCACCTCGTCGCCCTCCACCCCAGCCAGATCGCCCTTGAAGCGGCGGCGGCCGTCGATGAGTTCCGTGGTCTCGACCCGGGCTTCCCAGCCCTTCCACATCTCGAAATCCTTCAGCCGGGTCAGCGGCCGGTCGATGCCGGGGGAGGAGACTTCAAGGACATAGTTGTCCTCCAGCGGGTCTTCCACGTCCAGGACGGCCGAGACGGCGGTGGAGATGTCGCCGCATTCGTCGACACCGATGCCGCCATCCGGCCGGTCGGCCATGATCTGCAACACGCGCGTCTTGCCGCCCATCAGCCGCAGGCGGATGAGTTCGAAGCCCAAGCCCTCGATCACCGGCTGGACGATGTCGGCCAGGCGGCGGTCGATGGCGGTTTTGGCGACGAGATCGGTCATGGATTCCAGAAACAAAAAAGCGGACCCAGCGGCCCGCCCGTGACTTTCGGTAGCTTCAGGTTTGGACCCCGAAGCAGCTGTTGAGGTGCATATAGGCCGGTCGGGCCGAGTCTGCAAGGGACTTGCGCAGGCCGGGGACGGGAACCCAACTCCGCCCATGCGGTTTCCCCTGATTGAAGGGGTCGGCACAAGCTGCGATAGTCCGGGGGTATGCTGCCGATGAGGTCGTCGACGTGAATGCCGGTCGCAATGTCTTGCGGGCCCGAGGGGCCGTCGCTGCGGCCCTGATGGGGCTGGCGGCAGCCTCAGCGCAGGCGCTGGACCGTCTGGACATAAGCGTCGCGGGCGGGTCGGAGGACCTGCAGGAGGCGGTCGAAGCGGCCTCGCAGGTCCGCACCCTCAAGGCCGAGGGACAGACCGACCCGCAAGACCTGCTGGCCGCCGCGCGGGCGGACTATGCGCGAATCCTGGCGGCGATGTATGCCAAGGGGCATTATTCGGTCGACATCCGTATCCGGATCGACGGGCGAGAGGCGGCGGCGATCCCGGTGCTGGAGCCGCCGCAGGCCATTTCCGTGATCCAGATCGCGGTCGATCCCGGTGCGCCCTTCCGCTTCGGTGTCGCGCGGGTGCGGCCACTGGCGCCGGGAACCGAACTGCCGAAGGAATTCCGCGCCGGCGCCGTCGCGGAAAGCGGAGCGGTGGGCTCGGCCGTGGATGCGGCGATCCTGGCCTGGCGCGAGGACGGCCACGCCAAGGCCTTCGTCGCCTCGGAAGACGTGCTGGCCGACCATGCGGCGCGGCGGCTGGATGCGGATATCACGCTGTCGCCCGGCCCCCGCCTGCGCTTCGGGCATCTGGAGATCACCGGCGAGGAACGGATGCGCGAGCGGCGCATCCGCAAGATCGCGGGCCTGCCCGAAGGCGAGACCTTCAGCGAGTCCGAGTTGCGGATGGCGGAGACCCGGCTACGGCGGACGGGCATCTTCGCCTCGGTCGCGCTGACCGAGGACGAGCAGATCACCGCGCCGGACCTCCTGGGTGTCACTGCGACCGTGGTGGAGCAGAAGCCGCGCCGCTATTCCTTCGGGGTCGAGGTGGCGAGCCTGGACGGGGTGTCGCTCTCTGCCTCCTGGCTGCACCGGAACCTCCTGGGTGGGGGCGAGCGGCTGGGAGTTAAGGCTGATGCCACCAACATCGGATCGGGCGAAAGCGGCATCGACTATGGGCTTGAGGTCACGCTGGATCGTCCCGCCACGCTGACGCCGGACACGACGGCGGGGCTGGTGCTGGGCTTCTCGCACGAGGACGAGATCGACTATGCGCTGGATTCTGTGACCTTCGGCCTGAAGTTCTCGCACATCTTTTCCGAAACGCTCACTGCCCATGCCGGGCTGACCTACGACTATCTTGACGGGCGCGATCCCGGAGGGGACTTCACCTTCCGCAACCTTTCGCTGCCCTTTGGCGTGACCTGGGACAAGCGCGACGTGGCGAACAACCCGACGAAGGGATTCTATCTGGACGCCACCGCCAAGCCCTTCGCCGGGTTCGGCACCACCGGATCGGGCCTGCGGGCCACGGTCGACGGCCGGGCGTTCCGCAGCCTGGGCGAGCCGGGGAAGGTCGTGATGGCGGCGCGAGTTCAGGCGGGCGCTGTGCTGGGGTCCGACCTTTTGGAAACCCCGCGGGGCGACCTGTTCTTCTCGGGCGGCGGCGGCACCGTGCGCGGGCAGCCCTATCGCTCGCTGGGCATTGCGGTGACGCGCGGCCTGGGGCCGGAATTCCTGATCGGCGGCAAGTATTTCCTGGCCGGGTCACTGGAGCTGCGCGCCAAGGTCAGCGACAAGATCGGCGTGGTGGGCTTCGTCGACTGGGGCAGCATCGGGCTGGACGGGTTTACCGGGGGCAGCGCCGACAGCCATGCCGGGGCGGGTCTGGGGCTGCGCTACGACACCGGTCTCGGGCCGATCCGGCTGGACGTGGCTGCGCCGATCAGCGGCACCACCGGCGACGGGGTGCAGATCTACGTCGGGCTGGGGCAGTCGTTCTGATGCGGCGGGTCCTGTGCATCGCCCTTTGCCTGCTGCCCGGACTGGCCTCGGCGCAGGAGGACGACCGCGACTATCTGACCGCATTTCTGGAGGACACGCTGTCCGATGCCGGACGGCAGGTGACTGTAACGGGTTTCGCGGGCGCGCTGTCGTCGCGTGCGACGATGGAGCGGCTGACCATCGCCGACGACCAGGGTGTCTGGATCACGCTGAACGGGGTGGTGCTGGACTGGAGCCGCTCGGCGCTTCTCTCGGGCGAGCTGAACATCAGCGAGCTTTCGGCCGAGGAAATCATCATCGCGCGCCTGCCCGAGACGGACAGCGGCTCCCCATCGCCCGAGGCCTCTGGCTTCAGCCTGCCGGAGCTGCCGGTCTCGGTGCATATCGACCGGGTGGCGGCAGAGCGGATCGAGCTGGGGCCGGAGGTGCTGGGCCAGCCGGTCACGGGGACGCTGGACGCCTCGATGCAGCTTGCGGGCGGCGAGGGGCAGGCCAAGCTGGATCTGATCCGCACCGGGAACGGACCCGGCGGCGAGATCACGCTGGATGCCTCCTATTCCAATGCCACGCGGCAACTGGGGCTGGAACTGGTCGCCGAGGAGGATGCGAAGGGGATCGTTGTCAGCCTGCTGGACATCCCCGGTGCGCCCTCGGCCTCGTTGCGGGTGACGGGGGCGGGGCCGGTTGACGACTACACGGCGCAGATCGCGCTGGCGACCGACGGGGCCGAGCGGCTGGGGGGAACGGTGACCGTCCGGGGCGAGGAGGGCGGCTATCGCTTCCTCGCCGATGTGGCGGGCGACCTGGCCCCGATTCTGGCGCCCGAGCAGGTGGATTTCTTCGGGACCGAGGTGGCCCTGCGCGCCAATGCGCTGCGGTCCCCGGCGGGGCGGATCACCCTGGACGGGTTCGACCTGTCGGCCCGGTCGCTGAAGCTTTCCGGCAAGGCCGAGATCGCGGCGGACGGCCTGCCGGAATGGTTCGACGTGACCGGAACGCTCGCCTCGCCCGACAACACGCCGGTTGTCCTGCCCTTCGGCGCCGACACCCGCATCAGCCGGGCCGAGTTCCATCTGGCGACCAGGCCGGGCGACCGCGACAGCTGGTCGGGCGAGGTCTCGGTGGACGGGCTCGACCAGCCCGGCATGAAGATCGCCCGGATGCGGCTGGACGGGTCGGGCCGGGTGGGACGGACGCCTGCGGGCAAAAGCTTCGGCGGCACGTTCACCGTGCTGGCCTCGGGCATCGCGCCCGCGGACCCGGCGCTGGCGGAAGCGCTGGGGCCGGAGATCAGCGGGCAGGTGCGGATGCACATGCTGGAGGGCTCGGGCGCGCTGACCCTGTCCGGCATCCGGCTTGAGGGGGCCGGGCTGACCGGAACCGGCGCGCTGAAGATCGAAGGGCTGGAGGATGCCTTCCTGACCAGCGGCAGGCTTGCGGTCGAGGCCAGTGATTTCTCGCGCTTCTCGGGGATCGCGGGCCGCAAGCTGGGTGGCGCCGGGCGGCTGGAGTTGACGGGCTCGGCCAGCCGGTTGTCGGGGTTCTTCGACGCCGACATCGCGTTCAGGGGCACCGACCTGCGCGTGGATATCCCCCAGGCCGACCGCCTGCTGGCCGGGCCCTCGACCCTGACCGCCTCGATTCGCCGGGATGAGGGCGGAACGGTCCTGCGGTCGCTGGAGGTCGCGGCGAATGGACTGCTGGCGCGGGCGAATGGCAAGCTTTCTTCGACGGGATCGGACCTGGCGGGATCGGTCACGCTGGAGGATCTGGCGGTGCTGGGTCCGGGCTATGGCGGCAGGGTCGCGCTGGACGCCCGTTTCACCGGCACCCCCGAAGACGGGCAGGTCGCGCTGACCGGCACCGGCCAGTCGCTGCGGATCGGCAATGCCGAGGCCGACAAGCTTCTGGCCGGGACAAGCGCGCTGGACATTGCGCTGGCGCTGAAGGACGGCGTGGTGCAGGTGCAGTCGGCCAAGCTGTCGAACCCGCAGCTTTCCGCGACGGCCAGCGGCACGGTCGACGACAGCAAAACCACCATCGAGCTGAACGCGCGGCTTGCCAATCTTGGGCTGATCGTGCCCGAGGTGCAGGGGCCGCTGACCCTGTCCGGCACGGCGACGCAGGACGGCAGCGGCTATGTGCTGGACATCTCGGGCAAGGGGCCGGGACAGATCAGCGCGACGGTGGCGGGGCGCGTGGCGACCGGGTTCGACACGGCGGACCTGACGATCCGGGGCGCGGGCGAGGCGGGATTGGCAAACCTGATCCTCTCGCCCCGGTCGGTGTCCGGCCGCGTCGGCTATGACCTGCGCCTTGACGGCCCGATGGCGCTGCGGTCGCTGTCCGGGCGGGTGACGCTGTCGGACGGGCGGATCTCTGACCCCGGGCTGGGGCTTTCCCTACAGGACGTCGAGGCGATCGGGCAGTTGCAGGGCGGAAGTCTGCAACTGGCGGCAACCGCCGGGGTGTCCTCGGGGGGCAGGCTGCGCGTCGACGGGCCGATCGGGCTTGGCAGCCCGCAGAGTGCTGACCTGACGATCACGCTGGACCGCCTGCGGCTTTACGACCCCGAGCTGTACGACACCCGCGTCAGCGGCAACCTTGCACTGAAAGGCCCGCTGACCGGCGGCGCACTGCTGGCGGGGAACCTGAGCCTTTCCGAGACGGAAGTGCGGGTGCCCTCCTCCGGCTTCAACTCGGCGGCGGCGCTTCTCGACATCCGCCATCTCCGCGAGCCGGGCGCGGTGCGGGAAACCCGGCGCAAGGCGGGGCTGCTTGGCGATGGCAGCGCGTCCCGTACAGGGGGCGGAAGCACGCGGCCCATCGCGCTGGACCTGACCATTTCGGCCCCGAGCCAGATCTTCATCCGGGGCCGCGGGATCGACGCCGAACTGGGCGGCGAGTTGCGGCTGCAAGGCACGACGGCGGATGTGCGGCCCTCCGGCGGCTTCCAGCTGATCCGGGGGCGGATGGACATCCTCGGCCGCCGCCTCGTCCTGTCGCGCGCCGACCTGGTGCTGGAGGGCAGCCTCGTGCCCGACATCGGCATCGAGGCCTCTACCGAAAGCGACGGGATCACCAGCACCGTGGCGGTCGAAGGCCCGGCGGACGACCCGGTGGTCCGCTTCACCTCTTCCCCCGAGCTGCCGCAGGAAGAGGTGCTGGCGCGCCTCTTGTTCGGGCGCGGGCTGGACAAGATCTCGGCCCTGCAAGCGGCGCAGCTGGCGAATGCCGTGGCCGTGCTGGCCGGACGCGGCGGTGTCGGCCTCGTCGGCAATCTGCGTCGCAGCTTCGGGCTGGACGATCTGGACGTGACCACCGACGAAAATGGCAGCGCGGCGCTGAAGGCGGGGAAGTATATCTCGGAGAACGTCTATACCGAGATCGAGGTCGACCAGGAGGGCAAGAGCCGGATCAACCTGAACCTCGACCTGCGCGAGGGGGTGACGGTCAAGGGCCGCCTGGGCGCCGACGGGCAGACCGGCATCGGGGTCTATCTGGAACGGGACTACTGAACCGAGGGATCAGGGGTCCGGCGGCGGATCGTCGTCCGACCCGCACATCACGATACACAGGATCAGCGGCACCGCGATCCAGGGCAGGACCCCGGCGCTGGAGGCGGGCTTCTCCTCGACCACGGGGTCGGTATCCTCGACCACGACGACCGGCCCCCCGGCCAGGGCCGAAGATGCGACAAGGGCAGCGGACAGTGCCAGAGCGGTCAAAGCCTTCATGCTGGTGCCCTCCTGCGGAGATCCGACCCCATGGTAGGAAGCGCCCTGCCGGGACGTATCCATTCTTCTGGACCTGACAGGATTATAGCCGAAACTGCGCGCAAAATGCACCAGATTCGTCCCCGGCCGGGCCGGACGGTCAATCGATCACGCGCTGGAACTCGATATAGCCGATGGCGCCGCTGACCCACTGCCGCGACTGCCGAATCGACGTGCCTTCGATCCAGTAATCATTGGTCAGCTTGCCGAGAGGGCGTTCGCAGGTCTCGCTGACATGGGTCGCGTGATGCGTGCGGCCAAGGACCTCGATGCTTTCCTTGCCGATGATGGCGCTCGTGCAGTCATAGGTCCGCCGTGTGCCCTGGTCGTCGTCGCCGAGGAAATAGTAGATGCGCTGGTAGCTTGTTCCGGCCCGCATCAGCTGGCCGACCGAAGGCGCCTCTGCCGACATCAGGTCGGCCCCAAGCCCCCGCGTCTGGATCAGCACGCCGCTGCGCTGCGAGAAGGTCGCCCCGTCCGGGGTTTTCCAGGTCAGGACATCGCCCTTGGCATCCAGCACGGTCAGGAAGCCCGTCTGCCCCAGCGTCGTCGAGGACACGCGCAGGATCGGCTTGCCCGCCTTTTCCAGGGCTGCGCGCCGCTCCTCGACCGAGACCGACTTGCCACCGGACTTGCCCCCGGCCTTGCGGGCCTTGACCTTGGCGACGCTGTCCTTCGCCATGGCGCCGATGGCCGAGACCATCGGGTTCGGACCGGATTTCTCGCTGCCGCAGGCCGCCAGAACGGCAAGCAGGGCCAGCCCGGCCACAGGCTTCATCGCGGATCTCACCGCCAGACCCTGCCCCAATCGGGGTCGAGGCCGTCGGTGTGATACTCGCGCAAGGATTCGTAGAGCCGGTCATCGACATCGACGCGCGCCCCGCCATCGCCGCTCTTCGGCCGCAGAGTCATGCCGAAGCCGCGACGGGTGTCGGTGCCGAGCGCCCAGTTGAACGGAATGGTGAACCGGATTCCCTTGTCAAAACCGCCCTCGCCGAACTCAGTCGCGCTGACGTCGGTCACGGTGGCAAAGGCGCCGACCCGCCAGCCGTTCGCGAACACCCGGTCCAGCGAGACCGTCGCACCGACATCGCCCGCCAGATAGCGGCCCACGTCCAGCTGGCCCAGATAGCCGTTGCCGAAATCGTAATAGGCCGAGACATAGCCGGTGACCACGTCGTAGTCGTATTCGTCAAAGCCCAGGCCGCCATCGGTGTCGCGCTGCTTGGTGTAGTTCAGTTCCACCCCCAGGGCGAGCTGGCTGTTCACCGGCTTCCACAGCACCTCGCCCGAGACCCCGGCGTGCATCCGCTCCAGATAGCCGAAGGTGACGCGGGAATAGATGTTCTCGGCGGGATGGGCGTACCACGCCAGGGTCAGCTTTTCCAGCGCCGGGTCGCCGAACTCGTTGTAGCGACCGCTATCTGTCCGCACATGCGGCAAGGTCGAGGTAGAGGTCGACGCGCTGTCGCGGTTGCTGGCGATCGGCTTGTAGATCGAGCCCGACAGGACCAGCCCTGGCGCAAAGTCATAGCTGCCGGACAGCCGCAGCCCGATATCGCCCTTTGCCGGTTCCGCCAGCCGGACCGCGGGCTTCAGGCTCCAGCGGAACTTGGGATACAGGTCCTCATCGCCCAGCGAAAAGGCCGGGGCGGCGCCCGCATCGGTGACGGTGATCCGCTCACGCAGAAGCGTGGCGTTGTCAGCGCTGTATTCCAGCGCTTCCAGGTCGCTGCGCCGGATGGTGACCTTCGAGGCTCCGATCCCGTTGACCACCGGCACGATCTCGAACACCTCGACCGAGGCGGGCATGACGTGGCTCAGCGCCCGGGCGGTCCGGCCGATGGCCTGCGATCCGGCGTCGATCCGGCCGTTGCGGATGCGGACCTGCACCGTGGTCGCGGTATAGGCCAGGTTCTCGATCGAGATGCCGTCTGCGGCCAGCCGCTTGGCAAGGTTCTCGCGCAGGATCGGACCGGCGTCAGCCTGCGTGACCCAGCCTCCGTCATAGGCCTCCGGGTCGGCAGCGCGGGCGGGCCGCGCCTTGACCGGAACCGGCGCGGCGCCGACGACCCCGCCGGTGGCCCGGCTTTTCGGGTCCAGGATGATGTGGAAGGCAAGCCCCACCTCGGAGCCGTAAAGCGAATAGACGCCAAGGCGGACTGCCGGCCCGCGCTGGTATTCGATGCCGAAGTTGAACGGGCTGTCGCGCTCGATCATCCCGCGTTCGCCGTCTTCCAGCAGGTAGGCGTCTGACGAATATTCGCCCTTGAGCGTCCAGTTGTCGTTGATCCGGTATTCCACACCGGCGAAGGGCGCGGCCTCGCCCCGGAACCACTGGTCGGCATTCGGGGTGCCGGTCGGATCGACAGGCGGGCGGCTGCCGAAGGGCGCGCCGATCCCCTGGTAGCTGCCAAGCCTGCCCCAACCCAGGCCCGCCGTCACCTTCAGCCGGTCACCGAAGGTCTTGGTCGCGGCGATATATTCCGAGGCGAACATGCCCCGGCTGGTCAGGTCGATCAGGCCGATGGTCACGGCGGGGGCAATCCGGCCCTCTTTCAGAATCTGATAGCGCAGGTCGATGCTGCGGTCGGTCTCCTTCGCGTCACCCGGAATGACGCTGTCCCAGTCGCGCCAGGTCTGGAAGCGGAACGAGGCCGACAACCGCTCGCTGGCCTGGAAGCTGAGCGTCGTGCGGGTGATCGGGCCGATATTGCCGATGCTGAACGAGAAGGTCGCGTCTTCCTGCGCATCGCCCGAGGGCATGTCGATCAGGCCGGTCGCGCCGTTCAGGTTCAGCGTTCCCGTCATCTCGGCCAGGGCGGGCGAGCTGCACAGCGCCGTGCCAAGGACAAGCGACGAAAGGACGTGGAAAGGCGAAAGCTGCATGGCGACCGGAACCCTGGAGATACCCTGACTCTATGCGAAGATATCGCGGGCAGGGCAAGGCCTATTGGCGATGGGCGGTTGGTTCCGGGGCGGCTATGGCATTTCGGACATGACCGGAAGGATCAGCCATCCTCCAGCCTGATCCGCAACTCGCGCAGGACGGGAAGCAGCGCCCGCACCCTCTCGGCGCCGATGGCCTGCACCACTTCTGCGATCAGCGGCACCACGCCCGCCAGCGCAGCCTCGCGTGCCGCCCGGCCCGAGGGGCTGATCGCCACGAACTTCTGCCGCGCATCCTCCCAGTCCGGGCGGATATGCACATGGCCCGCCCATTCGAGCTTGGCCAGCGTATTGGTCATCGCGCCCCGCGTCACGTGGAACGACTTCGCCAGCTGCGCCGGGGTGCGCTCGTCCCCTACCCGCGCCAGATGGTTCAGCACGCTGAAATGCGACAGCTCCATCCCCTTCGGCAGCACTCTGGAAATCCGGTTCCGCGCCAGCTGGTCGGCCATGAACAGCTCGCCAAAGAGCGCCACCGCGATGTCGTCGGCCTTCTCGGTGCTCATGGCCCGTCGAAGCCCCGGTCATGGGTCAGCGAGGGCACCCTGCCCCGCGCCTTGTCCACTTCGGCAAGGTAGAGCTCGACCAACGTGACCCCCGGCTCGACCCCCGCATCCGCCAGCACCTCTCCCCAGGGTGCTATGGCCAGCGAATGCCCATGCGTCCTGCGGCCCTTGCCGTTCGTTTCCGGGTGGAATCCGGTCTGCGCCGGGGCCAGCACGAAGCACCCGGTCTCGATCGCCCGGGCCCGCAGCAGGGTCTCCCAATGCGCCGCCCCGGTGATGTGGTTGAAGGCGGCAGGAACCGTGATCACCTGTGCGCCCCCTTGCGCCAGCCGCCGGTACAGCGCCGGGAACCGCACATCGTAGCAGACCGTCATCCCGATCCCGGCAAATGGCGTTTCCGCCACCACCGCCTTCGTGCCGGGCCGGTAGCCTTCGCTCTCCCGGTAGACCTCGGTTGCCGAGACGTTGACGTCGAACATATGAATCTTGTCATAGCGCGCCGCCACGCGTCCATCCGGCGCGATCAGGAAGCTGCGGTTGGCGAAGCGCCCGTCGGCGTCGTGGGTCAGAAGGCCCAGCGAACCGATCAGCAGCCAGATGCCCGCCGCCTTCGCCTCGGCCCGTAGCGCGGCGAGTGTCGGGTCGTCCTCCTCATGGTGGAAAACCGTCCGTTGATGCGCCCGGCTGGAGGAAAGCCCGTTCGTCAACTCCGGCGTCAGCACGAAGCCCGCGCCCCGCCCCACCGCCTGCCGGATGTAGCCGACCGTCACCGGCAGGTTCGTCGCCGGATCGTCCGTCACCGTCAACTGGACCAGCGCCGCCCGCATCATTCGGCCAGCAGCGGGTCAAGCTTGCCCGCGTGGTCCAGCGCGTGCAGGTCGTCCGACCCGCCGACATGGGTGGTTCCGATGAAGATTTGCGGCACGGTTCGCCGTCCGTTCGCCCGCTGCACCATCGCCGCGCGCAAGGATGGGTCGGCGCTGACGTCGATCTCATGGTAGGCGACGCCCTTGCGGTCCAGAAGCCGCTTGGCCATGGCGCAATAGCCGCAGAAGGGGGTGGTGTAGATTTCGACCGGACGCATCGGGCACCTCTTTCGTGCCCGGACTATAGTGCGTCAGCCGTCTTTCGCAACGCGGGCCAGGGCCAGCACCGAAACCGACCGCGCCCCTGCCGCCAACAGCGCCTCGGTCGCGGCGGCGAAAGTCGCACCTGAAGTCATCACGTCGTCGACCAGCAGGATGTCCCGCCCCTCGACCCGCTTCTCACGCGCTTTCGGCACGGCGAAGGCGCCCACCAGATTGGCGAAGCGGGCGTCGCGGGTCTTGCCGTCCTGGCTGCCGGTCGAGTGTTTGCGGATAAGGGCGTCCGGACAATGGTCCAGCCCTGCGGATTTGGCGATGGCGCGGGACAGAAGCGCCGCCTGGTTGAACCGCCGCCGGAACAGCCGCATCCAGTGCAAGGGCACCGGCACCGCCAGTATCCCCGGTCGCAGGATCGGCTGGACCGCCTTCAGCATCCAGATCGAGGCGGGGCGGGCCAGGTCCATCCGGTCGCCATGTTTCAGCGCCAGCACCAGCCGTCGCCCGTTGTCACGATACATCAGCGCGGCCCGGCCCCGCTCCCAGGGCCGGGCGATGGTCATGCAATCGTCGCAGAGCACCCGTTCCGCGCTGTCCTGCCCCGGCAGCGGCATCCCGCATTGGTCGCAGACAAGGCCCGAGATGAAGGGCGTCTCACGCCAGCAGTCGGCACAGAGGCCGAAATCGGATTGGACCGGAGCCGCGCAGGAGATGCACTGCGGCGGATACAGGATGTGCAGCGCGCCTTGCATTCCCATCCCGCCCTCCTAATCTCCGCTCGATGACCCAGCCGATGACCCTGACCGACTGCGCCGCGCTGATCCGCCACCGCGCCCGCGCCCGCTGCCTGCCCGGCCATGACGAGGCGCTGTTCCTGCACCGCCTCGCCCTGACCGACCTTCAGGAGAGACTCGGAGAGGTTAACAGAAGGTTTACGGCGCCCGCCGTGGTGACGGGTTTTCCCGAAGTTTTCGGGGAGTTATCCCCGGCGAAGGTGGTCCCCGACGACGATCTGATCGCGCTGGAATCAAACGCACACGACCTTGTCGTGCACGCTATGTCCCTCCACTGGGCCAGCGACCCAATCGGCCAACTGGTCCAATGCAGACGCGCCTTGCGACCGGACGGACTTTGCCTTGTTGTCTTGCCCGGCGGTCGCAGCCTGCAGGAACTCCGCACTTCCCTCGCCGAGGCTGAGGCAACCGTCACCGGCGGCCTGTCACCCCGCGTCCTGCCGATGGGCGAAATCCGCGACCTCGGCGCCCTGATGCAGCGGGCGGGGTTTGCCCTGCCGGTCGCCGACAGTCTGGTGCAGACCGTCGAATACCGCAGCTTCCCCGCCCTGCTCGCCGACCTCCGCGCGGCGGGCGAGACCAACGCGCTTGCCGGACGCCTCCGCCACTTCACCCGGCGCGCGGTTTTGGCCGAGGCCGCGCGTATATACGCCGGTAGTTACAGCACCTCTGAAGGCCGACTGAAAGCAACGGTGGAGCTGGTGTTCCTGACGGGCTGGGCTCCGCATGAAAGCCAGCAGCGGCCCCTGCGGCCGGGCTCGGCGCGGGCGCGGCTGGCCGATGCCCTGGGCGTGCCGGAGAAGCCCCTGCCCAAAGACGGTTGACCCCGCCTGCCCAACCCTTATGTCCCGTGCTGTACCAACGGGAAGAACCGCCATGCAGGGACCGCAAACTTCCGGCCAGGGCCGCTTGGCCCACGCCCCCGCCGATCATCCGCCGGTCCGCGCGTCGCGCGTGGGTGTGCTGCTGGCCAACCTCGGCACGCCGGACGGCCACGACTACTGGTCGATGCGGCGGTATCTGAGCGAGTTCCTGTCGGACAAGCGTGTCGTGGACTATCCCGCCTGGAAATGGCAGCCGCTGTTGCAGCTGGTGATCCTGTCGAAGCGGCCCTTCACCTCGGGGGCGAATTACAAGCTGATCTGGAATGAAGAGCTGAACGAAAGCCCGCTTCTGACCATCACCAAGGCCCAGACGGCGGCGATCGCGGCGGCGCTGGCGGAACGGCATGGGGCGGAGGTGATGGTCGACTTCTGCATGCGCTACGGCAACCCTTCGACCGGGGCGAAGGTGAAGGCGATGGTCGCGGCGGGGTGCGAGAAGATCCTGTTCTTCCCACTCTACCCTCACTACGCCGGGGCGACCTCGGCCACCGCGAACGACCAGTTCTTCCGTGCCCTGATGCAGGAAAAGCGGCAACCGGCGGTGCGCACCGTGGCGGAATATTTCGACCACCCGCTCCACATCGACGCCCTCGCGCAGTCGGTCGAGGCTGCCTATGCGAAGCTGGACCACCGGCCCGACGTGCTGGTCGCCTCCTACCACGGGATGCCGAAACGCTACCTGATGGAGGGCGACCCCTATCATTGCCAGTGCCAGAAAACCTCACGCCTCTTGCGGGAGAGGCTGGGGTGGGAGGCGGGGTCGATCGACACCAGCTTCCAGTCGGTCTTCGGGCGCGAGGAGTGGCTGCGGCCCTATACGGTGCAGCATGTCGCGGCGCTGGCGAAGGCCGGAAAGAAGCGGATCGCGGTGATGGCCCCGGCTTTCTCGGCCGACTGCATCGAGACGCTGGAGGAGATCAACGGGGAAATCCGCGAGGCCTTCCTGCATGCGGGGGGGGAGGTCTTCACCTACATCCCCTGCCTGAACGACCAGCCCGCCCATATCGCGGCGCTGGTGGCGGTGATCGAGGAGAATCTGGGGGGATGGGTGCAGACCGGCAAATAGTGTCCACGGTGGACAATTTCGATTTTCTAAATTTCTACAACAACTTAAGCGTGGGCGTTTACCGATCCTTAACCTGCTGTGCTGGCCGCGCAGGTGTTTGTGGACAGCCATGATCCACGGACCTGGCGCTGCGCCGAGCCGAAGTCACCATCCCCTGAATCGGGACCAGGTCCGCAGTGATCCGCCGTCTTCGGGAAGCACATTATAGTGGTCGAACTGGGCGGCCGTCGCGCAGGCATGATTGGGGAGAATCCTCAGCAGCGTACCCACCGGAAGATCGGGCAACGATCCTGACGCGCCAGGACGAAGACTGACCACGCCATGCTCCTGATTGCATCCGGACACGATCAGGTCGGGGTATGGTTGCCCATCGCTGTCGCAGACGACCCCGTACCCCTGGTCGATGCGCTGGGCCGATGTGCCGCGGTCACGCGACATTGCCATCCATCCGGCATCTATCAGGATCCAGCCCTTGTCGGGCTGATGCCCGATGACGCTGGTCAGAACCGAAAGCGCGATGTCATCGAGGGAGCAGACCTCGATCCCGGCCATCACCAGATCGAAGAACATGTAGACGCCAGCCCGGAGTTCGGTGACGCCGGAAAGGTCACGGGCGGCATGGGCCGTCGGTGTGGAGCCGACACTGACGATCGGGCAGGGCAATCCGGCGGCGCGCAAGGCCTCGGCGGCCTGGACACAGGCTGCACGCTCGCGTTCGGCAAAGGCGGCATGGGCCTCGGCACCGCTTACCGTGTAGCTTTCGCCCGCATGGGTCATCACCCCGACCAGAACGTTGGCCCGATGAAGGATTTGCCCGATTTCGATCAGCACGGCAGCATCGGGAGAAACGCCGCCGCGATGACCGTCACTGTCGATTTCGATCAGGGCCGGAATGCCTGTTTCGGCAACAGCCTGCGCTTGGACGGCACTGTCCAGGATAACCTTCAGATCGCATCCTGCCGCCCGCAATGCCGCAACCCGCGCCAGCTTTCCGGGAGCGATCCCGACGGCATACAGGATGTCGGAGTAACCGGCTGCATGGAACATTTCGGCTTCGGCAAGGGTCGAGACGGTGATCGGCGCCGGCCCGCCGCCAAGGACGCGGCTTGCGACATCCGTCGACTTTGCCGTCTTGAGATGCGGACGAAGCGTGACGTTCAAGGCCTGTGCCCGCTCTGCGAGTCGCCGGACGTTTCGCATCATCCTTGCTTCATCCAGCACCAGCGCGGGCGTGTCCAGGCGGGCGAGGGCAAGGGTGCTTGGCATGGCCAACCTTTCACAAGTCGTCCCGACTCGCACGAAAGCGCGCGATTCCAAGCCAGTATGGACTTGAAGCCGGGCCATGCAAGATTTCGGAAGAAGAATGAAAAAGACCGCAGCGCCGTCCGGCCAGCGGTCCCTTTGCAGCACTTAGGGAGAGGGTCAGATCAACCGCACCTGGGTTCCGACCTTGGCGTATCCGTACAGTTCAAGGATATGTTCGTTGTAAAGCCCGATGCAGCCGCTTGAGGAGCGACGGCCGATCTTGCGGGTGTCATGGGTCCCGTGAATCCGGTAGGCGGGCCAGCCGAGATAGAGCGCACGGACGCCAAGCGGATTGTCCGGCGCCCCACCCTCCACGACGGCCGGCCATTCCGGGTGGCGCGCCAGCATGGAAGCCGTCGGACGCCAGGTCGGGTTCTCGACCTTCTGGATGACCGAGGTGACGCCGAGGCGGGTCAGCTCTTCGGTCAGGGGGACCGAAGTGGGGTACAGCCGGTAGATCGACTGGTCTTCCGACCAGTAGTGCAGCGCGCGCGATGTGGTGTCGGCCAGGATCGCGCCGTTGCGGGTGTTGTCGAAATAATCCTGCCACTGCAACATGCGGAAGCTGGAGATGTTGTTGCGCACCGAAGTGGCGGGTTCGGTGAATTCGGTGCTGCCGTCCTGGGCAAAGGCCGGAAGCGCGGCCATACCGGCGACGCCCACTGCTGCACCCAGAACCGCGCGGCGGTTGACCCTGTCGTTCGACATGGCGAAAACTCCTCAAAGATCGTCTTTGCGCGGCCTATAGCGGTTTTCACGGTCAGCCGCAAATCAAACACCTGTCAGCGTCCGCCGACCGGCAAATCCATGTCGAAACCCGCCGGCGGCAAACAGCTGTCAGCTTCCGCCGATGGGCAGAAGCCTGTTTGAACCCGCCGCAAGCTTCCGCTAAGAGATGGCCGAATGGCTGCTTCGGGCGGCTTCGAACTGGTGGACCGAATGGATAGACGCATCTTCCTGGCGCAGGGCATGTTCCTGGCTCTCGCAGCTTGTGGGACAACGAGCGAGCCGCAGGTCGGCGCCGATGGCAAACCCCTGCCCCGGGTCTACAAGATCAAGGACGCACGCGAGGTGTCCTTCCGCTTCCTTGATTCGATGAACACCCTGCGCGCCGCCAAATCGCTGCCGCCGGTGGCCTTCGATGCGGCGCTGAACGCCGCTGCCGAGACGCATTCCCGCGACATGTCGGTGCAGAACCGGCCCTGGCATTTCGGCTCGGACGGGTCTTCGCCGCTGGTGCGGGTGCAGCGCAGCGGGTTCACCGGGCGGCTTCTGGGCGAGAACATCTCGGAGACCTACGAGACCGAGCTGGAGACGCTGTCGTCCTGGATGGCGCAGCCCGACACCAGGGTGGTGATCATGGATCCGGCGGCGACGCGGCTGGGCTTTGCCTGGTTCCAGGAGCCGGGCGGCAAGATCTGGTGGACGATGCTGACCGGGGCCTGATGGGGCCTGCCGCGGACGAATCAAAGGGGCCTGCGGGCCCCTTTCTCGTTCCGGGCCATGCTCAGGGCAGGATGAAGATCGGGGTGCCGGGCTTCACCATGGAATAGACGATCTCGATTTCCTTGTCGGTCAGCGCGACGCAGCCAAAGGTCCAGTCGCGTTTCGAGACGCGTGTATTCGGGCCGCCGTGGATGAAGATGTCGCCGCCGGGCGATTTGCCCTCGGCCTCGGCGAAGGCGATGTCGGCCTCGTTCGGATAGGAGATGCGAAGCGAGAGGTGGTAGTTGGAATCCGGGTTCTTGTGGCTGATGAAATACTGGCCTTCGGGCGTCTTGCCGTCGCCCTCGAATTGCTTGTGTCCGACGGGGGCAAAGCCGAGGCCGATGTCATAGGCCTTCAGCACCTTGTCGTTGTGGAAGAGATACATCTTGCGGTCGGCCTTGTGGACCTGGACCTGGGTCACTTCGGGGCCGTAGTAGCGCTTGAACTTCGAGCCGCAGCCCGAAAGCCCGATCACCGCGACGAGGATCGCCAACCAGCCGAAGAACCGCATTCCCATGTCCGCCTGTAGTCTGCCTGTTTTTTCCTATGGATACAGGAAAGGGGCAGGTTTGCCTAGACGGTGGGCCGGGCGGGATCTTCACGGAAATGTCAGCGGGAGAGACGGGCGACCAGTTCGACATGGGTGGACCAGCGAAACTGGTCGACGACCTGCACCCAGTCGAGCCGGTAGCCTGCGGCGGTAAGGGTACGGGCATCGCGGGCGAAGGTGACCGGGTTGCAGGAGACGGCGGCGATGACCGGGATCTTCGATTGCGCCAGGCGGTCGGTCTGCGCCTCGGCCCCGGCGCGGGGCGGGTCGATGACGGCTCCGGTAAAGGTGAGCAGTTCGTCAGGTTCCAGCGGGCGGCGGAAAAGGTCTCGCGTCTCGGTGGAGATGCGGTGGAGGTTCGGAGTGGTGCGGGCGGCGAGGTCGAGGGCTTTGGTCATCGCGGCATCGCCTTCGACGGCGTGGACCTCCATCGTTTCGGCGAGGGGGAGGGTGAAGGTGCCGGTGCCGGAGAAGAGGTCGACAACGCGCTTCTGCGGGCCGAGGGCTTGTTTGACCGCTGTCAGAAGGGCGGCTTCGCCCTCGGCGGTGGCTTGCAGGAAGGCTCCGGCCGGGGGGATGACGGTGGCCGTGCCCATCGTCAACGCGGGGCGGTCGCGGAGGGCGACGGTTTCGCCGTCCCAGGTCAGTCGCGAGAAGCCGTGGGTTTCGACCAGGCGGGCGAGGTCGAGGCGGAGAGCGGCGTCGAGGGGTTTGCCTCCCGTCACCACAACATCCGGGCCTCCGCGGGTGAGGGTGATCAACAGGGAGAGTTCGGTCGTGCGCGATCCGCCTAGTTGCACCAGCGCTTGAAGGCCAGGAATGGCGGCGAGGATGCCGGGGTGGAGGAGCTGGCAGTCGGGGATTTCGGCGATGGTGTCGGAGGCGCGGGCGTGGAAGCCGATCAGGACGCCGGACTTGGTGCGACGGGCCGACAGGGTGGCACGGCGGCGGGACCGGGCGGGGGAGGTGACGAGAGGCAGGAAGTCAGCGGCAAGGCCCTGCCCGGCCAGCGCGGTTTCGACGACCTGTTGCTTCCATTGCGCCACGAAGGCACCGGAAGCGTGTTGCAGCTGGCAGCCACCACAGGCGCGGGCGTGGCGACACGGGGGTTTCACCCGGCTTGCCGACGGGGTGACGATCTTGGGGTCGAGAAGGATGTCACCGTCGAGTGTGCCTTCGACAACCTCTCCCGGCAAAGTGCCGGGCACATAGATCGGGCCCGAGTCCGGCATGCGGGCGATGCCATGGCCCAGATGGCCAAGCCGGTCGATGGTGACGATCACTCTGCCGCTTCCGCTTCGTCTTCGGTGCCGATGAAGCCACCGGACTGCCGGTTCCAGTAACGGGCGTAGAGGCCGCCCAGCGCCAGAAGGTCGGCATGGCTGCCCTGTTCCACGATGCGGCCCCGGTCCATGACGATGATCCGGTCCATCGCGGCGATGGTCGACAGGCGGTGGGCGATGGCCAGCACGGTCTTGCCCTGCATCACGCGGCCAAGGGCCTCCTGGATCGAAGCCTCGACCTCGGAGTCCAGCGCCGAGGTCGCCTCGTCCAGCACCAGGATCGGCGCGTCCTTCAGGAAGGCGCGGGCGAGCGCGATGCGCTGGCGCTGGCCACCCGACAGCTTGACCCCGCGTTCGCCGAGGAAGGCGTCGTAACCCCTGCGGCCCTGATGGTCGAGCATATGGGCGATGAACTCATCCGCCTCGGCGGCGCGGGCGGCGGCGATGATCTCTTCCTCCGAAGCCTCGGGTCTGCCGTAGGCGATATTATCGCGCGCGCTGCGATTGAACATCGCGGTTTCCTGCGTGACCATGCCGATCTGCCGACGCAAGCTTTCCTGCGTCACTTGGCGCAGATCATGCCCGTCCACGGTGATCCGGCCCTCTTCCGGATCGTAGAGCCGGAGGAGCAGCGAGACGAGCGAGGATTTCCCCGCGCCGCTTGCCCCGACGATGGCCAGTTTCTCGCCAGCATGGATGATCAGGTCGATGCCCTGCACCCCGCCACGCTGGCGGCCATAGGCAAAGGTCACATCGTCGTAGCGGATTTCGCCCTTCACCCGTGGCAGCGCAACGGCATCGGGGGCGTCGGTCAGGGTATGCGGCGCGGAGAGGGTGCGCATCCCGTCCTCCACCTCGCCGACCGAGGTGTAGATCGACATGAGCGTGAAGCTGACCCAGCCCGACATCTGCGCGATCCGAAGCGCGATGGCGCCCGAGGCGGCGATATCCCCGGCGGTGGCGGCGCCCTGCTGCCAGAGGAGGACCGTGCCGCCGATCAGCAGCACCGGCAGCACGCCCGCCAGCAGCATCAGTGCAAAGCGGAACCAGGTTGAGATGACGCCGAATTCCAGGCTGCGGTCGCGGAAGACCTCCATCGCGTCCAGCGCCACGCGGTCCTCGAAGGCGGCATGGGCGAAAAGCTTCACCGTCTTGATGTTGGTGATCGTGTCGACGACCTGACCGGAGACCATGGCGCGCGACGACGCCCGGGCGGCGGAATTCTTGCGGATCACCGGCAGGAAGAAGCGGATCAGGAAGACATAGGCGACCAGCCAGACCAGAAGCGCAATCGCCGCCTTGGCATCGACCGCCAGCAGGAAGGCGACGGAGCCGATCACCGAGGCGAGCGCGAAGCAGACGGTGTTGATCACCTCGGTCGCGACATCGGTGACAGCGCGGGCGGCCTGCATCTGCTTTTGCGCGATGCGACCGGCGAAGTCGTTGTCGAAGAAGGTGACGGCCTGCCCCAGCGTCCAGCGATGCAGGCGCGACAGGACCAGCGGCATCACGTTCGGGCCGATGATGATGCTGTTCGAGGCGGAGGAGACGGCAAAGGCCAGCGGGCGTAGGATCAGGTAGAAACCGAGAAACCAGAGGATCAGGTTCCAGTGCTGGCCGAAGAAATCGGTCGGGCCCGAGCTGACGGCGGCGTCGATCACCCAGCCGAGGATCAGGGCGGAGACGACCTCGGTCACGCCTGCCACTGACGACAGGATGCCCGCGACGACGAGCATCGGCCAGGACCCGGCCAGCGACCAGCGCATGAAGCGCCCCAGCCGTTGTGGCGGGGGGCCGTCGGCGGGGCGGAAGGCGTCGATGAGGGAGCCGAGGCTTTGAAGGGCGCTCATGAGGGAGAGGTAGGCCTGTGGGCGGGGGGAAGCAAGGGTGAAGCAGTCAGCAGCGCGTGAGGCGGGGGTCTAAAATTTTTCGCGAAAAATTTTAGACCCTCCGGTTACTCCGCCGCTTCCTCCTCCAGCCCGATGAAGCCGCCGGATTGCCGGGCCCAGAAGCGGGCGTAAAGGCCGTTCCGGCGCAGAAGGTCGGCATGGGGGCCGTCCTCGACCACCTGGCCGTCCTCCAGCACGACGATCCGGTCCATCGCGGCGATGGTCGACAGGCGGTGGGCGATGGCGATCACCGTCTTGCCCTCCATCACGCCGTAAAGCGCGCCCTGGATGGCGGCTTCGGCCTCGCTGTCCAGCGCCGAGGTCGCTTCGTCCAGGATCAGGATCGGGGCGTCCTTCAGGATGACGCGGGCGATGGCGACGCGCTGGCGCTGGCCGCCCGAAAGCTTCACCCCGCGTTCGCCGACATGGGCGTCGTAGCCTTTGCGGCCCTGCGGGTCCTCCAGCGTGAGGATGAAGTCATGCGCCTCGGCCTTCTGTGCGGCGGCGATCATCATCGCTTCGGTGGCGTCGGGGCGGCCATAGAGGATGTTGTCGCGGACCGAGCGGTGGAGGAGCGAGCTGTCCTGCTGCACCATGCCGATCTTCTGGCGCAGACTTTCCTGCGTCACCCCGACGATGTCCTGCCCGTCGATCAGGATCGCGCCGGATTCGGTGTCGTAGAAGCGCAGCATCAGCTTGACCAGAGTGGATTTCCCCGCGCCGGAGCGGCCGACAACGCCGATCTTCTCACCCGGGCGGATGGTCAGCGACACGTTCTGTAGGCCGCCGAAACCGCGACCGTAGTGGTGGCTGATCTGCTTCAGCTCGATCAGGCCCTGCTGGAAGTTCAGGGGTTTGGCGCCGGGCGCGTCGGTCAGGGTGACGGGCTGGGCGATGGTCTCCATCCCTTCGGCAAGGGTGCCGAGGTTCTGCACCAGCTGGGTCGAGGCCCACATGATCCAGTAGGTCATCGAGTTGATGCGCAGGACCAGTGCGACAGCTGCGGCCACCGCGCCGACCGAGGCGGTGCCGTTGACCCAGAGCCACATGGCGAGGCCGGAGACGCCAAGAATCATCAACCCGTTCAGGAAGGTCAGCGCGATGTCCATCTTGGTGACGATGCGCATTTCCTTCTGGAAGGTCTTGCGCGCCGTCTCGATGGATTCCCTGGCGTAGTTCAGTTCGTTGTCCTGATGCGCGAACAGCTTGACCGAGTGGATGTTGGTATAGCTGTCGACGACGCGGCCGGTGACGGCGGACCGCGCCTCGGACGAGGCAGTGGCGGCGGGACCGGCGCGGCGGATGGTCCAGCGCATCAGGGCAAGGTAGCCGACCAGCCAGAGGATCAGGGGGATCATCAGGCGCGGGTCAGCATCGGCCAGCATCAGGAGCGCGCCGACGAAGGTGGTGCAGGCGAAGGCGGCCATGTCGAAGACCTGGAACACCGCATCGCCGGCGGCGGGCGGGGCCTGCATGATCCGGTTGGCGATGCGGCCGGCGAAATCGCTTTCGAACCAGCCGACGGGCTGGCGCAGGACATGCCGGTGCGCCCGCCAGCGCATCATGGTGCCGAAGTTCGTCAGGATCGAATTGTGCAGCAGGCCGACCGACCCGCCCGCGACCAGGGGGCGGACGAAGACGATGACGAAGGCGACCAGCAGAATCTCGGCCCAATGCGCGGTCAGGAAGGCCTGCGGGGTCTGGCCGGTCATCAGGTCGACCAGGCGACCGAGATACCAGATCAGCCCGATGTCGAGGACACCGTTGCCGATGGAGAAGACCGCCGTGACGGCGAAGACCTTGCGGAAGGCGCGGACATAGTCACGCAGGAACGGCCAGAGCCGGGTGGGGGGTGCGTCGACCTCGGCATAGGGCTGATAGGGATCGACGAGGTTCTCGAGGAAGCGGAACATGAGGGAAGACCCGAAAAAGGTGCAGCGATGGGTGACGGCGGTGCCTGCAAGCGACCGCCACGACGGGATCGGTCAACTCAGGCGAGTTGGTGTGAGATCCCGTGTTCCATGCTGGTCTCCTCTTTGGGTGGGTCCTCCCTAGCGCAGTTGCGGCGGATTGTCACGCCCCTTTCAGCAGCTCCTCGCGGGTGAGGGTGAGGTCGGCGGCGAGCCAGCGGGCTTCGAGGCTTTTCAGCCTGGCGCCAAGGGCTTCGCCTTGCAGGCCGGGCATCAGATCGGCGGCGGAGACCGGGAAACTGGTCTTCGCCCCGCGCCGGACCTGCCTCTGCCAGTCGTCGGGAAGAGGCATCTCCAGAACGGCGGCACGGGCAAGGATTGCGTCCGTGCCGAGAGGTTCGCCAAGGCGCCAACCGAGGGCGGCGGGGGTGTCGGCGGACCCCAGGGCGGTACGAAGGGCGGCGAGATCGCGGGCTTCGGATTTGGAGAGGCGAAGGTGGCCGGTTTCGCCGCCGAGGACAGCAAGACGGCGGAGCCAGCGGGCGGATTCGCCTTGGTCCAGGTGGACCAGCGGCGCCAGTGCACGGGGGTCGGCACCGGGGAGGATGCGGGCGAGGACGCCGGATCGGGCCATGGCGGCGACCGAAGGGCCAGGATCGCGGGCGGCGAGGAGCTTGCGGAGTTCGGCTGTGATGCGTTCGCGGGAAATCGTCTCTAACCCGGCAGAAAACGCGGCGCAGGCGGCGAGGCCTTCGGGATCGAGCCCGCCCTCCGGGTCGCCATAGGCGGCGTGGAAGCGGAAGAAGCGCAGGATGCGGAGATAGTCCTCGCGGATGCGGGTCTCGGCATCGCCGACGAAGCGGACGCGGCGGGCTTGCAGGTCCGAGAGGCCGTGCAGCGGGTCGATCACCCTACCTGTCCGGTCGGCGTACAGCGTGTTCATCGTGAAGTCGCGGCGTTGGGCGTCTTCCTCGATGCGGGTGGAGAAGGCCACCATGGCGCGGCGGCCATCGGTCTCCACATCGCGGCGGAAGGTCGTCACTTCGTGCGGCCTGCCTTCGGCGACGACGGTGACGGTGCCATGCTCAATCCCGGTGGGCACCACCTTGAAACCGGCGGTTTCGGCGATGTCAGAGACGATTTCCGGCGTCGCATCGGTGGCAAGGTCGATGTCGGCGACCGGCACGCCCAGCAGGTCGTTACGGACGCAGCCACCGACGAAGAGCGCCCGGAACCCCGCGCCTTCCAGCACGGCGCAGAGCGCCTGGCTGCCGGGATGGGTGATCCAGTCGCCCCGGACTTTCATCGGGCGGGGGCCTTTGCGGCCAGGCCATACAGGATGCGGGCCGTCGCACCCCAGATGTAATACGGACCCCAGGGCACCGTGTAATAGCGCCGGTTCTGCCCCTGCCAGCGGCGGGACTGGATCAGGTAGTTCCCTGGGTCGATGAGATGCCGCAAGGGCACGGGGAATACCTCCTCCACCTCGCCCGCCTCGGGCCGGGCAGTGAAGGGACGATATACATGGCCGACGAAGGGCGTCACCAGAAAGCCGGTGACAGTCTCATGTGGCGGCAGTGTACCGATGATCTGCACGCAGTCCGGCGGCAGGCCGATCTCCTCCTCGGTCTCGCGCAGGGCGGCGGCCTCAAGGCTGGCGTCGGTCGGGTCGAGCTTGCCGCCGGGAAAGGCGATCTGACCCGGATGGTGCTTCAGATGCGAGGAGCGCTTGGTCAGCCAGACGCCCTTGCCCGGCTCGAAAGCCAGAAGAACCGCCGCCGGGCGCAGCTTGCGATCCGGCGGCAGTTGGACGGAAGGGTTCAGGTCGAAGTCCGAGGTCGCGCCGGAAGACGCCAGATGGACGGCGCTTCGCAGCAGCGCCAGTTCAGCCATTCCTGCCCTCGAACCCCAGGGTCTTCGGGTCCAGTTCATAATGCGCGCCGCAGAACTGGCAGTCGGCGGTGACGACGCCCGTGTCGGTCGTCATCCTGGCGATGTCCTTCTGGCTGTAGATCGACATGGTACTGCGCACCTTGTCCTCGCTGCACGAACAGCCGAAGCGCACCGGCTGGGCGTCGAAGACGCGCGGACCTTCCTCATGGAAAAGGCGCACCAGAAGGTCGGTCGGCGGGACCGAGGGGCCGATCATCTCCAGCTCCTCCACCGTGTCGAGAAGGAGGTTCGCGCGGTTCCAGTCCTCGGACTCCGCGCCGCCCAGGATGTCGGCATGGGTGAGAAGCCCGCCCTCACCGCTGCCCTGTTCCGCCGCGACGCCGCCCGTGGCGGGCATGTGTTGCAGCATGATGCCCCCGGCCCGCCAGTGCAGCGGACGGCCCGGTTCGGCGCTTTCGCCGTAGGCGAGCGCGAAGCGGGTCGGGATCTGCTCGGACTGCGCGAAATAGGTCTCGGCGCAGGCGGAAAGGCTGTCCCCGGCGATGGGGGTGAAGCCCTGATAGGGCAGCGTCCCCTCGCCCTGGTCGATCATCACTGCGAAATAACCCTCGCCAATCTGGGAGAAGGGGCTGGCGTTGGGGTCGAGCCGCTCGGCGTCGAAACTGGCATAGGCGCGGATGCGGGCGGGCCCGCCCTCTTCGGTGGGACCGTAGTAATCGGTCGCGATCAGTCGGGCCGGACCCTTGCCGCGCACTTGCAGCGAAAGCTTCCAGCGCAGCTTGATGGCCTGGCCGATCAGCGCCGTCAGCAGCGCGGTCTCGGCCACCAGCGCCTCGATCACGGACGGGTAGGCGTGCTGCTTCAGCACCTGGTCGAGCACGCCATCCAGCCGGGCGATGCGGCCCCGGATGCCCGAGGCGTCAAGTTGGAATGGCAGGACGGAATCGTCCCAGGCGATCTGCGTTCCGGTGGTCATTCGGGGATTTCCTGATGGTGCCAGTGCTGGCATATCGCGCCTATATAGGCAGAGCAACCAAAGGTCCAAGGGGGTGAGGATGATCCGGCGCTATGGCGAGGCGGTAAAACCCGGGCAGAGCTATATCCGTCGGCCGGGGGTCTATGCGATCCTGCTGGACGGCGACCATATCCTTGCGACGCATCAGGCCGCCCCGATCCCGGAGTTCCAGCTGCCCGGCGGCGGCATCGACCCGGGGGAACAGCCGATCCCGGCACTGCACCGGGAGGTCTATGAGGAAACCGGCTGGAAGATCGCGGTGATGCGGCATCTGGGGGCATTCCGGCGGTTCACCTTCATGCCGGAATACGAGATCTGGGCCGAGAAGCTCTGCACCGTCTATCTGGCGCGGCCCGTGCTGCGATTGGGTCCGCCGTCCGAGCCGGGGCATACGGCGGTCTGGCTACCCATCGCCGAGGCGCTGGCCCGGCTGGGCAATGCCGGCGACCGGGCGATGCTGGCCCGTTTCTTGCGGTAGAAGGTCGAGCACGATCCCCGACACATCGTCGGGGAACGAATCGCTCTCTGCCGCGCGGGTCAGGTCCCAGACCATCGCCTCCAGCAGGTCGGAGCCCGACAGATGGGCCGAGGCGCGCAGGCTTTCGACCAGCCCGTCCTCGCCGAAATCCCGGCCGTTCGGCAGCGGGCATTCGGTGAACCCGTCCGAGCAGAGGATCAGCCGGTCGCCGGGAAAGACCTGCACCGAGATTGGCGCGTAGTCGGCGTCGGGGATGAGACCGACAGGCAGACCGCCCTGGCCCAGCCTCTCGACCAGCCCATCTGCGCGCAGCAGCATCGGGTGCGGATGGCCCGCTTGCACGAGATCAAGCCTGCCGGTGCGATGGTCCATCACGGCGAGACTCATCGTAAAATATTGCTCGACCTGGATTTCCTCCAGCATCAGACGGTTGAAACGGTCGACGACGGCAGCGGGGGGAAGGAGGAGATGACCCCCCTCTGGCCCGGCCTGGAAGGCGAGGTTCTGCTCCGGTGAGGAGCCGGTCAGGAAGCCCGCCAGCCGCGCCGTCATCATCGCCGAGGCGACGCCGTGGCCGGAGACGTCGATCGAATAGACCACCACCCGGTCGTCATCGACCCGGAAGCTGCCGACCAGATCGCCGCCTACCCGGCCCGAATTGCGCAGGATGAGCGAGACGCGTGCCCAGCCATAGTCGCGCACCCTGTCGCGGATCAGGGTCTGCTGGAGCTTCCGCGCCTCGATCAGGTCACGGTCGAGTGAATCGTAAAGCTTCTGCAACTCGACGAGGGTCGAGACGATGACCTTGTTCTTCGCCAGAAGCTCGGCCTGCATGGCAAGCATCCGTTCCCCCGCGCGCAGGCGGGCCCGGAGTTCGTTCGAGGCGACGGGCTTGGTCAGGAAGTCATCCGCCCCCGCCTCCAGCCCGTCGGCGATTTCGGTCTTTTCCGACTTGGAGGTGAGGAGGACGAAATAGCCATAGCTTTCGCGATCCATACCTCTGAATTCACGGCAGAATTCCAGGCCGGTCATGCCGGGCATCATCCAGTCGCTGATGACGATGTCGATATCCAGGCTGCGGCAGAGGTCCAGCGCGGAGGGTGCCGATTCGCATTCGGTGACCAGGTAGCCCCAGCGGCGCAGCTGCATCGAGACCATGTGTCGCTGCGCGCGGCTGTCGTCCACCACGAGCACATGGCGCGGCGGGACGGCCGAGGGCGGTTCTTCAAGCTTCATGGCAGTGGCAGACACGTCCGAACCTCCGATGCGGTCAGGGTGGCGCGAAGGTCTTAACGGGGGATGAAAGCTAAAATGCGCGGCGCTTGGGGGTCCGGCGGCCACCAATTGTTAACGGCGATGGCGGCAGAGTGCCGCATGGGTAACGGGGTGTCTGCCATGATCGACTGGAAACGGGTTGACGAATTGAAGGAGGAGATCGGCGCCGACGGCTTTGCCGAGGTCGCCGACATGTTCCTGGACGAAGCGGAAGGTGCCGTGCGCGCGCTGGTGGTGGGGCTGGCCCCAGATGAGGTGGAGGGTCAGTTGCATTTCCTGAAGGGCAGCGCGCTGAACCTGGGGCTTTCGGACCTTGCTGCGATCTGTCAGGAGGGTGAGCGCAAGGCCGCCGCCGGACAGGTGGCTGCGGTGGATACGGCGCAGGTCGCGGCGATCTACAGGGCCTCGCGCGCCAGTCTGCTGGGCGGGCTCTCGGCGGATCGGGCGGGGGCGGCCTAGATCAGGAACTCCGACAGCGCCTCGTCATTGGTGATGTCGCGGAAGGCGAGCCCTGCCGCGTCCATGCGCTCGGTGAACCGGGCGAAACCGTCGGCCTGCCGGGTCTCGATCCCGATCAGGACCGAACCGAAGTTGCGCGCGGATTTCTTCAGGTATTCGAACCGGGTGATGTCGTCTTCCGGGCCGAGCAGATTCAGGAATTCACGCAGGGCACCCGGGCGCTGGGGCATGCGCAGGATGAAGTATTTCTTCAGGCCCGCAAAGCGCTGCGCGCGTTCCTTGACCTCGGGCAGACGCTCGAAGTCGAAATTGCCGCCGGAGGTGACGCAGACCACGGTCTTGCCGCGGATTTCGTCCGTCAGTTCGGGCAGGACATCGATCGACAGCGCACCCGCGGGTTCCAGGACGATGCCCTCGTGGTTCAGCATCTCCAGCATGGTGACGCAGATGCGGTCCTCGGGCGCCAGAAGCACATCTGCGCGGTCCACCCAGGAGAGCATCCGGAACGTGTTGTCCCCGACCCGCGCCACGGCGGCGCCATCGACGAAGCTGTTGATCTTCTGGAGTTTCGTCGGTGCACCTTCCAGCAGCGCGGTGGTCAGGCTGGCGCCGCCCAGGGGCTCGACGAAGCGGAAGCCGGTTTCGGGCGCGACCTCGCGCAGGTAGCCGGTCACTCCCGAGGCAAGGCCACCACCCCCCACCGGCAGGACCACAATGTCGGGCGCACGGCCAAGCTGTTCCAGCATCTCGACCGCGACCGAGGCCTGGCCCTCGATCACGTCGGGGTCGTCGAAGGGCGACAGGAAATGCGCCTGCCGTTCGGCGCAGAACGCCTGGGCGGCGGCGAGGGTCTGGTCGAAATAGTCGCCCGTCAGCTCGATCCGCACGTTGTCGCCGCCGAAGACGCGGGTCTTGTCGATCTTCTGTTGCGGGGTGGTGACGGGCATGAAGATCACCCCCTCGACCCCGAAATGGCGGCAGGCGAAGGCCACCCCCTGCGCATGGTTCCCGGCGCTGGCGCAGACGAACTGGCGCTGGTCTGGCCGCGTGTCGCGCACCTTGCGCATCGCGTTGAAGGCACCGCGCAGCTTATAGCTGCGGACCGGCGTGAGGTCCTCGCGCTTCAGCCAGATCTCGGCGTCGTGGCGGGCCGACAGGAAGTCGTTCCGCTGCAACGGCGTCTCGGGGAACAGCTCGCGCAGGGCGGCGGTGGCTTGGCGGGCGGCGGTGCTGAACAGGGTCATGCGCGTGAGATGCCGGAAGGCGCGGGCCATGGCAAGGAATGCCTTCGCATGCCGGGATTGTAACCGACACGGGGCGATCCTTGCCCTTGGTCCCGTTTGGCTTTAAGCGCCAGCAAAACCGCGCCGGAAATCCATGGGGGAGCCTTCCCGATGCTGAAGCCCAAGAAAGTCGTCCTTGCCTATTCGGGCGGGCTCGATACCTCGATCATCCTGAAATGGTTGCAGACGGAATACGGCTGCGAGGTGGTGACCTTCACCGCCGACCTGGGCCAGGGTGAGGAGCTTGAACCGGCGCGGCAGAAGGCGATCCTGCTGGGGATCAAGCCGGAGAACATTCATATCGTCGACGTGCGCGAGGAATTCGTGCGCGACTTCGTCTTCCCGATGTTCCGGGCGAATGCGCTCTATGAGGGGTTGTATCTCTTGGGCACCTCCATCGCCCGGCCGCTGATCAGCCAGCATCTGGTGCGGATCGCACATGAGACCGGGGCCGATGCGGTGGCGCACGGGGCGACGGGCAAGGGCAACGACCAGGTGCGGTTCGAACTTTCCGCCGCTGCGCTGGACCCGGCGATCAAGGTGATTGCGCCGTGGCGGCTGTGGGACCTGACCAGCCGGACGAAGCTCTTGGAGTTCGCCGAAGCGAACCAGATCCCGATCGCCAAGGACAAGCGGGGCGAGGCGCCGTTCTCGGTCGATGCGAACCTCTTGCACACCTCGTCGGAGGGGCGCGTGCTGGAGAACCCGGCGGAGGAGTTTCCGAATTACGTCTTGCAAAGGGTGGTGCCGGTGGAGGAGGCCCCCGACCAGGCCGAGATGGTGGAGATCACCTTCGAGAAGGGCGATGCCGTGGCGATCAACGGCGAGGCGATGAGCCCGGCCACGATCCTGACCCGGCTGAACGAGCTGGGCGGCAAGCATGGCGTGGGCGTGCTGGACCTGGTGGAGAACCGCTTTGTCGGCATGAAGTCGCGAGGGGTGTATGAGACGCCCGGCGGGACGATCCTGCTGGAAGCGCACCGGGGGATCGAGCAGATCACGCTGGATGCCGGGGCTGGGCACCTGAAGGATTCGATCATGCCGCGCTATGCGGAGCTGATCTACAACGGGTTCTGGTTCTCGCCCGAGCGGGAGGCGTTGCAGGCGCTGATCGACAAGACGCAGGAGCATGTGTCGGGAGCCGTCCGGGTCAAGCTGTACAAGGGCCGGGCGGTGACGGTCGCGCGCTGGTCGGAGGAGAGCCTGTACTCCGAGAAGCACGTCACTTTCGAGGAGGATGCCGGAGCCTATGACCAGAAGGATGCGGAAGGGTTCATCCGGCTGAACGCGCTGCGGCTGCGGTTGATCGCGAGCCGGAATGCGCGGGTGGCGAAGTAGGCTGTCCTGCGTGGACAGATTTGGCCACGTAACAGAATCAACGGATTACAGGGGGCGGTTTACGCCCGGCTAACTTTTTCGACGGCGGTTTCCTCGGCCTGGATCAGGGCCTGCGCCAGGGTGAGCGGGATCGTCAGGTCCTGCATGGCCTGCTGCACATCGGCGAAGAGGCGGTCTTCGGCGGGGAACAGCCCACCGAGCCGGAACAGGTTGCGTTTGTGGCTGAGGGCGACATGCATCTCTACCCCGTTCGAGGTGGCGGCGTAAAGCTCGACCCCCGGTCCCAGGCGGGTTTCCAGGCTGGTGAGGATGTCGATCACGGCGGAGAGCGCAGGCGGCTCGGGCCCTTTTTCCCAGGAGGTCCAGATCCCGTAGGTGCGGCCGCCCGCGACCAGGTTGCGCAGGTGATGCAACCCGTCGGTCGACAGGTCGCCGCCGAAGAAGAAGCCAGGGCGCGTCTTCTCTTCCTGCGCGATGAAGAAGGCCGGCATCGCGGTGCGGTTCGGAAACTGCGCGACGATACCCTTGAACAGGGTTTTCGAGTTCTTGCCGCCGGTTTCGGCAGTGACCTCGGCCATCTGGATCGCATGGGCGCCGAGGGTGCCGGTGAGATGATCCTCGCCCTGACGGACAGATCGCTCGGGAAGCAAGCGTTTCGGCAGGGCCTGGATGAAGGGGCTGGCGGACTTGGCGTAGGTGAGGCCAATGGTGCGGGCGAGGATGGGCATGATCAGCGATTCCTGGCTGCTGCGCGTCCATCGGTAGAGCATGAATACCGCGAAACCACCGGCGGCGGCGGCATAGAGCGCCCATTCCCAGCGGTCGCGCTGGTCCATCGCCGAGTTCAGGATCAGAAGCGCGATGCCTCCGGCCAAGCCAAGCGCCAGGGCCATGAGCGCAAGCGAGGCCCGTGCGCCGCGACGAAGTTCCGGCATCAGGGCGCTGACTGCTTCGGTAACGTCCGGGGCGGGAGGCGTGGTCATGGCTGCTGCGCTTTGCGAGGCAGTGTCGCGGACTGGCCGTTCCAGGTGCCGGTCAGGCTGTAGGCCTCGTCCGCGGTGCGGTGGAGGTAGGTGAGGTCTCCGCTTGCCGAACCGGTGAAGCCGAGGGTCAGGGTGAGGCCATCGTCGGGTTCGCCCATCGACAGCTCGACCCCGGTGCCGCTGAAAGCGAGATCGGGCCAGAAGCGGCACTCGGCGAAGGTGAAGTCGGTGCCCTGGTCGGTGGGCAGCGCGGTCAGGGTGCCGCCGAACGGGCAGCCAAAGGGGGTAGGATCTTCGCCGTCCCAGCTGGCGAGGGGGATGTAGGCCATAAGCTCGGCCTCGACGGCGCGGGCGGTGGCGAAGGGGTCGGTCAGCTGGGCCGGGTCGGTCAGGGTAAGGGGCGTATAGTCGCCGACGGGATCCTGTTCGCACAACTGCTCGTGGGCGGCAGGCAGGGTGCCGTCGTAGAGGAGCGCCTCGACGATGGTGTCGGGACAGGCGAATCCCCGACCCCAGATGACGTGCGGACCGCCCGCCATGAAGACGCCATAGGCGTTCTTCGCATTGTCGAGGACGGACCAGGCCATCGTGATCGGGGTGATCGGGTCATGGTCGCCGTTCAGGACGAGGGTCGGGAAATCGCCCCCGGCATAGGGCGCGGGGCGGGTGTCGGGCCCCTGATGGGGCCAGTAGGCGCAGGCGATGCGCTCCAGGAAATAGGAGCGGATGAGGCGGGGCGCCTGGGGCGCAAGAGCGCGGGCTTCGTCCAGGATACGGCGGGCGCGATCGTCGGGAGTGCCTGCGCCGCTGCCGTAGTCGGCGCAGGTGATGGCGTAATAGGCGGCGCCGAACCAGCCGGAGTCCTCGATCCCGATCTCGGTCTCGGGGTCGATATACATGTTGGAATAGCCGAGTTGCAGCACGGGGATCAGATTGCCGCGCCCGGCAGCGGCGAGGGTGCGCAGGAACTCGGCCCGGCCTTCGGGGGAATAGAGGGCGTAGAACGCATTGGCTTCCAGAAGGCCGGTGGTCAGCGGACGCTGGACGGTGCCGCCGTCGGCGAGGGTGTAGGGGACCATCACCGGCGCGGCGGCGAGGCGGGCGGCGAGGTCATCATAGACCTGCGCCGCGCCGCCGGGGATGTCGGCGTGGCAGGCAGGGAGGGTGGCGCAGAGGGCGAAGGTTTCGGCGAGGAGTTGCTCGGAGGCCAGCGTGTAGCGGCGGTAGAACTGTTCGGAGCTGAGCGTGAGATCGACCACACCGTCAAGGATCACGCCCTTGACGGCAGTCGGGAACTGGCTGGCATAGGCCTGCACCAGTTGGGTGCCATAGCTTTCGCCGTAGAGCCAGACCTTCGGCGCCCCGATCTTCTGGCGGAACAGCTCGGAGTCGAGGATGGCCTGATCGGTGTTCACGACGGCGAGGAGGGCATCGGCCTCAAGCTCGGCGGTGCAGTCGGCGACATAGGTTTTCGCGGTGGCGAGGATGGCCTCGGGGTCGGTCAGCGGCGTGGGGGCGATGTCGAATGCCGCCTGGGCGTGCGGACAGGCAAGACCGTGGACCGGGCCGGTGCCGCGCTGGTCGACGAAGACGATGTCCATGTTTTCGGTCAGCGAAGGGTCGAAGGAGGCGAGGTAGCTGTCCGCCGAGGCAAGGCCGGAGCCACCGGGGCCGCCGACGAAGTAGAACAGGATGCCGCGGCTTTCGTTGCTGGCGAAGGAGAGGGCGAAGGTGATGTCGAGCGTCTGCGTGGGATCATTGGCGCGGTGGTCGAGAGGCACGGCCAGCGTGGTGCAGGACAGGCTGGAGAGCGCACAGGGGAAGAGGTCAAGCCCGGAGGCAGCATCCTGCAACGAGGGGTCGGCCAGGACCGGAGTGGCGAGAAGCCCGAGGGCGAGGAATGCAGGGCGCATGGAGGTCTTTCGATTCAAGGGCTTGGCGAAAGCAATCGCGGGAATTCGTATGGACGCATGTAACTACAGGTTGTCGATACTCAGATCGGCGGCAATCCCGCGGCGGCGCGCAGGTCGGGAGAGCGGATGTCGAGTTCCTGCCCGGCAAGTGGATCGGCGGCAGGGGTGCAGAGCCAAGCGATGGCGCGGGCGGGTTCGTGCGTGGGGGCGAGGCTTTCGCGGGGCAGTTTCGAGACCGGGTTGATGCCCGAGGCGCGGATGGCGCCCTGCATGTCGGTGTCGACGACCCCGGGGGCGAAGCCGAAGATGCGGATGCCCTGCGGCCCGTATTCCAGATGGACCGAGCGGGTCAGCATGGCGAGCCCGGCCTTGCCCGCGCAATAGGCCGACCAGCCCTCTTGTGGCCGATGCGCCGCGCCGGAGGAGATGTTGACGATGGTACCGCCGCCTTTCGCAACCATGTGGGCCAGTGCGCGTTGGGTGGCGTGGAAGGCGGAGGTGAGGTTGATGTCGATGCTTGCCGCCCAATCCTCGGCCGAGATGTCGAGGATGCGGCCGATGGGGGCGATGACGGCGGCGTTGTTGACCAGGATGTCGAAGCCCCGGTCGAGAAGCGTGGCCATGGCGATGCGGTCGGTCATGTTGGCATGGTGGCCGGTGGCCCGGGTCTCGCCCAGCTCGCGCTGGGCGGCGGCGAGGTTGGCGGCGCTGCGGGCGGTGAAGTGGACGTCGGCCCCCGCTTCGGCCAGCGCGCGCACGGTGGCAAGGCCGATGCCGCGGTTGCCGCCGGTGACGAGGGCGGTCTTGCCGGTGAGTTGCATGACATCCTCCTCATGTGCCGGGCGAGGGTAGCGGTGGCGGGGGTTCGCTGTCCACCGGGAAGGGCGGGTTGACGCTGCCCGGTGGGCGGGTGAGGGTCGGACGAAAGGGGAGAGGCGCGTGCGCAAGCTGATGATCGTTCTGGTTCTGGCAGGTTGCGCGGCGCGGGGGGATTTCACCATGGCGCCCGCGGGGCTGGCCGGGGGCACGCCGGAGACGATCTTCGTCGGCACCACGCGGATGAAGGACGGCGAGGTCTATGCCTTCGGCCGGTCGGGCGAGCCCGCCTTCCTGCGCTATGACATCGCGATCCCGCCGGAGCGGGAGCCAGGCGAGGTGAACTGGCCGCCGAGATCGCGGAAGCCGGACGGCAAGCGCGATTTCCTGACGCTGGACCAGCGCAACTTCGGTTCGGCGGACGAGTTCAGCGCGGCCTTGCGGGCGGCGATGAAACTGCGGGACCAGAAGGACGCGGTGGTCTATGTCCACGGGTTCAACAACACCATGGCCGAGGGCGTCTACCGCGTGGCGCAGATGCATCACGACCTGCAGGTACCGGGGGTGGCGGTGCATTACGCCTGGCCGTCGCGCGGGTCGGCGCTGGGTTATGTCTATGACCGCGATTCGGTGATGTTCGGACGGTCGGGCTTCGTCACGCTCCTGGACGAGGTGGAGGATGCCGGGGCGAAGGACATCATCATCGTGGCGCATTCGATGGGGGCTTTCCTGACGATGGAAGGCCTAAGGCAGATGGTGCTGAAGGACGGGCCGGGCGCGCTGGCCCGGATCAAGGGGGTGGTGCTGATCGCGCCCGATCTGGACCTCGACGTGTTCCGGGCGCAGGCGAAGGACATCGGCACCCTGCCGCAGCCCTTCGTGATCTTCGGCAGTTCCCGCGACCGGGTGCTGAACATCTCGGCGACCCTGTCGGGGACGGGGGACCGGCTGGGCAACATCGACAGCGTGGAGAAGATCGCCGACCTGAACGTGATCTACCTGGATACCGCGGCCTACAGCACCGGGACGGGGCACCTGAACCTGGGCGAGAACCCGGCGCTGCTGAAGCTGTTCGGGGGGCTGGTCGGGATTTCGGATGCGTTCACTGCCGACGCCCGGGCGCGGGTCGGGCTGCTGCCGGGTCTGGTGCTGACGGTGCGGAACGCGACCGAGATCGTTCTGACGCCGGTGGGCGCGATTGCAGAGGGGTCGCAATAGGCCCTAGCGCCTGCGCAGGTAGACGTAATACGCCCCGCCGCCGCCGTGTTTCAGGTGCGCCTCGCTGACCTGAAGGACTGCGGGGCCGAGGGGCGGCAGGTGCAGCCAGTGCGGGACCTGGTGTCGGAGCGCGCCCATGCGCTGCGGGATCGGGCCGGTATCCTCGCGGCGTTTGCCCTTGCCGGTGATGACGAGGACAAGGCGCAGCCCGGCGGAATGGGCGTTCAGGATGAAGCGGGTGAGTTCGGGATGCGCTTCGGCAAGCGTCATGCCGTGCAGGTCGATCCGCGCCTCGGGCTGCAACTTGCCGCGGGTCATCTTCGCATGGGTTCCGGCGTCCATCCTTAGCGGGGCCTGGCCGAGAAGGTCGGGCAGGGTGGGGGAGAGGTCGCGCTGTTCCGGTTTGCGGTGCTTTTCGCCAAGGAGGAAAGGCGAGAGGCGGGGTTTCGCATGGGCGAGCGGCGGCGGTTCGGGAGCGGACGGCGGGTCCGGCAGGTGCAGCTTCTGGCTGTGCATGGGCCGCGCGGTGCGGGCGACGGTGCGCCAGAGGTCAGCTTCCTCGGGCGTGAGGTGTCGGCGGCGGGCCATCGCGGTCAGTTGTCTTCCAGCATCGCGAAGGCGCGGTCGATGGGGAGAAACAGGACCATGCGGCCACCATCCTTGACAGTGCCCGCAGCATCCCCCGCAGCCGCGCCGGTGCCATAGAAGATGTCGGCGCGCTGCATCCCCTTGATCGCGCCGCCGGTGTCCTGTGCGACCATCAGGCTGCGGATCGGGCGCTTGCCGTCTTTTTCGATCCAGACCGGGGCGCCGAGCGGGGTGAACTTCGGGTCGATGGCGATGGAGCGCAGCGTGGTGATCGACCGGCCCATGGCGCCGATGGGGCCGTCCTGGGGCCTGAGCGTGCCGATCTTGCGGAAGAAGACGTAGGAGGGGTTGGTGTCGAGAAGGTCGCGGCCCGAGCCGGGATTCGAACGGACGTAGTTGGCGATCTCCGGAGCGGAGACCTGGTCGAGGGTATGGGTGCCACGGCGGACCATTTCCTGCCCGACGGAGCGGTAGGCATGGCCGTTCTTCCCGGCGTAGCCGACGCGGATCACGGTGCCGTCCGTCATGCGGATGCGGCCGGAACCCTGGACCTGCAGGAAGTAGACATCGACGGGATCGTCGAGCCAGGCGAGCTCGAGGCCCCGGCCTGCGATGGCCCCGGCGTCGATGGCCGAGCGGCTGTGGTAGACCATGCCCTCCTGCAACTCGGGCGGACGGCGGTAGATCGGATATCTGAAGCGACCGCTGCGGGTGGGGGAACCCTCCAGCTCGGGCTCGAAATAGCCGGTGAAGAGCGCGGGGGGAGTGCCCACGACGACGGGCTTGAAGAACAGCTCGAAGAAGCTGCGGGCCGAGGCGTCGTCCTTCGGAACATCGGCGGCCATGGCGCAGATCGGCTGCCAGTCGGGCGCCTCGATCAGGTCGCAGGTGTTCAGGAAGCTTTGCAGGGCCTCGACGTGATTGTCGTCGCGCCAACCATCCAGTGCTTCAAAATCAAGGACTTCGGCGGACAGGGGCGCGGCGGCCATCAGGGCTGCCGGAAGGGCGAGGATGCGAAGCGCGCGGCGCATCCCAAGGGATCATTCGCCAGTGGCGACGAGTTGCCAGTTCGGATCATCCGATCCCATCTGGCGGGCAAAAGTCCAGATGTCGCGGGTCTTCTTGACCTCGCGCGGGGAGCCTTCGACGACCTCGCCGGCCTTGTTGCGGACGACATAGGTCTGATCGGCGACGAAACGCACGGCGATCTCGCCGAAGCGGCTGTCGGGAGTGAAAGTGGCATCGTGCAGGACCAGTTCCTTGATGCCGAGGAAGCTGGCCTCGACCGTCAATCCGTTGCGCTCGCGCTCGCCGATGGCTTCGGCGAAGCTGGCTTCGACATCATCCGAAAGGAAGGGCCGGATGCGGTCAAGCTCGCCCTTCTCGAAAGCCATCAGGATCATCTCATAGGCGCCGCGGGCGCCTTGCAGGAAGGGACCGACGGCAAAGCCGGGCTCGGCCTTCTTCATTTCGGCCAGGGCGCGGGCGGCGTCGGAGCCCTCGGTGACGTGGTCGGTGATGTCACGGTCCGGACCGCCCTCGATCACCTCGAAGTCGCGACGCAGGCGTGGACGGACCTCGTCCAGCGGGATCGGCGGCTTTTCGAAACCGTCGCGGGTGCCGAGGACAGACCGCAGCTTGAGGATCAGGAAGATCGCGATCCCGGCAAGGACGAGGAGCTGGATCAGGGACCCGTTCATGGATGACCTCTGGTCTGGGGTGGTTCCGTTTGAATTGGCACGGCTTGCCCCTATGTAGGGTGGGGTCGCGGCGAAGTCTACCACGCGGCGGCAAGGAATGGGGGAAGAACGGCGATGTGGATCGTGTTGGGACTGCTGGCATGGCCGCTGGTCGAGATCGCCCTGTTCGTGACGCTGGGCGCGAAGCTGGGCCTGTGGCTGACGCTGGCCTGGGTGCTGCTGACCGGGATGCTGGGGGTGATGCTGCTGAAGAGCCTGGCGCTTGGTGGGCGCGAGACGCTGCGCCGGGGATTCCAGGAGGGGCTGCACGACCCGCTGTCACCGCTCGCGCAGCGGGCGCTGGTGGGGGTGGCGGCGGTGCTGCTGATCCTGCCGGGGTTCTTCACCGATACGCTGGGGCTGATCCTGCTGCTGCCGCCGGTCCGGGCGGTGATCATCAGGATTCTGGGAAACCGGATGCGGGGCGTCGTGGTGCTGCACCGGGGCCGGGGGTTCGAGGAGGACCCCTATGAGCACAGGTCCGTAGACGACCGGCTGGAGTGAGGCGGCAGCGGCGGGATCGGCTGTGATGCACAGGCTCAGGCGGCGGCTGTCTTGCCGAAAGCCTGGGCGAACAGGTCTTCCATCCCCTGCGCTAAAAAGTCGGCGCTTCCTGTGCGGCGGGTTCCGGATGCAGCGGTGTCGGGGGTGTCGGGGGTCGACGCATCGACGGCAGGGGTCGCCGACCATTGCGCGACCCCGATCTTCACTCCGGCCAGCCGTCGGCGCAATTGCCGGACCTGCAAGGCGACCGTCG
The DNA here is from genome assembly GCF_016793705.1 of Tabrizicola sp. GTDB lineage: Bacteria > Pseudomonadota > Alphaproteobacteria > Rhodobacterales > Rhodobacteraceae > Tabrizicola. Next base: position 63,299 of record NZ_JAEULO010000021.1, read on the forward strand.
CGGCCTGAGTGCTGCCAAGCGTCACGATCACCAGCGCTTCCGGCTTGAGGCCGCCGAGCGCGCGGGGCAGCGCGGCGCGCAGGGGCAGGGCCGCGACCTCGGCCCCTTCGGCGCGCAGGGCCTGGGCGACCATCTGCGCGGCGGCGTCCTCAAGCTGGGTCTGCGAGCCCATCACCGCGATCCGGCGGCCCAGTCCGTCAAGGATGCCGTTGGCCACGAGCGAGGTCTCCTCCGGGTCCTCCGGGGTCTCGGCGCCGAGGGTCAGTTCCTCCTCGACCACGGATTCAAGCTCTTCGGTGATGGTCCAGGCCGCGTTGGCGATGCGGTGTGACTGGTAGTCGGACAGAAGCCCGGCCTCATGGTCGGCATCGGCCAGCGCAAGCGCCGGGATCGCGGTCTTGTCGTAGTATTCCGCAAGATAGCGCTTCGCCGTGGTCTCGGCTGCAGACTGGGTGAACTCGAAGGACCGTCCGACCAGCAGACGGTCATAGAGCCGGGCGCTTTCGGCAAGCACCGGCTGGTCGCCGAACATGATCGGGAAAAGCCGCAGGCTGGGGACGTGGTGGCCGATGACGACGAGGCAGACGGTCAGCGGCGTGGCGATGATCAGCCCCATCGGCCCCCAGAGCCAGGTCCAGAACATCGCCGAGACGATGACGGCCAGGGGCGAGACCCCGGTGCGCTGGCCGTAGAACCAGGGCTCGATGATGTTCGAGGTGGTGAACTCGACCACGGCGAACAGGACTCCGGTCCAGATCACCAGCGACCAGTCGGGCGAGACGGCGAAGGCCATCAGCAAGGGCAGGATCGCCGAGATGGCCGAGCCGATATAGGGCACGAAGCGCATGACCAGGGTGACGAGGCCGAAGAAGAGCGCGTTCGGCACGCCGATCAGCCAGAGGCCAAGCCAGATCGGCACGGCATAGATCACGTTCACGACCAACTGGGCGAGGAGATAGGTCGATACCCGGGCCCCCGCATCGGCCAGAAGGCGCGAGGTCGCAAGGATGTTCGACCCGCCGATCAGCTGCACCAGCCGGTCGCGCAGGGTGGCGCGTTCGAGAAGGGCGAAGATCACCACCACGAAGACGATGCCGAAGATCCCGACGGGGGCGAGGGCGGGAAGGATGACGCCGTTCAGCCAGTCCATCAGCCCCGTCCGCTCGACCACCTCGACCTTCATGGTCTGGCTCTCGGCTCCGGCGGTCTCGGCTTCGAGACGCTTGGAGATGTCGTCGACCATGCCTTGCAGGTGCGCGACGATCCTGTTGTCGGTTCCCGCATCGAGAATTCCGTCGATCTTGCTCAGGACGTTGCCCTGATACTGCGGCAGCTTCATCCCGATCTGGCTGAACTGGTAGGCGAGGATCAGGACGAAGGCCGCCACCAGTGCCCCTGCGGAGATGACCGTCAGGATCACCGCAGGCATGTCGCGCAGGCCTCGCCGACGGAGAGCGTTGACGACCGGCGTCAGCACGAAGGCGATCAGCATCCCGAGCACGAGCGGCAGGAACAGGTCCTTCGCGACATAGAGGATGGCACAGACCAGGGTGATGGTCCCAAGCGTGGTCAGCGTGACGATGGAACGACCGCTTTCGACCGGAGAACTGCCCCGGTCGCGCCGCAGAGTCGCGGCCTCGTCGATGTCTGGCATGATCTTCCCCTCGTTGCGCCTGGGCTGCAAACGTGCGGGCGGGGAACCGGTTCCCGATTCAGGCGTTGGCAGGGGCTGGTGTCCGGGCCGAGTGCCGGGACCGCCTGTTCCCCTGGGAGGATCGCGATGGCTGACCGCAAGCTTGTCCTGCTGAACGATCTGGCGCTGCAAGTGAAGCCGGAAACGGTAAAGCCGGGAGATGCGGCGCGAATCTTCGTGGCGGGGAACAACCTGGTGCGGATGACGCTGGCCGAGCTGGCGCTTCCGGGGGCAGAGATGGTCTGGACCGATTTCCGGCACAGCGCCTCGCTGGGCGCATTGCAGGCCGCGGTGCAGGCCGCGGGCGGGTTGGACCGCCTGGTGCTGGCGGTGGATGGCGAGCATGGCGAGGCGGCGTTCTCGATCATGTGCGCGGTGCTGACGCTGCTGCCGCCCTTGCGCCGTCGCCAGACCTCGGAGATCGAGCTGATCTGCCTGCCGGGGAAGGCTGCGGCGTCGCTGATGCAGTTCGTGGACCGCATCCGACCGCAACTGGCCAGTCGCGGGGTGGGCGTCTCGCTGGAGATGCTGGCAGAGCCGGTGGACCGCAGCCTGGCCTGAGGGCCGTTGTTTTCCGGTGTCTTGAACAAGAAAAAAGGGCTGCAACCGGTGTTGCAGCCCAGTCTAAGGATGACGGCAGGGAAGGACCGCTCCTTGGGGACGTGGATCAGCGGCTGACGGCGCCGCGAAGCAGGGAAACGAGGAAGAGGATCAGGAAGATGACGAACAGCACCTGCGCGATTCCGGCGGAGGTGCCGGCGATGCCCCCGAAGCCAAGGACACCGGCGATGATCGCGATGACGAGGAATGTGACGGCCCAACCGAGCATGGGATTTCTCCTTCTGAGTCCGGCCCGAGGACGGGCCCTGTGGATTTGATCTGGCCTGTCAACCACGCCCGACCGGGAGCGGTTCCGCCGAAGCGTCGGTTTTTTTTGCGGGACGGCGCCGAAGCAGAGCGCAGAGACCCCGGGTGAGGGAACCGGAGAAGCCGGTGCGCATTGTATCGGGTGAGCGGGGGATCGGGCCGGTGGCCTGCCCTCGAAGGGGATTTCCCAGTCAGGAGAGATGCAATGAACGCGAGCTACAAGGAAACGGCGAAGGAAACGGTGAAGTCGGTTTCGGCTACGGCCAGGCAGACTGCCGCCGATGCGGTCGAGACTGCGCGCGACATGGCTGGCGAGGCGAAGGATGTGGCGACGGATACGCTGGCCGAGAGTCAGTCTCGGCTGGGCGGCGCGCTGCGCAAGGCGCAGGACACGGCGCAGGATGCTGGCGAGGCGATCGTGGCGGGGGCCGGAGCGACGCTGGCCTCTGTCCGCGACGTGGCGGTGGAGAAGGCCGATGCGGCTCGGGAAAGCCTGTCGGATGTTGGTGATCGGCTGGCTGCGACCTTGCAGCGCGCTTCGGACGATCCGGATGGGGACGAGCTGAAGTCGCGGATGCTGGGTTCGGTCGCAAAAGGCCTGACGACGGCGTCGGATGCGCTGCGGCAGAAGTCGGTGACTGACCTGACCGCCGACATCAGGACGCTGGCACGGAAGCATCCTGGCGCCTTCATGGCGGCGGCGGCCGTGGTCGGCTTCGCGGCGGCGCGCTTCATGCGTTCGTCCAGCGAGCGCCGGGAGCCGCGCGTCTGATGACCGGGCGGCGCGAAGAGGGGGAAGCAGGGATGATGTCCCTGCTCTCCGACGTGGCCACCGGGGTCGGTCGTCTGGTGCAGGGCGAGCTTCGGCTGGCGCGGACGGAGGCGACCGAGGGCCTGAAGGCTGCCGGATCCGGCCTGGTGAAGATCGGCGTCGCGGCGATCATCGGTCTGGTCGGGTTGAACCTGCTGGCCGGAGCGGCGGTGGCCGCGCTGGCGGCGACGGGCCTTGGCCCGGCCTGGTCGGCCCTGCTGGTGGGTGCGGCCCTGTGTCTGCTGGCCCTGGGTCTTGCGCTTGCCGGGCGGGCGGCGCTGCGGCTGCGCGGCATCTGGCCCGAGCGCGCGCTGCGCGGCCTAAGGCGCGATGCCGAGGCGGTGCAGCAGGGGTTGAACGGAACGGAGGCGCGTCATGTCTGACTTTGCCAAGCACGATATCGAGCGGTCGCTGGAACGCGACCGGGTGGCCCTGGCGCAATCCCTGGCCGCACTGCACGACCGGCTGCGCCCGTCGAACCTGATGGCCGAGGGCAAGGAGGCGCTGGTCGCCCAGGCCTCGCCGCTTCTTGACCGGCTGGACGGGGCGGTGCGGGCACAGCCGCTGGTGGCCGCAGCCGCCGGAGTGGCGCTGGCCGCGCTGATCTTCGGGCGGAAGCGGGCCAATGACGCGGAAACGGCGGGGACGGTGCCGGCGATGGCGGGAACCAAGTTCGAGGCGCTGACCCGCTGGGAAGACGAGGGCGGCCCGCCCGCGCCAGAGCCCGTGGACCCGGACGACGACTGGCTGAGTGAGGCGCAGGGCCTGCGTGATACGGCACAATCCTTGCTGGCGCAGATCGACGAGGCAGCCCGCCGTGGGCTGGCACCGGCGGCGAAACTGGCGAAGCACCGGGCCGAAGTTCTGGCGGCGCTGGCGGCGGAGACGAAGGTGGCGCTTGGCAAGGGCCTCGGCTCGCTGTCGGGCGCGGCGCGCGACCAGGCCTTGCAGGCGCGCGAGCGGATCTACCTCAGCCGGATCGCGATGGCGGAAAAGGGCCGCGAGACCGTGGACGCCAACCCGTTGGCGGTCGGCGCGGCGCTGGCGCTGGCGGGGGCGGCAGTGGCCTGCCTTTTCCCGCGGACCGAGGCCGAAGATCGGCTTCTGGGCGAGACGCGGGACCAGCTTGCGACGGACCTGAAGGCGCTGGCCAAGCGCGAGGCGGTGAAGGCGAGCGCCTTCGGCTCGACGCTGAAGGATGCGCTGAAGACCGACCTGAAACATGCCGCGCAGCTGTTCACGCCGCCCGATGCGGATGAAAGGCCCGCGCGGCCCCACTGAGACCGATCAACCGGCCCTTCGGGGCCGGTTTTCATTCAGGTGCCCTTCGGCCGCGGGAAGACCAGCTCGACCGTTGCGCGCCCATCATCTATGTGGATGCTGACCGTGCCAAACAGTTGCGCCGCGAATTGACGCATCATGCGTTGCGGCAGGGCCAGCAACCCGTCGGTCGTCTCGGGTCGAAACTGCGGCACGACCGGACCTCCGATCCGCAGCCGGATGATGCTGTCGGATTCGGTCAGGTCCACGGTCACGGCATCGCGGCCAAGCCCCGGCAGCGAAAAATAGCAGCCCACCGCCTCGGCGAGGGCGAGGGCCAGCGGGACGGCGGCCTGCGCCTCCATCCTGATCGGTTGCAGCCGCTTGGTCGCAACGCCCAGCGCGACGCCGTGGATTTCCTTCAGGCGCTTGACCACGTTCAGAAGCACGACGTCGATCGCCACGTCGCGCTGCCCGGACAGGGTATAGAGGCTGGTATGGGTGGACGACAGCGCGATCACCCGGTTGATCAGCCCGTCCAGCACCGCCCGCAGCTTGGGGTCCGAAGCCTCGCGCCGGTACATCCGCATGATCGAGGCGATGATTTGCAGGCTGTTGCCGCTGCGGTGGTTGACCTCGCGGATCAAGAGGTCCTTGTCGACCAGGAGGTTCTGCAAATCGGCCTCTTCCTGCTCGATGGTGCGGATCAGGCCTTCGTAGGCGGCGTGCAGGCGCCGGATCTCGGTCGGGGCGCCGGAAAGCTCGGGGATCATCAGGCGCTGCCTTGTCGAGACGTAGCTGCCCATCGTGCGCGCCAGCGCGCGGACATGGCGGACAACGAGGCGGCTGGAGGCGAAGCCGGCGACGGCCAGCGCGGCGATCCAGGTCAGGACGGGGAGGAGGTAGGGCGTGAAGGCGCTGGCCTGCTGCAAGTAGCTCATCGCGTTGCGCCGCCAGATCGAGAGCAGGTAGAGGTCATCGGTGACGCTGACCACCGACAGGATGCGCCGACCGCTGCCGTCGTCGTCGAGATAGGTCGGGTGGTTGGCGATCCGTGACAGGTCCATCAGATCGACCGAGACCGGGATCATCCGGTCCGGAGGAGCATCGGGATCGGAGGACAGAAGCAGGGTTCCGTCAGACAGGAAGGTGGCCAGATAGTCGGGCCGCCAGAGCGTGAGGGAATCCGAATATTCATTCGGCGCGATGGAGGTGTAGGACAGCGAGATGGCGACGACACCGGACTGAACGCCAGACTGGTCGAAGACGGGATGGCTGACCCCGATGACGGCGGTACCGGAGACTGGCCCATGCGGGTTGTAGGTGACACGGGGCTGGGGTTTCTCGATCAGGGTCTGGAAGCGCGGCTCGTCCTTGAAGTCGTAGACCCGCCCGTTCGAGGAGCAGGTCATGAGCCCAGAAAGCGGGATATAGGCCACCAGGGTCGCCTGAGGGAGTTCGCGGGCCAGGGCGGTGACCCGTTCCACGCAATCGGGGCCGGGAGAGGGTGCGCTCGACAAGACCGAGGCGAGAACCCGGACTGAAATCTGGGCTTCCTTGATGACGTCGATCTGGCTGCGCACCGCTTGCAGCGCCGCTCCGCCAACGCCTGCCAGTGTGGTCGCGTCGACCTGGCCAAGCGCATCGCGGGTCTGGACGACGGACAGCACCCCAAGCGGCATCAGCGCCAGCATGAGGGTGGACCCCAGCCGCACCCCAAGGCTGCTGGCCGACAGACGGGACCTTAGCCTGCCGATCAAAACCCGCCTGTGGCCGACCGAAGCACGACCGCCTGCGTTGCGCCATCCGTTCCCGAGAACATGTCCTCTCCGTCTTCAAGGTGCAAAAGCTCGGCCAGACGCTTGCGGGCGCGGCTGGCGCGGCTTTTGACGGTGCCGATCGCGACCCCCATCATGCCGGCCGCCTCTTCGCAGGAAAAGCCCGAAGCGCCGACCAGGATCAGGACCTCGCGATGCTCGGGGCTGAGCGCGTCGAAGGCCTTCTGGAATTCCTGAAGCGCCAGGCGACCGTCATGCGCTGGCTTCACCGAGAGCGTCGCCGCGTGGATGCCCTCGCTGTCCTGCACCTCGCGGCGCGTCTTGCGCAGCGAGGAGTAGAAGGTATTGCGCAGGATGGTGAAGAGCCAGGCGTCGAGATTGGTGGCGGGATCGAACCTGTCGATGTTGGACCAGGCCTTGAGAATGGTATCCTGCACCAGGTCGTCGGCCCGGGAAACGTCACGCGCCAGGCTGATCGCGAAGGCTCGCAGCTTCGGGATCGCCCCGGCAAGCCGGTCACGCGGATCGGGATAGGCGGGGGCCGAGGCGGTCATTCCGTGCGGCCCGTTCCTGGCTTGTCCTTGTCCCTGAGCTGGGCAAGCAGGTCACGGAATCGATCCGGAAGCTCCTCATTCAAAGCGTCGGAATAGACACGCTTGAGGTTTTCGTCGATCTGCTCGCGTATGGCCTGCCGCTTCGGCGCGCTTTCGTTGTCCTTGCTGTCACTCTTCATGGTCTTTCCGTTCCCACCGGCATTGCCCGTAAACTCGTTTGTCAACGCATGGTTCCTGCAAATTTTCCGTTCGCGAAGATTTTTCTTCCGCATCGGGAACCGAACGCCGCAGGAGGCGTTTGGTTCCGAAACAACAGGTTCAACGAGAGGATAAATATGCTCGCTCAGGAAGCGGTCGACGATTCGGCGCTGGTTGCGCGTTATCTTCCCTATCTTCGTCGTTATGCCCGTGCCTTGACCGGCAACCAGACCAGCGGGGACCAGTATGCGGTGGCGGCGCTAGAGGCGATCGTCGCCGATCCGTCGGTCCTGCGCATCCATGCGAACCCCAAGGTTGCCCTCTTCGCGGTGTTCCACTCGATCTGGTCGACCTCGGGGGCCCCGGTGGCCGAGGCGGACGACAGGATGTCCGGCGCCGCGCAGGCCCATATGGCCGGGCTCACGCTGAACTCGCGCGAGGCGCTGCTCTTGAACACGGTCGAGGGGTTCGATCCTGCCGAGGTGGCGGCGATCATGGGCGTCGATGTGAATGAGGCGCAGCATCTGATCGACGTGGCGGTGCAGGAGATGGAGTTGTCGGTCCGCGGCTCGGTCCTGGTGATCGAGGACGAGGCGATCATCGCGATGGACATTGCGGCGATCGTCGAGGGCATGGGGCACCGGGTTACGTCGAACGCGCGCACCCATGCCGAGGCGGTGGACATGGCCGCGGCGGAACAGCCGGACCTGATCCTGGCCGATATCCAGCTGGCCGACAATTCCTCGGGCGTCGAGGCGGTGAACGAGATCCTGGCGCAGTTCGGCGCGATCCCGGTGATCTTCATCACCGCCTTCCCCGAGCGGCTCTTGACCGGCGACCGGCCGGAACCGGCCTTCCTGATCAACAAGCCCTATACCGAGGAGCAGGTGCGTTCGGCGGTGAGCCAGGCCATGTTCTTCTCGTCCACCGAAACGCTGAAGGCCTGACGCGCCGGGGGGCAGCCCATGGCACAGGCTGCGCTGAAGCCTGTCCCCGATGCGCCAGAGGTCGAGGTGCTGGTCACGGCAGCCGAAGCCTATCCGGCGCTGGAGCGGGCCTTCCTGTCGGCGCGGGCCGAGATCGTGGCGGGATTCCGGGTGTTCGACCTGAAGACCCGGCTGCGGTCGCCTGAGGCCTTGGCCATCGGGCAGAGCTGGTTCGACCTTTTGATCCACACCCTGCGCCGGGGGATCTCGATCCGCATCGTTCTGTCCGACTTCGATCCGGTGGCGCGACCCCGGCTGCACCGCGCGACCTGGCGGACGGTGCGGATGTTCTGGGCGGCGGCGGAACTGGCCGGGCCGGAGGCGCGGCTGGCGGTGGTGCCCTCGACCCATTCGGCGGTGGCGGGGATCTGGCCGCGGCTCTTGTTTTGGCCAGTGGTGCAGTCGCGACTGGCGCGGGTCTCGGGCTGGCTGCGGCGCCAGCTGGATGCACAGCGGATGGCGGCGCTGCGCGAGATGCCGGGGGTCCGGCGGATGCTGGCGGCGAAGGATGCAGTGCCCCGGCCGCGCCTTCTTGCAGTGCCGCCGCTGTTTCCGGCGACGCATCACCAGAAGCTCGCGGTCTTCGACGGGGAGACGGTCTATATCGGTGGCCTGGACCTGGACGAACGCTTCTACGACACGCCGGAGCACCGGCTGCCGGGGCATGAGACCTGGCACGACGTGCAGCTGATGATCCGGGGGGCGGTTGCCGGGGACGCCCGGACGCATCTGGCGCGGTTTCTGGGGATCATCGAGGGAAGCACCGAAGCCGATCCCCCCGCGCCCGCGCGGGAAGGGCTGCGCTTCGTCCGCACCCTGTCGCGGCGGCGGAGGCGCGGGGCCTGGCGGTTCATCTCTCCCGAACCAGTGGTGCATGAGATCGAGGCCGCACATGCAGAGTGGATCGCCCAAGCCGAGGGTCTGATCTACATCGAGACGCAGTATTTCCGCAGCCGCCGGATGGCACGGCGGCTGGCCAAGGCGGCGCGGGAAAGGCCGGGACTGAAGATGATCCTGATCCTGCCCGCGGCACCGGACGACGTGGCCTTCGAAGGCGCGACGGGGCTGGACGCGCGGTTGGGCGAGTTCCTCCAGGCGAAATGCCTGCGCATCCTGCGCCGGGGGTTCGGGCGGCGGCTTTTCGTCGGCGGAGCGGCGCAGCCGAGGCGGACGCGGGCCAGGGGGCGGGCGCAGCTGAAGGGCGCGCCGCTGGTCTATATCCATGCCAAGGTCAGCATCTTCGACGACCGGGCGGCCATCGTCTCGTCGGCCAACCTGAACGGCCGGTCGCTGCGCTGGGATACCGAGGCGGGGGTGGTGATGACCGCCCCGCAGGACGTGGCGGCGTTGCGGCGGCGGCTGATGGCGCATTGGCTGCCCGATGGCGCGGGGGCGGATTTCTTCGATCCAAGCCGGGCGATGCAGGCCTGGTGGGGGCTGGCGGCGCGGAATGCGCGGCTGCCGCCGGACAGGCGGCGCGGGTTCCTTCTGCCCTACAACCTGCGGTCGGCGGAAGATTTCGGCCGGGCCTTCCCGCTGGTTCCCGACGAGATGGTCTGAGCGGACCGGCGGCTGGAACAATTCACCCGGCGCCCTGTTGTCCGACCACAGGCGATGTCGACCCGATGTCGCACCATCCCGAATGGCAATACAGGAGAGTCTCGTGAAACCCATCCATCTTACCACCGCCTTGGTGGCCTGCCTTGCGCTGCCTGCACTGGCACAGGACGCCGCTTCCCCGTTCCAGACCGAACCGATGGGGCCTTCGATATCGGCCACGGACGTGATCGGCGCGCGCATCTATGTGAGCGAGGCCGAAGTCGATGCCGACGCCTACAACGGGGTCCAGCAGGGTTGGAACGATATCGGCGAAGTGAACGACATCATCCTTGGGCGAGACGGCACGGTGGATGCCGTGCTGGTCGACATCGGCGGCTTCCTGGGGATGGGTGAACGGCAGGTCGCGGTGGACATGGCGGCGCTGAGGGTCGTCCAGGATGACGCAACCGATGCCGACGACTGGTTCCTGGTCCTGCAGACCGACCGCGCAACGCTGGAAGGCGCGCCCGAATACGTGATCCCCGGCATGGCAACCGATGCAGCTGCGAGCACCGACCCGGCGGCGGCTGATCCCGCGGCAACCGATGCTGCGATGGCCGACCCGGCCGCCACCGCCACCACGGACACCCCCGCCGCAACGGATGGCATGTCGGCCGACGGCGCGATGACGCTGCCCGAAGGCTATGCCGCCGTCGACCAGACCGCGCTGACCGCCGAGTTGCTGACCGGGGCGGATGTGCGCGACAGCACCGATGCCTCGATCGCCGAGGTTCAGGATCTGGTGCTGACCACCGAGGGCCAGGTCACCGACGTGGTGCTGGACGTGGGCGGCTTCCTGGGTATCGGCGCCAAGCGCGTGGCCATCCCGATGGACCGCTTGACCGTGGCGCAGGGTGAAGGTGGCGCGGTTCGCCTGTGGGTCAACATGACCAAGCAGGAACTGGAAGCCCTGCCTGAATACCAGATGTGAGGTCGACCGGGTTCGGGACCCACACCCGAAAGCACGCCGGGGTCCGCGCCGAAGGATCGGCGCGGGCCGTTCCTTGTCAGCGGCGCCTTGCCGGATTCAGGGCGGCGTTCAGCGGAAACGAGATGCGGATGCTGAGCCCGTCGGGGCGAAACACCTTCTCGATGGTGCCGGACAACTCGCCGCGCAAGCTGGCCTCGATCAGGCGAGAGCCAAAGCCCGCCGCCTCCGTTGCAGCTGCGACCTTCGCCTGTTCGACCCAGTCCAGATCGAGGCTCGGCGGCTGGGTGCCGGTCGCGGGCCGGACGGTCCAGGAAATCTTCAGCCCGGACCCGTTCGCCGACAGGCCCCCGTATTTCATCGCATTGGTGACAAGCTCATGCGCCACCATGGCAAAGGCATGCGCCTGGCGTTCATCCAGCCGGACAGCCGGGCCGTCGACCAGATGCGCGACTTCCCCGGCATCCAGGCTTTGCCGGAGTTCCGCGACCAGGACGGCGCGCAGCTCGGCCTCGGCCACCGCCGTTCCGGCAAGGACCTCCTGCACGGCGGCCATGGCCTGGAGCCGCGCGTCGAAGGCCGTGGTGAAGGCTTTCACGTCGGTGGCGCCCCGGGCGCTTTGCCGGGCGATGGACTGGATGCGGGCGATGTGGTTCTTGATCCGGTGCTTCATCTCTTGCAGCAGCAGTGCACGATATTCCGATTCACGCGCCACCGCCGCCGCGACGGCACGCGCCTGCATCGCCTCGTTCTGGCGGGCGGCAACCGCGTAGGCGGCAGCCGCCGCAAACATGAGGAAGGTCAGGCCCAGAAGCACGGTGTTCAGATAGCGGACCTCGCCGATCTGCGTCTCGTCGCCCACAAGATCGAACCGCCATTGTCGCCCGAAGATCTGGACGCTGCGACTGGTCTGCATCAGCCCGGTCTGGCCAGGCGGAACGCCGTCGAACAGCGGCAGGTCCACCGCGCCGGTGTCGATGATGCGCAGCGAGACGGGCAGTGGCGGGCCGACCGCCAGAGCGGCCCGGATCAGGTCGTCGCCCCGGAACGGTGCATAGACGAAACCGGTCAGCGGGGTCCTGCGGGTGCCTTCCGGCTGGCCGACGGCCAGGAACGGGAGATAGACCAGAAAGCCGGTCTGCTTGTCGCTGGTGATTTCCTGCACCAGTTCGACCGGGCCGCTCATCTGCGCCTCGCCGCTGGCGATGGCGTGGTCCATCGCGGAACGGCGGGTCGGGTCGGCATACATGTCGAAGCCCAGCGCCGCCGTGTTGCGCGCGTTGGCGGGTTCGAGAAGCACGATCGGCGTCCGCCAGGTTTCGTGCGTGGCAGGCCGGATCGCCACCTCGATTCCGTAGTGCTTGCGAATCTCGTGGATCGCCCTGTCCGCGTCCTCGGTGGCAAGCATCCGGGCAAAACCGATGCCCTGCACGCCGGACAGTTCGTCGACGATATCGACCGAAGAGAGAAAGCGCACGAATTCGTCGCGGGCGATGCCGTCGCGCGCGGCCGACAGCAATCCGCGGGCCGCACGCAGCACGACGACATGCTGCTGCAAACGGGTGACGACACGATCGACCGCCAGATCGGCCACGCGTGCGAATTCGGCGGTGAGGCGGCGCTCGCCGAGGGAATGGATGGCGAAGGTCATCGCCATCCCGGGCAGGATCGCCAGCAGGAAGACGAACTTCGGAAGATGCCGGCTGATCAGTGCCCGCAAGACGGCACCCTGCGGCGAGACCGGCGATTACAGGATGGGTCGCACATCATCCCTGTCCATATCGAGATGTGCCAGCAGGGAAAGCCCGGCGTGATCGTGCATCACCAGGCGCCGCGCGGAGATTTCGGCCAGCTTCGCCTGCCGCAGGGCGACGATCCGGCGGTTGGTGTGGACGATGGAGAGGCCGAGCGCATCGGCAAGGTCCTGCTGGCGGAACGGGAAGGGCACCGCGCCATGACGCTCCATGCCCAGCGCGACCAGACGCCGCCAGATGCGCACCAGGGCCCAGGCCACCCGTTCGGTGGCGTCGCGCTGGCCCAGGGTGGCGATGGTCTCGCCCAGGAAATGCTGTTCGACGGCGGCCATCCAGGTCACGTCATAGGCACGTTCGGGCTGCTTGACGAAAAGGTTCCAGATCCGGCCGCGCGGAAAGGTGCACAGCGTCATGTCGGTGACGGCGGTGATGCTGTGCCGCGCCTCGCCCATCAGGCCGGAATGCAGGCCGACAAGGTCGCCGGGGAAAACAAAGTTGATGACCTGCCGCCGCCCGTCTTCCAGCAGAAGCGAACGCACCGCCATGCCGGAAAGCACGGTTTGCAGGACCGGCGACTTCTGGCCCTGCGACATGACATCCTGGCCCTGCGGCACGTCGATCTCGCCGGACTTGAAGCGCCGCATGAAGGCAATCTCCTCCTTCGACAGCGGCACGAAAAGCGGCTTGCGGCGCAGGGGACAGTCCAGGCAATCCGTCACAACCGACATGCGGGTTTCCTTGCCAACTTATCACAGGTTAATGCGCCGATCCTGATACTGTTCCATTGCTCGACGTCTCGGTCAATTGCGCAAGGAGCGCCTGGGTGTCGGAATACTATGTGATCGGGCCGCAGCAGATCGTGGTGCAGGACCTTGCTGACGCGATCAGGGCTCATGATCGGGTAGCGGTCGTCAGGGTATTCCATCGCAACGAGGACCTGCTGGCGGCATTGGCGAAGACACGCCCGACGGCGGTCATACTGCATCGTGAACCGGCGGAATTTGCCGGAACGGCGCTTGGCCGCGCGCTGGCAGCGGACGGCATTCCCCATGGCTTTCTGAGCGCCGATGAGGGGGCGGGCGGCCCGGCAATCCTGGTGTCGCCCTTCACCGAAGCAACGGTGTCGGCGTTTCTGCAAGGCCTGCTGGCGGGCATCCCGCGCGCAGACGGCTGATCCCGGTGGTTACAGGAAACTGCGGATCGTCGCGATGGCGCCGTCCAGTGCCTTGCCTTCCTCATCCCTCAGCGCGGCCTCGCGCAGCCTTGCGGCCCAGAGGGCGGCATCATCGCGGTCCTTGACCAGGGCGATGGCGGCGAGGACGCGGTCGAACTTGGACAGGCCGCGGGCGTGAGTGTCGGAGTAGCCCTTGACCAGTCGGCGGCAGCGGATGACCTCCACCGCGAGGTCGTAGTTCTGCGGAAGGTAGGCAAGGGCGGTGGCGAGCCAAGCCTCACGGTGGGCCGTCTCGGTTGCGTGGCGCAGGGATTTGAGCCGCCAGCCTTTCAACCCGCCAAGCACATGCAGCATCAGGAAGCCGCGAAGGCTGTCGGTGCGCAGGCGGCGGCCCTTGTTGAACAGCCGGTCGACCAGCGCCATCCGGCGCGGGTTCGCCGCCCAGCGCGCACCCATCCGGGCGGGGAGAAGGGAGACCAGTTCCTCGGCCCTGGGGTGGAGGAATTCGGTGACGTGGAGGAGGTGCTTGTCCTGCGCCCCCATCTCCCCGGCGATGCGGCTCATCCGGGTGGCGCGGGTCTTCTCGTTCGCAACGCGGATGATGTCGTCATAGGCCATCGCGTTGGCGAGGTGTTTCGCCGCTTCGCGGGTCAGGGCGAAGGGGGCGCGGTCCTGCGTGAGGACCTGGTCGAGACGATCGAGATAGGCACGGCCATAGGCAATGTCCTGGAAGTCGACCACCTTGCGCAGGCCGGGGCGCGCCAGCTCGGCAACTGGCGCAGGCAATCGGTCGACACGGGCGGTCAGCGTTGCCCATTCGGCGAGCAGGCGGGCGGGACCCTTCGGGGCATCGCCGGATGCGACGGATTTGGAGGGCACGAGCTGGGCCGCGCCGGTCCGGGCGGCCTCGTATCCCGCAGCGAAGGCTTTCAGCGAGGGCTCGACCCCCTTGCCGCCCTGGGCGATGGCGGCCTCAAAGGCCTCGCGCGGGAAGGGCAGCACTTCGGCGGCGGCCAGCGCGCCGAACAGGCTGGCGGAGATGACGGAACCCTGCGCGATGGCCAGCGCGTCGAAATCGGCGGCGATGAGGCGGCGGGCGGCGACCTCGGCGGCGGCCAGCACCTCGGCCCCATCGGCGATGCCGTCGCCGGGGACGGTCTTTTCGCTGACGGCGAGCGAGCGGTGGGTGGAGGTGATCAGCGTGGTGCGGTCGGGGGTGACGAAGCCGCGGATGATGGAGCGTCCGGCCTCCATCAACTCGGCGGTGATCATGATGTCCACGTCACCGGCCGAGGGCATCAGCGAGAAGACAGGGGTGCCTTTCGCGGCAGGGGCCATCTCGACATAGTAGACGGTCGCCCCGGTGCGCTGCGCGACCCCGGCGACGCTGGTGGCCTGCGCGGCGTAGCCGTTGGCGCGGGCGAGATCCTCGATCCAGCCGGTCAGCACGCCGCCGCCCTGCCCGCCGACGGCAAGGAGGGCGAGTTTGATGATTCCCTGGGTTGCGGGGTCGACGGGGCGGGGGTCGAGGCCGGGATGGACGGTCATTTGCCAACCCCAAACGTAAGGCGGCGGGCCTCGCGGCGGCGTTGCAGCGCGGCGATGATGCCGCTGCGGAAGCGGGCGAAGCTGCGTTCCCACCGGGTTGGGTTGTGGACCACATCGGCACGGTAGAACGAGGGGCAGAGGATCGCGGCATCGGCGACCTCGCCACAGTTGCCGCAGCCGACGCAGGACTGGTCGATGCTGGCGACGGGGTCGTCGCGCAGGGGGTCGTCCAGGCGTTTCAGCGACAGGGACGGGCAGCCGGACAGGCGGATGCAGGCATGGTCGCCGGTGCAGATGGATTCGTCCACGCCGAAGCGGGGGGCCTCGACCCGGCGGCCTTCCTTGATGGCCTTCTGGGTCAGCGGCTTCTCGCGGCGCTGCTTGTTCAACATGCACTCAGACGAGGCGACGATGACCTTGGGGCCTTTCACCGGCGTGGTCAGCGCCTCGCGGATCGTGTCGCGCATCTTCGCCACGTCATAGGTGCGGTCGATCTGGCGCACCCAGTCGATGCCGATGCCCTTCAGCGCCTTGGAGATCGGGTTCTTGGTCGCCTTCGACGCATTGTCGGCGCGGGAGGACATGACGTCCTGCCCCCCGGTCGCGGCGGAGTAGTAGTTGTCGACGATGATCGCCACGCCGTCGGACCTGTTGAAGGCCATGTTGGTGAAGCTGGAGGACAGGCCGTTGTGCCAGAACCCGCCGTCGCCGATGATCGCCACCGGGCGCTTCTCGCCCCCGCCGTCAAAGGCGCCGTTGGCAGCGGGGCCGAGGCCATAGCCCATCGTCGCACCACCGATCTCGAACGGGGGCAGGCTGGCGAAGAGGTGGCAGCCGATGTCGGCGGCGATCTGGTGCTTGCCAAGCTCCTTCTCCACCAGCTTCATCGCGGCGAAGATCGGGCGCTCCGGGCAGCCGGTGCAGAAGCCGGGCGGGCGGATCGGGACGGTCTTGGTCAGGTCGGGGATGGCCGGGCGGTCGGTGTTCGGCGCGCGGACCTGGGCGGAGAGCAGTCCGGGCGAGGCCTGTTTCAGGAAGCCCTCCACCGCGTCCAGCATCACGGCGCCGGTGTATTCTCCGGCCATCGGGAACAGGCCCTTGCCGTGCAGTTTCACCTGGCTTCCGGCGCGGTAGAGGAAGCTGCCGAGCTGGGTCTCGATGAATTCCGGCTGGCCTTCCTCGACCACCAGGATGTTGTCCTTGCCCTGGCAGAAGTCGAGAAACTCGGAGGAAATCAGCGGGTAGGCGACGTTCAGCACATAGATCGGCACCTCCGTCGCGCCGTAGATGTCGGCAAGGCCCAGCCGTTGCAGGGCACGGATCAACCCGTTGTACATGCCGCCCTGCACGACGATGCCGAGGGGCGCGTCCTTGGGGCCAAAGAATTCGTTCATCGCATGGTCGCGAATGAACTTCTCCGCGGCGGGCCAGCGGTTCTTCACCTTGTCCTGTTCATGGGCGTAGGACATCGGCGGCAGGACGACGCGGTTGAAATCGCTGCGGGGGTTGGACAATGCGTCCTTCACCGTCAGCTTCGGGCGCTGGTTGTCCCGCGCGGTGAAGCTGCCGGTGACATGACAGGACCGGATGCGGACCATCAGCATGACCGGGGTATTCGAGGCCTCGCTGAGGTCGAACCCGTCCGACACCGCCTTGACGATCGAGGGCAGGTTCGGCCGCGGGTCCAAGAGCCACATCTGCGCCTTCATCGCAAAGGGGTGGGTGCGTTCCTGCATGATGCTGGACCCCTCGCCGTAATCCTCGCCCACGATGACCAGCGCGCCGCCGGTCACGCCGGAGGAGGAGAGGTTCGCCAGCGCGTCCGAGGCGACGTTGACGCCGACCGGGCCCTTGAAGGTGACGGCGCCGCGGATCGGGTAGTGGACAGAGGCAGCCAGCATGGCGGCGGCGGCGGCCTCGTTGGCATTGGCCTCGTAGCGGACACCGAGGTCGGTGAGCAACTCCTCGGCATCGGCGAGGACGTCCATCAGATGAGAGATCGGCGCGCCCTGATAGCCGCCGACATAGCCCACGCCGGATTCGAGAAGCGCCTTGGTGATGGCAAGGATGCCTTCGCCGGTGAAGGTTTCCCCTTCGCCCAGCGTGAGGTCCTCGACTTGTGCCTTGAAGCTGCGTTCGGCCATGGCTCAGATCTCGTGCTTGCGGATGTTGAGCAGCATCTTCTGCAAGGTGGCGACGAAGGCCTGACGCTCGGCGGCAGGGACGCCCCGAAACATCCGCTCCTGCGCTGCGTGCATGGGCGGCCAGAGGTTCGCGAAGACGGCGCGGCCCGTGTCGGTGATGACGACACGGACGGCGCGGCTATCGCTGGCATCGGTCTCGCGACGGATCAGACCTTCGGCCTGCAACTGGTCAAGCGCGCGCGACAGGGTGGATTGTTCGGTCACGGTATAGACGGCGAGTTCCCCCACGAGGGGCGCGTCGACCACGGACAGCACGGCAAGGGCGCGGGCCTTCGGAGTGGTCAGGCCAAGCCCGGCCAGTTCCTCGCGAAACCCCGCGTTGTAGCGGCCCATGATCCGGTTCATCAGATAGGGCGCGAAGTTGGTCAGGCCGATCTCGGCCAGACCGCGCGGGGCCGCGCCGTCCATTGGTCAGCCTCTGGCGACGAGTGCCAGCGCGCGAATGGGCGAGCCGGTGCCGTTCTGGATCTTCAGCGGTGCCGCGATCAGGATCGCGCCCTTCGGCGGCAGTTTCGACAGATTGGCCAGCGAGGCGAGGCCGTAGCAGTTGTTCTTGTGCAAGAGGTTGTGCGCCGGGAAGGGCGGCTTCATGCCGCCCGCCTGGCCGGCGTCAGTGCCGATGCACTGGCTGCCCCAGCCGACGATGCCCTTGTCGATCAGGTATTGCACCACCTCTGCCGTCGGGCCGGGGGTGTGCGGGCCGGTTTCGTTGGCGTTCAGGAACTTCGCCTCGTCATCGGCAAAGCGGTCCCAGTCCGACCGCAGCACGACCCATTCGCCCTTGCCGATGGCGCCATGCCTCGCCTCCCAGGCCTTCACATGGTCGATGGTCAGCAGGAAATCGGGGTCCGCCGCGCATTCCTTGCTGAAATCCAGTACGTTGACCGGCGCGACGAGGCGTTGGACCGGGAGCGTGTCAGTATAGCCGTCGGCATAGTCCTTGCCGGTGATCCAGTGATGCGGCGCGTCGAAATGGGTGCCGGAATGCTCGCCCAGCTCCAGCCAGTTCCAGGCCCAGAACGGCCCGTCCTTGTCGTATTCGCTGATCCGGTGGATCTTGATCGGAGGGGTGTCCTTCGCAAAATCCGGCGGCAGTTTCAGAAGCGGCGTGTCGGGACCAAGGCTGCCCGAGCAGTCCACCACTTCGATCCCGCCAGAGGCGATCATCGCGCCAAGTTGCGCCAGAACATTTCCCGCTGCCATCGCAATCCCTCCCCAAGGTGACATGCATATGATGCAGAAATGGGTAGGGTAATTTAAATGCAAATGCAAATAAAATCGGGGGCCGTGCCGGAGAGGGACTTTTGGCTGGGGTCAGGCCGATGCAGACTGGTCATTGCAGCTTTGGCCTCGGTGCAGCAAAGTCGGGAGCGAAGACGCACCCAATGCGCTTGGCGCCGGTAGGGAGACGAGATGCGATACCACACACCAACCAGCTTTGCGGATGCCTCGGCGATTGCGGCAGGGGCCAAGGGAACCCTGCGATTCCTTGCCGGGGGAACCGATGTCCTCGTGCAGATGCGCGCGGGCATGGTTCAGCCGGATGACCTGATTGACCTGAAGCAGATTCCGGGAGTCGACCGGATCGAGCGCGCACCCGACGGCGGCTGGCGGATCGGCGTCGCGGTGCCGGGGATCGTGCTGGGCGCGCATGAGGCGCTGGTGCGCGACTGGCCCGGCGTGGTCGAGGGGATGAACCTCGTCGGCTCGACCCAGGTGCAGGGCCGGGCGACGCTGGCGGGCAATCTGTGCAACGGCTCGCCTGCGGCAGATTCCGTGCCGGGGATGGTCGCGGCGGGCGCGGTAGTCACCGTGACGGGGCCGAAGGGCAGCCGCGACCTGCCGGTGGAGCAGGTTCCGACAGGACCGGGCCGGACCTCTCTGGCAAGGGGCGAGGTGATCTCGGCGATCACCCTGCCGCCACGGGGGAAGAACGGCGGCGACGCCTATTTGCGCTTCATTCCCCGGACAGAGATGGACATCGCCGTGGTGGGTTGCGCTGTGAACCTGCGGCTTGAGGGCGACAGGATTGTCGAGGCACGGGTTGCGCTTGGGGCGGTCGCGCCGACGGTGATCCTGTCCGAGGCGGCGGCGAAGGCGATCATCGGCACAACGCTGGATGATTCGGCATTGGAGGCGCTGGCGAAGGCGGCCGAGGGTGAGGCCAAACCGATTTCCGACAAGCGCGGCACGAAGGAGTTCCGGATCGAAGTGGCGGGCGTTCTGGCCCGCCGGGCGGCGAAGATCGCCTATGACCGGGCGAAAGGACTGAAAGCATGAGCAAGATTCACGTCACCACCACCGTCAACGGCGACCCGGTCGAATTCCTGGCGGACCCGCGCGAGACGCTTCTGGACGCACTGCGCAATCATCTGGACCTGACCGGAACCAAGGAAGGCTGCGGCACCGGCGACTGCGGGGCCTGTTCGGTCACGGTCGACGGGACGCTGGTCTGTTCCTGCCTGATGCTGGCGGCCGAGGCAAACGGCAAACGGGTCGAGACCATCGAGGGCATGGCGGGCGAGGAATTGCACCCGTTGCAGCGCAAGTTCATCGAACACGCGGCCCTGCAGTGCGGCTTCTGCACGCCGGGCATTCTGGTGGCGGCGAAGGCGCTTCTGGAGCGGAACCCGGACCCGACGGATACCGAAATCCGTTACTGGCTGGCCGGGAACCTGTGCCGCTGTACCGGCTATGACAAGATCATCCGCGCCGTACAGGACGCGGCGGCGGAAATGCGGGGGGCTGCGTGATGGCACGGGATGATGTGAAGACCGGATACAAGCTGATCGGCACCCGCCCCAACCGCCCGGACGGGCTGGACAAGGTGACGGGTCGCGCACGCTATGGCGCGGATTTCTCGCTGCCGGGGATGCTGCATGCCGCCGTGGTGCGATCGCCCCATGCCCATGCGCGGATCGTGAAGATCGACGCTTCCAAGGCGCTGGCGCTGGACGGGGTGAAGGCCGTGGTGACGCGCGCCGACCTTCCGACCGGCCTGACGGGCGAAGAGTTGAACCTGCAGGACAACACCCTGGCAGGGGAGAAGGCGCTCTATGACGGGCACGCGGTGGCGGCGGTGGCTGCGACCTCGGCGCTCCTCGCGCAGGACGCGGCGCGGCTGATCGAGGTGGAGTACGAGGTCCTGCCGCATGTGACCGATGTCGATGCGGCGATGGCCCCGGGGGCGCCCGTGATCCGTGAGGGTGTGGCGGACTATTCCGTGCCGGAAGGGATGAACGGCAACGTCGCGCGCTACATGGAGTTCGGGCATGGCGACGTCGATGCGGGCTTTGCCGCTGCGGATATCGTGCGCGAACAGACCTACAAGACCGAGGCGACCCATCAGGGCTATATCGAACCCCACGCCTGCGTCGCCCAGATGGGTGAGGACGGGCGCGGCGAGATGTGGGTCTGCACGCAGGGCCATTGGTACATCCGCCGGATGTGCGCCTCGGTGCTGGGGATCGAGGCGGCAGGTCTGCGGGTGACGCCCTCCGAGATCGGCGGCGGATTCGGCGGCAAGACCACGATCTTCATGGAACCGCTGCCGCTGGCCCTATCGAAGAAGGCGGGCGGGCGGCCTGTGAAGCTGGTGATGAGCCGATCTGAGGTGCTGCGCGCGACGGGGCCGACGGCTTCGGCCTCGATGGACGTGAAGCTGGGGATGAAGACCGACGGCACGATTACCGCCGGACAGGTCTTTTTCAGGATGCAGGGCGGGGCCTTCCCCGGCATGTCCCCCATCGGCGAGGCGCTGCCCTGCGCCTTTGCCTGCTACGACATTCCGGCGCTGAAGCATGAAGCGGTTGAAGTGATCGCCAACCGCCCGAAGGCGGCGGCCTACCGCGCGCCGGGGTCGCCGATGGCGGCCTTCGCGGTGGAAAGCCTGGTCGACGAGATGTGCCGCGAACTGAAGCTGGACCCGATCGCGGTGCGGCTGAAGAACGGGGCGAAGAACGGGTCCAAGTCGTCCTACGGGCCGGTTTACAATGTGATCGGGTTGCAGGAGACGCTGGAGGCCGCGAAGGCGCATCCGAACTATGCGATTCCCTTGGGCCCGAACCAGGGACGCGGCGTTGCCTCGGGCTTCTGGTTCAACCACGGCGGCGAGACCTCGGTGTCACTGGCGGTGGGTGAGGACGGGACGGCGACCGTGATGATCGGCACGCCGGATATCGGCGGCAGCCGGGCCTCCATCGGGCTGATGGTGGCCGAGTGTCTGGGGATTCCTTACGAGGATGTGCGCGTCAACGTGGTCGAGACCGGCGCGCTTGGCGTGAACGAGCCGACGCATGGCAGCCGGGCGACCTTTGCCAGCGGCAAGGCGGCGGTGGAATCGGCGCGGCAGGCGATTGCCGAGATGTGCCGTCGCGCCGCCGCCGACTGGGGCATCGACGCGGAAGCGGTCGAATGGAAGGACGGCGCGGCGCACCCGGCAGGGCCGAACGCGGGCAAGCACCCGCCCATGACCATCGGAGAAATCGGATCCAAGATGGGCTCGACCGGCGGGCCGATTTCCGGCCACCACGAGGTGACGGCGGGCGGCTATGGAGCCAGCTTCGGGACGCATGTGGTGGATGTGGAGGTCGACCCGGAAACGGGGCGGACCACCGTGCTGCGCTATCTGGTGGTGCAGGATGCGGGCACCGCGATCCACCCCGCCTATGTCGAAGGCCAGTACCAGGGCGGCGCCGCGCAGGGCATCGGCTGGGCGCTGAACGAGGAATATGTCTACGGCACGGACGGGCGGTTGCAGAACCCGATCTTCCTCGACTACCGCATCCCGGTGGCCTCGGACCTGCCGATGATCGACACGGTGATCGTCGAGGTGCCGAACCCCGGCCACCCCTATGGTGTGAGGGGCGTGGGCGAGACGGGGATCACCCCGCCCCTGCCCGCCATCGCCTCGGCCATCGCCGGGGCGACGGGCGCGCGCATCCGCAGCCTGCCCTGCTCACCGCCCAAGGTGCTGGCGGCGATCAAGGCGAAGGGCTGATGGCGAAGGTCCATCTCTGGGCCAGCCTGCGGCGCTTTGCCGACGGGCAGGAGGTGGTGGAGGTGGAGGCCGCAACGGTCGGGCAGATGCTGGATGCGCTGGAAAAGGCGCATCCGGGTCTGGGCCCGGCGATCAAGGCGGGGCTCTCTGTGGCGGTGGACGGCGAGGTGATCGCCAACAACCGCGCCGCGCCCGTTGCAGCGCAAAGCGAGGTCTACCTGCTGCAACGCCTGAAGGGCGGTTAGGCGGCGGGTCCAAGCGAGACGATGGGCGCGTCCTTCAGGTAGTTCTGCTTCAGGTAGCTGATGAAGTTGTCCCTGAACTGCCTTGTATGGGCATGGGCCAGCGCATCGGCCCGCGCCACGTCCCGGTCGCGGATCGCGGCCAGCATGTCGTCATGCTCATCGGTCAGCAGAACCTCGCCATCGCCCTGCTCCAGATAGGCGAAGTGCAGGTGCAGCATCCGGCGGCCCTGGTTCAGCAGGCGTTCGTAGAAGGCGGAGAGGTAGGGGTTCCTCCCGGCATGGGCGATGGCCATGTGGAAATTCTTGTTCGCCTCGGACATCGCCAGATGGTCGCCCTTGCTGACGGTGGCCAGGAATTCCTTCTGCCGCCGGGCGATGGTCTTGAGGTCGAGGTCGGTGCGCAGCTCCGCCGCAAGGCGGGTGTTCATCCGCTGCGCCACGTCCAGCGCCTCGACGTATTTCGGGAAGCTTTGCAGGTCGATGGGGGCCACCACCGTCGAACGGTTGGAGAGCGTGACGACAAGATCATCCCCCGCCAGCCGGATCAGCGCCTCGCGCACCGGCGACCGCGACATGCCGAAGCGTTCCGCCAGCGAGGTTTCGTCCAGCACCGCGCCGGGTTCCAGGTCGAGCGACAGGATTTCGTCGCGCAGGGTCTCGTAGGCGAACTTCACGCCCGAGCCCTTGACCCGTTTCGGTTCCGTCTCGTCGCGCATGGCGGCCCCTCCCGGCTTTCACGAAGCATAGCGGAGGAGCCCGATCAAGTCGACACAGTATATTCTCGTGTTGACGTGTCGGCATTATGTCGTCATGATAGGCATGGGTCGAGGCTGTGCCGCAACGCAGCTTTTCAGGAGAGGATTTTCCCGATGTTGAAGCTATCCGGCGTCATGCCTGCGCTTGTCACGCCCTTCGATGCGAAGGGGCAGATCGACTTCAAGGTTTTCGAAAAGCACCTTGTCGCCCTGCGCACGGCGGGGGTGTCGGGTTGGGTGCCCTGTGGATCATCCGGCGAATACAACCTGATGAGCGACGATGAACGCGACCAGGTCCTGCGCTTCGTCAAGGACTTCGCCCGCCCAAGCGAGACGCTGATCGCCGGGACCAACGCGCCCTCCACGGCCGGGGTGATCGCCAACACCAAGCGGGCGAAGGAGATGGGCTACCATGCCGTCCTCCTCGCCGTGCCCTTCTACACCAAGCCGACCCAGGCCGAAATCATCCGCCATTTCAACGAGGTGATCGACGCCACCGACATGAATGTCGTCCTCTACTCCTACCCCGGCAAGGACGGGGTGGAGATCGAATACGAGGCGCTGGATGCCCTGGCCGACAATCCGCGGATCATCGGGATCAAGGAAAGCTCGGGCGTGATGCAACGGGCGATCGGGATTTCGCAGCGCTATGCGGGGCGCGTGCAGCTGGTCTCCGGCTCGGACGACATCGCCTGGGACTTCATGCATTGGGGCGCCGACAGCTGGATCTGCGGCCCGGCCAACTGCATGGCGAAGCCGGTCTGCGAAATGGACGCGGCCTTCCGCAAGGGCGACCATGCCCGGGCGAAAGAGATCATGCAGGCGGTCTGGCCCGCGATGAACGTGCTGGAATCGGGCAAGTTCGTGCAGAAGCTGAAATACGGCTGCGAGTTGCAGGGCAACCCCGTCGGCGAATGCCGGATGCCCTTCGGCCCGTTGACCGATGCCGAGAAAGCCGAATTCGCAGCGGCGATGCAGCCGATCCTGAACTGGAAATGACAACGGTCGTCGTGGGTGCCGGGATCATCGGCACCGCCATCGCGCATGACCTGCAAAAGCGCGGCCGTCAGGTCGTGCTGGTCGACCGAGATGCGCCTGGCCGTGGCGCGTCCTTCGGCAACATGGCCTCGATTGCCGTGACCGAATTCATGCCGTCCTCCCGCCCCTCGGTCTGGAAGCAGATTCCCGGCTGGATGCTTGACCCGGAAGGCCCGGTGCGGGTGCGCCCGTCCTACATGCCGAAGCTGGTCCCGTGGTTCCTGCGCTTCATCGCCGCCTCGCGTCCGACGAGGCTGGAGGAGCTTGAGGCGCAGGGCGCGGCGCTCTGTTCCCGCGCGCTGGACGACACGCTGGACCTTTTGCGCGAGACGGGGCTGTCGGACCAGATCAGCGAGGAAGGTTGCCTGTCGCTTTACGCCGACGAGGGGGAATTCAAGGCCGACCGCGAGCATATCGAGATTCTGGAGCGGTTCGGCTTCCCGCATGAGGTGATCGGCCGTCAGGCGATCAAGGCGCTGGAGCCGGAGCTTTCCGACCGGATCGGCATGGCGGTCCTTTTCCCGCAGAACCGCTCGATGAAGGACCCTTACAAGCTGGTGTTGGCGCTGGCGGAGCGGTTCGTCGCTCTGGGGGGCCGGATCGAGACGGGCGAAGTCGCGGGTTTCGTCCGTGGCGAAGGTATCCGCGAGGTGGTGCTGAAGGACGGGCGCAAACTTGCTGCCAGTGAGGTGGTGATCTGTGCCGGTGCCTATTCCGCGAAGCTGGCGAAGGAGCTGGGCGAGCCGATCCCGCTCGAGACCGAGCGCGGCTATCACACGCAGATCATGGCACCCGGCATCACGATGAAACACTCGATCATCTGGCCCGCCAAGGCCTTCATGGTGACGCCCACCGCAGGCGGCATCCGCGTCGGCGGCACGGTGGAGATGGCGGGTCTGGACGCAGCCCCGGACTATGGCCGGGCGAAGGTGACGGTGAAGCGGGCCAAGGAAGCCCTGCCTGCCTTGCGTTGCGAGGAGTTCACCGAATGGATGGGCCACCGCCCTGCCCTGCCGGATACGGTGCCGATCCTCTCGGCCAGCGCGAAGACGAAGGGGCTGTTCTATGCCACCGGCCACGGGCATCTTGGCCTGACCTATGCCGCGACAACGGCCCGCCTGATGGGAGAGCTGATCACCGGCGCCAAGCCCGCGGTCGATCTGCATCCCTACCGGGTGAACAGGTTCTGAGGGGAGGAAGAATGCGGTTCAGCCGGACGATACAAACCGTGGACGTCCACTGCGAGGGCGAGATCGGGCGGGTGATCACCGGGGGTGTGCTCAACATTTCCGGCGCGACGATGGCAGAAAAGCTGCATCACCTGAACACGGTCGATGACTCGTTGCGCCGCTGGCTCTGTTCCGAGCCGCGCTCCGGCCCGGCGGGGTCGTTCTGCTTGCTGACCCCGGCCTGCGACCCCCGCGCCGATGTGGGGTTCATCGTGCTGCAACCGGATCAGGCCCATGCGATGTCGGGGTCCAACGCGATCTGCGCGACGACGGCGCTCCTGGAAACCGGGATGGTGCCGATGGTGGAGCCGGTGAGCGTCGTGACCCTCGACACGGCGGCGGGGCTGGTGGTGGCCACGGCGACCTGCGCGGGTGGCAAGGTGGTCAAGGTAACGCTGGACATGCCGCCCGCCTTTGTCACGAAGCAGGATGCAGTGATCGAGACGGCGGAATGGGGCCCGCTGCGCTATGACCTCTGCTTCGGCGGGGTGTTCTATGCGCTGGTCGATGTGGCGCAGATCGGGTTGACCATCGCACCGGAAAATGCGCGGGCTTTGGCGATGACCGGGGTCAGTCTGCGCAACCGGATCGCGGCGGTGGAACCTGCGCTGCACCCAACCACCCCGGCGCTGAACGGGTTGTCCTATGTGATGTTCCGCAGCGACGAGCCGGACGGAGCCCTGCGGACCTGCACCACCCTGCGCCCCGGCCGGGCGGACCGGTCGCCTTGCGGGACCGGGTCGAACTCCAGCATGGCGGTGCGCCACGCACGCGGGCTGGCGAAGCGGGGGGACAAGGTGGTCTCGCGGTCGATCATCGGTGGGGAATTCGTGACGGAGTTCGTCGAGGAAACCTTGGTCGGCCCCTATAGGGCGACGCGGAACCGGGTGTCGGGGCAGGCCTGGATCTACGGGATCAGCCAGATCGGGCTGGATCCGAGCGACCCGTTCCCGCTGGGGTTCACGCTGTCGGATACATGGGGCGGATGATGCTGTCGGGGCAGACCATCCTCGTGACGGGCGCGACCGGGGCCATCGGGCAGGCGATCTGCCGGTCTCTCGTGGCCGAGGGCGCGCGGGTGGTGATCCACTACGGGCGGAGCCGGGCGGCGGCGGAGGAATTGCTCGCCTCGCTGGGCGGCACGGGGGCCATCGTCGCGGCGGACCTTGCTCGGCCCGAAGCGGCGACCGCGCTGTGGGAGGCCGCGGTGGCGGCCGAGGGGCGGATCACCGGCCTCGTGAACAACGCGGGCATCCGGTCGGAGGTTGCGGTGGATGCTCCGCTGGCGGAGTGGCAGGCGGTGTGGGAGCGGGAGATGCGGGTGAATTTCCTCGCCGCCGTCGACCTGACCCGCGCGGCGATCCTGCGTTTCAGGGCACAGGGTGGCGGGCGGATCGTCAACATGGCCAGCCGGGCGGGCCAGCGCGGCTATGCCTCGAATGCGATGGCCTACGGGGCCTCGAAGGCGGCGCTGATCAACCTGACCAAGTCGGTGGCGCAGTCGCATGGGGCCGAGGGGATCACGGCGGTCGCGCTGGCGCCGGGCTGGGTGCGGACCGAGATGGCGGAGGCTTACATCGCCCAGCATGGCGAGGCAGCCGCCTTGGCGGGGATCCCCATCGGCCGGATGGCCGCGCCGGAGGAGATCGGCGAGCTGGTGACCTTCTGCTTCCGGCCCTCGCAGGCCTCGCTGAACGGGGCGGTGCTGGATGTGAACGGCGGCAGCTATCTGAGGTAGGGGGACGGGATGCGGTTTCAGAACAAGGTCGTGGTGGTGACGGGCGCGGCGGGCGGGATCGGGACGGCGATTGCGACCCGCTTCGCCAGCGAGGGCGCGCGGGTGGTGGTGACGGATGTGAACGCCGAGGGGGTCGAGGCGACGGCGGCGGCTTTGCGGGCCTCGGGCGGCCGGGCGCGGGGGGTGACGGGCGACATCTCGAAGGCCAAGGATTGCAAGGCGGTGGTGGCGGACGTGCTGGCGGAGGAGGGGCGGATCGACGTCCTTTGCAACAACGCGGGGATCAACCGGCGGGGACCGCTTCTGTCGCTGACGGCGGAGGATTGGGATCTGTCCTTCGCGGTCAACATCGACGCGATGTTCCACCTGTGCCAGGCGGCGCTTCCCGGCATGATCGCGCAGGGGGGTGGGGCCATCGTCAACACCGCCTCGCAATGGGGGCTGTATCCGGCGCCGGGGCACATCGCCTACAATGTGACCAAGGCGGCGGTGGCGAGCTTTACTCAGAACCTTGCCCGGGACTATGCGCCCCAGAAGATCCGGGTGAATGCGGTCTGTCCGGGGGAGATCCACACGCCGATGCTGGAGGCGGGGGTCAGGCGGTCGGGGCGGACGATTGCCGACCTGGACAAGATGGTCCCTTTCGGGCGGATCGGGAAGCCGGAGGAGGTGGCGGCGCTGGTCGCTTTCCTCGCCTCGGACGAGGCGGCGTTCATGTGCGGCTCGCTGGTCGAAATCACCGGGGCGCAGGCGGTGGCGTGAGAGTGTCCACGGTGGACAGATTTTCGCGCCCCATGATTTCAATGGCTTGCTTGCGGGCGTTAGCGATCTGGTAAGGTCTGGCCGTCACATGGGCAGGGCCCGGTCGCAGGTCAGGCCGGGGTGAAGTCCAGGCGCATGAGGTGTCGGTAGCTCTGGCCGGGGTCGAGCCGGGCCGAGGGGAATTGCGGGTTGTTCGGCGTGTCGGGGAAATGCTGGGTCTCAGCGGCGAAACCGGCGAAGCGGGGGTAGTGCGCGCCGCGCTTGCCCGGCCCGCCCGCGAAATGCGCGCCGGTGTAGAGCTGGACGCCGGGCTCGGTGGTCGACAGGCGCATCCGGCGGCCCGAGGCGGGATCGGTGGCGGTGAGGCAGGGGCGGAGGCCATCCGCGCCGATGGGGGCAGAAAGGCAGAAGTTGTGGTCGAAGGCGTTGGGGCCGGGGAGTTTGGCCCCGATGGTGCGGGGCTGGCGGAAATCGAAGGGGGTCTCGGCGACGGAGAGGATTTCGCCGGTCGGGATCAGTTCATGGTCGACGGGCAGGTAGTGGTTGGCCTCGACCTGGAGCTGGTGGCCCATGATGTCGCCCGCGCCTTGGCCTGCGAGGTTGAAATAGGCGTGGTTGACGAGGTTGACCACCGTCGGGGCGTCGGTGGCGGCGGTCATCTCGATCATGAGCGCGGGGCCGTCGATCCGGTAGGTCGTGCGGGCGGTCAGGGTGCCGGGGAAGCCCATCTCACCATCGAGCGAGATGAGGGCGAAGGTGACGTGGGTGTCGGATTGGCTGTCGATGGTCCAGTGCCTGCGGTCGAAGCCCATGCTGCCGCCGTGGAGGGTGTTCGGGCCTTCGTTCCGGTCCAGTTGGACCCTGCGCCCGTCCAGCGCGAAGCGGCCCCCGGCGATGCGGTTGGCGTAGCGGCCGCAGGTGGCACCGAGGTAGGTGCCGTGGGTCTGCCAATCGGTAGGGCTGTCGTGGCCGAGGACGATGTCGGCGAGGGTGCCCTGGCGGTCGGGCACCCAGAGTTCGGCGAGGCGCGCACCCCAGCTGAGGAGGACCACCCGCATCCCGTTGGGGCCGGTGAGGCTGGCCCGCTGGACCTCGGCACCGTCGATCCGGCCGTTGGGGGTGATCTCGGCCACTCGGTCAGGCCCAATCCTGCGGCAGGAGGGCGGCGGGCATGTTCTGGTAGGCGACGGGGCGAAGCCAGCGGCGGATGGACATGGTGCCCACGGAGGTCGCGCCGAAGTTGGTCGAGGCCGGATAGGGGCCGCCGTGAACCTGGGCATCCACCACCTCGACGCCGGTGGGGAAGCCGTTGGCGAGGAGGCGGCCCGCTTTCCGCTCCAGCACCGGCATCAGGGCGCGGGCGAGGTCGGTGTCGGCGTCGTCGAGGTGGAGGGTGCAGGTCAGCTGGCCTTGCAGGCTGCGGGCGATCTCCTGCATTTCCGCCGCGTGGCGGACGCGGAGGATGAGGCCGAGGGGGCCGAAGACCTCTTCCGCGAGGGCGTGGTCGGCCAGCCAGTCAGCGCCGGAGACCTCATAGAGATAGGGGGTGGCGTTTCTGAGGTCGCAGGTGGTGGTGAGGACGGAGCGGACGCCGTTCCCGGCGGCCACCCGGTCGCGGCCCGCGCGGTAGGCTTCGGCGATGCCGTCGGTCAGCATGGTCTGCGGGCCGACCGCGCTGACGGCCTGTTTCGCCGCTTCGACGAAAGTGTCGGCGTCCTTGCCGTCGATCACGACGGCGATGCCGGGGTTGGTGCAGAACTGGCCTGCACCTTGGGTCAGCGACCCGGCCCAGCCTTTGGCGATGGCGTCTCCCCTCGCGGCGAGGGCGGCGGGGAGGAGGAACATCGGGTTGACGGAGCCGAGTTCTCCGAAGAAGGGGATCGGCTCGGGCCTTGCGGCGCAGAGGTTGAAGAGCGCGCGGCCCCCGGCGAGGGAGCCGGTGAAGCCGACGGCCTTGATGTGGGGGTTCTGGACCAGCGCCTCGCCCACGTCGCGTTTGCCGCCTTGCACGAGGGAAAAGGTGCCGGGGGGCATGTCGCAGGCGCGGATGGCGGCGTCGATGGCCTGGGCGACGATCTCGCCGGTGCCGGGGTGGGCGGAGTGGCCCTTGACCACCACGGGGCAACCGGCGGCAAGGGCGGAGGCGGTGTCGCCGCCCGCGGTGGAGAAGGCGAGGGGAAAGTTCGAGGCGCCGAAGACGGCGATGGGGCCGATGGGGCGCTGGATGAGCTTGAGGTCCGGGCGCGGGGCGGGTTGGCGGTCGGGGAGCGCGGCGTCGTGGCGGCGGTCGAGCCAGTCGTCTTTCAGGATATGTGTGGCGAAGAGGCGGAGCTGCAGGGTGGTGCGGCCACGTTCGCCTTCGAGGCGGGCGACGGGGAGGCCGGTTTCCTGGGTGCCGATCTCGGTGATCTCTGGCCCTCGCGTTTCGATCTCGTCAGCGATGCGGTTGAGGAAGGCGGCGCGTTCGGCGCGGGTCTTGGCGGCGTAGGCGGGGAAAGCGGCCTCGGCGGCGTTGCAGGCCGTTTCGACATGGGTGGGGGTGCCGATGGAGAATTGGTGCGACGGGCCATGCGCGGGGGAGGAAGCGAAGGTCTGGTCGTCCTGGGTCCATGTGCCCGCGATCAGGTGTTTTCCGGTCAGCATGGCGAGGGTCCTTTCAGAAGTCGAAGGCGGCGGCGGTGATGCGTTCGCCAAGGGTCAGGGCATCCGCGACGTGGACCATCGGGGAAAGGTCGACGTCGCTGGTGCCTTGGCGGAGGAGGTCGGCCATCCGGGCGTAGAGGGCGGGGTATTCGCCCATGATGGTGTTCTCGCCAGCCACGGGTCTGCCGTCGATCTCCAGCACGTTGCCGCCCATGCGGAGGGCGAGGTGGCCTTTGTCGGTGGCGACTTCGATGTCCCAGGTCTGCGGGCCCTGCTGGCGCCAGTCGAAATCGGCGGTGACATTGCCCGAGAAGGTCAGTTGCGCGGCGATGGGGGTCTGGCGGTTTTCAGGGAATTCCAGGCGTGCCTTGGTCAGGTGCACGGGGCGTGGCAGGATTTCGGTCAGGATCGACAGGGCGTTTATGCCAGGATCGAAGACGCCCATGCCGCCGGGCTGGAACACCCAGTCCTGGCCGGGATGCCATTTGCGGACGTCCTCGCGCCAGGTGATGTGGGCTTTCTGGACGGTCTTGTCCTGGAGCCAGGCTTTCGCCGGGGCGACGGCATGGGCCATGCGGCTGTGCCAGGTGGCGTAGAGGGTGAGGCCCTTGGCCTTGGCGAGGGCTTCGAGTTCGTGGACCTCGGCGAGGGTCGCGCCGGGGGGTTTCTCCAGCATGACGTGGCGCCCGGCCTTGAGCGCCGCCTCGGCATAGTCGAAACGGGGGACGGGGGGCAGGCAGAGCGAGACCACCGGCACGTCGGGGCAGTCGGCCAGGAAGGTGGCGAAGTAGGTGAAGGCGGGGATGCCGGGGACCTGGCCGTGGCGGCTGATGGTGGCGGCGAGTTGCCAGTCGGGGGAGGCGGCGAGTGCGGGGACGTGCTGGTCCAGCGCGATCTTGCCGATACCGACCAGGGCGATCCTGGTGGCCATCAGTGGCTTTCCCGCGCGACGGCGTTGCCGCGGCAGCCGGTGAGGAAGTCCATGTCGGCGCCCTTGTCGGCGCCCTGGACGTGGTCGTGGTAGAGTTTCGCATAGCCGCCCGAGGGGGGTTCGACAGCGGGTTTCCAGGCGGCGAGTCTCGCGGCGAGTTCCTCGTCGGAGATGTCGAGGTGCAGGCGGCGGTTGGCGACGTCGAGTTCGATCATGTCGCCGGTCCTCACCACTGCCAGCGGGCCGCCGCGCGCGGCTTCGGGGCTGGTGTGCAGGACGACGGTGCCGTAGGCGGTGCCGCTCATCCTTGCGTCGGAGATGCGGACCATGTCGGTGATGCCCTTGCGCAGGACCTTGGGCGGCAGGCCCATGTTGCCGACCTCGGCCATGCCGGGATAGCCACGCGGGCCGCAGTTCTTCATCACCATGACGCAGGTCTCGTCGATGTCGAGCGCCTCGTCCTCGATCCGGGCCTTGTAGTCGTCGATATCCTCGAACACGACGGCGCGGCCGCGGTGCTGCATCAGGGCGGGGGTGGCGGCGGAGGGTTTCAGGACGGCGCCGTCGGGGGCGAGGTTGCCCCGGACCACCACGATGCCGCCGGATTGGGTGAGGGCCTTTTCGGCGGGGAGGATCACGTCGTCGTTGTCGATGCGGGCATCCTTGACCTCGTCCCAGACCGGGCCGCCGGAGACGGTGAGCGCGTCCTTGTTCAGAAGCCCGGCCTCGCCCAGCCGCTTGATCACCGCCGGAAGGCCGCCGGCGTAGAAGAATTCCTCCATCAGGTATTTGCCCGAAGGCATCAGGTTGACGATCGTGGGCACGTCGCGGCCCCAGTCGTCCCAGTCGTTGAGCGTCAGGTCGATGCCGCAGCGACCCGCGATGGCGAGGAGGTGGATCACGGCGTTGGTGGACCCGCCGATCGCCGCATTGGTGCGAATGGCGTTCTGGAAGGCCTCGCGCGTCAGGATGTCGGAGGGTTTGAGGTCGTCCTTCACCATCTGAACGATGCGGCGGCCGGTGAGGTGGGCCATGACGCGGCGGCGCGAGTCCACCGCCGGGATCGCGGCGTTGCCGGAGAGGGTCATGCCCAGCGCCTCGACCATGCTCGCCATGGTGGAAGCTGTGCCCATCGTGTTGCAGGACCCGGGAGAGCGGGACATCGAGGCTTCGGCCTCGACGAATTCTTCGGCGGTCATTTCCCCGGCCTTCACGGCCTCGGAAAACTTCCAGAGGTGGGTGCCGGAGCCGACACGTTCGCCCCGGTAATAGCCGTTCAGCATCGGACCACCCGAGACCATGATGGTGGGCAGGTCGACCGATGCCGCGCCCATCAGGAGCGAGGGGGTGGTCTTGTCGCAGCCGACCAGGCAGACGACGCCGTCCATCTGTTGCCCGCGAATGGTTTCCTCGACCGCCATTGCGGCGAGGTTGCGGAACATCATTGCGGTGGGACGAAAACCGCTTTCAGAGACGCTGAAGACGGGGACGATGACGGGCAACCCGCCTGCCTCGTAGACGCCGTGCTTCACCCGTTCCGCCAGGTCGTTCAGGTGGGCGTTGCAGGGGTTGAGTTCCGAGAAGGTGTTGAGGATGCCGATCACCGGGCGGCCGTCGAAGAGGTCGGCGGGCAGGCCCTGGTTCTTCATCCAGCTGCGGTGGTAGATCGCGTCCTTCGATGTGCCGGCGAACCATTCCTGCGAGCGGAGCTTCCGGGGCCATTTGGCGGGTTTGAAGGTCATGGCGCGGGCTCCTTACAGCGGACGGACTTGGGTCGCACCTTCGGTCTTCGGCGCGAAACTCAGGGTATTGCGGAGAGGCTGACCAAAATCCGCCACCTCGATTTCGAACGTGTCTCCGGCTTCGGTCGTGATGCCATCGGCGAAGGACAGGGTGGCCGTCCCGAAATAGTGGACGTGAAGATCACCGGGCTGGCGGAAGATGCCGTACTTGAAGTGGTGGTGTTCGAGATTGGCGAAAGTGTGGGACATATTCGCCTCGCCCGACAGGAACGGCTTTTCCCAGATCGTCTGGCCGCCGCGCAGGATGCGGCTTTGCCCGCGGACGTCGGCGGGCAGGTCGCCGACCAGGATCTCCGGTCCGTAGGAAGCGACCCGCAACTTGGAATGCGCGAGCCAGAGGTAGTTGACCCGTTCGGTCACATGGTCGGAAAATTCGTTACCCAAGGCCCAGCCGATCCGGTGCGGGGTGCCTGTGGGGCCGATCAGGTAGATACCGGCGAGCTCGGGCTCTTCGCCGCCGTCCTCGGCGAAACCGGGGGCTTCCAGCGCGGCGCCGGGCGCGACGGCGGCATAGCCGTTGCCCTTGTAGAACCATTCCGGTTGCGCGCCCACCTCACCGGCTGCGGGGCGTCCGCCTTCCAGACCCATGCGGAACATCTTCATGCTGTCGGTCAGATTTTCCGCGCCTTCCAGCTTGGCATGCATCGCATCGCGGGCGGAAGCCGAGCCGAGATGGGTCAATCCGGTTCCGGTCAGGTGCAGGTGCGCCGGGTCGGGGTGGCTGACCGGCAGGTCGAAGGCCACGCGGGTCAGGTCGACCGTCTCTCCCAGCCCGCGCGCGGCGATCTCGGCGGCAAGCGAATGGCCAGCCTTGATGGCCGAATTCGCCAGGTCGTAGACCGAAGCCGTGTTGCGCAGGATCCGGGCATCGGAGCCTTGCCGGGCGACGACGCCCGCGCCCCTGACGGTGGACAAATGCATGGCCTATCTCACTTGTTCTTGTTGTAGACGTCGAAGATCACGGCGGCCAAAAGGACGAGGCCCTTGATCATCTGCTGGTAGTCGATGCCGATGCCGAGGATCGACATGCCCATGTTCATCACGCCCATGATCAACGCGCCGATCACCACGCCGATGATCTTGCCCGAGCCGCCCGCCATCGAGGCCCCGCCGATGAAGACGGCGGCGATGGCGTCAAGCTCGAACCCGGTGCCGGCCTTGGGGGTGGCGGAGTTGAGGCGCGCCGTCACCATCATGCCGGCAAGAGCCGCGAGGACACCCATGTTGACGAAGCAGAAGAAGACCAGCCGGTCGGCCCGGATGCCTGACAGGAGCGCTGCCTTGTAGTTGCCGCCGACGGCATAGATGCGGCGGCCCTGCACGGTGTTTTCGGTGAAGAAGGCATAGAGGATGATGAGGATCGCCAGCACCACCAGCACGTTCGGCAGGCCCCGGAAGCTGGCAAGCTGCCAGCCGACGAAAGCCATCGCGGCGGCGATGATGGTGGTGCGGCCCCAGAAAAGGCCGGTGGGTTCGGGGGTGATCCCGAACTCGGCATCCCGGGCGCGGGAGCGCATGCCGATCCAGACGACGACACCGATGGCGATGGCGGTGACGATCAGGGTCAGTCCGTGGGGTTTGCCGATGCCGGTGAGGTCGGGGATGAAGCCCGAGGACATGGCCTGGAAGGCCTTGGGGAACGGGCCGATGTTCTGGCCTCCCAGAAGCCAGAGGGTCGCACCGCGGAAGACCAGCATCCCGGCCAGGGTCACGATGAAGGACGGGATACGCCAGTAGGCGACCCAGTAGCCTTGGGCGGCGCCGATCAACCCGCCGACGATCAGGGTCAGGGGGATGACGGCGACGAAGGGGAGGTCGAGGTCGACCGTCAGGTAGGCGGCGACGGCCCCGGTGAAGGCGGCGACGGAACCCACCGACAGGTCGATGTGCCCGGCGACGATGATGAGAAGCATACCGAGCGCCAGGATGATGACGTGGCCGTTCTGCAGGAAAATGTTGGTGATGTTCGGCGCCTGCAGGAACATCGGCTTGCCCTGCAGGAACACCAGGAACGAGAACAGCGCCACGATGGCGACCAGTGCCAGGAGCATGCCGTTTTCGCGCAAATGGCCGCCGAGAGAGCTTTGCTTGTCAGCCATTCACGCCACCTTCCCTGCGGTCTTGCTGTTGTCTTTCACGATCAGCGCCATGATCTTCTCCTGGCTTGCCTCGTCGCGGGCCAGCTCACCCACGATCCGGCCTTCGTTCATCACGTAGATTCGGTCGCACATGCCGAGGAGTTCGGGCATTTCGCTGCTGATCATCAGCACCCCCCGCCCCTGTTCGGCGAGGTCCTTCATGATCGTGTAGATCTCGAACTTCGCGCCCACGTCGATGCCGCGAGTGGGCTCGTCGAGGATCAGGAGCGCCGGGTCGGTGAAAAGCCATTTCGACAGGACAACCTTCTGCTGGTTGCCGCCGGACAGGTTCACCACCTTCTGCTGCACGCCGGGGGTGCGGATGGCAAGCTGCTTCCTGTAGCCCTCGGCGACCTGCGTCTCGCGCCGTTTGTCGAGGATGGAGTTCTTCGCGATCCCGAAGAGGTTCGCGAGTGAGATATTCTTCAGGATCGGCTCTTCCAGGATCAGGCCCAGCGCCTTGCGGTCTTCGGTGACGTAGGAGATGCCGGCGTCGATGGCCTTGGTGACGGTGGAAACGTCCACCGGCTTGCCATGCATCTTCACGGTGCCTTGGTGGCCCTTGCCGTAGCTGCGGCCGAAGATCGACATGGCGAATTCCGTCCGCCCGGCGCCCATCAGGCCGGCGATGCCGACGATCTCGCCCTTGCGGACGTTCAGGGACACGCCCTTGATCATCTGTCGGCCTGCCTGTTCGGGGTGGAAGCAGGACCAGTTCTCCACCTGGAACAGCATTTCACCGGGGTTCGGGGTGCGTTCGGGGTAGCGGTGGGCCATGTCGCGACCGACCATGTCGCGGATGATGCGGTCTTCGGAGATTTCGGCCTTGGACAGGGTGGAGACCGAGGTGCCGTCGCGGATCACGGTGATCCGGTCGGCGACGCGGGAGATTTCGTTCAGCTTGTGGCTGATGATGATCTGGGTGACACCCTGGGCCTTCAGTTCGAGCATGAGGTCCAGAAGGCGGTCGGCATCAGCCTCCTGCAAGGCGGCAGTGGGTTCGTCGAGGATCAGGAGGCGGACGTTCTTCGACAGGGCCTTGGCGATCTCGATCAGCTGCTGCTTGCCGACGCCCAGCTTGCCCACGATCACGCCGGGGGGTTCGTTGAGGCCGACCTGACGCAGAAGCTCGCCGGTCTTCTGCATCGCGAGCGGCCAGGAGATGACGCCGTTGGTCGCGACCTCGTTGCCCATGAACAGGTTCTCGGCGATCGACAACAGCGGGATCAGCGCGAGTTCCTGGTGGATGATGATGATCCCCTTCTCCTCGCTGTCGCGGATGCCGCGGTTGGCGAGGGGCTGGCCGTCGTAGATGATGTCGCCGTCATAGCTGCCATGCGGGTAGACGCCGGACAGGACCTTCATCAGCGTGGATTTGCCCGCGCCATTCTCGCCGCAGATGGCGTGGATTTCGCCGGCCTCGACCGTCAGGCTGACCCGGTCAAGCGCCTTCACGCCCGGGAAGACCTTGGTGATCTCCCGCATTTCCAGAAGTGTGGTCATGGCTCCTCCCCGAAGGGCCCGCCCAGGCTGGAGCTGCGCAGGCGGGCCCGTGGGATCAGCTTACTTCAGCTGGTCCGCAGTGTAGTAGCCCGAACCGACGAGGATCTGCTCGTAGTTCGTGAGGTTCACCGAGACGGGTTCCAGCAGGTAGGACGGCACGACCTTGACGCCGTTGTCGTAGGTCGAGGTGTCGTTGATTTCCGGCTCGCCGCCCGCAAGCACGGCGTCCACCATCTTCACGGTGACTTTCGCCAGTTCGCGGGTGTCCTTGAAGATCGTCGAATACTGTTCCCCGGCGATCATCGACTTGACCGAGGGGATCTCAGCGTCCTGGCCGGTGACGATCGGCATCGGCAGGTCGCCCGAGCCGTAGCCCACGCCCTTGACCGACGACAGGATGCCGATGGAGAGTCCGTCATACGGGGACAGCGCACCATGCAGCTGCTTGTCGCCGTAGTTCGAGGACAGGAGGTTGTCCATCCGGGCCTGCGCCACCGCGCCGTCCCAGCGCAGCGTGCCGACCACGTCCATGCCCATCTGGCCGGAGGGGATGGCGATCTCGCCGGAGTCGATCATCGGTTGCAGGACCGACATCGCGCCGTTGTAGAAGAAGAAGGCGTTGTTGTCGTCGGGGCTGCCGCCGAAGAGTTCCACGTTCCACGGCTTCACGTCGGGGAAGCGCTCCTTGAGGCCCGCGACCAGCGATTCCGCCTGCTGCACGCCGACCTTGAAGTTGTCGAAGGTGGCATAATAGTCGACCGAACCCGAATCCCGGATCAGGCGGTCATAGGCGATGACCTTGATGCCTTGCGCGGCGGCGTTGTCCAGCGCGTTCGACAGCGTGGTGCCGTCGATGGCCGCGATCACCAGCGCCTTGACGCCGGAAGTGATCATGTTCTCGATCTGGCTCAGCTGCGTCGGGATGTCATCCTCGGCATATTGCAGGTCGGCGGTGTAGCCGGCCTCCTGGAAAGCCTTCACCATCGATTCGCCATCCGAAATCCAGCGCGAGGAGGATTTGGTGGGCATGGCGATACCGACGGCGCCCTTGTCCTGGGCGAAAAGCGGCATGGCGGAAAGTGCGGCGGTCGCGCCGGTCAGGGCCATCAGGCCGCGGCGGGTCAAGATCATCTGTTTCCTCCCGATGATTCTTCGTTTGCATCCGCTTTGAGCACGCCAGCGCGGCCCCTGCTTACGGACAGGGCGGAGATTGCGCAGTTGATCCAT
Source organism: Tabrizicola sp. (assembly GCF_016793705.1). Lineage (GTDB taxonomy): Bacteria > Pseudomonadota > Alphaproteobacteria > Rhodobacterales > Rhodobacteraceae > Tabrizicola. The sequence goes on from NZ_JAEULO010000021.1 coordinate 101,663, forward strand.
ACCTGTCAAATAGGTCTTATGCGTCAAATGATAACGAAATTGGTATAGGTTGCATGTCCATCGCTCTGGCAACCCAGTTGCGCCGACTGAAACCGATCCAGCTGCGCCTTCTAGCCGAGATGGACCACACCGGCGCGCTGGGGCTGGCGGCGACGCGGATCGGGGTGGCCCAGCCTGCGGCCTCGCGGCTTCTGGCCGAGATGGAGGCGTCGCTGGGCCTTTCGCTGCATGAGAGGCAGGGCCGGGGGTTGCAGTTGACGCCGGTCGGCAAGGCGCTGGCGCGGCGCGCGGCGCGGATCGAGATCGAGCTGGCCGATGCCGCCCGCGACCTGGCCGAGGCAGCCACCGGGCGGGCGGGCGTGGTACGGGTGGGCTCGGTCACCGGCCCGGCGTTGAGCCTGGTGCTGCCGACGCTGATCCAGCTGCAAGACGCCTTGCCCGATTTCCGCGCCGAAGTGACGGTCGCGACCTCGATCACGCTTTGCGACCTTCTGCGCGAAGGGCGGCTGGACTTTGCGCTGGCCCGACTTGCCCCCGGTGAAACGCAGCTTGAGGCGCGGGTGATCGCGGGCGAGCCCCTGTCGCTGGTGGTGCGCCGGGGTCATCCGCTGCTGGTGTTGCCGCAGATTACCGCCGACGACCTCTTGCGCCATGACTGGGTGGTCGGCGATGACGAGACTCTGCTGACGCAGACGGTCATCGCGCGGCTGTCGGAACTGGGAATGCCGCTGCCGCGGCGGCGGATCTCGACCTCGTCCTTCCTGTTCACGCTGGCTCTGTTGAACCAGACCGACGCCATCGCGCCTCTGGCTACCTCGGTGGTGGACAGTTTCGCCGGGAACCCGTCGATTCCCTTCGTCTCGCTGCCGGTCGACCTGGGGCTGTCGGTCGCGCCGTTCAGCCTTGTCACCCGGGCCGGAGCACAGATGACGCCTTCGGCGCAGCGGCTGATCGACGGGTTGCGCGCGGCGCTTTAGACGGCCCGGTCCAGGTGCGCTTGGAGGGGATCAGGCCGACATGGCCGCAGACCGGGAGCCCGTGGTCGGCCATTGCCCGGACGGTTGCGAGAGAGCCGGAGCAATAGAAGGCGTCGGCGCCGTGCTTGTACAGCGGGAAGGCCCAGCGGAGGAAATCATCGGTGCCGCCGATTTCATAGAAGTTGTCGCCCGGAAAGGCGAAGGCGTCCGGCGCCACTTCGCGGAAGCGGCGGTCCATGACCATCGACGGCGGCACCGACAGCAGCTCCACCCCGGCCTTCGCCGCAGCCTCGGCCTCGTCCAGGGTCTCGACCCGCAGCATGGCGAACTGGTGTTTGCCGCGCTGGTCCATCAGGTCGCGGACGGTGGGGGGTGCCATCACGCCACCTCGACGAAGACACGGCCGCCTTCGACCTTCACCGGGAAGGTCCTGAGATTGACGCAGACCGGCGCGCGCATCGCTTCGCCCGTGCGATAGTCGAACTGGCCGTTGTGCTTGGGGCATTCGATCAGGTTGCCCATCACCAGACCGTCGCAAAGGTGGACGTTCTCATGGGTGCAAAGCCCGGCGGTCGCGAAGAACTCGCCCTCCGGCGAGTGGTAGATGGCGAAGGTCTTCCCGGCGTGATCCCAGCGGATCAGATCTTCCTCGTCGATGTCACCGGTGGCGCAGGCGTCGATCCAGGGCATGGTCCCGTGTCCTTATTCTGCAGCGGCGGGGGGCATCATCCCCGGCACGTATTGGTGGAAATCCTCGCGGTAGGGCTTCGCGGTGGGCGGCAGGTCGCGCTTGAGGAAGTATTCCTCGTTCAGGACCTGGCGCTTGATCGCGGGCCACATCTCGGCAAAGGCCTCGGCGATGGAGCGGTTGGGAGGCGGCAGGTCGTCCTTGATCGTCGCGTGAAGGCGCGGAAGGGCGTGGTAGGGCACCATCGGGAACATATGGTGTTCGACGTGGTAGTTCATGTTCCAGTAGATGAAGCGGCTGATCGGGTTGATGTAGACCGTGCGGCTGTTCAGCCGGTGGTCGATGACGTTGTCGGCAAGGCCGCCGTGCTGCATGAGCCCGCACATGATCATGTGCCAGCAGCCATACATCCGGGGCAGGCCGATCACCATCAGCGGCAGGATCGACTGCATCCAGAGCGCCAGCGCGACCGTCGCCACATAGATCGACAGGTGGATGATCGCCACGCGTCGCACCTTGCCCCATTCGCCTTCCGGCACGAAGGTCTTTTCCTCGGGCGTCGGGCCGAAGAGCGCATTGCGGATCAGGTTCGGGAAGAACTTGATCACGTCGATGATGCCGAAGAAGTTCAGGATCAGCTTGGCCAGCTCGGGCGGGCGCATCACGGCGATCTCCGGGTCGCGGCCGACGAAATAGGTTTCGGAATGGTGGCGCGCATGGCTCCAGCGCCAGGTGGCGGAGTTGCGCATGATCATGAAGCTGGCGATCTGGTAGACCCAGTTGTTCATCCAGGGCGTCTTGAAGGCGGTGCCGTGGCTGCATTCATGCCAGCGTGAATCGGAGGCTGAGCCGTAAAGGACGCCATAGGCCAGCCAGAACGGCGCGGACCACCACGACGGCCAGAGGGCGATGCCGATGCTCGCAAGGACGATCATGCTGCCGTAGAGGATGATCGTGTCGCGGATGGCAGGCTGGTCGCTGCGCGCCATCAGGTCCTTCATCACCTTGCGCGGCACGTCGGTGTGATACCACTCCGCCGCCGTCAGCCCGCTTTCCACCGCGCGCTTGCCGTCAGCGCCGAAGAGACTGTAGTCCCGCTTGGCCATGCCCGTCCTCCCTTGTCCTGCGTCCCCGACCGGGCCGCCTGCCGAGTCGTGGATAAGGCCGCATCGGAACAATCGCCAATAGGCGCGCTTGCAGGTTTCGTCATGATCCATCATGATCCGGCAAAGGCTTGATGGATTTTCGTCAGATCGAATGGCAAATCGCCCCACCATCCACGATGTCGCCCACGAGGCGGGTGTTTCCAGCGCGACAGTGGACCGGGTCCTGAACGGGCGCGAGAAGGTGCGCGAGGAAACCGCGCGCAAGGTGTATGAGGCAGCCCGGCTGATCGGCTACCACGCGGCTCCCCTGATCGGGCAGCGGGTGCAGGCGGATCTGCCAAGGCTGCGGTTGGGGCTCGTCCTGCACAAGGAGCGGCAAGCCTTCTATCAGAATTTCAAGGCCGAGGCGGAGCGGGCCGTGACCCAGGCCGCCGGAGTTCGCGCCACGTTGCAGGTGGCCTTCGCGTCGTCGCAGTCGCCGAAGGATTTCACCGAGCTGATGGAGGGCATGGTCGGCCGCGTCGATGCGATTGCCGCCACCGCCGTCACCCACCCGGAAGTGACCGAAGCGGTGATGCGGCTGAACGCCAAGGGGATTCCCTGCTTTTCCCTGCTGAACGATTTCGGCCAGGGCGTGCGACAAAACTATTTGGGACTCAACAACTTGAAGGTCGGGCGTATCGCGGCGCACATGATCGCCACCGCCTCGCACCATGCCGGAAAGATCGCGGTTTTCGTTGGCGGCTACCGCTGGCACGGGCATGAGCTGCGCGAGACCGGGGTGCGCAGCTATTTCCGCGAGCACGCGCCGCAGTTCCAGGTGCTCGACACGCTCATCAACCTGGAGACCCGGCAGCTGACCTATGAAGCGACGCTCGACCTCTTGGGCCGCCACCCCGACCTGCGCGGCATCTACTGCGCGGGCGGTGGGATGGAGGGCGCGATTGCGGCGGTGCGCGAGGCGCGGGCGCCGGGCGAGGTGGCGCTGGTCGTCAACGAACTGACCCCCGAAAGCCGCGCCGCGCTGATCAGCCGCCATGTCACCATGGTGATCGGCACCCCGCTGACCCGGCTTTGCGACGATCTCGTCCGCCTGGCAACCGAGGCGGTCAACGGTGGGATGATCCCGGTCCAGGGCCAGCACTTCCTGCAACCGGACCTGCATCTTCCCGAAAGCGTCTGACGAAAAGCAATCAGACTTCTGCACGGTTTTTCGTCAGAGATGATGGTTTATTCCCGCGACCGATTGACGCGACGGCACTGGTCCGGGATGGTCCGGCCAAAGAAATTGCCGCGGTTGGGGAGGACCGGGAATGATCCATTTCGCCTTGAACCACATGACGGTCGCCCGGCTTTCCTTCCGTGAACTGGTGGCGCTGTCGAAAGACCTGGGTTGCGTGGGCATCGAGGTCCGCAACGATTTGCCGCAACCGCTGTTCGACGGCATGGACCCTGCCGAAGCGGGGGCTTTCGTTCGCGAGAATGGTCTGCGCCTGCTGGCGGTGGCGGAGGTCAAGCGGTTCAACGACTGGTCATCAGACAAGGAAGCCGAGGCACTGGCGCTGATGCAGATCGCCCGCGCCGCCGGGGCCGAAGCCGTCAGCCTGATCCCGCGCAACGATAACCTCGGCATGGGCAATGGCGAGCGGCAGGCCAATCTGCGGGTCGCGCTGAAGGCGCTGAAGCCGATGCTGGAGGACCACGGCCTGATCGGCATGGTCGAACCGCTGGGCTTCGAGATCTGCGCGCTGCGCTACAAGTCGGAAGCGGTGGAGGGGATCGAGGCTGTCGGCGGCAAGGGCCGGTTCAAGCTGGTGCATGACACCTTCCACCACACGCTTGCCCATGGCGGGCCGCTTTACCCGGAACACACCGGCATCGTCCATGTCTCGGGCGTCGTGGATCAGGAGGTCGGCATCAGCGACATGCGCGACCCGCATCGCGTGCTGGTCACCCCCGCTGACCGGCTGGGCAATGTCGAACAGATCGCGGCGCTGCAAGCTGCCGGATGGAACGGTCCGGTGAGCTATGAGGCCTTCTCGCCCGAGGTTCACGCCTATGCCGACCCGGCGGGCGAGCTGGCGAAGTCCTTCGATTGCATCCGCCAGGGCCTTGCCGCGCGCGCAGCCTGAAACGTTTTGACCCAAGGGAGAACGGGTCTTTCCGGCACAATTCAGGATGCCGCCGGACATCCACCAAGGGAGAGAGAGATGAAAAAGACGCTTCTTGCTGCGGGTCTGACCGCACTGATGGGCACCACCGCGATGGCGGACGGGATCGGCGTGTCGATGGCGCTGTTCGACGACAACTTCCTGACCGTGCTGCGCAACGGCATCCAGTCGCAGGCGGACGCCGCCGAGCTGAAGGTGCAGATCGAGGATGCGCAGAACGATGTCGCCAAGCAGCTGGACCAGATCAACAACTTCATCGCGAGCGGTGTTGACGCGATCATCGTGAACCCGGTCGACACCTCGGCCACACAAGCCATGTCGGATGCCGCCGCTGCCGCGAACATCCCGCTGGTCTATGTGAACCGCCAGCCGATCAACGTCGACACGCTGCCCGACAACCAGGCCTTCGTCGCCTCGAACGAGGTGGATTCCGGCACGCTGGAGACCATCGCGCTGTGCGACAACTGGGCCGCCGAGGGCAAGACCGAGGTCAATGTCTATGTGCTTCAGGGCGAGCTGTCGAACCAGGCCGCCGTGCAGCGCACCCAGGACATCTATGACGTGATCGACGCCGGCAAGTGCAAGGTCAAGGTCAATGTGATCGACCAGCAGACCGCCAACTGGTCGCGCGACCAGGCCCAGAACCTGATGACCAACTGGCTTTCCACCGGCGCGGCTTTCGACGGCGTCATCTCCAACAACGACGAGATGGCGATCGGCGCGATCCAGGCGATGAAGGCGGCGGGCATCGACATGGCGACGGTGCAGGTCGGCGGCGTCGACGCGACGCAGGACGCGCTGGCCGCGATGCAGGCGGGCGATCTGGACGTGACCGTATTCCAGAATGCGGCGGCCCAGGGCGGTGGCGCGCTGGATGCGGCGGTCAAGCTGTCGAAGGGCGAGGCGGTTGACCAGAAGGTCTATGTCCCGTTCGAACTGGTGACGCCGGCGAACGTCGCGGACTACGTGGCCAAGAACTGAGCCCCCTCCGGGCACCTCGGGGCGGCTGGCAACGGCCGCCCCGTTTCTTCTGGTCAGGATGGGGCAACACCGGCCGGAGTTTTCCGAAATCGCATCTTTGGGGGAGGAGGAAGCGACGTGGCTGAAGCGACCCATGGCCTTGGCGGCCTGAAATACGACCCGGCAAAGCGCAACCGCGCGCCGGAGTGGAACGTGTTCGGCGCGCTGGTGCTGATCGTCGTGATCTTCGAGGTGTTGAACCGGGTGAACGGCACGTCGTTCCTGTTCAACATGCGCGACAATGTCGATGCGATCTTCAACCAGCAGCGGCTGGACATCATGATCCTGCAGGTCGCGATCATCGGGATCATTGCGCTGGGGGTGACGCAGGTCATCATCATCGGCGGGATCGACCTGTCCTCGGGCTCGGTCGTCGGCGCGACAGCGATGATCGTGATGAGCTTCGCCCAGACCGCACTGGTCAACGGCAACCCGAACCCGAAGGCGATCTTCGGCGACTGGGCGATGGATCTGCCGGTGATCGTGCCAATCGTCGTCGGGCTGGCCTGCGGGTTGCTGGCCGGGCTGATCAACGGGCTTCTGGTCGCCTACACCAAGATTCCTCCCTTCATCGCCACGCTGGGGATGATGGTCTCGGCCCGGGGCGCGGCGCGCTGGTGGTCGAACGGGCAGCCGATCAGCTTTCCGACCGAAAGCTACGGCAAGCTGGCGAATGGCGACCTGCTGGGCAACCTGACCTTCGGCCTGCTGCACTGGCCCGGCCAGAACCCCGCCGTGGTCTTCGTCCTGCTGGCGGTGCTGTTCCACGTCATCATGACCTATACGCTGTACGGCAAGCGCAGCTATGCCATCGGGTCCAACGAGGCGGCGGCGCGGATGTCGGGGATCAATGTCGACCGTCACAAGGTACTGGTCTATGCCATCGCCGGGGTGCTGGCGGCGGTTGCGGCGGTGCTGCTGACCTCGAAGAACCTGACCGCGCAGGCGGGCATGGGGGTGATGTATGAACTGGACGCCATCGCGATGGCGGTGATCGGCGGCGTGTCGCTGGCCGGGGGCCGCGGGTCGATCCTGGGGACAGTGCTCGGCGCGGCGATCTTTTCGGTGATCATCTCCGGCTTCACCTCGATCAAGCTGGACGCCTACTATCAGGAGATGGTCAAGGGCGCGATCATCGTCGGCGCCGTGGTGCTGGACCAGTGGCGGCAACGCAAGCGGGCGCGGGGGTAGGGCCATGTCGAAGATCATTCTGGAAACCCGTGGCCTGACCAAGCACTACGGCGGCGTGCATGCGCTGGAAGACGCGAACTTCATCCTGCACGAGGGTGAGCATGTCGCCGTGGTGGGCGACAACGGGGCCGGCAAGTCCACCTTCGTGCGCCAGGTGACTGCGGTGGAGCAAAGGTCTGGCGGCGAGGTCATCTTCGACGGCCAGCCGGTGCATTTCTCCGGCCCGCTGGAGGCGCGGCAGGCCGGGATCGAGACCGTGTTCCAGACGCTGGCGCTGGCCGACGATCTGGATGTGCCCTCGAACCTCTTCCTCGGGCGCGAGCTGTTCAAGTTCAAGCTGGGGCCGTTTTCCTGGCTCGACCGCAAGACGATGCGGGACCGGACGATGGAGGCCTTGAAGACCACGGCGGTGAAGATCCCCAACGTCGACAACCCGATCCGGAACATGAGCGGCGGGCAGCGGCAGTGCGTCTCCATCGCGCGGACGGCGGCCTTCGCGTCGAAGCTCGTCATCATGGACGAGCCCACGGCGGCGCTGGGGGTGCAGGAGACGGCGCAGGTCGAGAACATCATCCGGGGGCTCAAGGACCGCGGCATCCCGATGATCCTGATCAGCCACAACCTGCGGCAGGTGTTCGACCTGGTGGACCGGATCGTGGTTTTCCGCCGTGGGCGCATCGTCGCCTCCTTGCGGAAGGAAGAAACCGACGGCAATGACATCGTGAGCTACATCACCGGGGTGAAGGGCGGCACCGACGCCGCCTATGCCTGAAGTTCAATCGCCGGGGCCAGCCCGGAGCAAGGAGACAGAGATGACGATCAGGTTCGGGCTTCTGGGTGCGGGGCGCATCGGGAAGGTTCATGCGAAGGCGGTGACGGGCAATCCGGCCGCGAAGCTGGCGGCGGTGTCGGATGCGATGGCCCCGGCGGCGCAGGCTATCGCGGATCAGTATGGCTGCGAGGTCCGCTCCATCGACGCCATTGCGGCGGCGAAAGACATCGACGCGGTGGTGATCTGCACGCCGACCGACACCCATGCCGACCTGATCGAGCAGTTCGTGAAGGCCGGGAAAGCCGTGTTCTGCGAAAAGCCGATCGACCTGTCGCTGGCGCGGGTAAAGCAATGCCTGGACGCCGTCCGCGCCCAGAAAGGCACGCTGATGGTCGGCTTCAACCGCCGCTTCGACCCGCATTTCGCCGCCGTCCGGGGCGAGATCGACAAGGGGACCGTGGGGACGGTCGAGATGGTGACGATCACCAGCCGCGACCCCGGCGCGCCTCCGCTGGATTATATCGCGCGGTCGGGCGGGATCTTCCGGGACATGACGATCCATGATTTCGACATGGCTCGGTTCCTGCTGGGCGAGGAGGTCTCCGAGGTTTCGGCGATGGCGGCGGTTCTGGTCGATCCGGCCATTGGCAAGGCGGGGGACAGCGATTCCGTTCAGGTGATGCTGAAGACGGCTTCGGGGAAGATGGCGATCATTTCCAACTCGCGGCGGGCGACCTATGGCTACGACCAGCGGATCGAGGTGCACGGGGCGAAGGGGGTGGTGTCGGCGGAGAACCAGCGGCCGGTTTCCATCGAGGTCGCAACCGGGGCGGGGTACACCCGGCCGCCGCTGCATGACTTCTTCATGACCCGTTATACCGAGGCCTATGCGGCCGAAATCGCGGCCTTCATCGACGCGATGGGGGGCAAGGTCAAGGCCAGCCCTTCGGGGGAGGATGGGCTGCTGGCGCTCGCCTTGGCGGAAGCCGCGCTGAAGTCGGTTGCCGAGGGGCGGGTGGTGAAGATGAGCGAGGTTCTCTGATTTTCGCGCAGGGGTGTCCACGGTGGACACTTTCTGCTTACTAAGCAAAATCAGAGGCTTGTCTTTTTTCGTTCATCGAATTTTAAGAAATGGCCGGCCTTCGGGTCGGCCATTCCCGTTCCGGCAAACCGCAGCATTGAGGGCAGTCGCCCGACCTGATAGAAGGCGGCAAATCCTTTCAGGAGACCCGGAAATGGCAGACGAAACCCCGGCAGGGAACGGCGCGACCACCGCTCCGAGCCAAGTGAAGATGCAGGTGCTGGCCCAGTATGTGCGCGACATGTCCTTCGAGAACATGGTGGTGCAGAAGGGCCTGAGCGCGGGCGAGGTGCAGCCCGACATCCAGGTCGCGGTCAGCCTGGACGCCCGCAAGCGCCCGGTCGCGAACCAGTACGAGGTGATCACCAAGTTCAAGGTCACGTCGAAGAACAAGGTCAACGCCGATGTGCTGTTCCTGCTGGAGCTGGAGTATGGCGGGACCTTCCACATCGAGGGCGTGTCGGACGACCAGCTGCACCCGTTCCTGCTGATCGAATGCCCGCGGCTGATGTTCCCCTTCGTGCGGCGGATCATCTCGGACGTGACGCGGGACGGGGGCTTCCCGCCCTTGAACGTGGATACGGTGGATTTCATGGCGCTGTACCGGCAGGAGCTGGCGCGTCGGGCGCAGGCCCAGGCTCAACAGGCAGCACCGACCGAGAAGGTGAACTGATCCGGCCTTTCGCGGGTTTTCCGCGTCGGGGCCCCACCCTCTCCCTCCCCACGGGGGAGGGAAGCGAGGGGCGATCACATCACGCGGTAGACTACGCGCTCTGCCTCCAGATCGCGGCGTCGCCCAGTTTGGCGAGCATCTCGGCGTGGGCGGCCTGTTCCGCTTCGGTGATGCGGGGCGGCAGGGGTTCAGGGCGCGAGCGGGGGCGCCAGGTGAGGGCTTCGCCCGAGGCGCTGCGGGCAGGGTCCGCGCTGCCGAGGACGAGGTCGGGCTGGCGACCGCCGATCAGTTCCAGATAGACCTCGGCCAGGATTTCGCTGTCGAGCAGCGCGCCGTGCTTTTCGCGCATCGAGTTGTCGACGCCGAAGCGGCGGCAGAGCGCATCCAGCGTCGCCGGGGAGCCGGGGAATTTCGTCCGCGCCATCATCAGCGTGTCGGTCGCGCGGTTGAAGGGGAGGCCGGGCAGGCCTGCGCGTTCCAGCTCGAAGTTCAGGAATTTCATGTCGAAACTGGCGTTGTGAATCACCAGTTGCGCGTCACCGACGAAGTCGAGGAAAGCCTGTCCGATCCGGGCGAAAACCGGCTTGTCCCGGAGGGTCACACCGCCGGGAACGGGTTGGCCAGGGGTTTCCAGGATATCGTGGCCGATACCGTGAACCTGAAACGCCCCCAGCGGCATACCGCGTTCGGGGTTGATATACTGGTGGTAGGTGCGGCCGGTGGGCAGGTGGTTGTAAAGTTCCAGCCCGCCGATCTCGACGATACGGTGGCCTTCGGACGGCTCAAGCCCGGTGGTCTCGGTGTCGAGGACGATCTCACGCATGTTCGGCAATCCGGCGGCGAATGTCGGCCAGCACATCTTTCACCGCCTGACGGGCGGCTTCAAGGCTGGTCGTGGGAATGATGTAATCGGCGCGCTTGCGTTTTTCGGCGTCGGGCATCTGGCGGGCGAGAATGGTCTGGAATTCGGCCTCGGTCATCGCGCCGCGGGAGAGGACGCGGGTGCGCTGGACCTCGGACGGGGCGGAGACCACGGTCACGGCATCGCAGGCGGCATCGAGGCCGGTCTCATAGAGGAGGGGAACGTCGAGAAGAACGATCTCGGCGGCGTCATTGGACGCGAGGAATTGGGCGCGGTCGGCGGCGACGAGCGGGTGGACGGCGGCGTTCAGCCGGTCGAGCACACTGGCATCGGTCTGAATCAGAGCGCGGAGGCTGGCGCGGTTGACGTTGCCGCTTTCGTCAATGGCTTCCGGGAAAAGTGCTGCAATGGCGCGCGCGGCAGCCTGGCCAGGCTGGTACAGGCGGTGGACGGTGGCGTCGGCGTCCCAGACGGGCAGGCCCTCGTCGGCGAACATCTGCGCCGTTGTGGATTTGCCCATGCCGATGGAACCGGTGAGACCGAGGATGAAGCTCATGCCGCGAGCACGGCCTTGCGGGTGGCTTCGTCGACCTCGGGCCGGGTGCCGAACCAGCGTTCAAAGCCGGGGGCGGCTTGGTGCAGGAGCATGCCGAGCCCGTCAACGATGGTGGCGCCCTGCGCCTCGGCCTCGATCAGGAACTGTGTTTTCAGCGGCGTGTAGACGAGATCGTTGCAGAGTGCGTGCGGATTGAGCTTGTCGAGCGGCACGCGGAATTCGGCCTTGCCGGTCATGCCGAGCGAAGTTGTGTTGATCACGGTCATGGCATCTTCCAGCAGGTTCCCGGCCTGAACCCATTCATGAACGTGAATCTTTGCGCCGAAGTCGGAACGCAGGGCGTCGGCACGGGGACGGGTGCGGTTGGCGATACGGATTTCCGGGACCCCGACTTCGATCAGCGCGGCGACGACGGCGCGGGCGGCCCCGCCTGCCCCCAGCACGACGGCGGGGCCGGAAGCTGGGTCCCAGTGCGGGGCGTTCTGGCGCAGGTTGGCGATGAAGCCGGAGCCATCGGTGTTGTCGGCATGGATCTTGCCGTCCTTGCGGAAGATCAGGGTGTTGGCGGCCCCGATCAGCGCGGCGCGGTCGGTGACGACATCGGCGATCTGGAGGATGGCCTCCTTGTGCGGGATGGTGACGTTGCAGCCAACGAAGCCGAGGCGAGGCAGCGTGGTGATCAGCTCGGGCAGGTCGACGGGCGCGATGTCGATCGGGACGTAGTGGCCCTTGATGCCGTAGCGCTTGAGCCAGTAGTTGTGCAGCACGGGGCTGCGGCTGTGGGCGACGGGATGGCCGAGGACGGCGGCAAGCGGGATGCGGGGATGGTCGGTCATCGGGCGATCATGCCCCGGTTGCCGAGCCATGCCAACAGCGGCAGAAGCGGCAGGCCGAGAATGGTGAAATGGTCGCCGGTGATGGCGGAAAACAGCCGGACGCCTTCTTCCTCGACCTTGTAGCAGCCGACGGAGTGGCGGATCGACTCCCAATTTCTTGCGACGTAATCGTCCAGGTAGGCGTCGGTGAGGGCGTGCATGGTGAGGCGGGCTTCGCCAATGTGGCGCCAGACCGGTTCGGCATTTTCATAGACGACGAGGGCGGAAAGGAGCTTGTGGGTCTTGCCGCGCAGGTGGCGGAGCTGTTGGCGGGCGTCCTCGGGGGTTTCGGGCTTGGCGAAGGTTTCCCGGTCGAGCGCGAGGACCTGGTCGCAGCCGAGGACCGTTGCTTCGGGGTGCTTCTCGGCGACCTTGCGGGCCTTCATCTCGGCCAGCGCATCGGCGATGTCGCGGGGATGGGCACCTTCGGCGGTGAGGGCATCGCGGATCGTGCCCTCATCGACGCGGGGCGCGACGGCGGTGGGGTCCAGGCCGGCGGCGCGGAGCATCTGGAGCCGGGTGGGCGAGGCGGAGGCGAGGATCAGGGTCGGGGGCAAGGCTGTGAATATCCTCGGTTTGTTCCTGGGCCCCGGATGGGGGCTTTCGCGCTGATCGGGCAATCCTGTGGGTAGGTCGAACGTCCCGCCATCGTCCGGCCAGAGATATCCCGCTGTGCAGGGGATTGTCACGCGGGACGGGAGAAGGTGCTGTGCCCAGGGTCGGGATGGCGCAACCTGTGGATGATGTGCGGCGCATGGTTTCTGCCACACCGTTGATGTTATTGCAGAAAACTGGAGCAACGAGAAGGCGTCCGATCTCTTCCCGGATTTGTCCCCAGCCCCGTCCTTGTGGAACGTTCTGGGGGCGGCGGCGGAAATCCCGTTCTGCACAGGCCCTACATCATCCACATTCCTTCTTCTTTTCTTGTCTTATAGAAGAGAGGCGCAGCCGGGGAGAGGGACATGCTGGAGATGATCACGGATTTCCTGGCCGACTGGTATCCGGTGACGAAAGCTCTGCATGTGGTGTCGGTGATCTCCTGGATGGCCGGGATGTTCTACCTGCCGCGGCTTTACGTCTATCACGTCGAGCAGGTGGAGCCGGGTTCGAAGACAGATGCGATGTTCCAGACCATGGAGCGGCGCCTGCTGCGGGGGATCATCAACCCCGCGATGATCGCGACCTTCGTCTTCGGGCTGGCGCTGGTCTTCACGCCGGGAGTGGTGGACTGGTCCTTCGCCTGGCCCTGGGTGAAGGCGGGGGCGGTGCTGGCGATGGGCTGGTTCCATGGCTGGCTGTCGGCCCGGCGCAAGGACTTTGTCCGGGGCACCAACACCCGCAGCGGGCGGACCTACCGGATCATGAACGAGGTGCCGACCGTGCTGATGCTGATCATCGTCTTCTCGGTGATCCTGCGCTACTGATTGACTTTTGCCGTGACCGTCATTAGGTGCGGCTTTGCAGGGCCGTCCGGCCCACCGCATCTCCCGTTCCAAACTTGCTGTGATCGCCCTGACGGGGCGGGTCCGTCCAAAGGTATTCCATGACTGTCGAACGCTTGAACCTCGCACAACTCAAGGCCAAGACCCCGGCCGATCTTCTGGCCATGGCCGAGGAGTGGGAGATCGAGAACGCGCCTTCCATGCGCAAGGGCGAGATGATGTTCTCGATCCTGAAGGAACATGCCGAGGAAGGCTGGGAGATCGGCGGCGACGGCGTGCTGGAGGTCTTGCAGGACGGGTTCGGCTTCCTGCGCTCGCCCGAGGCCAACTATCTGCCCGGCCCGGATGACATCTACGTCTCGCCCGAGATGATCCGGCAGTTTTCCCTGCGGACCGGGGATTCCATCGAGGGGGTGATCAAGGCCCCCTCTGAGAACGAACGTTACTTCAGCCTGGTGAAGGCCACGCGGATCAACTTCGACGATCCCGAGAAGGCCAAGCACAAGGTCCATTTCGACAACCTCACGCCGCTTTATCCCGACGAGCGGCTGAAGATGGAAGTCGAGGACCCGACGATCAAGGACCGCTCGGCCCGGATCATCGACCTGGTCTCGCCCATCGGCAAGGGCCAGCGCGGGCTGATCGTTGCCCCGCCGCGCACCGGCAAGACGGTGCTCTTGCAGAACATCGCGCATTCCATCGCGACCAACCATCCGGAGTGCTATCTGATCGTCCTTCTCATCGACGAACGGCCCGAGGAAGTGACCGACATGCAGCGGTCGGTGAAGGGGGAGGTCGTGTCCTCGACCTTCGACGAACCGGCGACGCGGCACGTTGCGGTGGCGGAAATGGTGATCGAGAAGGCCAAGCGCCTGGTGGAACACAAGCGCGACGTGGTGATCCTTCTGGACTCGATCACCCGCCTGGGCCGGGCCTTCAACACCGTGGTGCCGTCCTCGGGCAAGGTGCTGACCGGCGGTGTGGATGCGAATGCACTGCAGCGACCGAAACGTTTCTTCGGGGCCGCCCGGAACATTGAGGAAGGCGGGTCGCTGACCATCATCGCTACCGCCCTGATCGACACCGGCAGCCGGATGGACGAGGTGATCTTCGAAGAATTCAAGGGCACGGGTAACTCGGAAATCGTGCTCGATCGCAAGGTTGCCGACAAGCGTGTCTTCCCGGCGATGGACATTCTCAAGTCCGGCACCCGGAAAGAGGACCTGCTGGTCGACAAGATGGACCTGCAGAAGACCTATGTCCTGCGCCGCATCCTGAACCCGATGGGCACGACGGATGCGATCGAGTTCCTGATCGGCAAGCTGAAGCAGACCAAGTCGAACGCCGATTTCTTCGAATCGATGAACACCTGAAGGTAGCGGGCGGCGATGGATACGATCTATGCCCTCGCCACGGCGCGGGGTCGGTCGGGCCTCGCCGTGGTGCGGATCTCGGGACCGGTGGCATTTGCGGCCGGTCTTGCGCTTTGTGGGTCCGTGCCTGCGGCGCGGGTGGCGGGGCTGCGGCGGCTGACCTGGGGCGGGGAGCTTCTGGACGAGGCGCTGGTAGTGTCCTTCGCGGAGGGCGCGAGTTTCACCGGAGAGGCAGTTGTGGAGCTGCACTGCCATGGTGGCCCGGCGGTCGTCGGGGCTGTGCTGCGGGCATTGGCGGAGCAGCCGGGCTTGCGGCTGGCCGAACCGGGAGAGTTCACCCGCCGTGCGCTTGAGAACGGCGTCCTGGACCTGGCGCAGGTCGAGGGGCTGGCGGACCTGATCGACGCCGAGACCGAGGCGCAGCGGCGGCAGGCGGTGCGCGTTCTCTCGGGCTCGGTGGGCCAGAAGGTCGAGGGCTGGCGGCGCGATCTGATCCGGGCGGGGGCGCTTCTGGAAGCCACCATCGACTTTGCCGATGAAGACGTGCCTGTGGACGTCTCTCCCGAGGTTCTGGCCTTGATCGACGGGCTGATGGCCGACCTCGGACGCGAGGCGGCGGGCGTGGCTGCGGCGGAGCGCATCCGCGACGGGTTCGAGGTGGCCATCGTCGGGGCGCCGAATGCCGGGAAGTCGACGCTGTTGAACCAGCTGGCGGGCCGCGAGGCGGCGATCACCAGCGAGATTGCGGGGACGACGCGGGATGTGATCGAGGTCCGGATGGAGATCGCCGGGCTGCCGGTGACGTTCCTGGACACGGCGGGATTGCGGGACACCGAGGACCGGCTGGAACAGGCGGGGATCGACCGCGCATTGGCCCGCGCCGAGGCGGCGGATTTGCGCCTGTTCCTGACGGAGGGGCCAGCGGTTTCGAGTCTGGAGCCCACCGGCGATGATCTTGTGGTTTTGGGCAAGGCAGACACAAGATCAGGGGGTTCCCGCTTGGCGGTCTCGGGCAAGACCGGGGCCGGCGTGCCCGAATTGATGGCCCGGATCGGCAAAATCCTGGGGGAACGGGTGGGCTCTGCCGGCGCTTTGGTACGTGAGCGGCATCGCGTGGCTGTTACATCGGCAATTCGCTCTCTGGCCGAGTCACGGGCGGAAGTGGTAAGGGATGACTCGCGCGTCGAGCTGGCGGCGGAGCATTTGCGGCAGGCTGTGCGAGCGCTGGATGCGCTTGTCGGCCGCGTGGATGTGGACGACTTGCTCGGCGAGATTTTCGCCAGCTTCTGCATCGGCAAGTGAAGGGTGTTCCACGTGAAACACTACGATGTCATCGTGATCGGCGGCGGCCATGCGGGCGCTGAAGCTGCTGCTGCTGCGGCCCGGATGGGTGTGTCTGTCGCGCTGGTGACGCTGCGGGTGGAAACTCTGGGGGCGATGTCCTGCAATCCGGCGATCGGGGGCCTGGGCAAGGGCCATCTCGTGCGCGAGATCGACGCGCTGGACGGCCTTATGGGCCGGATGGCCGACCGCGCGGGAATCCAGTTCCGCTTGCTGAACCGGCGGAAAGGCCCGGCTGTGCAGGGGCCGCGGGCGCAGATTGACCGGCGTCTGTATCGCGAGGCGATGCGGGCCGAGTTGCTGGCGACGCCAGGGCTGGAGGTGATCGAGGGCGAAGTCGCTGGGCTGCGGATGGTCGGGGGCGTGGTGGCCGGGGTCGTGCTGGCCTCGGGCGTGGAACTTGCTTCGGGCCGTGTCGTGCTGACGGCCGGGACCTTCCTGAACGGCGTCATCCATATCGGCGACCGGCGGATGTCGGGCGGGCGGATGGGCGATTCGCCCTCACGCTTGCTGGCGGCGCAACTGGCCGAGCTTGCGCTGCCCGTGGGGCGGCTGAAGACGGGGACGCCACCGCGGCTGGACGGTCGGACAATCGACTGGACGCGGCTGGAAAGCCAGCCGGGGGACGAGCATCCGGCGGTGTTCTCTTTCCTGAACCGGGCGCCGGAAGCGCGGCAGATTTCCTGCGGGATCACCCATACGTCGGAGGCGACTCACCAGATCGTGCGGGACAACCTTGGCCGCTCCGCAATGTATGGGGGGCATATCGAGGGTGTCGGCCCGCGCTATTGCCCGTCGATCGAGGACAAGGTCGTTCGCTTCGCCGACAAGGCCTCGCACCAGGTGTTCCTGGAGCCGGAGGGGCTGGACGATCATACGGTCTATCCGAACGGGCTGTCGACGTCTCTGCCCGAGGAGGTTCAGCACGCCTACATCCGCACGATTCCGGGGCTGGAGCGGACCACGATCCTGCAACCGGGCTATGCTATCGAATACGATTATTTCGACCCGCGCGGCCTGCGCCGGACGCTGGAAACCCGCGCGGTGCCAGGGCTGTATTTCGCCGGCCAGATCAATGGCACGACGGGCTATGAGGAGGCCGGAGCGCAAGGGATTGTAGCTGGCCTGAACGCAGCCGCGGCATCTAGCGGCCGACCGCCGGTGGAGTTCAGCCGGACGGACAGCTACATCGGGGTGATGATCGACGACCTCACGTCGCGCGGCGTGACGGAGCCCTACCGCATGTTCACGTCGCGCGCCGAGTTCCGGCTGACTGTGCGCGCGGACAATGCCGACCGGCGGCTGACTCCCGTCGGGCTGGAAGCGGGCTTCGTATCCGAATCTCGGCGAGCAGCGTTTGAAGCGAAACTCGAAGCGCTGGAAGCCGGGCGCACGGTGTTGAGCGGCGTGCTGATCGGACCGAAAGCGCTGAATGACGCGGGCATTGCTGTCAGCCGGGATGGTGGGAAGCGCACAGCCTATGAAGCGCTTTCGCTTCCCGGCGTGGATCTGGATGTGGTAGTGGCTGCTTTTCCGGCCTACCAGAGCTTGAGCCGGGATGTGATGAGCCAACTCCAGATCGATTCGACTTACGACCAGTATTCGGACCGGCAAGCGAAGGAAGTTGCTGATCTGCGCCGGCAGGAAACCCAGCGCATTCCAGCGTATTTTGACTACATGGGCATTTCCGGGTTGTCGAACGAGTTGAAGCAGAAGCTGACGCGTGCAAAGCCGGACACGATTCTGCAAGCGTCGCGAATCGAGGGCGTTACTCCAGCTGCGCTGCTGCTGATTCTCGCGCATTTGCGGAAGCCGCAAGCGGAGCAGCTTGCAGGATGACGAGCGCAACTGAAGTCTCTGTTGCTGGTCTGGATGTTTCACGTGAAACACTCGCAGCGCTTCAGCAGTACGAAGATCTTGTCCGCCGATGGACGCCTGCAATCAACCTTGTCAGCAAAGCAACGCTGCCGGACTTGTGGGATCGGCATATTGTTGATTCCGCGCAGATTTTCGCTCTCTGCCCCTTCAGCGCGACAAGCTGGGCGGATTTGGGGTCGGGCGGTGGCTTTCCCGGTGTCGTTATTGCTATTCTTGCCAAGCAGCTGAAACCCGACTTGCGCGTTACGCTTGTCGAATCGGACTTGCGCAAAGCGACTTTCCTGCGGCAAGCGGCGCAAACTCTTGCGTTGCCCGTGACAGTGCGCAGCAGCCGCATTGAAGTGCTCGATCCGCTGAATGCCGAAGTGATCTCGGCGCGGGCGCTTGCACCGCTTGCGGATCTTCTGGCCTATGCTGACCGCCATCTCGCTGCCGGAGGCGTCGCTGTCTTCCCAAAAGGTGCGCGCTATGCCGAAGAACTTGCTGAGGCTCAGAAAACCTGGGCTTTTGACGTCGATGCGCAGCAAAGCCTTTCGGATGCCGATGCTGCAATCCTTGTGATCAGGAATATCCACCGCCATGACTGACTGTCCGTATATCCTTGCTCTGGCCAACCAGAAAGGCGGCGTCGGGAAGACGACGACTGCAATCAACCTGGCTGCGGGCCTGGCCGAGCTGGGCAAGCGCGTTCTGCTTGTCGACATCGACCCGCAAGGCAATTCTTCTACAGGTCTTGGCATCAGGCCGGATGCGCGGAAGCGGACCAGCTATGATTTGATTGTCGATGGGGCAGGCCTACAGGATGTTGTGATCGAAACCGGTATTCCGGAGGTCATGATCATCCCGGCCAACGCCGATCTGTCCTCTGCCGACCTGGACATCGTGTCGAATGAGAAGCGCAGCTACTTGCTTCACGACGCCTTGCGCCGCCCGGAGATGGATGCCTATGGCTTCGACTACATCCTGATCGACTGCCCGCCCGCTCTCAGCCTGCTCACTGTGAACGCGCTTGTTGCCTGCACGTCGGTTCTCGTGCCGCTGCAATGCGAATTCTTCGCGTTGGAAGGGCTGTCGCAGCTGATGCTGACGATTCGCGATGTGCGCCGGTCGGCCAACCCGGACTTGCGTATCGAAGGGGTTGTGTTGACCATGCATGACCGCCGCAACAGGTTGACGGCCCAAGTCGAAGCTGATGCGCGGGCAAACATGGGCGACCTGGTGATGAAGACGACGATTCCCCGCAACGTGCGAATCAGCGAGGCACCGTCCTATGCCCTGCCGGTGCTGACCTACGACCCCGGCTCGAAGGGTGCCGAGGCCTACCGCGCCTTGGCGAAGGAAATCGACGCCCGGCACAAAACACCCGAAGTTTCAGAGGCCTGAGCATGAACAGCAAGAACGAGAAGCGCGGCCTTGGGCGAGGGCTTTCAGCCCTGATGGCGGATGTTCACCTGGCGGGGCCGGAACAGATGGCCTCCCCCCGCAAAGCCGAGCAGCACTTGCCGGTCGACAAGCTGGAGCCGAATCCGCAGCAGCCGCGGCTGGATTTCAAGCAGGACGAGCTGGAAAGCCTGGCCGATTCGATCCGGCAGAAGGGCGTGATCCAGCCGCTGATCGTGCGGCGGAAACCGGGGCGGGACATCTATGAGATCGTCGCCGGGGAGCGGCGCTGGCGCGCGGCGCAGCTGGCGCAACTGCACGAAGTTCCCGTTGTTGTGCGGGACTTTACCGACACCGAGGTGCTGGAGGTTGCGATCATCGAAAACATCCAGCGGGCCGACCTGAACGCCATCGAGGAAGCGCTGGGCTTCCGGCAGCTGATGACCCGATTCGGTCACACGCAGGAGAAGCTGGCCGAGGCGCTGAGCAAGAGCCGCAGCCATGTCGCGAATCTGATGCGCCTTCTGTCGCTGCCGACCGAAGTGCAGGACATGGTGCGGGGCGGGTCGCTGTCGGCCGGTCACGCGCGGGCGCTGATCGGCAGCCCGAAAGCCTCGGAACTGGCGGCGCAGATCGTGGCAAAGGGGCTGTCGGTCCGGGAAACCGAAAAGCTGATGAAGGCGCAGGAATCTGCAAAACCTGCGTCGAAGCCGGTGGCGAAGACCTCCGAAAAGGATGCTGATACGCGGGCGCTGGAAGCCGACCTGTCGGCCAATCTGCGGATGCAGGTGAAGATCGACCACGCGCCGGGCGCGGAGGGCGGGCAGATCTCGATCCGCTACGATAGCCTGGAAGACCTCGACATCCTGTGTCAGCTTCTTTCCGCCATACCAGATCGCGTAGCGCGAGATTAGGCGCTGCGGCGGTCGGCGAGGAGCGCGCGAAGGATTCCGTTCAGCATCATGACGCCGGTTTCGGTTGTGCGCATGCGGTCGCCGTCGCGGGTCACGAGGCCGAGCTCGATGACTTCGTCCAGCGTGATCTGCGGAAGCGGTTGGCCCGCGAGCGCGGCGTAGCGGTCGAGCGAGGCGCCTTCGCGCAGGCGCAGGGCGAACATCAGATATTCGCTGGCGCGGTCCTCGGGCGAAAGGCGGTCGCGGTGTTCGGCGGAGCCGGGAGCGGTGAGCGTGCGGTCGAGCCACGGGACGGGCATCCGTTCGGCTTCGGTCGCGAATCGGGCCGAATCGAGGGTGAGTCGGCCATGCGCGCCGGGGCCGATCCCGGCATAGTCGCCCATGCGCCAGTAAATCAGGTTGTGCCGCGATTCGTCGCCGGGGCGGGCGTGATTCGATACTTCGTAGGCAGGAAGGCCGGCCGCGCCGGTGATCTCTTGCGTCAACTCGAACAGGTCGGCTGACAGGTCTTCCTCGGGCAGGCCGCGCAGGAGGTTCCTGGCGTGCATCTGGCCGAAGACGGTGCCGTCCTCGATGGTGAGTTGGTAGAGCGAGAGATGCGAGGTGCCGAAGTCGAGCGCGCGGAGGAGTTCGTCGCGCCAGGCGGCGAGGGTCTGGTTCTGGCGGGCGTAGATCAGGTCGATGGAGACGCGCTGGAAGGTGGACTGGGCGATGGCGATGGCGGCTTTCGCTTCGTCGACCGAGTGCATCCGACCGAGGCGGCGAAGGTCGTCCGGATCAAGCGATTGAATCCCAAGGGAAACCCGGTTGACGCCCGCCTTGGCGTAGCCGTCGAAACGGGCGGCCTCGACCGAGCCGGGGTTGGCCTCCAGGGTGATCTCGACATCGTTCGCGAGGGTCCAGGTGGCGCGGATGCGGTCGAGGATGCCCTGGACGGTGGCGGCCTCCATCAGCGAAGGCGTGCCGCCGCCGAAGAAGACGGAGTTCAGGATGCGGCCCCGGGTCAGGGCGCCGATGCGGTCGATCTCGGCCTGGAAGGCGGTCAGCCAGCGGGATTGGTCGATACGGGCGGCGACATGGCTGTTGAAGTCGCAGTAGGGGCATTTCGACTGGCAGAAGGGCCAGTGTATATACAGGCCGAAGCCCGCGTGGCGCCAGTCGTCCATCTACGGGAACAGGGCGGCGACGAGCTTGCGGAAGGCGTCTGCGCGGTGGGAGAGGCGGTTCTTCTCCCAACGGTCCATCTCGCCGAAAGTCTGGCTGTAGCCGTCGGGCATGAAGATCGGGTCGAAGCCGTGGCCTTGCTCACCGCGACCGGGCCAGACGAGGTAGCCGGGGGATTTGCCTTCGAAGACAAGGTCTTGCCCGTCCGGGGTCGCAAGGACGAGGGTGCAGCAGAATTGTGCTCGGCGGGGTTCGGGGGCGTGGATCGCCTCCAGTTCGCGCCAGACCCGTTCCATGCCGACGGCGAAGTCGCGGCCCATGGCGGTGGTGGCCCAGTCGGCTGTAAATACACTCGGCGCGCCGTTAAGGGCGTCGACCGCCAACCCCGAGTCATCGGCCAGCGTGACGAGGCCAGAGGCTTTCGCGGCAGCGTGGGCCTTCAGGCGGGCGTTGCCGATGAAGGTGGTTTCCGTCTCCTCGGGCTCGGGCAGGCCAAGCTCGCCCGCGCCGGTGACGGTCACGTCGAAGGGGCCCAGAAGATCGGCGATCTCTTCCAGCTTGCCACGGTTGTGCGTGGCGACCAGCAGGCGATCCCCCCGCTTCAGCATCTTACAGACCCAGCGCCGCCCGTTGCGCGGCAACCAGCGCAGCGTTGCCCTGGCGGGCGAGGTCGAGGAGGTGGAGAAGCTCGTCCTGGCTGAAGGCGGAGCCCTCGGCGGACATCTGCACTTCGACCAGCTTGCCCGCGCCGGTCATCACGAAGTTTCCGTCGGTCCCCGCCGCCGAATCCTCGGCATAGTCGAGATCCAGCACCGGCTGCCCGGCATAGACGCCGCAGGAGACGGCGGAAACGTGGTCCAGGATCGGGTCGCTGATGATCACGCCCGAGGTCAGGAGCTTGTTGACGGCAAGACGCAAAGCGACCCAGCCGCCGGTGATCGAGGCGCAGCGGGTGCCGCCGTCGGCCTGGATCACGTCGCAGTCCACCACGATCTGCCGTTCGCCCAGGGCCTGCCGGTCCACGCCTGCCCGCAGCGAGCGCCCGATAAGGCGTTGAATTTCCTGTGTGCGACCGGATTGCTTGCCCGCGGCCGCCTCTCTCCGCGTCCGCGAATTGGTGGCGCGGGGCAGCATGCCGTATTCCGCCGTCACCCAGCCCTGGCCGGTGTTCTTCAGGAAGGGCGGCGCCTTGTCCTCGATGGTGGCAGAGCAGAGGACATGGGTTTCACCCATCCTGATCAGGCAAGAGCCCTCGGCATGCTTCATCACGCCGGTTTCGATTGAAACCGCCCGAAGATCGCTTAGTTTTCTGCCTGACGGACGCATTGCCGGACCTCTCTGCTCGGACTGCGGCCACATATGCAACCACAGGCAGGGGATGCAACCCCGATTACCATGACCAGCCCGCAGCCGATCCTGACCGAGATGAACGACCGCACCCGCGAGGTGTTTCGCCGGGTGGTCGAGGGCTACCTGACCTCCGGGGAGCCGGTGGGGTCGCGCACGTTGACGCGCACGCTGTCGGAAAAGGTCTCGGCGGCGACGGTGCGCAATGTGATGCAGGATCTGGAGTATCTCGGGCTTCTGGACAGTCCGCATGTCTCGGCAGGTCGGGTTCCGACGCAGGCGGGCTTGCGGATGTTCGTGGACAGCCTGCTGGAGGTCGGCCAGGTCGCTCCCGAGGATCAGGAGCGGATCGACGCGACGCTGGGGGTGAATGATCAGGATGTGACGACGCTCTTGGACGAGGTGGGGGCCGCGCTGTCGGTGATCACCCGGGGGGCGAGCGTGGTGTTGTCGCCGAAACGCGAGGCAGCGATCCGGCATATCGAATTCGTCAGCCTTGGTGCCGAGCGGGCGCTTGTGGTGCTGGTCTTCGCCGACGGGCAGGTGGAAAACCGGGTTTTCGTGCCGCCGCCGGGGCAGACTCCTTCCTCCATGCGCGAGGCAGCGAATTTCCTGAACGCGCTGGCCGAGGGGCGGACGCTGTCCGAACTTCGCGCGCGGATGGCTCGCGAAATCGCCAGCCGGAGGCAAGAGATCGATTCGCTGGCGCGGCAGCTGGTCGAAAGCGGCCTCGCCCTGTGGGAGAATGCGGGGGAGCCATCGGAGCGGCTGATCGTGCGCGGCCGGGCCAACCTGATCGGCGAGGCGGCGGATCAGGGCGAGATCGACCGGATCCGCGTGCTGTTCGATGACCTCGAGCGCAAGCGGGATATTGCCGAATTCCTGAACCTGACCGAGGCGGGCGAAGGTGTGCGCATTTTTATCGGGTCCGAGAACAAGCTTTTCTCACTTTCCGGTTCAAGTCTGGTGGTTTCTCCCTATATGAACGCTGATCGAAAGATCATCGGCGCGGTGGGCGTCATCGGTCCGACCCGGCTCAACTATGGCCGCATCGTGCCGATCGTCGACTACACCGCACAGCTGGTGGGCCGCCTGGTCTCTGACCGCGGCAAGGCGTGACAAGAGGACGTGCGAATGTCGCAGGAAGAAACCACCGCCTCTGAGGTGGAACCGGAAGAGTTTGAGGCCGCGGTCGTCGATGAGCTGGAGGTCCTGCGGGCCGAGCGCGACGAGTTGCGTGACAAGTTCATGCGGGTGCTGGCGGATGCCGAGAATTCCCGCAAACGCGCCGAGCGCGACCGGAAAGAGGCTGAGATGTACGGCGGGACGCGGCTCGCACGCGACCTCTTGCCGGTCTACGACAACCTGAACCGCGCGATCCAGGCGATCCCCGAGGAAAGCCGCGAAGCTTCGGCGGCGCTGATCGAGGGGGTGGAGCTGACCCTGCGCGAGCTGACCAATGTGATGACCAAGCACGGGGTGACGCCGATTTCCCCCGCCGTGGGCGATCAGTTCGACCCGCAACTGCATCAGGCGATGTTCGAGGCCCCGCTGCCGGGGACGAAGGCCGGGCAGATCATCCAGGTGATGACCGAAGGCTTCCTGCTGCACGACCGGTTGTTGCGTCCGGCGCAGGTGGGCGTGTCGTCGAATACGGCGGGGTGATACGCTGGGGGGTTCTACACCAACCCCTTGATTTCGTATATCAATCGCAGCGCCTCCATTGGTGTCAGCTCGTCCGGGTGAACCCCCTTGAGCCGTTCCTCCACCGCTGAAACCTTCTGCCTCTGCGGAGGCGCGGGAGGTGGCGCGGCGCGGAAGAGCGGCAGGTCGTCGATCAGGGTGGCCTGCTTGCCGCCCTCGCGGTCGCCCTTTTCCAGGGCGTCCAGCACCACCTTCGCCCGTTCGATCACGCTGGCCGGAAGCCCCGCAAGCCGGGCGACCTGCACGCCATAGCTGCGGTCGGCGGCGCCTTCGCGGACCTCGTGCAGGAAGATGACCTCACCTTCCCATTCCTTGACCGTGACGGTGGCGTTCTTCACCCCCGGCAGCTTGCCTGCGAGTGCTGTCATCTCGTGGTAATGCGTGGCGAAAAGCGCGCGGGAGCGGTTGACCTCGTGCAGATGCTCCAGCGTGGCCCATGCGATGCTGAGGCCGTCATATGTCGCCGTCCCGCGCCCGATCTCGTCAAGGATCACCAGCGCGCGGTCGTCGGCCTGGTTGAGGATCGCCGCCGTTTCCACCATCTCGACCATGAAGGTCGACCGGCCCCGGGCGAGGTCATCCGAGGCGCCGACCCGGCTGAAAAGCTGGCTGACGAGGCCGATCCGGGCTTCCGTCGCCGGGACATGGCTGCCCGCCTGGGCGAGGAGCGCGATCAGCGCGTTCTGGCGCAGGAAGGTGGATTTCCCGGCCATGTTCGGCCCGGTCAGCAGCCAGATGGCGGGCGTGTCCTTGTCGGTGAGTTGGCAGTCGTTCGCGACGAAGGGCAGGCCCTCTCGGCGAAGGGCGCGTTCCACCACCGGATGCCGCCCCCCGGTGATCTGGAAAGCGCGGCTGTCGTCCACCACGGGTGCGCACCAGCCTTCCTCGGCGGAAAGGTCGGCGAAGGCGGCGGCGAGGTCGATCTCGGCCAGCGCGCGGGCGGCAAGGGCGATGGGGGCGGAGGCATCGAGGATATGGGCCTTAAGGCCGGAATAGTGACGCTTTTCGATCTCGAGCGCGTGGTTGGCCGAGTTCAGGATCCTGGTTTCGAGGTCGGAAAGTGCGAGGGTGGTAAAGCGCACCTGCCCGGCGGTGGTCTGGCGGTGGATGAAGGTCTGCGGCTGCGCGCGCATCCGGTCTTCATGCGTGCTTGTCGTCTCGATGAAGTAGCCGAGCACGTTGTTGTGCTTGATCTTCAGGGAGGCGATGCCGGTGGCCTCGGCATACTCGGCCTGCATGCGGGCGATGATGCCGCGACCTTCGTCGCGAAGCGCGCGGGTTTCGTCGAGTTCGGGGTCGTAGCCAGGCGCGATATAGCCGCCGTCGCGGGCAAGGAGCGGGGGTTCTCCGATGAGGGCTTCGGTTAGGAGGGTGACGAGGTCGGTGTGGCCGGTGAGGGCTTGTGCGGCCTCGGCCAGCAGGGGCGGGGCGGCGGTCAGGAGGGTGGCGATCTGGCCGGCCTGCTCCAGTCCGGCGCGGATGGCGGTCATGTCGCGCGGGCCGTCGCGGTCGAGCGCGAGGCGGGAGAGGGCGCGGTCGATGTCGGGGACATGGGCCAGGGCTTCGCGCAGGCGGTCGCGGAAGGAGGGGGTTTCGAGGAGGAAATCGAGAGCGGCCTGGCGGGCGTGGATGGTGTGCAGGTCGAGAGAGGGGGAGGAAAGACGGCGTTCGAGGAGGCGGGCGCCGCCGGCGGTGACGGTGCGGTCGATGGCGGAGAGGAGGGAGCCGTCGCGGCCACCCGAGAGGGACTGGGTGAGTTCGAGGTTGCGGCGGGTTGCGGCGTCGATCTGCATCGTGCCGCCGAGGGGTTCCCTGACCGGCGGGCGGAGGAGGGGCATCCGGCCCCGTTGGGTGAGGTGGAGGTAGTCGACGAGGGCACCCATGGCGGAGATTTCGGCGCGGTCGAAGGTGCCGAAGGCGTCGAGGGAGGCGACGTGGAAGAGGTCGCAGAGGCGTTTCTCGGCGTTGGTGGAATCGAAGCTGCCGCGCGAAAGGGGGGTGACGGCGAGGCTGTCGAGGAGAGGGATGAGGTCGCGTTCGCGGGCTTCGGAGAGGAGGAGTTCGCGGGGGGCGATGCGGGCGAGGTCGGGGGAGAGGCGGGCGAGGGAGGATTGCATCACCCGGAACTCGCCGGTCGAGATGTCGGCCCAGGCGAAGGCGGCCTGGTCGCGGACTTCCGAATAGGCGGCGAGGAAGTTGTGGCGGCGGGCTTCGAGAAGGGAGTCCTCGGTCAGGGTGCCGGGGGTGACGAGACGGACGACGTCGCGTTTGACGACGGATTTGGAGCCGCGCTTCTTCGCCTCGGCGGGGTCTTCCAGCTGTTCGGCGATGGCGACGCGGAAGCCCTTGCGGATCAGGGTGAGAAGGTAGCCCTCGGCGGCGTGGACCGGGACGCCGCACATGGCGATGGGCTCGCCCAGATGTTGCCCTCGCTTGGTGAGGGCGATGTCGAGGGCTGCGGATGCCGCGACGGCGTCGTCGAAGAACATCTCGTAGAAGTCGCCCATCCGGTAGAACAGGAGGGCGCCGGGGTTCTGGGCCTTGATCTCCAGATACTGCGCCATCATCGGCGTGACGGTGTCTTCGGTCACTTTGGGTCCCCCGTGGTTGGGGGAGAGTATCGGGTGAGCGGCGGTGGGGGAAGAGGGGGTGTCCACAGTGGACAAACTTGGGAGATCGTTTGATTTCAGTGGGTTGGGTGCGGGCGTTTACCGCGTGTCAGGATTTGGGTTCGCGGCCCATCCAGGGCGCTGATGTTTGCCTCCAGCGGGGATATTTGGGGCAAAGATAAAAGGCCGGCCCTTTGGCGCAGAGAGCCAGCCATGGTGACATGGTTCAATGCAGAGTCGGGGTGAACCCCGACCTACGGGGTGGGGCGGGTTACAACACGTAGCGCGAGATGTCGGCGGAGCGGGCGAGGGCGCCGAGGTGGGTTTCGACAAATCCGGCATCGACGGTGACGGACTGGCCGGAGCGGTCGGGGGCGTGGAAGCTGAGGTCCTCGAACACGCGCTCCATCACCGTGTAGAGGCGGCGGGCGCCGATGTTCTCGACGCTGCGGTTCACCTCGGCGGCGATGCGGGCCAGGGCGGCGATGCCGTCGGGGGTGAAGGTGACTTGCACATCCTCGGTTGCCATCAGGGCGGTGTATTGCCGGGTCAGCGCGTTGTCGGTGTCGGTCAGGATGGAGACGAAATCCTCTTCGGTCAGGGGCGCGAGTTCGACGCGGATCGGCAGGCGGCCTTGCAGTTCCGGCAGGAGGTCGGAGGGCTTGGCGATGTGGAAGGCGCCGGAGGCGATGAAGAGGATGTGGTCGGTCTTGACCGGGCCGTGCTTGGTGGAGACGGTGGTGCCCTCGATCAGCGGCAGCAGGTCGCGCTGGACGCCTTCGCGGGAGACATCGGCGCCGCGGGCGTCGGAGCGGGCGCAGATCTTGTCGATCTCGTCGAGGAAGACGATGCCGTTTTCCTGCACCGCCTCCAAAGCCGCAGTGCGGACGGCTTCGTCGTCGAGAAGCTTGTCGGCCTCTTGCCCGATCAGCACCTCATAGCTTTGCGCCACCGTCATCCGTTTGCGGTTGGTGCGACCACCGAAGGCCTTGAACAGGTCCTGCAACCCCTGCATCTGGGTTTCCATGCCGGGCATCCCGAAGCCGAGCGGCATGGCGGGGGCGGCATCCGTGACCTCGATCTCGATCATCGTGTCGTCGAGTTCGCCACGCTTCAGCTTGCCGCGGAACATCTCGCGGGTCTGCTCGCGGGCGTCCTTGCCGGCGAGGGCCTCTAGCACCCGGTCCTCGGCGGCCTTGTGGGCGCGGGACTTCACCTCTTCCCGCATCTGGGCGCGGGTGTCGTTTATCGCGACATCGACAAGATCGCGCACGATGGAATCCACGTCGCGACCGACATAGCCGACTTCGGTGAACTTGGTGGCCTCGACTTTGAGGAAGGGGGCCTTGGCCAGCTTGGCGAGGCGGCGGCTGATCTCGGTCTTGCCGACGCCGGTGGGGCCGATCATCAGGATGTTCTTCGGATAGACCTCGTCCCGCAAGTCGTCGTCCAGCCGCTTGCGGCGCCAGCGGTTGCGCAGCGCCACGGCGACGGCGCGCTTGGCTTCCTTCTGGCCGATGATGAAACGGTCAAGCTCGGAGACGATCTCGCGGGGGGTCAGGTTGGTCATTCGGTGGATCCATAGGGCGGCAGGCGGGACTTGCCGGGGAAATCGGGAAGCAGTTGCATGACTTTCGCACGAAGCTGCACCCACCAGGTGCCGATGGCGGTGATGAAGGCGCCAAGGGTGAGGAGGACGAAGATCCAGCTGGTTCCGCCGCCCTCGCCCATGGCCCAGGCGATGACAAGGGCGATATAGGCGATGGCGGCGGTCAGGAAGCTGCGGCGGTCGATGACCAGCGCCAGGACGGTGATCAGCACGAGGGCAATGGCAAGGAACCCGACGCCGCCGCCATTCAGCAGGGTGACGGCGACGGTGTTCACCAGCGCGGGCGCGGCGAGGAGATGGCACCAGAAGGCGGTGGCCGAATGCCGCCCGAGACGATGGGGGTCGCGGGTGTCGAACCACATGCCGACAAGGAAGGCCCCGATGCCGAACAGGAGCGTGGCGGTGGCTAAGGCAGGGCTTTCGCCGAGGTCGAAGAGCGAACGGTAGCCGTGGAGGCCGGTGAAGAGCCCGGCGAGGTTCGAGGCGGAGGCGGTGACGGCGTAGACCGCGCCGAGGGTGAAGCCGCCGGTCAGGAAGGCGGCGAAGGGCAGGCGGAAGCGGCGATACCAGGCGACCATGGCGAGGGCGGAGACGACGAAGCCAAGGATGGCGATCATCCGTTCGTCAAGGCCGGCCTGGGCCAGGACTGTGAAGACGAAGATCACGATGCCGATGCCGAATGCGGTGGCAAGCACCATCGAGGGCAGGGTCATCCGGCGCTTCAGGGTGAAGTAACCCGCCCACCACCAGGCGATTGCGGCGGTGGCGAGGGGGACCAGAGTGAGGAGGGCAAAGCTACCGAAGGCTGCCAGGAGGCCGGTAACGCCGGTGAGCAGGATGATCAGACCGATGGAGATGAAGATTTCTGAGAAGCCACGGAAGAACTCGAAGGGTTCGTCCTCGGAAGGAAGGGTGGCGCGCTTGCCGGCCCGATCATGGGCAAGGGCCGAGAGCGATGCTGCCTGCGCCTCGGTCAGGATGCCGGCGGCGACGGCGGCGCGAATATCTTCTGGGGTCATCCCGATGGTGCCTCGGCAAGAAACTGTTCGTGCAGAGATAAGGGGTTTGTCGGGGCAAACCAAGTGAGGTAAGTTCACCGGGCAGGCAGTATATACAATCGGAAGGTCGCATATCTACAAGTCGTATATATGCTTTCGGCCATAAACGGTTGAAATACATAAAGAAGACCACAGCGCAAAGGCTGGGCACGGAAAGAAGGGCGTGTGCATGGTGGACGAGGTTCCGAAACGTTTGAGCATCGCGGAGAAGCGGGCTCTGGCGGCGCCGTTGGTGTTGACACCTGATCGGCAGGTCGAGGAGCTGGAGGTCGAGGCGCTGTCGACAGTGGCCTGGGTCGAAGCCTCGCTGCGCGAAACGACGCGGAAGAAACTGATCTCGCTGCGGGTGGATCCGGCTGTGCTCGACTTCTTCAAGGCGCAGGGGCCGGGCTACCAGACGCGGATGAACGCGGTGCTGACGGCATATATGCAGGTGAAGAAGGAAATGGGTCAGGCCTGAGTCCTGGCCTGAGCCTTGATCCGTTCCACCGTCAGGTTGCCGTTGGTGTAGACGCAAATGTCGGCGGCGATGGCCATGGCCTTGCGGGCGATGTCCTCGGCTGGGAGGTCGGTCTGCATCAGGCCGCGGGCGGCGGCGAGGGCGAAGTTGCCGCCAGAGCCGATGGCAGCCACGTCATGTTCGGGTTCCAGCACGTCGCCGGCGCCGGTGATGACGTAAAGCGCGCTGCCGTCGGTGACGATCAGCATGGCTTCCAGGTTGCGCAGGTATTTGTCCATGCGCCAGTCCTTCGCCAGGTCGACGCAGGCGCGGGCGAGCTGGCCGGGTGCGGCTTCCAGTTTCTTCTCCAGCCGTTCCAGCAGGGTGAAGGCGTCGGCGGTCGATCCCGCGAAGCCGCAGACCACGTCATGCCCGCCGGGGGACAGGCGGCGGACCTTGCGGGCGGTGCCCTTGATCACGGTCTGGCCGAGGGAGACCTGGCCGTCGCCCGCGACCACGACCTCGCCGCCGCGGCGGACGGCGAGGATGGTGGTGCCGTGCCAGCCGGGGAATTTGTCGTCAGCCATGATGCCCTCCAGTTTGGGTCTATATAGGCGTGCTGCGGGCGCAACGCAAAACGCCCGCGCCTTGGGGGCACGGGCGTCTTGTGTAGCTGTGGCCGGTCTTAGCGACGCAGGCCGAGGCGGGTGATCAGCGAGGAATACCGCGCTTCGTCCGTTTTCTTCAGGTAGTCCAGCAGCTTGCGGCGCTGGGCGACGAGCATGAGAAGGCCGCGACGCGAGTGGTTGTCGTTCTTGTGGCCCTTGAAATGCTCGGTCAGGGTGGCGATGCGCGACGAGAGGATCGCAACCTGGACTTCGGGCGAGCCGGTGTCGCCTTCCTTGGTCGCGTATTCCTTGATGAGCTTCGCCTTTTCTTCGACGGTGATCGACATCGGGGTCTCCTTTGGTTGAAGGGTCATGGCGCAAGCCGGGATGTCGTCCAGCAGGGCCCTTGGAGGCTCCGCCCGAAGGCGGATGCGGGCGTATAGGCGGATTCGGGGGCGAGGGGAAGCGGATTCGTTCTGGGAAACGGGTTGTTAACCCTGAGTCCAGATTCCCCGGCCGGATGCCCTGACGCTGCTAGGGAAGGCGCAGGATTCATGATACGTTCCCCCTGAAGTTCCTGTGCGTTGCCAGATGGTTAACGGTGAGAGTGGCCGGTCCGGTCGGTTCGGTGAAAGGGAGTAGCGGAATTGCTTGCCATTCTGGGTCTCTTCGGCGTGATGATGGCCGGTCTTGCCGCCGACGCCCTGATATCGGCGCAGGACGATCAGCCCGATGAGCCAGAGGATGACCCGCAGGAGGAGGACGGGGCGCTCAGCGACGGCAACCTGCTGGACGATCTTTCCGGGGACCCGACGATCCCGACCTCGGACGACAGTGTCGATCCGGTGGAGCCGGATGTGACCGTGCCGGGAACGGATGATGCGGATGTGCTGGACGGGCACGGCGGCAATGACGTGATCCAGGGTGGCGATGGCGCCGACCTGATCAACGGTCGCGACGGCGACGACTGTATCGATGCGGGCGCCGGAAACGATGCGGTCTGGGCGGGTGCGGGCGATGACAGCGTCGGTGCGGGTGACGGAAGCGACACGGTCCAGGGGGACCTTGGCAACGACGTGATCGAAGGCGGGGACGGCCGGGATTCGCTGGCCGGATGCGACGGTGACGACAGTCTGTCGGGGGGCGCCGGGAACGATACCCTGCTGGGCGGCCAAGGCGAGGACTGGCTGGACGGCGGCGAGGATGACGACTGGCTGTCGGGGGGCGACGGCAACGACCATCTGACCGGCGGCAGCGGAAAGGACGAGCTGGACGGTGGCCGTGGCGATGACAGGATTTCGGGCGTCGAGGCTGAGGGCGGGCAGGAACCCGATTTCCTCAACGGCGGCGAGGGGAACGATCATCTCATCCTCGGCGCGGGCGACCATGCGACAGGCGGTGCGGGCAGTGACGAGTTCGTGTTGCAGGAATGGCTGAATGAGGCCTCGCTGGCGCATATCGTCGATTATGATCCGGCTCAGGACCGGCTGGTCATCGTCTACGACCAGGCCGTCCATCCCGACCCGGTGCTGACGGTCGAGCCGAACGAGGGCGGACCGGGGCATTCGATCTTCATCGACGGTGCGAAGATTGCCGTGGTTGACGGGGCTCCGGTCAGCGCGGGTGATGTCCGCCTGGTCGCGGCCTGAGGGCTACCAGGGTTGCGGCTTTTGGTCATACCCGATGTAGAGCGGATGCTTGGGCTGGCCCTGTCCGGTCAGGCCAAGGTGGAACAGGGGGGCACCGCTCTGGCGCAGAAGCGCGGTCACCTGCGCGCTGCGGCCGAGATGCGAACCGTGGTTGCCCCAGGCGCAGAGGACGTTGTCGGCCCAGGGCAGACTGGACAGGATCGCGGCGTCATTGCCAGGGCCGACGGGATCGGCAGCCGCCCGCATCACCTTCGGGTCCGTGGCCCGAAAGGCAAAGATGTTGGCGACACGGAAGGCGCCATACCCCAGGGCGCGCGCCCGCCGCTCGCAGCGCTCGACCGTGGGGTCGTTCTGCACCTCGGTCGCGGTCGAGGGGTTCAGCATCACGAACAGCGCCCTTGGACCCTCGCTCCAGCGGCGGGTCAGCAGATAGCGATACCGCTCGCAGTCGGAATAGACCGCCTCGGACAGGGCATCGCCCCTGGTGAACGCTCGTGTGATCATCCTGTCGCGTCCATTTCTCGTCCCTGCCCAACCGGCGCAGCGATAAGCCCCGGATCGCGTCGGCGCAAAGCGATTTTCCGTCCGCCTCGGTCGTGGCAAGGCCCGGTTGCGGCGGGAAAGGGCGATTCCGCTTGTTGGCAAAATGCAGTCCCGCCTAGATTGTCGACCAGACCCAAGCCGCAGCGGAGCCCCTGACGTGTCCGACCTGATCCTTCTCGCCTATCGCAGCCAGAGCGCCGCCTTCGTCGCCGGCGAGGCGCTGGCCGTGCTGCAACAGAAGGCCGGGACCGAGCCGGAAGACATCGTCGTGGTCACGCGCGACGGGACCGGCCGGGTTTCGATCAACCAGTCGACCGACCTGGCGACCGGGCAGCCGCTGGGTGGCGGCCGCTGGGGAACGATGATCGGGATGCTGTTCCTCGACCCGCGCAAACCGGTCCAGGGCGGCAGGGGGTTGGCCGCCCAGTTCCTGGCGGCGGGCCTTGACGCGGGATTCCTCGAGGCCGCCAGCCGGTTGCTGGAGGCCGGGACCGCCGTGGTGGGAATGCGCGTGCGGCTTCTGGGCGCCGATGCCGTGCTGGAGCGGCTCAAATCGCTGAGCGGCGCGCCGAAGATCCTGAAAACCCGGCTTGATGCCGCGACCGAAGACGCGCTTTACGACATGCAGGCGCAGATTCCCGATCAGGCCTTGCACCATCAGGCGACCGATGACCTGATCTGAGCGTGGACGGGGTTGACGGCCCGCGCCGCGCGGCCTCCATGTAGCAGGATGACCGGGAAGCCCGCCGACAGAGCAGCCGAAAAGGCCGGACCCGCCCCGCGCAAGCGGAAGGCGAAGGCCGAAGCGCCCGCGCCGGTGCGGCGGTCGTGGCTGCGTCGGGGGCTGAAATGGCTGGGTCGCGGGCTTGGCGGCCTCGCTGCCCTTTATGCGGTGTTGATCCTGCTGTTCAGCTTCGTCCCGCCGCCGATCAACCTCTACCAGTTGGGCGAGGCCTGGCGGCTGGGCGGGATCGAGAAAGACTGGGTGCCGTGGGAGGAGATCGCGCCGGTGATGGGCCGGTCGGCGGTGGCGGCGGAGGATGCGAATTTCTGCAACCACTGGGGCTTCGACATGGCCGCGATCCGCGAGGCGATCGAGGCGGGCAGCAACCGCGGGGCCAGCACCATCAGCCAGCAGGTGGTGAAGAATGCCTTCCTCTGGCACGGTCGCAGCTGGGCGCGCAAGGCGATGGAGGCGGTGCTGACCCCGGTGGTCGAGCTGGTCTGGTCGAAGCAGCGGATTCTGGAGGTTTATCTGAACGTTGCGGAATTCGACGATGGCGTTTTCGGCGTGCAGGCGGCGGCGCAGCATTATTTCGGCGTGGATGCGAAGGACCTGACACCCTTGCAGGCGGCGCGGCTGGCGGCGGTCTTGCCCGATCCGAAGGGGCGCAGCGCGTCGAAACCGTCGACCTTCATGAAGAGCCGGACGCGGGCCATCATCTCGGGCGCGGAAACCATCGCGGCGGACGGTCGTTCCGCCTGTTTCGAGGGCTGAGGCGGGCCGGGGATTGAATTCCCGCCCCCATAGCTGCAATGAGAGGGAAGACCGGAGGCCGCCGCCCGATGAACCGCCCCTCGAACCGCCTGTACCATGTTCCGCTGTCGCCCTTCTGCCGCAAGGTGCGCCTGACGCTGGCGGAAAAGAAGATCGAGGTGGAGCTGGTCGAGGAGCGCTACTGGGAGCCCTCACCCGATTTCCTGCGCCGGAATCCGGCGGGGAAGGTGCCGATCCTGAAGATGGGCAACCGGGTGATGAGCGAGAGCCAGGCGATCTGCGAGTTCATCGAGGAGCAGACGCCCGAGCCGCCGCTGATGCCGAAGGGGGCCGAGGGGCGTTATGAGGTGCGGCGCCTATGTGCCTGGTTCGACGACAAGTTCCACAACGAGGTGACGTCGAAGCTTCTGTACGAGCGGGTGAACAAGAAGGTCACCGGGCAGGGCTACCCGGATTCGCGCAACGTCAAGCAAGGGTCGACGCGGATCAAATATCACCTCGACTACATGGCCTGGCTTCTGGATCAGCGGCGCTGGCTGGCGGGGGATGCGATGACGCTGGCCGATTTCACCGCGGCGGCGCATCTGAGCTGTCTGGATTATATCAGTGACGTGGACTGGAACCGGCACGGGGTACTGAAGGACTGGTACGCCAAGATCAAGTCGCGGCCCTCGTTCCGGCCGCTGCTGGCGGACCAGGTGTCCGGCTTTCCGCCGGCGGCGCATTATGCCGATCTGGATTTCTGAACCCGGTGGCGGATCGGGGGCCAGCCCCCGAACCCCCGGGATATTTGCACCAGTATGAAAGGGCTGACGAAAGAACAGCTGGTGGCGCGGGCCCTGGAGGAAGGGTTCGTGAAGGTGGGGATCTGTCGCCCGGATGCGGTGCCCGAGGCGGCGGGGCGGCTCAGGGCTTATCTGGCGGCGGGGCGGCACGGTCAGATGGGCTGGATGGCCGAGCGCGAGGGCTGGCGCGGGTCGGCGGCGGCCCTTTGGCCCGAGGCGCGGTCGGTGATCATGCTGGCCGAGGCCTATACGCCGGAGGGCGACCCGATGGCGGGGCTGGCGCAGCGGGACCGGGGTGTGATCTCGGTCTATGCGCAGGGGAAGGATTACCACGACCTGGTGAAGCGGCGGCTGAAGCGGCTGGGGCGTTGGCTGATCGACCAAGGCGGCGGCGAGATCAAGGTCTTCGTCGATACCGCCCCGGTGATGGAGAAGCCTTTGGCGCAGGCGGCGGGGCTGGGGTGGCAGGGCAAGCACACCAACCTGCTGGGCCGTGACCTGGGGAGCTGGGTGTTCCTGGGCGCGATCTTCACCACGCTGGAGTTCGCGCCGGACGAGCCCGAGGTCAGCCATTGCGGGACTTGCACGGCCTGCCTGGACATCTGCCCAACCCGGGCTTTTCCCGCGCCATATCAGCTGGATGCGCGGCGGTGCATATCCTATTTGACCATCGAGCACCGGGGGCCTGTCGATACGGAGCTGCGGGGCTGTATAGGCAATCGTATATACGGCTGCGACGATTGTCTGGCGGTCTGCCCCTGGAACAAGTTCGCGGTCGCGGCGAAGGAGATCGGGTATCAGCCGAAGCACGGCTTGCCGGAGCTGGCAGAGTTGGCGCGGCTGGACGACACGGGTTTCCGGGACCGGTTCGCGGGATCGCCGATCAAGAGGATCGGGCGCGACAGGTTCGTGCGGAATGTGCTTTATGCCATCGGGAACTCCGGCCTGCCGAAGCTTGCGCCTGTGGCGGCGGGGCTGGTTGAGGATGCGGACCCCGCCGTGGCGGATGCGGCGCGCTGGGCGGTGGCGCGGTTGGGCCGATCCATCTAGCCCGCGATGGCCCGGTCGAGGTGGGTGTAGCCGCCGTCGGGGAAAAGCCATTGCCCGGTGGTGTGCGAGGATCGGGGCGAGAGCAGGAAGACCACGGTATCGGCGATCTCGCGCGGGGTGGTCATCCGCTGGCCAAGGGGGATGCGGCGGGTGATCTCGGCCAGGTGCTCTTCGGGGTTGTCGAAGGTTTTCAGCCAGTTGGCGTAGAGCGGGGTCATCACCTCCGCCGGGATCACCGCATTGACGCGGACGCCGTCCTTCAGAAAGGCGGCGGCCCATTCGCGGGTCAGGCCAAGCTGGGCCGCCTTGGCGGCGACATAGGCCGAGGTCGCGCCCTGCCCGGTCAGCGCGGTCTTGGACGAGACGTTGACGATGGCCCCCTTCGTGGCGCGCAGGTCGTCGGCGAGCAGATGCACCAGCGTGTAGTAATGCACGAGGTTGCGGTCGAGGCTTTGGCGGAACGCTTCAGGTCCGGCGTCCAACCCGATGGAATCATTGGCGCCTGCGTTGTTGACCAGCCCGTCGACGCGACCGTGCCGGGCACGGATTTCGGTGACGGCCCGGTGGCACTGGTCATCGTCGGAGAGGTCGGCGAGCACAAGATCGGCGCGCTTCACCCCTGCCAGCCACCCGGCATCCGGCGCGCGGCGGGTCAGGATGACCGGGATCGCGCCTTCCTCGGACAGCACCTCGCTGACCGCCGCCCCGATCCCGGAGCCGCCGCCCGTGACGATCACCACCTTGTCCTTGAGCCCGAGGTCCATCGTCAGCCCCGGAAGCGCCAGGTTTCAAGGCTTTCCGGCTTCATCTGGATCGAGAAACCGGGCTTCGTGGGTGGCATGTAGGCGGCGTTGCGGATCACGCAGGGGTCGAGGAAATGTTCATGCAGATGGTCGACGAATTCGATCACCCGGCCCTCGCGCGTACCGGCGATGCAGAGATAGTCGATCATCGACATATGCTGGACATATTCGCAAAGGCCGACGCCGCCGGCGTGTGGGCAAACTTTCAGGCTGTATTTCGCGGCCATCAGCATGACGGCCAGCACCTCGTTCAGCCCACCGAGGCGGCAGGAGTCGATCTGCACCACGTCGATGGCGCCTTCGATGATGAACTGCTTGAAGAGAATGCGGTTCTGGCACATCTCGCCCGTCGCGACCTGCACCGGGGCGACGGCTTCGCGGATCTTGCGGTGCCCGGCCACGTCATCGGGCGAGGTCGGTTCCTCGATGAACCAGGGTTTCACGAAGGCCAGTTGGCGCACCCAGTCGATGGCCTGATCCACCTCCCAAACCTGGTTGGCGTCAATCATCAGATTTACATCGGCCCCGACTTCATCGCGCGCGATGGTCAGGCGGCGAATGTCATCTTGTAGATCGCGCCCGACCTTCATCTTGATGTAGTTGAAGCCCGCATCAACCGCCTCGCGGCACAGCCGTCTCAGCTTGGCGTCGTCATAGCCCAGCCAGCCGGCGGAGGTGGTGTAGCAGGGGTAGCCTTCGGCTTTCAGGATCGTCACCCTCTCGGCTTTGGTCGCGGCCATTTCGGTCAGGAAGTCCAGCGCCCAGCCGGGAGTGATGCAATCGGTCAGGTAGCGAAAGTCGATGCAGCGGACCAGTTCCTCGGGCGTCATGTCGGCGACCAGCTGCCAAACGGGCTTGCCTTCCATTTTCGCCCAGAGATCCCAGACCGCATTGACCACGGCGCCGGTGGCAAGGTGGATCGCCCCCTTGTCCGGGCCGATCCAGCGCAGCTGGCTGTCGCTGGTCACATGGCGCCAGAAGCGGCCCATGTCCTCGGCCACCCAGGCCATGTCGAGGCCGACGACCAGATGCCGCATGGCCTGGATGGCGGCGACAGCGATTTCGTTGCCGCGACCGATGGTGAAGGTGAGGCCGTGGCCTTGATGCGGGCCGTCGGTTTCGAGGATGACATAGGCGGCGGAATAGTCCGGGTCGGGGTTCATCGCATCCGAACCGTCGAGGTGCTCTGAGGTCGGGAAACGGACGTCGATGGTGCGCAGGCCGGTGATCCTTGTCATGCGCGGACCTCGCCACCCTTCAGGAAGGCCGGTCCGGCGAGGAGAGTGGCGTCGCGGTCGGTGGCGATAGCACGGGCGCCTTCGGCGGCGCAGGCCAGAGCGTTCGCGCGGCCGATGCCCTCTGCGGCGGCGGTGATCAGGATGGTCTTGCCTTGACGTCGCATGATGCCCCCGTTGCCTGGGGCGAGACTAGTCGGGCTTGATCGGGCAGAGCAAGCCGTTCTCGGCGGGATCGTGCCGGGGTGGGGTCCGAACGGGGTTGGCGGAACGGCGATTCGGGTGCAAGCTGAGGAGAAGCAACCCTTGGAGGAGAGCATGAGCCGTCATCTTGCCGACCATCGCACCCGGACGAGCGGGGGTCGCCTGAAGCATTTCCTGCGGCTGGCCCGCACCCCGAGAGAAACCTGGCAGCGGCCCCGCGGAACATCCGGGTCGACGCGGCTGGTGCAGTTCCTGCGGATCGAGCGGGGCCGTACCGCCTGACTGTCCACGCGGGACAGGGAGTTCCGGGCAAGCGTTTTCAACGTCTTGCCTGCGGGCGTTAGGAATTTGTCAAGCTTTCGCCGGCTTCAGCCGGTCGCGCAGCGCGGCGAGGATGTCGCGCAGGTCGGCGAGTTCCGATTGCCGGAGTCCGGTTTTTTCAGCGAAGGCGCGCGGCACCCCGGCGGCGCGGGAGGCAAGATCGCGCCCGGCGTCCGTCAAGGACAGGCGCACCTGGCGTTCGTCCTTGCCGTCGCGGCTGCGGTGCAGCCATCCGGCGCTTTCCATCCGTTTGAGAAGAGGTGTCAGGGTGTTCGAGTCGAGCCGCACCTCGGCGCCCAGCTGGCCGACCGTCTGCCCGTCGCGGGCGTTCAGCGAGGTCAGCACCAGATATTGCGGATAGGTCAAGCCCAGGGGCTGCAACAGCGGCGCATAGGCCGCGTGCAT
The DNA here is from genome assembly GCF_016793705.1 of Tabrizicola sp. Taxonomy (GTDB): domain Bacteria; phylum Pseudomonadota; class Alphaproteobacteria; order Rhodobacterales; family Rhodobacteraceae; genus Tabrizicola. The sequence continues at coordinate 140,994 of NZ_JAEULO010000021.1, forward strand.
CGCATGGGACGCGGAATGCAGCGCGAAGCAGAGCATGTCGGGTGGCGCGAGGGTCATGCGGGCAGTTTATATCGTGTACGATGGAAACTCAAGCCGGTTGACAGCGGGTCGATTCTGATGCAGTAAGATCGCGCACGATTTAATCGCTTACGATAAGGAGAATGCCATGTCGGTCGATGCGAAATACTGGACGGAAGCCAAGGCGACGGGGGGCGGTCGCAACGGGGTGTCGGGGCTGGTGAATGGCCAGCTGACGGTGACCCATGCCAGCCCGAAGGAACTGGGCGGCTCGGGCCTCGGGCATAACCCGGAGGAGTTGTTCGCCGTGGGCTATTCGGCCTGCTACCTGGGCGCGATGCGCTTTGCGGCGCAAAGCGAGAAGCTGGGCACGGTGCCGGACAGCGCTACGGTAAACGCTCATGTCGGAATCGGGCCGCGGTCGGACGGCGGCTTCGGACTGAAGGTGAAGCTGGTGGTGACGATGCCGGGCGTCGAGCGTGCGGTGGCGGAGAAGATCGCCGAGCGCGGCCATTTCATCTGCCCCTATTCCAATGCGACCAAGGGCAATATCGAGGTCACGACCGAACTGGCCTGACGGCCGGATCGGCGATCCGGTTCAGCCGGGCGCGCGTTCCAACCTGCGGGGCATGGATTCAATGCCCGGCAGCGTCAGCACGAAGGCGGTGGCGACGCTGGCCATGACCATCTCGCCCCCGTCTTCCAGCAAGCCGAAGAACTGCGGCAGGAAGTCGGCGGCGATGGTGCCTTCGCTGAACAGCTTGATGGTCTGGTGCAGGAAATCGAGGGCCACGCCGAAAAAGGCGAGGAAGGCGATGATCAGCGCGAAGCGGAGGCTGAGCGCGCGGGCGACGGCGCCATTCCGGCTGAACAGGGTTGCGGTCATCAGGACCGCGATGACGCCCATCGCGCAGAAGACCATGACTTCGGCGATGTCCTGGCTTTGGGCTTGCAGGCTGGCGGGCAGGGTCAGGCGGCCCGCGAGCATCGCGCCGATCGTTTCGTGCTCTTGCAGGGAATCATCGACCAGCACCATCACGAAGACCAAGGCCCAGCGGAAGGGAACCGACCAGCGATCGCGGATCGAAAGCCAGACCAGCGCGACAATGATGATGGCCCATTTCACATAGCCCAGCATCTCGGGCAACGCCCCGTCGCGGGTGATCTTCAGCTCATCGGGAATGGCGGAAATCATCCCGGCCCATTTGGCGAAGAAGGCGACGGCATCCACCAGAATGAACGCGATATCCACCGTCAGCAGCAGCATCAGGAGCGCCGTGAAGGACAGTGAGATGATCGGGAAAGGCCGATCCATTGCAAACCCCGCAGACGCCGGTCCGTGCCGGTTCAGACGGTGCCGCAACAGCATGAAATCGGGCCGGAAGGCAATGGGAAAAGCTGCGCGGGGGAAGCGCCAAGGCGCTGCGGGGACGGCACGACTGGTGCTGCCCGTCCCCGCAAGGCGCCAGGTTCAGCTGCGGACCAGCTTTTCGTATTCGGTGGCGACGCGCCTGGTCAGATCGCCCACTTCGAAGGTCCAGTCGCCGATCTGGCCGACCGGAGTCACTTCGGCGGCGGTGCCGGTGAGCCAGCACTGTTCGAAATCCGCCAGTTCCTCGGGCTTGATATGGCGTTCGTGGACCTTGATCTGCATGTCGTTGAGCATCCCGATCACGGTCTGCCGGGTGATGCCGTTCAGGATGCAGTCGGGGTTCGGGGTGTGGACCTCGCCGTCCTTGACGAAGAAGATGTTGGCCCCCGTCGCCTCGGCCACATAGCCGCGGAAATCGTAGAAGAGTGCGTCGGAGCAGCCCTTTTCCATCGCAGCATGCTTGGACATGGTGCAGATCATGTAGAGTCCGGCGGCCTTGGCGGCGGTGGGAATGGTTTCCGGCGAGGGCCGCTTCCACTTGGCGATGTCGAGCTTGGCGCCCTTCATCTTGGCGTCGCCGTAATAGGCGCCCCAGCTCCAGCAGGCGATGGCGAGGCGGACCGGGTTGCCAAGCGAGGCGACCCCCATCTCGTCGCCCGCGCCCCGGAAGGCCACGGCGCGGATGTAGGCGTCGGTCAGACCGTTGGCTTTCAGCACGGCTTCCTTGGCGGCGTCGATCTCCTCCGCCGTGTAGGGGATCGGCATGTCGAGCAGGCGGCCGGATTCGAGAAGGCGCAGCGAATGTTCGTGGCCCTTGAAGATCTTGCCGTTGTAGCACCGCTCGCCTTCGAAGACCGAAGAGGCGTAATGCAGGGCATGGGTCAGGATGTGGACATTCGCCGAGCGCCATTCCACCAGCTTGCCATCCATCCAGATGAACCCGTCGCGATCGTCGTAAGCAGCCATCCTGCCCTCCATCTTTGCGAAAGTTGCGCTTGAAAGGTCCGATCCGGACAGATTCTTGCGCGAAATCGGGGGAGAGTTACGGGTTCGTGCTTGGAAAGTCAACAAGGCTGACGTAAATTCATCGCGACGAAGGAGGTGGCGATGGCCGAGACACCGGGCGGGGAAAGCCTGCTGTTCCTGACGGACGAGCAGTTGCGCAAGGGCATCGAGGCGATGTTCTTCGCCTATCGCGGCTTCACGGCGGATCCGGACCGGATTCTGGAGGGCAAGGACTATGGCCGGGCGCATCATCGGGCGATCCATTTCATCCATCGCAGCCCGGGGACGACGGTGAGCAATCTGTTGTCGATCCTGGGTGTTACAAAGCAGTCGTTGAATCGTGTGTTGCGCACCCTGATCGAGGATGGCCTTGTTCGCAGCGAAAAGGGCAAGGTGGATGCGCGGGAGCGGCATCTGCATCTGACGGACAAGGGACAGATGCTGGAGCGGGAATTGTCGGACGCGCAGCGGGCGCGGATGCGGGCGGCCTACCGGGCGGCAGGGCCGCAGGCGGTGGCGGGCTTCCGGCAGGTGCTGGAGGCGATGATGGATCCGGAGATGCGGCGCCAGTACAACCGCCTGAAGGAGGGCGGCTGATGGTCCCTGATGCGCATCTCTTGATCGTGGATGACGACGAGCGCATCCGGGGACTGTTGCAGAAGTTCCTGATGCGAAACGGTTTCCTGGTGTCGGTCGCGCGCGATGCGTCGCAGGCGCGGAGAATTCTGGCGGGGCTGGAATTCGACTTGATCGTTCTTGACGTGATGATGCCGGGCGAGGACGGGGTGACGCTGACGCGCGCGTTGCGGCAGAGGATGTCGACGCCGGTCCTCCTGCTGACGGCGCGGGGCGAGGCGGCGAACCGGATCGAGGGGCTGGAGGCGGGGGCGGACGACTATCTGGTCAAGCCCTTCGAGCCGAAGGAATTGCTTCTGCGGATCAACGCGATCCTGCGGCGGGTGCCTGCGGTGCGGGCGGCGGAGCCGGTGCGGCAGGTAATCCACCTGGGCGCGGTGCGGTACGACCTCGACCGGGGCGAGATGTGGCGGGGGGAGGCTCCGGTCCGGCTGACGGCGACGGAGGCGGCGCTGATGCGCATCTTCGCCTCGCAGCCGGGGGTGGCGCTGAGCCGCGAGAAGCTGGTGGCCGATCAGGGCGAGGATGCGGCGCAGGAGCGGGCGGTGGACGTGCAGATCACCCGGCTGCGGCGGAAGATCGAGGACGATCCGAAGGCGCCGCGCTACCTGCAAACGGTGCGGGGCGAGGGCTATATGCTGCAACCGGATTGAGGGTGGACGCCCCGGGGCGCTGCCCCGGACCCCGGGATATTTGTGGACAGAAAATGAGGCTTTGCGGTGCTTGTTTTCACGCATAAGGCTTTCGCCGGTCATGTGACTCCGCCCGGCCATCCCGAACGGGTGGCGCGGCTGGCGGCGGTAGAGCGCGGGCTGAACGGGATTTCGGTGGAGTGGCGGGAATGTCCGCTGGGTGCGGAGGCCGAGGTGCTGCGCTGCCATCCGGCGGGGTATCTGGCGCGGGTGAAGGCGGCGGTCCCGCAGGAGGGTTGGGCGCAGCTGGACGGAGACACGTTCCTGTCGCCGGGGTCCTACGAGGCGGCGATGCGCGCGGTCGGCGGGATGTGTGCCGCCGTCGACGCGGTGGTGTCGGGCGAGGCGAAGACGGCCTTCGTGGCGGGGCGGCCTCCGGGGCATCATGCGGAGCGGGAAACCGCGATGGGGTTCTGCCTGTTCGGGACGGTGGCGATCGGAGCCAAGCGGGCGCTGGATCATCACGGGCTTGGCCGCGTCGCCATCGTCGATTTCGACGTGCACCATGGGAACGGGACGCAGGATCTGCTCTGGGATGAGGGGCGATGCCTGTTCGTCTCCAGCCATCAGATGCCGCTTTATCCGGGGACCGGGCGGGTGGAGGAGCGGGGCGCGCAGGGGCAGGTGTTGAACCTTCCGCTGCGCGCGGGGTCGGACGGGGCGGAGATGCGGGCGCTCTATGAGAGGGTAGTGTTTCCGGCGCTGGCGGATTGGGAACCCGAGTTGCTGCTCATATCTGCGGGGTTCGATGCGCATGCGGATGATCCTCTGGCAGGGCTGGAGTGGCAGGCGGAGGATTACCGCTGGCTGACCGACCGCCTATGCGATTTCGCGGGGGGGCGGGTGGTCTCGACGCTTGAGGGTGGTTATGATCTGGACGCGCTGGCGGCTTCGGTCGCCGCGCATGTCGCAGTGCTGGAGGAGCGGGGCCGATGAGCGATAAGCCGGTGGAGACGATGAGCTTCGAAGACGCGATGGCGGCGCTGGAGCAGGTGGTGGGCGCGCTGGAACGGGGCGAGGTGCCGCTGGAACAGTCGATTGCGCTCTATGAACGCGGGGCGACGCTGAAGGCGCATTGCGCGAAGAAACTGGCCGAAGCGGAAGAGAAGGTGGAACTGATCCGGGCGCAGGAGGGGCGCGCGGTGGGGACGGCCCCGGCGGAGGGGATGTGACGTTTTCCGAACGGCTGGCGGTGGTGCAGCAGATCGTCCAGCAGCAGCTGGACCGGCGCATGAGCGATATGGGCGACGAGCCTGTCATGCAGGCCATGCGCTATGCGGCGACCGGCGGAAAACGACTTCGGGCCTTCCTGGTGATGGAGGGCGCGGCCCTGCATGGCATACCCGACCATCATTCCGTGGACGCAGCCGCTGCAATCGAGGCGATGCACGCCTATTCCCTGGTCCACGATGACCTGCCTTGCATGGACAATGACGACGTGCGGCGAGGTCAGCCGACGGTTCATGTGAAATGGAATGAGGCGACTGCCGTTCTGGCGGGCGATGCCTTGCAGGCGTTGGCGTTCGACCTCCTAACCCACCCGTCCGGCGTGCCGCACAATGCCCAGCTGGCCTTGGTTGCCGGCATGGCCCACGCGGCAGGCGCGATGGGGATGGTTCTCGGGCAGGCGCTGGATATAGCGGCCGAGACGGCTTTGACGCCCTTGACGCTTGCCGAGATCGAGCGGCTGCAACGGGGCAAGACCGGGGCGCTCATCAACTGGGCGGCAACGGCGGGGCCGGTGATGGCCTTGGCCGACCCTACCCCCATGCGCCGCTATGCCACGGCCCTGGGCCTTGCCTTCCAGATCGCGGACGACATTCTGGACGTGACGGGCGATGAGGCCCGGACCGGCAAGCGGGTGGGCAAGGATGCGGGCGCAGGCAAGGCCACCTTCGTCTCGCTGCTGGGGCTGGAGGGAGCCAGGGCGCGGGCGGCGGCACTGGTGGCCGAGGCCGAGGCAGCGCTGGACGGGTATGGAAACGCGGCAGCCAACTTGATTGCGGCGGCGCGCTTCGTTATCGCGCGGGACAAGTGATGGCCCGAAGGCAGGCATGATGACCGACCGACCCGCTACCCCCTTGCTTGACCGCGTGACCGTGCCCTCGGACCTGAAGGCCTTGTCCGACCGGGAACTGCACCAGCTGGCCGGGGAGTTGCGGGCGGAGACGATCTCGGCGGTTTCGGTCACGGGCGGGCATCTGGGCGCGGGTCTGGGCGTGGTGGAGCTGACGGTGGCGCTGCATGCCGTCTTCGACACCCCGCGCGACAAGCTGATCTGGGACGTGGGCCACCAGTGCTATCCGCACAAGATCTTGACCGGGCGGCGGGATCGTATCCGCAGCCTGCGCACGGAAGGCGGCTTGAGCGGCTTCACCAAGCGGTCGGAAAGCCCCTATGACCCGTTCGGGGCGGCGCATTCGTCGACCTCGATCTCTGCGGCGCTGGGCTTTGCGGTGGCCGCCGACCTGGGTGGAGATCCGGGCGATGCGATTGCGGTGATCGGAGACGGGGCGATGTCGGCGGGCATGGCCTTCGAGGCGATGAACAATGCGGGCCATCTGGGCAAGCGGCTGTTCGTGGTGCTGAACGACAACGAGATGTCGATCGCACCACCGGTGGGGGCGCTGTCGGCCTATCTGTCGCGGCTGTATGCCGAAGCGCCGATGCAGGACCTGAAGCAGGTGGCGAAGGGGTTCGTCAGCCTCTTGCCGCCGCCGTTCCAGGAGGGGGCGAAACGGGCCAAGGACATGCTGAAGGGCATGGCGATTGGCGGCACTTTGTTCGAGTCGCTGGGGTTCGAATATGTCGGGCCCATCGACGGGCATGACCTGGACCAGCTTCTGCCGGTGCTGCGCACGGTGAAGGCGCGGGCGACAGGGCCGGTGCTGATCCATGTGCTGACGCAGAAGGGCAAGGGCTATGCCCCGGCGGAAGCGGCACGGGACAAGGGGCACGCGACGGGCAAGTTCGATGTGCTGACCGGGGTGCAGATGAAGGCGGCGTCGAATGCGCCGTCCTATACCAAGGTCTTCGCGCAGTCGCTGGTGGCAGAGGCCGAGCGGGACGAGAAGATCGTCGCGGTGACGGCGGCGATGCCGGACGGGACGGGGCTGGACCTGTTCGCCGGGCGGTTCCCGAAGCGGTGTTTCGACGTGGGGATCGCGGAACAGCATGCGGTGACGTTCAGCGCGGGGCTGGCGGCGGGGGGGATGAAGCCGTTCTGCGCGATTTATTCCACGTTCCTGCAGCGAGGCTACGATCAGGTCGTGCACGATGTAGCGATCCAGCGGCTGCCGGTGCGCTTTGCCATCGACCGGGCCGGGCTGGTGGGGGCGGACGGGGCGACGCATGCCGGGGCCTTCGACATCGGCTTCCTGTCGAACCTGCCGGGAATGGTGGTGATGGCCGCGGCCGACGAGGCGGAGCTGGTGCATATGGTGGCGACGGCGGTTGCCCATGACGCGGGGCCGATCGCCTTCCGCTATCCGCGCGGTGAGGGCGTGGGGGTGGAGATGCCCTTGCGGGGCATTCCGCTGGAGATCGGCAAGGGCCGGGTTCTGCGCGAAGGGTCGCGGGTGGCGATCCTGTCCTTCGGGACGCGGCTGGCAGAGAGTTTGAAGGTGGCGGAAGCCCTGGCGGCGCGGGGCGTCTCGGTGACGGTGGCGGATGCCCGGTTCGCCAAGCCCTTGGACCGCGAGCTGGTGCTGCGGCTGGCGCGGGGGCATGAGGCGCTGGTGACGGTGGAGGAAGGCGCGGTGGGCGGCTTCGGGAGCCATGTGGCGCAGCTGCTGGCCGAGGAAGGCGTGTTCGACCGGGGGCTGAAGTTCCGCGCGCTGGTGCTGCCGGATGTGTTCATCGACCAGGCCTCACCCGAGGCGATGTATCGGGTCGCCGGGCTGGATGCGGCGCATATCGAGGGTCGCGTTCTGGAGGCGCTGGGCGTCGCCGTGGTGGGGAAGCGCGCATAAGGCGTTGAGCGGCGGCAGGCCTGCGAGTTCGTTCCGGCCCCGGTCGAGGTGGTGTCGACCGGATAGCCCCCGCCGGAAGGGCAGGGGCCGGGATGCCCGGGCTTACTTCACCGTGGCGAGATAGGCCGCCATGTCGGCGGCAGCCTCGGCGTCGGGCAGCTTGAAGCTCATCTTCGACTTGGCGGCATCGTCGCCGGTGGTCGCCTTCACCCAGGCGGTCGGGTCGGCCAGATAGGCGGCGATCTGCGCTTCATCCCAGACGACACCCTTTGCGTTCAACTCCAGCATCCCCTCGCCGTATTTGAAATCGGCGGCCGAGGCGGCGGCGCGACCGACGACGCCGAACAGGTTCGGGCCGGTCTTGCCGCCCTTCTGGATCTCGGTGCCGTCGGGCGCGATGATCGAGTGGCAGGATTTGCACTTCTTGAAGTTTTCCTCGCCCTTGTGAGCGTCGGGATCGGCGAAGGCCGGCGCGGCTATGGCCAGCGCGAGGATGGGGAGAAGTTGCTTGAACATGGGCTATCCTTTCGGGGTTTGCTGCATGGCGTCTTGGCATGGCCGCTGCGATCCGGCCTTGACTTAGGTCAGGCGCGTTCCGCCTCGGCGATCAGGCCGGCGACCCAGCGCGCCGCCAGCCAGGTGGCGGGCAGGCCCAAGGGCAGCGCGAGCCACAGCGCGGTGACGGGCTGCATCGCGGGCAGGCCGATGGACAGCCCGATCAGCCCGAGGAGAAAAAGATTGATGGCCGCCGCCGCGGTGGCGAAGGGCCAGAGCAAGGCCATCAGCCGCCAGGAGGGCCTAGTGGCTGGTGCCGTCCTCGAAGGTGATCTTGTTCCAGACATTGTATTTCCCCGAGGGTTTCACCATCGGCAAGCGTTTGATTTCCTTGAAGGTCGCGGCATCGTAGACGATCACCGCCCCGTCCATCTCCCAGATCGAGACCAGGGCATACTTCCCGTCCCGGGTGAACTCGGTATGCGCCACGGTCTTGCCGGGTTCGGGCTTGAGGACCTTGACCACCTCCAGCGACTGCTTGTCGATGATGTGCATCTCGCCCTTGTGCTCGCCGGTGAAGACATCGGCCCAAAGGTAGGGCGTCCCGTCATGGCTGCGCAGGAAGAAGCCGGGGCCGGAGGTCTCGACGGTCTTGATCAGCGACCAGTCCTCCATGTCGATCACGCTGATTCTGCCTTCGTTCAGGTGCGGGATGGCGACGACCCGGTGGCCGTTCCGGTCCCAGCTGATGCCGGAGCCGAGATGCGGCATTCCCGACAAGGGCAGGCTGGCGATCTCGCGGCCTACGTCGAGGTTGACGACGACGCCGGTCTCGCCCTCGCGATTCGCCCCGATCAGTTCCCGGTAGTCGGGCGAGAAGAAGAAATCGTCCAGCGGGGCCGAGACCGCGATCCGGCGGCGGGCGAAGAGGCCCTTTTCCACGCCCATTGCCTCTTCCATCCCGTTCTCGTTGGAATGGACCAGCCCTTCCGAATAGGGTCCGCCGTCCTCGGTGAAGGCCACTTCCCAGATTTCCGGCACATCCTTCAGGGCCAGCACGAAGGTGCCCCGCTCGGGTGCCTGGTAGACGGCGGAGACGCGGGAGGGGTCGCCGTTGCGGCCCTTGACCTCGAACACCTTGGCCACGGTCAGGTCGCCGGCGTTCAGGATGGTCAGGGTGTTCGGCAGGTAATTGGCGACGGCGAGATACTTCCCATCCGAACTCATCGCGATATTGCGGCTGTTCAGTCCGGCGCGGACGCGGCCCACTTCGTGCAGTGACCAGATGTCATATTTCTGCACCCAGCCGTCGCGCGACATGACGAAGACATAGCGGCCATCCGAGGAAAACTTCGGCCCACCATGGACGGCGAAGGGCGTCTCGAAGCGGTCGAGCACGTCGAAAGTGTCGCCGTCCAGCACCGAGATATGGCTGTCGCCGGTTTCGACGACGAGGGTGATGTTCATCGGGTCGGCGGTGAACACGGGTGCGGCGGTGGGGGTGTAGTCGTCGCGCAGGCTGCGCGAGGCGGCGATTTCCGCCTCGCCCCAGACCGGCGCGACGAGCGGCGTCGAGATGAAATCGGCGACGGCGGCGATTTCTTCCGGCTTCAGCGTGGCCTTGAAGGCGGGCATCTGCGTCATCGCCCGGCCATCCGTGATGGTGGCGGCCAGCTTGTCGCCCTTCAGCCGCCCCAGGCTCTCCGGGATCAGCGCCGGGCCGGTGCCGCCAAGCCGGGTTTCGGCATGGCAGGAGGCGCAGAGGTCGGCATAGATCGCCGCGCCGTCGGGCTGGGCCAGGGCGGGGGTGGCGAGGAGCACGAGGGCAATCGTTGCGCCCTTTGGCCAGCGGCGAGCCCCCCACCCCCATCCCCTCCCCACCGGGGGGAGGGGAGCCGCGGGTTGATCCGCCCGGGAAAACGGCAACAGCCGGGCACCTCCCTCCCCCCGCGTGGGGGAGGGTCGGGGAGGGGGGGCTGCACGACGGTTAGAGAAAACGATGTTCGGGATCATGGCTCTTTCCCCGGAAGGGGGTGACGGTCACGCGGTCGGTCTCGTCCACCCCGATCTCGGCATTGGTCAGGTAGCAGGCGGGGTCTTCCGCCCAGGGATCGCCGGTCACTTGCAGCGCCCGGATGCGGGTGTTGCCGCCGCAGATGTCCTTGAAGGCGCAGGCGCCGCAGCGGCCCTTCAGCGGGCGGGGGCGCTGGCGGAGCGTCGCCAGCATCGGGTCGGGTCCGGTCCAGAGCGCGCTGAACGGCGTGTCCTTCACCGAGCCGACCGTGTAGTCGGACCAGTAGGTATCCGGATGAACCTTGCCCTGCGGGTCGATGTTGGCGACCCCGAGGCCCGAGGAATTGCCGCCCCAGGCCTCCAGGTGGCGCGCCACATGGGCTGCCCGTTGCGAGGGGAAGTTGCGTTCCACCCAGCGCAGAAACCAGACGGCATCGGCGTCGTTGTTGCCGGTCACGATTTCCAGCGGCTGATCCTCGGCCACGGCGACCCAGGCGCGGTCGATCAGCTGATCCATCGCCTTCCGGGTGCGGGCGCGTTCGGTATCCTCGCCCCGGTTCTTGTTGCCCCGACCCGCGTAGACAAGGTGCGAGAGGTAGAACTTGTCCACCCCTTCGGCATCGCAGAGGTCGATCATCGCGGGCAGCATGTCGGCGTTGTCCTCGGTGATGGTGAAGCGCAGCCCCACTTTCACGCCCTTGGCCTTGCAGGCCCTGACGCCCGCCAGTGCCGCATCGAAGGCCCCGTCCACCCCCCGGAACCAGTCGTTCATCTGGCCGATCCCGTCCAGCGAGATGCCGACATAGTCGAAGGCCAGGTCGACCAGCCGGTCGATGTTCTCGGCAACCTTGGTGCCGTTCGTTGACAGCGACAGGTGCCGGAAGCCCAGCTCCCGCGCGCGCTCTGCCAACGGGAAGAAGTCGAAGCGCGACAGCGGCTCGCCCCCCGACAGGATCAGCGCGGGGATGCCGAAGCGCGACAGGTCGTCCAGGACTCCCATCGCCTGCTCATGGCTCAACTCCCCCGGAAACGGCACATCGGCGCTGGTGGTGTAGCAATGCCGGCAGCGCAGGTTGCAGGTGCGGGTCAGGTTCCAGATCACCACCGGCTTGACCGGCCCATGGCGGTGGCGGACGGGCGTGGGATTGACAAGCTCGCGCATGTATTGCGTCAGGCGGAACATCAACCTTCTCCGGCGAGGCGCATCCCGGTCTTCTTCAGGATGCGGGTGGAATAGAGAATCTCGTTCGACCGGCAGGCGGCGCCCAACAGCGCGGCAACCTCGGCGCGCTTGGCCTCGACTTCCCCGCGCGAGCGGCCATGCAGCATGGCGAAAAGGTTGTAGGGCCAGTCCGGCAGGGCGCGGGGCCTGAGATAGCAATGCGAAACGAAGGGCAGGGCGCCGACCTGGGCGCCAAGCGCTTCGGCCTGTACGTCCGCGACGTCCCAGACGCTCATCCCGTTGGTCGCCAGCCCCAGCGCATAGTGGTTGGGCGCGACGGCCACTCGGCGAATGATTCCGTCGTCCTGCATCGCCTGCATCCGGGCGATGACCTCGCCTTCCGGCAGGAACAGCCAGCGCGCGACCTCCTCGAAGGGATGCGGGGTCAGCGGCAGGCCGGAGGCCGTCGCCTTCAATATCCGCCGATCGGTCGCGTCCAGCGTCATGCCTCTACCCGGAAGCCTATGAAAAACTCTTTCAGTTTCGGGAAGCGCAGGACCTGAAGCCCCGTCTCCCCCTCGATCCGCACCGCTGCTTCCGCGATCTGGTCCGGCTTTTCGCAGGCCAGGACGAACCACATATTCAGCCGGTGCAGGCGTTCATAATTATGCGCCACCTCGGGCCGGGCATTGACCAAAGTCATGACCTCGTCGAAGCGCTCCGGTGGCACCGCCATCGCGCAGAGGCAGAAGGCCCCCCCCATCGCCTCGGCGTCGAGGAAGGGGCCGAAGCGCGTGATCGCGCCGATCTCGCGCAGATGGGTGATGCGGTCGACGACCTCGGGCTCGGTCAGGCCCGCCTCGCGCGCGACGCGGGCGAAGGGGGCGTGCTCCATCGACAAGCCGTCCTGCAGGCGATTGATCAGGAGGCGGTCGGTGGCGTCGAGCGCCTCGGGGGAAAGGGTGGTGCGCATCAGGCGGCCTCCGACAGACGGGCCCCGGACTGCTTGAAGCAGCGGGTGGAAAAGAGGACACGGTGATCGACGCCTTGCAGCGCGGGCAGGGCACGGGCGGTGGCCAGAACCTCCCCGGCCTCGGCACGGGATCGGGCGTGGATCATGCAGTAAAGCCGATAGGGCCAGACCCCGGCGATGGGGCGGCGTTCATAGGCGAGCGTCACGCCAGGCAAGGCGGCCAGCGCCTGACCGGCGGCCAGTGTCGCGGTTTCGGGCACGTCCCAGACCACCATGGCATTCGAGGTAAAGCCAAGCGACCGATGCCGGACAATGACGCCCAGGCGGGTCAGGATACCCGCCGCCAGCAGCACGCCAATGCGCGACAGGACGGCAGTTTCGTCACGCCCGAGACGCAGGGCGAGGGTGGCCCAAGGCCGGGGTGTAAGATCCAGCCCGCAGCTGAGGGCGTCGAGCAGGGGCCGGTCATCGCCGCGCAATACGGTCGTCTCGACGTGGCGTCCGCCAGGCATCGCGACCCTGTCCCCCTTCAGCGGGAAGCCGAGGTCGATGTTGAAGGCCCGGACGAGGCGCAGGTCCAGCAGTTGCAGACCGCTCGCCGCTTCGATCCGGGCCAGCATCTGCTCCAACGCCGCCGCATCGGGCGCGGTCGCCACGAACCACAGGTTCCAGTCATCCTCGCGCTGGTAGGAGTGGTTGACCCCCGGCTCGGCGCCGACGATGGCCGCGACGGCCTCGATCCGGTCCTCGGGCACGGCGAGCGCGGCAAGGGTCGAGGCCCCGGCGGTATTCGGCCGCACCGTGCCGCCGACCCGGGCGATGCGGCCGGTCGCCTGCATCCGCGACAGGCGGTCGATCACCTCGGCCTCGGCCAGCCCCAGCCTTTCGCCGATCCGTGCGAAGGGCCGCGACTCCAGCGGGAAATCGCGCTGGAACCCGTCGAGAAGCGCAAGATCGATGGGGTCGATCCGGTCCATCGCGGTCAGAGCCCCGTCTGGTGGGCGCGGGCGGTGAAGAAGATGCCGCTTGGCGCTTCGGCAGGGATCTCGGCGACCTTTTCGCGGGTCTTGGTGTCGTAGACCAGGACCTTGTTGTCATCGCGCGAGCTGATCCAGACCTCGGCCCCGCGCGGTGCGAATTCCATGTGCAGCACCGCCTTGCCGGGAGTCAGCGTGGCGACGACCTCATGGCTGCGGCTGTCCACCACCTGCACGGTGTCATTCAGGGGCGTGGCGAAATTCACCCAGACGAAAGGGCTGGCGGGCTGGGCGATGATGAAGACCGGCTGGCCATGGACCGGGGTGGTCGCGGTGGTTTCCTGGCTGTCGCGGTCCACCCAGAGAATCTTGTGCCGCCCCACCGCTGGCAGGGCATACTGCCCCTCGGTGAAGGCCCAGCCTTGCAGGTGGGGCATCTTGTAGACCGGCATGTCCTCACCTTCCTTGCCGTAGTCGGTCAGGAATTTCACCGGCTGCGCCGCATCATCCCACAGGTCGAAGGCTGTGACGCCCTTTTCGCCGAAAAGCCCGACGAGATAGGTATGCGCGTCATCGGTCAGCACGGCGTCGAAGGGGTTCTTGCCCGCGTTCCCCAGCGAGGTGATGACCGGCGCCTTGCCCGAGAAATCGCCGAGGAACACCTCGCCCGTGTCCCAGACCGCCCAGGCGAAGCGGCGGCCGGGGACGTCGACCAAGCCGATGGTCTTGCCCGCGGCGGGAATGTCGGCAACCAGCTCCAGCGTATCCGCGTCGAACACCTTGACCCCGCCGGGTTCATAGTTCGACACGGCGACCAGCCTGCCGTCGTCGGAAATCGCCCCGCCGATGGAATTCCCCGCCTGCACTGTCCGGGCGACGACGGCGCGGGTCAGGATGTCGACCTTGGTCAACCCGCCGTCGCGCCCGAAGACATAGGCGAAGTGTTCGTCGGGCGAATAGGTCAGCGAGGCATGGCTGAGGTCGCCCAACCCCTCGATCCGGCCCACGGCGGCACGGTCCGAGCGGTCCACCAGCACCAGGCTGCCCGTCGCCCGTTCGATGACGAGGCCGAGGTCGCCGGTGGCGGTCAGCTCGTCCCCGGCCCAGAGCGGGGTGGCGAGGAAAGCGAGCAGGCAGAGGCGTTTCATGGGGTTTCCCCTTTCAGGTAATCGGCGATCCACAGCGCCTCGGCTTCGGTCAGAAGCGGGCGCCAGGGCGGCATGGCGGTGCCCTGAACGCCGTCCAGGATGATCAGCGCAAGGCCCTCGCGGTCGGCATGGGCCAGCGCCTCCTCGGTCAGGGGTCGTCCCAACCCGCCCTTGCGGGTCAGCCCGTGGCACGACCCGCAGTCCTGCAACACCATATGCTCCAGCTCTGTCGCGCGGCCGGGGGCGATGTCGGCGGCGGCGGGCAGGGCCAGCAGAAGAAGGGCTGCAAGGCTACGCATAGGCCGCCATCCCCGCCCCCTCGCAGAGGGCGGCATCCAGTTCGGCGATCTCAGGATACATCCCGGCGACCCGACCGATGACGAAGAGGACAGGCGCTTCCGGCTGCGCCTTCGCGACATCGGTACCGATCTGGCCCAATGTCGACAGAAGCCGCTCCTCGCGCGGGGTGGTGGCCGCAGAAACCGCCAGCACCGGCAGGGCGGGGACCATGCCATGCCGCATCAGCTGCAGCGCGATCTCGGCAATGTTGCCCGCGCCCATGTAGACGACCAGCGTCGTCTCTTCCGAGGCAAGCGAGGCCCAGTCGAGATCCAGCACGGCATCCTTCGCCCGGTGGCCGGTGACGTAGCGCACGCCCGTCGCCAGCCCGCGATGGGTCAGCGGTACCCCGGTCGAGGCGGCCGCCCCCTGCGCCGAGGTGATGCCGGGAACATAGCTCACTGCGACACCGGCCAGACGGCAGGCTTCCGCCTCTTCCGAGCCGCGCCCGAAGATCAGGGGATCGCCGCCCTTCAGGCGCGCGACCACCAGCCCCTCGCGGGCGAGGTCGACCAGGAGCGCATTGATCGCCTCTTGCGGGACCTTGTGGAATTTCGGCAGCTTGCCGACGTCGATCCGGCGCACGCCCGCGGGCACCAGCGCCATGATCTCGGGCGAGACCAGGCGGTCATGCACGACCACATCGGCGGACTGGATCAGCCGCAGGGCCTTCAGCGTCAGCAATTCAGGATCACCGGGGCCTGCACCGACAAGGTGGACCGAACCCGGAAGGAACGCGCGGCGGTGGTCTTTCATGGCTCTCGGGTCCCGATGGCTTAGGTGAAAAGGGCGGGGGTGAAGGGAATACACACCCCCGCCAGGCTGCATCCGCGGCAAAGAGGGGCCGCGGATGCAAGGGAACGCCTCAGTAGATGTCGTCCTTGGTGTTCAGGACGTTGAACTTGCCGGTCGGGGTGATCAGGCGCTTGTCCTTGATCACCGTCTTCAGCTCCAGCGTCTTGTCATCGACCACGACGATGGCCGATTCCTGGTCCTTGCCGTTCCAGACGCTGAACCAGACCTCGGTGCCGTCCTTGTTGAACTCGGGCTGCACCACGCGCGGCTGGCCTTCCGGGATCCCGGCCCATTCCGCGATTGGCAGAGTGGTGTATTCCGGGTCCACGTTCGGATCGCCGCCCATCTTGTCGATGTCGAACACCGCGACCGAGCCCGAGATTTCCGCATCCGGGTTCAGCGGCGCATCGACGTAAAGATGGTTCGAGGCCGGATTGGTCTTGATGAACAAGGACCCTCCGCCCAGCCCGAAGAAGCTGTCGACGATCTTCCAGGCCTGGTCGGGGTGCCCCTCCGGGTCGGTCCCGATCAGCGCGACCGATTCGTCGCCCAGGTGGCTGGTCGCCCAGACCGGGCCGTAGACCGGGTGAGTGAAGTTGGCGCCGCGCCCCGGGTGCGGGGTCGCGCCACCGGTCTCCACCAGAGCCGCCAGCTTGTCTTCCTTGGTGTCCACCACCGCGATCTTGCCGCGCTGGTTCGCCGCCACCAGGAAATAGCGCTTGGTCGAATCGAAGCCGCCGTCATGCAGGAAGCGTTCGGCCTCGATCTCGGTCATCTTCAGGTTCTTCAGGTCGGTGTAGTCGACGAAGAGGATCTTCCCCGTCTCCTTCACGTTCACGATGAACTCGGGCTTGTAGTGCGACGACAGGATCGAGGCCACGCGCGGTTCCGGGTGGTAGGTCTGTTCGTCGTAGATCATGCCGCGGGTCGAGACGATCTTCTTCGGCTCCAGCGTGTCGCCGTCCATGATCACGAACTGCGGCGGCCAGTAGGCCCCGGCGATGGCCAGCTTGTCCTCGAACCCTTCGAACTTCGAGGTCTCGACCGAGCGCGCCTCGATGCCGATCTTGATGCTGGCAACGGTGGCCGGGGTCTCCATCCAGAGGTCGATCATGTTCACGAGGCCGTCGCGGCCGATGACGAAGAGATAGCGCCCCGAGGCCGAGATGCGGCTGATATGCACCGCATAGCCGGTGTCGATCACGGCCTTGATCTCGTAGGTGCCGCCGTCGATCAGGGCGACCTGACCCGCATCGCGCAACGTGACCGACATCAGGTTGTCGATGTCGATGTCGTTCATTTTTTCTTTCGGCCGGTCCTCGGGCTTCACCAGGACCTTCCAGGACGCCATCATCTCGGGCATCCCCCATTCCGGCGGCTGCGGCGGCTCCAGCAGCAGATAGCGGGCCATCATGCCCACTTCTTCCTCGGTCAGCTGGCCCGAAGTGCCCCAGTTCGGCATCCCCGCAGGCGAGCCGTAGGTGATGAAGCTCTGCAGGTAGTCATACCCGTTCTCGCGGGTGATGTCTGTGGTCAGCGGTTTTCCGGTTGCCCCCTTGCGCAGCACGCCGTGGCAACCCGCGCAGCGCTCGAAGTAGATCGTGGCGGCCTTCTGGAATTCCTCGGGCGTCATCACCGGGTCGTCGGGCTTGAAGCCGGGGATTTCCACCTTGATCTGGCCCAGGGTGTTCATGTTGGGCTCATAGGCGGCGGCGGGGCCGTCGGCGTGGTCCTTGGGCTTGTCTTCCGCAATCGCGGGCAGGGCCAGCCCCAGGAAAAGGGCGGCCGTGCCCAGCAACATCGCCCTGGCGGGTCTTGCTCGGGTCGTCATGGGAATCTCTCCGTTCAGCTGGTGAGGCTGTGCAGACCCTGTGTCAGTCACGGCCCCGTTACCTTGACTTTCGTTAAGGCGGTCCGGGGCGGGACGCCGCAGGGTCTGCGGCACTGGAAAAGGCCCCGCCCATGCGCGTTCTTCTTGCAGCCATCCTGGCCTTGCTTCTGTCCGTGGCGTCTTCGCGGGCCGAAGGGCTGATTGCCGACGACGCGCTTGCGGTGATGGCCCCCAGCGCCGAACAGGCGGCGGCTCTTCTGGGTCTGGACGGTCCGGTGCAGGTGGCGCGGGTCGATCAGGGTGTGCCCGGCTGGACGGTGTCACAAGACGGTCGGGTGGTGGGTGAGGTCGGCTCGACCTGGGAAATCGCCGGGTCGGTGGGCTATTCCGGGCGACCGCTCGACGTGCTGGTGGCGGTCACGCCACAGGCGCGGATCGCGGGCGCCCTTCTGGTGCGGCACAACGAACCCGTGCTGACGCTCGGCATCTCGGATGCCGACATTTCCGACTATGTGGCGGGTTTCAAGGGTTTCGACCTCGCCGCGCCCGCGCCGGACACCAGCGCGCTGCCCCCCGTCATCTCCCGCGCCACCGTCTCGACCGGCGTGATCCGCGACGGCATCCTGCGCACCGCGCGGACGCTGGCCATCGGGCGGGGCCTGATCGCGGCGGGCGGCGGGGTGGACCGGCTGACCTATGCGCCTGCGACCTGGGACGAGCTTCTGGCGATGGGCGCGCTCGCCGAGGCCCGCGTCTCGATGACCGAGGCGGCGGCGGCATTGCAGGGTGCCAAGGTCCCTGTGCAGCCCGGTGACGGCGATTTCCTGCATCTCTGGGTGGGCGTGATCGACCCGCCGACCGTGGGGCAGAACCTTCTCGGCCAGCAGGATTTCACCCGGGCGGTGGGGAACCTTGGCGCAGGCGGTTCGGCGCTGATCGTGATGGGACAGGGGGTGCAGTCGCACCGGGGGACCGAGTGGAAGAAGACCGGTACGTTCAACCGCGTGACAGTGGTGCAGGGCGACACCCGCTGGCAGCCGGTCGAAGACCGCTACCAGATGCTGAAGAAGCTTTCGCTCGATGGCGCCCCAGTCATGAAGGAAATCAGCCTCTTCGCGCTGCCGCCCGAGATCGACCCGACGAAGCCCCTGACGGTGGAAATCCGGGCCACCCGGCCCACCGCGACGGGCGAGGTCGCGATGGACGTGGCGGTTCCCTACACCCTGCCGGGCGCCTTCCGTCTTGCCCCGCCGCCGGAACCTGAACCGCTGTGGAAACAGGCGTGGGAGGACAAGCACCCGCAGATCGCCATCGTCGGGTTGATGCTGACCGTGCTCACCCTGATCCTCTTCGCGCAGGAATGGATCACCCGACGGCCCCGTCTCTGGCGCATCGGGCGGCTTTCCTTCCTCGCCTCCACCTTCCTCGTCCTCGGCATGGGTCTGAACGGCCAGCTTTCCGTGGTGCAGGTGGTGGCCTTCGTCCATTCCCTGCTGACCGGCTTCCGCTGGGAGACCTTCCTGATCGAGCCGGTGATCTTCATCCTCTGGGGCTTCGCCGCGCTCGGGATGCTGTTCTGGGGCCGCGGCGTCTATTGCGGCTGGCTCTGCCCCTTCGGCGCGCTTCAGGAACTGACCAACGCCGCCGCGCAGCGCCTTGGCGTCAAGCAGATCGCCGTCCCGCAGGCGCTGCATGAACGGCTCTGGGTGATCAAGTACACGCTCTTCATGGCCATCCTCGCGCTTTCCTTCTACTCCATGCATGATGCCCTGATCCTGGCCGAGGCCGAGCCGTTCAAGACAGCCATCAGCCTCCGCTTCATGCGCGCCTGGCCCTTCCTGCTCTTCGTCGCCGCCCTCCTGACCGCCGGGCTTTTCGTCGAACGCTTCTACTGCCGCTACCTCTGCCCCTTGGGCGCGGGCCTCGCCATCCCGGCCAAGCTGAAGATCTTCGACTGGCTGAAGCGCCGCCCGCAATGCGGCCGCGAATGCCGGATGTGCGAGACGAAATGCACCGTCGGCGCCATCGACGCCATCGGGCGGATCAACGCCAACGAATGCGTCCTTTGCCTGCGCTGTCAGGTGATCATGAATGACGGCGCGCAATGTCCCGTCCTGAAACGCCGCGCCCGCAGCGCGGAAGGAGCCGCCCCATGACCCCGCTCAAACGTCTGTTCGGCGACGGTTTCCGCGTGTTCTTCCTGGCGGCGGGCCTCTTTGCGCTGTTCTCGATGGGGGTCTGGGAGGGCTACCAGATCGTCCAGGCGCTCGGCATCACCCTCGACCTGCCCACCGCAGCGCCCCCGCACCTCTGGCACGCGCATGAGATGATCTTCGGCTATGGCTCCGCCGCGCTTGGCGGCTTCCTGCTCACCGCGGTCCCGAACTGGACCGGCGCCAAATCCGCCCCCCACCGCTTCATCGCTGTGGCCGCAGGCCTCTGGCTGGCGGGTCGGCTGACAATCTGGACCTCCGGCGCCCTGCCGCCCGCGCTGGTCGCCGTGCTGGACCTCGCCTTTGTCCCCGTGCTGGCCTCGAACCTCCTGACCCAGCTCATCAAGCGCCCGAAACCGCAACAGATGATCATCCTGGCGATCCTCACCGCCTTCTGGGTCGCCAACCTGATGGTCCACCTGGAATGGACCGGCCTCACCACAGACACCGCCTGGGCGGGCCTCCGCGCGGGGCTGCTCACGCTCGGCGCGCTGATCATGGTGCTCGGCGGTCGCGTCACGCCGGGCTTCACCAGGAACGCCATGGTCCAGTCCGGGCGCGAGCACGGCCTGCCGGTGAACCCGATGCCCCTTGCCGGCATCGCGATCGCCGCCGCGCTGACCCAGCCCCTCGGCTACCTTGTCGGCGCGCCGGAACCCTTGCTCGCTCCCTTTGCCCTGATCGCCGGGACAGCAGGCCTGATCCGCGTCGCGCTCTGGCGCGGGCTCTGGACAAGGGACAAGCCGATTCTCTGGACCCTGCACCTCTCCTCTGCGCTGAACGCCCTCGGCTTCTTCACCCTCGGCCTCGCAGACCTCGGCCTCGCCTCCGACATCGCCGCCTTGCACCTGCTCGGCATTGGCGGGGTCGGCGGCATGACGCTTGCCATCATGTCCCGCGCCACGCTTGGCCATACCGGACGCGCGCTGGTCGCCCCCCGCCCGGTCGCCCTGGCCTATGCGCTCATCCCCCTCGCCGCGCTGACCCGCTGCCTCGGAGCCGAGATGCCCTTTCTCGCCGCCCCCGCAGTGCTCACCGCCGGGGCGCTTTGGCTTGTGGCGTTCGGGCTGTTCACCGTCGCACTCTGGCCGGTCTTCTGGGGTCCACGCGCGAGCCGCAGCCCTGCCGGGACCGCCCCGTCATGAATCGCCGTCGCTTCCTGACCCTCACCGCCGCTGCGCTGGCGCCGCTGCCCGGCCATGCCGCAACTTTGACCAGCTGGGAAGGCACCGGCCTCGGCACGTCGCTCACTCTCCACCTCGTCGGGGCCGATGCGCACCGCGCCCGCAAGTGCTTCACACGCGTCGAGGCCGAGATCGCCCGGATCGAGACCTTGGCTTCGCTTTACCGCGACTCGGCCCTGACCCGGCTGAACCGCGACGGCCATCTCGCCTGGCCATCGCCCGACCTCCTTGACCTCCTTACCCTTGCCGGTCAGGTCCACCAAGCGACCGGTGGGGCGTTCGACCCGACCGTCCAGCCCCTGTGGCTGGCGCTTTCGCAAGGCACTGACACCGAAGCTGCCCGCGACCTGATCGGCTGGGACCGTGTCCGCCTGTCGCCCGAGGACATCCGCCTCGCTCCCGGCCAGGCCCTGACGCTGAACGGCATCGCGCAGGGCTGGGCCGCCGACCGCATCGCCGCTCTCCTTCGTGCACAGGGCTTCACCGAGGCGCTGGTCGACATGGGTGAGATCGCCGCGCTGGGGCAGCCCCAAGGCGGTTGGTCTGCCATGATCGCTGGTCCGGACGGGGCGCCGCTGGCCGAGACGCGCCTCGCCAACCGTGCGCTGGCCACCTCATCGCCACGCGGGACGCTGGTGAACGGCCAGCCGCATATCCTCGGCCCGCAGGGCCAGCCGCCCGTCTGGCAAACCGCCAGCGTCAGCGCGCCCTCGGCCGCGCTGGCCGATGCGCTCTCGACCGCCTTCTGCCTGATGGACCGCGAGGCAATCGACAAGGCACTGGCGCAGTTTGCCGACGCCCGCATCGAAGCCTTGGCTTGACCTCGCCCCGCCCCCCGACCCTGCCGGATTGTCGCACCGGACATATCCCTGCCGCCGGTTGACTTTTGTTAAGGCCCTTTCCGGCCCGAAAGCTCACACCCGCGTTACCTGAAACGCTCCCGGGAAGGATTCCGCCATGCGCGAAGTCATGACCAAGAGCATGGCCCGAAACATCTTCTACGGCGGGTCCCTGTTCTTCATCCTGATATTCGTGGGCCTCACGGTCCAATCACACCACTACATCACCACGACCTCGACCGAAAAAGCCACGCTCACCGAAAGCGTCGCGGCGGGCAAGCTGCTGTGGGAAAAGCACGCCTGCATCAACTGCCACACGATCCTTGGCGAAGGCGCCTATTTCGCGCCGGAACTTGCCAATGTGATGACCCGCTGGGGCGTGGAGCCCGGCGATCACCAGGCCGCCTTCGACGCGCTGAAAGGCTGGATGGACGCGATGCCCTCGGGCGTCGAGGGCCGCCGCCAGATGCCGAACTTCGGCCTGACCGATGCCGAATACCAGAACCTCGCCGACTTCCTGCTCTGGGTGAACACCATCCGGGCGCAGGACTGGCCGCCGAATGACGCGGGCTGAGGAGACGCCATCATGAAATATCAGACACAGAAGATCGCGCTGGCCTACTTCGCCGTCGCGCTTGCCCTTTTCGCCGTGCAGGTGACGATGGGCCTCGTCCTGGGCTGGATCTACGTGGATCCGAATTTCCTCTCCGGCCTTATCCCCTTCAACGTCGGGCGGATGCTGCACACCAACAGCCTCATCGTCTGGCTGCTTCTGGGCTTCTTCGGGGCGGCCTACTACCTGATCCCCGAGGAAAGCGAGCGCGAGATCCACTCGCCGATGCTGGCCTGGCTGCAACTGGCGATCTTCGTCCTCGGCACCGCCGGGGTCGTCGTGACCTATCTCTTCAACCTCTTCGACGGCAACTGGCTGCTTGGCAACGAGGGGCGCGAGTTCATCGAACAGCCGCGCTGGGTCAAGATGGGCATCGTCGTCGCTGCGCTGATCTTCCTCTACAACGTCTCGATGACGGTGCTGGCGGGCAAGAAGACCGCGATCACCAACATCCTCCTCCTCGGCCTCTGGGTACTGGCGCTCTTGTTCCTGTTCGCCTTCGTGAACCCCGACAACCTCGCGCTCGACAAGATGTACTGGTGGTACATCGTCCACCTCTGGGTCGAAGGCACCTGGGAACTGGTGATGGCCTCGATCCTCGCCTTCCTGATGCTGAAGCTGACGGGCGTCGACCGCGAGGTGGTGGAGAAATGGCTCTACGTCATCGCCGCCCTTGCGCTCTTCTCCGGCATCCTCGGCACCGGCCACCACTACTACTGGATCGGCACGCCCGGCTACTGGCAATGGATCGGCTCGATCTTCTCCAGCCTCGAAGTCGTCCCGTTCTTCGCGATGATGAGCTTCGCCTTCGTCATGGTCTGGAAGGGCCGCCGCGACCACCCGAACAAGGCCGCCCTCCTGTGGTCCCTGGGCTGCGCCACGCTGGCCTTCTTCGGCGCGGGGGTCTGGGGGTTCCTGCACACGCTGCACGGGGTGAACTACTACAGCCACGGCACGCAGATCACCGCCGCGCACGGGCACCTGGCCTTCTACGGCGCCTATGTCTGCCTCAACCTGGCGATCATCAGCTATGCCATGCCGCACCTGCGGGGCCGCGATCCCTACAACCAGGTCCTCAACATGGCCTCCTTCTGGCTGATGTCCTCGGGCGTGGTCTTCATGACCGTGGTCCTGACCTTTGCCGGCGCGCTCCAGACCCACCTGCAACGGGTGAACGGTGAGGCCTACATGGACGTGCAGGACCAGCTCTGGATCTTCTACGCCATGCGCTTCGGCGCCGGTGCGGCGGTGGTCCTGGGTGCGGTGCTGTTCATCTACGCCGTCGCCTTCCCGCGGCGCGAGATCGTGACCCCCGGCCCGCTGGAACAGGACCGGTTGCAGCATGACGCCGACCATATCGCGGCGGAGTGATGGACATGGACGGTTCCCATATCGACACGAGGGGGGCGCAAGCCCCCTTCTACCTGCCGCAAGGCGACGAGGTTTCGGTCTTCCAGGCCGCCGCCGCCCACCGCCTGCCGGTGCTGCTGAAAGGCCCCACCGGCTGCGGCAAGACCCGTTTCGTGACCCATATGGCCGCCAAGCTCGGCCGCCCGCTGCACACCGTCGCCTGCCATGACGACCTGAGCGCCGCCGACCTCATCGGCCGCTGGCTGCTGAAGGGTGGCGAGACGATCTGGGTCGACGGCCCCCTCACCCGCGCCGTGCGCGAAGGCGCGATCTGCTACCTCGACGAGGTGGTGGAAGCCCGCAAGGACGTCACCGTCGTCCTCCACCCCCTGACCGACGACCGCCGCATCCTGCCGATCGACCGCACGGGCGAGGAGCTTGAGGCCCACCCGGATTTCCTGCTGGTCGCCTCCTACAACCCCGGCTACCAGAACATCCTGAAAACCCTGAAACCCTCCACCCGGCAACGCTTCGTGGCGCTGGAGTTCGGCTTCCCGAAGCCGGAACACGAAATCCCCGTCGTCGCCCGCGAAAGCGGCCTGCCGGAAGCCCAGGTGCAACCCCTCGTCCGCCTCGCGAACAAGCTTCGCGCGATGAAGGGCCAGGATCTTGAGGAAGGCGTCTCCACCCGCCTCGTCGTCTATTGCGCCAGCCTTATCCACGGCGGCATGCCCGTCGACCGCGCCATCCGGGCGGCGATGATCGAGCCCCTCACCGACGACCCGGATGTGAAGGCCGGGCTCCGCGATCTCGTGACTGCCGTTTTCGGGTGAGGCCGGCAATGTCACGGATCGACTTCGAGCCATGGGAACCCGAGGAATCCGTCGGGAAACTGTGGCACGCCTTTGCCAGCCGTCTGGATGGAGACCCCATCCACGATGGAGCCCGTGTGTCGCTTTCCGAAGTGGCCGGACGGCTGGCAGTCCTTTTCCGCGGCCTGGGTGGCGACCCGGCGGTGGAGATCAAGCCGGTGGCCGAGGAAATCTCGCACCACCGGCTTTCCCTGCTTCGTCGCCTGGGCACCTGGGCGGAAACCACGCCGCGCGCCAGCTTCGATGGCGCGACCCTGCGCCTGCCGGAAAGCCTCGCCGCCTTCCCCGACCCCCGCGCCAATGCCGCGCTCTACCTCTGGCTCGCCGCCGCTGCCGTGGCGCTGAAGGACCAGACCCCGACCGGCGCGCAAGACCCGCTGCAGGCCGACCTCGCCGCCATCGCGTTGGCGCGGGCGATGACCGAAGCCGCGCTGCGCCTCGCCCCCGGCTACCGCAAGCTTCATGCCGACCTCGCCGAGGCGACCCTCCTCTTCCGCCGCAGCCGCAACTTGCCGCCCGTCGAAGCCGCCGTCGAGGCGCGCATCCGGGCCGCCCTCGGGCAGAAGACCGACCTGCCGCCGCTTCCGGCGAAAGCCCCGCGCGGCTATCGCCCCTTCCGCCCGGTCGCGCTCTGGCCCGACCTGCGCGCCCTTGCCCGTAGCGAACATACCGCCGTCGAGGCCCGCGCCACCGAAGGCCCGCCCGAGGAATCGGAGGAAAAGACCGCAAGGAGGGCCCGCCGCCGCAAGGCCGACCAGGCCGACCGCAGCGACAGTTTCATCCTGCACAAGTTCGAGGCCATCCTGTCGATGACCGAATTCCTCAACCTCAACCGCCGGGTCGAGGATGACGACGAGGACACCGCGAAGAAGGCCGCCGACGACCAGGAGGAGATCGGCCTCGCCCAGGTCTCCAAGGCTCCGGCCACCCGGCTGAAACTGCACCTCGACCTCGCCCCCGAGGACGTGGACCGCGAACAGGTCTCGGGGCATTTCACCTATCCCGAATGGGATGTCCGCACTGCCAGCTACCTCCCCTCCCACGCCCGGGTGCTTCATTCCCGGGCGGAAGCCAGCGATGCGACACCCTCGTTTCGGGCCGACCCGCGCGCCAGCGCTCGCATCCGCGCCGTCCGCCGCCAGTTCGAGGCCTTGCGTCCCAGCCTCGTCTCGATGCCCGGCTTCCCGGACGGCGATGTGCTCGACACCGAACGGGCGGTGCGCGCGCGGGTCGATTTCCTTGCCAACGGCGAAGGCACCGACCGGGTCTGGCGCCAGACCCGGCCGGAGCGCCGCGACCTCGGCGTGTCGATCCTGCTGGATGTCTCTCGCTCCACCGAAAGCGCCATTCCCGGCCACGGCCATGACGGGCGTTCGGTGATCGACATCGAACGCGAGGCGCTGGCGGCGCTGGCCTGGGGTCTTGACGCTTGCGGCGACAGCTTCGCGATCCACGCTTTTTCTTCGCTCAAGCGGCAGAGGGTCTTCGTACAGGAGGTGAAGGGTTTCGCCGAACCAATGGCCGAAGCGGTTGAACACCGGATCAGCGCCCTGAAGCCCGGCCACTACACCCGCCTCGGCGCGGCCATCCGCCATATGTCGGCGCTCTTGGCGAAAGAGGCCCGCAAGCGGCGGCTCCTGCTGGTGATCACAGACGGCAAGCCGAATGACCTTGACCATTACGAAGGCCGCCACGGGATCGAGGACAGCCGGATGGCGATCCTGGAAGCCCGCCGCGCCGGACATTCCGTCTTCGGCATCACCGTCGACCGCGACGGCAAGTCCTGGTTCCCCCGCCTCTTCGGCCAGGGCGCCTTTTCTCTGATCCCGAACCCCGAGAAACTGACCCAGGCCCTGCCGCAGATCTACCGACAGCTCGTGACCGGATGAACGCTGCACCAGACGCTCTTCGTTCCCTTCGGTCCTCATCGCTTTCCACCCGCGACGAGGAGACGCAGTCGAACGAGGAGCCACCCCCCGGCGGCCTTCCCGGCGAGCTTCTGATGTGGGTCCTGATCCTGTCGGAAATCGCCGTCTTCGGGGCGGGGCTTCTTGCGTTCCTCGCCGTCCGCCTGTCAGACCCTGCGGGCTTCGCCGAGGCGCAGTCGCATCTGCACCGCACCGGCGCCGCCGCGAACACGCTGGTCCTCGTCACCTCCGGCTGGCTGGCCGCGCTTGCCACCCGCGCCGCCGAGGCCGGACAGCTCCGCCGTGTTCGCCTGCTCCTTGTCCCCGTGATCCTGCTGGGCGCGGTGTTTCTGGTCCTGAAAGGCATGGAATATGCCGATCTTTTCGCGCAGGGCATCGGCACCGAAACCCATGCCTTCTACACCTTCAGCTACCTCCTGACCGGCTTCCACGCCGCCCATGTCCTTGCCGGCATGATCCTCCTGGCGCTGGTCGGCTGGCTTGGCACCCCGAAGGCGGTCGAGACCGGGGCGGCCTTCTGGCACATGGTCGACCTGATCTGGGTGCTCCTGTTCCCGGTGGTCTACCTCCTATGACCCGCGCGACCAAAGCCTGGGCCCTGCTCCTTGCCCTCTCCGCCGCCTCGACCGCGCTCGCGGCCTCGGGGCTTGCCGGTGCGGCGCGGGTGATGCCGGTGCTGGTGCTCTCCGGTCTCAAGGCGCATGTGATCCTGCGCGACTATCTGGGCCTCTGGGTCGCGCCCGGCTGGCTGCGCGGCTTTGACTTCGGTCTGGCGCTGCTGATCCTGGCCTTTGGCGGCCTCGCACTGGCGGCGTGAGAGGTTAAGGTCGGGTAAACGCCCGCAACCAAGATATTGAAACAAAATGAAATAGCGGATTTGTCCACTGTGGACAGATCACTCGCCCCGGAAGGCCCCGGCCAAGGGTTCGGGCAGGTCGAACTCCTTTAGCACCCGCGCCCGGCCCTCCGCCGACATCTTCCGCGCGGTCTTCCGGACGATGTCCAGCGTCTGCTCCGCATCCCTTTCCGCCGCGAAAGGCGAGAAATACCACTTCAGGAAGACGAAGCAGATCACGTCCTCCAGGGCCTGCACCTCCGGGTCGCGCTTGATCCCTTCCTTGCGAAGAAGGATGCCGACCCGTTCGCAATCGCTGTCCGGGAACCCGGCCTCGGCCATGATCGCCGCGACCCTCAGCCCATGCCTCCGCCCCTGCTCGCGCCGCCAGTCCAGATAGCCGACCTTGCCCTCGGGATAGTCCGATCGGGGCAGGAGCCAGCGTTCGACATGCTGCCCTCGCGCCGCGACTTGCAGCACTTCGGAGGCGGCGGGGACCAGCCGGGCCAGCTCCTCGCTCATCCGCTGCCCGTAGACCAGCGCCTCGCCCTTCGGGTCGGCGACATTGGCGGCGTCGATGAGCGCCAGCGCGCGGGACAGCCGGTCAGCCATCAGCCCCCCCGCGACCAGGCCAGCGCCGGGTCCTCCTCGACATAGTCGCGCAAGGTGGCGAGGTCTTCGATCAGTGCGGTGTTCTGCTTGATCGTGACCCCCTGCTCCTTCAGCCGCGCGAAGGCCCGGCTCAGGCTTTCCGGCTTCATCCCCAGACGCCCGGCGATCAGCACCTTGTCGTAGGGCAGCGTCACCTCGCAGGCGCCGTCGGGGCAGGAGGCCAGTTCCAGCAGGAACTCGGCCACCCTTTGCGCCCCGGTCTGCGCCTTCAGCGCCTCGACCTGGGCGACAAGCCCGTGCAGGTGGACGAAGGTGGCGGACAGGATCGAGATCGCGACTTCGGGATTCTCGCGGATCTGGCGCAGAAAGGCGTCGGCCTCGATGCGGATCAGGGCGCAGTCGGTCACCGCCTCGGCGGCGACGGGGTAGGTGTCGTGCCGGAAGGCCACCGCCTCGCCGAAGCTGGAGCCCTTGGTGAAGACGCCCACCACTGCCTCGGCGCCGGAGGGTGCGATGCGGTAGAGTTTCACCCAGCCCTCGGCGACGATGTAGATCGCGCTGGCCCGTTCGCCTTGCAGGAAGATGGTTTCCCCCCGAGAGAAACTGCGCAGCCGGGCGCTCTCCAGCACGGTGCGGGCCACATTTTCCGGGGCGGAGGCCAGGATGAGCGACCGGCGGGCAAGGGCGATGAGTTCGGGTTTCATGCGGGTCCAGTGCTGTCCGGCCAGAGGCTTGTTGATTACCGCGAATGGTGGGAGATTGCCAGCCTCGGCGCGGCGAACCGCCTGGGTCTCCAAGGCAGGAAAACCGCAGAGTCCGGGGCAGGGCAGGGAACCGCCCGCTGCCCTATCGCGGTGTCGGATGGCGGCGCGGGTTCCCGCCGCCGGAGGGGGAACGGATCATGCGTGACACGGTAGCGGGTCTACGGACCCCGCTCTGCGACCTTCTGGGCTGCGAGGTGCCTGTTCTGCTGGCGGGCATGGGCGGGGTCGCCCGGTGGGAGCTGGCGGCGGCGGTGGCCAGGGCCGGGGGCTATGCGATGCTGGGCATGGTCCGGGAGAGCCCCGACCTGATCGCCGCAGAGATCGCGGCCTACCGGGCGGCGACGGACCGGCCCTTCGCGGTGAACGTGATCCCCTCGGCCACCGAGCCGGGACTGCTGGACCGGCAGCTCGCCCGCTGCCTGGAGCTGGACGTGCGGGCCTTCACCTTCTTCTGGGACGTGATGCCCGAGGTGGTCGACCGGGTGAAGCGGACAGGCGCCCTGGTCCTGCATCAGGTCGGCACGGTCGAGGCGGCGCGGCAGGCCGAGGCGGCGGGGGCGGATGTGATCATCACGCAAGGAATCGAGGCCGGGGGCCATGTGCATGGCCGGATCGGCGCTTTCGCCTTGGCCGAGGCGGTGCTGGAGACGGCGAAGGTGCCGGTCGTGGTGTCGGGCGGCATCGGCTCGGGCCGGGGGCTGGCGGCGGCACTGGCGCTGGGGGCGCAGGGCGTGCAATGCGGGACGGCCTTCCTTGCCACCGAGGAGGCCTGGGCGCATGACTACCACAAGCGGCGGGTGGCGGCGGCGGAGGGCGGCGAAACGGTGCTGACCGATGTCTTCGTGCTGAACTGGCCCAAGGGCGCGGCGGTGCGGGTGATCGGCAACAGCGTGACCGGCGCCTTGGGCGACAATCTGATGGGCCATGACCCCGCGACCCTGCCGCGCGAGGCGATTGCCGAGGATTCCGGCCAGCCGCTTCTGCGCTATTCCACCGATTCCCCGATGCGCCACACCACGGGGTCGCTGGAGGAGATGGCGCTTTACGCCGGGCAGGGCGTGGGGCTGGTGCATGACGTGGTGCCGGCGGCCGAGCGGCTGCGGCGGATGGTCGAGGAGGCGGCTGCCTGCCTGGCGGCGCTGCCGGGAAGGGAGGCGAGATGAGCGAGGATGAGCCTGCGGGGCGTTATGCCTCGCCCCCCTGCATGGCGGCCGAGGTCGATCCGGCCTATTTCGACCCGTCCCATGTCGACCCGGAACAAGCCCGCGACGTGGCGCGCTGGCGCAAAGCCGAACGGCAACGCCTGCGGGCCGAGCGCGATGCGATAAGCGTAGCCGACCGGGCGGCCCTGGGCGAAGCGATCAGGGCGCATCTGTTGCGCTTTCTGGAGGAGCGGTTCGGCAGTCTGGAGGGGCGGGTCTTCTCGGGCTACTGGCCGATCAAGGGCGAGCCCGACCTGCGGCCCGCGCTGACCGCGCTGCATCGGGCCGGGGTGCATGTCGCGCTGCCGCTGGTCGAGGTGAAGGCCGCGCCGCTGGTCTTCCGGCGCTGGACACCGGAGACAAGGATGGTGCGGGGCGACTGGAACATCCCAGTGCCGCCGCCCGAGGCCGAGGTGGTGCTGCCCGAATTTTCGCTGGCTCCGGTCATGGGCTGGACCGAGGGGGCCTTCCGGCTGGGCTATGGCGGGGGCTACTTCGACCGCACGCTGGCGGCGCTGGCACCCCGGCCCTTCACCATCGGGATCGGGCTGCAATCGGCGCGGCTGGCGACGATCTATCCGCAGCCGCATGACATCGCGCTGGACGTGATCCTGACCGAGGACGGTTTGCAGGCCCAGCGGGGATAGTTCATTCGGAACAGATCGGGGAAAGAGATACCACATCTTCGCCCTTCCCGTCCGAACCCTTCCGGCGCATAGCGGCGCGGTATCTCAAGGACGCGGAGCGGATCATGCTGGTGAACGGCAAGTGGACGGCGAACTGGCAGCCAGTGCAGGCCAAGGATGACCAGGGGCGCTTCGTGCGGCAGGTGTCGTCCTTTCGCAACTGGGTCACGGCGGACGGCAGCCCCGGCCCGACCGGGACCGGCGGGTTCAGGGCCGAGGCGGGTCGCTACCGGCTGTTTGTCGCGCTGATCTGCCCCTGGGCCTCGCGCACGCTGATCGCGCGGAAGCTGAAGGGGCTGGAGGGGCTGATCCCGGTGACGGTGGTCAATCCGGTGCTGACCGACCAGGGCTGGGCCTTCGGCGGCTATCCCGGCGCCGATGCCGACCCGGTGCTGGGCGCGGGCCATCTGCACGAGCTGTATACGCGGGCCGACCCCGGTTTTACCGGGCGGGCCACGGTGCCGATCCTGTGGGACAGCCGGACCGGCACCATCATCAGCAACGAAAGCGCCGATATCCTGCGGATGTTCGACACGGCTTTCGTGGGTCTGGCGCCGGAGACGCCGCTCCTCTACCCCGCCGATCTGGCGGCAGAGATCGACGCGCTGAATGCCGAGATCTACGAGAGCCTGAACAATGGCGTTTACAAGGCCGGTTTCGCCTCGACCCAAGGCGCGTATGACGAGGCGGTGGCAGGCGTCTTCGCCATGCTCGACCGGCTGGAGGACCGGCTGACCGGGCCGTTCCTGTTCGGCGACCGTTTCACCGAAACCGATATCCGCCTGTTCGTCACCCTGATCCGCTTCGATGCGGCCTATCACGGGTTGTTCAAGACCAACCTGCGCCGGATCGCCGATTACCCGCGGCTGCAAGCCCATATGGAGCGGGTGCTGCGCCTGCCGGGGGTGGCGGGGACGGTGAACCTCGACCACATCAAGGCCGGATATTATTCGATCAAGGCGCTGAACCCGTCGGGCATCGTGCCGGTGGGGCCGGAGAACGTGCTGCGGCTGGTCGCCTCGGCGGGCGGCTGAGGGCTCTCCCGCGGGATCTCGGCCGGGCGGGTCAGCTAAAGAAGGTCGGCGGCGCGGATGTCCTCGGCGGCGAAGTCGATCAGCGCGCGCACCTTGCGGGGCAGGACGCGGCCTTCCAGATAGACCGCGCTGAGTGCGCTGGTTTCCCCGGCGTGATCCGGCAGGACCGGGACGACAAGCCCTGCGGCAAGCGCCTCGCGCAGGACGAAGCGCGGCGCATAGGCCAGGCCGCAGCCCTTGATCGCCAGTTCCACCGCGGCGCGGGCGGAATTGACCTGGAAGCGGCCCTGCACCGTCACCGAGGCTTCATCCGCGCCGCTGCCGAAGCTCCACCGCCGGGGGGTGCGGCGATTGGTGTCGATGATGCAGTCATGACCGGCCAGCGCGGCGGGGTCCTGCGGCCTACCCCGGCGGGCGAGATAGTCCGGGCTTGCGACCAGATGCGAGCTGAAGCCGCCCAGCTTGCGCGCCTTGAGCGACAGGGTGTCGCTGCGCCCCATGCGGAAGGCAAGGTCGATCCCCTCGCTTGCCAGATCGACGTGGCGGTCGCTGAGCCGCAGGTCGAAGGACAGCGCAGGATTGCGCTGGCCGAAACGTTCCAGCATCCCCGCCACCCAGATCTCGCCGAAGGAGACCGAGGCCGAGATCCGGATCACGCCCTGAAACCCGCGCGAGCCTTCGGAAACCTCGCCGATCAGGTCATCGAGATCGTCGAGGAGGGCTGGGGCGCGGGACAGGAGGTCCTCGCCCGCCGGGGTCAGGCCGACCTTGCGGGTGGTGCGTTGCAGAAGGCGAACGCCAAGCCGCGTCTCCAGCTCGGCCACATATTTCGAGGTCAGCCGGTTCGACACGCCAAGCTGCCCGGCGGCAGCGGTGAAAGAGCCGGTCTGGGCGGTGGCTACGAAGGCCCTGAGTTCGTCGATCAGGTCCATGGGGCGGAGATTCGGAATGAAACGTGGATAGTCATTCCGGAAACCTGCCATTTCATGCAGCACGGTCAAGGGTTAATTCCGTGGCATCGGTCTCATCGCCGCCCCTGGGGGGTGGTCATCAACAAAGGATGCTTTCCATGTCCACCAACTCCGACTTCGCTGCGCTTGCCCTTCGCCTGTCCAGCGGGGCGCTGTTCGTCGCCCACGGGCTGATGAAGGTCTTCGTCTTCACCATTCCGGGCACGGTTGGCTATTTCGAAAGCCTGGGCCTGCCGGGTTTCCTTGCCTACCTCACCATTGCCGCCGAAGTGGCGGGGGGTCTTGCGCTGATCCTGGGCGTGGCGACCCGCGCGGTGGCGCTGGCGCTGATCCCGGTGCTTCTGGGTGCGACCTGGGTGCATTCCGGCAATGGCTGGGTCTTCTCCAGCGAGGGCGGTGGCTGGGAATTCCCGCTGTTCTGGGCGGTCGTGCAAGGGGCCATCGCGTTGATGGGCAGCGGCGCCTATGCGCTGAAGCCTTCGGCCCCGGCGACGGCGCTGGCCTGATCCCAGGGCCGCCCGCGTCAGTCCTTGTCGAGCAGGGCTTGCAGGGTCGACAGGTGGTCGGCCTCTGCCGCCGGCTTGTCGTCGCGGATGCGGTTGATCCGGGGGAAGCGCATGGCGACCCCGGACTTGTGGCGGGTTGAGCGGTTCAGCCCCTCGAACGCCACTTCCACCACCTTGCTGCGGGCGACCGAGCGGACGGAGCCGAAGCGTTCGACGGTGTTGTTCCTGACGAAACGGTCGAGGTCCTTCAGCTCGGCGTCGGTGAAGCCGAAATAGGCCTTGCCGACGGGGACCAGTTCGTCGCCGTTCCAGACGCCGAAGGTGAAGTCGGAATAGTAGCCCGACCGCTTGCCGTGACCGCGTTGGGCATACATCAGCACCGCGTCGATCAGATGCGGGTCACGCTTCCACTTGAACCAGGGGCCTTTCACGCGGCCCGCCAGATAGGGGCTGTCGCGGCGCTTGATCATCACGCCCTCGATCACCGTCGCGGGCGGATTCAGGCGCAGGGTGGCGAGGTCCTCCCAGGTCTGAAAGGTCAGCTCGGGCGACAGGTCGATTCTTGGCCCCAGTGGCGCAACCGCCTTGACCAGCACCGCGCGGCGGGTGTCGTAGGGCTGGTCGCGCAGGTCCTCGCCGTTCCAGATCAGCACGTCATAGAGCCGCAACCCGGCGGGGTGGGAGCGGAGCATGGCCGGGGTCACGGTCTTGCGGTTCAGCCGCTGTTGCAGGTCGCCGAAGGGGGCGACCTCGGCCTCGCGGCGGATGAGGAGTTCGCCGTCGAGGGTGCCGTCGAAGGCCATCAGTTCGACGATATCAGGGAAGGCGGCGCTGATGTCCTCGCCCGTGCGGGAGTAGAGTCGCCTTGTGCCACCGTCGCTGACCGCCTGGATGCGGATGCCGTCCCATTTCCATTCGGCGGCATAAGCGGCGGGGTCGAGGGTCGAGAGTTGGTCCAGGTCGGTGGGGGTGGAGAGCATCACCGGGCGGAAGGGCGCGCGGGCGGCGGCTTCGGGGCGCGGGGCGGTGCCTGCGGCCCAGGCGAAGAGGTCGAGATAGGGCGGCTGGAGGGCGTGCCAGATCTCCTCCACCTCGGTCAGGGGCAGGCTGGCCCAGGCGGCGAAGGCGGAGCGGGCGAGCCGGGCCGAGACGCCGACCCGCAAGGCGCCGGTCGCAAGCTTGAGATAGGCGTAGCGTTCCGAGGGGCCGAGGCTGTCCAGTCTTGCGGTGATCAGTGCCGGAAGCCGGGTCTTGGGCGTCGTGGCAAGCTCGTCGACGACTTCGGACAAGGGCGGGTCGGACCGGGTGCCCTCGGGCCAGATCAGGGAAATGGTTTCGGCCAGATCACCAACGAAATCATAGCTATAGGAAAAAAGCTGAGCATCTGCTCGCATTTCTGTCAGTCCGCGCAGCAGGCTGGGCGTGACCTGCCGCAGCTTGAGATCGCCAGTCAGGGCGGCCAGCATGAACCCGCGCTCGGGGTCGGGAAGGTCGGTGAAGGCAGCAGTCAGCAGGCGCTCCTTGCCCAGCCGCTGCGGAGTGAAGGCGAGCCGTTCCAGGAGCGTGGCGAAGGCGGCAAGGCTCATTCGGCTTCGTCCTCGTAACCGACAAGGTGCAGCGGACGGGCGGCGCGCTGGGTCAGCTCGCACCAGCGCATCAGGGCGTCCTCGCGGCCATGGGTGATCCAGACCTCGGCGGGGTCCAGCTCGGCTATGGTGGCGGTGAGATGGGGCCAGTCGACATGGTCGGAGAGGATCAGCGGCAGTTCCACCCCCCGCTGCCGGGCGCGGGCGCGGACCTGCATCCAGCCGGAGGCGAAGGCGATCACCGGATCGGGGAAACGCTGCGCCCAGGTGGCGGCGAAGGCGGAAGGGGGCGCGATGACGATCGCCCCAGCGAAATCCGACTTCTTGCCTTCGGTCGCGGGGCGCAGGTGACCGAGGTCGATGCCCTGCGCGACGTGGTAATCGCACAGCCGTTGCAGCGCACCGTGGATGTGGATCGGCGCATCCCAGCCGGCGCGGCGAAGCTCGGCGATGACCCGCTGCGCCTTGCCGAGGGCATAGGCGCCGATCAGGTGACTGCGCTCCGGGAAGGCGGCGACGCTGGCGAGGAGGCGGGCGATTTCCACCTCGGGCGGAGGGTGTCGGAAGACGGGCAGCGCGAAGGTCGCCTCGGTCACGAAGATGTCGCAGGGGACGGGTTCGAAGGGCAGGCAGGTGGGGGTCGGGACGCGGGCATAGTCGCCCGAAACCACGATGCGCTGGGTCGGGCTTTCGACGGCGATCTGCGCTGAGCCGAGGACATGGCCGGCGGGGTGGAAAGAGACGGTGACGTCGCCGATGCGCGTGGGACTCTCGGCGGGCTGGCGGCTCTGGGCGAAGTCCTCGCCATAGCGGATGGCCATGATGTCGAGCGTCTGGCGTGTGGCCATGACGGCACCGTGGCCGGGGCGGGCGTGGTCGGAATGGCCGTGGGTGATCAGCGCACGGGGAACGGGGCGCGTCGGGTCGATGAAGAAATCACCGGCGGGGCAGTACAGCCCCTCGGGTCGCGGATGCAGCAGGGGTGGCTTCGCCATGTCCTTCGCCTTGTCGTCGGGCCGCGAGAACAGAAGGTAGGCGGCGGGCGGGCGAAGTCCAAGGCCGGAAGGGCGTCAGTAAAGGTCGACGCGGAAGGGGGTGGTCGACCAGTGGATGCGGGCGATGGCGATCAGGCGCTCGACGGGATCGGTTTCGACGGAAGGGGCGCCGTACTGGCTGGCGATGGCCTGGTAGGCAGTCTTGCTGCCCTCGCCGAACGCACCGTCGGGGGTGACGTCGGCGCCGAGGGACTGAAGGAGGCGTTGCGCGGCCTCGTCGACGGCTTCGACCGGCAGCGCATCCAGCACCTTGCGGGCGCGCTCCACCGATTTCTTGTCGCGCAGCGCGGCGGCACGACCGGCGCGATACGCGGCATCGGCAGGCGACAGCCCGCCCGCGCCTTCGGTCAGGATCAGGTAGGCGGCATAGGCCCCGGCATTGGCGTCACCGCGTTCGAGCCCCTTGTCGAACCATTCGACCGCCTGCCCGAGGTCGGCCTTCTTGCCAAGCGCACCCGAGGCGATCAGCGTACCGATGTTGCCCGGCGCGTTCGGGTGCCCGCCGTCCGCGGCCTTGGTGAACCAGTCGAGCGCGAGCTTCGCATCCTTCTTCTGCCCGCCGAGGCCGTTCATGTAGACGAGGCCGAGGTTGTTGTAGCCGTAGATGTCGCCCCGGTCGGCGCTTTCGTTCAGGTAGCGCAGGCCGCGGGTCGGGTCGTAATACTCGCTCTTCTCGTCCAGGTAGAAATAGCCAAGTTCGTTCATCGCATAGGTATGGCCGACTTCCAGCGCGCGCATCAGCAGGTCATAGCCGCGCAGCCGGTCCTGTCCGGTCTTGCCGTAGCGCACCATCTGACGGCCGAGCGCGTAGAAGGCATAGGGATCGCCCAGTTCCACCCCCTCGCGGTAGTAGGCAAGGGCTTCCTCCGGGGCCTCCACGGCCGCCGAACCGCCGGTTTCGCGGCCCTCGTTCAGGATGGCGTTGCCGATGGCATAGGAGGCGCGGGAATGGCCGAGCTTGCGGGCGGTGTCCCATTCGGCGCGGGCCTCGTCATGGCGGCGGAGTGCGGCAAAGGCGCGGCCAAGCTGGTAGTGGAAGCGGGCATTCTGCGGCTCGCGCGCGACGGCGGCCTGGCAGGCGAGGAGTGCGGCTTCGGGTTCGATCTCGTTGGCGAACCGGGCAAGGCCCACGCCTTCGGGGTCGAGATGGTCGGCGGCCTGAAGATCGCAGGGGTCGGGGGTGAGGTCGACCTGCACGAGCTTCGGCGCGCCGTTCAGGTCGAGCTTGAACTGCACCTTGAGCACGGGGTCCTGGCCGAAAGCGACGGTCGGGCCGCTGACATAGGCGAAGGCGAGCCGCTGAAGCTCTTCTGCGGAGAGCGGGAAAATCGGGGCGGATTGCAGGCCCTGGTCGTCGAGCAGTACCAGCCGGCCCCCGCGCGGGGGTTCGGCAAGGCCGACGGTGTCGGTCGGGGCAAGGGCCAGTTCCTGCGCCAGCGTCGCGCCGATCGGAACGGCGGGGGCAAGGGGGGCGGCGATGCCGATGTCGGGGGTTGGCAGCGTGGCATCGACGGGCAGAAGCTCGGCCGAACTGGCGGCGAAAAGCGTCAGGCCGCGCGCGACGGAGGTGCCGTTGTCCTCGGTTGGGCCCGTGGTGTCCGGAGCGGTGCTGACCGAGGCGATGGTCGCCTCTTCCACCATGGTGGAGCTGTCCCAGGGGACCTGCACGCCTTCGGTTTCGACAAAGACCTTGCGGCGGACATCCTTGAAGACATCGGTCAGGGGAACCGACCCCCGCGCGGCGGCTTGCAGGAAGGCGCTGGCGAAGGGGCTGTTTTCCCCTGCGCCGTCCAGCGCCACTTCTCCGGGCGAGGTGGAGAAGACGACATAGGAATTCACCGGCGCGGCAAGCGAGGCGAAGCCGGTCTCGATCTCGCGCAGGTCGGGACCGAGCGAATCCTGCACCTTCAGCCCGGCGAAGGGGTTGTTGCGGCAACTGTCGAGGATGACGATCTGCAACCGCGCCCGAGCGCCCAGGATGGACACCAGGCTGCCCAGCGAGACGGCCTCGAACGGCAGGTCGTCGACCTGGTCGAGCTGGGCATCGGTGGGGATCAGGTAGTTCTCGGAGCCGATCTGCACACCGTGGCCCGCGTAGTAGAACAGCACTTCGGTCTCGCGGTCGACGTCGAAGAGGACGCGTTGCATCAGCCCTTCGAAATCGCGCTTGGAGGCATCCTTCAGCAGGGTAACGTCATAGCCCTGAACGGCAAGGAGGTCGGCCACGTCCAGCGCGTCGTTCCAGGCGTTCGGCAACTGCGGTGCGTGCGCGTAGCTCTGGTTGCCGATGACGATGGCGTATTTCTG
Source organism: Tabrizicola sp. (assembly GCF_016793705.1). Lineage (GTDB taxonomy): Bacteria > Pseudomonadota > Alphaproteobacteria > Rhodobacterales > Rhodobacteraceae > Tabrizicola. The sequence goes on from NZ_JAEULO010000021.1 coordinate 178,978, forward strand.
GCGCGCGCCCTCAGCAGGGGCAAGCTTGCGGGCGCTCGCCGGGACATGGCCTTCGGGAAAGGCGCCGAGAGTGGCATCCTGCGCATTCGCGCCAACGGCGATCCCGGACAGGAGCAGGACCGCTGCACCGCATTTCGCCAGGATGCGCTGGCCAGGCATGGCTCAGTTCCAGCCGCCGCCGCCACCACCCTCGCCACCGAAGTCGATGACGACGGGCGCGGGTTTCTTGACCACGGGCACCGTGGCGGGCGCGGCAACGACGGGTTTCTTCTTGACCGGCGCGACGACGACCGGAACCTCGTCCTGCGGAGGAGGCACAGGCTCGTCACAGGCGCTGACGAGGCCGAAGACGGCGACGAGGAGGAGAGACCGATACCAGGTTTCAGTCATGAACGGACCCTTTTGTTGAAGCGAAGGCCAACCGCACGAGATGAAGAAAGAACACGAAGAAATTCGAAGAAAGGATGCCACAGTCTGCCCGTTCAGGCAACGGCGGCGTCCGGGTCCGGGGCGCATGGAACCCCGGACTTGCGGTCAGCTCAGCGCCTGGAATTCGACGCGGCGGTTCTGGTCGGAATCGGGGTCGGCGTTTTCCAGGAGGAAGCGTTCGCCCAGGCCCACCGCCTCCAGCCGACCGGCCTCGATGCCGCAATCGTTGACGAAGAAACGCTGCACTTCCTCGGCCCGGAGGCGTGAGAGGCGTTCGTTGTAGTCGTCCGAACCCGAGGCGTCGGTATGGCCGATGATGCGGAAAAGCTGGATGTCCGAGGCCTTCATCACGTTGCAGAGCTTCGCCAGCTTGGGCTTCTGCGCCTCGTCCAGGGCCGCACTGTCGAAGGCGAACTCGATGCGGATGTTGACACCAAGGTCGGCGGGCATCTTCACCAGCGTCGCCGTTTCGGCCTCTTTCACCACGGTTTCGGTGGTCGTTTCGGTCGTGGTCGAGGCGACCTCGGTCGTGCCGGTGGCTTCCGTCGTGGTGTCGGTCGCGACATCGGTGGTGGCGGGATCGGTCTTCTCGACCTCGGTGGCGATCTCGACGTCATCGGCGGTGACAAGGGTCAGGCCGCGGGTAAGCGAGGTCTTGCCCTCGACGGCGGCCTTGTAGGCGTCCCTCTGGGCCAGGAAAAGTTCGAGAAGTTCGTCTTCCGAGAGATCCTGGGACCAGGCACCGGATGGCGCCAGCACGGCGCAGATCGCAAGGCTGGTCAGCAAGTTGCGCATATTCGAACCACCTTCCAAAAAACGGATTTATGACTGGTGGAAGTCTAGGCTATGATGCCCCTGCATTCAATTCACACCTTTGGGCGGGCTCTGGCCATGAACACGCCGATCACTGTGATTCCCGGGGCCGGGTCCGCCCTGCCTGTGGCCGTCGGGGCCGGGCTGACCAACCGTGGCATGGTGCGGGACAGGAACGAGGATTCCATCCTGACCGACCCGTCGGGCATGCTTTGGGCCGTGGCGGACGGGATGGGCGGCTACGGCAACGGCGATGTCGCGTCGGATATCGTGATCGACTGCCTGGCGCAGATCCCCGACGGGGCCGATCCCGGACCGGCGCTGGTGGCGCGGCTGAAGGAGGCGAACCAGCTGGTGCTGGACCGCCAGCGCGCGCCGGGGATGGGGCGCATGGGGTCGACCGTGGTTGCGGTGCTGATCGCCCGGGCGGTGGCGCACGTGGCCTGGGCCGGGGACAGCCGGGCCTATTTGCTGCGCGGCGGGCATCTGCGGCCGCTGACGCGGGATCATTCGGTGGTGCAGGAAATGGTCGACCGGGGCGAGCTGTCGCCCGAGGAGGCCGAGAGCCACCCGGAATCGCATATGGTGACGCGGGCGGTCGGCGGCGGCGAGGAGCTGGAGGTCGACCTGGTCAGCGTGCCCTTGGCGGTGGGCGACCGGCTGCTTCTGTGCAGCGACGGGCTGACGCGCTGCGTCTACGAGCAGACGGTCGAGGCCTTGCTGCGCGATGCGGCGGGGCCGGAGGACGCCTGCCAGAAGCTTCTGCGCGAGGCGCTGGACAGCGGAGCCCCAGACAATGTTTCGGCCATCACCGTGCTGATCCGGGAAGGCTGAGGGCGATGCAGCAGAACACTCTGATCGCCCCGATCATCGTCGCCATCGGCGTGATCATCGCCGCCGTGGCCTTCGCGGTGGTGACGACGCTTCTGGAATCGGCCGACAGCGGGGCGGACCTGCGGCTGACCCGGCTGGAAGCTGCCTTCGACGCCGAAGCGGCGCAACGCGCGCGGCTGGAGGCGGAGATCGGCACGCTGAAGGCCGATCTCGCCCGGTTGCGGGACGACCTGAGCCTTCTGGCGAACCGGGCGCCAGTGGCGTCGACCACCGAGACCGCCATCCCAACGACCGATGCCGAGGGGCTGAGCGCGGGCGAGGACGAACAGCACCAGCCCGAGACCGAGGCGCTGACCGAGCAGATGAAGGCGGCGCGCGAGCGCTTCAACAAGGGCATCACCCAGCCGCGCAACAAGACGATGCTGGCGCTTCTGGGCCGCCCGCGCGAGGATCTGGGCACCGATTGCCGGGGGATCACCAACCCGCGGCTGAAGGGCCTGGTCGAGACCCGGCAGATCGGGCCGATCAAGGCCACGATGCTGAAACCGGCGCTGGACAGCCTGGAACGCATCGTCGCCAAGTTGCAGGAGGACGAACCGGACATCGCCGCCAAGCTCGGCACGGCCGGGGCCCTGTGCGTGCGCCTGATCCGGGGCTCGAACAGCTCGGTCTCGAACCATTCCTTTGGTACCGCCATCGACATCACCTTGCAGGGCGAGCTTGACCCCTTTGCCGACGGGACGATGCAGATCGGTCTGGTGATCCTGGCCGAGCATTTCAACGCGGAAGGCTGGTACTGGGGCGGCGGCTACAACCGCGAGGACGGGATGCATTTCGAGGTGGGTGAGGAGACCCTGCAGAAATGGGTCGATGAAGGGCTGATCCCATCGCAATGAGCGCAGCGCCAAACAGTCCGCGCACGGTTCTGCCGCCGAAGCGCGGGGGGCGAGCCTTCGACCCGGAGATCTATGAGCGCGCTGCGGGACCGGTCCTGCGCATGGTGGACCAGCTGGCGACGATCCGGGGGGTAGAGGCGCAGGTGCTGGTGCAGCGCGCCTCCGAAGCGCTGGATCGTTTCGACGCCGAGCTGGAGCGGGCAGGCGTGCCGTCCTCGACCGTGCAGCCCGCGCGCTATGCGCTGGGGCTGATGCTGGACCAGACCGCGCGCAGGAACCGGGCGGTGGATGTCTCGCTCTGGGGCGCGGGGGCGCACCGGCTGATCTTCGACGGACGCGACATCTCGGCGGCCAGCCTGCGCGACTTCATCCGCAAGGCGGGCGAGGCGGGGCCCGAGTTCGAAGGCGTGAAGGTCTTCATGGAGCGGCGGCTGGCGGTGCTGGAGGGCAGCCGGAGAGCGTTCGACCGCAACCTCGGCGCGGGCTGGACCGGGATCACGCTGGTGCTGATCCTGGCGTTCCTGGCTCTGGTCGCGGGCTGGGCGGGCTTCGTCGAATGGCGCTTCCACCGCGACCTGACGCAGCTTTTCGAGGCCGAGGCGCTGGACATCGGACTGGACCGCGATGGCGCGATCCCCGACCTGCCGCAACGGCTGACCCGGCTGGGCGAGGCCGCAAGGGGCGTGGCGCAGGCGGCGGAGAAGGCGCCGATCCGGCTTTTCGCGGCGCCGCTGGGATTCGATGCGGCGATGCGGGCCGATGCAGTCTATGATGCGGCGGTGCAGAAGCATCTGCCGGGGGCCTTGGCCCGGGCGGTAGACATGGCGCTGGGGTCCGAGGGCGAGAGCCTGCCGCTTTATGATACGCTGCGAGCCTGGTCCATCCTGTCCGGTCAGACGGATTGGACGCCGGACTATCTGGCGGGCTGGCTGGCGGACCGGGTCGGGACGCTGCCCGACCTGCAACCACTGGTCCCGCATATCGCGCGGTTGCGCCTGCCGTCCTCTCCGCTGCCGCTGCCGGACCCCGAGCTTCTGGCACAGGCACGCGGCTATGCCGTGACGGCGCCCGAACCGGCGCGGGCCTATCTGGAACTGCAACGGTCGGCGGGTGCGGCGACCCTGGTGCCCTGGCTGCCGGAAACCGCCGTGCCGGGATTGTCGGTGGTGATGCAGCGCCGGTCGGGCCTGACGATGGCGGCGCCGATTCCCGGTCTCTTCACCCAGGGCGGCTGGGACTATGCCCGCAGGGTCGGGGCGGGCCTTGCGGTGCAGGCCGCGCGGGCCGAGGCCGCCCGACTGTTCGACACCCCGCCCGCCAGCGCGAACGATGCGCCGGATCAAGTGATGGACCTCCTCCAGCGCGAGACCTTGCTGCGCTGGAAAAGCTTCCTGGCCGATGTCCAGGTGCGGCCCTTCTCCGACCCGGAGCAGGCGGTGCTGGTCTCGGGCCGCCTGTCGGCGCCAGATTCGCCTCTGGCGAAGCTTCTGCCGGAAGTGTGGGCGCAGGTCGGGGGCCTTGACCGCAACCGACCGCATGCGTTGCAACTGCGCATCGCCTCGGATTTCGCGGCGCTGATCCAGTATTCCGAAGACGGCCGGATGGGCGAGATCGCGGGCCTCTTCGCCAGCCTGAACGTGGCGCTGGGGGCGATGGACCGGGACGAGCCGCGCGGGTTGCAGCGGCTGATGTCGGCCAAGGCGCGGGGGGCGACGCTGGCCGCCCTGCGGACGGCCCCGCCGATGGTGGTGCAGATCGTCGAGGACGTGCTGGTCCAGACCAGCGCGGCGCAGGCGGACCCCTTGTCGAACCCGCTGACCAAGGCCTGGCAGACCGAGGTCCTGTCCTTGTGCAAGCAAGTGACCGAAGGGCGTTATCCCTTCGCCGAAGGGGCCGATGTCCCGCTGGGCGAGGTCACGCGGCTGCTGGGGGCGGGGGGGGCCATCGACAAGTTCTACCGCGCCCGGGCCGAGCCCTACATCGATACCTCCAGCACGCCCTGGCGCTGGAAGCCGGATGCGCGGTTTGCGGGTCTCGACCCGAAAAGCGCCGAGTTCCTGCAACGCACCCAGGCCATCGCGGCGGGGTTTTCCGGGCAGGGCACCGAGCTGACGCTCGCCGCATTGGCGGAACGCGGCAAGACCTTCGTGGCGATCGGTGGCAACGGCGGGCCGGTCGAGACGGTGCTCGCGCCGCTGACGCTGGCCTGGCCCGGCGCCACCCCCGGTGCCGGTGCCGAGGTCCGCTTCACCAGCGCCGGGGGCAGCGCAACGATCAGCCAGCCCGGCGAATGGGGCCTGTTCCGCATCCTCGACGGTATCCGCCTGCGCGAGCGCGACGGCGGCAAGCGCTATCTGATCGACCTCAAGTCCGGCACGGCACGGCTCTTCATGGAGGTGACCTTGCCTTCCGAAGCCAATCCCCTGTCGCGCCGGAAGCTTCTGAAAGGTCTGGCATGCCCCACCGCGCTCTGACCACGAATTCGGCCCCAAGCGGGTGTTTTTCGGGTAGACTGGTACGGCATTAGCCAGAAGTCTGATTTGACCGCCTTTTCTGACAGGAGTGATCCCATGGCTGACGACCGCAAAATCACAGTCAGCACGGCATTGGGCGACAAGCTGCTCTTTGCGCAGATGGAAGGGTTCGACGAGATCAGCCAGTGCTTCCGCTACGAGGCGGGGCTGGTCAGCAAGGACATCGACATCAAGCCGGAAGATATCCTGGGGACGCCGGTGACGATCGCCGTCCGCACCGACAGCGCCAAGCGGTTCTTCCACGGCATCGTCGCCGAATTCGCCTTCCACGAATATCGCGAGGACTATGCCCATTACCGCGTGGTGCTGCGGCCCTGGCTGTGGTTCCTGGGCAACCGCAGCGACAACCGGATCTTCCAGAAGAAGAGCGTGATCGAGATCGTCGAGGAGGTGTTCAAGCCCCATGCCCATGTGAAGGTGGAGAAGCGGCTGAAGGCCTCGTATCCGCCTCGGGAATACTGCGTGCAGTACCGGGAAAGCGACCTCGATTTCGTGCAGCGGCTGATGGAGCACGAGGGGATCTTCTACCACTTCGACCATGCCGATGGGGAACATACCCTTGTCCTGTCCGATGCCAACGCTTCCGTGAAGGACGCCGAGGGGTTCGGGACGGTCAAGTTCCGCGGCGAGATCGGGGGCGTCAGCGGGCAGGACGACGTGATCACCGACTTCCTGCCGCGCGCCTCGGTCCGGTCGGGGGCCTATGTCCACACCGACTATGACTTCAAGAAGCCTGCGACCGACCTGATGACCAAGTCCGACGCGCCGAAATCGCACGAGGCGGCGAAGGGCGAGCTTTACCACTATCCCGGCGACTATGTCGAGGTCGGCGCGGGCGAGCCGCTGGCCGCGATCCGGCTGGAAGAGGCGCAGGCACCGCATGTGCGGGTGGATGCGGCGGGGACTGTCCGGGGCCTGTGGTCCGGGGTCAGCTTCAAGCTGGAGGAGTTCGACCGCGAGGCCGACAACGTGAAATACCTGGTGCTGCGGTCGGACTACGAGATGTGGGACGACCAGTACCGCGCCGGGATGCAGCGGCCTGGTGAAGGCTTCGGGGTGCGGCTGAAGCTGCAACCGCTGTCGCTGACCTTCCGCCCGGAACGCCGCACGCCAAGGCCACTGATGTCGGGACCGCAGACGGCAGTGGTGGTGGGTCCTTCCGGCGAGGAGATCTTCACCGACGAATATTCGCGGGTGAAGGTGCAGTTCCACTGGGACCGGCTGGGCGGCAAGGACGAGAATTCCAGCTGCTTCGTGCGGGTCAGCTCGGTCTGGGCGGGGTCGGGCTGGGGGTTCATCCAGATCCCGCGCATCGGGCAGGAGGTGATCGTCGATTTCCTGGAAGGCAACCCGGACGCGCCGATCATCACCGGCCGGGTCTACAACGCCGCGCAGATGCCGCCCTACGGCCTGCCGGCGAATGCCACGCAATCGGGCTGGAAATCCAATTCCTCACCTGGCGGCGGCGGCTGGAACGAGATGCGTTTCGAGGACAAGAAGGGGTCGGAAGAGGTCTACTTCCAGGCGGAGAAGGACCACAACGAACTGGTGAAGAACAACGAGACCCGCACCATCGGCAACGACTTCGCCGAGGACGTGGGCCATGACGCCAGGCAGGACATCGGCCATGACCGGACCGAGACGGTGGGCAACGACAAGTCGGTGACGGTGGGCCATGACCAGACCACCAGCATCGGCAACAACGATACCGAGAGCGTAGGGGTTGATCGGTCCCTGACGGTGGGATCGAACGAGACGATCTCCATCGGGTCCAATTCCACCGAAACCATAGGAATGAACCACACCCAGACCGTCGCCATCGCCCAGGCGATCACAGTCGGCGCGGCGCGGGTGGATACGGTTGGCGCGACCGAGACGCGGACGGTGGGCGCGGCGCAGACCATGACCATCGGCGCCAGCCGTGACGTGACCGTGGGGGCCTCGGAAACGCATTCGGTCGGCTCGGACGACAGCTGGACCATCGGCGGCAAGCGGACGGTCTCGGTCGGCGGCGACGAGTCGATGACGGTCGGTGGCAACCAGACCGAAAACGTCTCGGGTGACGTGGCGCTGAAGGTCGCGAAGGGGCGGAAGACCGATATCACCGATGCGGAATTGGTTAATGTCGGCAAGGACATGGGGGTCAAGGTCGGCAAGAAGTTCATCCTCGACGTCACCGACGAGATCACCCTGAAATGCGGCGATGCCCAGGTGACGATGAAGAAGGATGGCACCGTCACGATCAAGGGCAAGGACATCAGCTTCACGGCCTCGGGCAAGATCAATGCCAAGGCGGATGGAAACGTGAACATCAAGGGTTCGAAGATCAACCAGAACTGAGGATTCGGGCAGTTTTCAGAAGGAGCGCGTTCCGCGCGAAGACTCCTTGTCTCGCGGTTTCTCGTGAAGGACGAGAAACCGCTCGGAGAGCCTCCGGCGGGGATATTTCTGCCAATGTGAAAGGCTCAAGGCGTGCCGAGGAGCTGCGCGAGGGTGGCCTCGGGGGCGGTGGGATCGGTGGCGAGCGGCGGGCGGTCCGGCGTCCAGAGCTGCATCGGGCCAGTGGCCGCGCCTTGTGGTTCGGGGGCGGGCAGGGCGTCGAGGGCGAGCCAGAGATCGTCCGGAGTTTCGCGGGCAAGCGCGAGGGCGGCATCGCACCAGGGATCGATCTGGCCGGGGGTAAGGTCGCCTTTGGCGATGAGAAGCAGCGACAGGGGAAAGAGCCGCCCGGCACTGTCCTGGCTGGGCAGGATCACTCCGGCCGCGAGGCGGCCGCCTGAGGGGAGGCGGAACCTGAGGCCGCCCTGCGGGAAGCTGTGGCCGCCGCGTTGCAGGGGGGCGATGTGGCGGGTGAGCCAGCTGTCCCAGGGTTTTCGGAAACCGTCGGGCAGGCCGCGCCAGACGAAATCTCCAGTCGCGGGAAGCTTGCCGAAGAAACCCGCGACGGGCCGATCGTCGTCCGTTTCTCCTAGAATTTCGTCGGGCATTTGAAATTGCCGAACATCTTCAGGTCGAACGGATTGTCGACCGAGGCCGCGCGTAGTTCGAAGGCGGCGGAGAAGCCGGAGAGGCCGAGGCTCAGCCGGAAGACCTCGGGCAGGTCGGTGGGCGAGAGGCTGCCCTTGCGGATCAGCCGCAGCCAGGCCCAGGATCCGGTTTCCGAGGTCAGCAGCTCTCCGCTGCCATCGGCGGGCTGGAACGAGAGCGAGATCAGGTTGGTGCCGTCCGGGCCGGGCCAGGTCATCGGCATCGGCCGGGTCGCGGCGTTGAGATAGGTCAGGATCTGGCCGTCGACGTTCAGGGTGACGCTGGCGGCATTGGGGGTCAGGTCTTTCGCCTCCAGCGTGAAGGCCATGACCGGGCCGGAGCCGCCAGGGAACAGGCCGTCGCGGATCGACCGCGCCCGTTCGAACGGCGAGAGGAGCGCGCCGTCCAGTCCGAAGTCGGCGCGCCAGGCCCAGGGTTTCACCGTGGTGTCGATATAGGGCAAGAGGTTGTCAGTGACGAATTTGTCGATCCGGGCGCCGGGGGCGAACAGCTCGCGGAAGTCGGCGACGTTGACGTCGATGGCAGAGGCGGCGTCGAAGGGATAGCGGCCCTCGGTCGCCTTGACGCAGAAATCGTAGACATCGGCGCGCCAGCGGTCGTTCAACTGGCTGATCACCGCGTCGCGGGTCACGGCGATGGTGTCGCCCGCGATGCCTGCCACCCAGTCGTCCAGCGGGTCGGGCAGGGATCGCGCGGCATTGGCGACCGCGCCGGTCAGTTCACCAAGGCCGCCCCGGTTCAGAAGCGTGGCCTCGGGGTCTGGCGAGTTCATCGCACTGGCAAGCTCCTTGGCCAGGCCGTCGAGTTGCAGGCCGACGTCGTCCAGAAGCGGCGGTACGCCGTCAACCTCCTCGATGGCGGCTTTCAGGGGGGCGAAATGCAGGGCGATGTCGCTGCCGGGCGGCGGCCCCTCCTCGCCCCCGCCAGTGGAGGTGGCGAGCTTGCTGCCCGCTTTCAGAAGCTTGCCGACCTTGCCGAGCTTGGACACCGCCTTCTTCGCCAGCCCCTCGGTTGCGGCATTGCCCTCTTCCTCCGGGATAACCCGGGTCAGGTCGACCTCGTCCACCACGGCGCGCACCAGGCGGCGGAGGGTGCTGTCGGGGCTGGCAAGATCCTTCATGTTCGCGGTCGCGGTCGGCAGGTCGGTGATCGGCGCCAGCCGGATGTCGCGCAGGAAGCCGTTCCACTGGGCGATGAAATCGTCCTGATAGAGCTTCAGGATGTCGGCTTCCAGCGTCGCGACCGAGGCATCCGAGCTTTCGGCGCAGCCTCCGGCAAATACGGCCTGGTCCAGCGCGGCGGTGGCGGCGACCTCGGGGATCAGCGGCAGGACGGTCGTGTGGAAGCCGTCATAGGTGAAGGCGCCGGGCAGGCCGACGCGCAGGGTTTTCTCCGAGATGCGGGTCAGGACGCGGGTGGCGTTCGGCCCGGCCTTTTCGGCCGGTATCCACTCTGGCAGTGCGGTGACGGCGGGGTCGGAAATCAGGGCGGAGTAGGCGCGGGCGGCGAGCGGGATCGTGCAGATCGATTGCAGCGCCTGTTGGACGAGGGCGTTGTCGGGCGCGATCTTCTGTTCCTCCGACCCCATGCGGTCGATGGCGGCCAACTGATGCTCCAGCGCGGCTTCGGTCGGAAAGGGGTCGATGGGCGCGTTGACAGGCAGCTGGTCCTGCCACCATTGCGCGGCGAACTCGCGGTCGTAGGGGGCGAGGCCGGTCATCATGTAATAGACCTTGAGCGCGCCGAGCAGATATTCAGGGTCGCGGATCTGGCGCCACATTGTTGCTTCCAGCATGGCGACCATGCGGGGTTCAAGGATGTTGCGCAGGCTCCGGTCATAGGCGATGCGCTGTGCCTCGGCGAGTTCCGAGCGCGCGGTGGGACCGATGAAGGTGAGCGGCGAGGTCGGCACCTCGGTCGCCGCGGCCTTGACCTCGGTCACGCCATCCAGCGCGAGTTCCAGGTCGAGCGGATCGGTCGGGGCCTGCCGGGCCGCGACATTGGCAAGGCGACCGGAGAGGTCGGCGAGAAGCCGTTCCTGGTCGTCGATGCCGCCGGAATAGCGCAGGAAGCTGAAGAGGAACAGGAGCCCGGCAAGGAGGGTGAGGAGCGATGCCCCCGCCAGCGACCCACGCCAGATCCATTTGCGGCGTTCTTCGGCAGCGGCGTCGAAGGTGCCGAGACCGGCCTCGGGGAAGATGAGGTCGGTCAGCATGTTGCGCAGGAAATACGACCGCTTCTCGCCGAAGGGCCGCCGGGCGGGGGTGTCGGCGCTCAGGCCGAAGGAGCCCGCCAGTTCGCCGACCAGCCGGTCGATGGGAGAGCCTTCCTGGGTGGCGGAGGTCAGGTAGAAGCCGCGCAGCCAGGGGCTTTCCTCGTAGCGGCTTTCGCCGAACACCGTGTCGATCAGGAGTTTGAGTGGGGCTTCCAGCCGTTCGACCTGGGCGGGGAAACGGAAGACCTCGGCCCGCTGGTCGAGAGGGACATCCTCGGCCATGCGGGAGCTGAGGCGGGTTTCGAGATTGGCGAGAAGCGCCTTCACCTCGCGCTCGATGGTGGTGCGGTCGATGCGGGCGTCGGTGGGCAGGGTGGCGCCCCAGACCTGCTCGCGGTCCTTGGTGGGCAGCGTCCCGAAGAACGCCTCGAAGCCGGGGACGAGGTCGACCTTGGTGAGCATCAGGTAGACTGGGAGCTGGATCTGCAACCGCTCGCGCAGCTCGGTGAGGCGTTTCCTGATCTCGCGGCCATGCTCGCGGACGGCGGCCTCGCCTGCCAGAAGCTCCTTGAGCGAGAGTGTCAGGATCACCCCGTTCAGCGCCCGCTTGCCGCGGTGCTTCTTCAGCATGTCGAGGAAGCCCAGCCATTCGGCCGAGTCGATCTCGGGGTCGCTCTGCTGCTGGACGTAGCGCCCGGCGGTGTCGACCAGCACGGCGTCCTCGGTGAAGAACCAGTCGCAGTTGCGGGTGCCGCCGACGCCCTTCAGGTCGTCCGACAGGTCGATGGGGAAGTGGAGGCCCGACTGGCGCAGTGCGGTGGTCTTGCCGCTGCCGGGGGGGCCGATGATCACGTACCACGGCATGTCGCGGAGAAACTTCTTGCCGCCGAGTTTGGACCGTTTCATTTCGGTCAGCACTTGCGCGAACTTGGTGTTGATCTCGGCGACGTTGGCCTCGCCGGGCAGGGCGACCTTGGGCTTTTCGGGCGTGGCAAGCTCGGTCACGAAAAGCTGGTTCTTCTTCGCGGCCCTGAGTTGCGCAAGGAGGAGGGAGAAGAGCCAGAGGACGAGGATGACGGCGATGACGATCATCCGCACCAGATCGTCGGCCAGGGGCACCATGTCGCCGACCGAGACGAGCGGGCCGAACAGCCAGATCAGCGCGCAGAGGAGGAGGATGCCGATGAAGGTCCACAGGCGGCGGGAAAACAGGAAGCGGAAGATGGCTTTCAGGACTTTCATCTAGAGCTTCTTCTCGATCTTGATCTCGATGCGGCGGTTCTCGGCCCGGCCCTGCTTCGTGCCGTTGTCGCCCACGGGTTCGCTGTCGGCGCGGCCCTCGGCGGCCAGCAGCTCGGAAGGCACACCGGCGGCGGTCAGAAGGTCGGCGATGGTCTTGGCGCGCGCCTCGGACAGGCCCTGGTTCGAGGCGAAGGGGTTCGAGGCCTGGACGGGGACGCTGTCGGTATGGCCGATGACCGTGACCTTGCCGATGACCTCGATGTTCTCCTTGATGCAGTCGGCCAAGGCGTTCACCAGCGGGCCGTAGACCTGGTTGATGTCGGCCTTGGCGCTGCGGAAGACCTCGGGGTTCGACCCGCGGAGCGTGAAGAAGGCGAGGCTCACGTCATCCTTGCCGGTCAGGGCTGCGGCGGTGTCGGCCGGGGCCTTGGCCAGGCAAGCGGGGACCAGTTCCAGCACCACGGGTTCGATCTTGATCTCGGGCGCGACGGGTTCGGCATTGGTGCGGACGGGGCGGAAGATGTCGGCCCGTTCGGCGGGCGGCAAGAGGCGGGCGAGGGCGTAGAGCTGGGTTGCCTTGTTCGACAGCTGGATGCCGAGGCCGACGTAAGCTGCGGTGATCACCGCGATGGCGGCCAGCGCGATGGTCCAGAGCGGCACGGCGAAGCGGGGCTTTTCGTCGGGGGCGACGACGCCTTGCCAGTGCGGCGACAATTCGGCGGCTTCCGCTTCGGGGTTGCGGGTGGCGCGGGCGATGGAGGAACGCAGCGCGAGAAGCGCGGAGTCGCCGGTGCGGCCCTGCACGCGGTGCTTGCCGCGGAAACCGAGGTTCAGGCAGTGGAAGCCAAGCTCCAGCATCTCGGGGTCGCGGTTGGGGTAGCGGAGAAGCTCCTCCAGCCGGTCGAAGAACTTGGTCCCTGCGTCGACCTCGCCCGACAGGCCCACGACCAGCGGCTGACGCGGCCAGCCGGAATGCCCGCCCCAAGGCGTGTTGAGGGCGATGTCGTCGATCAGCGCGGCAACGAACCACGCCGCCTGGTTGGCGCGGGTCATCGGCACGCCCATGCCGACCGCGCTGTCGCGGGCGTCGATCAGGTTGTCTTGCAGGCGCAGGCGCAGCGCCTCGGCATTGGCGGGGGGCAGCGCGCGTTCCAGCTCGGGCGCGACTTCCAGAAGCGAGGCGAAGGCGACGATCAGCGGGTTCGGATGGGCGCGGGTCAGGCGGGGCTTGGGACCGCGACCCGCCTGGCCGTAATCCTGCGGCGGACCACCGAAGCCGCCGGCTTGTCCGCCATAGCCCTGCCCCCCGTAGCCTTGGCCCCCGTACTGGCCGCCATGGCCCTGCGTCGGCGGGGGGCCGCCGCCGAAGGTCGGCTGCACCGGGGTGGTGGCGGGCGTGCTCGACTTCACCGGCCGGATGCGGGTGCGCCCGGCGTCGTTGGATAGGCCGAAGGGGTCGTCCTGGTCGCTCATGCGCCCATCACCTGTTCACGGCATAGCAGTCGATTTCCGGCTCGCGGTCCAGCGCGCCCGACACACCGATGACGAAACCGGGCGCGTCGGTCAGCTGCGCGAAATGTTCGGACTTCTGATCAAGCTCCAGGCACAGCCTTTCGCCGTCATAGGGGATCTCGCGCGGCTGGGAATGGAGGGGTTTCAGCGGAATCCCCGGCAGGCGGGATTTCCACAGCTTCTCGAAGGCATCGGCGGCCCCCACCGTGGCCTGGCCCACGAAGATGCGGCGCAGGCTCTCGTCCGACATATCCGAACCCACGCGCAGCACGATGCGGCTGGACTTCAGGATGTCGGGATTGTCGATGCGCACCTTCCAGATGTTCTGGGCGTGCCGGGCGACCTGAAGCGCGCGCGACTTCGGTTCCACATGCCTCAAGGACAGCATCAGCGAGCGCAGCGTGTCGGCCAGCGCGGCGAAGGCCGGTTGCGGGTCGAGGTGGTCATAGGCGGGCAGGTCCGACAGCCGCCGCGAGGAGGAGCCGTAGGTCGCCATCCGGCCCGCCAGCCCGGCCAGTTCCATGAAGAGTTCGGACGGGTGGTGCAGGTTCTGCGCCAGCATATGCGCGACGCGGGGGCGGGCGGTGTTGGCAAGCTCCAGGAGCAGCAGGTTCTCGATCGACCGCCCTGCCCCGCCCAGCACCAGCTTGCCATGCGCCTCGGCGATGCGGTCCAGGCCGGTGACGACCTCTTGCGCCAGCCCCGCATACCAGGAAACGGCGGCTAGGCTGAGCGCCGGGGCGAGATAGCCTTCCGAAATGGCGACGGAGCCTTCCGCGCGCAAGCCGTCGACGCGGGCGACGGGCAGGGCGACGTAGCCCGCGGCATCCTCGCCCGGCAGGATCAGCCGGGCGGAAAGACGGGCGACCTCCAGCTCCTCGGGCTCGGCCCCGCCGCGGATGGCGTCGCGGACGGTCTGGATCACGCCCCGATAGCGCGAGCCTGCGGGTTCGGCATGGGCGGGGTCGATGGTGGCCGCACCGGGGCGTTCGATGGGGATCGCCAGTGATACGAGGCCCGCCATGTCCGCCTTGATTGGAACCGGGGCGGGGGCGGACATGGTGTCGGGGATGGCGAAGGGGGTGCCGTCGGGGAAGATGCCGCTGGCAGAGGCGATGGCGACCCGTCCCGCATCCAGCGCGGGCTTGTCGAGGGTCAGCGACCGGAACCCCCAGGCCTGCATCGGCGCGGCCTGGAGCGCGCCGCGCACCAGGCCTTCGGTATAGCGGTCCTGCTGCTGCAGGTGCTGGGTGCGCAGGAACAGCCCTTCGGACCAGACGACCTTGTTCTTGTCACTCATTCTTCTGTCCTGTTCCTGCACGCGCAGCGGAAGTCACATCGGGGTCAGCTTGATCCCGCTGGCGGTCACGTCAAGCGCGAAGGTCACCGAATCCGTCGGCGAGACCGGCGACTTCGCCCGGAACTGCTTGCCCGCCGGATCGCGGAACCCCGCGACCACGGCGATCAGCGCGGTGGTGGGGTCGAGCGTGATAGCCTTCGTCGCCTTGCCGCCGGGGGCAAGCGCGATGGTATCTGCCTTCACCAGGTCGCCGCCAAGTGCGGCCGAGGCGTTCTGGAGCGCGAAGAAATCCGCCCCGTCGAACGCCCCCGCGCCGCGCAGTTGCAGGACCTGAAGCGTCAGCGGACGGTCGGCGCCATCGGGGCCGGGGTTCATGCCCGCCGTCCCTTGCGCGACCAGCGTCACCGAGCCGGGGCCGGCGGGGGCGCAGGCCACCAGCAGAAGCGCGCTGCCACCGGCCAGAAAGGCACGGCGCGGAATTCCAGTCTCAATCGTCATCGGTCTTCTCCCTGTTGCCTTCGTATGCATCCCTGAAATCCGCGCCCACTTCGCCCAGGAAGCGATCCTCGGCGGCGCGGGCGATGTCCTTGTAGCGGTCGGTATAGGCCTTCCACAGCTTCGCGTTTCGCCCGCCCGACAGCAGCGATTCCAGCATCCCGAGCTGTTCCAGGTCCTTCTCCACCGCTGCCGGATCGAAGCGGTCGATCATCCGGCGCAGGGCCGACTGGATCGCGACCCAGGACCGGACCTGGTGGTCGGCCAGATCGCGGAAGGCGCCGTTGATCGCGGTTTCCGGGTCGAGGTAGCCCGGCCCCTTCGCGGCGACGAGGGCGGCCATGGCCTCGTTGGTGGTGGCGAGGAACTTGAGCGGGTTGACGTCGGTGTTGCTGATCACCGTCTGCGCCACGCGGGCGTTCTGCTTTTCCTTGGCGCGGGTGCGCAGCATCAGCATCAGCCCTTCCACCAGCAGGCGGAAGCGCTGGCCCATCGCCTCCATCTCGGCGGCGGGATCGTCGCTGGCGGCGGGGTCAAGGCCGAGGCCCCTGAAGAAGGCGTCGCGCAGGCCTATATCTGCCGCAGTGTCCGGCATGGAGGGGGCGGCGGCAGGAGGTTCGGGAGCGGGCGGTGGGGCCGGTTCACCGCGCTGGCGGGAACGGTTCTCCTCGGGCGCGACGGGAGGTGTGGCGGGAGCTTCCGGCGTCAGGCGCAGGGGTTCGGGAGGCGGAGGCTCAGGAGCGGATGGCGGCGGTTCAGGGGCGGCCACCGGGGGTGGCATGGCCCACCAGTCATCGGAGGCCGGGGCGACGGCCGGCGCGACCGGGGCACGCTCAACGGGCGCCGATGGATCGGCGGGCCGCGCCTTCGCCGGTTCGTCGAAGAAGGACCCGAAGCCGAAATCGCCGCCGCGCGGTGCGATGGGCTCGGGCACGCTGCCCGTGGGGCGGGCCTGAACCGAGCGGTCGAGGGTGAAGGGATCGTCGAACAGCGGCGGAGGCGGGGGGCGGTCCGGCGCCGTGTCGTAGCGCCGGGCGTCGGCGGCGCCGGTGTCGAAGGGCTGCGGCAGGCCTTCGGGGCGGCGAACGGGCGGGGGCGGGGTGACAGGCTGCGAGAAGAAATCGTCATGCGTCAACTGCCGTTGCACCGGCGCCTGCGTGCGCGGTGTGGCCACGGGCGCGGCGGCCTCGACCTCGACCCGGATCACGGTGTCGCCCAGACGCAGCCGCATCCCGGATTCCAGCCGGGCGGCGTTGCCGGGGCCAAGCGGCTGGTCCTTGCCGTCGATGAACAGGCCCCCGCGGCTGGCGTCGGTGACGATGAACTGCCCCGCCTCGCCGGTGATCACGCAATGCTTGCGCGAGACATACATATCGGGGTCGTTCAACTGCCAGGAACATTCCGCCCCGCGACCGATGGAGAACTCTCCGCCGGGATGGCGCATCTCGTGCCGGTCCTGGGGATGGGGGCTGTGCTCGATGGTCAGGCGGAGGGTCATGCGGCCTCCACTTGCGCGACATGGTAGAGGCGAAGGTCATCGGCATCCCCTTGGCGCTTCGGCGATAGCCAGGTGGTGCGGCCCAGCCGGCACTGGCCGAGGCGGGCGTCGGGGATGTCCTCCTTCGCCAGCACCAGCCGCAGGTTGAACTCCATCTCGCGGCCCATCGCGTGGCGGATCGCATGGCGCAGGCGAGCGGTCAGCGCCGGGTCGGCGAGGAATTCGGTGAAGCGGGCCAAGGGCAGGGGTCCGACGCGCAGCTCCACCAGCGTCTGGCGCTGGAAGCTGCGGGCACCGACGACGGCAGAGCGGCCAAGCCGGGCATGGGCACGGCCAAGGCGCGATTGCAGGCGGGGCGGGATTTCCGTCCAGGTGCCGAGGAATTCCACCAGCTTGACCGGGGCGCCCAGCACATCGCCCAGATAGGCGGTCAGCCGTTCGACGCTGTAGACCTGCCGACCGAGGGAGGTGGCGTGGCGCAGCTTCAACCGGGTCTGCGGGTCCGGCCCCTTCGGCTTTGTCCCCGGCAGCGCGACGCCTGCCAGCGCCTCGACCAAGGCGCGGACCCTGCCGGCGGCTTCGTGTTCGATCTGCACTTCCGGGCGGGCATCCGCCCAGGCACGCCAGTAAAGCGCCATCATCCGGTGCTGGAGCAGGTTGCAGAAATCGAGGAAGGTGGTGTCCGAGGCGGCGTCGCTGCCTTCGGTGAACCAGCGGTCGGACAGGCGGCTCAGGACCCAGCGGGTGATGTGCAGCGGCAGCGCGCCCTCGGGGCCGAGGAGTCCAAGCACCTCGACATCCACCTTGGGCGGCGTGCCGGGGTGGAAACCCGCCACGTCCCGGGTGCCGAAGGTCAGCCTTGCGCGCTGGCCCAGGCGCGCGGGTTCGCGCGACGGTCCCCCAGCCCGACCGAAGCGTGAGCCATCGCGTTCAAGCCTGCGCAGCAGCTCGAAGAAGCCCATGCTTTCGGGCGCGGCTAGATCCCCGCTCAGATCAGGGCGCGGTTGCCCGGCGTCATCGGCCACGACACGTCCTCCTGTCTTTGCATGAGATGGGTTTTCGTGCGCACGAAGGAGTTGATCGCGGCGTGGCGGGCGAAAAGCTGGTTGAGGAGCGCCGACAGAAGCAGGGTAGAACCGCCCGCCATCGTCGTCTCGTCGACGTCCAGCGTGATCTCGACCCCGTGGCCGAAGCAGATCGGGCCGGGAATGCCCAGCCGTTCCACCACCTGCCGCGACCGGACGCGGGTGATCGACCGGGCATGGCGGGCCATAGCGGGATCGCCGCGCCCGGCGTAAAGGTCCAGCATCGCGCGCAGGGGTTCGGCGTCCTGCCCCGGTTCGGCCAGCGACAGGTGGTTGAGCGCCAGCTGCGCCACCAGCCGCCAGGCGAGGTCGTCAAGCTGGCTTTCCCCGCCCGAGACGATGTTCGGCAACGCCGAGGCGACCGACCCGCGCGGGCGGCGGAAGGGGGCGATCAGCTCGATCCGGCCCACGGGATCGCCGGTTTCCAGCGAAAGCTTCGGGCTGTCGTCCAGGATCGGCAGGTCGCGGTTGGTGCAGAGCGCGCGGATGTCCAGCCGCCGGACCGCCTTGGTCACGGTCACGTCGGCAGGCCGGGCGATGGAGAGGAACAGGTCATCCCCGGCATAGCTGGTCCGGGTCTGGCCACGGCGGATCTCGTCCTCTCCCGGCCGGCGGGGGCGGCGCTCGGTGGTGTACACGAGGCCCGAGCCCCGGTGCTGGCCGACGGAATAGAGCGGTTCCACCATCGCATCCGGGCCATCGCTGTCGGCATCTTCCACGCGGGTCAGGCGGTAGATCTCGAAGTCGCGCGGGCGGGTGCGGTCGGCATGGACGACATGGGCGGCAGAGCGGCCGTCGATCTCGATGACGTTGCATTCCTTCTCGAACAGGTTGACCAGCGGCGTCACGAACAGCCGGAAATCCTTGGCCGCGATGTCCGAAAGCTCCGGGCGGGCGGCGTCGAGATAGACGACCACTTCGCAAGGCCCGGTGGTGCAGGCGCGCAGCGCGGGGTTCAGTCCGTCGAGCCGCAGGTAATGGAAGCGGTCCGGCATCAGGAAATATTCCCGCATCAGCCGGTAGCCCTCGAAGGACGGACGGACGCGGGGCAGCAGGCCCTCGCGGTCGGTCACGCCGACGAGGGAGGGGCCGGTCAGCGGATGCTGTGCCCCCTTGGCGGGGCGGGCGATGGCGACGGAGCCATGGCCGAAGATCGCATCGAAGATCGCCCCGCCGCGCGAGCCGCCGACGAACCAGAGGTCCAGCCGGTCAAGGCTGAGTTCGGCCAGCGATCCCGGCCCGACGCGCGTCAGGGTGAACCGCAGCGCGGCCTCGGCCTCGGGCCGGTCAAGCCCGGCGGCATTCATCGCGCCCTTGTCTTGCAGGTAATCCACCTTCTCC
Source organism: Tabrizicola sp. (assembly GCF_016793705.1). Lineage (GTDB taxonomy): Bacteria > Pseudomonadota > Alphaproteobacteria > Rhodobacterales > Rhodobacteraceae > Tabrizicola. Next base: position 198,220 of record NZ_JAEULO010000021.1, read on the forward strand.
AGCGCGACGGGCCAGAGCGTCACGTCCTGTGCCGTGGTATAGGTCGCGCGGGTGGCGATCCCCTCGCGGTAGGCCGCGACAGAGCGGGTGCCGCGCTGGACGACATGGCCGTCGAGCATGGTCTGCACCTGCGGCCCCGGATGCAGGACCGCCATGGTCATCGCGGGCGCAGGACAGACGAGGTCGGGGTAAAGTTCGTCCAACAGGTTGCGGACATAGCGGCTGCTTTCGGCATCGACCTTCAGCCGCGTGCGGGCGGCAAGGTAGGCCACGCCTTCCAGCAGGCGCTCCACATAAGGATCGGGGCAGGGCACCGCATCCAGCGACAGGTTGCGAGCGACGGTGGGATGCAGCGCGGAAAACTCGGTTGCCAGTTCCCGGACATGGGCGAGTTCGTCTTCGTAATAGGCGAGGAAATTGCGGTCCATCACGCCTCCTCGACCGCCGTCGTGGCGCGCCCGTTGTCGAGGTCGATCATGGTCGACAGCCGCAACCGTTCCGGCACGGGAGAGAGCATCAGCACCGCATCCAGTTCGATCCACATTCCCGCCCGCTCGCCCGGCTCGACCTTGACGCGGATCGTGTCGCGCTTGAGACGCGGCTCGAAGACCGCGATCACCTCGCGCAGTTCTTTCGCCAGGGCCGCAAGGTCGAAGTCCGAAATCGCGCGACCGGAAAAGGACGGCACGCCATAGTTCAGCACCGACCGACGGGCATGGGGAAAGTCGGCGATCAGCGCCTGCGGGGTCTCGAGGCCCATCTGCTCGATGTCGGTGAGTTGCAGGCCGGATTCGAAGCGCTCGACGTTGAACAGCGCCTCGATGTCGCGGCGCACCGCCTCGCGCAGCACGGCGGCGTTCACCACGATGCCGCGTTCCTCCAGAAAGGCGCGGCGGGCCATGCGGGTCAGGAACAGGTGCAGGTCGCGCCGCGTATCGGGATCGAAATCGTCGTCCGCCTCGACGCTGCGCGCCCCGCCCGCCAGCACCGCCTCGACCTTCCCCGCCCCGATCCGCGCCGCCAGTTCCGCGCGCTGGCGGTCGGTCTCGGTCACGATGCCGGGCAAATCGTCGACGAGGCGGTCCCACAGGCTGGGCTGGACCGCCTCGGTCCGGGATTGCGGTGTCGGCGCCGCATCAACCATTGTACTGGCCTCTGGAACGGCGGCCTTCGATCAAGCCTGAGCCCGAAGATCGTACTCGAATTCGTGCTCGCTGCCGGCCGAGTGGTCGTCGGCCTGCTTAACGTAGACGCCCTTGATGTTGGTGTAGTTCAGCGACAGGCTCTCCATCGGCGTCTCGCCGCCCGAGGACATCGAGTAGGACGAGATCAGCACGTCTTTCAGCGTGTAGACCAGATAGTCCATCTGATCCTCGCCGGTATCCTTGCGGAAGGTGATCGTCACTTCGTCCATCGACTTGCCCTTGGCGGCTGCCAGGGCGAGGTCGTTCGAGGAGGAATCGAACATCTTCGTGAAGACAAGCTCGGAAAAGACCGGCGTGCTGGTCTCGCGGCCAGAGCTGGTGAAGCTGCTGCTGACCGACCGGCTGACGCCCCATTGTATCGAGGTAGCCGCGACCGATTCCTCGTGCCCTGTCTGCGAGGTCTCGGCGGCGATACCGTTGGGAAACTTGATGAATATAGCAGAGGCCATAACTTAGCTCCTTTCAGGATGATGCGAGTGGTTGGTGGTAATCCTCATGCGTTCTTGACGGAGGGCAGTTCGGACACGAGCCGCAGGCTCGCGTTGATGCCCTCCAGCTGGTAATGCGGCCGCAAGTAGAATCTTGCGTTGTAATACCCGGGACGGCCCTCGACAGAGTCGACCTGGACCTCGGCCTTGGCCAGCGGGCGCTTCGCCTTGGCCTTGTCGTCCGCCATGGCGGTATTCGCCAGGACGTAGCGATTGATCCACTCCGACAGCCATTTCTGCATGTCGGCGCGTTCCTTGTAGGTGCCCACCTTGTCGCGCGCGATGGCCTTCAGGTAATGCGCGAAACGGCTGACCGGGAAGAGATAGGGCAGGTTGGCAGACAGCCGTTCATTGGACTGCGCGTCGGGGTCGACCAGGCGGCCGGCGCGCGTTTCGTCGTCCTGCAAGGAATGCGCCCCGATGAAAGCAGCGATGTCGGTGTTCTTGCGGTGCAGGATCGGCATGAAGCCCAGCTTCGCAAGCTCGGCCTCGCGCCGGTCGTCGATGGCGATCTCGGTCGGGCATTTCATCGCGATGGATCCGTCGTCGGTCGGGAAGCTGTGGACCGGCAGGTTGATGACCGCGCCGCCAGATTCCACGCCGCGGATCTGGGTGCCCCAGCCGTAAAGCTTGTGGCTGCGGTTGATGTTCACCCCCATCGCGAAGGCCGCGTTCATCCAGACGTAGTGGTCGTGCTTGCCGTCGATCTCTTCCTCGAAGGCGAAGCCCTTCACCGGGATCGTCGCCGCGCCATAGGGCAGGCGGGCCAGCACGCGCGGCATGGTAAGGCCGATGTAACGGGCGTCCTCGCTTTCGCGAAGCGACTGCCAGCTGGCATAGTCGGGCGAGGACACGATCTGTTGCAGGTCCTGCGGGTTCGGCAGTTCCTGCCAGCTTTCCATGCGGAAAAGCTGTGGTGCTGCTGCGGCGATGAAGGGCGCGTGCGCGCTGGCGCAGATGCCCGACATGTTGCGCAACAGGCCCACGTCGCGCGGATGGTGGCTGAATTCATAGGCCCCGATGATCGCCCCGAAGGGCTCGCCGCCGAACATCGAGTATTCGTCGGTGTAAAGCCGCTTGAACATGGGAGACTGGTCCCACATCTGGCCCTCGAAATCCTCCAGCTGGTCGGCAAGCTGATCCTTGGTGATGTTGATCACCCGGATCTTCAGCTTCTGGTCGGTCTCGGTGTTGTTGACCAGATAGTGCAGCCCGCGCCAGGTGCCCTCCATCTGTCGCACTTCGGGGGCGTGCATGATCTCGTTCATCTGGGTGGTGAGAAGGCTGTCGATCCCGGCGATCAGGTTCTTGATAGACTTGACCGCATTGCCGGAAATCGTGGCCGTGCCCGACCGCTCGGTCGCCGCCAGCGCCAGGTTCTGCACCAGCTTCTGCAACTTCTGGCCTTCGTCTTCCTTGACCCGGAAGTCCTTTTCCAGAAGGTCGCTGAATTCCCCCAGGTCGATGGCCTGGGCTTCCGAGGCCGCCGTGCCTTGCTTTTCCTGTTCGGCCATGGCTCAGCCCTCCTTCTTCGTGGCTTCGTCGGCGACCTGCATCAGCAGGGGCTCGTTCTGCAACAGCTGGGCGATGCGCTTCTCGGCGTTCACCTTGCCGTCCATGTAGCCAAGGAGTTCCTCGAGCTGGCGGCGCATCTTCAGCAGCTCGGCCAGTGCCGGCACCTGTTCGGCCACCTTGTCGGGGGTGAAGTCCGACATGCTCTTGAACGACAGGTCGACGAACATCTCCTCGTCCGCCGCGCCGTCCTTGGCGGGCAACCGGTTCGGGACGCGTGCCTTCACCCGGGGTGCCAGCGCCTCCATGAACTTGCCGAAGCGGCCCGCGTCGACATCGACGAAGCTGCGCTCGTTGACCGGCTTCATCGCCTCGCGGGTTTCCGACTTGCCCGCAAGGTCGGCCATCACGCCCATCACGAAAGGCAATTCAATGGTGGTCGGGCTGCCGTAGTGTTCGACGTCATAGGCGATCTGCACCCGCGGGGCGCGGTTGCGTTCGATCACCTTTGCCTTGCTTTCACTTGCCATGATTCAGACCTCTCCTGACATCCTGTCGCTCACTGCGGAGCCTGTTTCGCCTTGTCGTCCACACCGGCGACGTTCTTGAATTCCTTCATCCCGCTGGGCGCGATTTCCTCCATCAGTTGCAGGAAGTTCATTGGCACCATCTTCCGCATCCGCCGCGCCAGATGCGGGATCGGGCTCGAGGGTTCGGTGCGTTCGTAGAAGTCGATGATCATGTCCAGGCAACGCTCCACGTCCCGGCGCGAGTTGACGGCACCAGGGATGCTGCCTGCCGCAGGGGGTGGATGCGCACCGTTTGTCGGCAAGACGGGGGCGGGCGCGGGGGCAGAGGGTTCGGCCATGGCGGTCACCTCGCTTGCGGCAGCGCCGGGGGTTGCTTGTGCCTGGGCGGCGGTCAGCGGCGCGAGCGCCCGGCCCAGGATTTTGTCCAGTTCCCTGAACCGCACGCCGACGCCGTTTTCGCCGACGCGGGCGGTCAGCGCGGCTTCCAGCGCCGCAAGGGCGGTGCGGGCCGCCTCGATCGACCCGATCAGCGCGGCCAGTTCCTCGGGCCGCTCGATGGCCTCGGCGCGGCAGGCGGCGGTGACGCGGTTCGACCGGGTGTCGTGCTGCGCCAGAAGCTCGGCCACCTCCTTCTCGCCCAGGCCCGAGGGAAGTTCCGCCTGCGCCTGGCTGCGGGTCAGCCCTCCGGCGCAAAGATCGCCGACCGTGACCGGGCCGATGCCGCGCGGGGAAAGGACGGTGGTGAATTCCAGATCGCACAACAGGCCGTTTTCTGCGTTCTCCAGCTGGAACAGCGCATTGATCCGCCGTGTCGCCGCCTCGCGCGCTGAGGCAGCTTCGCGCAGGGCCGGATGCACCGTGTCCCAGTGCTGATCGACCGTGGTTGTCAGCAGGCCCAGCCCCTCTGCCATGCCGTCGAAGCCTTCGGCATTGGACGACGCGCGGGCGACGATCACCAGAAGCCGGATGTCGCGGCCCGTGGCAGCCAGATCGGCCGCCTGCGTCAGGACCTCAGGCCAGTCGATGCCGACACTGCCCGTCCCGCCCGTCTTGACGTTTTCCAGCCGGAAGCTGCGGGCGGCAGGCTCCAACAGCCGCTCGACGGCATGGAATCGCGGGTCGTTGCGCAGCTCCGATCCCGATGCGCTGCCATCCGCCACCGGAACCAGGAACGGTTCAAGGTCCATCTTGGTCCAAAGCCTTCACTGAAAACACGCGAAAAACGAATTCTGTCCCGCAAGTCTTGCACCACCTGACCTAAAGTCAAGGTCTTGCATCAATGACCCGCGAGGCGATTGACACGATGTTGCCGGGGTCGGTCGCGATCACCCCTGCCAGCTCGTCCGCCAGTCCTCCGACCGACAGCGTGGCGGGCAGCCTGGTGCCGAAAAGCGAGGTCTTCGACAGGATCGCGATGATCTCGGACTTGCCGAAATTCGCCGGATCGACGGTGATCGAATAGACGCCCTTGCCGGTCCTGATCTCGTCAAGGCTGTGAAGCACCCGCACGTGGCGGATGCCGTCGATGATCTCGCCGAGATCCTGGATATCGTGCTCGGGCTGCCTTTCGTTGGGCAGCAGGCTGAAGACGTTGTTGGTGTTGTCGACCACCAGCACCCAGAGCGACAGGCCCGTCAGGTTGGCGGGCACCCGCAGTTCGACCACGGGGTTGTCGCCCGCGTGGTAGATGCCCGACAGGTTGACCGCCCCCGTCACGCCGTCGCCGAACCAGATCACTGCATCGCCCGGCCCCACGGGGGGCAGAACCTTGCGCACGGCGCAGAGGTCCTTGTTCAGGATCGTCACCTCCGCCCGCACCGAGCGGTCGCCGATGACCGCCTCCAGCGCGGTTGCCAGCGCATCGCGCGCCTCGACCGAGTCCATCGCGCCGGTGACGGTGATGGTCTCGCCCAGCCCGTAAACCTGCAACGGGCCCTTGTCCGGGGTGAGGGGGCCGCAGAGGGCGAGCGGGGCAAGGGCATCCAGCACGACCTGGCCTTGCAACTCGCGCGGGCCGGTCTTCAGACCGATGTCGATCTTCATGCCGCTGCGCGTCGCCCAATCCTGAAGCGCGGACCGCTTCTGGTCGAACTGGTCGCGATTGGTGGCAATGCCGTCGAAGGCGACCGTATTGTCCGTCACCACCATCGACCATTCCGGCAGGCCCTGCATCAGGCCAAGCAGATCGGCGACATTCCCGACCCAGCGCTCATCCGGAATCCCCTGCGCCAGGGAAAGCGCGTCCTTCGGGGCCGTCGCGCCGGTGGCCGCCGTGAAGGCAAGCGCCAGCTGCTGCGCGGCAGTCACGTCGGGCGCATTGCCGGACAGCGACGCCCCATCCGGGCCGAAGCTCGCCGCCAGCTTGTAGGGAGAGGCCACGGGAATCGGGTTCAGCCAGGGGTCCAGAAGCCCCGCATACCAACCCCCGCCGCCGACCAGCCCCAGAAGCAGCACGAACAGCAGCGCCAGCGTCCCGCCCCGTCCCTTCCGCGGTTCGCCTCCGACCGGGGGAGCGGCACGTCCTCCGCGGGTGGCTGCAGGCTTCAGCGACTTGTTCAGCCGGTCCACCACCGCCTCGGCGCTCGGCGCACGCTCGGCCAGCGCTGGGGCGGTCAGCCAGTCCACCAGCCCCTTCAGCGGTTCCGGCACGCCTTCGGTATCCAGCCGGTTCTGCTTGCGGCGGATGATTTCGCCCGGCGTGGCCCCGGCAAACGGCACCTGCCCCCGGAACGCCGCCAAGAGCGTCGCCCCCAAAGAATAAAGATCCGACCGCTTCTCCGCCCGCCCCTCCAGCTGCTCGGGCGCGGCATATTCGTACTTCCCGGCGAACTCGTTGCCGACGATGGTCTTCGCCCCGGTCGAGGTGTCCTTGGCGATGCCGAAGTCGATGATCGTCGCCTTCTCCGCCGCCCCGTCGCGCAAGACCACGTTGTCGGGCGACAGGTCGCGGTGGACGATCCCCCTGGCATGGGCTGCGACCAACCCCTCGGCCACCCGGTGCGCGATGATCATCAACTCGCGCGGATCCATCCGGCGGCGCTGCATCACATCGCTCATCGACGGCCCGTCGATGAAATCCATCACCAGGAAGACATGGCCTGCCTCTGTGCGCGAACATTCGGTGTAGCGCACGACCGCATCGTTCAGCACGTCGCGCATCTGCTCTTCGCGGCGCATCAGCTGGATGTAATCGTCATTGCCGGAAAACTGCGCGTTCAGGGCCTTGATCGCGACCACCCGTCCGGAAATCTGGTTCCGCGCCCGGTAGACCTCGCCCGTGCCGCCGCGGCCCAGCACCCCCTCGATCTCGTAGGTGTGGTTCAGCACCTGGCCCTGGCGGAAGATGTCACCCGGCAGACGGTCGATCATTCCCTCACCCCGCAGCCGACCGGGGTCTGGATTCCATCACCGGCTCTGTCAGCAAAACATTCGCCATGGGAAAAATTCCGGACTAGACTGACCTTGCGGAAAGCCTGCGTCTTTCCGGCATGATGAGCAAGCATATTCAAAACGGTTGAGGGGAAGGATTATGGCCCCACGCGGTGGCACCGAGACGATCAAGCGCAAAGAGCTGGTCGGGAAGCTGAACCCTGTCTGCCTGAAGGCATTTTCCGCCGCCGCGCAGGCCACCAAGACCCGCGGCAATCCCTATGTGGAGCTGGTGCATTTCATCGAGGCGCTGTCGCAATCCGCCCGTTCGGATTTCGAGATCCTCTGCGCCTCGGCCGGGGTCGACGCCTCGCGCCTGGCCGCCGACATCACCCGCGCCGTCGATGCCCTGCCGCATGGCGCGGGTTCGGTCGAGGAATTCTCCGACCACATCTTCCGCGCCATCCAGGAGGGCTGGACCTTCGGCAGCCTGGAGTTCGGCGACGATACGGTGCGGTCGGCCTATATCCTGCTCGGCGCGCTGAAGGTGCCGGTGCTGGAAGGGCTCCTATTCAAGATCAGCCTGGAGTTCGACAAGATCGACCCGGCTTCGATGGCGGGGCAACTTGGCGACCTCTTGGCCGAATCCATCGAAGGCGCGAAGCCCGAAGGCGAGGCTCCGAAGGCCAAGCAGGCCCCCGGCGGCAAGTCGGCCCTGGACCAGTATGCGACGAACCTCACCGAGCGGGCGCGGGCGGGGAAGATCGACCCGGTCATCGGCCGCGACCCGGAAATCCGTCAGATCATCGACATCCTGATGCGCCGCCGCCAGAACAACCCGATCCTGACCGGCGAGGCCGGGGTCGGCAAGACCGCCGTGGTCGAGGGCTTCGCCCTGCGCCTCGCGCGCGGCGACGTGCCGCCGCAGCTGAAGGCGGTCGACCTGCACATGCTGGACGTGGGCCTGATGCAGGCGGGCGCCAGCGTGAAGGGCGAGTTCGAGAAGCGGCTGAAACAGGTGATCGACGAGGTGCAATCCTCGGAAAAGCCGATCATCCTCTTCATCGACGAGGCCCATACCCTGATCGGCGCCGGGGGTGCGGCGGGTACCGGCGATGCCGCGAACCTGTTGAAACCGGCGCTGGCGCGGGGAGAGTTGCGGACTGTCGCCGCGACCACCTGGTCGGAATACAAGGAGCATATCGAGAAAGACCCCGCCCTGACCCGCCGCTTCCAGGTGGTGAAGGTCGAGGAGCCCGCCGAAGATGCTGCCGTGCGGATGCTGCGCGGCGTGGCCGGGGTGCTGGAAAAGCACCACAAGGTCGAAATCCTGGACGAGGCGATCGAGGCGGCGGTGACCCTCTCGCACCGCTACATCCCTTCGCGCCAGTTGCCCGACAAGGCGATCAGCCTCCTCGACACCGCCTGCGCAAGGGTCGCCGTCTCGCAGCACGCCACACCCGCCGAGGTGGAGGACATCGAGCGCCGCCTTTCGGCGCTGGAGGTGGAGCAGGGCATAATCTCCCGCGAGGAAGCCATCGGCATCGACGTGGGCGAGCGGAAGGCCGAGGTCGAGGCCGCGCTTGCCAAGGCCACCACCGAACTCGACGCCGCCAAGGCGAGGTGGGAGGCCGAGAAGGCGCTGGTGGACGAGGTGCTTTCCCTCCGGGCCACCCTGCGCGGCGCGGGGCAGCCGGTGGACGAAACCGGGGTGACAGGAGAAACCCCGCCAGAGGCCAGCGAGGACACCGCCGAGCCCGAAGCCCTGACCCCCGAAGCCCGCGCCGAAATGCTGGCGACCCTGCGCGCGAAGATGGCAGCCCTCGCCGAGGCGCAGGGCGAACGCCCGTTGATCCTGCCTGCTGTCGACCGGCTGGCGGTCGGCGCCATCGTTCAGGACTGGACCGGCATCCCGATGGGCCGGATGCTCGCCAGCCAGACCGAACGCGCCCTGCAACTGGCGGGAACGCTTTCCGAGCGGGTGGTCGGCCAGGATCACGCCATGGGCATGATCGCCAACCGCATCCAGACCTCCTACGCCGGGCTCGGCGCGCCGGAAAAGCCCATCGGCGTCTTCATGCTCTGCGGCCCCTCCGGCGTCGGCAAGACCGAGACCGCGCTCGCGCTGGCCGAGACCCTGTACGGCGGCGAGCAGAACCTGATCTCGATCAACATGAGCGAGTTCCAGGAGGCACATACCGTCTCCACCCTCAAGGGCGCCCCGCCCGGCTATGTCGGCTACGGCAAGGGCGGCATCCTGACCGAGGCCGTCCGCCGCCGCCCCTATTCGGTGATCCTGCTGGACGAGGTGGAAAAGGCCCATCCCGATGTCCACGAAATCTTCTTCCAGGTCTTCGACAAGGGGATGATGGACGACAGCGAAGGCCGACGGATCGACTTCAAGAACACGCTGATCCTGCTGACCTCCAACGTCGGCTCCGAGGAGATCATGGCGATGACCGAGGACGGCAAGTCCGGCGCCGACCTTGAAGACCTGACCGCCTCCCTCCGCGCGCCGCTCCTCAAGGTCTTCCCCGCCGCGCTGCTGGGCCGGGTCGTGACGATCCCCTATTATCCCCTCTCCGACCTGATGATCGAGGCCATCGCCGGCCACAAACTGCGCGGCATCGCCCGGCGGCTGGAGGCGGGGCATGGGGCGGAGCTGGTGGTGGGCGAGGGGGTGATGGACACGATCAAGGCCCGCTGCACCGAGATCGAGAGCGGTGGCCGGATGATCGACGCGATCCTGACCAACACCCTGCTACCGGAACTCAGCCGCCAGGTGCTGAACCGGAAACTGGAGGGGGCTGAGCTCACGCGGGTCACGGTGACGGGCTCGGACGCCGGGTTCGGCTATGACTTCGAATAGGGAGAGAGGCGATGCATGACGGAACCTTCCTCGGGCTGCAGGGCGTCCACCGGGCGGAGATCATCGGGATCGGTCCGGATGGCCGCGCACAGCTGCTGATCCCCTCGCTGGGGGAAACCCCTGCCTTCGCGCAGTCGCTGGTGCCGGTGACGGTGGCTTCGGTCGGGAGGGTGGCGGCGGTGACGATGATGGACGACCAGCCGCTGATCCTGGGCCTGGTCCAGCCCCTTGTCCCGGAGGTCGTGGCGGACGGCGAGAGGCTGGTGATCGAGGCCGGGCGGGAGATGACCCTCCGCTGCGGGAAGGCGTCGATCACGATGACGGCGGACGGGAGGGTGACGATCCGGGGGACGCAGGTCCTGAGCCGGGCGGAGGGGCCGAACCGGGTGCAGGGGGCCTCGGTTCAGCTGAACTGAGGGCGGAGTGTCCACGGTGGACAGATTCTGAAAGCTTTTTGTAATCAATATGTTGAGTTTTTTTGGTAAGGATTTTTTAAGATCTGACCACTGCCCGCAAAGCCGTCAGTGCGGAACCGGAAATCCATGCGCGTGATCGTGGTCGTCATCGTCGTCCGGGTCGTCGCTGCCGAACTCCCAGGGACCAAGGATGAAGGGGTTGCCCATGCGGCGTTCCCACTGGATCAGCCGCTCCAGAAGCTCGGGCGCCTGCTGCCGGTCATAAGGCATTCCCGGCACCAGCACCTCGAACGCGACCGGGCCGCCACGGGGGAAGGCCGGGGCGAAGAGATCGGGCGACCGTCCGCCTTCGACCCGCCAAGCGTGCCAGCGCTCCAGCCGTGCCAGCGCCTGCTGGAACCAGTTCTCATAAGCGGCATCGCCTTCCAGCACATGCTGCGCCAGATTGTGCATCCAGGTGGCGCGGTCGGCGATCACCGGGTTTTCGCCGATGGTTTCCAGCACGTCATAGAGGATGGTCATGGCCATGTAGATTGGTCCGCGCACCGGCCCGCAATAGTCGTCCTCCTCGGGTGAATACCACTGGCAGCGCCAGCTTGGCGCGATGTCCGCCCACATTGCCTGGACGAAATCCCGCGCCGGACGGTCCGCATCCAGCGGCGCCATCCGTGCCAGAATCCAGTGAGCCGAACCGATGGCAAGGGCGAGGCAGGCGTTGGGTGTGATTTCGAGCAGGCGGTCGTGCAGCTCGGCGGGAAGGAAGTAGAAATAGGGCCAGAGGTCATGCTCGTCCCAGGCAAAGCCGGGATAGCCCGCCGCGTCGAAATGGCCTGGCGGAACGATCTGCATCGTCAGCGGTCCCGACCATAGGGCCGACCGTCGAAGCCTTCGGCCAGAAGCGCGCCAGGGGGCACCAGAAGCTGGTTCTGCGCCGCGTCGATTCCGGCCAGTTCTTCCGTGGCCCGCGCCACGAGGTCGAGTCCCGAGAGGTCGAGGGCAAGGTCGAGCACTTCGAGCGGCAGCGGCGCGCCGTGGGTTTCGGCAGTGGCCGCAGCCCAGCTTTCCCGGTCGGGGTAGTCATAGAGGAAGGGGGAATGCTGGACCAGCGAAGGGGCGATCTCGTTCAGCCGCTGGATCAGGCCGCGCAGCCATCCGTCCACGGCTGCGGCGTTCGGTGCGCCGCAGAGATGCCGGGTCAGGTGGATCATGTAGGCGATATCCATGATCGGTCGTTCGGAAAGGAAACCACCGGGCGCGCGTTCCAGGAGTTCGAAGAAGAAATACGCAATCGAGCGACGGACGGCACGGGCCTTGTCGGAGGTGTCGTCGACATCGTCGATCGTGATGCCGAAGGTCTTGGGATAGCGGCCGTCGAACTGATAGGCGAAGATCTGTTCCATCAGGAGAAGGTTCAGCTTCTGGTCGAAGACCGAGGCAGTCCTTCGGTGGCAGAGGCCGACGCAGCCTAGGTAGATCATGTAGAGCGCGCAGTTCGTCTTCTTCAGCAGCGCCTCGAACAGCGGCGTGACCTGACTTACCGGGCCGATATGTGCCGTAAGCCCCTGCCAAGGCAGGGCGGCGAACTCCTCCGGAGTCATCGGCGGGACTTTCGGGAGGAACGGAAGCGGAGAAAACATGGCTATGGTCCTTCTTCCGACTTCTTGCAGCCGTCGCGGGTGCTGCCATCGGGATTGCAAAGCCGGATCTTCATGCATTTGCAGGCGGACTGGATCACCTTCGTGCAGTGGGGACAGGCCTCGGTGCTGGGCGGAGCAAGTGTTCCGTCGGCAAGTCTTGGATGCCAGTCGATCGCCATCGTCAACTTGGCCCATTTCGCGACAAGCCCTTTCTTCGCGATCTCTTTGAAGATGCAGGGTTCGCTATGGCCGTAAAAGCCGCCGTCTGTGTGATTGTGCGGCGGCTCGCCCGCGCAGATGCCCTGCGGAATCCGGTTTTTCTTGCGCTGCTTTTTCGTCGATTTCTTGGCCTCGCCGAAATACCCTCCGCTTTTCGTGCGCAACAGCTTGCAGGACGTTCCGGCGACGACACTGGAAGGACCGGAGGCGGGCTTGAACAAGGCGTGAGACACCGTACCGGACTTGTCAAAATCCCTGAGTTCGGCTCGCTGGTTCTTGGTCGCTTTCCGGCTTCTGCTCGCCTTGTCGACCTTCTCGCGCACGTTGTCGTTCGCGGCCTTCAGCGCCTCGCAGGGGCTGCGGGCGTCAATGCTGTCGACGCTGGGTTTCTCGATGCTGACGGAAAAGCCGCTGCCCGGATTGGAATGGTTGGTCGAGGTGAGGTCGGTGAAGCGTTCCGCCCCGCCGCCTTCGAAGATCACGTCGAAGGAATAGGCTTCGAACTTCAGCGGGCCGGTGATGTTGTGGGTGACGACGCTGGCGCCGAAGCTGCGGGTGGCGGGCTCGTCGCCGGTGATCTTGGAATATTTCGAGGCGTTCTTCTTGCCCGCCTCCTTGCCAAGGACAAAGACGCTGGTGCAGCCGTCGGTGGTGTCCGAGGCATTGCCGAAGTTGGGATATGGGATCGGCACCGGGCCTGCGGGGGGCGGCGGCGGCGACAGGCAGACGTCGGGCATCGCGGCGATGGTCTTGTTCGCAGCGGCCTTGCCGGAGACCCCGAGTCCGTTGGCGAAGACGCTCATGGGCCGGCCCCCCGCATTTCGGCGGTCAGTGCCACGCGGCGACCGTCGTCTTCCCCGGCGAAGCACAGGGCGCGGTTCTGGGGCAGAAGGCCTGCGCGGCCCATCTCGAAGGCCCAGGCGAGTTGCGCGGGCATGAGCGCCGCGCCGATCTCGCCCGCGTATTCGATCAGGTTCCAGTGTTCGAGATAGCCGCGCGGGCGGCGGGAATGGCCTTCGGGCGGCGCGCGGTCAAGGCGCATCTGGGCCATCATCTGCTCCTTGAACTTGAAATGCTCGCCGTTCAGATCGCCGATCAATGCCGGGAAATCATAGAACGGAATCCCCGTCACCGCCAGCGCGGCGCGGATTGCCTGGGTCAGGCCCTCGCCCGTCACCGCCTGCTCGCGATTGCCGCCGTCGCGGCCGGGTTCCATCCCGGTGCCCATGCCGGTGATGGCAAGCTCTGGCCGCTGCGACGTGCCGGTGCGGGCGACGAGGATGGCGGAGGCGGCCTCTCCCAGGGTGAAGCCCGAGCTGTTGGCGCCGCAGAGGAGGCGGCCCCTCGCGATGTAGTGTTCCGCGATGACCTGGCGCAGCAGGCTTTCGACGCCGATCAGGATTTGCAGCGGGTAACGGGCGGACTGGCGGGCGGCAGTGGCGAGGAGATGCGGCAGGCCCGACCGCCCGCCGCCGATGACGCCGGAGCCGGCGGGCAGCGGGCGGCCGAGCTTGCGGGCGAGGCCGTCGAGCATCCGGGTTTCGAGATCGCCGGGGCGGCCGGGGCGATCGGGCGGGGCGACGGTCATCAGGATGGGGATGTCGCTGGCCGGGCGGCGCAGGGTGTCGGGCAGGGTGGCGACCTGGGCCAGGCATTCCTCGATCGGCGGCGTGGCGAGGTCGGGGAGGAAGGTCGGTCCCTCCCACCATTGATGCGCGGCGACGCGGAAGTGGTTCAGATGCGCGCCTGCGGTCGGGTCCCAGAAAGGGCCGGTCTCCGAGCCGATGATCTGGCCGCGGACGCCCGCGATGGTGGACGGGCCGTCGGGACCGAGCGCGGACCAGATGCCGTAGCCGATGACCGAGAGGCCGGGGGCGATGCCTGTCTCAGCCATGGCTGCCCCCCGGCCAGTGGGTTGCGCCGTCGAGCGGGCGTTCGACGACGATGGCACGGGCGAATTCGAAGAGGTCGCGCTCGGCGGTGATGCGGGTGCGCCAGGTCAGGCACATGCGGGCGGATTCGGGCAGGAAAAGGACGGTGTCGAGGTTGGCGATGCGCTGGGTGACGCGGCCGGACTTGCGTTCGAAGGTCACGACGATCTGGGTGCGGGGGATGTCGCCGGAGAGGCGGCCTTCCGGCGCGAGGTTGACGAGTTCGACGGGCTCGCCGCCGGTGGGGTAGGGGATCTGCTGGTCGGGGGCGGACGCCTGGAAGTAGCGGTCGTCGAAATCCATCGGCAGGAGGGGCACGCGGTTGTCGAGCCAGGCGTCGTCATAGGTGCCGGCATACTGGCGGCGGGGCAGCCAGGTGCGGCCGAGGGGCCCGAAGGCCATGGGGGGAAAGCCGCCGTCGGGGGACACCGCATCCTGGCCGAATTCCGAGGTCTGGGCCAGGGCCTTGCCTTCGCGATTGACGGAATTGGGGTAGTAGCCGAGGCCTGCTGGATTTTCCTGAAAGGTCTTCGCCATCGCGGGGTTCTCGGCCTCGGGGTCGATGCCGCCGTAGGCGTGGTCGTAGCCGATGTCCTGCACCAGGAAGGGGCGCTTTTCAGAGGGCGCATGACCCGCCGCGCCGCGCAGCCAGATGCGGCTGCCGTGGGCGGTGAACTTCTTGGCCCACCCCCCGAGGCGGATGCCGACGTCGACCGTGGTTGCGGGTTCGCTGCGCGGGGCATGGGCGCGGGCCTGGGCGAGGACGTCGCAGCGGGGGCGGAAATGGGCGAAGTCGGTCTCGAAGACCGGGGCGTCCAGCGCGGGGTCGGGGCCGAAGACATCGGCCTCGATCAGCGGCAGTTGCTCGGGCGCCACGCGGCTGGGTTCGCCGCGCCGGGGTGACAGGGTGAAGGTGGCGCGGACGACGAGCACGATCTGTTCGTGCCCCTGCTTGTCCAGCGCTAGGGTGAAATTGGAAGCGAAGGGCGTGGTGTTCTCCAGCCTCATGCCCGCCCCCGTTCTTGCGCCTGCCCTACCATCGGCGGGTAAAGCCCCTGGGCTGGGGCACCACCGCGCCGTACCAGTTCGGCAGGGGCGCATCGGGGGTGCGGGTGGCAAGCTCCAGCGCCACGGCGCGCTGGTCGAGCTGGTAGGTCGCGACCGCCTCGATGGGCGGCTGGATCGTCCAGGCGGCGACGCCGAGCAGATGGCGCGTCCCGGCCACGAAGCGGGTGCGGTGCGGGGCAAGCCAATGGGCCAGCTTCTCGGGGTCGGGCCAGTAGAGCTTGGCCTCGATGAAGCTTTCCTGCGGGCAGGCGGCGACCACCGGGTCGTCGGGGTCGTCGGGAAACTCGGCCAGTTCCAGCGACTCGGCGCTGAGCCGCGCGCCGGTTATCCGGCAGAAGGCGGCCCCACTGACGCGCGACAACACCGGCTCGGCCATCTGGCGGAGGAGCCAGTCAAGCGTATCGGCTGCCCCCAGGGCCCCGGTTGCCACGATGCCCCAGCGCTCGGTCAGCCGGTCGGACATCAGCCGCGCGATGGCGGCGCGGGCGGCGCGGTCGTCGAGGACCAGCGGCAAAAGCTCGGCCACCATCCGGGCCTGCGGGGCGGGCGTCGCCGGGGTGACATGCGCGGCAAGGATCGCGGGCGCGGAGCGCCGGTCGCCCAGGAGCGCGGCAGCCCAGGCGGCGCGGAAGCGCAGGTCCGGGTCGCCGCCATCGGCCAGCCGGGCGAGGTCGGGCGCGAGGTCGGCACGGCCCAGTTCCGCAGCCAGCCGCATGGCGCGGGCGGCGACATGGCGGTCACGATGGGCGAGAAGCGGCTTCAGATGGCCCTTGGGGTCGATCCTGCGCCGCCCGCAGACATCCAGCGCGATCCAGGTCGCCATCGGGTCGAGGCCGCCGATCCAGTCCCGCATCCGCGCCGCCATGAGCGTCGGGGCGCACCAGGCCGCCGCCGCCCCCAGCGCCGCGACCTGATCCCAGAGCAGCACCTCGGCTGGGGCGATGTCGGACAGCGGCAGGTCGGCGCGCGCATGCAGAAGCAGGTGGAAGGCGGTGAAGACCTCGCCGTATTCTGCCGCGATGGCCAGCGTCTCCAGCGCCAGTTCGACCCCGGCCTCGCGGCCCATGACCAGCGCGTCGAGATGCCCGGCAAGGCGCGATTCCAGATCGAAGATCTCGACCAGCCGGAAGTTCGGGCCGTCCTGACCCATCCGCAGCTGGGCCGCGACGAAAGCCGCATTCTCGGCGTGAAGCCGCAAAATGCGGCGGTTGGGCAAAGGCGCGTTGCAATTCATCTGGAAATGACCCCGCAAGGCCGTCATGCCTCCAGCTTAGACCAAGCCGGGACAATTCCAAGCCCGGTTTCCCGACCCTGCGCTGAGCGTTCAATCCGGAGCCAGCCCTCTCAGGGCCGGGGCGAGGTCGGCGGCGGCGCGGCAGACCAGCGCTCCCGCCCCCGCGAGATCGTCGCCCACATCGACGGGCAGGCTGGAGTTCGAGCCCTCGGGGATCTGGTTCAGCCGCCCGCCGATCAGGACCGGGCAGTCGACGCCCGCCGCGCGCAGGGCGTGGAAATAGCGCAGGGCGATGCCGTTGTAGGTGCTGATCGCCACCGCGTCGGGGCGGTCGCGGCGCACCCTCTCGGCGAGGACGGCGGGATCGGTGGACACGCCGCCGTCCAGCACGGTGACGCCCAGGCGGCGAAGGATTTCCTCGACCAGCATCTTGCCGTGCTCGTGCACGTCGCTGGTCGCCACCATGACGCGCAACCCGCGCAGGGCCGGGCCTGCGGGCTGGCCCTTCAGGGCATGGTCCGCCATCTCGGCCAGTTCCGACAGGATGGTGGCCGGGGCGAGCGGCACCCTTCCCCCCGGTGCTTCGGGGTCGGGCGCGCCGGCACCGTAAAGCGATTCCAGCCGCCGCGCACCCATCCGGCGCAGGGAAAGGAACAGCTGGAACGGACAGGCGGTATCGACGCCGAACTGCGCCAGCCCCGCAAGTGTGGCATCGGCGAAGGCCTGCCCCCCGGCGACGATCCGCGCTGCCATGGCGTCGGCCGGGGCGAGGTCGATCAGCGGCAGCCACCCCGGCGCCAGCTCGGCCATCCGTCCGGCGAAAAGCTGCGCCTCGACGACCTCGTCGATCTCGGGGATGCGTTCGTTCTCGGTGACAGGGACGGCGTTGATCGCATGGCCTGTGGGTTGGCCGACCTGCCCGGCCGCATCGACCAGAAGATAGTTGGCGAGGCTGGCGAAATTGGCGGCGGGGCTGCCGCGATAGGCGGTGGTGTTGCCGTAGATCATCGTTCCCGGCGCGGCACCCACCTGGGCCAGCGCGCGCTGGAACGCCAGGCGCGACAGGGGGTCCGAAAAGTGGTGGCCGTAACAATGGCCGACCGGCGGGCCGATCAGGGTGGTGACGATGTGGCGTTCCAGCAGCACCATGCCGAGGCAGGAAGCAAGGTCGGTGAACTGCGCGGCGAAGCCGTCGTCGAGGTTCGACTGCACCAGAACCGGCACCGGCTGCGCGGCGATCAGGCCAAGGGCGCGGACGGTCTGGGCGGTGGCCTCGATGTCGTCGTCATGGCCGGGGATGCGGAAGGTGAAATATTGCCCGAGGTTGCCGATCGCCGTGCTGCCCGCGGCAAGGGCGGCCTGGGTGTTTTCCACCGCCGCCGGGAAGCCCAGCACGAAATCGCCGAAATGCGCGGCGACCGGGGCGGCTTCGGTGAGGCGGACGAAATCCTCGATGCCGGGCAGGATCATGCCGGTCCCGCGCTCGGCTTTGGCGCGGCGGGCGCGGGGCAGGGCCATCGACCAGTCGAGGCAAAGGCCGTAGCGGTCGACCGTCACGCCCTGGGCGGCGCAGGTCTCCCAGATTTCGGCATAGGCGCGGCGGCTTTTGCCGGGGTCGCGGAAGCCGATCTGGGCGTGCTGCATGACGCGGGACTTCGCCATCTGCGCCAGCTTGAAGCCGTATTCGCTGGCCGCGCCGACATGGTTCAGGAAGGCCGAGGGGCCGAGCGTCCAGTCGCAGGCCAGCGCGCGGCCTTCGGCCAGAAGCTCGGCGCCGGAGGGCAGGTCGGGTTCGGGCAGAAGCGGGGTCATCCGGCGCGGCCCCGCACGCGGGTCAGCACCCGGTCCAGCGCGGCGGTGAGGGCGGCGGTCCCGCCCCCGGCGGCGAAATCGCGGAAGATCTGTTCGTTCAGCCCGCCAGGGGTGGAATGGCCATCGCGCAGGGTGGAGAAAGGTTCCGGGCTCTCCACCGCCACCTTGCCGAGGTTGGCGAAGAGCGCGGCGAGGTAGGCGCGCGCGGCGTCGGCGCCCAGGCCCTGAGCCGCAAGCCAGCCCTGCGCGGTTTCGAGGAGGCCGAAATAGCTGCCCATCAGCGCGGAGCCCACCGCCAGCAGGTCGAACTCGGCGATGTCGCGGCAGGGGAGCGCGGTGCCGAGGCGGTCGAACAGGGCAGCGACCTCGGCGTCGGGCGGGAAGATCGGCGTCACCGAGGCGCGGTCGGCAACGAAGGGCAGCGGGACCGCACGGATGATCGGCAGGTCGAGGCCGATCCAGTCACGCAAGGAGGCGATCTGGGTGGCGGCGATCAGGCTGACCACCCTCTGCCCGGGGCGGAAGCGCAAGGGGCGGATCACCGCCTCGGCCACCTGCGGGCGGACGGCGAGCACCACCATCTCGCTACCGTCGACCACCGCCTGGTTGTCGGCGGCGACCCCCAGCCCCGGAAAGCGCTGCGCCAGATCGGCGGCGACCGCGGCCCCGCGGGGTGAGACGAGGATGCCCGCACCGCCGAGGCCGGCGACCATTGCGGCGGTCATGGTTCCGGTACCGATGAAGCCGAGGGGCATGTCTGTCTCCGACCGTGTCGCCGCCACTCTGGCCGCCCGCGCCCCGCCCGTCCCGCCGGGAAAGACCTTTGCGGGTCGTTTTCGGCGGATTGCCCCTGCTTCAGCCGCCACGCCGCGCGCTGAAGACCGGGCGTGGCACCGGGCGAAGGCTGGCCCGCGCGCAGTGCCCGGCCAAGAGGGTCCAGGCGCAGGCCCAGGGCAGCACGACCGCCGGGCCGGCCTCGGACAGGGCCAGCCGCGAGAGCGTGGTCAGTTGCAGGACCGCGAAGGCGACGATGGTCGCCCGCCCCGCGACCAGCCGCCCCGGCGCGCGGGCCATCCAGGCGCGGGCCATCACCGCCAGCACCATGCTGCCCATCAGCCCCATGGTCAGCGCATGGGTGAGGGTGGAGAGCGGGAGCGCTACAGCTCCGGTCAACCCAAGGCCCAGAAGCGCCAGCCCCAGCGGCAGCCAGAGCCAGGCCAGCACCAGAAGCGTCAGGTCGCCATGCCCGCTCAGCGCCGGGGCCAGCGCCCAGTGCTTCATCCGAAGGGTCTGACCCAGGGCGGCGGCGAGCGCCATTCCGCCGACCCAGGCCTCCGCCGCGTTCAGGAGATGCAACAGAAGCGCCAGGGCAAGCGCGCCATCCGCCAGCCGCGCGCCGAAGGACATCGGGCTGCGACCGGAGCGGTCGCCGGTGCGTGCCAGCAGGAAAGCGGGCACGATCCGGCCTCCGACCAGCGCGACGAGGAGCGCCATGCCCAGAACCGCGGTCAGACTGTCGGACGCGAGCCGCAGCCGCAGCGCAATGAGCAGCAGGAGAAGCGGCGCGAGGGCGATGGGCAGCCGCCCCCAGGCTTTCGCTCGGACCACTGGCAGGACAAGACTCAACGCCAGCCCCAGCGGATAAAGCGCCAGCCCGGCCAGCGCCACCCCATCCGGCTGGCAGGCGCCCCCGGCAAGCCGCCCGATGACCCAGGCCAGCACCAGCCCCATCGTCCCGCGCGGCGAGATACCCTCGGCCTCCGCCCCCGCCAGCTTCAGCCAGTGCGGCAGGGCCGACAGCAGGTATCCCCCCATCGCCGCCCCGGCGAAGCCCAGCACCAGCTCTTGCCGGTGCCAGGCCACCGGGTCGCAGGTGAGGCCGGGCCAGAGCCAGACCAAGGGCACCAGCGCGGCCCAGAACGTCCCCAGCAGGAACAGCGGGAGGTGCGGCGCGCGCCAGAGGCCCACCTCAGGCGGCGATCTCGAAGCGCGGGAAGAGCACCGTGTTCTCCAGATGGATATGCGCCACCACATCGCCGGTGAACTTCTCCAGCCCCGTATAGAGCGCGGTCCAGGACCGGCAGGCCCCTTCCGGCAGGGCCAGGCCATGCGTCGCATGTTCGATCCCGCGCAGAAGGTCCGTCGTGGTGTCATGTTCGTGCCGCATCGCGCCGATCGGGTGGCGGATCATCGGATGCCCGCCCTGCCGCATCATCGGGAACAGCACCTGTTCCTCTTTCGCCATGTGGCTTTCCAGCTCGTCCCGCAGCGCGACCAGCGCTTCGGCCAGGCCCAGCGGAGCCTCGTCATGGTCGCCGTGGACCATCTCCACCTTCTCGGCCAGCGGGATCAGCCAGTCGAGTTCGGTGCGGTGGGTGGCGTGGTAGCGAGTCAGGATATGGTCGATCAGCGGCAACGTCTCCTCGGGCGCGGTGCGGGCGGCCCCGGCCTCCAGCGCGCGCAGGGCGTCGAGCAGCGGCGCGACGTCCAGCCCTTGCCCTGCCGCCGCCTCGGCGAGGGAAAGCTTGCCGCCGCAGCAGAAGCTGATGCCGTTCTGGCGGAAGATCTCGGCGGCGCCGGGCAGGGTGGAGGCGATGTCGCCGACGTTGGCAGAGGGGGAAAGCTCGGTCATGGGGCAGGTCCTTGGGTTGGGTCCCAGGCGCGGGCCCGGGGGGTTGCGATATGGAGGAGGTCGACCGCTCGGGCGGCGATCTGGGCGGTGATCTGTGCCGTGGTTTCCGGGCGCAGGTAGAAGGCGGGGACCGGGGGCAGCACGACGGCCCCCATCTCGGTCACGGCGGTCATGTTGCGCAGGTGCGCCAGCGTCAGCGGGGCCTCGCGCGCGAGGAGGACCAGCGGGCGGCGTTCCTTCAACTGGACCGATGCCGCGCGGGTGAGGAGGGTGTCGTCCAGCCCCTGCGCGATGGCGGCGAGGCTGCGCATCGAACAGGGGGCGACGATCATGCCGTGAACGGGGAAGGAGCCGCTGGCAATGGCGGCACCAAGATCGACCACCGGATGCAGCCGGTCGGTCAGCGCCACCAGCTCGTCCCGCGCGGCGGGGCCGATCTCCAGCGCGAGGGTGCGTTCTGCCATCGCCGACAGGACCAGTTCCACCTTGGCGCCCACATCCCGCAATGCCCGCGCGCAGTCCAGCGCCAGTGCCGCGCCAGAGGCTCCCGAGACGCCCAGAACCACCCGCGCGCTCATCGGATGACCCCGCGCAGAAGCTCTGCCGCGCGTGCCTCATGCGCGGGGTCCAGGACCATGACGCGCCCCCATTCGCGCGTGGTTTCCGCCCCCAGCTTGTTGGTCGCGTCGATCCCGAGTTTGCCCGCCAGCCCCTCATGCGGGGAGGCGAAGTCGAGGTAGTCCATCGGCGTCCCGTTTAGCACCATCACGTCGCGCGCCGGGTCCATCCGCGTGGCCATCGCCCAGGCGATGTCGTCCCAATTGCGCGGGTCGATGTCGCGGTCGACGACCACGATGGTCTTGGTGTAGCTGAACTGCGCCAGCATCCCCCAGAGCGCCAGCATCACCCGCCGCGCCTGTCCGGGATAGCGCTTGTCGATCTGCACCACGGCCATCCGGTAGGAACAGGCGGCGGCGGGCAGCCAGAGGTCGGTCACTTCCGGTATCTGGGCGCGGATCACCGGCAGGGCGAGCGTGTTGAACACTTCTCCGATGACGGAAGGTTCATCCGGCGGCCTCCCGGTGACGGTGGTCAGATACAGCGGATCGCGGCGGTGGGTGATCGCGGTCAGGCGCATCACGGGGAAGGGTTCGACCGAGTTGTAATAGCCGGTATGGTCGCCGAACGGGCCTTCCGGGGCAGTCTCGCCGGGGTGGACCCAGCCTTCCAGGATGATCTCGGCAGTGGCGGGGACCAGAAGCGGCACGGTCTTCGCCGCCACCACTTCGGCCCGCGCGCCGCGAAGGACGCCCGAGAAGGCCAGCTCGGACACCGTCTCCGGCAAGGGCAGGGCGGCGGAGAGGAGCGTGGCGGGATCGGCCCCCAGCGCGATGGCGACCGGCATCGGTTCGCCCGTCCGCTGCCAGCTGCGGTGATGCGCCGCCCCGCCGCGATGGGCGAGCCAGCGCAGGATCAGCCGGTCGGAGCCAAGCACCTGCGCCCGGTAGACGCCCAGGTTGTAGCGCGACAGTTGCGCGGGGTCCGGCCCCTGCGGGCGGGTGACGACGACCGGCCAGGTGATCAGCGGCCCGGCATCCTCGGGCCAGGGGGTCTGCACCGGAAGGAGCGAGAGGTCGAGCGGGGCCGTCACCTCTTGCGCCGGGGCCTTGCGTGTGAGCTTCGGGCGGCTTTGCAGCGCTGCCTTCAGCACCGGCCAGCGCGACAAGGCGTCGCGCATCCCTTCCACCGGGGCCGGGCTGCGCAGCGCGGCGAGGAAGTCGCCGAAGGCGGGCACTTCGTCCGGGGTCAGGCCCAGCCCGGCGGCGACCCTTTCCGGCGTGCCGAAGAGGTTGGCGATGACGGGCATCTTCGCCCGCTGACCCCCTGCAATCGCCGCGTCGAAGCGCAGAACCGGGCCTTTTTCCCGCAAAACGGCCAGTTGCACCGCCGTCATCTCATGCCTTGTGTCGACCGGCTGACCGATCCGCGCCAGATCGCCCGCCGCCGCCAGATGGGCGAGGAAGGCGCGAAGGTCGGGGAAGACGGGCAGGCTGCGCATCGGGCTTGGGGTCCTTTGCCCCGGGCGATAGCGCGAAGCCGGGGCGGCGGACTTGACTATGGTCAACCCCTGCGCCGCCCCCCTCGCCTATGACGGGCCAACCGACGAAGGATCACCCGATGCCCGTCCCCCTGCCGCGCCTGCCGCGTGCCCTGGGCCTTGCCGCCCGCCCGCTGCCACTGCCGCCGCTGAACCTGCTCCTCGGCCGCCTGACCCGCCGCCTGGCCGCCGCCCACCCGACGCTGCTGCGGCGCCTGGGCAACCATGCCGCCAGCCGCTTCCTGATCGACCCGACCGATCTGCCCTGGGTCCTGCTTCTCCACCCCGGCCCCGCCACGATGACCGCCCATCCCCGCGCCCGCCCACCCGCGCATGAGGCGCGGATCGCCGGGCCGCTCTCGGCTTTCCTCGCCATGATGCACGGGGCCGAGGATGGCGATGCGCTCTTCTTCTCGCGCGACCTGACGGTCGAGGGCGACACGGCGGCCGTTCTGGCGCTGCGCAACGCGATGGACGATGCCGAGCTGGACCTCACCGAAGAGCTGGCTGCGCTGGCCGGGCCGCTTGGCGCGCCGCTGCGTCGGGTGCTGGCCGGGGCGGAACGCGCGACCGGGTTGCAGCTGCACCGCGCCGATCCGGGGGACCTGTCATGATGGAACTCGTCTGCCCGGCAGGCACCCCCGCCGCCCTGCGCACCGCAGTCGAGGCCGGGCGCATGCGGTCTACTGCGGCTTCGCGGACGAGACCAATGCGCGGAACTTTCCGGGGCTCAACTTCTCGCCCGAGGAACTGGCCGAGGGCGTCGCTTTCGCCCATGCCCGGGGCGCGAAGGTGCTGGTGGCGATCAACACCTTCCCCCGCGCCGGAGCCGAGCCGGTCTGGCACCGGGCGCTGGCGAATGCCGAACAGGCCCGTGCCGATGCGGTGATCCTGGCCGACATCGGGCTTCTCGCCCATGCCGCCGAGCATCACCCGGCCTTGCGCCGTCACCTCTCGGTGCAGGCCGCCGCCGCTAACCCGGATGCGATCAACCTTTACGCCAGCGCTTTCGGCGTCCGTCGCGTCGTGCTGCCCCGCGTGCTGACCGTCGAGGAAATCGCCGCCATCAACCGCGAGATCGAGGTGGAGACCGAGGTCTTCGTCTTCGGCGGCCTCTGCGTCATGGCCGAGGGGCGCTGTTCGCTCTCGTCCTATGCCACCGGCCAGTCGCCCAACATGAACGGCGTCTGCTCGCCTGCCAGCCATGTCGTCTATGCCGAGGAAGGCGGCGACTTGGCCGCGCGGCTGGGGGGTTTCACCATCCACCGCACGCCGAAATCGGCACCCGCCCCTTACCCCACGCTCTGCAAGGGCTGCTTCACCTCCGGCCCACAGACCGGGCATATCTTCGAGGATCCGGTCTCGCTGGATGCCACCCACCTGATCCCGCGGCTGGCGAAGGCCGGGGTCCGCGCGCTGAAGATCGAGGGGCGGCAGCGCAGCCGCGCCTATGTGGCGCAGGTGGTCCGCGCCTTCCGCGCGGCGGTCGAGGCGGAGGCGGCGGGTCGGCCCCTGCCCGAAAGCGCGCTGGCCCGGCTGACCGAGGGCCAGGCCGCCACTGCCGGCGCCTATGCGAAAACCTGGAGATGACGATGGACCTGACCGTCGGACCCAATTTCTTCTTCTGGCCGGCCGAGGCTGTGCGCGCCTTCTACAGCGACCTTGCCGCCGCGCCCGTTGCCCGCGTCGTGCTGGGCGAGCTTGTCTGTTCCAAGCGGCTGCCGTTCTGGCAGGGCGAAATCCCCGGCGCGGTCGAAACCCTGTTGGCGGCGGGGAAAGAGGTTGCCGTCACCTCGCTGGCGCTGATCACGCTGAAGCGCGAGCGCAAGCTGACCGCCGAGCTTGCCGGGATGGGCCTGCCGATCGAGGTGAACGACCTCTCCGCGCTGGCGCATGTTCCAGAGGGCCAGCCCTTCTGGGTCGGCCCGCTGGTCAACGTCTACAACGAAGGCACGCTGCGCTGGCTGATCCGGCGCGGGGCGACGCGGGTTTGCCTGCCGCCGGAGCTGACCCTTGCCTCCATCGCCGTGCTGGCGAGGCTGGGCCGCGAGGAGGGCGTGCCGGTCGAGGTCTGGGGGCATGGCCGCCTGCCGCTGGCGATCTCGGGGCGCTGCTACCACGCGCGGCTGCACGACCGGATGAAGGACAGCTGCCAGTTCGTCTGCGGCGAGGACCCGGATGGCCGCGACGTGGAGACGCTGGACGGCCAGCCCTTCCTGGCGGTGAACGGTGTGCAGACGCTGAGCCAGTCGACCGCCAGCATGGCGCATCGGGTAGAGGCGCTGGCCGAAGCGGGGGTCGCCAGCCTACGCCTCTCGCCGCAATCGCAGGGCTTCGGGCAGGTATGCAACGGCTATGCCGACCGGCTGGCGGGCCGGGTGACGGCCCCGACGCTGGAGACGCTGTTGCGTCCGCTGGTGCCGGGTCAGCGGCTGTCGGACGGGTTCCCGAGCGGCGCTACGGGCGCGGCATGGTCGGGGGCGGCAGCGGGCTGACCCTCAGACCGGCACGTTCAGGCTGTGCTTGACCCGCTTCAGCGTGAAGCTGGTGTTGATCGACTGCACGTTCGGCAGTTCGACGATGGCGTTCTTCACCGTGGCCTCGTAGTGGCGGACGCTGGTCGCGATGACTTGCAGCAGATAGTCGTATTCCCCGCTGAGGGAATAGCACTGCATCACCTCGGGCACCTTGGCGACCGCTTCCTCGAAGGCGCGCAGCCGGTCGCGCTGGTGGTGGGAAATCTTGACGAAGCAGAGGACGAGGATTTCGAACCCCACCGCCTCGGGGTCGACGACGAAGCGTTTCGGGCTGATCGCCCCGCTCTCCTGCAAGCGCTGCAAACGCCGCCAGCAGGGCGAATGGCTGAGGCCCGCGACCTCGCCCAACTCGCGCAGGGTCAGGTCGGGCCGGTCCTGCAAGGCGCGCAGGATGCGGCGGTCGGGTTCGTCAAGCTCCATGCCACTCTCTTTGCGACAGTTTTGCGGTGCAGCATCACCTACAGCAACCTGTTACCACAGATTGCGCTGATTGTGATACAATGTTCCAGACAGGCGGGCAATCCGCCTCGCATTGGCGACCCTGTTTCCGCTCGCTTGTCCTAGGCTGATCTGGGAGCGGTCCAGTCATTCGGGCCGGGGGAATACGGCATGGTCCTCACGCTGGACGACAAATACGCGGCGGAAAGCGGGTCGGTCTATCTGACCGGGACACAGGCCTTGGTCCGCCTGCCGATGACCCAGATGCGCCGCGACCGCGCCGCCGGGCTGAACACCGGCTGTTTCATCTCGGGCTATCGCGGCTCGCCTCTTGGTGGCTACGACCGGCAACTGATGAAGGCGCGGAAGCATCTGGACCGGCATGGCATCGTGTTCCAGCCCGGCCTGAACGAGGACCTCGCCGCCACCGCCGTCTGGGGCAGCCAGCAGGTGCAGCTTTCGCCCGGCGCGCGGAAGGAGGGCGTCGTCGGCCTCTGGTACGGCAAGGGGCCGGGGGTGGACCGCTGCGGCGACGTGTTCAAGCACGCGAACGCGGCGGGATCGGCGGCGCTGGGGGGCGTGCTGGCGATTGCGGGGGATGACCACACCTGCAAATCGTCGTCGATCCCGCACCAGTCGGACCACGCCTTCATCTCGGCGCTGATGCCGATGCTCTACCCGTCTTCGGTGCATGAATTCCTGGAGATGGGGCTTCTGGGCATCGCCATGTCGCGGTTTTCCGGCTGCTGGGTCGGCTTCAAGGTGATCTCCGAGACGGTGGAGATTTCCTCGGTCATCGACCTGGCGCAGGAGGCGCGGAGCTTCGTCCTGCCGCCGGACTTCCAGCTGCCCCTCGGCGGGCTGAACCTGCGCTGGCCCGACCCGCCTCTGGCGCAGGACGCGCGCTTGCAGGAGCACAAGGGCTATGCCGCCATCGCCTTTGCCCGCGCCAACGGGGTGGACCGGCTGATCGTCCGCCATCCGCGCGACCGCTTCGGCATCGTCGCCTCCGGCAAGGCCTATGAGGACGTGCGGCAGGCCCTGGCCGAGCTGGGGCTGGGCCCGCAGGAACAGGCGGTCCTCGGGATCAGGCTCTACAAGGTGCGGATGCCCTGGCCGCTGGAGCCCGAGGGGATCAGGCATTTCTCCGAAGGGCTGGAGGAAGTGCTGATCGTCGAGGAGCGCCGCGAGATCATCGAGAACCAGATCAAGGAACAGCTGTTCAACTGGCGCGCCGACGTGCGCCCCCGCATCGTCGGCAAGTTCGATCATGAGGATCGTCCCTTCCTTAGCCTCTCTGCCGGGCTGACCGTCGCCACCGTCGCCGGGGCCATCGCCGAGCGCCTGTTGCACCTGGACCTGCCCGAGGGGCTGGCCGACCGTCTGCGCGCGAGGGCCGAGCACCTGCAAGCCGCCGAAGC
Organism: Tabrizicola sp.; assembly: GCF_016793705.1. GTDB lineage: Bacteria > Pseudomonadota > Alphaproteobacteria > Rhodobacterales > Rhodobacteraceae > Tabrizicola. The sequence continues at coordinate 225,636 of NZ_JAEULO010000021.1, forward strand.
CCGCGCTGCATCGCATGTCCCCCCGGTGCTGCGGCTGCCGCACTACTGCCCCGGCTGCCCGCACAACACCTCGACCCGCGTCCCCGAAGGCTCGACCGCGATGGCCGGGATCGGCTGTCACTTCATGGCGCAGTGGATGGACCGCCGCACCGAGACCTTCACCCATATGGGCGCCGAGGGCGTGCCCTGGACCGCCATCCGCCATTTTACCGACGAGACGCATCGTTTCGTCAACCTCGGCGACGGGACGTTCTTCCATTCCGGCCATCTCGCTATCCGCCAGTCGGTCGCGGCAGGGGCCAGCATCACCTACAAGATCCTGGTGAACGATGCCGTCGCGATGACCGGCGGCCAGCCCATCGACGGGGAACTGACCCCGGAACAGATCACCCACCTGATGCATGACGAACGTGTCGCCCGCATCGTGCTGATGTCCGACCGCCCCGATCTCTACCGCCCCGCCGAGCTTGCCCCCGGCACCGAAATCCGCCACCGCGACGAGATCGACGCGGTGATGCTGGAGCTACGGGAAGTCCCCGGCGTCACGGTCATCGTCTACGAACAGACCTGCGCCGCCGAGCTTCGCCGCCGCCGCAAGCGGGGCGAGGCCCCGGACCCCGACCTGCGGCTCTGGATCAACCCCGCCGTCTGCGAGGGCTGCGGCGATTGTTCCGTGCAGTCCAACTGCATCGCCGTCGAGCCACTGGAGACCGACCTCGGCCGCAAGCGCAAGATCAACCAGTCGGCCTGCAACAAGGACTATTCCTGCCTCAAGGGCTTCTGCCCCTCCTTCGTTTCCCTTACCGGCGCCACCCTTCGCAAGGCCCCGGCACAGCAAGGCGAGGACATCGCCATGCTGCCGGATCCCGTGCTGCCGCAGATCGACCGCGCCTGGAACCTTGCGCTCGCCGGGGTGGGCGGGACCGGAGTGCTGACGATCAGCGCGATCCTCGGCATGGCCGCGCATGTCGAGGGCAAGATCCCGATGGTGCTGGACATGGCGGGCCTTGCGCAGAAGGGCGGCGCGGTGATGAGCCATGTCCGCATCTCGCGCCCCGACCGCCCCATCGCCGCCCCCCGCATCGCCGCAGGCTCCGCCGACCTTCTCATCGCCGCCGACGCGGTTGTGGCCGCCTCGAAAGAGGCGATCCTGCTCTGCGCGCCCGACCGGACCACGGTTGTCCTCAACACCCATCTCGCCCCGGTCTCCGACTTCACTCGCCAGCGCGATTTCGACTTCCGCCAGCCGCAGGTCATGGCCAGCATCGCCGCCGCCACCCGCACGCGCCATGTCCACGACTTCTCGGCGCTCGCCAAGGCGCTGACCGGGGATGAGATCGGCGCCAACCTGATGATGCTGGGCCATGCCTGGCAAGGCGGGCTGGTGCCGCTGGCCCGCCAGTCGATCCTGGAAGCTATTCGCTTGAACGGGGTCGCGGTCAAAGCCAATAGCGAAGCTTTCGACTGGGGCCGCCGCCTCGCCCATGATCCCGCCGCCGTGACCGCGCGGGCGCATCCGCCACAGGCGCCGGAACCGCTGACCCTCAGCGCCCTGGTCGACGCCCGCGCCGCCCATCTGCGCGCCTGGCAGAACGAGGCGCTGGCCACCCGCTACCGCGCCGCGCTGGACCGGCTGCCTTCCGACGAAGCCCTGCGCCGCACGGTGGCAGAGGCCTATGCGAAAGTCCTCGCCCCCAAGGACGAATACGAAGTCGCCCGCCTTTACAGCCTCCCCGCCTTCCGCGCGGGGCTGGAAACCGAATTCGCGGGCAACTGCCGCCTCTCCCTCAACCTCGCCCCGCCCTTCCTGCCCGGCACCGCCGCTGACGGTCGCCCGAAAAAGCGCAGCTTCGGCCCGTGGATCTTCCCCGCACTGCGCCTGCTTTCCAAACTGAAACCCCTGCGCGGCACCTGGGCCGATCTGTTCCGCCACAGCGCCGACCGCAAGCTGGAACGCCAGCTTCTTACGCTCTACGAAGCCGACCTCGCCCGCGCCGACCACGTCACCCCCGACACCCTGCCGCTGATCCGTGAACTTCTGGGCCTCCCGCTGGAGATTCGCGGCTATGGTCCGGTGAAGGAGGCGGCTTTCGTCAAACAGATGGAGCGGCGGGCGGAACTGCTCGCCACGCTTGACGGCAACTCGCTGGCGCTGGCCGCGGAATAGGAAGGAACCGGCATGTTTCTGGCATCGATGAACTTCGACCTCGGCCCCGAAATCGACGCCCTGCGCGAGATGGTCCACCGCTGGGCGCAGGACCGGGTCAAGCCGCAGGCCGCCGCCATCGACCGCAGCAACGCCTTCCCGCCCGAGCTTTGGCCCGAATTGGGCTCGCTTGGCCTCCTCGGCATCACCGTGCCGGAGGAATACGGCGGCGCGGGCCTCGGCTACCTCGCCCATACCGTCGCGGTCGAGGAAATCGCCCGCGCCTCGGCCTCGGTCTCGCTCTCCTACGGCGCGCATTCCAACCTCTGCGTCAACCAGATCAAGCTGAACGGCACCGAAGCACAAAAGCGCAAATACCTGCCCGGCCTGATCAGCGGCATCCATGTCGGCGCGCTGGCGATGTCCGAGGCCGGGGCGGGCTCGGACGTGGTGTCGATGAAGCTCCGGGCGGAAAAGCGGAATGGCTACTACATCCTGAACGGCACGAAATACTGGATCACCAACGGACCGGATGCCGATACGCTGGTCGTTTACGCCAAGACCGACCCCGAGGCCGGGTCGAAGGGGATCACCGCGTTTCTGGTCGAGAAAACGATGAAGGGGTTCAGCACCTCGAAACATTTCGACAAGCTGGGGATGCGCGGGTCGAATACTGCGGAGCTGGTGTTCGAGGATGTCGAGGTTCCGTTCGAGAACGTGCTGGGCACCGAGGGCAAGGGCGTCCGCGTCCTGATGTCCGGCCTCGACTACGAACGGGTCGTGCTGTCCGGCATCGGCACCGGCATCATGGCCGCCTGCCTGGACGAGATCATGCCCTACATGGTCAGCCGCAAGCAGTTCGGGCAGCGGGTTGGCGACTTCCAGCTGATGCAGGGCAAGATCGCCGACATGTATACCAAGCTGAACTCGGCCCGCGCCTATGTCTATGCCGTCGCCCGCGCCTGCGACCGGGGGCAGGTGACGCGGGCCGATGCCGCAGCCTGCGTGCTTTACGCCTCGGAAGAGGCGATGGTGGTTGCGCATCAGGCCGTGCAGGCGATGGGCGGGGCCGGGTTCATGAACGAAACCCCGGTCAGTCGGTTGTTCCGCGACGCCAAGCTGATGGAGATCGGCGCCGGCACCAGCGAAATCCGCCGCATGCTGATCGGGCGCGAGATGATGGGGGCGATGGGGTGATGTCAGCCGATCCGCAGGACACTGCCCAAATCCTCGTTCGCCCGATCGCCCAACGCCTCGACCATCCACTGATTCAGCGATTTGGCATTGCGCGCAGCGGCGTCCGCCATCCGCCGATGCAGCTCGGGCGTGGCCCGCAGCGAAAGGCTGCCCGAAAAGGGCTTCTCGGGGTCGGTCCCGTCCTGCGCGCACCATTCCAGATAGTCGTCGACGCTGTCATGGAACGCCTTCGGCAGTTCCTCGGCGGTGCGGGCCTGAAAGGTGATCACGTCCCGGATACCCAGAACCTCGCCGTGGAACAGCAGGGCGTCTTCGTCGAAGGAGACCGTCGCGCTATAGCCTTTGTAGGGTTTCATGGCTCTATTCCTGCTTCCAGTAGGAACCGGCGCACCGACCGCACCGCATCCTTAACGATAGTTGGTTGCGGATGGGGTTCGTGGAACACCATCCTACGGCCATTCAGCGATATGCGGACCCGGGACCCGGACCCTTGGGTAATCTCCGCGCCGAGTGCACGGAAAAGGGCTTCGACGTCGGTCCAGCGAATGTCGGCGCGGACCGGATTGACGAATATGCCCGCCAGAGTGCGGGCGTGTTTCGTGGAAAGCATTCTTGTTCTAACCACTGAAGCGGCGAACGACCCTTACCAGCCCGCAGGCACGCATCGACGTAGTATCGAATGTGGTATCATTTTCCGATACTGTCAAGGGAGACCCTAAGTGCGCCTGACCTCCTCCATCTCGCCGCGCAGCGAGGCCTTCCGCACCAACCGCGACGCCAACCTCGCCGCGCTGGAAACCGTTCGGGCCGCTGCCGAGCTGGCGTTGGCAGGCGGCGGCGACAAGGCGCGCGATCTGCACCGCAGCCGGGGCAAGCTCCTCCCTCGCGAACGGATCGACCGGCTCTTGGACCCCGGCTCGCCCTTCCTGGAGATCGGCCTTTTCACCGCGCACGGCCTGTATGACGGCGCCAGCCCCTCCGCCGGGCTGATTGCCGGGATCGGCAGGGTCGAGGGGCAGGAGGTGATGGTCGTCTGCAACGACGCCACCGTGAAGGGCGGCACCTACTTCCCGATGACTGTCAAGAAGCACCTCCGCGCGCAGGAGATCGCCGCGCAGAACCGGCTGCCCTGCGTCTATCTGGTCGACTCGGGCGGGGCGAACCTGCCGAACCAGGACGAGGTCTTCCCCGACCGCGACCATTTCGGGCGCATCTTCTTCAACCAGGCCAACATGTCCGCCGAAGGCATCGCGCAGATCGCCGTGGTCATGGGTTCCTGCACCGCAGGGGGGGCCTATGTCCCCGCGATGTCCGACGTGACGATCATCGTGAGGGACCAGGGCACGATCTTCCTCGCCGGTCCGCCGCTGGTCAGGGCCGCGACGGGCGAAGTGGTCAGCGCCGAGGAACTGGGCGGGGGCGATGTCCACACCCGGCTCTCCGGCGTGGCAGACCTTCTGGCCGAGGATGACGCCCATGCGCTGCTGCTGGCCCGCCGCGCGGTGGCATCGCTGAACCGCCGCAAATCCGCGCCCGTGGTCCTGCAATCGCCCGAACCCCCGGCCTATGACCCCGAGGAGCTGCTGGGCATCGTGCCCCCCGAGACCAAGACCCCCTACGACATCCGCGAGGTCATCGCCCGCGTCACCGATGGCTCGCGCCTCGACGAGTTCAAGCCGCGCTATGGCACCACCATTGTCTGTGGCTTCGCGCATGTGATGGGCATTCCGGTCGGGATCATCGGCAACAACGGGGTGATCTTTTCCGAAAGCGCGCTGAAGGCCGCACATTTCGTGGAACTCTGCTCCCAGCGCGGTATCCCCTTGGTCTTCCTGCAGAACATCTCCGGCTTCATGGTCGGCAAGACGGCCGAGAACCGCGGCATCGCCAAGGACGGGGCCAAGCTGGTGACGGCGGTGGCAACGACGCAGGCCCCCAAGGTCACGCTGATCGTCGGCGGCTCCTTCGGTGCGGGCAACTACGGCATGTGCGGCCGCGCCTATGGCCCCCGGTTCCTGTGGACCTGGCCCAACTCCCGCATCTCCGTCATGGGCGGCGAGCAGGCCGCCGGGGTGCTGGCCACCGTCCGCCGCGAGGCGATCGAGCGCAAGGGCGGCGCCTGGACGTCCGAGGAGGAGGCTGCCTACAAACGCCCCACGGTCGAGATGTTCGAGCGCCAGTCGCACCCGCTCTACGCCGCCGCGCGCCTGTGGGATGACGGCATCATCGACCCCCGCCGCAGCCGCGAGGTGCTGGCGCTCTCGCTCTCCGCCACGCTGAACGCACCGATTCCGCCCACCCGCTTTGGCCTTTTCAGGATGTAGCCGCATGTTCGCCAAGATCCTGGTCGCCAACCGCGGGGAAATTGCCGCCCGCGTCATCGCCACCGCCCGCCGGATGGGCATCGCCACCGTCGCCGTCCACTCCGACGCCGATGCGCAGGCGCTCCACGTCACCCTCGCCGACGAGGCTGTCCGCATCGGCCCCGCTCCCGCATCGGAAAGCTACCTGAACGGTCAGGCCATCATCGCCGCCGCCCTTCGCACCGGAGCGCAGGCGATCCACCCCGGCTACGGTTTCCTCTCCGAAAACCCCGGTTTCGTCGAAGCCGTCGAAGCGGCTGGCCTTGTGTTCATCGGCCCCCCCGCCAGCGCCATCCGCGCGATGGGCTTGAAGGACGCGGCCAAGCGGCTGATGGAATCCGCAGGCGTCCCCGTCGTCCCGGGCTACCACGGCGAGGATCAGGACCCCCTCCGCCTTGCGCGCGAGGCCGAAGCCATCGGCTACCCCGTCCTGATCAAGGCCCGCGCCGGGGGCGGCGGCAAGGGGATGCGCCTGGTCGAGGACCCCGCCGCCTTCCCCGCCGCGCTCGAAAGCGCCGCCCGCGAGGCGCAAGCGAGCTTCGGCGATCCCGCCTGCCTGATCGAGAAATACATCGCCTCCCCCCGCCATATCGAGGTGCAGGTCTTCGCCGACGCCCAGGGCACCACGGTCCACCTTTTCGAACGCGATTGCTCGCTGCAACGCCGCCACCAGAAGGTCATCGAGGAGGCCCCCGCCCCCGGCATGACCGCCCCCGTCCGCGCCGCGATGACAAAGGCCGCCATCCAGGCCGCCCGCAGCATCGGCTACCGGGGCGCGGGCACCGTGGAGTTCATCGCCGACGGCTCCGGCCCGCTCCGCGAAGACGGCTTCTGGTTCATGGAGATGAACACCCGCCTGCAAGTCGAACACCCGGTTTCCGAGGCGATCACCGGCCTTGATTTCGTCGAGTTGCAACTGCGCGTGGCGGCAGGCGAACCCTTGCCCTTCACGCAAGGCGACCTCCGCATCGACGGCCACGCCATCGAGGCCCGGCTCTATGCCGAAGATGCCGAACGCGGCTTCCTCCCCGCCACCGGCCACCTGACGCACCTCGCCTTCCAACGCGGCCCGGTGCGGGTGGATGCGGGCGTGCGGCAGGGAGACGAGATCACCCCCTGGTACGACCCGATGATCGCCAAGCTCATCGCCCACGCGCCCGACCGCAGCGCCGCGCTGGCCCTTCTCGGCCAGACCCTCGACGCCACCCGCATCGCCGGGTCCACCACCAACCTCGCCTTCCTCGCCGCCCTGACCCGACACCCGGACGTGCGCTCCGGCAAGGTCGACACCGGCCTCATCGCCCGCGACCTCGCGCAACTGACCGCCCGCCCCCCGCTCCCACCCGAGGCCCCGGCCCTCGCCGCGCTCGCCGCGCTTGATCTCCTCACCCCACCCACCGGCACCGACCCGTGGGACAGCCTCACCGGCTGGCGCGGCTGGTCGAATGCGGAGAGCTTCGTGACGCTGGACCATCGGGGCGAGACCCATGCGCTGAAGATCGAACACCTCAGCCAACGCCGGTTCCGCGTCACGGACGGAAGCGACTCCACTACCCTGGCGATCCTCGACAGCCGCAACGGCGACCTCCGCTTCGAGAGCGACGGTCTGATCCGCACTGCGGGCCTCGCCCGGACCGCCGACACGATCACCGTCTTCCTCGACGGCCGGTCGCACGGCTTCCACCCCGTCCTCCCGCGGGGCGAAACCGGCCACGCCCACAGCGGTGATGCCATCAGCGCCCCGATGCCCGGCCTTGTTGCCAAACTCCACACGACCCTCGGAGCCACCGTCACCAAGGGCGATCCGCTCGTCGTCCTCGAAGCAATGAAGATGGAGCACATCCTGACCGCCCCCCGCGATGGCCGCATCGCCGAGCTGCTGGTAGCCGAGGGTGATCAGGTCAGCGATGGCACGATGCTTGTCCGGCTCGAGGGTGCCGATGACTGACCGCGTCACCCTCTACGAAGTCTCCCCCCGCGACGGGTTGCAGAACGAATCCCGCCCGGTCCCCACCGCCGACAAGATCCACCTCGTCGACCAGCTTTCCGCCTGCGGCTTCGCCCATATCGAGGTGACAAGCTTCGTCAGCCCGAAATGGGTGCCGCAAATGGCCGATGCCGCCGAGGTGATGGCCGGGATCACCCGCCGCCCTGGCATTTCCTACGGTGTGCTGACCCCGAACCTGCAAGGGCTGGAGCGGGCCTTGCAGGCGAAAGCCGATGAGGTCGCCGTCTTCGCCTCCGCCTCGGAAAGCTTCTCGCAGAAGAACATCAACTGCTCGATCGCCGAAAGCCTCGACCGCTTCCGCCCGGTGCTGGAGCGTGCGAAAGCAGAAGGTATCCCGGTACGCGGCTACGTCTCCTGTGTCACCGATTGCCCCTACGAAGGCCCCGTCGCGCCGGACGCCGTGGCGCATGTCGCCAGCGCCTTGCACCAGATGGGCTGCACCCAGATCAGCCTCGGCGACACCATCGGCCACGGCACCCCCGAAACCATCGGTCGGATGCTCGACGCCGTGCTCACCGTCCTTCCCGCAAAACAGCTGGCCGGGCACTACCACGACACCAGGGGCACGGCGCTGCGCAACATCGCGACCAGCCTTGACCGGGGCCTGCGGGTCTTCGACGCCTCGGTCGGCGGCCTTGGCGGTTGCCCCTATGCCCCCGGCGCCAGGGGCAATGTCGCGACCGAAACCGTCGCCGCCTTCCTGCACGCCGAAGGCTTCACGACCGGGCTGGACCTCGACCGCCTGGCCGAAGCCGCCCGCTTCGCGCAAAGCCTGAGGAGCCCGCAATGACCTGGCAGACGCTCGATCTCCGCACCGATCCGCGCGGAGTGGTCTACCTGACTCTGAACACCCCCGACCGCCGCAACGTGCTGTCGCCGCAGATGATCGCCGACCTGACCGCGGCCGCCCATAACCTTGGCAGCGACCGCTCCGTCCGCGTCGTCGTCCTTTCCGGCGCCGGGCCGGTCTTCTGCGCCGGGGGTGATCTCGACTGGATGGCCGCACAGATCGACGCCGACCGCCCCCAGCGCCTGAGCGAGGCGCGGAAGCTGGCCCAGATGCTGCGCGTGCTGAACGAACTGCCGAAACCGCTCGTCGGGCGGCTGCATGGCGGGGCCTTCGGCGGCGGGGTCGGCCTGGCCTGCGTCTGCGACGTGGCCATTGCGGCGCAAGGCACCAAGTTCTGCTTTTCGGAAACCCGGCTCGGGATCATCCCCGCCACCATCGGCCCCTATGTGCTGGCCCGGATGGGCGAGGGCCGGGCGCGCCGTGTCTTCATGTCCGCCCGGGTCTTCGACGCCGCAGAGGCAGAGACGCTGGGCCTCGTTTCCGACGTGGTGCCCGACGCCGATCTCGACACTGCCGTCGAGGCTGAGGTCGCCCCCTACCTCTCCTGCGCCCCCTTTGCCGTGGGCCAGGCCAAGGCGCTTGCCCGTGCGCTTGGCCCCCGGATCGACGAGGCGGTGATCGAGGACAGCATCCGCAGGCTGGCCGACGCCTGGGAGGGGCCGGAGGCACTGCCGGGCATCCGCGCCTTCCTGCAAAAGCGCCCGCCGCCCTGGCAGTGAGCCGGGCCGCACAGGATTAACCGATCCTGAATGTCAGCAGGCAACCCATTGATTTTCTTTCCTCCGAGAATCTGTCCACGCGCGGCGCGCGGATTTGCCCGGGGCTCGTGTCGGAAGGGGCTTCCCTGAACGCAGGGCGCGCGGCACGATGGGAACGGACGGGCTTTCCCCGCGAGGTGTCGGAATGGATCTTCAACTGGGGCGGCAGGTGGTGATCGTCACCGGGGCGGCCAGCGGCATCGGAGCCGCAGCGGCCCGCCTTCTTGCCGCCGAAGGTGCGGGAGGGCTGGTCCTCACCGACCGCGACGCCCCCGGCCTTGCCCGCCTCGCGGCCGACCTGACGCCTGCCACCCCGGTCGAGACGGTGGTGTCCGATCTCGCCGATCCTGCGGCATCGGCCGCCATTGCGGCGGCTGCCATTGCCCGCTTCGGCCGCATCGACGGGCTGGTCAACGCGGCGGGCCTGACCACGCGCGGATCGTTCGAGACGGGCACGGCGGCGATCTGGGACGAGCTGTTCGATGTGAACGCGCGTGCGGGGTTCCTGCTGATGCAGGCGGCCATCGTCGACATGCGCCGTCGCGGGGCGCCCGGGGCCATTGTCAACATCCTGTCGATGAACGCCTACTGCGGCCTTCCGGAACTGGCGATCTATTCCGCCACAAAAGGGGCGATGGCAACGCTGACCCGCAACGCCGCCCACGCCCATATGGCCGACCGCATCCGCGTGACCGGCATCAACCTGGGCTGGGTGGCGACCGAGACCGAGCTGCTGAAGCATGCCGATATGGGGCACGGCCCGGACTGGATGGCCGCCGCTGCGGCGGCACAACCCCTGGGGCGGCTGGTCACGGCCGAGGAATGTGCCCGGCTGACGGCATTTCTTCTTTCTGACGCCTCGGTGCCCATGACCGGGGCCATCCTTGACCTTGAACAGAAAGTTGCGGGGGCGATCTGATGGCGGACATGCCCCCCCGGGATTTCGAAGCCTTGCGCGCGGCGCTGGTCGCCCGGTCGGACCGGCTGTCGAAGCGGCTGTCCCAGGTGGCGCAGTTCTTCCTGAACCATCCCGAGGAGGTGGCGGTCTCGACGCTGGTGCATCTGGCGGACCTCGCTGCCGTGCCGCCCGCCACCATCACCCGCTTCGCCAAGGAGCTGGGGTTCCAGGGCTTCTCCGATCTTCAGCTGGTGTTTCGCGAGCGGCTTCTGGGGCCGAGACTGCCCTATGCCGAGCGTGTCTCGGGCGCGGGGGACAGCGATCTGGACCAGCCGGGGGTGGTGTTCGGCAGTTTCGTCCAGGCAGCGGTGCAATCGCTCTTGCGGATCGAGGAGGCGCTGGACCGCGACCAGTTGGAGGCTTGCGTCGAGGTGCTGGCGGCAACGGAGGTCGTCCATGTCGCCGCGGCGCGGGGGGCCTTCGGTCTTGGGGCCTATACGGTCTATGGCCTGGGCAGCCTCGGGCGGCGGGCGCATCTCATCGACAACATCGGCGCGATGCGGGGGATGCAGGTTGCGGCGATGGGGTCGGGGGATACGCTCTTGGCGATGACTTTCGACGACTACACGCCCGAGACGGTGGAGGTGGTGAAGCTCGCCGCCGCGAAAGGGCATAGGGTGCTGGCGATCACCGACAACGCGCTGAGCCCCGTCGCGGGGTTGGCAAGCCATGTGCTTTACGTGAACGAGGCGCGGCTGGGCCATTTCCGCAGCCAGGTGCCTGCGATGGTGGTGGCGCAGGCGATGATCGTCGGGCTGGGGCGCAGGCTCGGTTCGGTTGAAATTTCTCAAAATCGGAAAAATGAAAACTTCGTTGCATCGACTCGCGTCTTGGCCAAGGATGGTCGGGGGAGGACGTCATGATGCGCAGCCGGTTCGACTTTGCCGGGGCCGAGGTCGTGGTGGTCGGCGCCAGCCGCGCCGGGATCGGGGCTTCGATTGCCCGCGCTTTTCAGGAGGCAGGCGCGCGGGTGGAGATCACCGGGGCCGAGCCGGAGCCCGCGCCGGAGGATGCGGGGCGCTTCGGCTATACGCAGCTTGACGTGACCGACGGGGCGGCGGTGAGGGACTTCGCCGCGCGGCATGGCAAGGTGGACGTGCTGGTCAACTGCGCCGCGATCACCGCGCGGGGCGAAGAGATGGCGCCGGAGTTCTTCGCCCATGTCGTCGACGTGAACCTCCACGGCACCTTCCGCGTGGCCGAGGCCTTTCATGCCCAGCTGAAGGCCGCGAAGGGGGCGCTGATCAACATCGCCTCGATGTATGCGATGTTCGGCAGCCCGAAGAACCCGGCCTATGGCGCCAGCAAGGCCGCCGTGGTGCAACTGACCAAATCGCTCGCCATCGCCTGGGCCGGGGATGGCATAAGGGTGAACGCGGTGGCTCCCGGCTTCATCGTCACCCAGCAATCGGCGCGCAGCCGCACCGACCCGGCGCATGTCGCCGCCGTCAACCTGCGGACGCCCATGGGCCGCTGGGGCCAGCCCGAGGATATCGCCGGGCCGGTCCTGTTCCTTGCATCCGAGGCCGCCGGGTTCATGACCGGCACCTGCCTTGCCATCGACGGGGGATATTCCGTTGCCTGACCTTTCCACCATCGGCGCTGCCGTCATCGGCACCGGCTTCATCGGCTCGGTCCACCTGAACACCCTGCGGCGGCTGGGGATTCCGGTCGTCGGCGTCCTCGGTTCGAGCGCCGCGCGGGGGGCCGACCGGGCGCGGGCGCTTGGGGTGGCGAAGGCCTATGGTTCGCTGGACGAGCTTCTCGCCGATCCGGCGGTGCAGGTGGTCCATGTCACCTCGCCCAACGTGGCGCATTACGGGCAGGTCAAGGTGATCCTTGCCGCCGGAAAGCATGTGATCTGCGAGAAGCCGCTGGCGATGACCTCGGCCCAATCGGCCGAGATGCTGGCGATGGCCCGCGCCTCGGGCAAGGTGGCGGCGGTCTGCTACAACACGCGCTTCTACCCGCTGAACCAGCAGGCCCATGGCATGATGAAGGCTGGCGAGCTGGGCGAGTTGCGCCTGATCACCGGGCATTTCCATCAGGACTGGCTGGCGAAGGAGACCGACTGGAACTGGCGGCTGGAGGCGGAGGAGGGCGGCCCGCTGCGGTCGGTCAGCGATATCGGCACGCATTGGGTGGACCTGACGAACTTCATCACCGGCGAGAGGCCGGTCTCGGTGATCGCTGAGCTTGCCACCTTCATCCCGGAACGCCAGAAACCCCTCGGCCCGGTGGAGACCTTCACCGCCGCGAAGGGCGCGACCGAGACGCGGAAGATTGCCACCGACGACGCCGCGACGATCCTGCTGCGCTATGGCAACGGCGGTCGGGGGATGATGTCCACGAGCCAGGTCAGCCACGGGCGGCGGGGGCTGCTTTCGTGGGACATTTCCGGCGCGAAAGCCTCGGCCGCCTGGTCTGCCGAACACCCCGAGGATCTGTGGATCGGCCACCGCGAGGCGCCGAACCAGATCCTCCTGCGCGACCCGTCGTTGATGAATGCCACGGGGGCAGCGGCGGCCTTCATGCCTGGCGGGCACCCGGAGGGCTTCGCCGACACCTGGGCGGCCTTCTTCACCCAGGTCTACCGCGATGTCGCGCGCGGCGGTCGCGGGGCGGAGTCGACCTGGGCCACGTTCGATGACGGGCACTACGAGATGCTGTTCTGCGATGCCGTCCTGGCCAGCGCCGCGCGCGGGGCCTGGGTCGACGTGGCACAAGCGTAAGGAAGACCGCACATGCAACTTGGCATCCTCACCGCCCCTTTCGCCGACACGGCCCTGGAACAGGTCGCCGACTATGCCGCCTCCGCCGGGTTCGAGGCGCTGGAAATCGCCTGCTGGCCCCAGGCCGGGGGCGAGAAGCGGCGCTATGCCGGGACTGCGCATCTGCCGATCGAGGACATGACCCCTGCGCGGGGATCGGAGATCATGGCGATGCTGAGCGCCAAGGGCCTGACCGTCTCGGGCCTCGGCTACTACCCGAACCCGCTGCACGCCGACGCCGCCCACCGCGAGGCGGTCATCGGCCATCTGAAGAAAGTCATAACCGCCGCCGGGATGATGGGCGTCAGAGTGGTCAACACCTTCGTGGGCGGCGACCGCAGCCTGACCGTCGACCAGAACTGGTCGCGCGCCACCGAAATCTTCGCCCCCATCGTCGCCCATGCGCAGGCCAACGGCGTGACGCTCGCCTTCGAGAACTGCCCGATGATCTTCAGCCATGACGAATGGCCGGGCGGACACAACATCGCCTACGCGCCGCGCATCTGGCGGCGGATTTTCGACACCTGGGGCGAGGCGGTCGGCATGAACTATGACCCGAGCCACCTTGTCTGGCAGATGATCGACGCTGCCCGCTTCGTCCGCGAATTCGGCCCCCGCATGGTGCATGTCCATGCCAAGGACCTGATGATCGACCGCGACGGGCTGTATGAAAACGGCATCATGTCCGCCGGGATCGGCTGGCAAATACCGCGGATGCCGGGACTGGGAGAGGTCGACTGGCCGGGTTTCTTCTCGGGTCTCTATCATGCAGGCTATGACGGCCCCGTCATCATCGAGCACGAGGACCGCCGGTTCGAGGGGTCGGACGACCGGATCAAGCGCGGCTTCGCGCTGGCGCGGGATGTGCTGCGTCCTTTCGTGAAATAGCCATGCGGATCGGGCCCTGCTTCGCATCAGGCTTGCGCTGGTCAGGGCGGCGCGGTGCTGCCGCGGACCACAAGTTCGAAGGGCAGCCGGACCGGCACGGGCGCTTCTCCGGCAAGGACAGACAGCAACAGCCGCATTCCCGCCGCCCCCATCTCGGACCGGGGCTGGCGGATCGTCGTCAGCGCCGGGATGCAGGTCTGGGCGAAATGGATGTCGTCGAAGCCGATGATCGACAGATCGCGCGGGACCTGGATGCCGGCCGCAGATGCCGTGGACAGGAAGCCCATCGCCATCTCGTCATTGGCGAAGAACAATGCGCTGGGGCGGTCGGCCAGCTTTATGAACCGCGCGAAGGCCGCGCGCCCGCTGTCCAGGCCGAAACTGCCGGGCAACTCGAACTCCGGCCGGTGCCGCAGCCCGGCCTTGTCCAGGGCGCGGCGATAGCCTTGCAGGCGCTGTGCGGTCAGGATGTTGTTTTCAGGCCCGCAGACATGGCCGATGCGGCGATGACCGAGCGAGATCAGATGCTGCACGGCTGCCTCGGCCGCAGCGGCATTGTCGATGGAGACGGTCAGCGGCCCGAAATCGCTGCCGACTTCGGAAATCGTGACAATCGGCACAGCCCGCTGCTCGGCGCGCACGGGGATGTCGGACCAGCGTGCCTTCGGTTCGGCCAGAAGCAGCGCCCCGTCGGCGCGACCGTTCAGCAGATAGCGGACATAGACCTCCTCGCGCGTCTTCGACCGCCCGCTGTTGCCGATCAGCATGGTCAGCCCCGCCGCAGAGGCCTCGCGCTCGATCCCGCCAAGGATTTCGGAGAAGAAGGTATTTCCGATGTCGGGCACGACGACGAGCACGGTGTTCGCCCGTCGCGAGCGCAGCGACTGGGCCGCAGCATTGAGGTTGTATCCCGTCTCGCGCACCGCGCCCAGAACCCGCTCCCGCGTCTTGGCGGCCACGATATCCGGCGTATGCAGGCAGCGGCTGACCGTCGCGATGGAAACGCCTGCCAGCCGGGCAACATCGTCAATCGTCGGTCGACTCATCCGCCCTGCGCTCCGCTGGGAATATCGGGCATTCTTCTCCCTCACGCGAAGGATGTAAAGGTTTACATACGCCCCGAAACCACTACACTTCTGGAAAAAGCACGATTCGCATCCGCATGGCGAAGTCGTGGAAAACACGTCCGTTGCCGTGTCGGGCGACAGGGCGGAGGACGACGGACTGAAGACACCAAAGATCTGGGAGGATCATGATGAAAAGACTGCTTCTTGGAACCGCGCTGACCTTTGGCCTGGCCGGAATGGCCGCTGCCGAAGGCTACAAGATCGGCATCTCGAACACCGTGCAGGGCAACGGCTGGCGCGAGGAGATGGTCTGCGCCATGAAGGCCGAGGCGCTGGCCTCGGGCAAGGTCGAAAGCCTGAACATCGCCCACCGCAACACCGATGCGGCGGGCCAGCTGGAAGACATCCGCAACCTGATCCAGGCGGGCGTCAACGCCATCGTCGTGAATCCCGCCAACGCCGACGGGGTGAATGCCGCGATCAAGGAAGCGACCGATGCCGGGATCGTGGTGGTTGCCGTCGACCAGGCGGTGACCGAGCCTTCGGCTTACATCCTGTCGAACAACCAGGAGGAATATGCCTATCTCGGCGCCAAGTGGCTGTTCGAGACGATGGGCGGCAAGGGCGCCGTGGTCTACATGCGCGGCGCGGCGGGCGCGGGCGCGGACAACGACCGCGACAAGGGCTTCAAG
>NZ_JAEULO010000018.1 GCF_016793705.1 Tabrizicola sp.
CATCCTGCGCGGCAAGAACAAGCCGACCTTCACCCCCCACATGGACATGGGTGACAATGTCATCGTCATCAACGCCGACAAGGTGCAGATGACCGGCAAGAAGCGCGACGACAAGGTCTATTACTGGCACACCGGCCACCCCGGCGGCATCAAGCAGCGGACCGCGCGGCAGGTGCTGGAAGGCGCCCACCCGGAACGTGTGGTGGAAAAGGCCGTCGAGCGGATGATCACCCGCAACCGCCTGGGCCGCCAGCAGATGACCAACCTCCGCGTCTACGCAGGTGCCGCGCATCCGCATGAGGCGCAGCAGCCGACCGTTCTGGACCTCAAGGTCCTGAACCCGAAGAACACCCGGAGCGCGTGATCATGGCCGATATCAAATCTCTCGATGACCTGAAGTCGGCTGTCGGCTCGGCGCCCGCCGCGGTCGAAGCCGCACCCCGTCTGCCCGTCCGCGACAAGCTGGGCCGCTCCTACGCGACCGGCAAGCGCAAGGACGCGGTTGCCCGCGTCTGGGTCAAGCCCGGCTCGGGCAAGGTCGTGGTCAATGGCAAGGAAATGGCTGTCTACTTCGCCCGCCCGGTGCTCCAGATGATCCTGAAGCAGCCCTTCACCGTGGCCAATGTGGAAGGCCAGTTCGACGTCTATGCGACCGTCGCCGGTGGCGGGCTCTCGGGCCAGGCCGGCGCGGTGAAGCACGGCATCTCGAAGGCGCTGCAACTCTATGAACCCGCGCTGCGCGGGGCGCTGAAGGCGGCAGGCTTCCTGACCCGCGACAGCCGCGTCGTCGAACGGAAGAAATACGGCAAGCCGAAGGCCCGCCGCTCGTTCCAGTTCTCGAAGCGGTAAACGGTGCGCTGAAGCACACCCTACGAATGCGAAGGCCCGCCCCACCGGCGGGCCTTTTGCTTTGGCGTGGCGCAAAAAAGAAGGGCCGGGGAAGACCCGGCCCAGTCAGGGGTAAGAGCGAAGACCGCTCGGGGATGGGCTGTCAGGACTGCCAGAAGGGTTTGGCGCTTTCGCGGCGCGCGTCCTGCGCCTCGAGGCCGATGTCGCGCAGCAGATGCGCGTCCAGCTGGCCAAGGCGCTGGCGGTCGCGGCGGCGGCTGGCGACGGCGGTGACGGCAGCGATCAGGCGCGCGACGACACCCGGACGGGCGCGCAGGGGAAGGGTTTCGATGTGGCTGTGGGGCATTGCTGCCTCCTTCGATTTGTGTTGATACAATATGCCTTCCAAGGTAAGTATATTGTATCAATATCCCGCAATGAGTCGCCAGAGGTTTATTGTGACTGATACAAGTTGGGCGCCCGATCTGACTCAATTCCCCGGTCCGAAGTATCTGGCGCTGTCTCGCGCCTTGCGGGATGCGATCCGGAGTGGGGATCTGCCTGCAAATTCCCAACTTCCGACGGTGCGAGACCTTGCCTGGCGGTTGCAGCTTACCCCGGGAACCGTGGCCCGGGCCTATCAACTGGCGACCCAGGAAGGGCTGCTGGCGGCGACCGTGGGGCGGGGGACGTTTGTAGCGGCACAATCGCCGCGCCTTGGGCCGACCCAGCCCTTGTATGCTGAACGCATCACCGGCGGCGCGACCGGGCTGGTCGATCTCCGCGCCCCGCAGGTTCCCGACATGGGGCAGGGCGAGGCCTTCCGCCGGGCGCTCCTGGAGATGGCCGAGGACACCGGCGCCGGGTGGCTCGACTATACCAGCCAGACCGGCGAAGCGGGTCTGCGGGCCGAGGTTGTGGCCTGGATGGGCGACCGGATCCTGGGGCCGGTGGGGCCGGAGGATGTGGCGCTGACCCATGGCGGGCAGAACGCGATCCACGTGATCTTCGACTGCTGCCTGCGCGGGGAACGCCCCGTGGTGCTGATCGAGGATCTGGCCTATCCCGGCTTCCGCTATGCCGCCCGTGCCGCCCGGGCCGAGGTGGTGCCGGTGGAGATCGACGAGCACGGCATCGTGCCGCAAGCGCTGGAGGCCGCCTGCCGCCGCCACGGCGCGCAGGTCCTGTGCCTGACCACCGAGGCGCAGAACCCCACGACCGGACGGATGCCGGTGGAACGGCGGCAGGCCATCGCCGAAATCGCCCGCGCCTACGACCTGCAGATCCTCGAGGACGACTGCTATTCCGTCGCCGTCTCGGACATTCCCTCCTTGCGCGCGCTCGCTCCCGAACGGGTCTGGCTGGTGGGCTCTGTCTCGAAGACCCTCTCCGCAGCCCTGCGTTTCGGCTATGTCATCTGTCCCGCCGGCATGGGCGAGGCGGGTCGCCTGACCGCCCAGCACGGCTTCTTCGCCCTGTCCCGCCCGGTGTCCGACCTGATGTTGCGGCTCTTCCAGTCCGGCGAAGCCGCCCGTATCCGCGAGCGGGTGCAGGCCGAATTCGCCGCCCGCCAGCAGATCCTCGTCAACCACATCGGCGCCTTCGACCTTGGCTGGCAACCCGGCGTGCCCTTCGTCTGGCTGCGGCTGCCCTTGGGCTGGCGCGCTTCGACCTTCCTGCGCACCGCCGAGGCGCGCGGTGTCCTCGTCCGCTCGGCCGACGAATATGCGCTGATCCATGGCCGCGCCCCGAACGCCGTCCGCATTGCCATCGCCGCAGGCGTCAGCCGCGAGTCGTTCGTCACCGCGATGCGCACGCTGGCCGACCTTCTGGCCCGTCCGCCCTCGGATCTGCTGGTGTAGGGGATCCCTTACCTGTTGCAGATCGGACTCGTTGCTGAGGATTTGATCTATCGAAAGGTTGACCGAAGGGCAGGCGCTGGCCGAAAGTTGCCGCACGAGCAGACAATAAAGAGAGCCCGAAAATGGGACTGCAACATGCCTTTCACGCGCCGCATGGCGGCGCGGATTTTCTTGGTTGGCGCAAGACGCGGCAAGGATCGACCGAAATCGTCTATGACGACGGCGTTGCCCGCCGGATGATCTGGCGCGTCGCCACCGACGACCCGTCGGAGGCCCGCATCAGCGAGGCGCTGCGCGTCGCGGTCGGTGCGATCCGCATCGTGCCCACGCTTTACGACGAGCTTAAGAAACGGGCGATCGCCATCGAGCGCATCGCCGGATAAGACCTCAGCTCTGACACATGCCGGGGCCGGGGCCGCAAGTCCCCGGCCTTGGCTCATGCGGGGTTGATTTCATCAGGAAATGATGACCCTCTTGCCTGAACGGGATCATTCGGTCTAGTTTTGATCAAATGACAAGGCTGCCGAAGTGCGGTCGGACAGGGGGAAAGATGGCTGCAACGCCCAGTTCCGAGGTCAGATCCGGCCTCAAGCTGATCTCGCCACCGGTATTCTACGCGATTCTGATGTTGGCCGCGCCGCTTGCCACGGTCCTGATCTATTCGGTCATGACCGGCGAGAAGGGCGCTGTCTCCCTCCCGCTTACCCTTGACAACTACTATGAGCTTTTCACCAAGCCGATCTACCGCGCGCTGATGTGGCGGTCACTGATGGTGTCGTTCTTCGTGACGCTCGCCACCGTGCTTCTGGCCTATCCGGTGGCCTATTTCGTCTCCTTCCACGTCAACCCGTCGCGCAAGTCGCTGTGGCTCTTCCTGATCACCATCCCGTTCTGGACCAGCTACATCATCCGCGTCTCGCTGTGGCGGACGATCCTTGGCTACGACGGCATCCTCGATTCCGTGGTCATGGGCCTCGGCCTTTCCGACACCCAGCCGAACATCCTGTCGAACGGGGTCCTGTCGATCATCATCACGCTGGCCCATGCCTACGCGCCCTTCGCCGTGCTGCCGATCTTCGTCAGCCTGGAGAAGGTCGACCGCAGCCTGCTCGAGGCCGGGCAGGACCTCGGCGAAAGCCGCTGGATGACCTTCCTGCGCGTCACGCTGCCGCTGTCGCTGCCGGGGGTGATCGCCGCGGTGCTGATCGTCTTCATCCCGACGGTGGGCGACTATGTGACGCCGGAACTCATCGGCGGCGGCCGCACCCCGATGATCGCCAACCTGATGGAGACACAGATGCTGAAGCAGCGCGATCAGGCCATGGGCTCGGCCATCGCGGTGGCGGCGATGACCATCGTGGCGCTGATCTCCATCGCCTTCGTGCTCTGGAACCGCCGCTTCCTGGGAGGCCGCAAATGAAGAAGGGCTCTGGTCTCTCGGTCTACGCCATCCTCTACCTGATCTTCCTCTATGCCCCGATCCTGATCCTGCCGGTCTTCGCCTTCAACGACTCGCAGGTGGTGGCCTTTCCGCTCAAGGGCTTCACGACCCAGTGGTTCGGCGAGATGTGGGCCGATGCCAACCTGAGGAGCGCGCTCTTCCGCAGCCTGGTGATTGCGCTTTGCACCGCCTCGCTCGCCACGATCCTGGGCCTCTTCGCCGCCCGCGCCTCGGTGCGCTACAATTTCCCCGGCAAGACCCCCGCCATGGGCCTGATCATGCTGCCGATGGTGCTGCCCGACATCGTCATCGCCATGGCGCTCTTGATCGTGCTCCTGTCGCTCTCGGTGCCGCTGTCGATGCTGACGATCATCATGGGCCATGTGCTTCTGTGCATGCCCTTCGCGGTGGCGATCCTCACCTCGGCCTTCCAGAGCCTCGACAAGTCGCTGGAGGAAGCGGCGCTGGACCTGGGCGAAACCCGCGCCGCAACCTTCCGGCTGATCATCCTGCCCCTGGTCATGCCGGGGATCATCGCCAGCTTCCTGATCTGCTTCACCATCTCGATCGACGAATTCGTGCTGGCGAACTTCCTCGGCTCGGGCAAGCCGGTGCTGTCGGTCTATATCTTCGGCCAGTTCCGTTTCCCCGCAAAAGTGCCCTCGATGCTGGCGCTGGGGACGATCCTCGTTCTCTTCTCGATCATCCTGCTCGGCTTCGCCGAGTACATGCGCCGCCGCGGCATCGCCAAGGCGGGTGGCAAAGATTCCGGAGGCTTCCTGTGACGTCTGCTGACCAACCCACGATGATCGAATTCAAGGACGTCCATAAGTATTATGGCGACTACCACGCGCTGCGGGGGATCAATGGCACGATCAAGGCGGGGGAGTTCTTCTCGCTCCTCGGTCCCTCGGGCTGCGGCAAGACCACGCTCCTGCGCACCATCGCCGGATTCGAGGACATCTCCTCGGGCGTGATCATGATCGACGGCAAGGACATGGCCCGCGTCGCAGCCAATACCCGGCCGACGAACATGGTTTTCCAGAGCTACGCGATCTTCCCGCATATGAGCGTGGCGGAAAACGTGGGCTTCGGGTTGCGCAAGGACCCGCGCTCGAAGGACGAGAAGGCTGCCGCGGTCGCCGAGGCGCTGGAGATGGTCGGCCTCAAGGGCTATGGCAAACGCGCAGCCCATGCGCTGTCGGGCGGCCAGCGACAGCGGGTGGCGCTGGCGCGGGCACTGATCCTGAAGCCGAAGGTCCTGCTGCTGGACGAACCGCTTTCGGCGCTCGACAAGAAAATGCGCGAACATATGCAGGTGGAACTGATCAAGCTGCAACGCCAGGTCGGCATCACCTTCATCCTGGTGACGCATGACCAGGAAGAGGCGCTGGTCATGTCCGACCGCATCGCCGTGATGTTCGAGGGCGAGATCGCGCAGCTGGCCGACCCCGAAACGCTGTATCGCCGCCCGAACTCGAAGAAGGTCGCGGATTTCATCGGCACGATGAACTTCATCCCGGCGACGGTGCTGTCGGAAGCGGGCGACAAGGTCGAGGTGGACGCCAAGGGTCTGGGTCACGTCACTATCGACGCCGCGATGGCCCCTCCGGCCAAGGGCGAAAGCCCGGTGGTGGGGCTGCGGCCCGAGACACTGACGTTGCTCTACGACGACCAGAAGGCTGCCGAGCGTGAGACGGAAGGCGTGATCGACGAGGTGATCTATTTCGGCGACATGACCTATTACGACGTCTATCTCGGCGGGACGGATGTTGAGGTGCGGCTGTCGATGCGCAACGTCCCCGGCCGCCCGGTGCTGGATGTGGGGACGAAGGTGCGGGTGGCGTGGTCGCCGTCTGCGCTGGTATTGTTCCGGTAGAAATACTCCTCGTTCGACTTCGTCCTCCTCGTCGTGGGGCAAACCCAGCGAGGAGGGGCGAAGTCACCGACGAGCCTCTGGGGCGGGTTACGAAAGTCTTAACGTCCGCAACCAACTTACTGATTTTGTTGACCTATCAGCGTTTGTCCACCGTGGACACCCGTCCTCACCGATCCGGCGACAAGAGCCCCAGCCCCCGCAGATAGATCCCGATCCCGGTCTCCAGCAAGTCCTCCGGCGGCCAGGGCTGCGGCCCGCCGTTGCCGCGCAGGAACAGCTCCACCACCCCGTGCGACACTGCCCAGACATGGGCCGAGACCATGCTGGCCGGGGGGCGCCGCCCCTCGGGCAGGCCCCGCACCAGCCCCTCCGCCGCCCGGTCCATCGTGGCCCGCGCCTTGGCCGAAACCTGGGCCAGATCGGGATGCTGGCCCGGCTGGAGGCCGCTCTCGAACATCGCCTGATAGTGGCCGGGATATTTCCGGGCAAAGGCAAGGTAGGCCCGCCCCGTCGCCTCGAAGGCCGCAAGGGGGGAAGGCCGCCCCTGATCGTAGGCGAATTCCAGCAGCGCCGCGAAGATGTCGAACCCCTGCCGCGCGACCTCGGCCAGCAGGTCGTCCCGCCCCGCGAAATGCCGGTAGACCGCCGCCGGGGTCACATCCGCAGCCTTCGCCGCCTCAGACAGGGTGAAGCCCTGCGGCCCCTTCTCGGCGATCAGCGCCAGTGCCGCCTCGACCAGCGCCTGCCGGAGGTTGCCGTGGTGGTAGCCCCGCTTCAAGGTCAGTCCTTCGACCGCAGCTTCGGCCCGCCGCAGATCCTGTCGTCGACCTTGCCGATGGCCGCCTTGTCCTTGCCGGGGTAGTCCGCCGCCGACAGGATCGTCTGGATCGCCGCGATCCGCGCGCGTTTCTTGTCGTCGGACAGGATCACCGTCCAGGGCGCGTGCTTGAAATGGGTCTTCTGCATCGTCTCGTCGATGGCGGTGCAGTAGTCGTCCCATTTCGCCAGCCCGTCCACGTCGATCTGGGACAGTTTCCACTGCTTCAAGAGATCCCCTTCGCGATCGAGGAAGCGCTTCAGCTGCTCGGCGCGCCCGACCTCCAGCCAGATCTTCAGCAGGATGATGCCTTCATCGACGATCATCTGCTCGAACTCCGGAAGCTGGCGGAAGAACTTCTCCCGCTCCTCGGGTTTGCAGAAGCCGAAGACATGCTCGATCATCGCGCGGTTGTACCAGCTGCGATCGAACAGCGCGATCTCGCCCTTGGCGGGCAGCCAGTCGACGTAGCGCTGGAAATACCATTGCTGGCTTTCCCGCTCGTTGGGTTTCGGGAGCGCGACGACATAGGCCTGTCGGGGGTTCAGGTTCTCGGTCACCGCCTTGATCGTCCCGCCCTTGCCGGCGGCATCGCGGCCCTCGAACACCACCAGCAGGCGCTTGCCCGAGGTCTTGAGCCCGGCCTGCATCTTGGCCAGCTCGATCTGCAGGGCCTCCATCCGGGCGTCGTAGTCCTTGCCCTTGATCTCCTCCCGGTAGGGATAGGACTTGGTCAGGATGTCGTCCTTCCCCGCCTTCTCGATTGCCGTGCGCACCTCTTTCGGCGCGCCTTCGCGGAAGTAGCGGCTGATCGCGCCGTCGAATGGTAGGGTCATGGCAGGCCTCCCGGTTTGCCGCCAGTATGGCGATTGGGTGGACCAGCGCAATGTGGCGTGGCTCAGCGGCCGATCTCGTCCAGGTCGTAGGGCGTGGACTGGTAGATCTCATTGATCCAGTTGCCGTAGAGAAGATGCGCGTGGCTGCGCCAGCGGTTCAAGGGCGGGCGCGAGGGGTTGTCGTCGGGGTAGTAGTTCAGCGGCACGTTGATCGGGGTGCCGTTGGCCACGTCGCGGTCGTACTCCTGCTTCAGCGTGTCGCTGTCATATTCGAAGTGGTTGAAGATGTAGAGCGCACGGTGGGCGGCGTCCTCGACCAGGCAGGGCCCGACCTCGTCCGAGCCGAGAAGAGTCTTCAGCCCCGACGCGGCGGCGATCTCGCCCTCGCGCATCTCGGTCCAGCGGCTGACCGGGATCACGAAATCATCCGAGAAGCCGCGCAGATAGGGCGAGGTGGGGGCGAGGTTCTGGTGGCGGAAGCAGCCGAAGGCCTTGGCGGGCAGCATGTGCTTCTTCACGCCGTGGAAATGGTTGATCATCGCCATCCCGCCCCAGCAGACTCCGAAGGTGGACTGCACGTTGGACTGCGTCCAGTCCATCACCTCGCAAAGCTCGTCCCAGTAGGTGACATCCTCGAAAGCGAGGTGCTCGATGGGCGCGCCGGTGATGATCAGCCCGTCGAACTTCTCGCTCCGGACGTCCTGGAAAGGGCGGTAGAAGGTCGCCATGTGCTCGGCGGCGGTGTTCTTCGTCGTGTGTTCGGACATGCGGATCAGGTGCAGGTCGATCTGCAGGGGCGTGGCCCCGATCAGCCGGGCGAACTGGTTCTCGGTCTGGATCTTCTTCGGCATCAGGTTGAGAAGACCGATCCGCAGGGGCCGGATGTCCTGATGCGCGGCGCGGTCGGGGGACATGACCATGACACCCTCGGACCGCAGCACGTCATAGGCGGGCAGGGTTTCGGGCAGGGTGATGGGCATGGGTCGGGTCCTTGGAATGAGGGCCAAGAGCTAGGGGGTTATCGTTCCGGTTGCAAGGTCAGGCGCGGTCGATGGCGCGGGCCATGAGCGCGTCGAAATCCTGCGTGCTGGCGACCGCGCCGACTTCCTCGGCCGTAACGGTCACGCCCCAGCGCGCCATCGCGGCATAGCGCGGCTGGCGGTGGGCAAGGGCGCGGGCAAAGGTCCAGCGGACGAAATGGTCTGGATCGCAGGTTTCCTCGGTCACGGAATGGGTTGCGCGGTAATCTTCCCACATCGCGTGAAGGAAGGTTGGCTGGTAATACATCGGTTTCGGCGCGCGGTCGAAGCGTTTCACCAGTTCCGCCGTATGGGCATCGGATCCCTTGATCCAGACCATCAGCAGGGTGTCGGCAAGCTGGCGCATCACCGGATCCTGCGGGTCCTCGGGCTCGACCACCTCGCAGATCGAGCCGGAGGTATCGCAGACGAAGTTCGGGTAGCCGTAGATTTCCTCGGCCCGTTCCATGAAGCGGGCGGTGTCGAGCGTGGCGGCGATTTCCGCCTGACGGTGCTGGTCCTGCCGCTTCATGTATTCGGCGAAGGGCACACCGCCCTTGGCAGGGTCGCCGGGCTTGCCGAGGTAGGTGGAGAGCGGCGCGAGATTGTCGAAGGTGATGTTCGAGGCGATGTAGACCGAGTCGGTCATGAGGAGTTCGCGCAAGAGCGGCACCTTCATCGCCTCGCGCTTGAAGTTGTCGGCGATGAATTCGCCCATGTAGCGGGTGCCGATCCGGTAGTCGACCGAGTAGTGGAACCAGTCGCCGTGATCGCGGAGGAGGTTCGAGAGGTAGGTCTTGCCGAGGCCGGACATGCCGAAGAGCATGATCCGCTTGCGGGAGGCTTTCAGGTAGTCGGCACCGGAACGGTAGATCATCGCGTCACCTCTTCGCGGCATCTGTTAGCCGGGCGGGGGGCGTTCCACAACGGA
The DNA here is from genome assembly GCF_016793705.1 of Tabrizicola sp. Lineage (GTDB taxonomy): Bacteria > Pseudomonadota > Alphaproteobacteria > Rhodobacterales > Rhodobacteraceae > Tabrizicola. The sequence continues at coordinate 9,614 of NZ_JAEULO010000018.1, forward strand.
AAACCCCGCCCGGTCGGGGGCGGGGTTTGTTATCGCAGGGTGTGGCGTATTAGAACGTATAGCCGATCTTGATGCCGACGCCGACACCGCTGTTGCCGGTGAAGACGCCGCCGATCGGCGGGTTCGTCGTGGCATCGCCAAGATCAACGTAGCGGATGCCGCCGGTGATCTTCATGTTGTCCATCGTATAGGTCGCGGCGAGGCCGATGCTCTTCATCCCGTCGGTCGGGCCGAGGTTTCCTGTGGTCTCGCCATCGGCCTTCTCGTAGCCAAGGGTCACGGCACCCGACCAGTTCTCGTTGAATCGGCGACCGATGCCAAGGTTGTAGGTCACGCGGTCGCTGGCATAGTCGACCAGCGGGTCGGCCGGCGGATAGATTGGCGGGTCGATGATGAAGGCGGTCCAGTCCACCCAGCGGATCGAGCCGAAGAGCAGCGTGTCCTTGGCGATGCCGGTCTGGAATTCCAGGTTCACCGACTGCGGAATCTCGGTGTCGAATGTCCCCGGGATGGCGCCAAACTCCACCGACTCGAGAGAGTGGGTGATCGCCGAGTTGTAGGTCAATGCGACGCGGGCGGCGATTTCCGGTTTTTCCCAGGCGATGCCGAGGACATAGCCCAGTTCGGAATCGTGGTTGGTGGTCAGCGTGTAGCCGCCGATGAAGGGCAGCGAGACCTCGCCATGCACGGTCTCGTAGCGCAGACCGCCATAGACCGAGACGTTGTTCTCGAATTTGTAGCGCAGAAGCGCGGTGATGGCGTTGGAGGTCAGCTCGGCGGTGGACCCCGCAAGCGGATAGGGCGCTGCGCTGGCCGGATAGTTGACGTTCGCGCCGATCGGCTGGTCGAGGATCATCGCCAGCGCCATCCGGTCGCCGATGTCCATCTTGTAGCCGAGGCTCCAGGAATTGTAGCTTCCGGCCATGTCGCCCGAGCTGACCGCTCCGCCGCCGACCGCGCCCTCGACCGTCGGGTCAAAATGCCCGAAGCTGAGCTCGGCGTAGCGGCCCTGCTCGAAGAGAATGGCTACCGACTGCGTCGACCGTTCCACGCCCCCTGCGTGTGCGCCGGTTGCGGCGGCTGCCAGGGCCGTGGTGGCCAAAAGAATGCGCTTCATGTTCCTCATCCCCGATCAAGGATTTCCCCTGCGAAGAAGGCTAGGCGCAGCGCGTCAACCGGTCAATCAATGACGCCGCGTCACGGATTCGTGACCCTGCGACCCTGTGGCGCAGATGCGCCACCCCGCAGCGTGATCCAGATGCCGAGGAAGATCAGCGCGGCCCCGGCGAAGAGCGATGCCTGGATGGGCTCGTCGTAGAACAGCGCGCCGACGACGGCGATGATCGGCAGGCGGGCGAAGTCAACCGGGACGACGGTGCTGGCGGGGGCGAGCGAGAGGGCCGTCGTGAGCGAGAAATGCGCGGTGATGCCGGAAATGCCGATCAGCACGAGCCAGGGCAGGGTGGCCAGCGTCGGCCATGTCACGGGGCCGAACAGCATGATCGCCAGCGTTCCGAAGACCGCCTGCATCAGCGTCAGCCAGAAGAGGATCGACAGGATCGGCTCGCCCTTGGTCAGAAGCTTGGTCATCAGGCTGGTCGAGGCGAAGAAGAACGCTGCCCCCGCGGCGGCCAGGACGCCGGGCTCGACATGGCCGAAGTCGGGGCGGGCGACGATCAGCACCCCGGCAAAGCCGAGCGCGGCGGCAACAAGCTTGCGGCGTGTCAGTGCCTCGCCCAGGACGAGGGGCGAAAGCAGGATCACCCAGATCGGCGATGTGAACTCCAGCGCGAAGACCTGGGCGAGGGGGATCATGGTGAGTGCCCAGAACCAGAGCGACTGGCCGGTGAAATGAAAGACGTTGCGCACCAGGTGGCTGGGAAGCCGGTCGGTGCGGATGTCACCGCGCCTGCCGAGGGCCAGCGCGACGGCGACGATGATGACCCAGCCGATCATCGAGCGGTAGGCGAGGATCTCGAACGTGTCGTGCACGCCCTTGATCTGCCGCGTGGCGATGGCCATGGCGGTGAAGGCGGCGATGGCTCCGGTCATCCAGAGCGCGGCGGCGAGCGGGCGGTGGGTCATGCCGCAGACCCTTGCCGGGTGGGGCGGGAATGTCCAGAGCTTGACTTCGGGCAAGGCGGGCAGGGCGGGCCTCGGGTAGGGACAGGGCAGGAGGGTCGGACATGGATCTCTATGTGCTGGCGCGGGTCCTGCATGTGCTGGCGGTGGTGCACTGGATCGGCGGGGTGGCGATGGTGACGCTGGTGATCCTGCCGCAGATGCGAGGACTGCCTGCGGCGGACCGGATCGCGACCTTCGAGCGGCTGGAGGGCCGCTTCGGCGGGCAGGCGAAGCTGTCGACGCTGGTCGCGGGCCTGTCGGGCCTCTGGATGCTGGGACTGACCGACGGCTGGGGCCTGTTCCTGTTGCCGGGCTACTGGTGGCTGCACCTGATGGTCGCGGTCTGGGCGCTGTTCACGCTGATCCTCTTCGTGCTGGAGCCCTTGGTCCTGCACCGCTGGTTCCACGTCCGCGCCACGCGCGACCCGGAGGGCACCTTCGCGCTCGTCCTGCGGCTGCACCGGGTGCTGCTGGCGCTGTCGGCGCTGGCGGTGGCAGGCGCGGTGCAGGGCGCGCATGGCGGGCTCTACTAGCCGGGTACGACGAGGACCTTGACCTCTCCCGGCAATGCAGGGTTGGCAATGGCCTCCGGCGCCTCGGTGAGCGGGATCACGCGCGAGATCAGGGGGGTAGTGTCGATCCGGCCCTCGCTCAGCATCGCCGCTGCGCGGGCCTGGGTGAAGGGGTTGATGAAGCTGTAGAGCAGCCGGATTTCGCGGAAGAGCAGGTCGAAGGGCTCGATCCTGACCGTCTCGCCCTGCGGCATGACGCCGAGAACCACCACACGGCCCCCGGAGCGGGTGAGGCGCGGGGCCATCTCCACCGTTTCGGCGACGCCTGCGCATTCGAGGACGAGATCGGCGCCTTGCGGAAGAAGCGCGTGGGCCTCGGCCTCGGTCGCGGCGGTGTGGCTGGCGCCGAGCGACAGGGCAAGGTCGCGCTTGGCGGGGTGGCGGGTGACGAGGGTGACTTCGGCCCCGGCGTTGCGCGCCAGTTGCACCGCGAGAAGACCGATCACCCCGCCGCCAAGGACGATGACCCGCTCGCCGGGGATCGGCGCGCCGAGGTCCAGCCCGTGCAGGGTGCAGGCGAGCGGTTCGGCGAAGGCGGCGTGCTGCGGGTTCAGGCCAGGGACCGGGATGGCGCGGTGGGCGGGGATCACCGTCCGTTCGGCGAAACCGCCGTCGCGGTGGATGCCGATGGCGCTGTTGCGGGCGCAGAGGTTGACCCTCCCGCGCAGGCATTGGTCGCAAGAACCGCAGGCGATGTTCGGGTCGCAGGTCACGCGGGTGCCGAGGGGCAGGGTGACGCCCTCGCCGCAGGCCACGACTTCGCCCGCGAATTCATGGCCGAGCGTGACGGGCGGGGCGCAGGGAAACTCGCCCCTGAAGAGATGCCGGTCGGTGCCGCAGATGCCCGCCGCCTGGACCCGGACCAGGACCTCGCCGGGACCGGGACCCGGATCCGGGACCTCGACCAGGCCGATCCTGCCCACCGCCTGCAACCGGACTGCCTGCATTTTCGCCCCTCCCTTGACCCGGCGATCATGGCATGGGCGCAGGGGCCTGTCGCCGGGTCTCTGTGCACAGGCGGAGGGGCAGGGTGCAGGGCCCCACGGTTGCCTTGACTCGCGAGGCGGCCTATCTGGTCGGCTGCAGCAGGAAAGGAAGCCGCATGAGCCTCGATCAAGCCACCGGGCGCCAGACCGACCACCCGGTCGCCCCCGAGTTTCCGGCGCGCTGGTCGCCGAGGTCCTTCACCGACCGGGAGCTGTCGGAGGGCGAGGTCATGTCTCTGCTGGAGGCCGCTCGCTGGGCGCCATCGGCATCGAACCACCAGCCCTGGCGGCTGGTCTGGACGCGCCGGGGCGAGGCGGGATTTGCGGCGATCGCGGACACGCTAACCGGCAACAACCCGCTCTGGGCCGGGAAGGCGGCGGTGCTGTTCGCGGTGGCCTCGAAGGATACGGTGCTGAACCGCGAAGGGGCGGAGGTTGCGAACCACACGGCGGGCTTCGACACCGGCGCGGCCTGGATGAGCCTTGCGCTACAGGCACAGACAATGGGGCTGTTCGCGCATGCCATGGGCGGGTTTGACAAGGACCGGCTGGCGGCTGCGGTGGGTCTTCCGGACAGCCACACGCTGCACTGCGTTGTGGCAGTGGGCGAGCAGGGGCCAGCCAAGGCGCTGCCCGATCATCTGCGCGAGCGGGAGAAGCCGAGCGGGCGGAAGCCGGTCAGTGAATTCTCGGTCCACGGGCGGTTCTAGCCCGCCGGATTCTCCGGTTCCGCAAGATAGTCATGGTCGGCGACGGGGCCTTCCCAGTCGACCGTGCTGCCGTTCAGCGCCGCATGCACCGCGATATGGGTCATGGCGGCATCCGGCGCGGAGCCGTGCCAGTGCCGCTCGCCCGCAGCGAACCAGACCACGTCGCCGGGCAGAAGCTCGACCACCGGGCCGCCGTCTGACTGCGCCCGGCCACGGCCTTCGGTGATGATGAGAAGCTGGCCCAGCGGATGCGTGTGCCAGTTGGTCCGGGCACCGGGCTGGAAGGTCACCATGGCCGATCCGGGACGCCCCGGCGGCTCGGCCCCGATCACGGGGTCCATGCGGACGCTTCCGGTGAACCATTGCTCCTGGCCCTGGACGGCTGAGCGGCTGCCCTTGCGGTGAAGCTCCATCACCTACTCCAGTTCGATGGTCCCCGGCGGCTTCGAGGTGCAGTCGTAGAAGACCCGGTTCACGCCCTTGACTTCGTTGATGATCCTTGTGGCGGTTTCGCCCAGGAAATCATGGGTGAAAGGATAGTAGTCGGCGGTCATCCCGTCCACGCTGGTAACGGCGCGGAGGGCCAAGGCGTAGTCATAGGTCCGCCCGTCGCCCATCACGCCCACGGTGCGCATCGGCAGGATGGCGGCGAAGGCCTGCCAGATCTCATCATAGAGCCCGTGCTTGCGGATCTGGTCGATGTAGACCGCATCGGCCCGGCGCAGGATGTCGAGCTTCTCGCGGGTGATCTCTCCCGGGCAGCGGATGGCGAGGCCGGGGCCGGGGAAGGGGTGGCGGCCGATGAAGCTTTGCGGCAGGCCGAGTTCCCGGCCGAGCGCACGGACCTCGTCCTTGAAAAGCTCGCGCAGGGGTTCCACCAGTTTCAGGCCCATCTTCGCAGGGAGTCCGCCGACGTTGTGGTGGCTCTTGATGGTGACGGAAGGTCCGCCGGAGAAGCTGACGCTTTCGATCACGTCGGGGTAGAGGGTGCCTTGGGCGAGGAATTTTGCCCCGCCGACCTCGTTCGCGTGCTTCTGGAACACGTCGATGAAGAGCTTGCCGATGGTCTTGCGCTTGACCTCGGGGTCGGAGACGCCCTCCAGCGCGCCGAGGAAGAGGTCGCTTTCGTCGGCATGGATCAGCGGCATGTTGTAATGGTCGCGGAACATGGTGACGACCTGTTCGGCCTCGCCCAGCCGCAGAAGCCCGTGGTCGACAAAGACGCAGGTCAGCTGGTCGCCGATGGCTTCGTGGATCAGCACCGCCGCGACGGAGGAGTCCACTCCGCCCGACAACCCGCAGATCACCTTGGCGTCGCCGACCTGCTCCCTGATCTTGCGGATCGCCTCCTCGCGATAGGCGCCCATCGTCCAGTCGCCCTTGAAGCCCGCGAGCTTGACGAAATTCTCGTAAAGCTGGGCGCCTTTCGGGGTGTGGTGGACCTCCGGGTGGAACTGGACGGCGTAGAAATGCCGCGCGGGGTCGGCGGTGATGGCGAAGGGGGCGTTGTGCGAGGTGCCGTAGACCTGGAAGCCGGGGGCGAGCTTCGACACATGGTCGCCGTGCGACATCCAGACCTGTTCCTGTGCCTGCGGACCGGCTTCGGGCGGGAACCAGCCGGCGAGGATCGGGTGGGTCAGGTCGGTGGGGGTGACGAAGGCCTTGCCGAACTCTGCCGTGCCGTGGCCGCCTTCGACATGCCCGCCCAAGGCATGCATCATCACCTGCTGGCCGTAGCAGATGCCGAGGATCGGGACCCCCAGGTCGAAGACCCCGGCGGGGGGCATCGGGGCATTGTCCCAGTAGACGCTGGCCGGTCCACCAGAGAAGATCACCGCCTTCGGCGCGAAGGCTTTCAGGAAAGCCTCGTCCACGCGGTTGTAGGGGTGGATTTCGCAGTAGACGTTCAGCTCGCGCAGGCGGCGCGCGATCAGCTGCGTCACCTGGGACCCGAAGTCGATGATGAGGAGGCGGTCGTGTGTCTGGCTCATGCGCCCGATTAGGCCGGGACGGGCGCGAGCGCAAGATATCGCGCGCGTCCGGTCGGCTGCGCGATGTCGTTTGCGACGGGTATGCATGTCGGTTTTGGAAAGGATTGGACGGTTTCGAGGGGCGGTCCGCAGCGGTTTGGCGGCATAAGGGCGGCAGACAATTCCCGGAGGTGGACCATGAACGAAGTTGCAGGGCGCAGGTCGCGCAGTGGTGGGGGAGCCAGCCGCCGGGCGGAACGCACCGCGATCAGCTTCGAGACCGCGCGTTACATCCAGCGCAACATCCCGAACTTCGAGATCCTGAACGAGGAAGCGCTGCAGATCATCGAGGCCAACGCCGAAACGGTGCTGGAAGAGATCGGCGTCAACTTCGTCGAGAACCCCGATGCCCTGCGCCGCTGGCGCGAGGCAGGCGCCGACGTGAAGGGCGAGCGGGTGCACATTCCCCGCGGGCTGGCCCGGAAACTGGTCTCGACCGCGCCGAAGACCTTCACCCAGCACGCGCGGAACCCCGAGCGCAACGTCGAGATCGGCGGTCGCAATCTGGTGCTGGCTCCGGTCTACGGCCCGCCCTTCGTGCGCGACATGGAAGGCGGTCGCCGTTATGCCACGCTGGAGGATTTCCGGAACTTCGTGAAGCTCGGCTATATGTCCAAGTGGCTGCACCATTCCGGCGGCACGGTCTGCGAGCCGACGGACATTCCGGTGAACAAGCGCCACCTCGACATGCTGCTCGCGCATATGACGCTGTCGGACAAGCCGTTCATGGGGTCGGTGACCGAGCCCTCCCGCGCCGCGGATTCGGTGGCGATGGCGAAGATCCTGTTCGGCAATGATTTCGTCGACCAGAACACGGTGATGACCAGCCTCATCAACATCAACTCGCCGATGACCTTCGACGGCATCATGATGGGCGCGCTGGAGGTCTATGCGGCCAACAACCAGGCCAGCATTGTCTCGCCCTTCATCGTCGGTGGCGCGATGGCGCCGGTGACGGTGGCGGGGACGCTGACGCAGGTGCTGGCGGAAATCCTGGCCGGGGTCAGCTATTCGCAACTGGTCCGTCCGGGCTCGCCGGTCATCGCCGGGGCCTTCGTCACGTCCATCGACATGAACTCGGGCGCGCCGACCTTCGGGACGCCGGAAGCGGCGCATATCACCTATGGCGCGGGCCAGCTGGTGCGGCGGCTGGGGCTGCCCTACCGCTCGGGCGGGTCGTTCTGCGGCTCGAAGCTGCCCGATGCGCAGGCGGCCTATGAGACCGCGAACAGCCTGAACATGGCGCTGCTGGCGGGGGTGAACTTCATGCTCCATGCCTGCGGCTGGCTGGAGGGCGGGCTGGTCTCCTCCTACGAGAAATTCGTGATGGACGCCGACCAGCTCGGTACGCTGCATCACCTGGCGCAGGGGGTCAGCATCGACACCAACGGCCAGGCAATGGACGCGATCCGCGAAGTCGGTCCCGGCGGCCACTACCTTGGCTGTGCCCATACACAGGCAAACTTCAAGTCGGCCTTCTGGCGGTCGGACCTCCTTGACTACAAGCCGTTCGAGACCTGGGCCGAGGAAGGGTCGCGCGACACCCAGACCCTTGCCAACGAACGGGTCCGCAAGCAGTTGGGTGACTACCAGGCCCCGGACATGGACCCCGGCACCCGCGAGGCACTGGACGCCTTCGTCGCCACCCGCAAGGCGGAAATGCCGGACGCCTTCATCTGAGGCCGCAGGGCGTGAGCAAAGACGGGAAGGGGGCGGTCGAGCCGCCCCCTTTTCGTTTGCGCAGGCATGTCAGGCCAGACCGCCCCGGCGCAGGAACTGCGCTTCGGCCAGAAGCGCGATCAGCACCTCGATATGCCGCGCCACGGAATAGGCAGCATCGCCCGTGATCCGTGTCGCCTCCAGCCGGGCCTCGACCGACATCAGCGAACTGACCGTGTCCTCGGGCGAGGTTGGCCCCTCGACATAGCGGCGCAGGTCGCGCTCACGCCGATACTCCGCCAGTCCGAACCGCGCGGCGCGCATCAGGAGCCGCGGGCGGCGCAGGGTTTCAAGCATGGTGCGGCAGTCGGTCATCGGATTCTCCATTCTAGATGGCCGCATCCTGCGCCACTACAACCCTACGTTGCGTACCAATCGGTTTGAGCGTTCGGTAGTTACCGAAGGGTTTAAGGATTCTGTCGAATTGTTGGAGTCGGTCGTGAGCTTAACGATCGAGTAACCAATTCTACCTTAGGTTGTTCAGTCCAAGGCTGGACCTGTTGCAGCCCCGGGGTGGACAAGGACGGGACGACTGAATTGCCTGAATTGACTGTTGCCAGCCTGCCAGACTGGCTTCCCGCCGCCGTGCGCCACTATCTCGACCATACCGAAGAGGGAACATCGCTAAGGGAACTTGCGCGGCGCGAAGGAATTCACGCCTCGACGGTTCTGCGGCAGGTGCGCCGGTTCGAGAACCGTCGCGATGACCCGCTGATGGACGAGGCGCTGTCGGCCATCACCCGTATCGCGCTGCGCGCCCCTGCAGACCCAGCCCAGAAGGATGACCAGCCCATGTCCGTCCACCCGCGTCTTCAGGCCCCGGCGGCCCAGCCGGAAATCTGCGATGAACAGGCGCTGCTGCGCGAGGGGATGCGTGTCCTGCGCCGCCTGGCGGAGCCCGGTGCCGTGATGGCCATCGCGCCCGATCTTGAAAGGGCAGCGGTGATCCGTGACCTTCCGGACGGCAAGAGCCTGCGGACGGCGGTGCTGGAACGCGCGGTTGCCCATGCCTTCGTGCTGAAGGACTGGGTGACCTGCCGCAAGCCGGGCCGCGTTTCGACCTACGAGATCACCTCGGCGGGCCGGGCCGCGCTCAAGCGGATGGTGGACGAGGAGGACCGCCGCCGTCATGGCCTGTCCGAGGCGGCGGCACCCTTCGGCGAGCAGCACCGGGTCTGGGGCGAACGCGAGGTGATGGATGACAGCGGCCCGCGCAGGGTGCGCTACAACCTTGCGGAAAGCCCGGTGGCGCTGCTTGGCCGCAGGCGCGACCGCGACGGCAAGCCCTTCCTGGAACCCGAGCTGGTTGCCGCTGCGGAACGCCTGCGCGAGGATTTCGAACTGGCGCAGATGGGCCCGCGCGTGGCGCAGAACTGGGACCGGTTCCTGACCCCGGGCGACCGCGGCGGGTTCCAGCCCGACAGCGGCTTGGGCGAGGGACCTTCGTCGGCCCGGGGCCGGGTGGCGGTGGCGCTGCGCGACCTGGGGCCGGGGCTTGGCGATGTGGCCCTGCGCTGCTGCTGTTTCCTCGAAGGGCTGGAGGTCGCCGAAAAGCGCATGGGCTGGGCGGCGCGGTCGGGCAAGATCGTGCTGCGCATCGCGCTGATGCGGCTCTGGCGGCACTACGAGGAAACCTATGGCAAGTCCGGTCCGCTGATCGGCTAGGCGCCCATGCCGCGTGCGATCAGCACCACCGAGATCGCCGCCAGCCAGACCGAGGCCAGCCGCCGCAGCAGTGGGATTGCTCGCGGCTGGCCCGATCCGCCTTTCCGCAGCGCCGCGCCAAGTCCGGCCCAGAAGATTGCCACGGCGACAACCAGAGTCGTGAAGATCGCAAGGTTGGCCGCAATCCGGTCGGGAGAGGGCAGGAGCACCAGGCCGAAGATCAGCGCCTTGGGGTTCAGCGCGGTGGTCACGAACAGGGCGCTGCCCCCGACCGACATTCCATCGCCCGCGACCTCCGGCATCTGCCACAGCTTCACCGCCAGCACCGCCACCCAGAGCGCCGCCGCCAGCGTTACCGCTGTGCGCAGGGCATCGTGATCGGCAAAGAGCGTCGCGCCCATCACGGCCAGCGGCAGGACGGTCACGAGATAGCCGGAAAGCTCGGCCGGAACCAGCCGCAGCGCGCCCGGCCAGCCCCGCTCGCCCCCGGCGAGAAGGACCAGCGAATTCGTCGGCCCCGGCGTCAGGAGCAGGGCCAGCACGGCAAGGGTCAGCTCGGTAAGGGACATCGTCGCCTCGGTTGTTGGCGGTCTGATGTCAGCTTGACCGCGGCGCGGCCTTGATCCCTGTCAAACCCGAACGGACAATCGAAAGGGGGGTGCCGCATGGGCACCCCCCTCTCTCCCGGGACTTCCCCGTCCCCGGATCGCGCACCGTTGAGGGTGTCAGGCGGCGCGCGTGATTCCCATCCGATGCACGAGGCCCGCGACCGCGCCACCCGCAAGCGGCGCCACGATGAAGACCCAGAGGTCGGCCATCGCCTTGCCGCCGACGAACAGCGCCGGGCCGAAGGACCGTGCCGGGTTGACCGAAACGCCGGTCACGTTGATCCCGACAAGGTGGATGCCGGTCAGCGTCAGTCCGATGGCCAGGCCGGCCAGAGCCACGGGCGAGTCGGCCTGCGTCACGCCGAGGATCACCGTCACGAAGACGAAGGTCATGACAAACTCGAACACCAAGGCCGAACCAAGTGCGTACTCCCCCAGATATCCAGGACCGTAGCCGTTCTGAGCCAGACCGTTGGTCGCCAGATCATAACCCGCCTGGCCGGAGGCGATCAGATACACAAGACCGGCGCCTAGCACCGCGCCGACCACTTGTGCGGCGACATAGTTCACCAGCGTCGCGACCGGCATCCGCCCCGCAACGAAAGCGCCCAGGCTTACTGCCGGGTTCAGATGCGCGCCGGTGATCGGCCCCAGGCCGTAGGCCGCCGCGACGATTGAAAGCCCGAAGGCAAGGGCGATGCCCATCATGCCTATATGCGCGCCCATCAGCACCGCTGCACCGCAGCCGAACAGGACAAGGATCGCGGTGCCGATCATCTCGGCAATAAAGAATTTGACCATCGGATTCTCCATGGATTTTGCGCATCCCGCATGGGGACGCGGCAATTCGACAAGGGTTCGGTACGTTGCCTTGGGGGCAAAACCGGCTTATCTGGGGTTTAGCCACTGGGTCAGGGGGAAAATTCCGTGCGCGACCTCAAGCTTCCCGAAGAACGGCACCCGGAAAAGGCGCATCGCCCGGACAACGCCCAGCCGAAGAAACCGTCCTGGATCCGGGTCAAGGCGCCGACCTCGGAAGGCTACAAGAAGACCCGCGACATCCTGCGCGAGAAGAAGCTGGTTACGGTCTGCGAGGAAGCGGGCTGCCCGAACGTCGGCGAATGCTGGGCGCAGGGCCATGCCACCATGATGATCATGGGCGAAATCTGCACCCGCGGCTGCACCTTCTGCAACGTGGCGACCGGCAAACCCAATACGCTTGATGCCTTCGAGCCCGGTCGGGTGGCCCATGCGGTCTCCGAGCTTGGCCTGGCCCATGTCGTCGTCACCTCGGTCGACCGCGACGATCTTGACGATGGCGGGGCCGAGCACTTCGCCCAGACCATCCGCGCGATCCGTCACCGCAGCCCCGCGACGACCATCGAGGTGCTGACGCCCGACTTTCTGAAATGTCCGCCCTCGGCGCTGGAGAAGGTGGTCGAGGCGCGCCCCGACGTCTTCAACCACAACCTTGAAACCGTGCCCGGCCTCTACCATGAGGTCCGGCCCGGCGCCCGCTACTTCCATTCCCTGCGCCTGTTGCAACGGGTCAAGGAGCTGGACCCGACAATGTTCACCAAGTCCGGCATCATGGTTGGCCTTGGCGAGACCCGGCAGGCGGTGCTGCAGGTGATGGACGACATGCGGTCGGCAGATGTCGATTTCCTGACCATCGGCCAGTATCTGCAACCGACGCCCAAGCATCACCGGGTCGACCGTTTCGTCACTCCCGAAGAATTCAAGGCCTACGAGGCGGCGGCCTGGAGCAAGCGGTTCCTGATGGTCTCGGCCACGCCGCTCACGCGCTCCAGCTACCACGCCGGCGACGATTTCGACCGGATGCGCGCGGCGCGGCAGGCGGGCCTGGGCTGATCGAAACGAAAAGGGCCGCACAGTGGCGGCCCTTTCGTCAGACATGACGGCTGGCCTCAGAACTTGAAGCCGACGCCGATGTCATAGATCTCGTCCGAGCCGCCGATCTTGCTGCCGCCGCCCTCGATGAACAGGCCGTTGTCCATCCCGTAGGTCGCCGACAGCGAATAGATGTCGCTCGCGTCCTGGATCATCATCGCATCCCCGCGCAGCGTCAGCGAGGGCATCACGTCGAAGCTGCCGTAAAGCCGCAGGCTGCGGGTGGCGTCCGTCAGATCCAGCTGCGACAGCGCCGCGCCGAAGGCGAAGCGGTCGGCGTCATGGAAGGCGCCGATCTGCATCAGCGTCGCATTCGGACCTTCGGTTTCGGCGAATTCGCCGGTGATGAAGAAGGTGGTCTCTCCGGTCTGGTAGCGCATGATCCCTTCCAGGATCTCGACATTGTCGCCGTCGTTCAGGTGGTGGTAGCCCGCGCCGAACGTCAGGTTGCCGGTGTCCTGCTTCCAGGTGATGCCCGGCGTGATGCCATTGTCCGACGCGCTGGCGATCGAGGTGATCGGGCCGCGCAGGAAGCTCGTCTCCAGGTCGAGAACCCGCGAGGACGAGAATTTCGGCATCACGGCCAGCGTATCGACCAGCGGGCGCGGGGCGCCGACGGCGAACTCGCCCGCCCCGGTCGACAGGACCAGAGCCGCCCAGACGTTGGTAAGGTCATCGCTGGTGCCGTCGCCGTCCAGGTATGTCGTGTCGACCGAGGCGTCGAAGCCCAGAAGGCCGCCCGACCGCCAGCTCATTCCCACGTCGCCGTCGAAGGCCCAGAGATGAGAGTCTGCGTCAAGATATTCCAGCTTCACCGCGCCGCCGAAGGAGAGGCCGTTGCCCCCATCCTGCGCGGCGGCGGGAAGCGAAGTCAGCGCGACAAGCGCGGGGATCATAAATCTGGTCATGGGAAGTTTCCGTTCTGCTCGTGTTTTTTGTCACCATACAGCAAGTTTTCGGAACAGGAAAGCGATAGTGATCAATATCTTGTATGGTTGCCTATATGTTGAGAGCAGGTCCGCCCGACCCTTCGCAGGGCAATGGATGTGAAACGGGCAGGGAAAACCCTGCCCGCCACCGACTTCCACTCGCTACCAACCCTATTCTTCCGGCTGGCGATAGGCCTTGTGGCAGGCTGCACAGGCGCCGCCGATGCCCTCCATCCCGGTTTTCAGACTGGCAAGGTCGGTGCTTGCCGCGGTCTGGAACGCCGCCGCCGCCGTGTTGAGATCGGCGATCTTGGTCAGGAAGTCGTCCTGCTTCTCCCAGATGGCGGGCAGGGCGAAGCTGTCGGTCGCCTTCTGGTACTCCGAGCCTGCCGGGAACTGGTCCATGCTCAGCACCGAGGCGATGGCCACAATATTCGCCGCCGCCTTGCCTGCCACCGCCGCGTCGTATGGCGCTTCTTCCTTGGCCATTGCGCCGACCTTGCCCAGTTCCGACGCCATTTGCAGCATCAGGCCGTGCCGTATCTCGACGGTATCGGCGAAGGGGTCCTCGTCCTCTGCAAACGCGCCCGAGGCGAGTGCGGCACCGGCCGCTACAATCATCAATACGAGTCTCATTGGTCTCTCCCTGCATGAGGTGCGGCGAGACAACCCCGGGCAGAAGAGCACCTGCAATAGAACTGATGTAGTATGCGGGTGGCTTATCCCTTTGGTTTACGGCAGATTCCCGCAAACCCGGCCTGCATTTCGGCAGTTCGTTGCCTATTCCACGCTCGGCACTGCCAGGATGTATTCGGCGACGGCCTGCCGGTCGCTCTCCGGCAGCCGTGCCATGTTCTCGACCACATGCGCCATGTGCCCGCCCACGCTGTCGAAGTCTGGCGTGAAGCCCGTGGTCAGATACTGCACGATGTCCGCCGCAGACCAGGCCAGCTTGCCTGGCGTGATGTTCGGAATACGCCCGTCACCCGAGGGGTTCGGCGCGCCACCCAGCCAACGGGTCGTGTCCATGCCGCCCAGCAGGTTGCGCGGCGTGTGGCATTCGCCGCAATGCGCCATGGCCTCGGCGATATAGCGGCCGCGTGTGGCGGTAGGGGTCAGGTTCCCCGGAAGCGCCCAGTTCTTCGAGAGGAACAGAAGCTTCCAGACCCCGATCGAGTCGCGGATGTTGAACGGGAAGCCCAGTTCATGCGGCTGGCTTGGCGTCGGATCTGCCGGCAGGGTCTTCAGAAAGGCGTAAAGGTCGGCCACGTCCTGCATCTCCATCTTGGCATAGGACGCATAGGGCAGGGCGGGGTAATAGTGCTCGCCCTTCGGGCTGACCCCCCGGGTGATCGCGTTGGCGAGGTCCAGAAGCGTCCAGCTGCCGATGCCGTGCTCGACGTCCTGGCTGATGTTCGGGGCGATGAAGGTGCCGAAGTCCGAGGGGAACCTCTGCCCTCCGGACAAGACCAACTCGGCCTCTCCCTTGGCCTCTGCCGCCATGTGGCAGGAGGCGCAGCCCGCCGCCCAGAAGACCTGTTCGCCGTGCACCGCATCGCCGGTCAACTCTGCCACCGCCGCGGCCGCGAGCGGCTTCGGTCGGGCCATGAGGTAAACCCCACCCGCTGCGGCCAGCCCCAGGACGATCAGCCAGCGCATGATCCGCATCGCTCTTCTCCGTTTTCAACCTGGCGGCGAACCTAACTGACCTCCCGCCTGCGTCCAATCACGGTTTCTGGCGCAGGCGGTCGACCGTCATCCAGTCCGGCCAGCCGATGAAATGCTCGACGCCTGCGATCACCAGGCAGATCGCGATCACCGCGAAGACCAGCTTGACCCGCCCCGCCGAGGGCGGGTTCTGTGCCCAACGCTTCGCACGCAGCAGCCAGTGCAGCTGGTTCATCCCGCCTCCGTGAACCGCACCTTGCCGATGAAGGGCAGGTTGCGGTTCCTTTGCGCGAAGTCGATGCCGTAGCCCACCACGAATTCGTCCGGGATCTCGAACCCGGTCCAGTCGGCCTTGACCGACACTTCCCGGCGCGAGGGCTTGTCCAGCAAAGCGCAGACCTTCAGCCGCTTCGGCTCGCGCGCCTTGAGCAGATGGATCACATGGTGCAGGGTGAATCCCGTATCCACGATATCCTCGACCAGCAGCACGTCGCGCCCCGCGATCTCACCCCGCAGGTCCTTCAGGATGCGGACCTCGCGGCTGGAATGCATGGAATCGCCATAGCTGGAGGCCTCAAGGAAATCCACCTCGACCGGCAGGTCGATCTCGCGGACAAGGTCGGCGATAAAGACGAAGGACCCGCGCAGAAGGCCCACCACCACCAGCTTGTCGCAGCCCTGGAAATGCGCCGTGATCTCGCGCGCCAGCGCCTCGACCCGCGCCGCGATGGATTTGGCGCTGATCATCTGATCGATCACATAGGGGCGGTCGGGCATGGTCTGATCCGGTTGTTGCGCCCCCTTCCTAGCGCCCAAAGCCACAGTTGGCGAGGCGTGACATCGCCCCCTGCTTGATCTTGGCCACGCGCCGGGCCACATCTCGGGTCAAAGGACCACGATGCCGACCCATTCCGAGACCAAGCGCCTGCCCTATACCGCCCGCCAGATGTACGATCTGGTGGCCGATGTCGCCTCCTATCCGCAGTTCCTGCCCTGGAACTCTGCCGCCCGCATCCGCTCTCGCACCCCCGTCGAGGACGGCGGCGAGGTGATGGAGGCAGACCTGGTGATCAGCTTCAAGGTCTTCCGCGAACGCTTCGGCAGCCGGGTGACGCTCTGGCCCGAGGCAATGAAGATCGACACCGAATATCTCGACGGTCCCTTCCGGCACATGCGCTCGAACTGGGCCTTCCGTGATAGTCCCGGGGGGTGCGAGGTCGATTTCCACGTCGATTTCGAATTCCGCAACGCCATCCTGCAAGGCATCATCGGCGTGGTGTTCAATGACGCCATGCACCGCATCGTCCGCGCCTTCGAGCGCCGTGCGGCGGAACTGTACGGGCCGGGGCCATCTTGACGCGACGGAAACCGCCGGTGCGGGCGTGAAAGCCTTCACATCCGGCCGGAGGTTTCCATGCGCATGCTTGCCATCCTGATCGCCCTGCTTCTGTCCCAACCGCTGTCCGCCGAAACCGTCCGCCTCGGCGACCGCTGGTACAGGATCGACCTGCCGGCCAACCCGAAGGGTGCGCCCCTGATCCTTGCGCTGCATGGCGGTGGAGGCGATCCCGACCAGTTCGCCAAGGCCTCGGGCCTCGCCCGCGCCGCCACCCGCGCCGGGTTCGCCGTGGCCTTCCCGGCCGGCAGCGGGCGGCGGGGCGAGCGCCTTCTCACCTGGAACGGCGGCTACTGCTGCGGTTCAGCAGCGCGGAAAGGGGTCGACGACATCGGCTTCCTGAAAGCGGTAATCGCGGACGCCGCCTCCCGCTTCGGCACCAACGGCTCCGGCGTCTACCTGACCGGCATGTCGAACGGCTCGATCCTCGCCGAGACCTTCGCCGCACGGAACCCCGGCCTCGTCCGCGCCGTCGCGGGGGTATCCGGCACGATGGACACAAGCCGCACCCGCGTGCAGGGCAAGGTCCCGGCGCTGATCATCCACGGCACTGCCGACCCGATGGTTCCTTACGACGGCGGGGTAGGGGACAGCAGCCTCACCCGCACCGACTTCGCCTCGGTCGATTCCGTGGTGCAGGCCTTTCTCGCGCCCTGGGGCGGGGTCCTGGCCAAGACCCCCCGCACCATCGACAGCAAGGACGACGGCACCTCGGTGATCGTCACCGACTACCAGAAACGCGGCCGCGTGGTCCTGCGCCTGATGACGGTCGAGGGCGGCGCGCATCACTGGCCGGGCGGCCGCAAGGCAAGGCTGCACGAAGGCAAGACGCAGGAGATCGACGCCAACACCGAAATCCTGCGTTTCTTCAAGGCGAACGGCTGATGGTCACTCCATCGCCTGAGCCAGCATCTCCAGCGCGCGGTGCATCGCGGCCTCGCGCACTTTCGCCCGGCCGCGCGCGCCGAATTCCACCGTCTCCACCCGCGTCGCCCGGCCCTTGCGCGCGACGCCGAAGCAGACCCGGCCCTCGGGCTTGTGCTCCGACCCGCCCGGCCCGGCGATCCCGGTGATCGACACCGCGATATCGGCGCGCGAATTGGTCAGCGCGCCCTCCGCCATCTCGCGCGCGACCTCTTCCGACACCGCGCCATGGGCCTCCAGCGTCTCGGCCCTGACGCCCAGCAGTTCCATCTTCGCCTCGTTGGAATAGGTGACGAAGCCGCGCTCGAAGACGTCCGAGGACCCCGCCACCTCGGTCAGCGCCGCCGCCACCATGCCCCCGGTGCAGCTTTCCGCCGTGGCGAGCTTGAGGCCCCAATAGCGCGCCCGCGCCAGAAGTTCGGCGACCGCTACCCCAGCCACGGTTGCACCAGGCCATGCCAGGCCCCCGCCAGCGCCACCGAACAAAGCCCGGCGAAAAGCCCGGCCCAGAGGTCATCCAGCATCACCCCCGCCGCATCGCCCCGCCGGTCGGCGCGACCCACCAGCCAGGGCTTCCAGATGTCAAAGAGGCGGAACAGCAGGAACGGTACCACCCAGCCCGGCCAGGCCCCGGTCAGCAGGTCCGGCACCTGATGTCGCCAGAGCGGGATCACGGTGAAAGAGAGCGCCAAGAGCTGCCCGGCCACCTCGTCGATCACCACTTCCGAGGGGTCCTCGCCCCCCGTCGCCCGCAGGTAGCCCGGCACGGCCCAGAACCCCGCCAGCGTCGCCAGAACGAAGCCCACAGGCACCGCCAGCGCCCAGCCCGCCTGATAGGCCGCGACGGCCAGCGCTACCGTGATCGCGCTGGCCCAGGTGCCGGAGGCCGGACGCAGGAACCCCGCACCGAAGAAGGTGGCTATATGACCAGCTAAGCCAACATTTGTTACCTTAGGTTCTGCGATTGAATTGATGCCTGTCAGTTGCATAAATCTTCTGATCAGTTTGGACCTGAACAGCCGATCTTTCAGCACCCTATGATTGGCGATTGTCCATAGAGTCACGGCAATAGTGGCTCCAATCACAACGCCGCTTATAACAAGGTCGACCAATTTCGGCTACTCCCGCACCAGCGTCGCCGTAGCCAGGGCCGCGATGCCCTCCTCGCGCCCGGTGAAGCCCAGCCGTTCCGACGTTGTCGCCTTGATCGACACCCGCCCCACATCCACCCCCATGATCCGCGCCAGTTCCGCTTGCATATCAGCGGCATGCGGGCCGATCTTCGGGCGCTCGCAGACCAGCGTCACATCGCAGTTCGCCAGTTTGTAACCCCGCGCCGCGGCCAGCCCGATGGCATGGCTCAGGAAGATATGGCTTGCCGCCCCCTTCCACTGCGGGTCAGAGGGCGGGAAGTGCCGCCCGATATCCCCTTCCGCAAGCGCACCATAGATCGCATCGGTCAGCGCATGCATCCCCACATCGGCGTCGGAATGCCCCAGCAGCCCCCGCGAATGCGGCACCTTCACTCCGCAGAGCCAGACATGATCCCCCTCGCAGAAGGCATGCACGTCATAGCCGTTGCCCAAGCGCACATCCATCTCGCGCCCTTTCAGGATCGCCTCGGCCCGGGCGAAATCGCCCGGATACGTCAGCTTCAGGTTGCTCTCCTCGCCCTCGACGATCGCCACGTCAAGCCCCGCCGCCCGCGCCACCTCCACATCGTCCAACGCCCCGCCCGGATGGGCCAGATGCGCTGCGAGGATGGGAGCGAAACGGAAAGCCTGCGGAGTCTGCGCCCGGTAAAGCCCGGCCCGGTCCACCGTGCCCGCGACCAGGCCATCCGCGCCCCGCCACAGCGCATCCGTCACCGGCAGGGCAGGGGCCGCGCCGTCATGTTCCTCCAGCGCCGCCACCAGCCGCCCGATCAGCGCGGGCGAGACGAGGGGCCGCGCGCCGTCATGGATCAAGACCGCCTCGATCCCCATCCCCTCCAGCGCCTGCAACCCGGCCAGGACCGAGGCCCCCCGCGTCGCGCCGCCTTCGACCAGCGGAACCCCCAGGGCTTCGGCCCGCGTCCGGTCCTCCGGGTGGATCACCAGCAGCACCCGCATCCCGGCAAAGGCCGCCAACGTATGCGCCAGCACCGGTTTGCCCTGAAGCAGCTGCCATTGCTTCGGCACCCCGCCGCCCATGCGGCTGCCGCGACCGGCGGCGACGATGATCACGGCTGTCTGCATGGCACCTTCCTTCGCCCCTGCCTAATCCAGCCCGACCTGCATGACAATCTGGCGCTTGCGGCCCCTGATTGCCCAAAATTTGTGCATCGCATGTTTTTCAGTCATAATCCCCCCGCGCTGCCTTGGAGCGACCCTCGCCACAGGCTAGCCCTTGATCAAACGCACAAGGACAAGGCTTTGCCCGTTCCCCTCGGCCCGCTGTCGCTGACCCCTCCGGTCTTCCTGGCCCCCTTGGCCGGAATCACCGACCTGCCATACCGCCGCCTCGTCGCCCGCTTCGGCGCGGGGCTGGTGGTCAGCGAGATGGTGGCCAGCGCCGAGGTCGTCCGCGCGCAACCCGAGGCGCGGGCGCGGGCCGAACTCGGGTTCGGCGAACAGGCGACTTCGGTCCAACTGGCTGGTCGCGATCCATACTGGATGGCCGAGGGCGCCCGCTTCGTCGAAGGGCAGGGCGCGAAGATCATCGACATCAACATGGGCTGCCCCTCGAAGCGCGTGACGACCGGCCTCTGCGGCTCGGCGCTTCTGCGCGACCTCGACCTCGCGCTGACCCTGATCGAGGCGGTGGTGAAGGCGGTCAGGGTCCCCGTCACGCTGAAGACCCGCCTCGGCTGGGACGACACGCTGCACAACGCGCCGGACCTCGCCCGCCGGGCGGAAGGTGCAGGCGTGCGACTGATCACCATCCACGGCCGCACCCGCTGCCAGTTCTACAAGGGCCATGCCGACTGGGCGGCGATCCGCGCGGTGAAGGAGGCCGTCACCATCCCCGTCATCGCCAACGGCGACATCACCGACACCGCCGCGGCCCGCGAAGCCCTGCGCCAAAGCGGCGCCGATGGCGTGATGATCGGTCGCGGCGCCCAAGGCGCGCCCTGGAAACTGGCCCAGGTCGCCCACGACATTTACGGCACCCCCGCCCCACACATCCCCGAAGGCGGCGCGCTTGGCCGGATGATCCTCGACCACTATGACGACATGCTCACCTTCTATGGCCGCGAGTTGGGCCTGCGCATGGCAAGGAAGCACCTCGGCTGGTATCTGGACGAAGCGGGCCTGCCCCATGCGCGCGACCCCATCCTCACCTCCACCGACCCGGCGGAGGTGATCCAGCTCATCGAACAGGCCTTCGCGGAACTGGAGCTTGCCGCATGACCCCCTACCGCGCGCCCTATCCGGTGCCGGGGGTGATCTGGGCCTCGCTGCCCTTCCCGACGCTCCTCATCGACCAGGCCGCCACGATCCTCGAAGCCAACCCCGCCGCCGAGACCTTCCTCAACACCTCGCAGAAGGCCTTGCGCGGCCAGCCCGTCTTCGACCGCCTCGCCATCGAGGCCCCGATGGAAGAGGCGCTGACCCGCGTCCGCGCCAACCAGTCACCCTTGAACATCAACGACGTCGACGTGACCACCGGCGACCGCCCGCCCCTGCAATGCACCGTCCATCTCGCGCCGATGCACGACAACCCCGACATCGTCATGCTGATCCTTTCCCCACGCGAACTGGCCGACCGTCTGGGCCGCTCGATGGGCGCGAAGACCGCCGCCCGCTCTGCCATCGGCATGGCCGAGATGCTGGCGCATGAGATCAAGAACCCGCTCGCCGGAATTTCCGGCGCGGCGCAGCTCCTCAGCATGAACCTCACCCCCGAGGATCAAGAGCTGACCGACCTCATCGTCGAGGAAACCCGCCGCATCGTGAAGCTTCTGGAACAGGTGGAGCAGTTCGGCAACCTGCGCCCGCCTGACCGCAAGCCGGTGAACATCCACGACGCGCTGGACCGTGCCCGCCGCTCGGCCCTGGTGGGCTTCGCCGCGCACATGACCATCGTAGAAGACTACGACCCCTCGCTGCCCCCCACCTTCGCCGACAGCGACCAGCTGATGCAGGTCTTCCTCAACCTGATCAAGAACGCCGCCGAGGCCTGCAGGCAGGGCGGCACGATCCGGCTTCACACCTTCTACGACCTCAGCTTGCGCCTGCGCCGCAAGGACGGGGCCTCCGCCGCGCTTCCGCTGCAGATTGAGATCATCGACGACGGCCCCGGCATCCCGCCGGAGATCGCCGCCAACATCTTCGAGCCCTTCGTCTCGGGCCGCGAGAACGGCACCGGCCTCGGCCTTGCGCTGGTCTCGAAGATCATCACCGACCACGAGGGCTGGATCACCGTCGATTCCGCCCCCGGCCGCACTGTGTTCCGCGTCTCGCTTCCCATGGCGCCGCGCGAGAAGAAGGAGACCCGCTAGATGGATGGCACCATCCTCGTCGCCGACGACGACCGCACGATCCGCACCGTCCTGACCCAGGCGCTGACCCGCGCGGGCTGCAAGGTCCATGCGACCTCCAGCCTGATGACCCTGATGCGCTGGGTCGAGGAGGGGAAGGGCGATCTGGTGATCAGCGACGTGATCATGCCCGACGGCAACGGCCTCGATGCCCTGCCGCGAATATCGAAGATGCGCCCCGGCCTACCGGTGATCGTGATCTCCGCCCAGAACACCATCATGACCGCGATTCAGGCGGCAGAGGCCGAGGCTTTCGACTACCTCCCCAAACCCTTCGACCTGCCCGACCTGATGAAGCGCTCCGCCAAGGCCCTGGACCAGAAGCGTCATGCGGCCCGGGTCGTGCTGCCTGCGCGCGAGGCCGGGGACGACCTGCCGCTGGTCGGCCGGACCCCCGCGATGCAGGCGCTTTACCGTCTTGTCGCGCGCGTGATGAACACCGAGCTTGCCGTCCTGATCACCGGCGAATCCGGCACCGGCAAGTCGCTCATCGCCCGTGCGATCCATGATTTCTCCGACCGCCGCACGCTCCCGTTCATCGTCGCGCAAGGCCCCGACCTGCAAGGCATCGACGGCCCCGCCACGCTCCTCTCCAGGGCGCGGGGCGGCTCCATCGTCTTCGACGAGGTCGCCGATTACGACGCCGACACCCAGGCCCGGGTTGTCCGCATGCTGGACATGCTGGGCGACAAGGCCCCCCGCGTCATGGCGACCAGCCAGACCGACCTCGCCGCCCGGATGGAGGCCGGCCAGTTCCGGCAGGACCTCTACTACCGCCTCGGCGGCGTCACCCTGCATGTCCCGAGCTTGCGCGAACGGGTCGAGGACATTCCGCTTCTCGCCGAACATTTCCTCGCCAAGGGTGAGCGCGACCTCGGCACTGTCCGCCGCCTGTCGCCGGGGGCCTCTGACCTGATCCGTGCCTGGCCCTGGCCCGGCAACGTGCGCCAGCTGGAAAACACGATCCGCCGCCTTCTTGTCACCGCCACGGAAACCGACATCGCCAAGGCAGAGGTGGAGCAGGTTCTCGGCCAGCAGCCCAGCCCCGAACCGCTGGCGGGCGTGGGCGAGGGCGACAAGCTTTCCGCCTCCGTCGCCCGGCACCTGAAGCGCTACTTCGACCTGCACGGCGGCCAGCTGCCGCCCCCCGGCGTCTATCAGCGCATCCTGCGCGAGGTCGAACTGCCGCTGATCGAGATCGCGCTCGACGCCACCGCCGGGAACCAGGCGAAATGCGCCGATCTTCTTGGCATCAACCGCAACACGCTGCGCAAGAAGATCACCGATCTCGACATCCGCGTGACCCGTCGCCGAAAGTTGATGTAAGCGCGCAACGGCCGATTGTGTCTTTTCGGTTTCACCCCGACACACACCTAGATATAGTGGATGGGGGTGGGCGAGCCACCGGCTGACGGGCGGGGCAGGGTGGAGCGGGCAGCTCGAAGGGATATCTGGCTACGGTTTTCCCGCCTGCGTCGGCAACGCCGGGTGCAGACCGCACTGACGCTTGGCCTCGTCTTCCTCGGCCCCGTCCTTGCCGTCGCCACCTTCCTTGCCCTTGGCTCCATCAATCAAAGCGCCGCCTCGCCGGTCCTGCGCCTGATCCTTCTCGCCGACCTGATCTACGTCCTCGTCATCGCGGCCCTCGTCCTCGCCCGCGTCGTCCGCCTGATTGCCGATCGCCGGTCGCGCTCTGCCGGGTCGCGGCTGCACCTTCGGCTCTCCGGCGTCTTCATGCTGATCGCGCTGATCCCGACCGTGCTGGTCGCGGTCTTCGCCGTCCTGTCCATCAACATCGGCCTCGAAGGCTGGTTCTCCGACCGCGTCCGCTCTGTCGTCGGCTCTTCGCTCGACGCCGCCCAGGCCTATGAGGCCGTGCAGCGCGACGACCTTGCCGCCGATGTCGTCACCCTTGCAGGCTACCTGAACGAGGCCAAGCGCAAGACCACCTTCCTGCGCGACGACCAGCTGCGCCCGCTCCTGTCGCAGGCCCAGGCCGTCGTCCAGCGCGGGTTGAAAGAGGCCTATCTCGTCGACGGCACCGGCGCGCTCAAGACCCGCGGCGAACGCTCCTACCTCTTCGACTTCGAGGACCTGACCGAGGAACAGTTGCGCCTCGCCAAGGAGGGCAACACCGTCCTGATCCCCGACTGGTCGAACAACGAATTCCGCGCGCTGATCCTGCTGGACGCCTATACGGACCGCTACCTCTACGTCACCCGCACCGTCGACGGTTCCATCCTCTCGCTTCTCGACGAAACCCAGGAAACCGTCCAGCTTTACAATCAGCTCGAATCCGAACGCGGGCGGCTTCTCTTCAACTTCGGCCTGATCTACCTCGGCTTCGCGCTGATCCTGATCCTTGCTGCGATCTGGCTCGGCCTCTGGTTCGCCGAACGCCTGTCTCGGCCCGTCGGGCGGTTGGCGGGCGCGGCCGAAAGGGTAGGGGGCGGCGATCTCGACGTGCAGGTCATGGAAGAGGAAGGTGATGACGAGATCGCCTCGCTCGGCCGTCTCTTCAACCAGATGACCCGCCAGCTGAAGGGCCAGCGCGAGGCGCTGGTCGAAAGCCATGCCCAGACCGAAACCCGGCGACGGCTGTTCGATTCCGTGCTGTCGAACGTCACCGCCGGGGTGATCGGTCTCGATTCAGACGGCGACATCGATTTCGTGAACCGCGCTGCGGAAAAGCTTCTCGACTTCACAGACCGGCAGGTGGACACGCCGCTTGCCGCCGCCGTCCCGGAATTCGCCGCGCTCTTCGACCGACTGCGCGAGAGCGGCGGCAACGCCGTGCAGGAAGAGGTCCGCCTCACTCGCAAGGGCAAGCTGGAAAGCCTCCTTGTCCGCCTGTCCACCCGCCGCAGCGAGGACGGGTCGCTGGAAGGCTATGTCGTCGCTTTCGACGACGTGACCGACCTCGTCAGCGCGCAGCGCATGGCCGCCTGGGGCGACGTCGCCCGCCGCATCGCGCATGAGATCAAGAACCCGCTGACCCCGATCCAGCTTTCGGCCGAACGCATCAAGCGCAAGTTCGCGACCCAGGTCCGCGACCACGAAGACCTGGAACAATACACCGACGTGATCGTCCGCCAGACGGGCGACCTGCGCCGGATCGTCGACGAATTCTCCAAATTCGCCCGGATGCCCGAACCCGACCGCCGCGATTGCGACCTCGCCGCGCTTCTGAAAGGCGCGGTCCTGTTGCAGGAAAACGGCCAGCCCGGCGTCCGCTTCGTCAAGGACATCCCCGATGGCGAGTTGCACCTTGATCTCGACGCCACGATGATCGGCCAGGCCTTCACCAACCTGATCAAGAACGCCGGGGAGGCCATTGAATCGTATGAGGAAAAGGCAAAACCCGAAACCTTCTCTCCGGAAATCCGCATCTCCCTTTCCGCCGACGACAACGAAGCGGTGATCCGCATCATGGACAACGGCACCGGCCTGCCCCCCGACCGCGCCCGCCTCTTCGAGCCCTACGTCACGACGCGGGAAAAGGGCACCGGCCTCGGCCTGCCCATCGTCAAGAAGATCATCGAGGAACACGGCGGCACGCTCGCGCTGCTCGACGCGCCCGTCTTCGACGGCAACGACCATCCCGGCGCCATGGCCGAGATCCGCCTGCCGCGGACCGCCCGCAAGCGGCCCCGAACCCATATTCCCCTGAAAGCCGCCCCGCCCACGAAGGAGGCCAAAGCATGAGCATTCTCATCGTCGACGACGAACAGGACATCCGCGAGCTGATCGGCGACATCCTGCGCGACGAAGGCTACACCACCCGCCTCGCCGCCAATTCCGACGACTGCATGGCCGAAATCAACGCCGATCCGCCGTCGCTGATGATCCTCGACATCTGGCTCAAGGACAGCCGGCTGGACGGGATCGACATCCTGAAGACGGTGAAGCGCGACAACCCCGACATCCCGGTGGTCATCATCTCCGGCCACGGCAACATCGAGATCGCCGTCGCCGCGATCAAGCAGGGCGCCTACGACTTCATCGAGAAGCCCTTCAACATCGACCAGCTGATGGTCGTCGTCGCCCGCGCGATGGAGACCAGCCGCCTGCGCCGCGAAAACCAGGAACTGCGCCGCCGCGACGTGACCTCCTCCGACATGGTCGGCTCCTCGCTCGCCTTCAAGACGCTGAAGGCCAACCTCGACAAGGTGACGAAGTCCAACGCCCGCGTGATGCTGACCGGCGAACCCGGCACCGGCAAGGAGATGGCCGCGCGCTACATCCACATGCATTCCAGCCGCGCCGCAGCGCCTTTTGTCACCGTCTCCTCCGCCTCGATCGAGCCCGAGCGGATGGAAGAGGTGCTCTTCGGCCGCGAAACGCCGGAGCGCGGCGTGGAGCCTGGCCTTCTGGAGCAAGCCCATGGCGGCATCGTCTATTTCGACGAGGTCGCCGATATGCCCTTGGGCACGCAAGGCAAGATCCTGCGCGTCCTGACCGAACAGCAGTTCACCCGCGCCGGTGGCACCGACAAGGTCCGCGTCGACCTCCGCGTCATCTCCTCCACCTGCCGCGACCTGCGCTCCGAGATCGGGCTTGGCCGCTTCCGCCAGGAGCTTTACGACCGCCTCAATGTCGTCCCCATCGCCGTCCCCTCGCTCGCCTCCCGCCGGGAAGACGTGCCGGAGCTGACCCGCCATTTCATCGACTGGTTCCACAAGACGCAAGGCCTGCCCAATCGCAGCCTGTCCGAGGAAGCCGACACCGTTCTCCAGACCCTCCCCTGGCCCGGCAACATCCGCCAGCTGAGGAACGTGATCGAGCGCATCCTGATCCTCGGCGACGGCACCGGCCCCATCGACACCAGCGAGATCCCCGGCAACGAACCGAAGCCCGAGGCGGAAAGCGCGCTCTCGCTCTCGGGCACCATCGCCACGCTTCCCCTGCGCGAGGCGCGCGAGCTGTTCGAGCGCGAATATCTGCTGACCCAGATCAATCGTTTCGGCGGCAACATCAGCCGTACCGCCAGCTTCGTCGGCATGGAACGCTCGGCGCTTCACCGCAAGCTGAAGTCGCTGGGCGTGGTGGGGTCCACCCGCGGGGGCAGGGGGCTTGCGGAGTTCGAGGAATAGCCACGGGGCACCCCCGTCGCAGGCAGCGTTACCCCGCCACCAGTATCCTCGCCTCATGCGCCTTGAGCGTCATCCGTGCGGAAGGGAAAGCTGCGGCCTCTCCGCCAAGCTCGGGGAACAGCTCCAGAACCTCGGCCCGGACTGCCGCGTCCAGCGCGTTCACCGTCCGCTCTGCCGGCTGGAAGCTTTCCGTCCAGCAGCCGTTCGACATGACGATTTCGTGCCGGTCGAACAGGATGTGGACATAGGTCACGCCGTCGACAGGGCACTCCCGGCTCAGACCCGGCAGGCCGACAAGGTGCTTCGCCGGAACCAGAACCTCGGTCTCGCCAAAATACAGCTCAGCCAGCGCCCCTTCGACCAGCACCCGGTGTTGCGGCGACACCAGGAGCGGGCTTGCCGGACCCGCCCCGAAAAGCGCCCCCGGCCCGATGCGGACCGGTCGCAGCTGGGGTTGGGCCAGCAGATCGGCGTAGGACAGCGCGCGCTGCCCGACCCAGCGCAGCGGCTGCAAACCGTGATCGCGCGTCGCGACCAGATCGCCGGGTTTCAGCGCCTCGACCTCCACCTCGCCCCGGTCGGTCATGATCCGGGTGCCCGCGGCAAAGCAGACGATCACCAGATGCTCGATATCGGTGAAGGCCAGCGTCCCGACGATCGTGGTGCCATCCGCCGCGAAGAAGGTGAGCGTCCCGTTCTCGCCGTTGATCGGGTCGTAGGCAATGTCGATCCTGCCCCAGCCGAAGCCCGTGATGTCGACCGTCAGGGTGTCGTTGTCATTGCCCCCGAAACCGCCGTCGACCGATTCGGCCATCGCGACATCGTTCGCGCTTCCGGTGAAGCTGACGAAGAACCGGTCCTGGTCATCGCCTCCGAACATCAGGTCGCGACCGGCCCCGCCAAAGAGCCTGTCCTGCCCCTCGTCGCCATAGATCGTGTCGTTCTCAGTGCCGCCATAGAGCAGGTCGTTCCCGGTGCCGCCCCGGACCAGGTCGTCTCCGCCGTCGCCCGAAACGGTGTCGTTGTCCGCGCCGCCGTAGAGCAGGTCGCCGCCGCCCAGACCCGACATGCTGTCGTCGCCCGCGCCGCCATAGAAGATGTTGGTGTAGTTGTCCGCACCGGCGACGGTGCTGTTGTTGGAGCCGTCGAAGCCCACCAGCGTATCGTTGAAGGCCGAGCCGATGATGCCGTCGACCCCGGCGCCGCTGTCGCCTGTCGCATCGCCGCCAGAGAAGCTGCCCGTCGCCAGGTTGACCGAGACCGCAGCGCCCGAGTCGCTGTAGTCGATATAGTCCATTCCCGATCCGCCGTTCAGCGCATCGCCGCCGGCCCCGCCGCGCAAGGTGTCGTCGCCCGCGCCGCCGTCCAGAGCATCCGCGCCGTCTTCTCCCAGCAGGAAATCGTTGCCGTCGCCGCCGGTCAGCGTATCCGTACCTGTCCCGCCGTAAAGCGTGTCGTTCCCGGCCTCGCCCGCCAGATCGTCGCCCTCGCTGCCGCCGTAGAGCAGATCGTCGTTGTCGCCACCGCGCAGCGTATCGACCCCGGCCCCGCCATACAGCGTGTCATTGCCCGTGCCGCCGTACAGCGCGTCGGCTTCCGTCCCGCCGTCAAGGACGTCATTGCCGGCATCGCCGTAGAGCGTGTCGTTCCCGCCGTCGCCGAACAGGGTGTCGAGCCCGTCGTTGCCGTAGATCAGGTCGCCGTTCAGGCCACCATAGGCCAGGTCGTCATCGGCCCCGCCATAGATCCGGTCGACACCTGCGTCGCCGTACAGCGTGTCGGCCCCCGCCGCACCGTAAAGCGTATCGTTCGCGGCGCCGCCTTCCAGCCGGTTGGCATTGCCATCGCCGGTGATGCTGTCGGCGCCCGCGCCGCCGATCACGTTCTCGATGTCAAACAGCCTGTCGGTGCCGAGCCCGGTTGCCGTTCCGGTGGCAAGGTTGACGGTGACGCCTGTCGAGTTGGTCGCGAAGACCGGCGATGGGACAAGATCGGTCAGCCAGCGGCTGTAATCGGCGGTGTCCGTGCCGCTGCCGCCGTAGAGCGTGTCGTTTGAACTGCCCGGACCGCCGATGAGCGTATCGTTGCCATCGCCGCCATAGATCAGGTCGGCGTTGTCGCCGCCGTCGAGAAGGTCGTTTCCGCCGCCGGTGCCCGCCGCTGGTCCGCCGCGCAGCGTGTCGTTGCCACCCGCGCCCCAGATCGAGTCATTGTCGGCATCGTTCCCGACAAGGCTGTTCGCGGTGCCGTCGCCTTCAAGTGTCGCCATGACGTTCGATCCAGTTACTTGTTGACCATCCACGCAAGATAATAGTCGTTGCATGGTTGCCCGAAAATGAAAGCCGGAACTGTCGGTCGGGCGCCATCCTGCGCATAACTGTAGCCGGTTTGCCGCGCAATTCCCCCATAGGTGGGAAGAACGCGCGCCGGTTCCCCTGTCTGGTGGCGGTGCCCTTGCCTGGCCGCGCCCTTGGCCAGCCCCGGCGGCTCGTGCGCCTGGGCGAAAGGCGGGATGATTGACCCCTCCTCCCCGATCTGACATTCAGGCCCAGACGGCGGATCGCGGGGTCACTGATGAAAGTCATCATCTGCGGGGCGGGTCAGGTCGGCTGGCAGATCGCCCGGCACCTGTCCGGCGAGAAGAACGATGTCACCCTCGTCGATGTGAACGCCGATCTCGTCCGCCGCGCCACCGACACGCTGGACGTGCAGGGCGTCGTCGGCTTCGCCAGCCATCCCGACGTGCTGGCCAAGGCGGGCGCCCGCGACGCCGACATGCTGATCGCCGCCACCCATTCAGACGAAGTGAACATGGTCACCTGCCAGGTGGCGCACACCGTCTTCAACATCACCCGCAAGATCGCCCGCATCCGGGCGCAGAACTATCTCGACCCGCTCTACGGCAACCTGACGAACACCGACGGGCTGGCGATCGACGTGGTGATCTCTCCCGAACGCGAGGTGGCCGAGGCCGCGCTGCAACGCCTCGCCGCGCCGGCAAGCTTCGACACCGAAAGCTTCATGGGGGGCCGCGCGCAGCTCCTCGGTATCCAGCTTGACGAGGACTGCCCGGTCCTCAACACCCCCCTCCGCCAGCTGAACGAGCTGTTCTCCACCCTCCGCGCCATCGTCGTGGGCATCCGCCGCGAGGACCGGCTCTTCGCCCCCGACCCCGGCGATCTGCTGCTCGCCGACGACCAGATCTATGTCTTCACCCATTTCGAGGACATCAACCGCGCTCTGGAAATCTTCGGCAAGAAGACCAGAAAGCAGGAACGTGTGGTCATCGTTGGCGGCGGCAATGTCGGCCTCGCCGTCGCCCGCGCGCTGGAGACCCGCACCGACCGCATCCGCGCCAAGATCATCGAAAAGCACCGCGCGACCGCGGAACTCGCCGCCGACGCGCTGGAACGGACCATCGTGCTGAACGGCGACGGGATGGATTCGGACCTCTTGATGGAGGCCTCGGTCGACCGCGCCGATGCGATCCTGGCCGTGACCGACGACGACAAGACCAACCTGCTCGTCGCCGTCCGTGCCAAGCAGGCCGGCTGCCCGATGACCATCGCGCTGGTCAATGACCCCACGCTCGCGCCCCTCATGGCGCCCCTCGACATCGACGCCTACATCAATCCCCGCGCCACCACCGTCTCGTCGATCCTGCGCCACATCCGCCATGGCCGTGTCCGCGCCGTCTACTCCATCGGCGATGCCGAGGCCGAGATGATCGAGGCGCAGGTCCTCTCCACCTCGCCCCTTGCCGGTCGCCTGGTGCGCGACATCGAGTTTCCCGAAGGCGTCCTCGTCGGCGCGGTGATGAAGGGCGAGAAGGTGCTGAAACCCACCGGCGACCTGCGCATCGAGCCCGGCGACGTGATCGCGCTCTTCGCCATGGCCAAGGACGTGCCGGAAGTCGAGCGCCTCCTGCAAGTCTCGATCGACTTCTTCTGATGCTGGCGCGCCTCGCCGAACTGCCGCTTCTGGTCGTCCTAATGGGCCTGTCCGGCGCGATCGCGCTGATCCCCGCCCTCTATGCCCTGGGGGCCGACGATCTGGACCATGCGCGCAATTTCCTCTACTCCGCCCTGATCCTTCTGGTCCTTACCGTGATGCTCGGCATCGCCACCGCCGCCTATGCGCCCCGCGACCCCGCCCGCAGCCACCTGGCGGCGCTCGTGCTGGCCTATGCGGTCCTGCCCTTTGCCCTGGCGCTGCCGCTGGCCGATGCCCTGCCCGACACCACACTCACCAACGCCTGGTTCGAGATGGTTTCGTCCTTTACCACCACCGGCGCGTCGGTCTATGCCCCGGAGAGGCTTGCCGATGCCGTCCATCTCTGGCGTGCAACGGTCGGCTGGTTCGGCGGCTTCCTGATCCTGCTCGCGGCCTATGCCATCCTCGCCCCCCTGAACCTTGGCGGGACCGAGGTCTCCTCCGGCCGTCCCCCCGGTCGCGGTGGCATCGGCAACGCCCAGGTCGCCCGCACCGCCGATCCCGGCCAGCGCCTCACCCGCTTTGCGCTGATGCTGTTTCCCGCCTATGCCGCGCTCACCGTGCTCCTCTGGTGTGGCCTCCTGATCCTCGGCGAAACCGGCATCGCAGCGCTCATTCACGCCATGGGCACGCTCTCCACCTCGGGGATCAGCGGGCGCACCCCGTTTCAGGATTCCGGCACCGGGGCTGCGGGCGAGGTCCTTGTCTTTCTTTGCTTCGCCTTCGCGCTCACCCGCCGCGCATTCCCTGGAGTGCGGCTGACCGAGAACCGCCGCCCCCTGCTGCAAGACCCCGAACTGCGCCTCGCCGCGCTCCTCATTCTCGCCGTGACGCTGATCCTCTTCCTGCGGCACTGGTTCGTCGCGGGCCAAAGCGACGCCACCCCCCGGGGCAATGGCCTGCACGCCGTCTGGGGCATCCTCTTCACCGTGGCCTCGTTCCTGACCACCACCGGCTATGTCTCCGCCGACTGGCAGGCCGCCTCGCTCTGGTCGGGGGTCGGCACGCATGGCCTGATCCTCCTCGGCCTCGCGATCATCGGCGGCGGCACCGCGACCACTGCCGGGGGGGTCAAGCTTCTCCGCGTCTACGCGCTTCTCCGCCATGGCGAGCGCGAGCTGGAGAAGATCATCCACCCCAGTTCCATCGGCAGGGGAGGGGCCGAGGCCCGCCGCCTGCGCCGCGATGGCGCGCAGTTCGCCTGGGTCTTCTTCATGCTCTTCGCCACCTCGATCGCCGCGGTCTCCGCGCTTCTCCTCCTCGCCGGGGTGGATTTCGAGCGGACCATGATCCTTGCGATCGCCGCCCTCACCACCACCGGCCAGCTCGCCGATGTCGGCGCCGCCCAGCCTATCCTCTACGGCGATCTCTCCGGCGCGGTGAAGGTCATCCTCGGGCTTGCGATGGTCGTCGGGCGGCTGGAAACCCTGGCGCTCCTCGCACTGGTCCTGCCCGGTCGCAGCCGGCGATGAACCCGTCGCAAGTCCTCCGCCTAACAGCCTGATTTTTGCGCTGGAAACTCCTGCGCCGTCCCTTCATACTTATGAAAACCGTCAAGGGCGGTGAAGACAGGGCTCAACGACAAACGACCACGACGCGACAGTGAAGCGATAGAAAAACAAGGCACAACAACGATGGCCGCTGACAAGCAAAACCTGCAGGACGCCTTTCTCAACCACGTTCGCAAAGCCAAGGTTCCGGTGACGATCTTTCTGATCAACGGCGTCAAGCTTCAGGGCGTGATCACCTGGTTCGACAACTTCTGCGTGCTTTTGCGCCGGGACGGGCAGTCGCAACTGGTCTACAAGCATGCGATCTCCACCATCATGCCGGGGGCGCCGATCAGCCTCTACGAAGGGGAAGACTGATCGTCCGCGATCCACAGGATGACGACGATCTTCTGTCTGACCGGGCAGGCCACCGGCTGCGCGACACTGCGGCTGCGGCAACCCGCGCCTATGTCCTGCATCCGGCGCTGAAATCGGCAAAGGCCCGGCGCCTGCCCGAGCATGGGCTTGCCGAAGCCGTGGCGCTGGCGGCGGCCTTGCCCGAGCTTGATGTCGTGGGGGCCGAGGTCGTGCGCCTGTCGCGCGTCCACCCCGGCACGCTCCTCGGCTCCGGCAAGGTGGAAGAGCTGAAGAGCCGATTCAAGGAAGACGGGATCGAACTGGTCCTTGTCGATGGTGCCGTCTCGCCCGTCCAGCAGCGCAACCTGGAAAAGGAATGGGGGGTCAAGCTCCTCGACCGCACCTCGCTGATCCTGGAAATCTTCGCTGACCGCGCCCGCACCAACGAGGGTGTCCTCCAGGTCGAACTCGCCGCGCTCAGCTACCAGCGCACAAGGCTTGTCCGGGCCTGGACCCACCTCGAACGCCAGCGCGGCGGCTTCGGCTTCGTCGGCGGCCCGGGCGAGACGCAGATCGAAAGCGACCGTCGCGCCATCGACGACCAGGTGGTGCGCCTGAAGCGCCAGCTCGACCGCGTCGTCCGCACGCGCGAACTGCACCGCGCCGCCCGCCGCAAGGTGCCCTTTCCGCTGGTGGCCCTCGTCGGCTACACCAACGCCGGCAAATCCACCCTCTTCAACCGGATGACCGGGGCCGAGGTCATGGCCAAGGACATGCTCTTCGCCACGCTCGACCCCACGATGCGCGGCATCGTCCTGCCTTCCGGGCGCAAGATCATCGCCTCCGACACCGTGGGCTTCATCTCCGACCTGCCGACCCAGCTCGTCGCCGCCTTCCGCGCCACGCTGGAGGAAGTGCTCGAGGCCGATCTCATCCTCCATGTCCGCGACATTTCCCACCCAGAAACCACCGAACAGGCGCAGGACGTGGCCGAAATCCTCGCCTCGCTCGGCGTCAAACCCGCCGTCCCGCAGTTCGAGGTCTGGAACAAGCTCGACCTCGTCGACCCTCCTGCCCGCGCCGTTCTGGCCGTGAACGCCGAGGGTCGCGACCGTATCTTCCCGATCTCCGCCCTGACCGGCGAAGGGATCGACGACCTCCTTGCCGCCATTTCCAGGGCCTTCGACGAAGAGAAATCCGAGCGAAGCCTCACCTTGTCCTTCGCCGAAGGTCGCAAACGCGCCTGGCTGCACCAGGAAGGCGTGGTCCAGTCCGAGACGGAAACCGACGACGGCCACCGGATCACCGTGCGCTGGACCGCCCGGCAGGAAAAGCGTTACCGCGACCTGTAGTCCCAAACTGCAAGCCAGAGACAAGTCCTTTCAGACTGGCCCAAATATCCCCGCCGGAGGCAGAGCCGAGCGCTTTTGCGTCCTTCACGCAAAAGCGCGAGACAAAAGGTCTTCGCGCGTCAGCGCTCAATTTGACAACCGCCCCGACCCGCTCAGGCCGCCAGTCCCCAACGGGGTCGCGCCAGATAAATGCTGTCGCACCATTCGTCCTTCCACAGAAGCGTCCGCTCTGCCCGATGGGTCTCGTGGAATCCCAGCCGGTCCAGCAGCCGAAGCGAAGCGGCGTTCCTCGGATCGACCTCGGCGGTCAGTTCCGGCAGGGCAGGGTGCTCCGCCTCGACATGCGCGATCACCGCCGCCATCGCCTCGAAGGCCAGCCCCTGTCCCCAATGGTCGGGGTGCAGCAGGAACCCGACCTCCGGCAGTTGCCAGGCCCCGGCCTTGCCGATCACCGCGCCGTCCTTCTCGATCAGAAAGTCCAGGCTGTCCGCCGCAGGCTCGACCAGGAACCGTAGCCAGGCCCTCGTCTCCTCCAGCGTCTCGTGTTCCGGTCGCGACCAGTAGCGCATCGCCTGCGGATTCGAGAACAGCCGGTGCACCGCCTCGAGGTCGCCCCAGGTCGCGCGACGCAGCAGCAGCCGTTCGGTCCGGATCACTGCTCCTCCGGCGTGAGCACCATCACCCCCGCCGCCGCTGCGCGAGCGAGTTCCGGGTCCAGCGACATCGGGATATATTCCCCTCGACGCCACAACTCGCCCAGATCGTCATAGTGCCGCGACAGCGGATGCCCCGACTGCCCGGTGGCGATGATGAAGACCGACGAATCCGGATCGGCGAAGTCATAGACCCCGCGATAGCCCGCCGAATGCACGTTCTGATAGGGTTCCGGCCCCTCGCCCCGCGTGACGCCCCGCATCAGAGTGTCGTCCCCGCCGCTGGTCGACTGCCGGATGTTGACGAAATACTTCAGGAACGGCACCTCGCCCAGTACCGGATGGTCGTGCGTGGCCTGGTGCGCATCGCCCCAGCGCCAGCTTTCCAGGTTGTCGCCATATTTCTCGGTCAGCTCCAGGAGCGCCTCGTCCAGCGCGATCCGGGCGATGTCGGTGCAGCTTTCCACCGCCGCCGACTGGATCACGTCGCACCACACGCTCGCCCCGCCGACATTGCGATAGACCCGCTCGATGAAGACCGGCGAGATATGGGTGAAGCTCTCCGACATCGCCCCCAGCTCGTCCTGGATCAGCCGCTTCTGCAACGCCCGCAGCCAGGCCTGGGCGATCAGCGGCTCCGGCAGATGCTCGTTCATCTCGCCGTTCCATTCGGCCAACAGCACCAGCGCCCGTTGCCGCAGGCGCTCCGGCGTGCCTTCCGGCGCCGCCTCGCCGGTGAACCACAAATCCGCCCCGATCAGCGGCAAGAGCGACCGCGCCGTCGGGTTCACCGTATCCAGCTGCGCCTCGATGAAGCTTTCCCGCGTATGCACCTCGCGCGCCTTCATCAGCGTCAGCCAACGCTGGATGCGCTGCGTGTCGCCCCAGTCGAAGCTGACATGCTCCGGGAAGGGCCGGTCGACCGTCTTGTTGTTGGTGTTGCCCAAAAGCCCCGAGGCCGGGTCGCGGAAGCTCGGGTTCGTCTCATAGGGCAGGACCCCCTTGAACCCCACCCGCGCATCCGACCCGAGCGCCGGCAAGCGCCCCTGCGACGGATGCCCTGCATCCCGCGCCGGGATTGCCCCCATCACCTGAAGCGCGATCCCCGACCCATCCGCCAGCATCACGTTCTGCGCCGGGGCCACCACCTTGCGCCCCGCCGCGATCGCCTGATCCACAGTCTGCGCCCGCATCAGCGCCATCGCTCCGCTGATCGACGTGTCCGCCCCGGTCAGCGCCGTCCAGCTGATCGCCGCCACATGGCCTCCCGGCGTGATCGAGCCGAGGTCGTAATGCCCCCCCGGCAGGATCGGCCCGTGCTCTGACCAGCGCAAAGTCAGCGTCACCGGCTCGGCATCCTTGACCTTGATGATCGACTGTCGGCTCTGGAACCGCGCCCAGCCCTCCGGCGTCTGGTATTCTTCCTTGTTCTCCGGGTTGACCTTCTCGATCACCACGTCCTGATCGTCGACATAGGCCGTGGTCAGCCCCCAGCCCAGCTTGTCGGACCGCCCGACCAGCACCAGCGGCACTCCGGGGATCGTCCCTCCGATCACGCCCCCCGACTGCAACTCCAACCGCGCCAGATACCAGATCGTCGGCGCCGTCAGCCCCAGATGCGGGTCGTTCGCCAGAAGGCTCCCTCCCGCCGCCGACCGCCCCGGCATCGCCGCCCAGGAGTTCGACGCCCCCGCCATCGCCGGGTCCGCCACCGGTGAGAACGGCCCTTCCGCAAACTCCACCGGCTTCGCGGACGGCACCACGCCCGGCACCAGCGCGGCATAATCCGGCAGCGCCGCGACCCCCTGGCTCGGGTCGTCCGGCAGGATGTCGGCCAACCGCTCGGGCGACAACAAGAGCGATACCCGCGCCCGCAAGACCTCGGTCTGCAAGGCACTCGACAGCTGCAAGGCCATCAGCTTCAGGATCGCGATCGAATCCGCAGGGGCCCAGGCCGAGATTTCCGGCTCGAACAGGAAGAATTCCGGCGCACCACGCCCCCGCGCGCCCTTGTTCACCTCCTCGATCCAGGCGTTCACCCCCGCCGAATAGGCCTCCAGCGCCGCCAGTGTCTCGGGGTCCTGCGCTTTCACCGAGTCCAGCGCCAGACCGTAAAGGTCATAGCGCCGCATCAGCTCGTCCACCTTCACCGTCGCCGGACCGAAGATCTCTGATAGCCGTCCCTGCGCCGTGCGCCGCAGCATGGTCATCTGCCACAGCCGATCCTGCGCATGGGCGAACCCCAGCGCGAAGAAGACATCCGCGTCCGTCTTGCCGAAGATATGCGGCACATTGTCGTTGTTGCGCACGATCTCGACCGGGGCCGAGATACCCGCCACGGTGAAATCCTCGGAATAATCCACCAGCGACCGCGACAGGATGTAATAGGCAAGCAATGCCAGGACGACGCCCAGGGCGATCAGCCCCGAGACGATCCGGATCAGCCAGCGAAAGGCAGTCAACATTTGGGACGGTCCTTTAGGGTGCTGTCCTTGACGGCGGGAAGCGGATCGGTTCCTAGTCGATGCGCCGATGAAGGGCAATGATCGGGGGGCGCTGATGGCGAAAGTGGCATTTCTTGGCTTGGGAGTCATGGGATTCCCGATGGCCGGGCATCTCGCGGCCAAGGGGCATGAGGTCACGGTCTACAACCGCTCGCCCGCGAAGGCCGGGGCTTGGGTCACGAAGCATAAGGGCCAGACCGCCGCCACCCCGCGCGAGGCGGCCGAGGGGGCAGAGTTCGTGATGGCCTGTGTCGGAAACGACGACGACCTCGCCCAGGTCTGCACCGGCGAGGGCGGCGCCTTCTCCGGCATGACCCCCGGCGCGGTCTTCGTCGACCACACCACCGTCTCGGCCAGCATCACCCGCACCTTGGGCGAAAAGGCCAAGGCGCTCGGCCTTCACTTCGTCGATGCCCCGGTCTCCGGCGGCCAGGCGGGGGCCGAGAACGGCCAGCTCTCCATCATGTGCGGCGGCACGCCCGAAGACTACGCGCGGGCCGAGCCGGTGATGGCGGCCTACGCCCGCATCTGCCGCCTGATCGGGCCGCAGGGCGCGGGGCAGCTTGCCAAGATGATGAACCAGATCTGCATCGCGGGCCTGATGCAGGGCCTTTCCGAAGCGCTTGCCTTCGGCCAGAAGGCGGGCCTCGACGGCGAGAAGGTGGTCGAGGTCATCAGCCAGGGCGCGGCGGGAAGCTGGCAGATGGCCAACCGCCACAAGACCATGCTCGCCGATCAGTTCGACTTCGGCTTCGCGGTGGACTGGATGCGGAAGGACCTTCATATCTGCCTTCAGACCGCCGACGACATCGGTGCTCGCCTGCCGGTGACGGCGCTCGTGGACCAGTTCTACAAGGACGTGCAACTGATGGGCGGCGGCCGGAACGACACCTCCAGCCTGATCCGGCGGTTGAAGTAGGGTGGGGCGCGCCACGACGCACCACCCGTAGGTCGGGGCTTGCCCCGACTCTTTTCACCCGACCGCCACCGCCCCTAGCTCAACGCCGGAAAACTCGCCTGCGCCACGGCGTAGAGGTTGTCCAGATCGACCCAGCCCTTCAACCGCGCCTTGTTTCCGAACTCTCCGGTAATCACGCCATCCGGCTGGAACTGTCGCTTTACCATCCCCGACTGCCAGCCGTTCCCCTGGCCCCCGTCGCAGGTGCTCCATTCGCTGCCCGAGGCATCCAGGATCACGCCGACATGCTGGAACTGCCCCGGCTTGTCGTATTGCGATAGAAGGTAGACATCGCCGGGCAGGGGCCGGTTGCCGCCGACGAAAGGCACCCAGCATTTCTTTGCGGGCGAGTACTGCTTGTCCACCGATTGCGCCAGTTGTTCCCACCAGGTCGTGGGCGTGGTCAGGTACAGGTTTCCCGCACCCTGGACATGCACCTTGAAGGCCCCCGGCTGGCCCGGTGGGATTACCGGCAGCTTGGTGAAGACCCGGCCGGGAAACTCGCCGCAGCCGGTGGCGCCCTTCGGTCCGCTGCCGCCCGAGGTCAGCCCGCCCGGCGGGACCAGCGACCGTGCGGTCTCGACGTATTTCCGCCGCACCGGCGAATTCGGCCCCGCGACCGTCGGCCCAGTGGGGGCAGCGGGGGGAACGACGAAGGTTCCGCCCAGGATCGCGGCCAACTTCCCCAACTGGTCCAGCAGCGTCAGGAGGGTCTGCTCGGTCTTGGCCGCCGCGTCGATCCGGGCATCGGCATAGCATTGGTTCGTGGACTGGAAGTGCTTGATCGCCCCGTTGGTCATCACGCCGCACAGGCCGTCGACCGCCAGCGGCGGAAAGGCCCCGCCCCGGTTCTGCGGGACGGCATTCAGCATCGATTGCACCAGCCGGACATCGGGGGCCTGGTTCCTGCCGCCGAACCCGACCGAGCCCTTCAACACGGATGACGGAACTGCCATCGCAAGACTCCCTTCCTGAAAATGACTTTAAAGCCGCAGGATACTCCGCTTGCGGCCCACCGTCACGTCAGGAAACCGGACCCGCGGGCCAAGGGTTAAGAAATCCTGAACGTCCGCGCGTAACGTGCTGAAAAAAAGTGGATATCTCTTCTTGTCCACCGTGGACAGGTCAGGGGATGATCCGGGTGTACTTGACCCCGCTCAGCGTCGCCCCCGCGATCAGCCCCTGCTGGCCGAAGACCAGCGCGATCACGTCGTTCAGCTCCGTCGACTCCTTGCCGATCGAGGCGCCTTCCTCCGGGCTCGCATAGCGGATATCCCCGCTCACCGCCCAGCCCGAGGACCGGCGGAACTTCTCCAGCGCGTCGGGGGACATGAAGAACAGGGCATGGGCATATTGCTGCGCCCCGATCTGGATCCCGAACGACCCCTTGGCGGCGGCATAATAGTCGACCGTGACCCCCTGGATCCGCAGCGCCCCCCGCCCGAAGGCCCCGCCGAAGCCGAGGCCCGCCTCGGTCATCAGCGGCATGTAAAGCACCCCGGCCGCGCGGGCCGCCAGATCCCGCGTGCCGGGATACTGGTTGAACAGGTAGTCCTGCGTCGCGCTGACCCGCGCCTCGATCTGGCTAGCCCCGTTCGACCCGATTCCATTGTTGCAGCCCGCCAACGCCCCGGTCGCCACGACAGCCCCCGCGCCCAGCACCAGCCCGCGCCGCGTAAATATCATCTCGCTCATTCTGTCCGCCCTTTCATGCCTCATGGGGTCTCACCTGCCCCTTGGCCGCAAAACTACCCGCTTTCCGGCCGCCTGTCATGCCCGGAAAGCCCCACCGGCGACCCCGCGCCTAGCCAAGCGTCTGGTAGAGCGCATAATCCTCCGCCGCGACCTTCCGCATGAGCGTCTCGGTCTCCCCCGACAACTCCGTTGCTCCGGAGGGCGAGACATTCAGCCGGGGCAGGGTGATCTCGCAGCCCAGCCGCTCCTCCAGAAAATGCACGAAGCTCCCGATCTCCTCATAGCGGAACAGCCGGTCCACCCCCACGCCCTGCCGCGGCCGCAGGAACTTGCCTTGGCTTCCCACATCCGCGAAGTCGGGCCGCGGGTCCTGGCACCAGGCCCGGACGAAGGCGTCGAAGCTCATGCCCCTGGTCGACTTTCCCGCCTCGGTCTCCTCGCGCTGGCGGAACCGATACCACGACCCGAGCCAGTCCTTCGGCTCGCGCATCAGGGCAACCAGCGTGAACGTGTCCTTCGACGCCGCCTCGAGATAGGGCCCGATGAAGCGGCGGTAGCGGTGGACAGTGGTGTGTTTCAGAAGCGGCGGGCGCTGGATCGACACCGCCGCCAGCGATTCGAGCGCCGCGGCGATCGCGGTCGACCCGGTCTTCGGTGTGGCCAGAAACGCGAGCCTCTGCTCCCAGAACACCAGCATCTTGCTCCAAAGCCCCCGTTTTTTCCGCGTCACCCGGTTGTGCCGGGTCTTCGTCAACACTCCCTTAACCAAACCCGGACGAAACTGCCATCACGAGAATTGGGTTGAAATGTTCCCGCTTTGTTTGCATAAGTGCAAGAACACTTGGGGAACATGGGCAAGGATTGCCGCCCCCCGGCGGCTGTGAAATAAGGAGAACGACATGGCGGTGGCAAACCTCCTCGACCTTGGGAGCAAGCGGGATATGGACAAGTCGAAGGCGCTGGAAAGCGCACTCGCGCAGATCGAACGGCAGTTCGGCAAGGGCTCGATCATGCGCCTTGGTGCCGACAGCCCGGCGATGGAGATCGAGGCCACCTCGACCGGTTCGCTCGGCCTCGATATCGCGCTTGGCATCGGCGGCTTGCCCAAGGGCCGGATCATCGAGATCTACGGGCCGGAATCGTCGGGGAAGACCACGCTGACCCTGCATGTCGTGGCCGAGGAGCAGAAAAAGGGTGGCGTCTGCGCCTTCGTCGACGCCGAACACGCGCTCGACCCGCAATATGCCAAGAAACTGGGCGTCAACCTGGATGAACTGCTGATCTCGCAGCCCGACACCGGTGAACAGGCGCTGGAAATCGTCGATACCCTGGTCCGCTCCGGGGCGGTCAACCTGGTTGTGGTCGACTCGGTCGCCGCCCTGGTGCCCAAGGCCGAGATCGAGGGCGACATGGGCGACATGCAGATGGGCTCTCAGGCCCGGCTGATGAGCCAGGCCATGCGCAAGCTGACCGCCTCCATCGGACGGTCGAACTGCATGGTGATCTTCATCAACCAGATCCGGATGAAGATCGGCGTGATGTTCGGCAGCCCCGAAACCACCACCGGCGGCAACGCGCTGAAATTCTATGCGTCCGTCAGGCTCGACATCCGCCGCATCGGTGCGATCAAGGACCGCGAGGAAGTGGTCGGCAATACGACCCGCGTCAAGGTGGTGAAGAACAAGGTGGCCCCGCCTTTCAAGCAGATCGAATTCGACATCATGTATGGCGAAGGCATCTCGAAGACCGGCGAACTCATCGACATCGGCGTCAAGGCCGGGGTCGTGGAGAAATCGGGAGCCTGGTATTCCTTCAAGGACGAACGCATCGGCCAGGGGCGTGAGAACGCAAAGGCCTTCCTGAAGCAGAACCCTGGGGTCGCGCTGGAGATCGAGGACAAGATCCGCGCCGCCAATGGGCTCGACTTCACGATGGCGGGTGAGGAGAGCGGGGACGTGCTGGACGAGTGACCGACCCCGTCTCATATGACGCGCTGATGGCCGCGCTGCCGGGTGTGCTTTCCGCGCCCAAGACCGGCAGCGCGGTCGAGTATCTGTGCTTCCGCCCTGGCTACGGCGAGCGCCGCTTCGTGCAGGAACTGACCCTGACCCGTGACCGGGGCATTCCCGGCGAGCGCTGGGAAACCGCGCCTTGGCTGAAGCTGCCAGATGGCTCCGGCCACCCCGGCATCCAGGTCTCGATCCTGCCACGCCGGGTGCTTGATCTTGTCTGGCGCGACCGCGAGAGCGTGGTGCATCCGGGTGACACCTTCGTCTGCGATCTCGACATGACCGAGGCGAACCTGCCCGAGGGTCAGCTTCTGGCCGTCGGCACCGCCGTCCTGCGGGTCTCCGAAGTGTTCAACGGCAGCTGCGCCAAGTGGAAGGTCCGCTACGGCACCGACGCCTATGACTGGGCCCGCGCGCCCGGGCACAAGCCCCTGCGCCTGCGCGGGGTCCTGTGCAGCATAGAACGGGACGGCGTGATCCGGAACGTCGACAGGGTTCAGGTCCAGCGCTGATCCCTTGCCGGGCGCCGCAAGGGGTTTTTTGCATCTGCGAAGGCCGGGCTGTGGACAGGCCCCCGGCAGGGGGCTACACGGAGCGGATCGAATTCCTGCTTTCGCCCCGATCTCGCCAAGGACCGCCCCACGATGGCCTCGCTGAACGACATCCGCTCCACCTATCTCGACTTCTTCCGCCGCAACGATCACCGGGTGGTGGACAGCTCTCCGCTGGTGCCCCGGAACGACCCGACGCTGATGTTCACCAACTCGGGCATGGTGCAGTTCAAGAACCTCTTCACCGGGGTCGAGACGCGGGATTACAAGCGCGCCACCACCGCGCAGAAATGCGTCCGCGCCGGGGGCAAGCACAACGACCTCGACAACGTGGGCTATACCGCCCGGCATCATACCTTCTTCGAAATGCTGGGGAATTTCAGCTTCGGCGACTATTTCAAGGACCAGGCCATCGCCTTCGCCTGGGAGCTGCTGACCAAGGACTTCGGTCTGGCGAAGGACAAGCTTCTCGTCACCGTCTACCATACCGACGACGAGGCGGCGGCGATCTGGAAGAAGGTCGCGGGCCTGCCGGACGACCGGATCATCCGCATCGCCAGCGACGACAATTTCTGGCGCATGGGCCCGACCGGCCCCTGCGGCCCCTGCACCGAAATCTTCTACGACCATGGGCCGAGCATTTGGGGCGGCCCTCCGGGTTCGGCGGAGGAAGACGGCGACCGTTTCATCGAGATCTGGAACAACGTCTTCATGCAGAACGAACAGTTCGCCGACGGGCGGCTGGTTCCCCTGGAGATGCAGTCGATCGACACCGGCATGGGGCTGGAACGGATCGGCGCGCTATTGCAGGGCAAGCACGACAACTATGACACCGACCTGATGCGTTCCCTCATCGAGGCCAGCGCGAATGTCACCTCGCAAGACCCTGACGGTCCTGGGAAAATCCACCACCGCGTGATCGCCGATCACCTGCGCTCCACCTCCTTCCTGATCGCCGACGGGGTGATGCCCTCGAACGAGGGCCGGGGATATGTCCTCCGCCGCATCATGCGGCGCGCGATGCGGCATGCCCATATGCTCGGCGCGCAGGATCCGGTAATGTACCGGCTGGTTCCGGCGCTCGTTCGCCAGATGGGCGGCGCCTATCCAGAGCTTTCTCGCGCCGAAGCGCTGATCACCGAAACGCTGCGGCTGGAAGAAACCAAGTTCAAGCAGACCCTCGACCGGGGCCTCCGGCTTCTGGACGACGAGTTGGCGAAACTGCCCGACGGCGGCGCGTTGCCGGGTGGGGCGGCGTTCAAGCTTTATGACACCTATGGTTTCCCGCTCGACCTGACGCAGGACGCCTTGCGCGAGAAGGGCCGCGAGGTCGACGTGCAGGGCTTCGATGCCGCAATGGCCGAGCAGAAGGCCAAGGCGCGTGCGGCCTGGTCCGGGACCGGGGCGGCTGGCGATGCGAAGATCTGGTTCGACCTGGCGGAAGAGCATGGCGTGACCGAATTCCTCGGCTACGACACCGAGACGGCCGAAGGCGTGATCACCGCGCTGGTCCGCGACGGGGTGGCCACAGGCCAGGCCTCCGAGGGCGAGGCGGTGCAGATCGTGGTGAACCAGACCCCGTTCTATGCCGAAAGCGGGGGCCAGGTCGGCGATGCCGGGTTCATCCGCACCGACACCGGTATGGTGCAGATCAGCGATGTGAAGAAGGCCGCCGGGGTCTTCATCCACATCGGGCATGTCATGGAAGGCACTGTGATTAAGGGGCAACCGGCGAAGCTGGAAGTGTCCCACAGCCGCCGCTCGGCGATCCGCGCCAACCACTCGGCGACGCATCTCTTGCATGAGGCGCTGCGCCGCACGCTGGGCGATCACGTCGCCCAGCGGGGCAGCCTCAACGCCGCCGACCGGCTGCGCTTCGACTTCAGCCATGCGGCTGCGATCTCGGCGCCGGACCTGCAAACCATCGAGGCCGAGGTCAACGCCTTCATCCGCCAGAATTCTCCGGTCGAGACCCGGATCATGACCCCTGACGACGCCCGCGCCATCGGCGCGCAGGCCTTGTTCGGCGAGAAATACGGCGATGAGGTGCGGGTGGTGTCGATGGGCACGCTCGACGGATCGGGCAAGGGAACGGACGGCAAGACCTATAGCCTCGAGCTGTGCGGTGGCACCCATGTCGGGCGCACGGGCGACATCGGGGCGATGGTGCTCTTGTCGGAAAGCGCCTCCTCGGCCGGGGTGCGGCGGATCGAGGCGCTGACCGGGCAGGCGGCGCTGGACCACCTGCGCCAGCAGGACGCGCGGCTGAACGACATCGCCACGATCATCAAGGCCCCGGCGGGTGAACTGGCCGACCGCATCCGCGCGCTTTTCGACGAACGCAAGGCACTGGCGAACGAGGTCGCGCAGCTGCGCCGCGAGGTGGCGATGGGGGGCAAGGCCTCTGGCCCGACACCAAAGGAAATCAACGGGGTACAGTTCATTGCCCAGGTTCTTT
Source organism: Tabrizicola sp. (assembly GCF_016793705.1). Lineage (GTDB taxonomy): Bacteria > Pseudomonadota > Alphaproteobacteria > Rhodobacterales > Rhodobacteraceae > Tabrizicola. The sequence continues at coordinate 54,491 of NZ_JAEULO010000018.1, forward strand.
CTGGTGTATCCGGCAAAGACCTTCCGGCGCTGATCGACGAGATGAAGACCCGGCTCGGGTCCGGCGCCGTCCTCCTCATCGCCGACACCGGGGCGAAACCGGCGGTGGCGGCCGGCGTGACGCAGGATCTGACCGCGAAGCTCTCCGCCGTCACGCTGGTCAAGGCCGCGGCGGAAGCTCTCGGCGGCAAGGGCGGGGGTGGCCGCCCCGACATGGCCCAGGCCGGGGGTGCCGACATCGCCCAGGCCGAGGCCGCAATCAAGGCGGCCGAAGCCGCGATTGGAGCCTGACATGCCGACCGCTCTCTGGATCGCCCATGTCCATGTCACCGATGCCGAAGCCTATGGCCGCTACGCCAGGGGCGCGACCGAGGCCATCGCGGCCCATGGCGGCGTCTTCCTCGCCCGCGGCGGCCGCTATGTGCAGCTGGAAGGCAACGATCGCCCGCGCAACGTGGTGGCGCGCTTCCCGAGCCTGGAAAAGGCGGTGGAATGCTACAACTCCCCCGCCTATCAGGCTGCGCTTGCCCATGCCAAGGGGGCCAGCGTGCGCGACCTGATGGTGGTGGAGGAAGTGGAGTAGCACACCCTGCAGTCTAAAATTTTTCGACGAAAAATTTTAGACTTCATCACTGCCCATCAGAAGAATTGTCCGGAAATCCCGCCTCGCCTCGCGGGGCGGGATCGGCTATGCTGATAGAAAACGAGGCAGAGCATGATCTTGCAGACGAGGGCACGCTGATGTGCCGCTGGGCCGCCTATACCGGCGCGCCGATCTTCCTGGAGGAGATCGTCAGCCGCCCTGGTCACTCCCTCATCCACCAAAGCCATTGCGCCACGCAGTGCCATACCGCGATCAACGCCGACGGGTTCGGCATCGCCTGGTATGGCGCGAAGCCGGAACCGGGCCTTTTCCGTGACGTGCTGCCCGCCTGGTCGGACCCGAACCTGAAAAGCCTGACGGCACAGGTCCAATCGCACCTTTTCCTCGCCCATGTGCGGGCCTCTACCGGCACCGCGACCAGCCGCAACAACTGCCATCCCTTCACCCATGGCCGGTGGAGCTTCATGCACAACGGCCAGGTCGGTGGCTATGACGCCTTCCGTCGCGATGCCGACATGATGATCCCGGAAGCTCTGTATCCGCACCGCAAGGGCGCGACCGACAGTGAGGCGCTGTTCCTGGTGGCGCTGGCCGAGGGGCTGGACGCCGATCCGCGCGGGGCGCTGGAACGCGCGGCGGCGCGGTTCATCCGGCTCGCACGGGACAAGGGGCAGGGGCCGCACCTGCGGATGACGGCGGCGCTCAGCGATGGGCAGCGCCTCTACGCCGTGCGCTATGCCACCGACGATGCCGCGCCCTCGCTCTATCACCGCTGGTCGGAGACGAGGCAGGGCCGGGCGGTGGTGTCGGAGCCGCTGGAAGCGGAAGAGGGCGGCTGGGAAGAGGTGCCGCCCTATAGCTTCTGCACCTTCGACGGCGAAACGGCGATGGTGGAGGACTTCCTGCCCTGCCGCCTCGCCGCTGCCGCCTGAGCGGGCCCAAATTCCTTAAGTAAGGAATTTGCCAAGAATTTTACTTAAAATTCTTGCACTTGGTCTGACAGCTCACTCCTTCCGCGACGCCCGCTTGCGTTCGTTCGGGTCCAGTTCCCGCTTGCGCAGCCGGATGATCTTCGGCGTGACCTCGACCAGTTCGTCGTCGTCGATATAGGCAATGGCCTCTTCCAGGCTCATCTTGATGTGCGGGGTCAGGCGTACAGCCTCATCCGTCCCCGAAGCGCGGACGTTGGTCAGCTTCTTGCCCTTCAGCGGGTTCACTTCCAGATCGTTGTCACGGCTGTGCTCGCCGATGATCATGCCGACATAGACCTGCTCCTGCGGGCCGATGAACATCCGGCCCCGGTCTTCCAGGTTCCACAGCGCATAGGCGACCGAGACGCCGCTTTCGGTCGAGATCAGCACCCCCTGCCGCCGACCCTGGATCGGGCCCTTGTGCGGCGCATGGCCGTGGAAGATGCGGTTCAGCACGCCCGTGCCACGCGTATCCGTCAGGAACTGGCCCTGATAGCCGATCAGCCCGCGCGAGGGGACATGGGCGATGATCCGGGTCTTGCCGACGCCGGCGGGCTTCATCTCGACCAGGTCGCCCTTGCGCTCGCCGGTCAGCTTGTCGATGACGGCGCCGGAATATTCGTCGTCCACGTCGACGATGACCTCCTCGATCGGCTCCTGCCGCACGCCGTCCACATCCTGCATGATGACGCGGGGACGGGAGATCGACAGTTCGAACCCTTCGCGGCGCATGTTCTCGATCAGAACGCCCATCTGCAGTTCGCCCCGGCCCGAGACCTCGAAGGCCTCGCCGCCGGGGGTGTCGGCGACCTTGATCGCGACGTTGACCTCGGCTTCTTTCATCAGCCGGTCGCGGATCACGCGGGACTGCACCTTGTTGCCGTCACGGCCCGCGAGCGGCGAGTCGTTGATGCCGAAGGTCACGGTGATCGTCGGAGGGTCGATGGGTTGCGACGGCAGGGCGGTGTCCAGCTCCAGCGCGCAGAGCGTGTCGGCGACGGTGGCCTTGGTCATGCCGGCCAGGGTCACGATGTCGCCGGCGACCGCTTCGTCGATCGGGGCCTGCGACAACCCGCGGAAGGCAAGGATCTTCGTCACCCGGAACTGCTCCAGCCGCTCGCCATCGCGCGACAGCGCCTTCAGCGAGGTGCCGGTGGTGATCTTGCCGGTCTCGACCCGGCCGGTCAGGATGCGGCCGAGATAGGGGTCGGCGGAGAGGGTGGTCGCCAGCATCGAGAAGGGCTCGTCCTGCCGGGCAATCTGCGCCGGGGCGGGGACGTGGCGGACGATCAGGTCGAAGAGGGCCGAGAGGTCCTTGCGCGGCCCGTCCAGCTCCGCATCCGCCCAGCCGGCGCGGCCGGAGGCATAGACATGGGGGAAGTCGAGCTGGTTGTCGTCGGCGCCGAGGTTGGCGAAAAGGTCGAAGACTTCGTTCAGGGCGCGGTCGGGTTCGGCGTCGGGCTTGTCGACCTTGTTCAGCACCACGATGGGCCGCAGGCCAAGGGCGAGGGCCTTGGTCAGCACGAACTTGGTCTGCGGCATCGGGCCTTCGGCGGCGTCGACCAAGAGGCAGACGCCGTCGACCATCGAGAGGATGCGTTCGACCTCGCCGCCGAAATCGGCGTGGCCGGGGGTGTCGACGATGTTGATCCGGGTGCCGTTCCATTCCACCGAGGTGCACTTCGCCAGGATGGTGATCCCGCGCTCGCGTTCGATGTCGTTCGAATCCATCGCCCGTTCGGAGACGGCCTGGTTGTCGCGGAAGGCGCCGCTCTGTTTCAGAAGCTCGTCCACCAGCGTGGTCTTGCCGTGGTCGACGTGGGCGATGATCGCGATGTTGCGCAGTTCCATGGGGGTCCGGGTCCTGAGAAGGTTGGCGGGGCCTTACAGGGTTTTCTTTCACGCCGCCAGAGGGGGTGCGGTGTCCACAGTGGACAAGACTCGCAAGCCGATTGATATCAAGGGCTTGGGCGCGGGCGTTCAGGAAATCTTAACACCTGCCCAGGCCGGTCAGGCGGCGATATAGCGGTCGCGGCGGTGGTTGACCGCGAGGAACAGCGAAAACACCGCCGCGCCAAGGAAGCTGTAGGCAAGCGTATCCAGCGGCAGCACCAGCGCGGCGAGGGCGAAGATCACCACGTCGGACAAGAGCTGCGCATGTCCCGCCGGAAAGCCGGTGCGGTCCTGCAATTCGATCCACAGCACCGAGAGACCGCCGAAACTGCCGCCATGCCGGATCGCCGCCAGCCCCGCGATGCCGAAGAGAAGGCCGAAGAGCACGGCTGCCACCGTCGGCTCGATCCGGCCCAGTTCGATCCAGCCCGGCAGGACGGCCACCAGGCCCGACAGGGCGGCAGTCGTCGCCAGCGTCTTCAGTGCGAAGCGTGCGCCCATCCGGCGCCAGGCGAGGCCGAGGAAGGGCAGGGTCACCGCGAAGTAGACCGCCGGGAAGGGCAAGCCGGTGACATGGGCGATCAGCACGGCAAGGCCGGTGGTCTGGCCGGTCACGAAGCCCATATGCGTCAGGATATGCATCCCGAGCGCGGCCATGACTACGCCGAAACCGATGCCTTGCGCATCATCCACCGCGCTGTGGCGCGGGTGGTCGGTGATCTGGTCAGGACGGTCGGGCATGGGGGATTTCTCGAGGGCAGCTAGATCATAATCTCTGCCGCATTTAAAGTCAATAAGATTGACCTATTTTTGTCGGGGCGAATGAGAAGGGCCGGAGGTCTCCCCCCGGCCCCGCGCGATGGATCGCGATGGATGGTGGGTTGGAACCCACCCTACACTTACCCCTTCAGGGCCTTGTCCAGGTATTCGTCGACCTTCTCCAGATAGCCCATCGTGGTCAGCCACTTCTGGTCCGGCCCGACCAGAAGCGCGAGGTCCTTGGTCATGTAGCCGTCTTCCACCGCGTCGACCGTCACCTTCTCCAGCGTGGTGGCGAAGCGCATCAGCTGGTCATTGTTGTCCAGCTTGGCGCGGTGCTTCAGCCCCCCGGTCCAGGCGTAGATCGAGGCGATGGAGTTGGTCGAGGTCTGCTTGCCCTTCTGGTGCTCGCGGTAGTGGCGGGTCACGGTGCCGTGGGCGGCCTCGGCTTCCACGATCTTGCCGTCGGGCGTCATCAGCACGCTGGTCATCAGGCCGAGCGAGCCGAAGCCCTGCGCCACGATGTCGGACTGCACGTCGCCGTCGTAGTTCTTGCAGGCCCAGACATAACCGCCCGACCATTTCAGCGCCGAGGCCACCATGTCGTCGATCAGCCGGTGCTCGTAGGTCAGGCCGCGCTTCTTGAATTCCTCGGCGAATTCCGCGTCGAAGACCTGCTGGAAGATATCCTTGAAGCGCCCGTCATAGGCTTTCAGGATGGTGTTCTTGGTCGAGAGATAGACCGGAACGTTCCGTACCAAGCCATAGTTGAGCGAGGCGCGGGCGAAGTCGGTGATGCTGTCGTCGAGGTTGTACATCCCCATGTAGACGCCCGCCGACGGCGCGGAGTAGACGTCGCGCTCGATCACCGTGCCGTCGTCGCCGACGTATTTCATCGTGAGCTTGCCCTTGCCGGGGAAGCGGAAGTCGGTCGCGCGGTACTGGTCGCCGAAGGCGTGGCGGCCGACGACGATGGGCTGGGTCCAGTGCGGCACCAGGCGGGGGACGTTCTTGCAGATGATCGGCTCACGGAAGATCACGCCGCCCAGGATGTTGCGGATCGTGCCGTTCGGCGATTTCCACATCTGCTTCAGGCCGAATTCCTCGACCCGCTGCTCGTCCGGGGTGATCGTCGCGCATTTGACGCCGACGCCATATTTCTGGATCGCATGGGCCGCGTCGACGGTGATCTGGTCATCAGTGCGGTCGCGCTCCTCGATCCCGAGGTCATAGTAGTGCAGGTCGATGTCGAGGTAGGGCAGGATCAGCTTTTTCTTGATGAAGTCCCAGATGATCCGGGTCATCTCGTCACCGTCGAGTTCGACGACGGGGTTGGCTACCTTGATCTTCGACATCGCAAGCCTCCTGAGGGATTCGTTGCCGGGTGCATAGCGGAAAAGGGCGGGCTTGGGAAGGGCGGTATGCGATTGTATACCGTTAGCTTTTTGTCCGCCCTATAGCTGGCCAGTTTTCCAGGTGCCCTTCCTGCGTCGCAACCATATAGCAAAGGCAACAGCAACAGCGGTGACTAGTGCCGGAACAGACACATGTGGCCAAAGCCATAGAGCGAGCCTGTCCGGGTCGATATACAGGTAGATCGCGATAAAGCTGGCCGTTAGGACGTTCGCGAAATGTGTTGGCGAACCATCTCGCCGTGCAAGCATACCGACCGAACTGATCGCCACGAATGCGATCAGTATACCAGAAAAGAAAGAAACGACTTGGAAGGCCGGGTTGGCGAACCCGTCACGCAACAGCAGTCTGGAGAGGCGCAGAACGCACAACCAAAGTAGACTGGGGAGCAATAGCACAACGCTCCAACGAACAAGCCATACGACGGCCTGCCTTACCCTAGAAGTGGAAGTAGGCAATGCATTTCTCCCGCACCCAGTCCCACAATGACGGAGCGCCGTTGGCGATCTTGGACCCCACGCGGCTTTCCAGCTGGTCGAAGCTCACGTTGTAGGTGGCCCAGGTCCCGCCGCCGGACATCAGGTTGGCCATCACCGGCTGCACCCGGTCGAGGCTCTTGGCGAAGCGGGCGTCGGGGGACTCAGCCGCCTCGAACTCCTCCCAGAGCGCGCGAAGGTCGGCGGCCAAGTCATTGGGTAGGAGGCCGAAAATCCGGTCGGCGGCCTTGGCTTCGGCGGCCTGTGTCTCCACGCTCGCATGCGCGGTGCCGTTCTGCGAATGGATCGGCACGTCGCCGACGTCGATCTCCACCAGATCGTGGATCAGCAGCATCCGGATCACCCGGTTGATGTCGACCCCGGGCCCGGCCTGATCGGCCAGGACCAGCGCGTAAAGCGCCAGATGCCAGGAATGTTCGCCGGAATTCTCGGGCCGCGAGCCGTCGACCAGCGTCGTCGCGCGCAGGACATGCTTCAGCCGGTCGGCCTCGTTCAGAAAGGCGAACTGCCGCTCCAGCCGGTCCGTCACCGCGTCAATGGCCCGAGCTGATGTCGATGACCGGCTCCTCGGCAACCTCTTCCTCGACGACATCGCCACGCTTGGCGGCCAGCGCCCGCTCCAGGAAGGCGCGGCCCCGGCGTTCGGCGAGGCGGACGCGGATCGAGGTGATATAGGCCTCCTGGAAGGTGGGCGAGGCCGCCATCAGCACCTGCGCCACCTTCTCGTAGAAGCGGTCGTCGCCAAGTTCGGCCTCGGCGGCGAGCACGTCATCGGCCAGCTTGTCGGCCATGTCCTGTAGCACCGACATCAGCGCGTGGCCTCGGTCATCCGACGGCGGACATAGTCCGAAACCGTCTGGATCATCGGCGTCATATGCGCTTCTTCGTCCTTGAAGAAATGGTCGGCGCCCTCGATCTCGGTATGGGTGATGGTGATCCCCTTCTGCTCGTGCAGCTTGGAGACCAGCGTCTTGGTGTCCTTGGGCGGCGCCACCTTGTCGGCGGTGCCGTTGATGATCAGCCCGGACGAGGGGCAGGGGGCGAGGAAGGAGAAGTCGTAAAGGTTCGCGGGGGGCGCGACCGAGACGAAGCCGGTGATCTCGGGCCGCCGCATCAGAAGCTGCATCCCGATCCAGGCGCCGAAGCTGAAGCCCGCGACCCAGCATTGCTTGGAATTCTGGTTCATCGCCTGGAGGTAGTCCAGCGCGGAGGCCGCATCGCTGAGTTCCCCGATCCCCTGGTCGTATTCGCCCTGCGACCTTCCGACGCCGCGGAAGTTGAAGCGCAGCACGGTAAAGCCAAGGTTGTAGAAGGCGTAATGCAGGTTGTAGACGACCTTGTTGTTCATCGTGCCGCCATAGGCGGGATGCGGATGCAGCACGATGGCGATGGGGGCGTCGCGGTCCTTTTGCGGGTGATAGCGGCCTTCCAGGCGTCCATCGGGGCCGGCGAAGATTACCTCGGGCATTGCTCACTTCTCATGCGGGAGCGATTTCTTGACGCTTTCGCTCGGCTAAACTAGAACCGTTCTAAAGTGGGCCAGGTCTGTTCCCGGCCGACTTTTTTCGGGGCCTGTTTGAGGTAATCTGCGCCGCGCGCGGCGTCAATGCGGTTGCGATTCCCCGATGCCGGGGGCAGGAGGGTGGAATGAAGCTGTCGACCAAAGGTCGCTATGCGATGGTGGCGCTGGCGGATCTCGCGCTGGCCGAGGCGAAATCGGACGGTGACGAGCTTGTCTCGCTGGCCGCGATCTCGAAACGGCAGGACATCAGCCTGCCCTATCTGGAGCAGCTTTTCGTCAAGCTGCGCCGCGCCGGCCTGGTCGAGGCGGTGCGCGGGCCGGGCGGGGGCTACAAGCTGGCCCGCAGCCCGAACGAGATCCGTATTTCCGAAGTGATGGAGGCGGTCGAGGAAACCGTCGACGCGATGCACACCGGGGCCGGGGCTTCTGGTGGCCTCTCGGGGTCGCGCGCGCAGTCGCTGACCAATCGACTGTGGGAAAGCCTGTCGGCCAACGTTTATGTCTTCCTGCATCAGGTGCGGCTTTCGGACGTGGTGAAGAACGACCTGACGCCATGCCCGGCGGTGCCCTCGCTCTTCCGGGTGGTCGATGAGCATGACTAGGCTCTACCTCGACTGGAACGCGACCGCCCCGCTGCGCCCCGAGGCGAAGGCGGCGATGGCCGCGGCGATGGAGGTGGTGGGCAACCCCTCGTCCGTCCATGCCGAGGGGCGGGCGGCGAAGGCATTGCTGGAGCGGTCGCGCGCAAAGGTCGCGGCGGCGCTGGGGGCCGAGGGGGCGGATATCGTCTTCACCTCCGGCGCAACCGAGGCGGCCGCTTTGGCCTGCGCGGGGCGGGGACTGGTCTGCGCGGGCCTGGAGCATGATGCGGTGGCGGCGTGGTGCGACGTCAGCCTGCCGGTGGACGGGCAGGGCAGGGTGGCGGTCGCGGAGCCCGCGCAGACCGCGCTTCAGCTGGCAAACAGCGAGACCGGGATATTGCAGGACCTGCAACCGGGACTTGCCGTCAGCGACCTGACGCAAGCCTTCGGCAAGGTGCCTTTCGCCTTCAACTGGCTTGGTTGCGAGATGGGCCTCATCTCCGCCCACAAGCTCGGCGGGCCGAAGGGAATCGGCGCGTTGGTGGTGCGGCAGGGGGTCGAGGTGCCGCCGCAGCTCAAGGGCGGCGGGCAGGAGATGGGCCGCCGGGCGGGGACCGAGAACCTGATCGGCATCGCCGGTTTTGCCGCCGCCACCGAGGCCGCCGCGCGGGATCTGGCGGCCGGGGTCTGGGACGAGGTCGCCGAACTTAGAAATATTCTAGAATCGCAGTTGTCGGCTGCGGCAATCGGGACTATTTCAGTCGGGAATGGTTCGCCTAGATTGCCGAACACGCTCTGCCTGATCGCACCCGGCTGGCGGGGCGAGACCCAGGTGATGGCGATGGACCTTGCGGGGTTTGCGGTGTCCGCGGGCTCGGCCTGTTCCTCCGGCAAGGTGCGGGCCAGCCGCGTGCTGACGGCCATGGGGTTCAGCGAATCCCTTGCCGCGCAGGCGATCCGGGTCTCCATCGGCCCGGGGGTGAGACAAGACGACGTGCTGCGGTTCGGCGATGCCTGGACTGCCGCCTATGCCAAGGCCCGGGCACGGGCTGCCTGAAAGGAAGACGCTGATGACCGCGATTCTCGAAACCACCCCGGATCTGCGCGAGGGCGTCGATCGCGAGACGATCGAGACCGTGCAGGCCATGGCCGGCAAGTACAAATACGGCTGGGAAACCGAGATCGAGACGGAATATGCCCCGAAGGGCCTTTCCGAAGACATCGTCCGCCTGATCAGCCAGAAGAACGGCGAGCCGGAGTGGCTGCTGAACTGGCGGCTGGCCGCCTACCAGCGCTGGCTGAAGATGGAAGAGCCGCGTTGGGCGATGCTGAACTATCCCGAAATCGACTACCAGGACCAGTATTACTACGCCAAGCCGAAGAGCATGGCGCAAAAGCCGAAGTCCCTGGACGAGGTCGACCCCAAGCTGCTGGCGACCTATGCCAAGCTCGGGATTCCCCTGAAGGAACAGATGCTTCTGGCCGGAGTTGAAGGTGAGGCGGAGCCGCGCAAGGTGGCGGTGGATGCCGTCTTCGACAGCGTTTCGGTGGGCACCACCTTCAAGGCGGAACTGGCCAAGGCCGGGGTGATCTTCTGTTCGATCTCCGAAGCCGTGCGCGAGCATCCGGAACTGGTGAAGCAATATCTCGGCTCGGTCGTGCCGCCGACCGACAACTTCTTCGCGACGCTGAATTCGGCGGTCTTCTCCGACGGTTCCTTCGTCTATGTGCCCCCGGGCGTCCGCTGCCCGATGGAGCTTTCGACCTATTTCCGCATCAACGCCGAGAACACCGGCCAGTTCGAACGCACGCTGATCGTCTGCGACGAGGGCGCCTATGTCAGCTACCTGGAAGGCTGCACCGCGCCGAAGCGCGACACCCACCAGCTGCACGCGGCGGTGGTGGAGATCGTGATCCTGAAGGATGCCGAGGTGAAATATTCCACGGTGCAGAACTGGTATCCGGGCGACGAGAATGGCAAGGGCGGCATCTTCAACTTCGTGACGAAGCGCGCCGATTGCCGGGGCGACCGGGCCAAGGTGATGTGGACACAGGTGGAAACCGGGTCGGCGATCACCTGGAAATATCCCTCCTGCATCCTGCGCGGCGACGATGCGCAGGGCGAGTTCTACTCCATCGCCATCGCCAACAACGCCCAGCAGGCCGATACCGGGACCAAGATGGTCCACCTCGGCAAGCGGACCAAGTCGCGGATCGTGTCGAAGGGGATCTCGGCGGGCCGGGCGCAGAATACCTATCGCGGCCTCGTGTCGATGCACCCCAAGGCCAAGGACAGCCGCAATTATACCCAGTGCGACAGTCTCCTGATCGGCGACAAATGCGGGGCGCATACCGTGCCTTACATCGAGGTACGCAACAATTCCTCGCGCGTGGAACATGAGGCGACCACCTCCAAGGTCGATGATGACCAGCTGTTCTACTGCCGCAGCCGTGGCATGGATGAGGAAGAGGCGGTGGCCCTGGTGGTGAACGGCTTCTGCAAGGAAGTCCTGCAAGCCCTGCCGATGGAATTCGCGATGGAGGCGCAGAGCCTGGTCGCGATTTCGCTGGAAGGCTCGGTGGGGTGATGAAGGATCAGACGCGTTCTGAGGCGGAGTCGGCTGAGAATGCGATGCCGGTGAGACCTGCGGGCATGGCCCGCAAGGTGCTGTATTCGGCCATGAAGAACGAAGCGCCCTTCCTTCTGGAATGGATCGCTTATCACAAGGTGATCGGGTTCGACCGGATCGTCATCTGCTCGAATCCCTCCAACGACGGAATGGAGGAAGTCCTTGCGGCTTTGGCAGAAGCGGGCGAGGTAACCCATCTGAAGACCGTTGTGAACAAAGGGGACTCCCCGCAACGCGTTGCTTCGATAGCCTTTTCGGATGAGATCGGCTATCGCGACGGCGACTGGTATCTCTGGCTGGACGCCGATGAGTTCCTGAATGTCCATGTCGGTGACGGAACCGTCGATGCTCTCATCCGGTACATGGGTACAAAGCAATGCGCGCTGATCAACTGGCGTGTGTTCGGGGCAAGTGGACAGGCGCGCTTCGGCGGCCGCTTCGTCGATCCGGTCTTCAGCGGGGCGTCGCTGCCGGATTTCCTGCCAAACCTCGAGGTGAAATCGTTGTTCCGCTTTTCGCCGGGGATACGGGGATTTGCCCGCTACGGCATCAACCGACCGCTGATTGCCCGTGGGTCCGATATCCGCCTGGAGGATGTTCTGGTCGGCAACGGCCATTCTGCCTCCGATCAGGTAAAAATGCATCACCGCTGGCTGAAGGGGGTGGATACCGGAGGCACCAGCCGCGTTCCGCTTGAAGAGTTCGGTTGGGCCGTCGCTCAGATCAACCACTACATCGTTCGAACCCCGGACTTGTTTGCACTGAAGCGGGTGCGGGGCCGCGGTTACAAGCCGGATGCGGCGGGGGCCGCCAATCTTCGTCATACGGAAGCGTTCTTCCACGAATATGACCGCAACGAGATGGAAGATCGGACGATCCTGAAATGGCAGGAGGCCGTGACCGAAGAGATGGCCCGCTTGCTGCGCCTTCCCGACGTTGCGCCTGCGGTTGCGGCGTCGGAGGCTTTGGTGAAGCGTGTCATGTTGCAGCTGGAAGAGCCTGATCTGCCGGCGGAGCCTGTTCCCGCCGAGCCTGCTGTCGCGCCGGAAGCCGCGCCTGTCAGCTTCAAGTTGACCCTTCCAACCGCGGAAGCCGCCATCCTGAAAGCTGCCTACAAGCGGGCGGATGTCATCCTGGAATACGGCAGCGGCGGGTCCACCGTCCTTGCCGCCGAGCTTGGCCGCACCGTGTTCAGTGTGGAAAGCGACAAGGCCTGGGCCGAGCGCCTCGCCGCGCATCTGCAACCGATCTCGGACAAGGCGGTGATCCATTACGCCAATATCGGACCGACGGGAGAGTGGGGCGTGCCGCTGAAGGCGCGGAAGCACCGCAGTTTTCCCGGCTATGCCCTGTCGGTCTGGGACCGTCCCGATTTCGTCGAGCCCGACCTGGTGCTGATCGACGGCCGCTTCCGCGCCTCATGCCTTGTTGCGGTGATGCTGCGCGCGACAAGGCCGGTCACGGTGCTTTTCGACGACTACAAGGACCGGCGCTATTACCACGGCGTCGAACGCCTGGCCCGCCTGGAGGAAATCGTGGGCCGCATGGCCCGCTTCACCGTCACCCCCGGCGCGATACCGCCCGAGATGGTCACCCAGGCCATCGGCTGGTTCTCCGATCTGCGCTGAGGCCACAAGGAAAGAAATCATGCTTGAAATCAATAATCTGCACGTCAAACTTGAAGAAGAGGACAAGGTGATCCTGAACGGCGTCGACCTGAAGATCGGCGCGGGCGAGGTCCATGCGATCATGGGGCCGAACGGATCGGGCAAGTCGACGCTCAGCTATGTGCTGTCCGGCCGCGACGGCTATGAGGTGACGGAAGGGTCGGCCACGCTCGACGGGCAGGAACTGCTGGAGATGGAGCCCGAGGAACGTGCGGCGGCGGGCCTCTTCCTGGCTTTCCAGTATCCGGTCGAAATCCCCGGCGTCGGCAACATGACCTTCCTGCGGACGGCGGTGAACGCCCAGCGGAAGGCGCGGGGCGAGGAGGAGCTGAGCGCGGGCGACTTCCTGAAGGTCGTGCGGGCGAAGGCAAAGACCCTGAAGATCGACGCCGAGATGCTGAAGCGCCCGGTTAACGTGGGCTTTTCCGGCGGCGAGAAGAAGCGCAACGAAATTTTGCAAATGGCGATGCTGGAGCCCCGGATGTGCATCCTGGACGAGACCGACTCGGGGTTGGACGTCGATGCGATGAAGCTGGTCGCGGACGGGGTGAACGCGCTGCGCAGCGAAGGCCGGTCCTTCCTGGTGATCACCCACTACCAGCGGCTTCTGGACCATATCCACCCCGACGTGGTGCATATCATGGCGGCGGGCCGGATCGTGAAGACCGGCGGGCCGGAACTGGCGCTGGAGGTTGAAACCAATGGCTATGCCGACATCCTGAGCGAGGTGGGCTGATGGCATTGCCGAAGGCGAAGGAAGACGCGCTGCAAGCGCGGCTGGCGGGGTTGCCGGCGCTGTCCGGCAAGGGATGGCTCGCGGCGGCACGGGGCGAGGCTCTGGCGCGCCTTGACGCCATGGGCCTGCCCGTCCGGCGCGACGAATACTGGCGCTACACCGATCCGGCCAGCCTGAACGCCCCCGAGGCGCCGGTCGCGCATCGCTTCGATGCCAGCGATGAAGCTCCGCCCTTCGACGGGATGGACCGGCTTAAGGTGGTCTTCGTGGACGGTGTCTTCGACCCGAAGGCCTCGGACGACCTGACGCTTGCGGGCGTGACCATCGAACGGCTGGCCGAGGCCGGGTCGAAGGACATCCACTGGGCGCAAGGCACCTATGGCATCCTTGAGGCGCGTGGCCAGACCCCGGTCGCCCGACCCTTCGCGGCGTTGAACACCGCCCATGCAACCGATGGTGTTCTGATCCATGTCACGGCCAGGGCGGCCAAGCCGGTTTCGCTGATTTATGTCCATCAGTCAGAGACTTCCGACGCGATCCTCCACCATTGCGTGAAGCTGGACCCGGGGGCGGAGCTGACGCTTCTGGAAAACGGCCCTGCCGCGGCGCGCTTCTCCAAGGTGCTGGAGGTCGAGGTCGCCGACGGTGCCCGGTTCCACCATATCCGCCTGCAAGGCCGCGACCATGAACGCCGCGCCGTGACCCATGTCTTCGCCCGTCTCGGCACCAGGTCCGAGATGCGGTCCTTCACCCTCACCGCCAACGGTCGCCTGACCCGCAACGAGGCGGTGGTGGAGCTGACCGGGACCGAGGGCCGGGCGCATCTGGCGGGCGCGGCGGTCGGCGACGGCGAGTTCCATCACGACGATACGGTCTTCATCACCCATGCCGCCGAGGCTTGCGAAAGCCGGCAGGTGTTCAAGAAAGTGCTGATGAACGGGGCGACGGGGGTGTTCCAGGGCAAGATCCTGGTGAAACCCGGCGCGCAGAAGACCGACGGCTACCAGATCAGCCAGTCGCTGCTTCTGGACGAGGACAGCCAGTTCCTGGCCAAGCCCGAGCTGGAAATCTACGCCGACGATGTGAAATGCAGCCACGGCTCCACCTCCGGCGCCATCGACGAAACGGCGCTCTTCTACCTGCAATCGCGCGGGCTTCCGCGGCGGACGGCGCAGGCGCTTCTGGTTCTTGCCTTCCTCGCCGAGGCGATCCAGGAAATCGCCGACGAGGACATCGCCGAAGACATCCGCGCCCGGCTGGAACGCTGGCTGGCGCGGCACGGGACGAAGGGGTGAGGGTGCGGGGATGACCGTCACCACCGACCTCGTCGCCACCTGGGCCCGACCGCGCGCTATCCTGCGGCAGCACCTTGCGCGGGGGCAGTCGGAGCCGTTCGCACTCTCGCTTCTGTTGATCTTCCTCGCGCTCGCCTTCATCGGCCAATGGCCCGTCGCCGCGCGCGAGGCTTTCCTTGCGGGCGAGCCCTCGGCCAGCCCCCGCATCATGGCGCGGGCTTTCGCCGTCCTTGCGACCATCCCGCTCTGGTATGGCCTTGCCGCACTGGGGCATATCGCAGCGCGGGCGATGGGGGGGCAGGGCACGTGGCATGGCGCGCGCATCGCACTGTTCTGGGCGCTTGCCTGCATCGGGCCGCTGCTGCTGCTGCAAGGCCTGGTTTCGGGCATGATCGGCCCCGGCCCGGCGCTGACGCTGGTGACGCTGTTGGTCGGCGCGGCCTTCCTCTGGCTCTGGGCCACCCTTCTGCACGAGGCAGAGCACGGATGACGACCCTCACGCACCGCATCGGCGCGCTGGCGCGACTGACCCTGCAAGAGCCCCGGCAGGCGGCCCGCGCGCTTCTGGCCGAGGGCGTGCCGATGCGGGCACGGACGGCGGGGCTCTTGCTGGTGGCCGTCCTTTCGGCGCTTTTCGCCAGCCTTCAGGTCGGGCCGGGCCTCGCCGAACTCGACCCGTTCAGCCGCTTCATGCTGGCCAGCCCCCTCCGCGCCGCCGTCTTCCAGTGGCTCTTCCTGGCGCTTTCCGTCGTGCTGATCCACCGCGTCGGGCGGGCCTTCGGCGGAGACGGCAGCTTGCCCGATGCGCTTCTGGTCGTGGTCTGGTTGCAGCTGCCGATGCTGGCGCTGCAAGTCCTGCAACTCGCCGCCACGCTGGTCGCGCCGCCCCTGGCCGGGATCATCGGCCTTGGCGGCCTTGCGCTCTTCCTCTGGCTGATGACCGCCTTCGTTGCCGAACTGCACGGCTTCCGCTCGCGCGGGCGGGTGTTCCTGGGACTGGTGCTGACAGCGCTTGGCACCGGGTTGATCCTGGGCATCGCGGCAGTCCTGATTCTTGGCCCGGAGGCCTTTGCCGATGTATGACGTCCGGAAAATCCGCGCCGATTTCCCGATCCTCGCGCGCGAGGTGAACGGCAAGCCGCTGGTTTACCTCGACAATGGCGCAAGCGCCCAGAAGCCGCAGGTGGTGATCGACGCGATGACCCGGGCCTATTCCCAGGAATACGCGAACGTCCATCGGGGCCTGCACTACCTGTCGAACCTCGCGACCGAGCACTACGAATCCACCCGCGGCGTGATCGCCCGCTTCCTGAACGCCGGTTCGGAGGAGGAGATCGTCTTCACCACCGGGACGACGGAAGGCATCAACCTCGTCTCCTACGCCTGGGCCGCGCCGCGCCTGCAGCCGGGGGACGAGATCGTGCTCTCGATCATGGAGCATCACGCCAACATCGTGCCCTGGCATTTCCTGCGCGAACGTCAGGGGGTGGTGCTGAAATGGGTGGAGGTGGACGCGAACGGCGACCTCGACCCGCAGGCGGTGCTGGAGGCCATCGGGCCGAAGACGAAGCTGGTCGCCGTCACCCATATGTCGAACGTCCTCGGCACTGTGGTCGACGTGGCCGCCATTTGCCGGGGCGCGCGGGAAAAGGGCGTGCCGGTGCTGGTTGACGGCTCGCAGGCCGCCGTCCACATGCCGGTCGACGTGCAGGCCATCGGCTGCGACTTCTACGCCATCACCGGGCACAAGCTTTACGGCCCCTCCGGCTCTGGCGGCATCTGGATCGCCCGCGAGCGGCAGGCCGAGATGCGGCCCTTCCTCGGCGGCGGCGACATGATCCGCGAGGTGACGCGTGAGACGATCACCTGGGCCGACCCGCCGATGAAATTCGAGGCCGGAACCCCCGGCATCGTCCAGCAGATCGGCCTCGGCGTGGCGCTGGACTATCTGATGGGCCTCGGCATGGCCGATGTCGCGGCGCATGAACGCAGCTTGCGCGACTATGCCCGTGACCGGCTCAAGGGTCTCAACTGGCTGAATGTGCAGGGGAATTCGGCGGGGAAGGGGGCGATCTTCTCCTTCACGATGGAGGGCGCGGCGCATGCGCATGACATCTCCACCATCCTTGACAAGCGCGGCATCGCCGTCCGCGCTGGCACCCATTGCGCCATGCCGCTGATGGAGCACTATGGCATCACCGCCTCCTGCCGCGCCTCCTTCGGGCTTTACAACACGGTGGAGGAGGTCGACGCTTTGGTCAGCGCGCTGGAGCTGGCCCATGATCTCTTTGCCTGATGCAGGTCGACCATTGAAACCCCCGGCGCCTTCCGCTAAGGACGGCCCCAGGCACCCATAGCTCAGCTGGATAGAGCGTTGCCCTCCGAAGGCAAAGGTCGCACGTTCGAATCGTGCTGGGTGCGCCAGCCCCTCCTGCCCGCTCCGGCCCGCCGTCGGCCAGTCGTCGGGCCTGCCTGACCTTGGACGCACCCTTGCCGCCACTGGCCCGAATAGCAGCAGGCCTTGGCCTGGGAACCCTGGGCGGGCTCGTCTTCTACGCCCTGTCGCTGCCCTTGCCCTGGATGCTGGGCGCGCTTTTCGCCACCATGACCGCCTCGGTCGCGGGGCTGCCGGTCGCGGGGCCGATGCGCCTTCGGCCCGCCATCGTCGCGGTGATCGGCGTGCTCCTCGGCTCGCGCTTCACCCCCGCCGTCATCGGCCAGGCGGGCGAGGCCTTGGTCACGCTGTCGATCCTGATGGTCTACCTCGCCGCCGTCGCCGCCGTCGTGGTGCCCTGGTACCGCTTCGTCGCGCGGGTCGACTGGACAACCGCCTATTTCGCCGGAATGCCCGGCGGCCTGTCGGAAATGGTCGAACTCGGCGAGGCGAAGGGCGCCGACGTGCCCGCCATCGTGCTGGCGCATTCGCTGCGGATCGTGCTGACCATCGGGCTGATGGCGGTCCTCTTCCGCCTGGTGCTGGGCTATGACGTGGGCGCGGCGGGCAGTGCGGTCGCGGGAACGGCGTTGGGGCTCACGGATGCCGCGGCACTGGCCGCCTGCGCCGTGCTGGGGGCGATCCTCGGTCCCCGTCTGCGGCTGCCTGCGCCGACCTTCCTTGGCCCGCTGATCCTCTCGGCCGCGATCCACATGGCCGGGCTCACCGAAAGCGCGCCGCCTGGCATGCTGATCAACGCGGCCCAGGTCGCGCTCGGCACCATCCTCGGCTGCCGCTTCCTCGGGATCGACACCCGCATGCTGTTCCGCGCCGGGCTCCTGAGCCTCGGCGCCACCGTCCTGACGCTCTGCCTCGCGCTGGTCGGGGCCTTCGCCATGCAGGTGGGCGCAGGGGTCGGGATCGACCAGGCCCTGCTGGCGCTGGCGCCGGGGGGCTTGACCGAGATGGGCCTCATCGCACTCGCCATCCACGCCGACGTGGCCTTCGTCGCCCTGCATCACGTCGTGCGCATCCTGGTGGTCATCGTCGTGGCGCCCGTGCTGGTGCGGCTGGTGCAGCGCGACCCGTAAGGCTCGGAACGCTTCCGCTTTCGCAGGGTCGTCGCGCAGCTGCCCCTTGCCTTCTTGCAAATGCTTCTCATTTACATTCTACTCCGCCCAACCAAAGGAGCGTCCATGCACCTTCCTCGCCGAGCCCTGATCCTCGCAAGCCTCCTCGCCCTGCCGCTCTCCGCGCAGGCGCAAGACCGGCTCAAGGTCGTCACCACCTTCACCGTGATCGCCGACATGGCGCGCAACGTGGCGGGCGAGGGGGTGGATGTCGTCTCCGTCACCAAGCCCGGCGCCGAGATCCATGGCTACGAGCCCACACCGAAGGACATCGTCGCCGCCTCCGACGCCGACCTGATCCTGTGGAACGGCCTCGGCCTCGAACGCTGGTTCGAGCAGTTCCTCGGCAACCTCGGTGACGTGCCCTCGGCCACCCTGACCGACGGAATCGAGCCGATCTCGATCACCGGCGGCGATTACGACGGCAAGCCCAACCCCCATGCCTGGATGAGCCTCGCGAACGCCGCGATCTACGTCGACAACATCGCGGGTGCGCTGTCCGCCGCCGACCCCGAGAATGCCGCGACCTACAAGGCCAATGCCGAGACCTACAAGGCGACCCTCGCCGCCGCGCTCGACCCGCTGAAGGCCCAGATCGCCGCCCTGCCGGAAGACCGCCGCTGGCTCGCCACCTGTGAGGGTGCCTTCTCCTACCTCGCGCGCGACCTTGGCCTTTCCGAGCTGTATCTCTGGCCGATCAACGCCGACCAGCAGGGCAGCCCCCGCCAGGTCCGGGCAGTGATCGACGGGGTGCGCGAGCATCAGATTCCCGCGGTCTTCTGCGAAAGCACCGTCTCCTCCGACCCCGCCGAACAGGTCGCCCGCGAAACCGGCGCGGCCTTCGGCGGCGTGCTTTACGTCGACAGCCTGTCAGACGAGGGCGGCCCGGTCCCGACCTATCTCGACCTGCTGAAAGTCACCACCGAAACCATCGCCCGCGGCCTGGCCCCGGCGGAGTGAGCAGATGCGCGACCATCAGGCGAATACCGAAACCTCCGAAGGCATCTTCGCCGAAGGCGTCACCGTCACCTACCGCAACGGGTTGACCGCGCTGACCGACGCCAGCTTCGAGATCCCCCACGGCACGATCACCGCCCTTGTCGGGGTGAACGGCGCCGGGAAATCCACCCTCTTCAAGGCGATCATGGGTTTCGTCCCCGTCGCCCGCGGCACGATCCGCCTTCTCGGCCTGCCCGTGCGCGAGGCGCTGCGCCGGAACCTCGTCGCCTATGTCCCCCAGGCCGAGGAGGTGGACTGGTCCTTTCCCGTCCTGGTCGAGGATGTGGTCATGATGGGCCGCTACGGCCATATGGGGATGCTCCGTCGCCCCTCCGCCACCGACCGCGCCAAGGTGGATGAGGCGCTGGCGCGGGTGGGCCTGACCGACCTTCGTCACCGCCAGATCGGCGAGCTTTCGGGCGGCCAGAAGAAGCGCGTCTTCCTTGCCCGCGCGCTGGCACAGGAGGGCCGGATCATCCTCCTCGACGAACCCTTCACCGGCGTCGACGTGAAGACAGAAGAGCAGATCATCGCCCTTCTCCGCACGCTCCGCGACGAGGGCCATGTCATGCTGGTCTCGACCCACAACCTTGGCTCGGTCCCCGATTTCTGCGACCGGACCGTGCTGGTGAAGGGCACCGTCCTTGCCCACGGGCCCACGGAAACCACCTTCACCCGTGACAACCTCGAACGCGCCTTCGGCGGCGTCCTGCGTCACTTCACCCTCGGCGGCACCGACCTGCACGAAGACGACGACACCCGCGAGATCAGCATCCTGACCGACGACGAACGCCCCTTCGTGCAATACGGCCGGAAGGGCGACAGATGACCCGCCCCGTCTTTCATCTTTGCCCAAATATCCCCGCCGGAGGCTCTTCCCGCCTCGATGCCCTCCCCATCGCGGGGCATGGGAGCCAACTTCATGCTTGAACCCTTCGCCTACGGCTACATGACCAACGCGATGTGGGTCTCGGCCCTCGTCGGCGGCGTCTGCGGCTTCCTGTCCGCCTATCTCATGCTCAAGGGCTGGTCGCTGATCGGCGACGCGCTTTCCCATTCCGTCGTCCCCGGTGTCGCGGGGGCCTATATCCTCGGCCTCCCCTTCGCCCTCGGCGCCTTCCTCTCCGGGGGCCTCGCCGCCGCCGCCATGCTGTTTCTCGGCACCCGCACCGGGCTGAAGACCGACACCGTCATCGGCCTGATCTTCACCTCCTTCTTCGGCCTCGGCCTGTTCCTGATCTCGATCTACCCCACCTCCGTCTCGATCCAGACCATCACCATGGGCAATATCCTCGCCATCTCCCCCGGCGACACGGCTCAACTCGTGATCATCGGCGGGGTCTCCGCCGCGATCCTGCTGGTTCTCTGGAAGGACCTGATGGTCACCTTCTTCGATGAGGCCCATGCCCGCACCATCGGCCTGCGCCCCGATCTCCTGAAGCTCGTCTTCTTCACCCTCCTCTCCGCCTCGACCGTCGCCGCGATGCAGACGGTGGGGGCCTTCCTTGTCGTTGCCATGGTCGTCACCCCCGGCGCCACCGCCTATCTCCTGACCGACCGCTTTCCCCGCCTCCTGACGCTGGCCGCCAGCATCGGGGCCACGACCGGCTTCGTGGGCGCCTACGTCAGCTACTTCCTCGACGGCGCTACCGGCGGCATCATCGTCCTCCTCCAGACGGCCCTTTTCGCGCTGGCCTTCGTCTTCGCCCCAAAACACGGCCTTCTCGCCGCGAAGCGGAGGGCAAGCGCATGATCGACGCGCTTCTCCAGCCCTTCCAGTTCCCGTTCATGCAGAACGCCTTCCTGATCGCGCTGATCGTGGCGGCGCCTTGCGCGCTTCTCTCCTGCTTCCTGGTGCTGAAGGGCTGGGCGCTGATGGGGGATGCGGTCAGCCATGCCGTCCTGCCCGGCATCGTGCTGGCCTACATGGCGGGCATCCCCCTGCTGGTCGGCGCCTTCGTGGCCGGCCTCGGTTCGGCGCTCCTGACCGGCTACCTTGCCGACAACAGCCGGATCAAGCGTGACACGGTGATGGGCGTGGTCTTCTCCGCGATGTTCGCCAGCGGAGTCGTGCTGATCACCGCCTTCCCGACCGATGTGCACCTCGACCACATCCTCTTCGGCAACATGCTCGGGGTGGGGCAGGGGGACCTGATCACAGCCGCTGCCATCGCCGCCCCCGTGACCCTTGTCCTCGCGCTCAAATGGCGAGACCTGATGCTGCACGCCTTCGACCCGGCCCAGGCCCAGGTTTCGGGCCTGCCGGTGAAGCTTCTGCACTACGGCCTCCTCGCCATACTGGCGCTGACCATCGTCGCCACTTTGTCCTCCGTCGGCCTGATCCTTGCCATCGGCCTTCTGATTGCGCCGGGGGCGATCGCCTTCCTCATCGCCCGCAGCTTCGGCGCCATGCTGATCGCGGCGACCCTTGTCTGCCTCCTCGCCATGCTCGCCGGGCTCTGGGCCAGCTTCCATCTCGACTCGGCCCCCGCGCCGACCATCATCCTGATCCTGACCGGCCTCTTCCTCATGGCCTTCCTGCGCCGGGTGATCCTGACCCGCCGCGCCCAGGGTCCCACCGCCTGATCCGGCTTGCCGAAGCCCGGCCCAGCCTCTACCGATGGGCTGACACCGCAGGGACAGGCCTCTGATGACCGCCACGAATGCCGCAATCTGGTTTGCCACCGACGGCTACGATCCGGTCAAGAAGGGCATCAACGGTCGCCGCGTCGCGGGCGAAAGCTTCCTGCGCGGCTTCTTCGCCCATGGCGAGGTGGACGAATACGTCTCCTTCGCCCATTCCCGGTCCGACCATGCCGCCTTTGCCGACCTCGCCCGCGCCAGCGGCGTGACCGCCCCCCTGCGCGGGGTACGTCTCGACACGCCGATGGCGCTGCGTCCGGTCGATGTGGTGCACTACCCCGCGCCGATCTCGTCGACAGAGCTGTGGCGTCGCGCCCCGGAGGGCGCCGCGGCCTGGGCGCTCTGCGGCATCACCCATACCACCGCCACGCGCAACGTCATGCAGTGCCTTTTCGACCTGCGCTCGGCCCCGCAAATGCCCTGGGACGCGGTGATCTGCACTTCGAAGGCGGTGCAGGCTTCGGTTCGCCGCCTGATGGAACTGGCCGAGGCGCATCTTTCCCAACGCTTTTCCGGCGCGATCCTGCCTGCGCGCCCGCTGCTGCCGGTGATCCCGCTCGGGGTGGATTGCGCCGCGTTCCAGCCCGACGCCGCCTCCGGTTCGGCCCTCCGCGACCGCATCGGCGCCGGTCCCGGCGACTTGGTCGCCGTCTCCATCGCCCGGCTTACCCCCGACGAGAAATTCGACCCGCTGCCGCTGTTCCTGGCGATGGAAGAAGCGGCCGCGACCTGGCGCGCCGAGGGCGGCGGCAAGCTCCACCTCGTTCTCTGCGGCCAGTTCTCCGAACCCCTCTGGCAGGAGGTCTTTGCCACCGCCGCCGCCCGGCTGATGCCCTCCTGCGGCTACCGCCTGCTCGACGGCGCCGATCCCGCCGAGCGCAGGGCGACGCTCTCCGGCGGCGATGTCTTCGTCTTTCCCATCGACAACCTTCAGGAAACCTTCGGTCTCGCCCCCGTGGAAGCGATGGCGGCGGGCCTGCCGGTCATCGTCTCGGACTGGGACGGGATGAAGGACACCGTGACGCCCGACGTGGGCTTCCGCATCCCGACCGAACTGCCGCGCACGGGGGTTTCGAGCTATGTGAGCCACCGCTACCTCGGCGGCACCGACAGCTACCTGCAATACCTCAGCCAGCTCTCGGCGATGACCCCGATCGACGTCGCCGCCCTGGCCCGCGCGCTGGCGACGCTGGCGCGCGACCCCGCCTTGCGGGCGCGGATGGGCGCCGCCGCGCGCGACAGGGCGCGGCGGCTCTACGACTGGTCGGCGGTGATCCCGCAGATGCAGGCGCTCTGGGGCGAACAGGCAGCGATGCTGGCCCACGCCCGCGCGAAAGGCGGCCCCGCGCTTGCCCCGCGCGAGCCCGGGCTGATCCCGGTCGGCCCCGCCGTCGAGGAGATGTTCGCCGCCTACCCGACCGCCTTCGCCGCCCCGGACCGCCGCCTGGCTGCCACCGGGACAAGCGGCCGCGCCTCCGCCGCCGAGACCTTCGAACTCCGGAACTACGTCGCCCGCCGCCGCCTGCTGGAAGACCCGGCCCGGATCGAGACAATCCTTGCCGCCTATGCCGCCACCGGCCCGGGGGGGGCCACCGAGGCCGAGATCGCCGCCGCCACCCGCCTGCCCACCGCCATGATCGCCCGGGCCTCGCTCTGGCTCCTGAAATATCACTTCCTGCAACAGGTGCCGGGATGACCCGCAGGGTCCTGATCACCGGCGCCGGGGCCGGTATCGGCCGCGCCACCGCCCGGCTCTTCCTCGCTGAAGGCTGGGAGGTCACGCTCCTCGGCCGCCGCCGCGCTGCGCTGGAGGAGACCGCCGAGGGCTACACCGCCCGCATCCTGACCGCCGATGTCGGCGATCCGGCGCAGGTCGACGCCGCCTTCGCCGAGCTTCCCCGTCTCGACGTCCTTTTCAACAACGCGGGCATTGCCGCCCCCGCCGCGCCCATCGACGAAATCCCGGTCGAGACATGGCTGGAAGTCAGTCGCACCAACATCACCGGCATGTTCCTCTGCGCCCGCGCCGCCTTCGGCCTGATGCGCCGGCAGTCCCCGCGTGGCGGCCGCATCATCAACAACGGCTCGATCTCGGCGCATGTGCCCCGGCCCGGAAGCACCCCCTATACCATGTCGAAACATGCCGTGACCGGCCTGACCCGCACCCTTGGCCTCGACGGCCGCGCCTTCGACATCGCCTGCGCGCAGATCGACATCGGCAACGCGCTGACCGACATGGCCTCGGCCTTCACGACCGGCGTGCCCCAGGCGAATGGCGAAACCCGCGTGGAACCCGTGATGGACGTCGGCCATGTCGCGGCCATGGTGCTGCACATGGCCAGCCTGCCGCTCGACGTGAACACGCCCTTCGTGACGATCATGGCCCGCGACATGCCCTATATCGGGCGTGGCTGACCAGACCCGCCGACCAGGTTCAGGAATTCCCGGATACCTGGTTTCCGTCCCCGGACGCCCCGGTTCAGGTGAAACTGTGCGGCAAGTCGCGCAGAAGGCTCATCACGCGCGGATCATGCAGCGCATAATAGATCGCTTTCCCCTCGCGCCGCGTGCTCACCAGCCCCTCAAGCCGCAGCCGGGCGAGCTGCTGGCTGACGGCGGCCTGGCGCTGGCCGAGAAGCCCCTCCAGTTCGGTCACCGACTTCTCGCCGCCCGCGAGATGGCACAGGATCAGCAGCCGTCCCTCATGGCTCATCGCCTTCAGGAAGGCCGCGATCTCCTCGGCCCGCCCGGTCATCCATGGGGCGATCTCGTGATCCTCCACCCGGGCCGGGCCTGCATCGACGCGCTCCATCCTCATTACACCACCCACACAACCTCACATTGCAAACCGATAGCATGTGCCGCAGGCCACCACGACAGTCCCTTGCGAGGCGCGCCGCCGCCGGGCAAGGTTCCGCCGAAGCGCGGGGCCGTCCCGCCGCTCTGCCGAAGGATCCACAATGCGACCCTCTGCCTTTACCGCCCCCGGCCGCTTCTGGCGCGGCAACCTGCACACCCATTCCACCCGCTCCGACGGCGTGCTCTCGCCCGAGGAGGTCTGCCGCCGCTACCGGGCCGAAGGCTATGACTTCCTGGCGATCACCGACCATTTCATCGGTATCTACGGCTATCCGATGGTCGATACCCGCCCCTTCCGCACCGAGGGTTTCACCACCCTGATCGGCGCCGAGCTGCATTCCGGCGCGCAGTCGAACGGCGAGCTGTGGCATATCCTCGCCGTGGGCCTGCCCGACGATTTCGCGCCGCCCGCGACGACCAGCTTCATCGCCGAGCCGGGGCAGGAGACCGGGCCCGAGATCGCCGCCCGCGCCGTCGCCGCCGGGGCCTTCGTCGCCGTGGCCCATCCGCAATGGTCCGGCCTGACGCTGGCCGACGCCCGAACCATCGAGGCCGCCCATGCGGTCGAGATCTACAACCACGGCTGCGCGACCGGCTGCGACCGTCCGGACGGGGCAGGGATCGCCGACCTGCTGCTGACCGAGGGCCGCAGGCTCAGCCTTATCGCCACGGACGACGCGCATTTCCACGAGCCCGACCATTTCGGCGGCTGGGTCATGGTCAAGGCCACCGAGAACACGCCCGAGGCGCTGCTCGCCGCCCTCAAGCGCGGCGACTTCTACTCCAGCCAGGGTCCGCAGATCCATGACGTGTATCTTGATGGCGGCAAGGCGGTGGTCGAATGCTCGGCCGCCGTCTCGGTGGTGGCGATGGGCTGGGGCACCGGCGCGCAGGGCGTGCACGGCCATTCGATGACCCGCTGCGAGGTTCCGCTCGACCGTCTGCTCGGCAGCCCCTGGGTCCGGGTCTCGGTCATCGACGCCGCAGGCCGCCGCGCCTGGTCCAACCCGATCTGGCGTGAAGCGGGAAAGAACCCGCGCATCCTGTGAAACCACTTCGGCCTGCGTCCGGGTCAGCCCGGGGCGCGGGCCCCATCCGCCAGCGGCAGAGTCAGGCCAGCGACCCTTTCTGGGTAAGGAACACCGGGACCCGGGCCTTCGCCGGATCGGTCCGATATCCCTTCAGCCGTTCGATCCGCCGCAGCGCCGGATCTTCGCGCCACATCGCTCGGAAACACCAGGTCAGGACTGCTCTCGAACCGCTCATGTCTCTCTCCCCAGGATGGCTTTGGTTAATGAAATTCTCCCGCATAAGTTGTGCCGCAGATGGCCGATCCAAGGAAATTCGGGGAAAGATGATGGCGGGATCGTGGAAAGGGGCGCGATCCCCGAACGATCGGACGGAATCCGCCACGCTGTTGCGCGGCCCGAGGCGGGACCGGCAGCACTGAACGACAGGCCAGGCCAGACCGCGACCCGGACTGCCATGTCCGCAGCGCCTCCGCCCTTGCGTCTCGCCCGCCCGCGGTCGACACTGCTTCGGCAGGAGGACCGATGCCCGACCGCGTCATGATCACCGACCCCGAGGTCTTCTTCGCTGAAGGTTGCGGCCGCTGCGACCGCTTCGCCACGCCGGACTGCTCCACCCGCCGCTGGCTGTCCGGCCTCCTCGCGCTGCGCCGCCTCGCGCAGGACGCGGGCCTTGAGGAAACCGCGAAATGGGGCCATCCCTGCTACATGCATGCAGGCCGCAACATCGCGATCATGGGCGCCTTCCGTGACGACTTCCGCCTGACCTTCTTCAACGCCGCCCTGATGCAGGACCCCGAGGGTGTGCTGGAGAAACAGGGCCCGAACACCCGGCACCCCGACTGCCTTCGCTTCACCGACAACGCCGCCCCCGCCGCGCTGGCGCCGGTGATCCGCGCCTATCTGGCCGAGGCGATGAGATACGCCGACCAGGGCCTCCTGCCGCTGAAGGAGCGCTCCGAGATCGACCTGCCCCCCGAACTGGTCGAAGCGCTGGATGCCGATCCCGAGCTGGCCGAGGCCTTCGCCGCCCTCACCCCCGGACGGCAGAAAAGCTGGGCGCTGCATCTGACCAGCACCAAGACCCCGGCGACCCGGCTTTCCCGGATCGCGAAGGGCCGCGCGAAGATCCTCGCGGGCAAGGGCGCCACCGAATACTGACCGCGCCCGTAGGTCGGGGCTTGCCCCGACTCTCCGATGGTTGACATTCTCTGAACACCCACACCCAACCCCCTGATTCCGCTATGAACCAAGGGCCTGTCCTGCGTGGACAGCCCTCAGTTCCCCAATATCCCCGGCAGCCGCAACCCATGCTCCTTCGCGCAGGCGATGGCGGTCTCATACCCCGCATCCGCGTGCCGCCAGACGCCAGAGGCCGGGTCATTCCACAAGACCCTTTCCAGCCGCTTCGCCGCCTCCGGCGTCCCGTCCGCCAGGATCACCACCCCGGCGTGCTGGGAGAACCCCATCCCCACGCCCCCGCCGTGATGCAGGCTGACCCAGGTCGCCCCCGAGGCGGTGTTGACCAGCGCGTTCAGGAGCGGCCAGTCGGAAACCGCATCCGACCCGTCCCGCATCGCCTCGGTCTCGCGGTTCGGGCTCGCCACCGACCCCGAATCCAGATGGTCGCGTCCGATCACGATCGGCGCCTTCAGCTCGCCCGAGGCCACCATCTCGTTGAACATCAGCCCCGCCCGGTGCCGGTCGCCGAGGCCGATCCAGCAGATGCGCGCGGGCAACCCCTGGAAGGCGATCCGCTCGCCCGCCATGTCCAGCCAGCGGTGCAGATGGGCGTTCTCGGGGAAGAGCCGCTTCATCGCCGCGTCGGTCTTGCGGATATCCTCCGGGTCGCCGGAGAGGGCACACCAGCGGAACGGCCCGATCCCCTTGCAGAAGAGCGGACGGATATAGGCGGGCACGAAACCGGGGAAGGCGAAAGCCTCGGCGAACCCCTCGTCCTTAGCGACCTGCCGGATGTTGTTGCCGTAGTCCAGCGTCGGCACGCCCGCGTTCCAGAATCCGACCATCGCCTCGACATGCACCCGCATCGAGGCGCGCGCGGCCTTTTCCACCGCCGCCGGATCGGTCTCCTGCTTCGCCCGCCATTCCGCGACGGACCACCCCGCCGGGCAATAGCCGTGCAGCGGATCGTGGGCCGAGGTCTGGTCGGTCACGATGTCGGGCCGCACGCCCCGCTTCAATAGTTCCGGGAAGACCTCCGCCGCGTTGCCGAGGAGCCCCACCGACTTCGCCTCGCCCTTCGCGGTCCACTCCGCGATCAGGGCCAGCGCCTCGTCCAGCGTCTTCGCCTTGGCGTCGACGTAGCGGGTACGCAGGCGGAAGTCGATCCGCGTCTCGTCGACCTCCACCGCCAGGCATGAGGCCCCGGCCATCACCGCCGCCAAAGGCTGCGCGCCACCCATGCCGCCAAGGCCACCGGTCAGGATCCATTTGCCCTTGAGATCTCCGCCATAGTGCTGGCGACCCGCCTCGGCGAAGGTCTCGTAGGTGCCCTGCACGATGCCTTGCGTGCCGATATAGATCCAGGACCCTGCGGTCATCTGGCCATACATCATCAGGCCCTTCTTATCCAACTCGTTGAAATGCGCCCAGGTCGCCCAATGCGGCACGAGGTTCGAGTTCGCGATCAGCACTCGCGGCGCGTCCGTGTGGGTGCGCACGATGGCGATGGGTTTGCCGGACTGGACGACCAGAGTCTCGTCGGCCTCCAGGTCCTTCAGGCCGGCGACGATGCGGTCGAAATCCTCCCAGGTCCGCGCCGCCCGGCCGATCCCGCCATAGACCACCAGCTCATGCGGATTTTCGGCCACGTCCGGGTGCAGGTTGTTCATCAGCATCCGCATCGCGGCCTCGCCGGCCCAGGTCTTCGCGGTCTTCTCGGGGCCGGTCGGCGGGTAGATGTCGCGCAGGTTGTGGCGGGGGTTGGTCATGGTCAGGCTCCATCGCTGGTGGAGGCCCCGGGGGCGCTTCGCCCCCCGGACCCCCAGAGGATACTTTCAGACAGAAAATGCAGATAGGTCCGGCATCGGGATGCCGGTGGCTTGGGAGAGGGTGCCTGCCGCCACCAGCGCTGCGGCTTTCGCAAGGTCGGGGGCGAGATAGCGGTCGTCCTCCAGCGCGCGAACCTCGGTGCGCAGCGCGCGGACGGCGGCTTGCAGGGGGGCGGAGGTCTTCAGCGGTGCGCGGAACTCCACCCCTTGCGCGGCGCACATCGCCTCGACCCCGAGGATCACGTTCAGGTTCTTCACCATCCGGCGCAGGCGGCGCGCGCCGTGGGCGGCCATGCTGACATGGTCCTCCTGGTTGGCGGAGGTCGGAGTCGAGTCGATCACGGTCGGATGCGCCAGGTGCTTGTTTTCGCTCATCAAGGCGGCGGTGGTGACTTCGGCGATCATCAGGCCGGAGTTCAGGCCGGGCTTCGGCGTCAGGAAGGCGGGCAGGTCGAACGACAGCGTCGGGTCGACCATCAGCGCCACCCGCCGCTGGGCAATCGCGCCGATTTCGGCAAGCGCCATGGCGATCATGTCGGCGGCAAAGCCCACCGGCTCGGCATGGAAGTTGCCGCCACTGACGATCTGGCCGTCCGATAGCACCAGGGGGTTGTCGGTCGCGGCATTGGCTTCGGTCTGCAGGGTGCGCGCGGCCATGCGCAGCACGTCCATCGCGGCGCCCGTCACCTGCGGCTGGCAGCGGATGCAGTAGGGGTCTTGCACGCGGGTATCGCCTTCGCGGTGGCTTTCGCGGATTTCGCTGCCCGCCAGGAGGGCGCGCATGGTGGTGGCCGCGTCGATCTGCCCCGGCTGGCCGCGAAGCGCATGGATTTCCGCTTCCAGCGGCGCGGTGGAGCCCATGATGGCGTCGGTCGAGAGCGCCGAGATCACCAGCGCCTCGCGCGCGGCCTGCCAGCCCTGGAAGAGGCCGGCGAGCGCGTAGGCCGTGGAGAACTGGGTGCCGTTGATCAGCGCCAGCCCTTCTTTCGCTCCAAGGCGGATGGGTGAAATGCCTTTCATCGCAAGCGCTTCCGCGCCGGGCCTCACCTGACCGTCGACCGTGGCCTCGCCATGGCCGATCATCACGGCGGTCATGTGAGCCAGGGGCGCGAGGTCTCCGCTGGCGCCGACCGAGCCCTGGTCGGGGATCACCGGGGTGACACGGTGTTCCAGCATCGCCTCGATGCAGGCCACCACTTCGGGGCGCACGCCAGAGGCCCCGCGCCCGAGCGACAGAAGTTTCAGCACCATCATCAGCCGCGCCACGTCTTCCGGCATCGTCGCGCCCACGCCGCAGCAATGGCTGAGGATCAGGTTTTTCTGAAGCGTGGCAGTGTCTTCCGGCGCGATCTTGATGCTGGCCAGCTTGCCGAAGCCGGTGTTCACCCCGTAGACCGCCGTACCGCCATTCGCCGCTGCCGCGATGTGGCTTGCCGCCCGTTCGATGCCGGGACGGGCGCTGTCGGCCAGCCGGGCCGGCAGCTTGCCGCGGAAGATGCGCTCAAGCTGCGCCAGCGTGACCTGGCCGGGGATCAGGATTTCAGGCGTCAAGACGGCCTCCGAAGATGCGTTTGGAAAGTGGCGTTGCGCCGATGCGGTAGGCGAGTTCCGCCGGGTGGTCGGCGTCCCAGATGCAGAGATCGGCCCGCAGGCCCGGCACGATGCGGCCCCGGTTGGCAAGGCCGAGGGCCTTCGCCGCATGGGCGGTGGTGCCCAGCAGCGCTTCCTCCGGCGTCAGGCGGAAGAGGGTGCAAGCCATGTTCATCGCCAGCGTCAAGGAAGCCAGCGGCGAGGAGCCGGGGTTGAGGTCGGTCGCCACCGCCATCGGCACCCCTGCGGCGCGCAGGGCGGCGATCGGGGGCGCCTGCGTCTCGCGCAGGGTGTAGAACGCGCCCGGCAGGATCACGGCGACGGTGCCCGCCGCTTTCATCGCGGCGATCCCTTCGGGCGAAAGATATTCCAGATGGTCCGCCGACAACGCCCCGCGCTGCGCCGCGAAGGCGGCCCCACCCTGGTCGGTCAACTGCTCGGCATGGAGCTTCACCGGCAGGCCAAGCGCGCGGGCCTCGGCGAACAAAGGCGCCAGTTCCTCGACCGAGAAGGCGATGGTTTCGCAGAAGGCATCGACCGCATCGACCAGCCCCTCGGCATGGGCCGCCCGCAGCGAGGGGATCGCCACCTCGGCAATATAACCCTTTGCATTGCCCTTGAATTCCGGCGGGATGGCGTGGGCGGCAAGATGCGTCGTCTTCACTGTCACCGGGCATTCTTGCCCGATCCGGCGCGCGACGCGCAGCATCTTCAGCTCGTCCGCAACCGTCAGCCCATAGCCCGATTTCACCTCGATGGTCGTGGCACCCGAAGTGATCAGCTGGTCGACGCGGGGCAGGGCGCGCGCCAGCAGCTCCGCCTCCGAAGCCGCCCGCGTCGCCGTCACGGTCGAGAGAATCCCGCCCCCGGCGCGGGCGACCTCCTCATAGCTCGCCCCCTTCAGCCGCAGCTCGAACTCCACCGCCCGGTGGCCGCCGAAGACCGCATGGGTGTGGCAGTCGATCAGGCCGGGAGTGACAAGCCTGCCCGCGGCGTCATGCCCGGGAAGCGACCGATAGGCGGCAGGCAGGTCGGCCATCGGCCCCGCCCAGGCGATCCGCTCGCCCTCCAGCGCCACGGCAGCGTCGGGGATCAGGCCGTAGCCATTCGTCATCGTCGCAAGGGTGGCATGGGTCAGGAGCATCGGCTTGCCTTATGCGTGGTGTAATGGCTAATATGTCTAGACATAATGCAAGTCAAGTGAGTCGCCATGATCCTGCACGCCGAATCCGCTCTGCTGCCCGAGGGCTGGGCAAGCGACGTCCGTATCGTGATCGAGGACGGTCGCATTGCCTCGGTCAACCATGGCCACGCGCCCGAGGGGCTGGCCTACGGCTGTCTTGTCCCGGCACCGGTGAACCTGCACTCCCACACCTTCCAGCGGGCGATGGCCGGAATGACCGAGGCGCGAACCGCGGGGCAGGACAGTTTCTGGACCTGGCGCGCGCTGATGTATCGCTTCCTCCAAAGGCTCTCGCCCGAGGATGTGCAGGCGATCGCGGCGCAAGCGATGGTGGAGATGGCGGAGAGCGGCTTCTCGGCGGTATGCGAGTTTCACTACCTGCACCACCCGGTCGGCGGTGGCACTTATGCCGATCCGGCGGAGATGTCGGCCCGGATCGCGGCGGCGGCGGGTGAGACCGGGCTGGGGCTGACCCATCTGCCGGTGATCTACGAACAGGGCGGAGTCGATGGTCGTGCGCTGGCCGGGGGGCAGTTGCGCTTCGGTTCCTCGCCCGAGGTCTATGCCGCCATCCTTGAAGGGGCGCGGGCGGCGTTGTCGGTTCTGCCCGACGCCGGGCTAGGCGTCGCACCGCATTCGCTGCGGGCGGTCAGCCGGGCGACGCTGGACAAGGTCGCGGGCATGGTGCCCGGCGGGCCGGTGCACATCCACATCGCCGAGCAGGTCGCCGAAGTGACTGAAGTCCAGGCCGCCTGGGGCGCGCGTCCCGTCGACTGGGCGCTGGCAAACCTGCCCCTCGACGCGCGCTGGTGCATGATCCACGCCACTCAGATGACCTCCTCCGAAACCGCCGCGCTGGCGAGGACCGGGGCCGTCGCGGGCCTCTGCCCGATCACCGAGGCGAACCTCGGCGATGGCATTTTCGACGGCCCCGGCTGGATGGCGGCGGACGGCGCCTTCGGGGTCGGGACGGACAGCAACGTCCGCATCTCGCTGGCCGAGGAGTTGCGGCTGCTGGAGTATTCCCAGCGCCTCAACCACAAGGCGCGGGCTGTCATGGCCGACGCCCGGTCTACCGGGCGCTTCCTGTGGGAGCGGGCGCTGAAGGGCGGCGCGCAGGCGGCGGGGCGGACCAGTGGCCGCATCGAGGTCGGGCAATGGGCTGACCTTGTTGCGCTCGATACCGGCGATCTGCGGCTGGAGGGGGTTCAGGGAGACCAGCTGCTTGACGCCTTCCTCTTCGCCGGGCGCGACGGCCTTGTGACCGACCTCTGGTCCGCCGGGCGCCACATCGTCCGCGAGGGCCGCCACATCGCCCGAGACGCCGTGGAGGCCCGCTTCCGCGCCACCATGCGCCGCCTGCGCGAGGCGCTGTGACACTGGGCTGGGAGGACATCCGCGCCGAAGTGCTGCGCCGCATCCGGGCGCGCGACTGGCCTCCCGGTGCGCTGATCCCGGGCGAGGAGGCGCTGGCCGAGGAATTCGGCGTGGCCCGCGCCACGGTGAACCGCGCCCTGCGCGACCTTGCCGAGGCCGGGGTGATCGAGCGCAAGAAGCGGGCCGGGACGCGGGTCGCCGAGCTGCCGGTCAGGCGGGCACGGCTGGAGATCCCGGTGATCCGGCTGGATGTACTGGGCCGCGGGCTGACCTATGACTTCAAGCTTCTGGCCGACCGTCTGACCCCTGCGCCGGTGCCGGTGACGGCCAGGCTTGGTCTGCCCGAGGGCACCCAGATGCGCTGCCTTGAAACGCTGCATCTGGCGGGCGGCAGGCCATATGTTCTGGAAAGCCGCTGGCTGAATCCCGCCGCGCTTCCCGTACCGACGCCCGATTTCGCCAGGGTCAGCGCGAATGAGTGGCTGGTGACGCATGTCAGCCTCGTCTCTGGCGATATCGCCTTCACCGCCGAACCGGCCGGCGCGCGCGAGGCGGACGTGCTGGGCGTAGCCCCCGGCACGGCGCTTCTGGTGGCGGAACGGACGACCCATGGCACCGCCGGGCCGGTGACGCTGGTGCGGCTCGCCCATGCGCCGGGGCATCGGGTGCAGATGACGTTCTAGCGGGGGGCAGCGCTTCAGCCGAAGTTCCGCGCGACCAGTTGCGTCAGCCTGCGGTGCAGGGGCAGGGTCCGGTGCCGGATGTGGATCGCCGCAAAGACCGGCTGGCGCAGGTCCGGCGCATCCTCCACCGCCATGAAGCGGCCCCCCGCCACAAGATCGGCGGCGGTCTTTTCCAGCACATAGCCCGACCCGCCCATCGCCGTCAGCAGCGACACGACGGAACCCGACTGCCCGACCGAAACCGCCGCCGTGGCAAGGTCCGGCGTCAGCTGGCGATGCATCTCCTCGAAGGCGGGAGAAAAATGCGCGAACACGAAGCGGGCGGGCGTGACTTCGGCCAGTCTCGCGGTCTCGGTCGAGATCATGCGGTAGGTCACGTCGCCCACGCTTTCGAAATGCAGGTCGGGGTGGGGCTTGGGGCTGAACATCACCGCGAAGTCGAGGATCCCTGTCAGAAGGTCGGCGCACATCTGGTTGGAATAATCCGGCTCGATGTAGAAGGCGGTCTCGGGCAGGACCGCACGGAACCGCGCCACCCAGTCGCCCAGATAGACCGCCGCAAGGTCGTTCTGGATGCCAAGCCGCATCAGCTGCGAGGCGCCTTGCGGGATCTGGATGCGACGCCGCGCCTCGTTCCATTCGTGGCGCAGGGCGCGGGCATGGGGCTCGAACCGCTTGCCCTCGGGCGTGAGGTCGGTCCCGGCGCGCGAGCGGTCGAAGAGCCTTGACCCGACGGCCTGTTCCAGGGCGGTCACGCGGGCAGAGACGGTGGACTGGGTGATCCGAAGCCGCTCCGCCGTGCGGTGGAAGCTGCGGGTTTCCGCCAGGTCAAGGAAGGTTTCGAGAAGGTCGATCTGCATTGCGGGCCGTGACACCTGGTGGTGAGTGCCGGGGGTTTCACACCCCCGGACCCCCGTGGGATATTTGGAGACAGAAAATGGTCTCCTGATCGAGTTTGTCGATCAATAGCCCGGTTCCGCCCGAATTGAAAGCGGGCGCGTGGCGGCGGATAGTGTCGCAAGGTTCGGGAGGGCGGTCATGGCGGAATTTGCGCAAGCGCGGGTGGTGATCATCGGCGGCGGGGCGGTGGGGGCCTCGGCGCTTTACCATCTGGCGAAGGCCGGTTGGACCGATGCGCTGCTGCTGGAGAAGAATGAGCTGACAGCGGGGTCCACCTGGCACGCGGCGGGCAACGTGCCGACGTTTTCCGCCAGCTGGTCGATCATGAACATGCAGCGCTATTCGGCCAGCCTTTACCGGGGGCTTGGCGAGGCGGTGGACTATCCGATGAACTACCATGTCACCGGCTCGGTGCGGCTGGGCCATAGCCGCGAGCGGTTGCAGGAATTCAAGCGCGTCGTCGGCATGGGCCGCTATCAGGGGATGGACCTGACGATCCTCGGCCCGGGCGAGATCCGCTCGAAATATCCCTTCCTGGAAACCCACGACCTGACCGGCGCGCTTTACGATCCCTATGACGGCGACATCGACCCCGCGCAGCTGACGCAGGCCTTGGCCGCCGGGGCGCGCAAGCTCGGCGCGCGGATCGAACGCTTCTGCCCGGTGACGGCGGCGCGCTGGACCGGCTCGGAATGGGTGCTGACGACCCCGAAGGGCGAGGTCCGGGCCGAATATGTGGTGAACGCCGGCGGCTACTATGCCGCCCATGTCGGCGCGATGTTCGGGCGCCGCGTCCCGATGATGGTGATGAGCCACCAGTACATGCTGTTCGACACCATCCCCGAGCTGGAGGCCTGGTCGAAGGAGGTTGGCCACAAGCTGCCGCTCCTGCGCGACGTGGACTCCTCCTACTATCTCCGGCAGGAGAAGATGGGCTTCAACCTCGGCCCCTACGAGAACCCCTGCCGCGCGCATTGGGCCACGCCCGACGACCCGATGCCGGAAGACTTCAGCTTCCAGCTGTTCCCCGACGACCTCGAGCGGCTGGAGTGGCACATCAACGACGCGATGGCGCGGGTGCCCTTGCTGGCACAGGCCAACCTGACCAAGGTGATCAACGGCCCGATCCCCTATACCCCCGACGGCAACCCGCTGATCGGCCCGATGCCCGGCGTGCCGAACGCCTTCGAGGCCTGCGTCTTCACCTTCGGCATCTGCCAGGCGGGCGGCGCGGGCAAGGTGCTGGCGGAATGGGTGACCGAAGGCGGCACCGAATGGGATATGTGGTCCTGCGACCCCCGGCGATTCACGGGGTGGGAGGATCACGACTATCTTGTCGCCAAGGGCAAGGAGGTCTACGGCCACGAATACGGCATGCATTTCCCGATGGCCCGCTGGCCCGCCGCGCCCGACCGCAAGCTTTCGCCAGTGCATGACAAACTGAAGGCTCTCGGCGCGCAGTTCGCCCCCTACAACGGTTGGGAGCGCGCGGAATGGTTCGCCGCCACCGGCGACGACACCTCCTGGGAGGAGACCCAGACCTGGGGCCGCAGCGGTCCCTGGGAGAAGCGGATCAAGGCCGAATGCGAAGCGGTGCGTGACGGGGTGGGGGTGCTGGATCTGCCGGGTTTCACCCGCCTGCGGCTCGCAGGGCCGGGCGCGCGAGCGCATCTCGCCAGCCTCACCGCCTCGAAACTGCCGCAGCCGGGGCGCACGGGACTGCTGTATTTCGCCGACGACCGCGGCCGCATCGTCACCGAGATGACCTGCCTGCCGTTCTCCGACGAAGACGTGGGCGTGATCACCGCTGCGGTCGCGCAGTCCCACGACGCCGACATCCTGCGCAAGGGCCTGCCGGAAGGTGTCACGCTGGAAGACTGGACCGACAGGATCCACTGCTTCATCGTCACCGGCCCCAAGGCGCGCGACCTGCTCGCCGGGATCGCCGAGGCCGACCTGACACTGCCCTGGCTCTCGGTGCAGTATTTCGCCAAGGTCGCGGGCAGGGACGTGGCGCTGGTCCGCGTCTCCTTCGCGGGGGAACTCGGCTGGGAAATCCACTGCGACCGGGACGATGCGGCGCAGATCTATGACGCGCTGCTGGCTGCGGGCGCCAAGCCCTTCGGCATGAAGGCGCTGAACGCGCTCCGCATCGAAAAGGGCTACCGGGCGTGGAAGGGCGATCTCTCGACCGACTATTCCCTCCTGGAAGGCGGGCTGGAGCGCTTCATCGACTGGGGCCACGACTTTCCCGGCAAGGCCGCGCTCGCCGCCGAGAAGCAGCGCGGCGTGAGGAAGCGCTTCGTCTCGCTGAAGGTGGAGGCAAGGGACTGCGACGCGCCCTATATGTCGACCCTCTGGCAGGATGGACAGGTGGTGGGTGAAACCACCTCGGGCGCCTGGGGCTATCGGGTCGGGCATTCGCTGGCGCTGGGGATGCTGCGGGCCGACCTGGCGGTGCCGGGGACCGAGGTCGAGGTGGAAATCTTCGGCGACCGGGTGAAGGCCGTGGTCCTGCCGGACGGCCCGGCCTGGGACGCGAAGAACGAGCGGATTCGCGCGTGACGGCGGGCGGACCGGGGGCCAGCCCCCGGACCCCCGGGATATTTGGACCAGTATGAAAGACCAGAGTGATGGCTGAGGTTCCGACGAAAGCGCGGGCGGTGGTGATCGGGGGCGGGGTCTCGGGCTGTTCGGTGGCCTATCACCTCGCCAAGGCGGGCTGGACCGATGTGGTTCTCCTGGAGCGGCGCAAGCTGACCTCCGGCACGACCTGGCATGCTGCGGGGCTGATTGGCCAGCTGCGTGGGTCGGCGAACATGACCCGGCTCGCCAAGTATTCAGCCGATCTCTATCGCGGGCTGGAGGCCGAGACCGGCGTCGCCACCGGCATGAAGCAGGTCGGCTCGATCTCGGTCGCGCTGACCAGAGAGCGGCACGAGGAACTGCTGCGGCAGGCGACCGTCGCGCGGATCTTCGACGTGGAGGTGCATGAGATTTCACCCGCCGAGGCCAAGGCGAAATATCCCCACCTGAACATCGACGGCGTGGTCGGTGCTGTGGCGCTGCCGCTCGACGGCCAATGCGACCCCGCCAATATCGCGATGGCCTTGGCCAAGGGCGCGCGGATGCGGGGGGCGAAGATCTTCGAGGGCGCTCTGGTGACGAAGGTCACGACCGCCGGGGGCCGCGTCACCGGCGTCGACTATGAAACAGACGCGGGTCCGGGGCATATCGAGGCCGATGTGATCGTCAACTGCGGCGGGATGTGGGGCAGGGACCTTGCGCTCCAGAACGGCGTCACGCTGCCGCTTCATGCCTGCGAGCATTTCTACCTGATCACCGAACCCGTCGCCGGGCTGGACCCGAATACCCCCGTCCTCCGCGTGCCGGACGAATGTGCCTATTACAAGCAGGACGCCGGGAAGATGATGCTCGGCGCCTTCGAGCCGAAGGCGAAACCCTGGGGCATGGAGGGCATCCGCAAGGACTTC
The DNA here is from genome assembly GCF_016793705.1 of Tabrizicola sp. GTDB lineage: Bacteria > Pseudomonadota > Alphaproteobacteria > Rhodobacterales > Rhodobacteraceae > Tabrizicola. The sequence goes on from NZ_JAEULO010000018.1 coordinate 92,389, forward strand.
GAGTTCGACACCCTGCCCGAGGACTGGGATCATTTCATGCCCATCCTGGAACATGCGATGCACCGGATGCCGCTCTTCCAGACCGCGGGCATTCACACCTTCTTCAACGGACCGGAAAGCTTCACCCCCGACGACCGCTACTACCTGGGCGAGGCGCCCGAGGTGAAGGGCTACTGGATCGCCGCCGGATACAATTCCATCGGCATCGTCTCGTCTGGCGGCGCGGGGCAGGCGCTGGCGCACTGGATCACCGAAGGCGAGCCGCCCTTCGACCTCTGGGAAGTCGACATCCGCCGCGCGCAGCCGTTCCAGAAGAACCGCAAGTATCTGAAAGAGCGGGTGTCGGAGACGCTGGGCCTTCTCTACGCCGACCACTTCCCCTACCGGCAGGTCGTCACCTCTCGCGGCGTCCGGCGCAGCCCGATCCATGATCACCTTGCCGCCCGTGGCGCGGTCTTCGGCGAGGTCGCCGGTTGGGAGCGCGCGAACTGGTTCGCGAACGAAGGGCAGGAGCGGGAGTATCGCTATTCCTGGAAACGGCAGAACTGGTTCGACAACAGCCGCGCCGAACACATGGCGGTCCGCGAGGCGGCAGGTCTGTTCGACATGACCTCGTTCGGCAAGATCAGGATCGAGGGCCGGGATGCCTGCGCATTCCTGAACCGCATCTCCTCGGCGCAGATGGATCTGGCCGAAGGGCGGATTGTCTATACCATGTTCCTCAATGAAAATGGGGGGATAGAGGCCGATCTTACCGTGGCGCGCCTTGGCGAGACTGCCTTCCTTGCTGTCGTCCCCGGCGCCACCCTGCAACGCAACCTCGCCTGGATGCGGGCCAATGTCGGCGACGACTTCGCGGTGATCACCGATGTCACTGCTGCCGAGTCGGTCCTCTGCCTGATGGGTCCGCAGTCCCGTGACGTGCTGGCCAAGGTTTCGCCCAACGACTTCAGCAACACCGCGCACCCCTTTGGTAAAGCAAAGGAAATCGAGATCGGTATGGGCCTCGCCCGCGCCCATCGCGTGACCTATGTCGGCGAGTTGGGCTGGGAGCTGTATATACCGACCGACCAGACCGCCCATGTCTTCGAGGCAATCATGGAGGCCGCTCCCGACCTCAAGCTCTGCGGCCTCCACACGCTCGACAGCTGCCGGATCGAGAAGGCCTACCGCCACTGGGGCCATGACATCACCGATGAGGATCACGTCCTGGACGCGGGCCTCGGCTTCACCGTCAGCCGCAAGAAACCTGCCTTCATCGGGCGCGAGGCGGTGCTCCGCCGCGAACAGCAGGGCCTCGACCGCAAGCTGCTGCAATTCCGCCTCAAGGACCCCGAGCCGCTGCTCTTCCACAACGAAGCCATTGTCCGCGATGGCAAAATCGTCGGCCCCGTCACCTCCGGCGCCTATGGCCACCACCTCGGCGGGGCCATCGGCATGGGCTATGTCCCTGCCAAAGGCCAGAGCGATGAAGAGATCCTGTCGTCCACTTACGAAGTCGAAGTCGCGGGCCAGCGGCATGAGGCCATCGCCAGCCTCGCCCCGATGTACGACCCGAAATCCGAAAGGATCCGCGCATGAGCCTGGCCGCGCGCCATCAGGCCTTTCACGACCTGCACCAGCAGGGCTGTTTCGTCATCCCGAACCCTTGGGACAGGGGCTCTGCACAGATGATGGCGGCGCTGGGGGCCAGGGCGCTGGCGACCAGTTCCGCCGCCCATGCCTTCACTCTCGGCCGCCCCGACCTCGGTGGCGTCACCCGCGACGAGGCGTTGGCCCATGCGCAGGACCTGATCGCCGCGACGCCGCTCCCCGTCTCCGGCGATTTCGAGAACGGCTTCGGCGACAGCCCCGAGGACGTGGCCGAAACCGTCCGCCTGTCGGCTGAGGTGGGCCTGTCCGGCATCAGCGTCGAGGATACGCAGATGATCCCCGGCAACGCGCCCTACGCCTTTGATCTGGCGGTGGAACGCATCAAGGCCGGGGCCGCCGCTGCCCGCGCGCTGGGGCGTCCCTTCATCTTCTGCGCCCGCGCTGACGGGGTGATGCACGGCACCTATGACCTGACCGAAGCCATCCGCCGATTGCAGGCTTTCGAGGCCGCCGGGGCGGATCTCCTCTACATCCCCGTGCCCCCCGGACCCGCCGAGTTGAAGCAGATCGTTGCCTCCGTGACCAAGCCGGTGAACGCCCTCGCCGCCGGGCCGCTCAAACAGCTTACCGTCGCCGAACTCGCGACAATCGGCGTCCGCCGTATCTCCCTCGGCAGCCAGATCGCTCGCCTCACCCATGCCGCGATCCGCGACAGCGTGACCGCCATGCTGAACCACGGCAGCTTTGCCCCCCTCGCCACCACCGCCAGTGGCGACGAGATCGACGCGCTTCTCCTGAAAGGAGCCTCCCAATGACCGACATGCCCGACATCGGCGAGACCTGCGAACCCGCCCGCGCCCGCCGCAGCGGAGGCCGACAGGCTCGCGTGGCCTTGCGCGCCGCACCCCTCGCCGACGATGTGAAACCCGTCCGCGCGGGTCTGCCCGGCGGCCAGTACAAGCCCCTGACCGAGGCCGGAGTCCGGCAGATCCATGCCGCAGCACTGGACGCGCTGGAACAGATCGGCCTGAGCCAGGCCCCACCCTCCGGCGTCAAGCTTCTGACCGAAGCGGGCGCGATCCAGGGCGACGACGGCCGCATCCGCTTTCCCCGCGCGCTGGTCGAGGACATGCTGGCCAAGGCTGCCCGCAACATCACGCTCCACGCCCGCGACCCGAAGCATGATCTGCACCTGACCGGGACCAACGTCCACTACGGCACCGCGGGCGCGGCGGTGCATATCGTCGACCCCATTACCCTCGACTACCGGGAGTCGACCGCGCAGGACCTCTATGACGCGGCGCGTCTCGTCGACAATCTCGACAACATCCACTTCTACCAGCGCACGATGGTCTGCCGGGACGTCACCGACAACAAGGAGATGGACCTCAACACGCTCTATGGCAGCCTTGCGGGCACCGTGAAACACGTCGGCACCTCGTTCTCCGACCCCTCCCACGTGGCCGATTGCTTCGAGATGCTGCACATGGTCGCCGGGGGCGAGGAGAAGTGGCTGGAACGCCCCTTCGTCTCGAACTCCAACTGCTTCGTCGTCCCGCCGATGAAGTTTGCCGAGGAGAGCTGCATCACGATGGAGGATTGCATCCGCCGCGGCATGCCGATGCTGCTTTTGTCGGCAGGGCAGGCCGGGGCCACCGCGCCCGCGCCGATCGCGCTGACCATCGTGCAGGCGGTCGCGGAATGTCTGGCGGGCGTGGTCTATGTCAACGCGATCAAGCCCGGTGCCCCGGCGATTTTCGGCACCTGGCCCTTCGTTTCCGATCTGAGAACAGGCGCCATGTCCGGGGGCAGCGCGGAACAGGCGCTCCTCACCGCGGGCTGCGCTCAGATGCACCGCTTCTACGACCTGCCGGGTGGCGCTGCGAGCGGCATCAGCGACTCGAAGCTCCCCGACATGCAGGCGGGATGGGAGCAGGGCATCACCAACGCCCTCGCCGGTCTCGCGGGGCTGAATATGTGCTACGAGGCAGTGGGGATGCATGCCTCGCTTCTCGGCTTCTGCCTGGAATCGCTGGTCCTCGGCGACGACCTCCTCGGCCAGGCCATGCGGTTGGTGCGCGGCATCGACGTGACGCCCGACTCGACCTCCATCGAGGCGATGAAGGACGTCTGCCTCGGCGGCCCCGGCCACTATCTCGGCTCGGACCAGACCTTGAGGCTGATGCAGACCGAGTACATCTACCCCGCTGTCGGCAACCGCATGTCGCCGAAGGAGTGGAACGAGGCCGGGAAGCCGCTGCTCCTCGATACGGCCATCGCCCGGAAGAATTCAATCCTCGCGAAAGCCGGCTGCCGCATTGAGCCGGAGATCGACGCAGCGATCCGCAAGCGGTTCAACATCCACTTCAGGTAGCGCGCACAACGCTTGGAAAAGAAATGCAAATGCACTACGGCTATATTGGTCTCGGCAACCTCGGCGGCCATCTTGCTGTCAGCCTTTTGCAGGCGGGACACCGCGTCACGGTCTATGACCGCAACCCGGCACTCGCCGAACGCCATGCCGCGCTGGGGGCCACCATCGCGCCCTCGGTCTCCGCGCTGGCAGAGCAGGTGGACCATGTCTTCACCTGCCTGCCGAACCCCGCCGTCTCCGAGGCGGTGCTGGCCGAACTGATGACCGGGCTGAAACCGGGCGCGACCTGGATCGAGAACTCCACCCTCGGCCGCGACGACGTGCTGCGCCTCGCGGGCCTCGCGCGGATCGGGCAGGTGCGCCTCCTGGAGGCGCCGGTGACGGGCGGAGTCCACCTTGCCGCGCGGGGGGAGATCACCGTGCTTCTGGGCGGCGATCAGGACCTGGTGGACCTCCACCGCCCGGCGCTGTCGGTCATCGGCAAGCGGCTTTTCCACATGGGGCCGCTCGGCTCGGCGGCGATCATCAAGGTCATCACCAACATGCTGGCCTTCATCCACCTCAAGGCGACCTCCGAGGCGCTGATGCTGGCCAAGCGCGGCGGGCTGGACCTTGGGCAGGCCTGGCAGGCGATTGCTGCCAGTTCCGGAAACAGTTTCGTCCATGAAACCGAAGGCGCGCTGATCCTGAACGGCTCCTACGACATCGCCTTCAACATCGACCTGGCGCTGAAGGACCTCGGGTTTGCGCTTGGCTTCGGCAAGGAATTCGGTGTGCCGCTGGACCTCGCCTCGATCACCAACCAGACCTATATCGCGGCCAGGGCGGCCTATGGCGGCGCCGCGCAATCGCCGATGATCGCGAAGCTGCTGGAAGATCTGCTGGGCACCGACCTGCGCGCCGAAGGCTTCCCGGCGCGGCTGGAGTGAGCGCTTGAGGGCGCTCAGGACGCAGGTTAAGGTTCGGTAAACGCCCGCGGCCAAGTGCTTGATTTCGCTGCGGGTCCTCTTCTTGTCCACCGTGGACACCCTGGAGCCCGCCATGACCGCCGACGCTGACGCCCGCATCGCCCGCCTCCTCCACCACCGCAAGGCGGGCCTCGCCCTGGGCGAGCCGGTCGTGCCCCCGATCTCGGTCGCGACCACCTTCCACCTGCCCGAGGCGCAGGGGGCCGCCCATTACTACGGCCGCTCCGGCCAGCCGACCTGGGACGCCGTCGAGGCGCAGCTGTCCATCCTGGAGGCCGCCGAGACGGTCGCCTTCCCCTCCGGCATGGCCGCGATCACGGCGGCGCTGGTCTGCAGCCTGAAGGCGGGGGCGAAGGTGATGCTCCCCGCCGACGGCTACTACGTCACCCGCCTCCTCGGCCGTGACCTGTTGCAGGTCTATGGGGTCGAGGTGGCGCGGGTCCCGACGGCGCAGATGGAGGTGGAGGACTTCACCGGCTTCGACGTGATCTACATCGAGACCCCCTCGAATCCCGGCCTCGACACGGTGGGCATCGCGACCCTCGCGCGGAAGGCCCATGCCGCCGGGGCGCTGCTGATCGCCGACAACACGACGATGACGCCGCTTCTCCAGCGCCCGCTGGACCTTGGCGCCGACCTGGTGGTCGCCGCCGACACCAAGGCCCCGGCGGGCCATTCCGACGCGCTTTTCGGCCATGTCGCCGGGCGGGACCCGAACCTGATGGCCCGCATCCGCGAATGGCGGCGGCAGTCGGGGTCGGTCCCGGGGCCGTTCGAGGCCTATCTCGTCCATCGCGGCCTGGAGACGCTGGAGGTCCGCCTGACCCGGATGTGCGCCTCGGCGACGGTGATCGCCGGACGGCTGGCAGCCCATCCCAAGGTGCGGGGATTGCGCTATCCCGGCCTGCCGGGCGATCCATCGCACAGGTCGGTCGGAGGGCAGATGGCCAACGGCGGCTTCCTGATCGGCTTCGAACTGGCGGATGAGGCAGCGGCGGAGGCCTTCCTCGCCCGCTGTCCGCTGATCGAGCAGGCCACCAGCTTCGGGGGCGTCCACACCGCTGCCGAACGCCGGTCGCGCTGGGGCGATGCGGTGGCTGAGGGGTTCATCCGGCTTTCGGTCGGGGTCGAGCCGGTGGAGACCCTGTGGTCCACCATCGAGGCGGCACTGGCGGCGTAGGCCCCAAATTTCTTGAGGAAGAAATTTGACAAATTCCTTGCTCAAGGAATTTGGGTCCGGGCTTACAAGGCGTCGAGAATCCGCGCCGCCTCGGCCTGCACATCGGCGAGCTTCGTCCGGTCTTCTCCCGGGAAGAACCGCGCGCGGGTGGCGGTGGGCAGGCCTGCGGGCGCGGCGATGACCACCCTCGGCCCATGTTTCGCCGTCTCGGCCTGCCAGCTGCGCGCCAGCGCGATCTGGGCGGCTTTCGTCGCGCCATAGGCGCCGAAGAACGGCTGTCCGGCGCGGGGATCATCGAGGAAGAGGGCCGTCCCCTCATGCGCGCGCAGAAGCGGTTCGACCATCGGGATCAGCATCCCCGACGCGCGGGCGTTGGTCGAAAGCGACTTCTCCCAGTCCTTCTGGTCGACATGGCCCGCCGGGGCCAGCGGTGCCGCATGGATCGCGGCATGGACCCAGAGGCCGAGCCCGCCCCAGCGGTCGTGGATGCTGCGGCACAGGTGGCGCATCGCATCGTCGTTGGTCACATCCATCGGCGCGAGCGTCAGGCTGCCCGCCCCCGGCAGGCCCGCGCGCCTGACCCGGTCGTCGAGGTCCTCAAGCCCGCCAACGGTGCGGGCAACGGCCACGACGTGCCAACCCCGAAGCGCCAGTTGCTCGGCGATAGCCGAGCCGAGGCCACGCGAGGCTCCGGTGACGAGGGCGATCTTCTGGGTCATGCGTTTGTCCTTCTGGAGGCGTCGGAGCCTCCGGCGGGGATATTTGTCCCAGTATGAAAGGGCAAGGGGGAGGGTCTTCAACCCTTGCGGCCATATCCCGCAGCGATCTCGGCCTGGCGGGTCTCGATGATCTGGCGCAGGAGCGCGTCGGGCAGCGGCCGATCGGGGGTGAAGAGGACGCCGGACTTGGAGGTCTTGAACGGGGAGCAGTCGATCCGGGGGATGACGCTGCCGGAATGGGGGTAGAGGCCGAGGTGTTTGGCGAATGCCGCGTAGCCCGCGACCATCTTGCCCTTCGGGCCGGGTTGGCGGAAGCCAGGCATGGCGTAGGACATGACCTCAATGTGGTCGGGGAGAAGCGCATTGAGCCGTGCTCGGAGGTCGGTCAAAGCGTCCCGCTGATCAGGGGGCAGGGCGGCGATATAGGCGTCGACCGATGCGGGATCGGCGGGGCTCACTCCGCCGCCTTCATCTCGAAGCCTTCCTCGATCTTGTCGGAGGGAGCCACCGGGTAGTCGCCGGAGAAGCAGGCGTCGCAGAAGCGGGGGTTGGCGGGATCGCGGCCTGCGGCCTCACCGGCGGCGCGGTAGAGGCCGTCGAGCGAGATGAACTTCAGGCTGTCCACCCCGATCCAGTCGCGCATCTCGTCCTCGGACATCGTCGCAGCGAGGAGTTTCGAGCGTTCCGGCGTGTCCACCCCGTAGAAACAGGGCCAGGCGGTGGGGGGCGAGGCGATGCGGAAATGGACCTCTGCCGCGCCGGCCTCGAGGATCATGTCCTTGATCTTGCGGCTGGTGGTGCCGCGCACGACCGAGTCGTCAACCAGGATCACCCGCTTGCCCTTGATCAGCGCGCGGTTGACGTTCAGCTTCAGCCGCACGCCCATGTTGCGGATATGGTCGGTGGGCTCGATGAAGGTGCGGCCCATGTACTGGTTGCGGATGATCCCCATCGCGTAGGGGATGCCGCTTTCCTGGCTGAAGCCGATGGCCGCAGGGGTGCCGCTGTCGGGGACCGGGCAGACGAGGTCGGCATCCACCGGGGCCTCGCGCGCCAGTTCCACGCCGATCTGGCGGCGGGTTTCATAGACCGACCGGCCGCCGATGATGCTGTCGGGGCGCGAGAAATAGACATTCTCGAAGATGCAGAAGCGCGGTTTCGCCGGGGTGAAGGGGCGGGTCGATTCCACCTTGTTGCCCTCGATCACCACCATCTCGCCCGGCTCGATCTCGCGGACGAATTCCGCGCCGATGATGTCGAGCCCGCAGGTTTCCGACGACAGTGCCCAGCCGGTATCACCGACGCGGCCCAGGACCAGAGGCCGCACGCCCAAGGGGTCGCGGACGCCGATCAGCTTGGTGCGGGTCATGGCGACCACGCTGAACGCGCCCTCCACCCGGCGCAGCGCGTCCTTGATCCGCTCGGACAGGTTCTTCTGGATCGACCGCGCCATCAGGTGAATGATGCATTCGCTGTCGGACGAGGACTGGAAGATCGACCCGCGCTCGATCAACTCGCGCCGCAGGGCCGCCGCGTTGGTGAGGTTGCCGTTGTGCGCGATGGCGCAGCCGCCCATCGAGAACTCGCCGAAGAAGGGCTGCACGTCGCGGATCGCCGTTGCGCCCTTGGATCCGGCGGTGGAATAGCGCACATGACCGATGGCGAGCGACCCCGGCAGCGTGTCCATCACGTCGGCCTTGGTGAAGTTGTCGCGGACATAGCCGAAGCGGCGGGCCGAGTTGAAGCCATGCTCGGGGTGATAGCAGACGATCCCCCCGGCCTCTTGCCCGCGGTGTTGCAGGGCATGCAGGCCAAGCGCCACGAAATTCGACGCATCGGCCACGCCGACCACGCCGAAAATGCCGCATTCCTCCTTCAGCTTGTCGTCATCGAAGGGGTGCGAGCGGAAGGGGGCCATGCGTCCGAATCCTGTCAGAAGCCTTGGCCCGCTCTTTACGGCAGCCGTCCGGGGCTGTCACGCCCCGAAACGCCGGTCGGGCTTCACGGATTGGTGGCAGGCGCCTCGGTCGTGGGCGCGGGGGCTTCGGGCGTGACCGGCGCCGGCGCGGTGCCGGTGGCGCAGACATTGGTCAGCTCGTTGTAACGCTCGACGATCCAGCCCGGCGCATCCGAGGGGATGTTGTCGTCGATCTGGGCCTGGAAATTGGCGAAGACGAGCGCGGTGCGGCTGTTGTCGATCATCTCGATCCGCTGATCGCTGAGGACCCGGTCGTAGACGATGAAAGCGATGGCGATCAGCAGGACGCCCCGCGCCGCCCCGAACAGGAAGCCGAGCGCCTGGTCGATCCCGCCAAGCGCCGAGCGCTGCACCGCGCCGGAGAAGAGCGGCGTGAAGAGCGCAGCGACGATCAGGCCGATGACGAAGACACCCGCGAAGGCGGCAACGACCGACAATTCGCAGCTGTCGGACAGGAACTCGCCGACGACCGGCAGCTCCTTGACCAGCGGCTGCACGCCGGGCGCGAAGTAATAGGCGGCGATGGCGGCGCCGATCCAGCCGAGGATCGCCATCAACTCCCGCACCAGACCGCGCGAGAAGGCGAGAATGGCCGAAATGATGATGATGAGCGCCGCGCCCCCATCAACTGCGGTCAGGTTTTCCATCGCTTACGTCCCCATTCCGTTCTTTTCAAAGGGCTTATCCTGCCCCGAACATTTCGCCCACAAACGCCGTCAGGTCCGCCATCTGCCGGACCGTCAGCCCTGCCGTCCCTTCGATCTTTGAATGGGATGGCACAGTTGCCTGTGAGAAACCAAGTTTCGAGGCTTCTTTCAACCTGTTTTCCGTCTGGCCCACGGGGCGCAGCGCGCCGGAGAGGCTGATTTCTCCGAAAAGCACCATGTCTGGCGGGATCGCCACATCCTCGCGGGCCGAAAGGAGCGCCCCGGCGACGGCAAGGTCGGCGGCGGGTTCGCTGACCCTCAGGCCGCCCGCGACGTTCAGAAAAACGTCCAGCCCCGCGAAGGGAATGCCGCAGCGGGCCTCGAGCACGGCGAGGATGGTCGAGACGCGGCCCGAGTCGAGGCCCACAACCGTCCGGCGCGGGCTGGCGAGGGTGGAGGGGGCGACAAGCGCCTGGATCTCGGTCAGGACCGGGCGGGTGCCTTCGATCCCGGAGAAGACCGCCGAACCCGGCGCGGGCTGGTCGCGGTTCGACAGGAACAGGGCCGAAGGGTTCGGCACTTCGGCCAGCCCCCCGCCGGTCATCTCGAAGACGCCGATCTCGTCCGCCGGGCCGAAGCGGTTCTTCACCGCGCGTAGGATGCGGAACTGGTGGCCGCGCTCGCCCTCGAAGTAGAGCACGGTGTCGACCATGTGTTCGACCACGCGGGGGCCGGCGATCTGGCCCTCCTTGGTGACATGGCCGACCAGCACCACCGCCACGCCGCGCCGCTTGGCGAAGGTGACAAGCTCATGCGCCGCCGCGCGGACCTGTGAGACCGAGCCGGGCGCCGCCTCGACCTGGTCCAGCCACATGGTCTGGATGGAATCGATGATCGCCAGTGCCGGGCGTTCGGCGTCGAGCGTGGTCAGGATGTCGCGCAGGTTGGTCTCGGCGCCGAGGTGGACGGCGGCGTCGGTGAGGCCGAGACGTTGGGCGCGCATCCGCACCTGGGCAGAGGCTTCCTCGCCGGAGATATAGAGGCACTTCAACCCTTTGCGCGCGAAACTTGCGGCAGCTTGCAGCAGGAGCGTGGACTTGCCGATACCGGGGTCGCCGCCGACCAGGATCGCCGAGGCCGGGACCAGCCCGCCGCCCAGCACCCGGTCCAGTTCATCAATGCCCGACGAGGCGCGGGGCGGCGGGGCTTCCTCGGTCGCCAGATCGGTCAGCGGAATCGCCCGGCCCTTGGCCCCCAGCGCCTTCGGGCCGGTGGAAAGAGGCGCCTCCTCGACGATGGTGTTCCACCCGCCACAGGCGTCGCATTTGCCGGCCCATTTGCGATAGGCGGCGCCGCAGACAGTGCAGGTGAACGAGACATTCTGTTTCATGAGGCGCGACAGTGCCGGGACTTTTGGGCAGTATCAAGGCGAAGGAACGAGCAGATTGCGTGCGATCCTTCTGACAGATTTGCCGTGGAGGGTGATGGTATGACGTGTGAACGGAAGCGGAAATTCGGAATGTGGCGCTTGACGATTGTTGTCGCATGTGTGGCCAGTCCAGCCGCGACCCAGACGATGTGCACGGTCGAAACAGGATTGGTGCCGCCCTGCATGGTCGGGACCTGGGTTGGGTCCAGCGACATGGCCGAGCGGATGGAGATGATGTTTGCAGGCCTGCCCGAAAACGTCCGCGCCCACGCAATGGAGAGTTCCGGCCGGGCGCTCTTCATCCGGATCGAGCGGGACGGCTGGTTTGTCACTTCTACCCTCAGCGCCGGTGCCGATATCACTTTCCTGACCGATTCCGGTTCGGCCGGCGAGATGGAGGTGGCGCTGAGGACGACGGGCGGAACGGGGTTCTTCACCGCCGGCAGCGGTGACACTCTCGCCTTCTGTTCGATGACCGGGGGCTTCGCGACGGTGACGATGGATGGGTCTCCAGCGCCCGTTGTGCCCGACGGTGACGTGTCCGTGATGCCGATGCGACAAAGCTGTTCAGGCGATGAGTTGCTGATGTTCGTCGACCTGCCGCCGCCGATGGGCACGGTCACCTATACTCTGGACCGCGTTCCCGAGGCCGACATCCCGCCAGAATTGCGGGACATGTTGCCCACCCGCTGACCTTCAGGCCGCAGGCTTCGATTTCCATGAGATCAGGATCGAGGCCAGCACGCAGGCGGTGAAGAGGTAGAGCCCCCAGGCGGTTTCCACCGTCACATGGCCCGCGCCCTTCACGATGACGATGTAGAGCGCGATCAGGAAGACATCGGCCATCGCCAGTTTTCCGAGGATTTCCAGCGCCGGAAGGGTCTTCGGGGAAAGCAGGTTCCAGTGCAGAAGCGCGAGGCCGATGGTCTTGGCATAGGGCGCGAAGATGGCGAGGAAGGTGACGAGGAGGGCTAGGCCTGCGTCGGATTCCCATAGCGATTGCAGGCCGGTGATGACGCTGATCTCGTCCATCCCGAAGATCGGCAGGATCGCGGCGCGGAGGAGGGGGGCGAACCAGGCGACGGGGAAGAGGATGAGGAGGGTGAGGTTCAGGTACTTCATCGTTGTTTCCCGTGACCGGCGGCGGTCTGGAGGGTTTCACACCCTTCAGACCTCCTGTGGAGTATTTCTTCAAGGAGCGAGCGCAATTTGAATCAAGGTTTAGCGGTCAGCGGACGGATTCGATCGGCCCATCCGCCCGCCCGTGGATGAACTGCTGCACGTAAGCGTCTGGCGTCGCGTCCATTTCCTCGACGGGCCCGGTCCAGCGGATCACCCCGCCGTGCAGCATCGCGACGTTGTCGGCAATCGCGCGGACCGAGGACATGTCGTGCGTGATGGTCATCGCCGTTGCCCCCATCTCCACCACGATCTCGCGGATCAGGTCGTTGATGACGCCCGCCATGATCGGGTCCAGCCCCGTGGTCGGCTCGTCGAAGAAGATGATCTCCGGTTCCGCCGCGATGGCGCGGGCGAGGCCGACGCGCTTCTGCATCCCCCCCGACAACTCGGCGGGGTAAAGGTCGGCGGTCTCGGGCTTCAACCCGACGCGGCGCAGCTTCTCCACCGCCACCTCGCGCGCCTGCGCCTTGGGCAGGGCCTTCGGGCCGCGGACCAGGCGGAAGGCGACGTTCTCCCAGACACGCAGCGAGTCGAAGAGCGCCCCGCCCTGGAACAGCATCCCGAAGCGGGCGAGGAAGGCGTCGCGGTCGCCTGTCGTCACATCCTGCCCGTCCAGCGTGATCGTCCCGCTGTCGGGTCGCACGAGGCCGAGGATGCATTTCAAGAGCACCGACTTGCCCGTGCCCGAGCCGCCGATGATTACCATCGAGGTCCCCGAGGCGATGGAGAGGTTCACCCCCTGCAACACCCGGTTCTCGCCGAACCGCTTGTGGACATCGCGAAGCTCGATCATGACGAGAAGAACACCTCGGTCAGGACGTAGTTCGCCGCGAGGATCAGGACCGAGGCCGAGACCACGGCGGATTTCGTCGCCGCCCCCACGCCCTGCGCCCCCCGGGCCGAATTCATCCCGTGATAGCAACCCATCAGCGCCACGATGAAACCGAAGACCGCGCCCTTGACCAGCCCGGAACCCACGTCCCAGGCCTCCAGAAAATCGACCGTATTCTTGAGGTAGGCGGCGGAGTTGAAGTCGAGCCTTGTGATGCCGACCAGCCAGCCGCCCATGATGCCGATGGCATCGCCGGTGGCGACCAGCACCGGCATTGCCAGGGTCGCGGCCACGACACGGGGAACGGCCAGGTATTTCAGTGGGTTGGTGGACAATGTGACCAAAGCGTCGATCTGCTCCGTCACCTTCATCGTGCCGATCTCGGCTGCGATGGACGACGCCACCCGCGCGGCGACCATCAGGCCCCCGAGTACCGGGCCAAGCTCGCGCGTCATGCCGATGGCGACGATGGAGGGCACGACGGATTCGGCGTTGAAGCGTGACCCGCCGGCATAGATCTGCAAGGCCAGCGCACCGCCGGTGAAGATCGCGGTCAGGCCGACGACGGGCAGCGAATACCAGCCGATCTGCAGGAGCGAGACGCCGAGTTCGCGCAGGTAGAAGGGCGGACGCAGCAAATGCCCAAGGATGGAGGCGGCGAAAAGCGCCACACGGCCCACGGCGGCGATGGCCTGCAACACCGGGCGGCCGATGCCGCCAAGGGTGCCGGAAATCATGCCGGACGTTCCTGATAGCGGCGGGTATAACGCGCGCCAAGCGCCGTCAGCAGTTCGTAGCCGATGGTGCTTGCAATGTCGGCCAGCACATCGACCGGCTGGTTCGGGCCGATGATGTCGAGACTTCTCGGTACTTCGGGCAGGTCGGTGATGTCGACGGTGATCATGTCCATCGAGACCCGGCCCACCAGTGGGCAGGCGGTGTCGCCATCCCAGAGCTGCGCCCGGTTCGACAAGGTGCGCGGCAGCCCGTCGGCATAGCCCGCCGCAAGCGTGGCGATGACCGAGGGGCGCGTCGCGGTCCAGCTCGCGGCATAGCCCACCGTTTCGCCCTCGCTCACCTCGCGGGTCTGGATCACCGGCAGCGAGAGGGTCAGCGCCGGGATCGCCGCCTCATAGGGCCGCCCGCCAAAAAGCCCCACGCCGGGGCGGGTCAGGTCGAAATGATAGCGCGGCCCGAGGAGGATGCCCCCCGTCGCCGCAAGGCTGCGCGGCAGGCCGGTGCCGTCGGTCATCTCGTGGAAGGCCTTGAGCTGCGCCTCGTTCAGCGCATGATCCGGCTCGTCGGCGCAGGCGAGGTGGCTCATGAGCAGCTCCGGCCCGGCCTCGACCAGGATCGGCGCGACCGCCTGCCATTCCAGCATCTCGACGCCCAGCCGGTTCATCCCGGTGTCGAGCTGCACCCCGAACGGATGGCCGGGCAGCGATTCGAGGTGCCGGGTGATCTGGTCCAGGCTGTTCAGCATCGGCGTCAGGTCGAGATCGTGGATCATCTCGGTATCGCCGGCCATATGGCCGGACAGGACCGCGATCTGCGGCCCCGGCCCCAGCGCCTGACGGACTGCCGCGCCTTCCTCGGCCGCGGCGACAAAGAAGCGCCGGGCGCCCGCATTGGCCAGCGCGCGGGCCACCCGGGTCACGCCCAGCCCGTAGGCGTCGGCCTTCACCACGGCAGCCGTCTGCACGCCGCCGCCGGTCATCCGGTCCAGCGCGCGCCAGTTCGCCGCAATGGCGTCGAGGTCGATGGTCAGGGTTCCGGTTGCCATGCGGCTGTTTCGACCGGGGCGAAGGCCTGGTCAAGGGGGAAACTCCCGGCGGGGCGGGCGCTTGCCCTTTCCCGCCCCCTGCGCGACGGTGGGACGAACGCAGGAGGCCGGTGTGAGCACACAGTCCCACGACCATGAAGAAGACGAGGAAGCGGGGCTCTATCTGACCGTCCTGTGCTGGGCGGGCCTGGGCCTTGCGGCGCTTCATGCCTTCCTGCAACCGCTGCCGCAGGGGCTGGTCTGGGCCTCGCTCGGCCTCGCCTACCTGACGGGCGGCATCCCGCCCTTGCGCACCGCGCTTTCCGAGTTGTGGCACGAGCGGCGGCTCGACATCGACCTCCTCATGGTGGTGGCGGCCCTTGCGGCGGCTGCGGTCGGCGCGGCGCTGGAGGGGGCGGTGCTGCTGGCGCTGTTTTCGCTCTCGCATACGCTGGAGCACCGCTCGATGGGCAAGGCCCGCCGCGCGGTCGAGGCGCTGATGCATCTCCGGCCCGAGACGGCGCTTCTCGAAGGCCCCGAGGGTGTGGTCGAGGTGCCGGTCGCAGATCTGGTCCCCGGCGAGCGGGTGATCCTGCGCCCCGGCGCGCGGGTGCCGGTGGACGGGCGCGTCGTCGTGGGTTCGGGGCATCTGGACGAAAGCACCGTCACCGGCGAATCGGCGCCGGTCCGCAAGGTGCCGGGCGATCCGGTCCACGAGGCAACGGTGAACCTCGACGGCGTCCTCACGGTCGAGGTCCTGCGCGGACTGGAGAGCAGCACCGTTGCGCAGATGATCAGGCTCGTTACCGAGGCACAGGCACAGAAGGCACCCTCAGAGCGGTTCTCCGACTGGTTCGGTCAGCGTTACACCATCGCCGTCTTCGTCGGGTCCTTCCTGTCGTGGTTCGCCTTCCGCTTCATCGGCCACGCCCCCGGCGAAGCGCTTTACCGCGCGGCGACGCTTCTCGTCGCGGCCAGCCCTTGCGCGGTGGTGATCTCGGTCCCCGCAGCGATTCTCTCGGCCTTGTCGGCGGCGGCGCGGGGCGGGGTGCTCTTCAAGGGCGGCGCGGCGCTGGAGGGCCTGGCCGAGGTCAGGACCTTCGCCTTCGACAAGACCGGCACGCTGACCACCGGCCTTGCCTCGGTGACGAATGTCGTCGCGCTGGAGGGGGACGAGGCGGCCTTCCTCGCGCTGGCCGCCGGGCTTGAGGCGCAGTCCGAACACCCCATCGCCGCGGCCATCCGGCGCGAGGGGGGTGAACGCGGGGTCGCGCCGGTTCCGGTGGACGACGTTCGCGCCCATCCCAGCGAGGGGATCACCGGGCAGGATGCCGAGGGGCCGGTCTGGGCCGGAAACGCACGGATGCTGGCGGCGATGGGGGCGACACTCCCCGAGACCCTCGCCCCGCTTGCGGACGGGTCCGAAACGCTGGTCCTCGTCGGTCGCGGCTCCCGCGTCCTGGGCGGGGTGACAGTTGCCGACGAACCCCGCGCCACCGCCGCCGAGGCCTTACACGACCTGAAGGCGGGGGGCCGCACCGATATCCTCATGATGACGGGCGACCGCGCCCCGGTGGCCGCCCGGATCGGCGCGCAACTCGGCCTCGCACCAGGGGAAATCCATGCGGGCCTCCTGCCGGGCGACAAGGTGAAGCTGGTCGATGGCGCCGCGCAGCGTGGCAAGGTCGCCTTCATCGGCGACGGGGTGAACGACGCTGCCGCCCTCGCACGCGCCGATGTCGGCGTGGCGATGGGGGTCGCAGGCAGCGAGGTCGCCCTGCAAGCCGCCGATGTCGCGCTGATGGCCGAGGATCTGCGCAAACTCGCCGCCGCCCGCGCGCTCTCCCGCCGCGCGGCAGGGGTGATCCGGCAGAATCTCGCGATCTCCATCGGGGCAATGGCGCTTCTGGTCACGGGCAGCCTGTTCTTCGACCTGCCGCTGCCGCTTGCCGTACTGGGCCATGAGGGCGGCACGCTTCTCGTCGTGCTGAACGGGTTACGCCTCTTGGCCGACCCGATCCGGGCGCGGTCCTAGAATCCCACGTCCGGCCCGCCCTGACCCTGCCAGGGCCGGGCGAGGTTGCCGAAGCGGGTGAAGCGGCCCTCGAACGAAAGCTCCACCGTGCCGATCGGGCCGTGGCGCTGCTTGCCGATGATGACCTCGGCCTTGCCATGCACCGATTCCATCAGCGCCTGCCACTGCGCCATCTTCTCCAGCTCGTGGTCGCCCGGCTTCTCGCGCTCGCGGTAATATTCCTCGCGGAACACGAACATCACCACGTCGGCGTCCTGCTCGATCGACCCCGATTCCCGCAGGTCGGAAAGCTGCGGGCGCTTGTCGTCGCGGCTTTCAACGGCGCGGGAAAGCTGCGACAGCGCGATGACCGGGATGTTCAGTTCCTTCGCAATCGCCTTCAGCCCCTGTGTGATCTCGCTGACTTCCTGCACCCGGTTGTCCTTGGACGAGCCCTTCAGAAGCTGCAGGTAGTCGACGATCAGCACGTCCAGCCCATGGGTGCGCTTCAGCCGCCGCGCCCGGGCCGCGACCTGGCTGATCGGCAGGGCGGGCGTGTCGTCGATATACAGCGGACAGGCCTCCAGCGCCTTCGCGGCCTCGACGAAGCGGCGGAACTCCTGTTCAGTCATGTCGCCCCGGCGGATCTGTTCGGACGGCACTTCGGCGGCTTCGGAGAGGATTCGCGCGGCCAGCTGTTCGGCGCTCATCTCCAGGCTGAAAAACCCGACCACGCCGCCTTCGACAGACCCTTCGGTGCCATCCGGCAACCGGCCCCGCTTGTGCGCCTTGGCGATGTTGAAGGCGATGTTGGTGGCAAGCGAGGTCTTGCCCATCGACGGACGCCCCGCAAGGATCAGAAGGTCGGAAGAGTGCAGCCCGCCCAGTTTCTTGTCCATGTCGATCAGGCCGGTGGAGATGCCCGCCAGCCCGCCGTCGCGCTGGTAGGCGGCATTGGCCACGTTAACAGCGTCCGTTACTGCCTTGAGAAAGCTCTGGAACCCACGTTCGGCAACACCCTGCTCGCCCAGCTTGTAGAGCCGCTGCTCCGCCTCGATGATCTGGTCCTTCGGCTCTGACGCCACCTCGACTTTCGCCGCCTGCGCCGCGATGTCGCGACCCAGCTGGATCAGTTCGCGCCGCACCGCGAGGTCGTAGATCATCTGCGCATAGTCCCGCGCGGCATAGGCCGAGATCGCCGCTCCGGCGAGCCGAACCAGGTAGGCAGGCCCGCCCAGCTGTTTCAGCCCGTCGTCATCCTCCAGGAACGCCTTCAGCGTGACGGGCGAGGCCAGCGCGTTCTTCTGGATGCGCGCGGCGGCGATCTCGAAGATGCGATGGTGCACGGGATCGAAGAAATGCTCGGCCCGGACCAGCGACGAGATGCGGTCGAACACATCGTTGTTTGTCAAAATTGCGCCCAGCAGCTGCTGCTCGGCCTCGATATTGTGCGGCAGGACCTCGGCGTCGGGTGCGGGTTGCGCCGGAACCATGGGTCGTAGCGCGGTGATCTCGGTCATCTCTGCCTCCTGCCGGCGCCTTCTCTGCCCGATCCGCAGGGTGGTCCGCAATCCCGGAACAACTCTGTGGAAAAGGTGGGGCGACTCGCATCTGATTGTTTGCTCTGGCGGTCAGCCTACCACATCTTGACCGCTCGCGTGCGATGTAACGATTCCTTGTCAGTTTTCCCCAGATCGGCCCACAGACCTGCCCCCCGCTATTTCGGCGGTTGCCGCAGCGTCAGGCAGGTTTCCGCGCGTCCTGCCAGGCGCGCGGCGCCCTGAGGAAGTTTTCCACTTCCGCCAGCGTCGCGGCATCGAAGGCGCCTTGCGCCCGGGCCTCGGCCAGCACGTCCCACCAGGTGCAGAGGTGGTGCAGCTTCACCCCATGTGCGCCGAGCTTCGCCTCGGTGTCGGCGAAAATGCCATAGTAGAAGATCACCGCCGTATGGCCGCAACTGGCCCCCGTCTCGCGGATCGCGTCGACGAAGCTCAGCTTCGAGCCGCCGTCGGTTGTCAGGTCCTCGACCAGCAGCACTCGCTGACCTTCGGTCATCGCGCCCTCGATCCGCGCGTTGCGGCCATAGCCCTTGGGCTTCTTGCGGACATAGGTCATCGGCAGCGCCAGCCGCTCGGCCACCAGAGCCGCGAAGGGGATGCCCGCCGTCTCGCCGCCCGCGATGTTGTCGAAGGCTTCGAATCCCGCCTCGCGCATCACCGTCACGGCCAGGAAGTCCATCAGGGTCGACCGGATGCGCGGGTAGCTGATCAGCTTGCGGCAGTCGATGTAGGTGGGGCTGGGCAGGCCCGAGGCGAGCGTGAAGGGCGTCTCGGCGTTGAAATGCACCGCCTTGATTTCCAGCAGTGCGCGCGCGGTGAGGCGGGCAATTTCGTCCTTGGGCGGGAAGGTCGAGGGGATCATTCTGCGGTCCTTTCGGGCGGGGCTCGTCGTGCGCCTTCGGCTTCTCCTCGCAAGCGACGAGTGACGAAGTCATCGAGGAGCGGTCAGGTCACGACGTGCCAATGCACGGGGAATCCGGGGTCGAAGACGGTCACGGGCCCGGCCTCCGAGACGATCTTCGCAGGCCACACGCAGGGCTCGACCCGCTTCTCCAGCGTGACCGTGCCCTTGTTCACCGGCAGCCGGTAGAAGGCCGGGCCGTTCCGCGAAGCAAACCCCTCCAGCTTGTCCAGCGCGCCCTCTTCCTCGAAGACATGCGCCAGCAGCGACAGCGTGTTCGTCGCCGTGAAGCAGCCCG
This sequence comes from Tabrizicola sp., assembly GCF_016793705.1. GTDB lineage: Bacteria > Pseudomonadota > Alphaproteobacteria > Rhodobacterales > Rhodobacteraceae > Tabrizicola. Next base: position 111,825 of record NZ_JAEULO010000018.1, read on the forward strand.
CGCAGCCGCAGGCATGTTCCTTCAGCGCATCGACATGCGGGGCGCTGTCGGTCCCCAAAAAATACCGGGGCGAGCCCGAGGTCGCGGCCTTGCGCAGCGCCAGCCGGTGCTTTTCGCGCTTCGCCACCGGCAGGCAATAGTAATGTGGCTTGATCCCGCCCGCGAGGATATGGTTGCGGTTGATGATCAGGTGATGCGTCGTGATCGTCGCGGCCAATTTGTCCCCGCCCTCCGCCGCATAGGCCACGCCCTCTTCGGTGGTGATATGCTCCATCACCACCCGCAGCTCGGGCAAGCGGCGGCGCAGGGGGGCCAGGATCGTGTCAATGAACACCGCCTCGCGGTCGAAGATATCGACGCTGCTGTCCGTCACCTCACCATGCGCACAAAGCGGCAGGCCGATCCGCGCCATCGTCTCCAGGACCGGCATCACCTTCCCCAGATCGCGCACGCCCGAATGGCTGTTGGTCGTCGCCCCCGCCGGGTAAAGCTTCACCGCCTTGACCAGGCCCGACGCCGCTGCACGCTCCACATCCGCCGGGTCGGTGCCCTCGGTCAGGTAGAGCGTCATCAAGGGCTCGAACCCCATCCCCTGCGGCAGGGCGGCCAGGATGCGGTCGCGATACCCCACCGCATCGTCCAGCGTCACCACCGGCGGCACCAGGTTCGGCATGATGATCGCGCGGGCGAAATGCCGGGCGGTTTCCGGCAGCACCGCCTGCAGCATCGCGCCGTCGCGCAGGTGCAGGTGCCAGTCGTCGGGGCGGGGCAGGGTGATCGCTTGCATGACCCGGCAGGTAACGCAAACCCGCCCCTGTTTCCAGTGGCATCGCGCGGCCCGATGCGACAGGATCGCCGCAGACAACGGAGTTCAGGATGTTCCGCGCGTTTCTCGTCTTCACCTGCCTCACGCTTCCCGCCGCCGCGCAAGACATCGACTGCGCGAATGCCGTCACCCAGCAGGACATGAACCAATGTGCCTACGAGGACTGGGAAGCCGCCGATGCAGAGCTGAACGCCGCCTACAAACGCGCCATGACGCTTCTTGCCGGATGGGACGCCGACCTGCCCGAGACCGAAAAGGGCGCCGCCACCGCGTTGAAAGAGGCGCAACGCGCCTGGATCACCTTCCGCGACAAGGCCTGCGAGGTCGAGGGCTACGCGATGCGGGGCGGGTCGGCCGAGCCGCTTGTCGTTTACGGCTGTATGCGCCAGTTGACCGAAGACCGCGCCGGGCAGTTGAATGCCCTCGTCGACGCCTACGGCAATTTCTAGGCCGTCTCGCCTGTCAGTTCCGCCAGCCGCCGGGCAAACCTTGGCGCGTTCAGCCGCGACGTGACCGACCGGCAGATCTTGATCTCGCGCTTCGGATGCCCCGAGAGCCGTGCCGCCGCCAGCACCGCGCCGAGGTAGCTGCCGTTCGACCGCCGCCCGCGCCAGAGCCAGGAGAAACGGTCGGCCGACATCTTCCCCTCCATCGCCGCTTCCAGGATCCGGTCCAGCACCTTCATCTCGCGCAAGGTGTCCTCGGTCCCCTCGCCGGTATAGCGGGCGTTGAGAGGCGTCACCCAGGGCCGCTGGAACAGCGCCGCGTGCATCGCGTCGGGCTGGTGCAGCGGGTCATGGATCAGCCAGACTTTCGCAGCACTTTCCGTCATGTCCGGCGCATAGCCGTAACGCCCGCGGAAGTTGATCCGCCGGGCGATCCGGTGGCGCTCGTCCCATCCCGCCAGCGCCGGGTCCAGCGTCGCGCGCGGGGCGACCAGCACCAGTTCCGCCTGCGGCGCGGTGATCGAATAGGCCGCCGCCGCATAGCCCGCGGCCCCCGCGCCGTAGAACACCACGCGGTCGAAATCCTCGAGGAACCCGTCATCGGCCAGCCGGTCGAAATAGCGGAACACCGCCGGGTCGCGCCACCAGGTCTCGCCCTCGGCGAGGATGGTCAGGATCGACCACCCCCGGTTCAGCGCCAGGTCGAAATGCTCGGGCAGCTTGGTCTCGCGCTCGCGCAGGCTTGCTGCATCCTCGAATGTGACCAGAAGCATCGGCTGCTCTTCGGCGAAGAAGGCATAGTGCTTGTCCCCCAGCGGCAGAAAATCGCCATCTCCCTCTGCGATCTTCAGCATCGGGCGCTGCCAGTCGGGCGGCCGGGCGGGGTTCGTCATGGTCAGGGCGTCGACTTTGGTCATCTTCGGGCTCGGTTCCCGGACTCTGGCGAGAGATTGCGACCTCTACAAGGCCTTGAGGTGGAAACATTCGCCCATGATTCGCTCTTCAAGCGTGCTTTCGCGCATCATTGAGCGGCAGTAACAACCAAAGGTTGCAATGCCGCCGCAATCCGTACCCAGCTCAGGAACGACCGATGTGGGGCTTCCAGATCGACTCGGCCTCGGTACGGTCCAGGACCCGCGTGGGTCCCGACATGAGAAGCTGACCGTAGAGACTGCGCCAGGCATCCTCTGCCATCAGCGCCCGGAAGCGCGCGTGACGCCAGTCCACCGACGCGCTGTGCAGCGCCCCGAGCGCCGGATCGGACAGCAGCCCGGCACGCAGGCCGCGGCTGTCCAGTTTCAGGATCGAGCGGTCCTCCTCGGCACTGAAGTTCCGGTCCACCCAGTAGCCTGCATCAAGGCCTGCATCGGCGTGCACCGCCCGCCCACGGTCGCGCTTCAGAAGGAAACTTTGCACCGCCCCCAGGGGATAGTGGTTCAGCTGCACCAGCGCGGTATGGTCCCGCCCGACGTCCGAGAAGATCCGCCCCCGGTGGAACCCTGCCGGAAGCGTGCGCCCGGACCCGTCGAACCAGCGCTGCCCTGCCATCCGCCCTGCGACGGGCGCGCGCGGGCGATGCACGCCCAACTTGGCATAGCTGCCGTCATTCCGGACCAGTGTCTTGAACATGAGCGCCCGCCAGGGCCAGTGCAGCAGCGTCGGCGCGGCGCGGGTAAAGGTCTCGGTCACCGCGTCATCGCGGTAGTCCACCACCCCCGCATTGCCGAAGAGCCTCCAGGTCAGGGTGATCGCCGTCGCCCCGGGCAGCGTCGCCAGCAGCGCGGGGATCGTCCGGTCGCCGACATGGACGTTCACGAATTCGTCGATGTCGAGCGGCAAAAGCCAGTCCGCCATCGTCACCAGCGGATGCCGGTCCGCCTGCTTCAGCGCTGCCCATTGCGGCCCCTCGGAATGGGGGCCGGGATTGCGGACATGCGCGAGCCAGCCAAGCTCTGCCAGCCGGTCCAGCATGGCTTCGGTGCCGTCATCGCAATCGTTGGAAAAGACGAGGAAATCCGTGACGCCACAGGCCCGGTGATGCGCCAGCCATTCCAAGAGGAAGGCGCCCTCGTTCTTCACGCACAGGACGACCGTGATCTTCACCGCAGCAGCGCTTTCATACTGGCCAAAATATCCCCGCCGGAGGCCCCGTCGCCCGACAAGGGCGCGCCGGTCAGGGGGTTAGCATGACCGGCGCCAGGGCCAAATCAGAAAAACGCCTGCAACCCGGTGATCGCCCGGCCCAGGATCAGCGCGTGGACGTCATGCGTGCCTTCGTAGGTGTTCACCGTCTCCAGGTTCACCATGTGACGCATGACCTGGAAATCCTCCTGGATGCCGTTGCCGCCATGCATGTCGCGCGCCCAGCGGGCCGCCTCCAGCGCCTTGCCGCAGTTGTTGCGCTTGACGATGGAAATCATCTCCGGCGCCGCATTGGCCTCGTCCAGCAGCCGCCCGACGCGCAAGGACGCCTGCAGGCCCAGCGAAATCTCGGTCAGCATGTTCGCCAGTTTCAGCTGGTAGATCTGCATCCCGGCCAAGGGCTTGCCGAACTGCTTGCGGTCAAGGCCGTACTGCCGCGTGGCCGCCATGCAGAACTCCGCCGCGCCCATCACACCCCAGGCGATGCCATAGCGCGCCCGGTTCAGGCAGCCGAACGGCCCCTTCAGCCCTTCGACGAACGGCAAGAGCGCGTCTTCGCCAACTTCCACATCCTTCAGCACGATCTCGCCGGTGATCGACGCCCGCAGCGAAAGCTTCCCCCCCACCTTCGGCGCCGACAGCCCCGTGGTGCCCTTGTCCAGCACAAAACCCTTGATCTTGCCGCCATGCGCCTCGGACTTGGCCCAGACCACGAACACGTCCGCAATCGGTGCATTGGAGATCCACATCTTCGCGCCGTTCAGCACATAGCCGTTCGCGGTCTTCTTCGCCGTGGTCTTCATCCCCGCCGGGTCCGACCCCGCATCGGGCTCGGTCAGGCCGAAACAGCCGATCCACTCGCCGGCGGCCAGCTTCGGCAGATACTTCTTCCGCTGTGCCTCGGTGCCATAGGCATAGATCGGATACATCACCAGCGAGGACTGCACCGACATCATCGACCGATAGCCCGAATCGACCCGCTCGACTTCCCGCGCGACCAGCCCGTAGGCGACATAGGACGCCCCCAGCCCGCCGTATTCCTCGGGGATCGTCACGCCCAGAAGTCCCATCTCCCCCATCTCGCGGAAGATCGCCGGATCGGTCGTCTCGTCGCGATAGGCCGCGATGACCCGGCTTTGCAGCTTTTCCTGCGCATAGGCGCGGGCCGCATCGCGCAGCATCCGCTCTTCCTCGGTCAGCTGGTCGTTCAGCCGGAACGGGTCTTCCCAGTCGAAGCGCCCCAGATCGGGGGCATCCTTGGCTTTCAGTTTCGGTTTGTCGGACATGGGGCCCTCCTTCTTTGCGCGGGATCATTGCAGAAAAGGGCAGGGCAGGCTATCGAAAGCCCTGCACGGGTTCATGAGGGAAACTCATAATGCTGCCCCGCCGCTACCTGCCGCCAATCCCGGCCCTGATGGCGCTCGAAGCCGTCGATCGCCTCGGCACCGCCTCCGCCGCAGCCGGGGAACTCAACCTCACCCAGGGCGCCATCAGCCGCGCCCTGCAGGGCCTGGAACAACAGCTCGGCGTCCAGCTCCTCCACCGCGAACGCCAGCGCCTGCGCCTGACGCCCGCAGGCCACGACTACGTCGCCGACGTGCGGAAAGCCCTGCACCTCCTCGCCTCCGCCAGCATTACACTGCGCGCCAACCCCACCGGCGGTTCCCTGAACCTCGCGATCCTGCCCGCCTTCGGGATGCACTGGCTCGCCCCCCGCCTCGCCCGTTTCGCGCAAAGCCATCCGGAGGTCACCGTCAACCTCTCCACCCGCCTGCGCCCCTTCGACTTCACCGGCTCCAGCTTCGACGCCGCCATCCACTACGGAAGGCAGGACTGGCCCGGTGCCGACAGCCTGAAACTCATGGACGAGGACATCCTCGCCGTCGCCGCCCCCGGCTTCCCCCCGCTGAGCCAGGCCACCGACATCCTCCGCCATCCGCTCCTGCAACTGGAAAGCCGCATCGGTGACTGGGGCCGCTGGCTCGCCCACCACGGCCACGCGGGCCTCCGCCCCCCCGGCATGATGTTCGACCAGTTCGCCACCCTCACGCAAGGCGCCATCCACGGCATGGGCGCGGCCCTCATCCCGACTTTCCTGATCCAGCGCGAGCTCGCCGAAGGCCGCCTCATCCCCGTCTTCGGCCCGCCGATCCGCGCGCTCGGCTCCTACCACCTCGTCTGGCCCAACGCCCTGCCCGAACGCGCGCCCCTGCGGTCCCTACGACTATGGTTGCAGGCCGAAATCGCCGATCCCGCCTTGACCCGCACACCTCCGCCCACCACTGTTGCCGCAAGACCGGAGGCCCCGTGACCCCAGTTCCGCCCAGCATCGACGCCGTCGAAACGCTCCTCACCGGGCAGGGCTACGTCGCCTCCCGCGCGCTCGCCACCGTCGTCTTCCTTTCGCTCAAACTCGGCCGCCCGCTCTTCCTCGAAGGCGAGGCCGGCACCGGCAAGACCGAGATCGCCAAGACCCTTGCCACCGCGCTCAACCGCCGCCTGATCCGCCTGCAATGCTATGAAGGCCTCGACGCCGCCTCCGCCGTCGCCGAATGGAACTTCGCCGCCCAGATGATCGCCATCCGCACCGCGGAAGGCGCCACCGACCGAGACACCCTGCAAGCCGAGCTTTTCACCGAAGACTACCTGATCACCCGTCCGCTTCTCGCCGCCATGCGCCCGCAACCCGGCGGCGCGCCCGTCCTCCTCATCGACGAGATCGACCGCACCGACGAACCCTTCGAGGCCTTCCTCCTCGAAGCCCTCTCCGACTTCCAGGTCACGATCCCCGAACTCGGCACGATCAAAGCCCCCGAACCCCCCATCGTCATCCTCACCTCGAACCGCACGCGCGAGGTGCATGACGCGCTGAAACGCCGCTGCCTCTACCACTGGGTCGACTACCCCTCCTTCGACCGCGAGCTTGCCATCCTCAATGCCCGCGCCCCCGAGGCCCAGGCCCAGCTCTCGCGTGAAGTGGTCGCCTTCGTCCAGAAGCTGCGCCGCGAGGACCTGTTCAAACGCCCCGGCGTGGCCGAGACGATCGACTGGGCCAAATGCCTCCTCGCGCTCGACGTCATCGCGCTGTCGCCCGAGGTCATCTCTGACACCCTCGGCGCGATCCTGAAATACCAGGACGACATCCAGAAACTGCAAGGCCTGGAGGCGAAACGCCTCCTCGACGAGGTCAAGCGCGAACTGGTCCCGGCATGATCCATTTTCTGTCCGGAAATATCCCACGGGGGGTCCGGGGGGTGTGAAACCCCCCGGGGTCAGCCACCCCATGCCGACCTATCCCGATCTCACCCTCCCAGAAGACGGCAAGCTCGCGCAGAACATCGCCCATTTCGCCCGCGCCTTGCGCAAGGCGGGTCTCCCCGTCGGCCCCGGCCGCATCCTCGACGCCGTCCGCGCCGTCGCCGCGGCAGGCTTCGACCGGCGCGAGGATTTCTACTTCACCCTGCAAGCCATCTTCGTCTCCCGCCCCGAGGAGCGCAGCACTTTCGCCCAGGTTTTCCGCCTGTTCTGGCGCGACCCGCGCTACCTCGACCAGATGATGTCGCTCCTGCTGCCGCAGGTCCACGGCGTGCAGGAAGACCGGATCGCCCAGGCCGCCGAGAAACGCGCCGCCGAGGCCCTGCTCGACGGCCAGCTTCCGCCCCCGCCCAAATCCGACAGCGAAGGCGAGCAGATCGAGATCGATGCCAGCGCCACCATGTCTTCGGAAGAACGCCTGAAGACCCTCGATTTCGAGCAGATGTCGACCGATGAGATCGCCGCCGCCAAATGGATGCTGGCGAAGCTCTCGCTCCCCGTCCAGCCGCTGAAGACCCGCCGCTCCGCCCCCTCCACCCTGACCGCCCGCATCGACGCCCGCCGCACACTCCGCGAAGCCATGCGCACCGCCGGCGAACTGACCGTCCTGAAACACAAGGCCCCGGTCCCGCGCTGGCCGAACCTTGTCGTCCTCTGCGACATCTCCGGCAGCATGGCCGATTACTCCCGCATGGTCCTGCATTTCGTCCATGCCGTCGCCAACCGGAAAGGGCAGGGCTGGGCCAGGGTCCATGCCTTCACCTTCGGCACAAGGCTCACCAACATCACCCGCCACCTCGGCGCCCGCGATGTGGATGCCGCGCTCAAGGCCGCCGGGGCCGAGGCGCAGGACTGGTCCGGCGGTACCCGCATCGGCCAGTCGCTCCACGCTTTCAACCGCGACTGGTCGCGCCGGGTGCTGGGGCAGGGGGCCGTGGTCCTCCTCATCACCGACGGGCTCGACCGCGACGACACCAGCGTTCTTGCCAAGGAAGCCGAGCGCCTGCATCTCTCCTGCCGCAGGCTCATCTGGCTCAATCCGCTCCTGCGCTGGACCGGCTTTGCCCCGAAGGCTACCGGCATCCGCGCGCTTCTCCCGCATGTCGACAGCTTCCGCGCCGGGCATTCCATCGCCTCGCTGGAGGCTCTGGGTCGCGCGCTCTCTGAACCCTCCGACCATGGCGAACGTGACCGGCTCCTTGCGCTCATCCGCAACTAGGCGGCTCTCCGCGCAAGTTATGCTCTGGCAAGTCGGTGATATCGCATATCAGGCGGATGCGCCCTTTGTTATGCCTGTCGGGGCAAACGGGAACCGGACCGACTCGTGCAGGTTGTCCCGCAAGCCCTTCAGGAAAAGGACTGGTTCATGAGAAAGCTTCTGGTATCGACGACGGCCCTTTCGGTGGCCATCAGCCCGCTCGCCACCGTGCCCAGCTTCGGGCAGGTGATGAACGAAGACGGATCGGTCAGCGGACCGGATGGCGCGGTGCTTTGCGTGCCGACCGCCGATGCCGCCTGCGATCTGGATGCGATCATCGCCCAGCTTGAGGCTGACGCCGCCGCAGCCGCTGCCGCCGAGGCGGAGGCCGCTGCCGCCCAGGCTGCCGAGGAAGCCGCAGCCGCCGCAGCCGCCGCCCAGGCCGAAGCTGACGCGAAGGCCCAGGCCGAAGCCGAGGCTGCCGCCGCCGCCGAAGCCGCCGCCGCTGCCGAGGCGGAAGCCCAGGCGCAGGCCCAGGCCGAAGCGGATGCTGCCGCCGCGGCCGCCTCCGCCCAGGCGGAAGCCGAAGCCCAGGCGCAGGCCGAGGCCGAAGCCGCCGCCGCCAAGGCCGCCGAGGAGCAGGCCGCTGCCGAAGCCGCCGCTCAGGCCGCTGCCGAGGCCGAAGCCGCTGCCGCCGAAGCTGCGGCCCAGGAAGCCGCCCCCGCCGAGGAGCCCGCCGTCGAGGAGGCCGCTCCGGCGGACGAGCCCGTCGTTGAAGAGGCTGCCCCTGCGGAAGAGCCTGCCGTCGACGAAGACGCTCCGGCCGAGGAGCCCGTTGTCGACGAAGCTGCCCCCACCGAGGAGCCCGCTGTCGAGGAAGCCGTTCCGGCGGAGGAGCCTGCCGTTGAAGAGACAGCCCCCGCGGAAGAGCCGGTGGTGAATGAAGCCCCTGCCGAGGAACCCGCCGCCGAGGAAGCCGCTCCGGCGGCAGAGCCTGCCGTTGAACCGGAAGCGGTGGAAGAGCCCGCCGCCCAGGAGCCAGCGGTCGTCGAGGACCCCGCCGCGCAAGAGGAGCCTGCTGCCGAAGAACCCGCCACCGAACCGGCAGACGGGTCAGAGGACGGGGCGGCGATTCCGGCTGACGCCGTCATCGACTCGGCCACCGGCGAAGCCATCGACCCCGCCGTGGCCGCCGCAGCCGTGGCCGCTGCCGAGGCCGAACTGGTGGCGCCCTCGGGCGAGATCGTCGATCCCGCCGCTGGCCTGAAGGTGGCCGAGCCTGACCCGGCCCTGATGGCCGAACCGGTGGAAGCCCCGGTCGTGACCGAGACAGAGGTCGAAAGCCTGACCCAGCTCCTCACTGCCGATCCGACCGCCATCGACCCCTCGTCGCTCGGCGCCGCCGCCCTTGTCGCCACGGCGCCCTCGGAAGACGCGGCGGCCGTCGTTCCCGAGGCCGATCCCGCCTCGTTGGTGGCGGACGTGACCGAAACGCTCACCGACGCCAACACCCGGACCTCGGCTCAGGAATTTGCCGCCGCGCCGAAAGCGCTTGGCGACGGCAAGAAGAGCGGCCTCTCCGATCTGGAGAAAGCCGGTCTCCTCGTCCTCGGCGCCCTCGCCGTCGGCGCGATCATCAAGAACAACCGCGAGGCCGCCGCCGAGACCACCGTCTCGACGATGGGCGACAGCCGCGTGGTGTCGAACACCGGCGACCGGGTCATCGTGCTGCAACCCGACGGCACCTACCGCGTGCTGAAGGACGACGACACCGTGATCCGGCGCCCCGGCTCGACCGTGCGGACCGAGACCTTCAGGGACGGCTCCACTCGCACCATCGTCCAGCGCGGCGACGGCACCCAGGTGGTGACGATCCGCGACGCGACGGGCCGGGTCCTGCGCCGCGCCACCTATGACGACCTCGGCCGCGAGATCGTGCTGATCGACGATCTGGCGACCGAGGACCCGGTCTACATCCGCGACCTGCCGAAGCCGAAGAAGCGCATCGTCATCTCCTCCAAGGACGAGGATGCCGCCCTGAAACGCGAGCTGGCCGCGCTGGAAGCCGACCGCGCCGGCCGCAAGTTCTCGCTCCGCCAGATCCGCGAGATTCCGGAAGTCCGCGCGCTCGCCGCCACCATCGATGTCGAGCCCGTGACCTTCGCCTCCGGCTCTGCCGCCGTGGCCGCCAAGGAAGCGCGCAACCTCGCCGACCTCGGCCGCGTCATGCAGGAGTTGCTGGCCGACAATCCGCGCGAGGTCTTCCTGATCGAGGGCCACACCGACGCGACCGGCAAGGCGGCGATGAACCTCGCGCTCTCCGACCGCCGCGCGGAATCGGTGGCGCTGGCCCTGACCGAATACTTCGACATCCCGCCGGAGAACATGGTCGTCCAGGGCTACGGCGAGACGGAGCTTCTGATCGACACCCAGGAAAGCGAAGCCGCCAACCGCCGGGTCGAGGTCCGGGTGATCACGCCCCTCCTGCGGCGCGCCGATCGCGGCTGACGCCACCCCCGACCAAAGTCGCGCCGCAGGCCCCCCTGCGGCGCGTTCATTTCTGTGGCAATGATCCCGGCCCGGACGCATAATCCGCACATGACCCGCGCCGATCACGATCTGATCCCCGAGGCCGCCCTCGCCTGGCACCGCGCCGGAAAGGGGGCCGCCCTCGCCACCGTGATCGAGACCTGGGGTTCCGCCCCCCGCCAGGCAGGCAGCCAGCTCGCCATTTCTGGCGACGGCGAGATGACGGGCTCCGTCTCCGGCGGCTGCGTCGAGGGCGCGGTGATCACCGAGGCGCTCGACGCCCTGGATGACCGCAAATCCCGCATCCTGACCTTCGGCGTCAGCGACGAGACCGCCTTCGCCGCCGGCCTCGCCTGCGGCGGCACCATCCGCGTCCTCGTCGAACCCGTGGGCGAGGGGGCGGAAGCCCTGCCCGAACCCCTGCTCGAATCCCTGACCGCCGCCCGTGCCGCGCCCCGCGCCCTGGCCATCGTCACCACCCCGTCCACCTGGGAACGGCGCCTCGTCCCCCCCGGCCAGGACCCCGCCACCGACGCCCGCTTCAAGTCCGACCGCTCCGGCATGGAGGAGGACGGCCGCTTCATCGCCATCCACAACCCGCCGCTCCGCCTCATCGTCATCGGCGCGGTTCACATCGCCCAGCCGCTGCTCGCCATCGCCCGCACCTGTGGCTATGCCCCCACCCTGGTCGAGCCCCGCGCCGCCTTCGGCTCCGCCGCTCGCTTCCCCGGCGAGACCATCCTCGACGACTGGCCCGACGAGGCCCTCGCCAGGCTCCAACCCGACGCCCGCACCGCGATCGTCACCCTGACCCACGATCCCAAGCTCGACGACCCCGCGATCCGCTTCGCCCTCACGTCCCCCGCCTTCTATCTCGGCTGCCTCGGCTCCACCCGCACCCATGCCAGGCGCGTCGAGCGGCTGACCGAGGCCGGTTTCACTCCCGACCAGATCGCGAAGATTCGCGCGCCCGTCGGCCTGAACATCGGCGCCCGGTCTCCGGCGGAAATCGCCGTCTCGATCATGGCGCAGATCACCGAAACCCTGCGGACCTGATGCGCTTCGGCCCGATCCCCCTGACGGAAGCCGAAGGCGCGATCCTCGCCCATTCCGTCGCCCTGCCCGAAGGCCGCCTGCGCAAGGGCTGCACCCTTGGTCCGGTCGAGGTCGCGCGGCTCCGCGCAAGCGGGCGGTCCGAGGTCATCGCCGCGCGCCTCGACCCCGATGACCTGCACGAGGACGCCGCGGCCCTCGCCATCGCAAAAGCCCTTGTCCCCGACCCCGAGGCTTCGGGCCTTGATCTCCGCCCCGTCGGCACGGGCCGGGTGAACCTGCATGCCCGCAGCGCCGGAGTGGTCGAAGTCGTCGCTTCCCGCGTCGACGCGCTGAACCTTGTCGATCCGATGATCACGCTGGCCACCGTGCCGCGCTGGCAAAGGGTGAAGGCGGACGAAATGGTCGCGACCGTCAAGGTCATCGCCTATGGCGTTGCGCGCGCCTCGGTCGATACCGCCCGCGCCGCCGGAACACGGGCTTTGGCGTTGCATCATCCCCGGCTCTCCCGCGTGGCGCTGGTCGAAACCCACACCGACCCCGCAGCCCGCCCGGCGAAGATGACGGCGATCACCGGCCGCCTCTCCACGCTGGGCGCCGGGTTGACCACCCACTTGCACAGCCCGCACCGCGAGGCCGACCTCGCCCTGACCCTCGCCGGTCTCACAGGGGCCGAGCTGATCCTGATCCTCACCGCCTCCGCCACTTCCGACCCCGTGGACGTGGCCCCCGCCGCCGTCCGCAGGGCGGGGGGCCGGGTCGACCGCTTCGGCATGCCGGTCGATCCCGGCAACCTCCTCTTCCTCGGCAGTCTTGGGGAAACCCCGGTCATCGGCCTGCCAGGATGCGTCCGCAGCCCCGCACTGAACGGGGCCGACTGGGTGATGGAGCGGCTGATCTGCGGTGTGCCCGTGACGGCGGTGGACATCGCCGGAATGGGAGTTGGGGGCCTGCTGAAGGAGATCCCGACGCGGGGACGGCCGCGCGAGGCGAAGCACGAATGAAAACGGGGGCAGATTGCCCCCGCAGACGACGCTTCGTCCGTCCCCTCCTCGTGCGCCTTCGGCTTCTCGTCGGTGGTTCCCCACTGCGAGGCGCGACGAAGTCGACGACGAGCGGACCTGCGGCGCCTTACTTCGGCGCGACCATCATCACCATCTGGCGGCCTTCCAGCTTGGGGAAGGATTCGATCTTGCCGATCTCGGCCACATCGGCCTCGACCCGTTTCAGCAGCTCCAGCCCAAGCTCCTGGTGCGCCATCTCGCGGCCCCGGAAGCGCAGGGTGACTTTCACCTTGTCGCCTTCCTCCAGGAACTTCACCACCGAGCGCATCTTCACGTCATAGTCATGCGTGTCGGTGCCCGGCCGGAACTTGATTTCCTTGATCTCGATGATCTTCTGCTTCTTGCGGGCCTCGGCCTCGCGCTTCTGCGTCTCGTATTTGAACTTGCCGAAGTCCATGATCTTGCAGACCGGCGGCACGGCGGTCGGCGAGATTTCCACCAGGTCCAGTCCGGCTTCCTCGGCCATCTGCATCGCGCGGGCAGGGGTCACGACCCCGACATTCTCGCCATCCGCACCGATCAGGCGGATTTCCGGAGCGCGGATGCGGTCGTTGATGCGGGGACCGGTTTCGCGTTGC
>NZ_JAEULO010000028.1 GCF_016793705.1 Tabrizicola sp.
GGGCGTGAAGTCCCGGGTCAAGAAGGATCTGGCCCGCGCCGAGAAGGTGCTGGATGACGACCACTATGGCCTCGAGAAGGTCAAGGAGCGGATCATCGAGTTCCTGGCGGTGCAGCAGCGCTCGCAGAAGCGGAAGGGGCCGATCCTGTGCCTCGTCGGGCCTCCGGGTGTCGGCAAGACCTCGCTGGGGCGGTCGGTGGCCAAGGCCACGGGGCGCGAGTTCATCCGCATCAGCCTTGGCGGCGTGCGCGACGAATCCGAGATCCGCGGCCACCGGCGGACCTATATCGGCTCCATGCCCGGCAAGATCATCCAGTCCTTGAAGAAGGCCAAGACCACCAACCCGCTGATCCTGCTGGATGAAATCGACAAGATGGGTCAGGACTTCCGGGGCGACCCGGCCTCGGCCTTGCTTGAGGTGCTGGACCCCGAACAGAACAATACCTTCATCGACCACTACTTGGAGGTCGAATACGACCTGTCGAACGTGATGTTCATCACCACGGCGAACTCCTACAACATGCCGGGGCCGCTGATGGACCGGATGGAGATCATTCCGCTGGCCGGCTACACCGAGGATGAAAAGCGGGAGATCGCGAAGCAGCACCTCTTGCCGAAGCAGATCGCGGCGAACGGGCTGAAGAAGGGCGAGTTCAGCGTCAGCGACGACGCGCTGAACCATGTCATTCGTTACTATACTCGGGAAGCCGGGGTGCGGAACGTGGAACGCGAGATCGCGAAACTCGCCCGCAAGGCCGTGACCGACATCCTGAAGGGCAAGACGAAGAAGGTGGAGGTCGACCCGGCGAAGGTCGAGGAATATCTGGGTGTCCAGCGCCACCGCTATGGCCTGGCCGAGAAGGAGGATCAGGTCGGCGTGGTGACGGGCCTCGCCTGGACCTCTGTGGGCGGCGATCTGCTTCAGATCGAGGCGCTGAAGCTGCCGGGCAAGGGCCGGATGAAGACGACCGGGAAACTGGGCGACGTGATGAAGGAATCCATCGACGCGGCGGCCAGCTACGTCCGCTCGGTCAGCCCCCAGATCGGGGTGAAGCCGCCGAAGTTCGACACGATCGACATCCACGTCCACGTTCCGGACGGGGCGACGCCGAAGGACGGTCCCTCGGCGGGTCTGGCGATGGTGACCTCCATCGTCTCGGTCCTGACCGGGATTCCGGTGCGGAAGGACATCGCGATGACGGGCGAGGTTTCCTTGCGCGGCAACGCCATGCCGATCGGCGGGCTGAAGGAGAAACTGCTCGCCGCGCTGCGGGGTGGGATCAAGACCGTCTTCATTCCGGAGGAGAATGCCAAGGATCTGGCGGAGATTCCGGAGAACGTGAAGACAGGCCTGAAGATCATCCCCGTGAGCCATGTCCGCGAGGTCCTGGCCCAGGCACTTGTGCGCCAGCCCGAGCCGGTGGAGTGGGACGAGGCGGCGGAAGAGGCTGCCGCAGCGGCCCGGGCGGCGGCGGCGGTGCAGCCGGTGCAGACCGCGCACTGATCGCTCGACGAGATGGAAAAGGCGCGCCTTTCGGGCGCGCCTTTTCGCATTCGGGGCGGGGGAATCGGCTGGCCCTGGGACCGAACCCACTCTATCGTCCGCCGCCGACAGCGTTTGAAGGACAGGCAGGATGGCCCGCACCCCCAAGGACAAGACCGACACGAAACCCGCCAAGGCGGCGAGGCCCGCAAAGGCAAGGTCCGCCGCCGAAACGACCGCCAAGCCCGCACTGACGGTGGTCGAAACCGCACCCGAGGCCAGTGGCGGCACGATGAAGCTGAAGGACCTGATCGAGGCGGTGGCCAGCGCGACCGGCGGCCGGAAGCCGGAGGTGAAGGCGGCGGTCGAGGCTACGCTCGCCGCCTTGGGCGAGGCGCTGGCCAGCGGCAAGGCGCTGGCGGTGCCACCTCTGGGCAAGCTGCGGGTGGTCAAGACCAAGGGTCCGGCGCTGACCCTGAAGCTGCGCCGCGCCGAGGCGAAGCCTGCGGGATTGGCCCTTGCGGACAGCGAAGAGGATAGCTAAAAGCCGCGGCATCGGGCGATTAGCTCAGCGGTAGAGCGCTTCGTTCACATCGAAGATGTCAGCGGTTCAAATCCGTTATCGCCCACCATCCTAGCGAAAGCGCGCCCCGCCCGGGCGCGCTTTCTGCATTCCGGCGGGGATGCTTGCAGGCTATGCTCGCGGTCCGACGATCGGAAGGGCCCATGCGTTCGTTCGACTTTTCCAGCTGGCAATCCGTGCTGACGACGCTGATCGGCATCGCGCTTTTCGCGCTGGTGGGGATCGGCATCCGCATCCTGTTCATGGTCACGCTGCAACAGCGGCGGGAACGGATGAACCGGCAGATCAACGAGCGGCTGAAGGTGCTGATCGCCGCCTACAAGGTCTTGGGCGGGTCATTCACCGGGAACCTTGCCGTCGATCCGCGCCATCTGCGGGACCTGGCGCCGGACGCGGAAAGTCCGGGGTCGGACCGTTCGCGCCGCATCCGCGATGCGGTGGAGGGTGCCTTGTCCGACATCCTGCTTCTGGGCACCGAGGAGCAGGTGGAACTGGCCGCCGCCGCCGCACGCGACCTGGCGGCGGGGCGTCCGGTTCCGACGCAACCCTTGGTCGCCTCACTGCGTGCCTTCATCCGCAGCGCGCTGGATCTGACGCCGATCCCCGCAGGGGTCGCGATTCCCGCGCAGGGGCCGACCCGTCCCGGCGGGGGCAGCGGCGGCAAGGGCGGGGGTGGACGCGAGGGCGGGGGCCGGGGTGGCGGTGGCGGGCAAGGGGGCGCAGGGGGTGGCGGCATGGCTATGGGCATGGGCCTCGGAGCCGGGGCCGGAGCCGGGCTTGGCGCCGCTGCGGACCCCTCCGACGACCCGCCTGCGACCGGCGCAGGCTGAACCGGCTTGCATCATGCCCGCCGCTTCGCTACTTCGACGAAGGTCGGGGCGGTTAGCTCAGTTGGTAGAGCGTCTCGTTTACACCGAGAATGTCGGGGGTTCGAGTCCCTCACCGCCCACCATCCATCCTGCGACCGGCGACGGAAACGCCATTCTGCGGCGTTGAAACAGTGGCACAGCGGTCCGGTCACCGGAAGCGCACTGCCGACGATGTGACTGCAACAAGGAAAATGCGCGATGGCGAAGTCGGCGGATGACATGGCCCGCATCCTGGGACAGGGCAGGCATCCACGCCGCCGTTGGTTTTGGCTGCTGCTGGCGGCGCTGGCCCTGTCCGGCGGAGGCGCCTGGCTCTGGCTCGGGCTGCGGCAGGAGGCTGGCGTGGTCCGCTATGAGACCGAGGCGGTCAGCCGGGGTCAGCTGGTCGTGACGGTGACGGCGACGGGATCGGTCCAGCCGACGACGCAGGTCGACGTGTCGTCGGAACTGTCCGGGGCGCTGGCCGAGGTCGCGGTGGATTTCAACGACCGGGTCCAGGTGGGGCAGGTGCTGGCCCGGCTGGACGACACCAAGCTCAACGACCAGATCCTGACCGCCGAGGCGCAGTTGCAGGCCGCCGAGGCAAGCCTGGAACAGGCCGAAGCCGCAGTGCGCGAGGCCCAAGTCACCTATGAGTCGCAAGCCGAACTGGACAAGCGCGGTCAGAGCACGCGGCTGAAGATGATCGCTGTCGAGGTGGCACGCGACCGGGCGCTGGCGGTTGTCGATGGTGCGAAGGCCGAGGTGGCGCTGGCCCGGGCGCGGCTTTCGGAAGCGAAGACGGAACTGGGCAAGGCCACGATCCGCTCGCCGATTTCCGGGGTGGTGCTGAACCGGGCCGCCGAGCCGGGGCAGATCGTCGCCGCCTCGCTGAACGCGCCGGTGCTGTTCACCCTGGCCGAGGACCTTGCGCGGATGGAACTGCGGGTGGATGTGGACGAGGCAGACATCGGCCGGGTGGCGGTGGGCAACGAAGCGCGCTTTACCGTCGATGCCTTCCCGGGCCGGAGCTTTCCGGCGGTGATCACCACGGTGCGCTACGCCCCCGAGACGACGGATGGCGTAGTCACCTACAAGGCGATCCTCTCGGTCGACAATGGTGAGGGCTTGCTCCGTCCGGGCATGACCGCGACGGCGACCATTGCCGTCACCGTGGTCGAGGATACCCTGCGGGTGCCGGGCGCCGCTCTTCGCTACGAGCCGCCACAGGTGGCGCAGACCGGCAGCGGCCGGGGTGGCAACGGGCTGATCGGCATGATCATGCCACGCCGGCCGGACGCGGCGCCGAAGGAGACCGGCGGGTCCGACACACCGACCGTCTGGGTCCTGCGCGATGGCATCGCCACCGAGGTCGAGGTCCAACCGGGTGAAAGCGACGGCAAGCTTACGGCGGTGGCCTCTGAGAACCTGTCGGAGGGCGATCTAGTGATCCTCGACCAGAGCACGGGGAGCTGAGATGTCCGAAGCCGTCGACCCGCCGCTCATCGAGCTGTCCGATGTCTCGCGTGTCTATGGCAGCGGAGAGACCGAAGTGCGCGCGCTGGACCATGTCGACCTGGTGATCGGCCAGGGCGAGTTCGTCGCGATCATGGGGCCGTCGGGATCGGGGAAATCCACCGCGATGAACACGATCGGGCTGCTTGACCGGCCGACCTCGGGGCGCTTCCTGTTCAACGGGGTCGAGGTCCAGGGATTGGACCGCGACCGCCGGGCGCTGCTTCGGCGGCATTTCCTGGGCTTCGTCTTCCAGGGCTTCAACCTCTTGCCGCGCACCTCGGCGCTGGAGAACGTGGAACTGCCGCTGATCTACAAGGGCATGCCGCGCGCCGAGCGGATCGAGCGCGCCCGTGCCGCGCTGCACAAGGTCGGGCTGGAGGGGCGCGAGGACCACGATGCCTCGCAACTGTCCGGCGGCCAGCAGCAGCGCGTCGCCATCGCCCGGGCGCTGGTCGGCGACCCGAAGGTGATCCTGGCGGACGAGCCTACCGGCAATCTCGACAGTCACCGCAGCCACGAGATCATGCGGCTTCTCCAGTCCCTGAACCGCGAGGACGGCATCACCATCGTCATGGTCACGCATGAAGAGGATATCGCGGCCTATGCCGGCAGGCTGATCGTCTTTGCCGATGGCAAGGTGCGCAGTGACGGGCCGGTGCCGGAAAGGGCGGGCGCATGATCTGGGAAACTCTGCGCCTGGCGCTTCTGGCCCTGCGGCGCAACAAGCTGCGCTCGGGGTTGACCATGCTGGGCATCGTCATCGGGGTAGCGGCAGTCATCGCGATGGTGACGGTGGGGCAGGGGTCGTCGCGGTCGGTCACGGCCAGCGTGGCGAGCCTGGGGACCAACGTGCTGTCGATCCGCCCCGACCGCGGGCCCGGTCCCGGCGGTACAAGCGTGACGCGCCCCTTCACCCTGCGCGACGCCGATGCCCTGGAAGAGCTGTCGGTGATTGCCACCCTTTCGCCCACGGTGAACAGCACGCAGACCGTGGTCGCGGGCGGGCAGAACCTGTCCACGACGATCACCGGCGCGACCTCGGGCTATCTGGTCACCGGCAACTGGACGCTGTTGCGCGGGCGAAGCTTCAGCCCGTCGGAGGACCGCTCGGGCACCGCCGTTTGCATCATCGGCGAGACGGTGCGCCGCGCGCTCTTCGGCAATTCCGACCCGACCGGCCAGCAGATGCGGGCGGGCAATGTCTCGTGCGAGGTGATCGGGCTCCTGCAAGCGAAAGGCGCCGGGACCTTCGGGCAGGACCAGGACGACATCGTGCTGATGCCGATCCGTACGGTGCAGCGCCGCCTGCTGGGCAGCGACAACGTCAGCTCGATCTCGGTGGAGCTTGCTTCCGGCGTCTCCAGCGCGCGCGGTATCCGCGAGATCCAGACGCTGATGCGCGAACGGCGGCGGATCGCGGTGGACGAGGAGGATGATTTCAGCGTCATGGACATGGCGCAGCTGGCCTCGATCCTGACCGGGATCAACGCGGTCCTGACCGGGATGCTGTCCTCGGTCGCCGCCGTCAGCCTGCTGGTCGGCGGGATCGGGATCATGAACATCATGCTGGTCTCGGTCACCGAACGCACGCGCGAGATCGGCATCCGGCTGGCTGTCGGGGCCGAGGGGCGGCAGGTGCAGATGCAGTTCCTGGTCGAGGCGGTGGTGCTGTCTCTGGTCGGCGGCATCATCGGCGTCGCGGTGGGGCTGGCGCTGGCCTTCGTCGCCTCGCTTTACATGGCGATCCCCTTCGCGCCGCAGCTTTACGTCGTGGTGCTCGCCTTCGGCTTCTCGGCGCTGATCGGGGTGATCTTCGGCTACTTCCCGGCGCGCAAGGCCGCCGCGCTTGACCCGATCGTCGCCCTTCGGCACGAATGATCCAGGCGTCGTCGCGTGCGGGGCCGCAGCGGTATGCGCGCAAGCTTTGCGCGTGGCGGCCGCGCTTGATGCGGATCAACGCGCCCCGCGTCTCGGGCGAATAGGTTGCGGGCCGAAGGAGGCCCCCGATGCTCCAGCCGAGCGAAACAGTCTTCCGGGCGGAAGGCCTGACCAAGGTCTACCGCAACGGCGCGCTCGAGGTGCAGGCGCTGCGCGGCATCGACTTCAAGGCGCGGCGGGGCGAGTTCATCGTCATCCTCGGCCCCTCCGGCTCGGGGAAATCCACCTTCCTCAACATCGTCGGCGGGCTGGACCGGGCCACGGGCGGCGAGGCCTGGTTCGGGGACCAGCAGCTCACCCGCCTGAGCGAGGCGCAGCTGACCCGCTACCGGCGCGATCATGTGGGTTTCGTCTTCCAGTTCTACAACCTCGTCCCCAGCCTCACTGCGCGCGAGAATGTCGAGCTGGTGACCG
Source organism: Tabrizicola sp. (assembly GCF_016793705.1). Taxonomy (GTDB): domain Bacteria; phylum Pseudomonadota; class Alphaproteobacteria; order Rhodobacterales; family Rhodobacteraceae; genus Tabrizicola. Next base: position 6,785 of record NZ_JAEULO010000028.1, read on the forward strand.
AGATCGCCCGCCAGCCGATGCCCGCCGACCGGGCGCTGGCGCTGGTGGGGTTGTCGGACCGGGCCGACCATTTCCCGGCGCAGCTGTCGGGCGGCGAACAGCAGCGCGTCGCCATCGCCCGCGCCATCGCGAAGAATCCCGAGGTGCTGCTCTGCGACGAACCCACCGGGGCGCTGGACAGCACAACCGGCATCAAGGTGCTGGAGGCGCTCACCCTGGTGAACCGCGCCGTGGGGGCGACGACGCTGGTCATCACCCACAACGCCGCGATCCGCGAGATCGCCGACCGCGTCATCCGCTTTGCCGATGGCCGGATCGTCGAGGAGACCGTCAACGAGGTGAAGAAGTCACCCGCGGAGGTCGCATGGTGATCAGCCCGCTGCGCCGCAAGGTCCTGCGCGACCTGCGAAGGCTCTGGGCGCAGGTGCTGGCCATCGCGCTGGTGCTGGCGGCAGGGGTGGCGACGCTGATCCTGGGCAACGGGGCCTATGCCTCGCTGCACGAGACGCGGGCGCGCTATTATGAGGACTACCGCTTCGCCGATGTCTTCGCCACTGTGACCCGCGCCCCGCGCGCGCTTCTGGCCGAGATCGAAGAGATCGGCGGCGTGCTCGATGCCGAGGCGCGGATCGTCAAGCTGGGCAGCCCCGATCTGCCGGGCATGTCCGGCCCGGCCTCGGTCCAGCTGGTCTCCTTGCCCGAGGGCGCGGCGGGATTGAACCGGCTCTACCTGCGGCAGGGGCGGCTGCCGGATCCGCAATCGCTGCGCGAGGCGGCGGTGTCCGAGGGCTTTGCCCGGGCCCACGGGCTTGGTCCCGGCGATGTGCTGCCGGTGGTGATGAACGGCCAGCGGCGCGAGCTTCTGGTCACCGGGCTGGCGCTGTCGCCCGAGTTCATCTACGCGCTCGGTCCCGGTCAGATGATGCCCGACCCGGATCGCTTCGGCGTGGTCTGGCTGCCGCGCGCAAGCCTTGAAGCCGCCTACGATCTGGAAGGCGCCTTCTCTAGCCTGGTGCTGAAGCTTGCCCCCGGCGCCAGCCCCGAACGGGTGATCGAAAGCCTGGACCGGCTGATCGCGCGCTATGGCGGGGCGGGGGCCACGGCGCGCAAGGACCAGATCTCGCATGCTTTCCTTGATGCCGAGTTGCAGCAGCTTTCGGCGATGGTGAAGGTCCTGCCGCCGATCTTCCTTCTGGTCGCGGCCATGCTGGTCAACATGACGCTGTCGCGGCTGATCACCCTGGAACGCGAGCAGATCGGCCTTCTGAAGGCGATCGGCTATTCCTCGCGCGCGGTGGCGCAGCATTATGTGGAATTCGTCCTGCTCATCGCCGTCGCGGGCATCCTGATCGGGTTTGCCGCCGGGGCCTGGCTGGGGGTGGGACTGGCGGGGATGTATGCCCGGTTCTTTGCATTTCCCTATCTCGTCTTCACCCGCGATCCGCAGCTTTACGGGCTGGCGGCGCTGATCACCCTCGCCGCGGCCGTGGGCGGCGCCCTTTACGCAGTGCGCTCCGTGGTACGGCTGCCGCCCGCCGTGGCCATGTCGCCGCCCGCGCCCGCAGCCTACCGCGCGCGGCTGGGCGGGCTGCGCCGTCTGTTTCACCTGCGCCAGACCGGGGTGATGGTCGCCCGCCACCTGATGCGCCGACCGTTCCGGACGGCCAGTTCGACCCTCGGCGTTGCCATGGCCGGCGCGATCCTGGTGGCCTCGCTTTGGTCCTTCGGGTCGATCGAGCGGATGATCGAGATCACCTTCTTCCGGTCCGAACCCCATGATGCGCAGATATTCTTTGCCGCGCCCGAGCCTCTGCGCGCGGTATATGCCGTGCGCGGCCTGCCGGGGGTGATCTCGGCCGAGCCGTTCCGCCAGGTTGCCACCCGGATCAGCCATCGCGGCTGGTCGAAGACGCTGGCGATCATCGGCCGCCCGGTCGAGCCACGGCTGTCGCGTGTGCTCGACCCCGGGCTGCGGCCGATGAAGCTGCCCGAGGCCGGGCTGATCCTGTCCGAGGCCCTGGCGGATGCCCTGCATGTCCGCCCCGGTGATCTCGTCACCGTCGAAGTCCAGGAGGGCCGGCGCCCGACAGTGACCCTGCCGGTCAGCGGCCTCTCGGTCGGCTATGTCGGCCTTGGCGCGGCGATCGAGATCGGAGCGCTGAACCGGCTCATGGGCGAGGATGCGATGGTTTCGGGCGTCAACCTGCGCCTCGACCGCGCCGGGGAGGCCGCCTTCTTCGCCGCCGCGAGGGCCGCGCCGAAGACCGAACTGATCAGCGTGACCCGCCTGATGCTCGACCGCTTCCGCGCCACGCTGGCCGAGAACATCACCGTGATGATCACGGTCTATACCGGGCTCGCGGGAATCATCGCCATCGGCGTGGTCTACAATTTCTCGCGCATCGCCTTGTCCGAACAGGGCCGCGAACTGGCCAGCCTGCGCGTCCTGGGCTTCACCAGCCGCGAGGTGTCGGGCGTCTTGTTCGGCGAAGTGGCGGTGGTGGTGGCGCTGGCGCAGCCGCTGGGCTGGCTTCTCGGCCATGGCATCGCGCGGGCGATGGTCGCGGCCTTTTCCTCGGACCTTTACCGCGTGCCCTTCGTCATCGGGCGCGAGGTCTATGCCATCGCCAGCCTTGTCGTCTGCGCCGCTGTGCTGGTTTCTGCCATTGCGATCCGCCGCCGGATCAACACGCTCGACATGATCGAAGTCCTGAAAACGCGGGAGTGACCCATGCGCCGCCTGCTGCCCCTTGCCGCCGCTCTTGCCGTGATCGCCGCACTGGTCTGGGCCTTCCTGCCGCGCCCGGTCGAGGTGGACCTGGCCGAGGTCGCGGCTCGTCCGCTGGAAGTGGCGGTCGAGGAAGAGGGGGAGGCGCGCATCCGCGAGGTCTTCACCGTCTCGGCGAGCATCGCGGGCCGGTTGCAGCGGATCAGCCTGCACGCGGGCGACGCGGTGCGCGAGGGCGAGCGGGTGGCGGCCATCGGCCCGGCGGCGCCGGTGCTTCTGGACAGCCGGTCGCGCGCGGTGGCCGAAGCGACGGCGGCCGCGGCGGTGGCGGCGACCGAGCTTGCCCGCGCGCAGCTGGCCCAGGCCGAGGCGACGCAAGACTTCATGACCGCCGAGGCCGCGCGGGCCACGGCGCTCTACCGCAAGGGCGCGCTGTCCGCGCGGGCCTATGACAGCGCGGTACGCGAGGAAAAGACCGCCCGCGCCGCCGTCGCCAGCGCGCTGGCCAATCTGGCGGTGCGTGAAAAGGAACTGGAAAGCGCGCAGGCGGTGCTGCGCCTGGACGGGGCCAGCCCCCCGGCCGCCTGCTGTGTCGATATCCTCGCCCCGGTGTCCGGGCGGGTGCTGCGCGTGCTGACGGAAAGCGAGCAGGTGGTGCAGCCTGGCACCCCGATCCTGGAACTGGGCGATCCGGGCAATCTGGAGATCGTGGTCGAGCTTCTGTCGCGCGATGCCGTGCGTGTGGCCGAGGGCGCGCAGGCCACGGTTTCGGGCTGGGGTGGTGCCCCCATCGCCGCGCGGGTCGAACGGGTGGAGCCTGCGGCGGTGACGCGGGTCTCGGCCTTGGGGATCGAGGAGCAGCGGGTGACGGTGGTCCTGGCGCTGGAGGGAACCCCGGCGGACCGCAGGCAGCTGGGCCACGGCTTCCGCGTCACCGCCCGGATTGCGATCTGGCAGCAGGAGGGGGTGCTGACCATCCCGGTCGGCGCGCTTTTCCGCGACGGGACGGACTGGGGCACCTACACTCTGCGCGACGGTCGGGTGGCGCTCCGGAAAATCGTTCTGGGCGAGCGCAACGAGGATTTCGCGCAGGTGCTTGACGGGCTCGCGGCCGGGGACCGGGTCATCCTGCACCCGTCCGACCGGGTGGCCGACGGGGTGCGCGCGGTGGCGCTGCCGGGCGGCTGAGGCGGCTCAGGTCAGGAGCGACAAGAGGACCGCGATCCCCGCCATGAGGAACACCGTCCCGGCGCCGATGACATAACCCATGTTGTCGGCAAGGAACCTGCCCGGCGGCGGGACCGGCTGGCGGGTAACGGGACGGGTCTTCAGCTTCGGCGGTTCCTCGGTCAGCGCGGCGGGGAGCGGTCCGCCCTCCTCGCCGATGCGGATCCAGTCCAGCCAGTCGCCCGCCGACTGGATGCGGTCCTTCGGCATGACGCGCACCGCCTTGTCGATCGCCTCCAGAAAGCCCGGCGGATACCCGTCGAACCGGCCCGCGAGCGGCTGGTAGGGATCGGCCTCGCCCTCGGCCACGCGGGCGAGGCGGCGCTGGCTTTCCGGTGGCGGCTGGCCGGTAATGACGTGGTAGAAGGTCGCGCCCAGCGAATAAAGATCGCTCGCCGGGCTTTGTTCCGCCCCGGTCAGGTAGAACTCCTGCGGCGAATAGCCTTCCTTGATCACCCGCCGCCCGGTCAGCACCCGGGTCGCGCGCGCGACCTGTTCGCTGGCGGCGCCGAAGTCGATCAGGATCGGGTTGCCGGACCTGTCGACCAGCACGTTGTCGGGCGAGATGTCGCGGTGCAGGATACCGACCTGGTGGATGAACTCCACCGCACTGAGCATCCTCTTCAGCATCGCGACGATCTGGTCGGGGGTGAAGGCGTGGTCCGTGGAATCGAGAATGTCGTGCAGGTCGCGCCCGTCGATGTAGTCGATCGCCATATAGGCGGTATCATTGTCCTCGAACACCTGGTGCACTCCGACGATGTTCGGATGCACGAGGCGGGCAAGGCTCTTCGCCTCGGCCAGGAAACTGTCGACGAAGCCCCGGAAATCGCCCTGGTGCTTGCGCGACCGCGCCCGGACCAGGCTGGTCGAGCGGCGGCAGAGCGCGTTTGGGAAGCATTCCTTGATCACGACCGTGCGGTCGAGGCTGTCCTTCGCCAGGTACGTGATCCCGAATCCGCCGCTGTTGAGGAAGCCCTCGATGGTATAATGCCCGCCCAGAAGCCGAGTGCCGGGTTTCAGGTCATCGGCGAACGCCTCGGGGTCGACCCGGCCCAACTCGCCCTCGAGTTGATTGCTGATCTGTGTCGGACCCTGTGTCACGTTCGTTCCTCGGTTGGCAACTCATCACAAAAGATTACGCAATCGCGGAACGCGTTGCGCCATCGCAAACAGCTCTACTTTCCCACCGGTAAATCCGCTCCGGCCCCAGCATCGGATCGGCATTTGTCCTAGTTCCATTCTAGCGCTTGACGCTGCGTCTGCGCAAATACGCTGCGCGGGGCACCAGCAGCGCAGAAGGGGGCTGGGGCGGACGATCCAGCGGTTCTCCGACTGCAGAACCACCGACCGGGGGGTGGAAGCTGTTGATTGCAAACAGTTTAATGGCTGCCCGCAACCTTCGGTACGGGATATTTGCAAAATGCATACTGTGACAAAAACATCAACGATCCCAGTGGGATGCGCCGCGATCTTGCCTTATTCCACGCCCCGGATCGACCCCTGCGCGCAGGTCAATCGCGAAACAATACCGCAGGTTGCGTGACTCACCCCGCACCTGGTGCCCCAAAGCGATTCGTGGCTCAGCGCGGCGTCCAGGCTTCGGGCGGGGCATCCGGGCGCAGGATCTGGAAGGTTCCGGCGGGCAAATCCATCCAGTCGCCCTCGGCGCCATCCGGCCAGATGACCCTGACTTCGGCCCGATCGGCCGCGCCCAGCCCGAAATGCAGCCAGCCGACCGAGCCCGAGCCATGCCCGCCCCCCGAGGTGATCTCATGCCGTTCCACCGCCTCGCCGCGCTTGATCTCGATCACCGCACCGATGGCATCGCGGTTTGCGCCGTCCTGCTGAAGCCGCAGCTCGGCCCAGGCCCCGGCCTCGCCTGTCTGCCGCCACACCTCCGGCCCGGTCCAGCGGTTCTGCACCACAAGGTCAAGCTTGCCGTCGAGGTTCAGGTCCACCACCTGCGCCCCCCGCGCCACCGCCACGCTGGCGACACCCGCCTTGTCCCCGGCCTCGATGAAGGTGCCGTCACCGACCCCGAGCAGTAGGTTGTTCGGGTCCTTCGCGGCGAAATCCGGCATCTGGTCGACGTTGCCCTTGGCGACGAAGAGGTCGGCGATCCCGTCGTTGTTCACGTCGGCGAACTGTGCGTGCCAGGCGGTCGAGGGGCTCGGGTCATCCCCGGTATAGGGCTTGTGTGCGGTGACGCCGGACTTGAAGGCGATATCGGCATAGTCCGGCTTGCCCGCAGCGATGTCCTTCAGCACCTGCAACTTGTTGTCGGCCATCGAGGTCAGGAAATAGTCCGGGTAGCCGTCCAGGTTCACATCGGCGCTGGCGATCCCCATCCCCCAGATGCGCAGGCGCTTCCATCCGTCATCCTTTTCCGTGAACAGTCGCGGTGGCTGGCCCGGCTCCAGATGCCAGAGCTGTTCCTGCCCGCCCTTGTAGTATTCCCGGTCGTTCGAGACGCGCAAGCTGGGGTGGCCGGTACGGTTCCAGTCGGTGAAAAGCATGGACAAGGCGCAGTAGGACGGGCTCAGCGGGATCTGTGCAGCGAAGCGTTTCCCATCGGGGCGATGCAGCCAGTTGTCGGTGCAAGAACCCCAGGGGAAGGCCTCCTCCCTGCGGTCGATGTAATTGCCGATCGCCAGCGTCGGCCAGTCCTGTCCCTTCTCCCAGATCGCGGCGAAAGCGGTGGACCAGGCATCGCCGCCGTCGAAGCCCCAGGCCTCGTTCGCCGCCTCGAAGCGGCAGTCGCCCAGGCCGCGCATCAGCCGGTTCTCGCCCTGGCGCAGGACAACAAGGTCCATCGTCCCGTCGCTGTCGATGTCCAGGGGATAGGCCCCCAGCACCGCGTCCAGGGTGATCGCCTCGGTCTTCTCGAAAGCCAGCGCCCCGCTCTGCGGACTGCGATTCCGGTAAAGCGCGGACGGACCCGCGCCACCGGACAGGAAGATTTCGGGGAATCCGTCGCCGGAACAGTCGAACGTCGCGACCCCGCCGCCAGCCATGTATTCCCATTCGCCCTCATAGACCGTGGACAGGTCTGCCGTCGCGGTCTCGTCGGTGAAGGTCGGGATCGCCGGGTCGGCCAAAGCCGGGCTGGCCAGAGACAGGACAAGCGCTATCGGGCGAATCATGCAAACACCTTCAGCGCGGCGGCATAGGCGCCGATGCAGCGGCCCTGCGCCAGACCTTGAACCGAGGAGAAGCGGTAGTGGATGCCGCCGTATAGCCGCGACAGCGCCGCATCTTCCGCCGCCTCCCAGAAGCTTGCGAAACTCCGGATCGGCAGGTCGTCGGGCTCGTGCGTCGGGTCGTCGAAGGCGAAATCCTCACCCAGAAACGCAGTCAGCACCATCGCCGCCGCGCCGGAGACTGTGCTGTGGCCGGACGGGTATTCCGGGAACGGCGGCGTGATCAGCAAGGGCTCCCATTTAGGGTCAATCAGGCGCTTGATCACCGTGACCGGGCGGACCAGGTTGAATTCATATTTCGTGGCCCAGCAGCCGATGAAGGCGTCGGCCATGCCGATGCCCAGCACGGCCATCATCGCGGCCACCCGATCGGCGGGCATGACATCACGCTCGGCCAGTTCGATCGCGATGGCGATCCAGTGGCCGGGCGGGGTGGAGGACAGCATCGGATCGTCCGACCAGAAGCGGGCGGATAGTGTTTGGTCAGCGGTCAGCGAGATGCCGATGTCATACACCTCCTTGGCCGCCTTGAAGAACTCCGATGCCGGGTCCTCGCTATAGGCGGGCGGCGGCGCCAAGGCGCAGGTGTTGCCGGTGGGCATGGCAAAGGTGCGGTTCCCGCCCCAGTCTGGCAGAAGCGGCGCCTGTTGCTGACGGATGAGGCTCGTCGGCACCCAGTCTTCTGGGTCGGTGCCAGGGGTATAGCTGCGCGGAAAGCCCATGTTGGTGATAACCGCACCGCCGTCGGCTTCCGCCCAGGCCAGCACATGCGCCGCAAGCGCGCGACCGTGGGCGATGCTGCGCTCGACAACAGCGGCGTCGATCCCCTCCATCGCCTTCGCGCCCAGCTTTTCATCCATCTTGGTCAGCGCTCGCTGGCCGCTTGGCCCGGTATTGGCAAACAGCACCTGTGCCGAGGCGGCGAGGGCCGCATGCAGGACGCAGGCCTCATCATGCGCGCCCGTCTCACGTGCGGGCGCCGGGGGCAGCCCGTTCACCTGTCCGGCCAGCGAGACGAGCGAGACGTTCCCGGTGGTCAGCGCCTCATGCGCGGCGATGCCGATATAGGCGAAGGCGCGGCTGGCGACGGGCGGCGACTGGGTGGCAGTGTGGCGCACCAGTTCCAGCACCAGCCGATACCAGGTCGTCACCATCTCGCGCTCGATGGTCTGCCGGTCGGCAGCCTGCGCGGGGCCAAGCGCCAGCGCCATCGGCGTGGCCAGGGCATAGCCAATCAACTGGCGGCGGCCGAGCGTCATGAAGTCCTCCCCATTATTTTTGCAGAGTTTGTTGCACGCGGACCGGGTTCGCGCAATCTCCTTGCGATCCGCCTAGCCCCGCCCCGTCAGCCAGTTCCCCACGGCCGCCAGCCTCGACGCGCCCGCGCCTGGCCGGTCCTCGCGCCGGTCGGCCGCGTTCAAGAGAGCGTACATCCCGTGCACTCCCAGCCAGCGCAACGGCTCTGGCTCCCAGTCCTTCACGCGGCGGTTGACCCAGGGCAGATGCGCAAGGTCGGTATCCCGGCCAAGCGCCAGGTCGGCCAGTGTCCGCCCGGCGAGGTTCGAGGTCGAGACGCCTACGCCCACATAGCCCCCGGCCCAGCCGATCCCGGTCTCCGGGTCGAGGCCCACCGTCGCGCACCAGTCGCGCGGCACTCCCAGCACGCCGCACCAGGCATGGTCGATCTTCGCTGCACGGGTGGCCGGGAAATGCCGGTGCAGGATCGTCGTCAGCCGCCGGACCGTCTCGGCATCCGGGGCGCCGTTGGTATCGAGGTTCGATCCGAAGCGATAGGGCACTCCCCGCGCGCCCACCGTGATCCGGCCTTCGCGGGTGCGCTGGCAGTAGCAATAGGCATTGGCGAAATCCCCCACGATTTCCTGCCCCTGCCAGCCGATCTGCTCCCAGAGCTCCGGCGGCAGCGGTTCCGTCGCGATCTGGGCCGAGTTCATCGGCAACCATTCCCGTTTCAGCCCGGGCAGCCCCGCCGTGAAGCCTTCGGTGCAGCGCAGGATCACCGGAGCCTCGACCCGCCCGTGGTCAGTTGTGACCACGCCCGGCTCAAACGCTGTGACCGTGGTCCCCTCGACGATCCGCACCCCCAGCCGTTCCACCGCCTTCGCCAGCCCGCGCACCAGCTTCGCCGGCTGGACGCGCGCCACGTTCGTCACCACCATCGCCCCCAATGCGCCGGGGATGCGGATGCGCTCGGCCAGATCGGCCGCGCCCATCTCGAAGACACGGCCCTCCTCGCCCCAATGCCTCCGGTGCGCGACTTCGGCCTGCATCCGCCCGACCTGCGCGGGCTTGGTCGCCACCATCAGCTCGTCCGTCCGGTGGATGTCGGCCTCGATCCCCTCGACTTCCGCCACGCGGATCACCTCGTCCACCGTGCCGTTCATCGCCTCGACCATCGCGCGCACGGCATGCTCCGACGAGGTTTCCAGATAGCGCGCATGGTTCCAGGCAAAACCGCCCGTCAGCCAGCCCCCGTTCCTGCCCGAGGCGCCGAAGCCCGCGAATTCCTTCTCGATCACCAGCACGTCCAGCGCGGGATTGGCCTGTTTCAGGTAATAGGCGGTCCAAAGCCCGGTATAGCCCGCGCCGATGATCGCCACGTCCGCCGTCGTGTCCCCCGCCAGCGCCGCGCGCCGGTAGGGCAGGCCGATGTCGGCATACCAGAAAGAAATGTCGCCGATCCGCATGGCTCTCCCTTTTTGTCGCAGAGAGGGGCACAGGCCCCGCCGCATTTCAAGGGCCAAGCGGCAACTTACCCCGTTGCCAAGGGCCGGTTGCCTGCCGATGCTGCGGAAAAGGCAGGGAGTGCGCCATGCAGGGTTTCTTCATCACCGGACCCTATGACGACGGCGATGCGGTCACGGGACATTACTACGAAATGGCCTCGGACGATCCCGCGCGGGCGCAGGTCTGGGGTTATGCCGCGGCGCTGTCCTATCGGCCGGGCAATTCCCTGCGCCTCCACGCCATGTCCTCGGCCCGCGAGGCGCGACTGACCATCGCCCGCGACGGGCTTGCGCCGCAGGTGGTGCTGGAAACCACGATCCCCACCGCCTTCGCGCCCACCCCCGCCGACTGCTCGGTCAAGGGTTGCGGCTGGCCGATAGCCTTCGAGATGGTCATCCCGGAAAGCTGGGCCTCCGGCGTCTACAGTCTGACCCTGGAGATCGAGGGTCACAGCTCGCAAGGCATGTTCGTGCTGAAAGCCGCAAAGCCCACGGCGAAGCTGGCCTTCATGCTCGCGACCGGAACCTGGTGCGCCTACAACGACTGGGGCGGATCGAACCATTACCAGGGCCTGACCGGCCCCACCGGCGGCGACTTCGCGGGCGAGGTCAGTAGCTTGCGCCCCTGGGCCAAGGGCTTCGTCCGCTGGCCCGAGGACGCGCCGCGCATCCCGCATGCCTCGCCCCTCCTGACCCGGCCGCGCTATCCGCATATGGACTATGCCCGCGCGAACGGCATCTCGAAGAAATACGCCTCTTCCGGCTGGGCGGCTTTCGAGCGGCCCTTCGCGCTTTGGGCCGAAAGGCAGGGGATCGCCTTCGACTTCTTCACCCAACATGACCTGCACGCCGACCCTGGGTTGCTGGAGGGCTACGGCCGCGCGGTGATCGTGGGCCATGACGAATACTGGACCTGGGAGATGCGCGACCATCTCGACGCCTGGCTCGACCGGGCTGGCCAGCTTGCCCGCTTCGGCGGCAATTTCTTCTGGCAGACCCGGCTGTCGGCGGACTTGACCACCCAGACCTGCTACAAGACCCGTGCCGAGGCCGAGGATCCCTTGGGTGCCACCGACCGGCTGACGAGCTACTGGGATCACCCTCAGGCCCGCCGGCCGGCGGCCGCCACGATGGGCCTGACCGGCAGCATGGGCGTCTACGCCGGGTGGAGCCGCTGCGCCGCCCACGGCTCGGGCGGCTTCACGCTTTACCGTCCCGACCACTGGGTGATGCAGGGGACGGGCCTCGGTTACGGCGACGTATTGGGCGCGACCTCGAAGATCTTCGGCTACGAGGTCGACGGGATCGACTATGAGATCCGCAAAGGCCTGCCCTTTCCGGCAGAGGGCACGGGGCTGGAAGGCGATCTCACCATCGTCGCGATTTCCCCGGCCACCACGCTTGCCCATCACACCGGGCGGCATGACATGGACCACTTCATCGGCACGCTCGACGCCGAGGAGGTGGCGCAGACCATCTACGGCGAGATCACGCCCGAAACCCTCGGTCTCGCCAGCCGGGGCAACGGCTGCATGGCGGAATACCGGCGGGGCAGGGGCGCGGTCTTCAACGCCGGAAGCTGCGAATGGGTGGCGGGTCTGATCGCGCGGGAACGCCCGGTCGAGGTCGTTACCCGGAACCTGCTGCTGGGCGACTGGGGTTAGGGCGCAAAAGGTCGCAGGACTTGACCAATCCCCTTTTCCCGCAGCGCCCTATCGGCTAGGCGTTTCGCCATGTTGAGCCTGTCGAACCTTGCGGTGGCCCGGGGCGGCGTCACGGTCCTGCGCGATCTGACCCTGAGCGTGCAGCCGGGCCAGGCGCTGATCCTGCGCGGTCCGAACGGCTCGGGCAAGACCACGCTCCTGCGCACCCTCGCGGGCCTGCAATCACCCGCCGAGGGCAGCTACGACCTGCCGCCCGACAGCGTCGCCTATTCCGCCCATGCCGACGGGCTGAAATCCACGCTCACGGTGCTTGAGAATCTCGCCTTCTGGTCCCGCATCTACGGCGGCCCGCCGATCGACCATGCGCTGAAGGCGCTCGACCTGGTGCAACTCACCCGCCGCCGCGCCGGAGAGCTTTCCGCCGGCCAGAAACGCCGCCTTGGCCTTGCGCGGCTGCTGGTGACGGGGCGCCCGGTCTGGCTTCTGGACGAGCCCACCGTCAGCCTCGACGTTGCCTCGGTCGCGATGTTCGCCGACATGGTGCGCGATCACCTGAAGGACGGTGGTCTTGCCGTGATCGCCACCCATGTCGACCTCGGCCTGCCCGAGGCCACGGTCCTCGACCTCGACCCGCACCGCGCCCGCGACATCCAGAGCACCGGCTTCGACGAGGCTTTCGCATGAAGGCGCTACTCCTGCGCGACCTGATGCTTGCCTTCCGCTCCGGCGGCGGCTTCGGGCTGGGGCTGGCGTTCTTCTTCCTCCTCTCCGTCCTTGTGCCGCTGGGCGTCGGTCCAGAAGGTGGGATGCTGGGCCGCATCGCCCCCGGCGTGCTCTGGGTCGGCGCGCTGCTGGCCTGCCTCCTCTCGCTCGACCGCATCTTTGCGCTGGACCACGAGGACGGCTCGCTCGATCTCCTCGCCACCGCCCCGATCCCGCTGGAGGCGGTGGTGGCCGTCAAGGCGCTGGCGCACTGGCTGGTCACGGGCCTGCCGCTGACGCTGATCGCGCCGGGCCTCGCGGTCCTTCTGAACCTGCCCCCTGCCGGCTATTCCTGGCTGGTCCTCAGCCTGTTCCTTGGCACCCCCGCGCTCTCGGTCATCGGGGCCTTCGGCGCCGCCATCACCGTCGGCCTGCGCCGCGGCGGTCTCCTCCTCAGCCTCCTCGTCCTGCCGCTCTACGTGCCCACCCTGGTCTTCGGGGGCGAGGTCGTCCGGCGCGGGGCCGAGGGCATGGCTCTGGCGACCCCGCTGGCGCTCCTCGGCGCGATCAGCCTGGGCGCGGCGGCCCTTCTCCCCTTCGCGGCCGCCAGCGCGATCCGCGTCAATTTGCGCTAGTCTGTCGCGCGATGGTGTGTTGAGCGGCGAACCGGAACAGGATAGGCGAACCCCATGTCGATCTGGGAATATGCGAACCCGAAGAAGTTCATGCAGACCTCGGCCTGGGCTTTGCCCTGGGTTGTCGGGCTGACGATTGCGCTGCTGGTCACGGGCTTGGTCTGGGGCTTCTTCTTTACCCCTGACGACTACAAGCAGGGCGCGACGGTCAAGATCATCTACCTGCATGTCCCCGCCGCGATGATGGCGATCAACGCTTGGGGAATGATGCTGGTCACGTCGCTGGTCTGGATCGTCCGCCGCCACCACGTCAGCGCGCTCGCCGCCAAGGCCGCCGCCCCCGTGGGGCTGACCTTCACGCTCATCGCGCTGGTGACGGGGGCGCTCTGGGGCCAGCCGATGTGGGGCACCTGGTGGGCCTGGGACCCGCGGCTGACCTCGTTCCTGATCCTGACCCTGTTCTACTTCGGCTACATGGCCCTCTGGGCCGCGATCGAGGACCCGGACACGGCCGCCGACCTGACCTCGATCCTCTGCCTCGTCGGGTCGGTCTTCGCGCTCCTCTCACGCTATGCCGTGCTGTTCTGGAACCAGGGGCTGCACCAGGGGGCCTCGCTGTCGATGGATGAAAAGGAGAACGTGGCCGACGTGTTCTGGCTGCCGCTTCTGGTCTGCATCGCCGGGTTCATCCTGTTGTTCGTGACCATGGTCCTGCTGCGCACCCGGACCGAAATCCGCTCGCGGCGGCTGAAGGCGCTTCTGGCGCGGGAAAGGGTGGCGTGATGCCGGACTTTGGGAAGTACGCCTTTGCGGTGCTGGGCTCGTATCTGGCGACCGCGCTGCTGATCGCGGCTCTGGTCGGGCTGACTCTCTGGCAATCGGCCCGGATGAAGCGGGCGCTGGCCGAGGCCGAGGCACGGCAGGGGAAGACGGATGGCTAGGTGGCTGTTGGTCGTGCCCCCGGTCCTCTTCGCGGGGCTGGCGGGACTGTTCTACGCGGGGATGTACCGTGAAAATCCCGGCGAGCTGCAATCGGTCTTCGTCGGGCGTCCTGCGCCCGTGCTGCCCACTACCACGCTGCCTGGCATCCCCGGCCTGAGCGACGCCGACCTGCGGGCGGGCGAGGTGACGGTGGTGAACTTCTGGGCCACCTGGTGCCCGCCCTGCCGGGCCGAGCATCCCGTGCTGAAGGAGATGGCGGCGAAGGGTATCCGGGTCGGGGGCGTCAACATCATGGATGACGACGCGAAGGCGGTGGAATACCTGGCCGAGGAGGGGAATCCCTTCATCGGTGTCGCGACCGATCCGAACGGTCGGAACCGGGTGGAATGGGGCGTCACCGCCCCGCCTGAGACCTTCATCGTCGGTGGCGACGGGACCGTCCTCTTCCGCTTCGTCGGGCCCTTGGTCGGGACCGACTACGAGGACCGTTTCGTGCCGGAGCTGGAGAAGGCGCTGGCGGGAGGCTGACTGTCCACGCGGGACAGATAAAGATTTTACAATGATTTCAGACTTTGAACCTTTGTCGTTCAGGACCTGTTAACTGCGGGGACTCGACCAGGGGTTTCTGGTTCCTGACCGATCGTTCCACCAGCTTGCGCGCGACCCGGCCGCGCAGGAAGGTGCGGGCGGGGCAGCGCGCCGCGGTGGGCAGGCCGCTGGCCAATTCGGGGAACAGCGCAAGGATTTCCGCCCGTGCGGCCTGTCCGACCGCCGTCAGTGCCTGATCGCCGGTGTAGAAGGATTCCGAGATGAGGCCGTTCGAGCACACAAGTTCGTGCCGGTCGAACAGCAGGTGGAGATAGGTCACCGGGGCGGGCGCCGGGGCCAGGCTTACTCCCGGCAGGTCCAGCAGATGCTTTGCCGCCACCAGGACCTCGCGCGCGCCGAACATCCGCTCGGCGATGGTCGACCGGACCAGGCAGCGGTGCTGCGGCGACACGGTCAAGGTCCTGCGGGGCAGGTCGCTGCCAAGCGCGCCCGCCGCGATCCGCACCGGGACCAGGTTTGCCGCCCGGTCCAGCTCGTCCGGCGACAGGGTGCGGCGGCCGATCCAGCGGATCGGTTGCAGCCCATGGTCGACGGTCAGCACCCGGTCGCCGACCGCCAGGGTCTCGATGGGACGCTCGCCGCAGTCCGTCAGGATCAGCGTGCCGAGGGTGAAGCAGGTAAACTGCATCCCGTCGGCATTGTTCAGGTCGAAGTTCAGCAGGGTGTTGTTTTCGACATAGGCCGCAATCGGCCCGATGATGGCCTGAACCGGGCCAAGCAGCGGACCGAGCGCGCTGATGACCTGGTTTGTCAGCCCGTCCAGCAGCGCCGCCGGATCGGCATCGGTGCCATCGGCATTGTAGTAGCGGACATACTGGGTTCCA
The DNA here is from genome assembly GCF_016793705.1 of Tabrizicola sp. GTDB lineage: Bacteria > Pseudomonadota > Alphaproteobacteria > Rhodobacterales > Rhodobacteraceae > Tabrizicola. The sequence continues at coordinate 22,063 of NZ_JAEULO010000028.1, forward strand.
TCGACCTCGAAGACGCCGACAGGGACGGGGCTGGACAGGTTGATCGTCAGGTTGACGAGGGGCGGGACGCTGATCGTGACACCAAAAGCAGCCGTGCCGGTGGCGGTCAGCGAGGCGGAATCGCCGTTGATCGTCGCCGTCTCGCCGAAATCCCACTGGTCATCGTTGTTGGTATCGTCGACCGCAGCCTCGCCGGTGACGCTGGCCTGGAAATTGGTGAAGCTCACGATCTGGTTCGACCCGATTCCAAGCAGGGCGCCCTGATTCTGATAGAATTCGATTGTCTGGTCGATTGAAGACATGGGAGCATCCCGTCAAATTTCAGGGAATTGCCGGGGCCCGCCGACATTGATAATCGAATCACGCGGCCCTTAACTGAAACCGGATTTGGACTGGGTCAGTATTCTGATTCTGGTTGTGATTTCCAAAGCATCTCAAGCATTTGATTCAAAATCAACCCTAAGGAGATAAATCTAAGCGATTTTCTATGATGCAATATTTTCAGGCATAGCAGAAATGAGAATTCCTTCTCAAAATTGCTTGTGGACAAACAAAAAGGCCCCGGCGGAAAGCCGGGGCCTTTTGATCAGTGAAACAATCCTCAGGAAGCTGCGAGATTGCGCAGAACGTAGTGCAGCACGCCGCCGTTCTCGACATATTCGATCTCGATGGCGGTATCGATCCGGCACTTGAGCTGGATCACCTTCTCGGTCCCGTCGGCGTAGCGGATGGTGCAGGGGACCTGGCTCAGCGGCTTCAGCCCGCCCTCAAGACCGCCGATGCTGACCACCTCGTCGCCTTTCAGGCCCAGGGTCTTGCGGTTCTCACCCGGCAGGAACTCGAACGGGATGACACCCATGCCGACCAGGTTGGAGCGGTGGATCCGCTCGAAGCTTTCGGCGATCACCGCCTTGACGCCGAGGAGCGCGGTGCCCTTGGCCGCCCAGTCGCGGCTGGAGCCCGCGCCGTATTCGATGCCGCCGAAGATCACCAGCGGCGTGCCTTGCGCCTGGTATTCCATCGAGGCGTCGAAGATCGAGGTCTGCTTGCCGTCCGGACCGAGGGTGTAGCCGCCTTCTACACCGTCCAGCATCTCGTTCCTGATGCGGATGTTGGCGAAGGTGCCGCGCATCATCACCTCATGGTTGCCGCGCCGGGCTCCGTAGGAGTTGAACTCGGACACCGGAACCTGCCGTTCGGTCAGATACTTGCCGGCCGGAGTCGAAGCCTTGAAAGAGCCTGCGGGGCTGATGTGGTCAGTGGTGATCATGTCGCCCAGAAGCGCCAGGATACGTGCGCCGGTAACGTTCTTGATGACCCCCGGCGTCTTCGACATGCCCTGAAAATAAGGCGGGTTCTGAATGTAGGTCGAGGTCGGCGGCCAATCATAGGTCTCGGCTTCCGTGACCTGCACGCCTTGCCACTTGGCATCTCCCTTGAAGACATCGGCGTATTTGGTCTGGAACGCCTCGCGCGTGACGACCGAATGCACGATGTCGGCAACTTCCTTGTTCGTCGGCCAGATGTCCTTGAGGTAGACCGGGCCGCTCGTGCCCATGCCCAGTGGCTCGGTGGTCAGGTCGATGTTCATGTCGCCCGCCAGCGCATAGGCCACGACCAGGGGCGGCGAGGCGAGGTAGTTCGCGCGAACGTCAGGGGAAATCCGGCCTTCAAAGTTGCGGTTGCCGGACAGGACGGCGGCGGCCATCAGGTCGCCCTCGTTGATCGCCTTCGAGATCTCGGGCTGCAAGGGGCCGGAGTTGCCGATGCAGGTAGTGCAGCCGTAGCCGACGAGGTTGAAGCCGACGGCGTCGAGGTCTTCCTGCAACCCGGCGGCGGCGAGGTATTCGCCCACCACCTGCGAGCCGGGGGCGAGCGAGGTCTTGACCCAGGGCTTCCGCGTCAGCCCGAGCGCGCGGGCCTTGCGCGCCACCAGACCGGCGCCGACCATCACATAGGGGTTCGAGGTGTTGGTGCAGGAGGTGATGGCGGCGATCACCACCGAGCCGTCGCGCAGCACATAGTCCTGGCCGTCCACCCGCGCGGTCTTGCGGCAGTCGCGCGGCGCCACCACCACGCCGCCGCCTTCGCCCTGCATCTCGCGGGCGTCGGCGCTGACATCGACACCGCGATAATCGGCCACGGTCTTGTAGAAGCCCGAGGCGGCATCGCCGAGCGGCAGATAGTCCTGCGGGCGCTTGGGGCCGGAGATGGCGGGAACGATGGTGCCCATGTCGAGGAGCAGGGTCGAGGTGTAGACCGGGTCATAGTCCGGACCGCGCCACATGCCGTTGGCCTTGGCATAGGCTTCGACCAGCTCGATGCGGGACTCTTCGCGCCCGGTGTTGCGCAGGTAGCGGATGGTTTCGCCGTCGATCGGGAAGAAGCCGCAGGTCGCGCCATATTCCGGGGCCATGTTGGCGATGGTGGCGCGGTCGGCCAAGGGCAGGTGATCCAGCCCCTCGCCGTAGAATTCGACGAACTTGTTCACCACGCCATGCTTGCGCAGCATCTGCACGACCTTGAGCACGAGGTCGGTGGCGGTGGTGCCCTCGACCATCTTGCCGGTCAGCTTGAAGCCGACGACTTCCGGGATCAGCATCGAAACCGGCTGGCCCAGCATCGCCGCCTCGGCCTCGATTCCGCCGACGCCCCAGCCGAGGACGGCAAGGCCGTTGACCATGGTGGTGTGGCTGTCGGTGCCGACGAGGGTGTCGGGGTAGGCGACGGTCTGGCCGTTCTGGTCCACGTCGGTCCACACGGTCTGCGCGAGGTATTCCAGGTTGACCTGGTGGCAGATGCCGGTGCCGGGGGGCACGACGCGGAAGTTGTTGAACGCCTTCTGGCCCCATTTCAGGAAGACATAGCGTTCCATGTTCCGCTGGTATTCGCGGTCGACGTTCATCTGGAAGGCGCGGGGATGACCGAATTCGTCGATCATGACGGAATGGTCGATGACGAGGTCGACCGGGGACAGCGGGTTGATCTTCTGCGCATTGCCGCCGAGGCCCTTGATCCCGTCGCGCATCGCGGCAAGGTCGACCACGGCGGGAACCCCGGTGAAGTCCTGCATCAGCACGCGCGCGGGGCGGTAGGCGATCTCGATCGGGTTCTGGCCACCCTGCTTGCCCCAGGTCGAGAAGGCCTTGATGTCATCTACCGTGACGGTCTTGCCGTCCTCGAATCGCAGCATGTTCTCCAGCACGACCTTGAGGCTGGCGGGGAGCTTTGCAAACTCGCCCAGGCCAGCGGCCTCGGCCGCGGGGATGGAATAGTAGCTGACCATCTGGCCCCCGGCAGTCAGGGTCTTGCGGGTTCCGGAAAGGTCTTGTCCAACGGTGACGGTCATTGTCGTGGCTCCTGAAGAGGGCGGCTGCTGCGATGTTTGTATACCATTGTATGCCGATTATCCAGCCCCGGTTTCGGCTTTCCTTAGAGCATATGACAGGCCTCTCGCAAAACCTTGATTGGCTCGTGTCGCCCTGCAATCCTATAACCGGGCAGGGGACCACGGATCAGGATAGGCACCATGCGACATTTCGTCAGCGCCGCTTGCGGCTTCTGGCTTGCGGCGGTGGCCCAGGTGCAGGCAGAGCCGGTGGTGGTGGTGGAGCTTTACACCTCGCAAGGCTGCTCCTCCTGCCCGCCGGCCGACGAATTCCTGGCGATGCTGGCCTCGGACCCGCGCATCCTGCCGCTTGCGCTGCATGTCGACTACTGGGACTATATCGGCTGGGCCGACAAGTTCGCGCAAGGAAAGTTCACCGACCGCCAACGCGCCTATGCCAAGGCGGTGGGGTCGCGCACGATCTACACGCCGCAGCTGATCATCGGCGGCGCGGACCGGATCGAGGGCTATGCGCCGGAAGAGACCGCCGAGCGGCTGCGCGACCATCTGGCGGCGGGGACGCCGGTCCGCCTGACCGTGACGCGCGAGGGCGACCGGCTGGTGATCCGGGCCGAGGCCGACCCGCCGCTCACCGAACCCGTCCGGGTGCAGCTGGTGCGCTACCGGCCGGAAGAGACGGTGACGATCGAGCGGGGCGAAAATGCCGGCAAGACCATCACCTACCGCAACATCGTGACGTCGTGGGAACGGGTCGGGGACTGGGGCGGCGACGCGCCTCTGGAGGTCACGGCCCCCTATCCGGGCGACGAACCGGGCGCGGTGATCGTGCAGACGGCTGGCCCGGCGGCGATCCTGGCCGCAGCGCGGGTAGAGTGATTTGACGTAGGACGGGTGCCAACCCACCGTTTTGCACGGGGGAATGGGCGGGAGCGTGATTTCACGCACCCTACAGGTTGCCGCCCTTCCAGCGCCGGTGAATCCAGAACCATTGGCCGGGATAGGCGATGACCCGCCGCTCCAGAGCCTGCGTGACCTGGCGCATCATCGTCTCGGGGTCGGTGTGTGGCACGGGCGTGTCCAGCGTGACCCGGAAGTCCAGACCGTCAGTTTGACGGATGGCGAAGAACGGGATCAGGTCCGCCTTCAGCCGCAGCGCCAGTTCCGCCGCCGACAGAGCCGTCCGCGCCGGGTGGCCGAGGAAGGGCATCGCGGGCGCGCCCGGCACGTCCTGGTCGAAAAGCAGAACCAGTTGCCCGCCCTCCTTGAGGTGCCGCACGAAGCCTGCCGTCCCCGCGCGGCCCTGCGGGAAAACCGGCCCACCGAAGGCCTGCATCGTGCGCACGTAGTGCGCGTTGAAATAGCGGTTCGAGAGATTGCGGTAGAGCCCGCCGATCTCGAAGCCTCGTGCCACCAGTGCCGCGCGCGCCGCTTCGTAATTGCCGAAATGGCCGGAGACAAGGATCACCGGGCGCTTGTCATTGCGCGCGGCGATAAGCGCGCCGTAGCCCGGACCCTCGGGTTCGATGGTACGCGCCCGTGCGGTGAAGGCGCGGGTCGAGTAGTTCTCGATCAGCGTCCGGCCGGCATTGTCTAGCGCGGCTTCGGCGATGGCATCGCGCTCGGCATCGGGCTTTTCGGGCCAGATCAGCGCGAGATTCTCGCGCGCCCTTGTGCCATAGCCCGCGAAAGGCCCGATCACCCGCCGCATCAGCCAGCCGGTGAAGGCGACGCGCCAGGGATAGGGCAGGGCCAGCGCCAGCCCGATCAGCCCGCGTGCGGCGAGATTGACCAGGAAATGATCGGGCCGGAAGGGGGGATTGGTGCCGTCTGACATCGGGGCCTTGGCTCAGGGCACGCGCCGCGCCCGGGTTTCGCGGTGCCAGACATAAAGTCCGGCCCCGACGATCACAAGCGCGCCGATCACCGTCCAGCGGTCGGGCCACTGGCCATACAGCACCGCGCCCCAGAAGGTCGCGAAGACGATGCCCAGATAGGCGAAGGGCGCGACGATCCCGGCCTCGGTGATGGAGAAGCTGCGGATGATACAGAGCTGCGCCCCGGTGCCGAGGCAGGCGATCAGGCCGAATTTCCACAGGTCTTCGGTCGCCACGGGTTCCCAGACGAAGGGGAGCGCGGCGCCCGCGACGATGCTGCCGAAAAGCGCGGCATAGATCATCGAGGCCCAGACGCTTTCCTGTGCACCGATCTTGCGGGTCAGCAAGGCTGACGCAGCATATGAGAGCGCGCAGGCGAAGGGCAGAAGCGCCCACCAGGTGAAGACCCCGGCGCCCGGCCGGATCACCATCAGCGCGCCGATCAGCGCGACAACGACCCCCGCGACGCGCCTTGGGCCAAGGCGTTCTCCGAGGAAGAGCGCGGCACCCAGCGTGATCAGGACTGGGTTGATGTCGGCGATGGCGGTGGCTTCCGCGAGGCCGATGTAAGGCAGCGCAAGAAAGAAGAAGGTTGTCGCTCCGAATTGCGAGGCCGAGCGCCAGAAATGCAGCACCGGAAAGCGGGTGCGCAGGACCGGCCCAAGGCGGTGGCGCAGGATCAGGAGGACGAGTGTCAACTGTCCGGCGAAGCGGACCCAGATCACCTGCGGCGCCGGGTATCGGTCGATCAGCCCCTTGGCGGTGGCGTCCATCGCGGTGAAGAGGAAGATCGCAAGGATCATCAACGCCACGCCGCGCGTGACATGCGAAGAGGAGGCGGCGGACATTGGGCGGTTGTAGGGGGTGGGGACGGGGGGCGCAAGGGCGGGCGCAAGGGCAGTCTGCGGCGGTTCGTGCGCGTCGAAGTCTGCTGCGGGAAATGACAGCCGGCGAATGTCGGTCGCCGCGATGCTTGTGCGAAACATCATGGAAAGGCTTGGAAAGGGCTTTCTCCGGCGATCATCTGAAAAGAGTTTTCGCAGAAAGCTGGCGTGGGCAATCATGTTCGGTTCCGGCGCGGCGCATCACTTCCCTGGTCTCCTTGTCCGTGATGCGCCTGTCAGCGTCGGCCACTTCCACAAATGCGCCGCACCGGGTGCAAATTGCCGAAGGCCAGCGCCGGGCAGGAAACCATCCGCTTGCGCCGCTCCATGACTTTCTGGAAGCTACAGGCGCGGCGGCTTCCGAAGGACGGGACTGGCATGGACCTCAATCAGGTTACGATCCCGGTGCGGGATTTCGAGGAGGGGGTCGCCTTCTGTTCTGTGCTGGGGTTCCGCCAGATCGTGCACAATGGCGACGGCAGATACGCTCGCTTCGAGCTGCCGTCGGGGTCGACCACCCTTTCCCTCTACGAGGACCGGACTGCCTGCCCCGGCGATACGGTCCTTTATCTCGAAGTGGACGACGTGGATCGGAAATATGCCGACCTTCGTGCCGCTGGCCTTGTGTTCCAGACCGCCCCCGCGGATCAGGACTGGCGCTGGCGCGAAGCGCATTTCGTCGATCCGACCGGAAACCGGTTCTGCCCTTACCATGCCGGGGCGGAGGAGAGACGGTTCCCGCCGTGGCGCCTGAACGTCGCGAGAGACGAGTAACCTTCACCGGTCCACCAATCGGAGAGAGGTTGCCACCCGTGAGACACCTGCCGTCGTGAGCCGCGCCGCATCTTTCCGCCTCCTCTCTGATCGCCGCGGCTACTCCTCCTCCGGCTGGATCAGCGTGATCTCGCCGCTGGTTTCCAGCGTGCGGATGGCGGCGATGATGGTGGTCATTGCTTCCTCGGCGTCCTTCTCCTTCACGCGCCCGCGGGTTCCCATCTCCTCGCGCAACCCCTGTGCCAGGCGTTGCGAGATATTGGCCAGGATGAATTCCGCCGCCTCCTCCAGCCCAGGCTTGCCCGTCGCACCTGCAAGCGCCGTCACCAGCTGCGGCTGGTCCACCAGCCGGGTGATCTTCGGCGCATCGCGCGGGTTGAGGCGCAAGGGGATGTGGACGAAGGTGAAGATCGCCTTCCGCACTTCGGCGGCGAAACCGGCATCCTCCGCCTCCAGCCCCAGGAGCACCTCGTCGCGTGTCAGCGTGGGCGAGACGTTCAGGATCGCCCCCACCCGCTCCACCGGCCCCTGGTCGAAGGCCTTCGGCGGCTGGTTGTCCAGTTCGGCCAGCAGCGCCGCGCCGATCCGCCGCACCGTCTCGGGGTCGACGTTGCCGGTCATCGACACCGCATAGGCCACCCGACGCGCCCGGTCGCCCGGCAGCTTGCCGAGGAGTTCCGCCGCCTTGCCCACGGGCAGTTTCGACAGCATCACCGCGCCGACTTCCACCGCCTCGTTCACCAGGATCGGCAGCAGGCGGTCGGGGGGAAGGGCGGTGATCCGCTCCCACGGGTCGATCTTCGAGGAGGTGGAGGACATCCGGCGCAGCCGCTGGGCGGCGGATTGCGAGATATGGCCGTCCATCATCGACAGCGCCCCCTCGATCCCGCCGGGGAAGGCGAGGCCCACCGAGTCGAGTTCCGTCAGGAATTCGGCAACCACATCGTCCAGCGTGGCGCGGTCGATCAGTCGCATCTGGCCCATCTGTTCGGCGAGCGCCGCCTGCATGTGTTCGGGCAGCGAAGACAGGGGCAGCGACGTGCCTTCAGTCAGAAGATAGCGAACGATCACCGCCGCCTTCTGCCGGGGCGTGAGCACCCGTTTCGGCACTGGCGGGACCGTGACGATCCGGCGTTCCGGGGTGATCCGCGCGAGCGGCACCATGTCCTGCGGCATCGGGGCCTCATCGATTCCTGTGACGGAAACCCTGACAGCCGCAGGTTAACGCAGGCTTGACGTCAGCTGGTCGGTTTCTCGACGCAGGTGCCCGTGCCTTCGTCCCAGACCATGCCGGGCATGCAGCTGGCGGCGCTTTGATGGTCGCCCCGGCATTCCGCGGCGGCGAGGCTTGGCCACAGGGTCAGGGCCAGGACGGCAAGGGTAGAGAGGGTCTTCATGGTCTCCTCCGCTTGGTCAGAAGGTATAGGTCGCTCCGGTCTCGATGGCTGTCGACAGGGCCTGTTCGGCCCAGCTTCCTGCGCCGCCGTGCAGGCGGATCTGGGCCAGCTGCTCCCCGGCCAGGGCAAGCTCGTCCATCTGGACGAGAAGCTGGCCGTAGTAGCTGCGGGCGAGGTTGTTCGCGGGATCCAGCGCGATGGCGCGTTCGTAGGCCGCGATCCCTTCCTCCACACGGCCGGTCTGGCGCAAAAGGAAGCCGCGGTAGGTCAGCACCCGGCTGGTCTCGCCCTCGGTCATCGCGGAAAGAACCGCCATCGCCTCGTCGGGGCGCCCGGCATAGGCGAGTTCGCGCACCGCTCCGAAGCGCTGGTCGTCGTTCAGGCTCTGGTCCTCGGCCTTGACGCAGGTCTGGGTCTTCTCGTCCCAGATCGTGCCTGCCTCGCATTCGGTGGTGGTCGCGGTGGGCTTCGGGGGCTGGCTGTCATCGCTGCCGACGGCAAGCGCCATGCAGGGGGCCAGAGCCAAGGTTGCGGCAAGGATCATGCGCATCGGCGTTTCCTTCGGAAGTTTCCCGAAAAGTAGCACGATTGACGCAAGGGCAAGAACGGAAAACCCCGAAGGGCCCGTCCGGGCCGATCACGCTTCCGTTACGCGCCGAAAACCCGGGCGAAGATCGTGTCGACGTGCTTGGTATGGTAGCCGAGGTCGAACTTCTCCTCGATCTCCGCCGGGGTCAGCGCCGCGGTGACCTCGGGGTCGGCCAGCAGCTCGGTCTTGAAATCCGCGCCCTTCTCCCAGACCTTCATCGCGTTGCGCTGGACGAGGCGGTAGGCGTCCTCGCGGGAGACACCCGCCTGGGTCAGGGCCAGAAGCACGCGCTGGCTCATCACCAGGCCTTTGAACTTGTTCATGTTCTTCAGCATGTTCTCAGGGTACACCACCAGCTTCTCTACAACCCCCGCCAGCCGGTGCAGCGCGAAGTCCAGCGTGATCGTGGCATCGGGGCCGATCATCCGCTCCACGCTGGAATGGCTGATGTCGCGTTCATGCCAGAGCGCCACGTTCTCCAGGGCCGGGACCACCGCCATCCGCACCAGCCGGGCAAGGCCGGTCAGGTTTTCGGTCAGCACCGGGTTGCGCTTGTGCGGCATCGCCGACGATCCCTTCTGGCCGGGCGAGAAGAACTCCTCCGCCTCCAGCACCTCGGTCCGCTGCATGTGGCGGATCTCGATGGCGACATTCTCGATGCTGGAAGCAATCACCCCCAGCGTCGCGAAAAACATCGCGTGGCGGTCGCGCGGGATCACCTGCGTCGAGATCGGCTCGGGCGTCAGGCCCAGCATCTTGCAGACATGCTCCTCGACCGCCGGATCGATGTTGGCGAAGGTGCCGACCGCGCCCGAGATCGCGCCGGTCGCCACCTCGGCCCGTGCCGCAACCAGCCGGGCGCGATTGCGCGCCATCTCGGCATGGAAGCGGGCGAAGGTCAGGCCCATGGTCGTAGGCTCGGCATGGATGCCGTGGCTGCGCCCGATGCGGAGCGTATCCTTGTGCTCGAAAGCCCGGGCCTTCAGCGCGGCAAGAACCCGGTCGAGACCCTTCAGCAGCAAGTCCGCCGCCCGGCAGAGCTGGATGTTCAGCGTGGTGTCCAGCACGTCCGAGGATGTCATCCCCTGATGCACGAAGCGGGCCTCCTCGGCGCCGATGTGCTCGGCGAGATGGGTCAGGAAGGCGATCACATCATGCTTCGTCACCGCTTCGATCTCGTCGATGCGGGCGACGTCGAAGGTCACGTCCTTCGCCCGCCAGATCGCCTCGGCATTCTCCTTGGGGATCACGCCAAGTGCCGCCTGGGCATCGCAGGCATGGGCCTCGATCTCGAACCAGATCTTGAAGCGGGTTTCCGGGGACCAGATCGCCACCATGTCGGGACGGGAATAGCGCGGGATCATCGGGGCCTCCGGAAACGCGAAACGTGGCGACCCCTTACGCCGCAGGGGAAAGCGGCGCAACCCTTGCCCGTTGCCCGATTGCCGCGCGCCGCCAGCCATCGAACTGTTGCCAAAGGCGCAACGCATTTATGCCGTAGTGATTGTGCTAATGGGGACCGAAAGACCGAATGACCGTCGGCGCGTCCGGCGGAGGGGAATGCGGATGGAAGACGAAGGCAGGATCTGGCAACAGCTGATCGGGGGTGCCCTTGGCCTTTCGATCCTGGCGCTGGCTGCGGGATACCTGGGATGGTTGCATCCGCTGGGCGATTCGCTGTCGGTCGGGCGCGGGCTGGCTGCCGCGGCAGTGCTGGTCCTTGCCGTGTTCGCCAGTTTTGCTGGCCTCAGGATGGCGGCCTTCGTTTCGATGCTGCTTGCCATGCTGACGGGAGGGCAGGTGCTTCTGGCCTATACCTGGCCGGGACTGCCCGGCAGCTACACGCTTTACCAGAAGAACATGCTGTTCCGGAACGCCGAGCTTTCCGTGCTTGCCAAGGATATCCGCGATACGCACCCGACGATCGTGACGCTGCAAGAGGTCCTGCCCGAGAACCGCGCCTGGATGGAGACGCTGACGGATATCCTTCCGCACCAGCTTCTCTGCCCCGGCGGCAGGGTCGGAGGCCCGGCGATCCTGACACAGCTGCCCGTGGTCAAGCGGACGGAAGTCTGCGGTCCCGGTCTTGCGGCGATGCAGGTGGTGGGTGGAACCGCCGACAATCCGGAACGGTTCTGGATCGTCTCGGTGCATCTGCATTGGCCCTGGCCCTATCAGCAGGCCGATCATGTGCAGCTCTTGCTGCCGATCCTGGACAAGTTTCAGGGTCCGGCGGTCATGGCGGGCGATTTCAACATGGTGCGCTGGGCGAACTCGGTGAAGCGGATGTCCGACATTCTGGGCGTCAAGGCGGCGGGCCCGATGACGGGCAGCTATGTCGGGTTGTCCGGGCTTTTGCCGCTGCCCATCGACCATGTCTTCTCCACCCTTGGCGGCAGGGTCGCGCCGCGCCCGGCAGCCGGATCGGACCATCTGGGATTGCTGGCCGAGGTCGCGCTTTGACGGGTCGTCCCGGGCGGATCGGCCGCAGGCAGACGCGCCTCGCGCAAACGGGTGACGGAAGGTCGCCTTCGCGCAGACTTTCGCCCCGCCCGGCGGCATGATGCAACGCGGGTGAAGCGGCGGGCCGGAAGGGACGGGCATGATCGTCAGGGAAAAGCCGGGGTTCTGGGACCTCCTGACCGCGCTGCGCGGGTCCATCGTGCCGCGCGTCATTGGGCCCGTTGCCCTGCTCTGCGGCGCGGCGCTCCTTATCGTTGCCTTCGACCGGCTGACCGGACTTGCACCGCATCTGGACGGCTCGGCCTTCGCGGTCTTCGGGATCGGGCTGTCGCTTTTCCTGGGCTTCGCAACAACGCGGCCTATGACCGCTGGTGGGAGGCGCGCAGGCTCTGGGGCGGGCTTTTGGCCGACATGCGCAGCCTTGCGCGCGAGGTCGAGGTCTTCCTGCCCGACCCGGTCCTGCGCAAGGAGGTGCTGCGCGCGGCGCTGGTCTTCCTGCATGCCCACCGGCTGAACCTGCGCGGCCTGTCACCCCGGTCGCCGGGGCAGGAGGCGGTGGGCGAGGCGGCCCATCCGCCGGATGCCGCGCTCGACCGGCTGAATGCGGTGCTGGCGACGGCGCATCACGCGCGCGTGCTGGACGGTTTCGGCGCGCGGGCGCTGTCGGCGCGTCTTGGAAGCATGGCGCTGCAACAGGCGGGCTGCGAGCGCATCGCGAACAGCCCCTTGCCCTTCGTCTATTCGCTGCTGATCTACCGCACGACCTATCTCTATTGCCTGCTGCTGCCCCTGGCGCTGATCGGCACGACCGGCTGGATGACGCCGGTCTTCGTGGCGGTGGTGGCCTACATGTTCCTCGGCCTCGCCGAAGTGACCGAGGAACTGAGCCATCCCTTCGCCACCAGCCTGAACGGAATCGCGCTGGACGCGATCTGCCGCGCCGCCGAGATCAGCCTGGCGCCGCATCTGGGCGAGGCGCCGCCGCTGCCCCTGCAACCAGAGCACCACTACCTGAGCTGACCCGCCCTCCGGTGCCAGGCGGCTTGCCAGCGATGTGCGGTTCGGGAAATATCGCTGCACAGGCTTGAGAGAGACGGCGCCATGACCTCATTGAAGCTGCGCATCCTGTTCGACGGGGCGATGGTCGGTCCGGGCAAGGCCGAGCTTCTGGACCGCATCGCCGCGACCGGGTCGATCGCGGCGGCGGGCCGGCAGATGGAGATGAGCTACAAGCGCGCCTGGACGCTGGTCGAGGAGATGAACGCGGCCTTCGCTGTGCCGCTGGTCGCCAGTGCGCGCGGCGGGCAGGGCGGCGGCGGTGCGCGGCTGACCGAGACCGGTGCCGAGGTGCTGCGGCTCTATCGCGAGGTGCTTGCCCGGGCCGAAGCGGCGGCGGCGGTGCCGATTGCCGAACTGGAGGCGATGCTGCGTCGGCAAGGGGCAAGCGAACGGTCTGACGGAAAATAACGCTTGCGCCGTCCTCCGGCCTGCTTGATATGTTCTGCGGGATATATCGATTGGAGGATCAAATGACCCGCCGCCTGGCCTTTGCCTCGGTTCTTGCCGCCACCCTTGCTACCCCTGCGCTGGCGGAGGAGGTGGTCGTCTTCGCCGCCGCCTCGCTGAAGGACGCCCTCGATGCCGTCGCCGCCGATTTCCAGGCGGAAACCGGGAACACCGTCACGATCAGCTATGCGGGATCGAACGCGCTCGCCAAGCAGATCATCGAGGGTGCGCCCGCCGACATCTTCATCTCGGCCGCCGTGAACTGGATGGACGAGGTCGAGAAGGCCGGTCTGGTCGTCCCCGACACCCGCGAGGACCTTCTGGGTAACACTCTGGTGCTGGTCGCGCATGGCAAGGACGTCGCCCCGGTCGAGATTGGCGAGGGCTTCGACCTCAAGGCGCTGCTCGGCGATGGCAAGCTGTCGATGGCGATGGTCGATTCGGTTCCCGCCGGGCAATACGGCAAGGAAACGCTGGAGAAACTGGGCCTGTGGTCGGCGGTCGAGGGCTCGGTCGCGCAGTCCGAGAACGTGCGCGCCGCCCTTGCGCTGGTCTCGACCGGCGAGGCGCCCTACGGCATCGTCTACGCCTCGGATGCCGTCGCGGACGAGAACGTGACCGTGGTCGGCACCTTCCCGAACGACAGCCACAAGGCCATCGTCTACCCCGCCGCCCTGCTGACCGGCGCGGCGGATGCGGCCGACAAGGCCTTCTTCGAGGCATTGTCGTCGGACGCGGCTGATGCCAAATTCACCGCACAGGGCTTTGCCATCCTGAACTGAGGCAGCCCGGAAACGGGTTGCGATGTTCGAAGCCCTGTCAGCCGAGGAATGGCGCGCGGTGACATTGTCGCTGCGCGTCTCTGCCGTGGCGACGGCTCTGAGCCTGCCCCTCGGCATCTTCGTCGCCTATGCGCTGGCCCGCTGGCAGTTTCGTGGGCGCCAGCTTCTGAACGGGCTGGTGCACCTGCCGCTGATCCTGCCGCCGGTGGTGACGGGCTACCTTCTGCTCATCACCTTCGGGCGGAAGGGCTATGTCGGGCAATTCCTTGACCAGTGGTTCGGCATTGTCCTTGCCTTCCGCTGGACCGGGGCGGCGCTGGCAGCGGCGGTCATGGCCTTTCCGCTGATGGTGCGCGCGATCCGGCTGACGGTCGAGGCGGTGGACCCGAAGCTGGAGGAGGCCGCCAGCACTTTGGGCGCGCCCCGGCTCTGGGTCTTTGCGACCGTCACGCTTCCGCTGGTCCTGCCCGGCATCGTCGCCGGGGCGATCCTCGCCTTTGCCAAGGCGATGGGCGAGTTCGGCGCGACGATCACCTTCGTCTCCAACATCCCCGGCCAGACCCAGACCCTGCCATCGGCGATCTACGCCCATCTGCAAGTGCCGGGGGGCGACGACCAGGCCTTCCGGCTGGTGCTGGTCGCCATCGTCATCGCCATGGCGGCGCTCTTGCTGTCGGAATGGGTCAGCCGGGCGGTGGCGCGCAGGATATCCGGGCAATGACGCTGTCGGTCGCCCTGCATCACCGCTTCGCCGAGTTCACTCTGGACGCGGAGTTCGAGGCGCCCGGCGGTGTAACCGCGCTTTTCGGCCGGTCCGGGTCGGGCAAGTCGACGGTGGCCAATGCGGTGGCGGGCCTGTTGCGGCCCGACCGGGGACGGATCACCCTGGACGGGACGGTGCTTCTGGACACCGACGCGGGCCGGATGCTGCCGCCGCACCGCCGCCGGATGGGCTATGTGTTCCAGGACGGGCGGCTCTTTCCGCATCTGACCGTGCGGCAGAACCTGCTTTACGGACGCTGGTTCGCGCCGAAGGGGCAGGGGGCCGAGATGGGCCGCATCGTCGACCTGCTGGGCATCGCGCCGCTTCTCGACCGCAATCCCGGCAGCCTGTCGGGGGGCGAGAAGCAGCGGGTCGCCATCGGACGGGCGATCCTGTCGAACCCCCGGCTCCTGCTTATGGACGAGCCGCTCGCTGCACTGGACGAGGCGCGGAAGGCGGAAATCCTGCCCTATCTGGAGCGTCTGCGCGACGAGCTGCGCCTGCCGATCCTCTATATCAGCCATTCCGTCGCAGAGGTGGCGCGGCTCGCCACAACCGTCGTCCTGCTGGAGGCGGGCCGCGTCGTCGCCTCGGGGTCCGCGGCCGAACTGCTGGCCGATCCGGCCATCGCCCCGACGATGGGCTTGCGCGAGGCCGGGTCGATGATCATCGCCCGCGTCGCGGCGCAGGAGGAGGACGGGCTGACCCGGCTTGAAACCGGGGGCGGTCCGGTGTTCCTGCCCGATGTCGGGGCCAGTCCCGGGGCCATGCTGCGGCTGCGCATCCTGGCGCAGGACGTGATGCTGGCGACCGAACGCCCGCTTGGTATCTCGGCCCTGAACGTGCTGTCGGCCACGGTCGAGGATATCCGGCTGGGCGATGGGCCCGGCGCAATGGTGCGGCTGCGGCTGGGCGACGAGCACCTGCTGGCGCGCGTCACCCGCCGCTCGGTCCGGTCGCTGGACCTGCGGCCCGGCGCGAAGGTCTTCGCCGTGCTGAAGACCGTCTCGGTCGGACGCGAGAACGTGGGCACGGCCTCCTGACCCCCAGCCGTGTCGGAAACATCGTGCAGGGATGCGCAACCGCCCTAGCGGTCCCCCGTCTTTACCGTTAGTTTTTCCCGGACATATCGGAAGCGATCGCCAAGGAGCCCGCCATGATCCCCGCCAACATGCTGAAATTCTACATAGACGGCCAATGGGTCGACCCGATCTCGACCGCGCGGATCGGCGTCGAGAACCCCGCAACCGAGGAGATCGTCTGCGAGGTCGCCATGGGCAATGAAAAGGACGCGGACCGCGCGATCCTTGCCGCCCGCGCCGCCTTCGACGGCTGGACCTACACCCCGGTCAAGGACCGCATCGCGCTGGTGAAGCGCATCCTCGACATCTACAACGACCGCTACGAAGATTTCGCCCAGGTCATGTCCACCGAGATGGGCGCCCCGATCACCTGGGCGCGCAATGCCCAGGCCTGGGCGGGGCAGGTCCATATCGAGGCGACGATCAAGGCCGCCGAGGAGATGGTCTGGGAATACAACCGCGGCTCGACCCGGATCGTCTACGAAGGGATCGGCGTCTGTTCGCTGATCACCCCGTGGAACTGGCCGATGAACCAGATCGCCTGCAAGGTGGCGCCTGCGCTGGTCGCGGGCTGCACCATGGTGCTGAAACCGTCGGAAATCGCGCCGCTGTCGGGCGTACTCTTCGCGCAGGTTCTGCATGATGCGGGCGTGCCGAAAGGGGTTTTCAATCTGGTCAACGGTTCCGGCCCCGAGGTCGGCGCGCGGATGTCCTCGCACCCCGAGGTGGACATGGTCAGCTTCACCGGCTCGACCCGCGCCGGGACGGCCATCGCCGCCGCCGCCGCGCCGACAGTCAAGCGCGTGGCGCAGGAGCTGGGCGGCAAGAGCCCGAACATCATCCTGCCCTCCGCCGACATCGCCGAGGCGGTGGCGGCAGGTGTCAACGCGGTGATGTCGAACACCGGCCAGTCCTGCGACGCCCCGACCCGGATGCTGGTGCCGCGCGCCGCCCAAGCCGAGGCGCTGAAGGTCGCCAAGGACACAGCCGATGCGATCAAGGTCGGCGATCCGCGCGACGAGGAGACGGTCCTCGGACCGCTGGTCTCGAAGCTGCAATTCGACAAGGTCCAGCGCCTGATCCAGGCCGGGATCGACGAGGGCGCCACCCTTGTCACCGGCGGGGTAGGGCGCCCGGCCGATCTCAACCGCGGCTGGTTCGTCCGGCCCACCGTCTTCGGCGACGTGGTCAATGCGATGACCATCTCGAAGGAGGAAATCTTCGGCCCGGTGCTGGCGATCCAGCCCTATGACAGCATCGAGGACGCAATCCAGCAGGCCAACGACACCGTCTACGGCCTTGCCGCCTATATCGCCGGGCCGGTGGAGGATGCGAAACCCGTGGCCCGCCGCTTGCGTGCCGGGACGGTGAACCTGAACTATCCGGACTGGGACACCTCCGCCCCGTTCGGCGGCTACAAGCAGTCCGGCAACGGGCGCGAATATGCCGACTGGGGCATCCACGACTTCTGCGAGGTCAAGGGCATCCTCGGCTACGGCGACTGAGACCCGCGCGCCCCGGTGCCGCAAATGGCTGCCGGGGCCGCCTTCTAACGACGGAAGATCGCCACCAGGTCGCTGGTGGTTTCGGTGCGGCTGCCAAGCTCCAGATGCTCCTGGATATGGCGCAGGTGGTCGGTCATCAGCCGGGCGGCCAGGTCGCTGTCGCGGCTGCGGAAGGCAGCGAAGATATCGTCGTGATCCTCGTCCCGGCAGTTCGACACGCCGGGGCTGCCGAAGATGCCGATGATCAGCGAGGTGCGCGTCACCAGTTCCTTCACCATGCGCAAGGCGACGGAATTTCCCGCAAGTTCCGCCAGAAGCACATGGAATTGCCCGGACAGACGGATGGCATCCCGGCGTTTGTTGCCGCGATGGGCGGTGTGTTCCAGTTGCAGGTGCTGCTCCAGCATGGTCAGGTCGGAGTCCGAGGCACGTTCCACCGCCAGCCGCGCGACATTCGGCTCGATCATCAACCGGGTCTCGAACACCTCGCGCGCCTGTTCGGCCGATGGCGAGGCGACGAAAGCGCCGCGATTGGGCAGGAGGTCCACCACCTCGCGGCTCGAGAGCAGGAGCAGGCTTTGCCGGATTCGCATCCTGCCGACGCCGAACGCCTCGCAAAGCGCCGCCTCGGACAGCTTGGTGCCAGGCGGCAAGCGCTGGTCGATGATTGCCTCGAATATCCGCTCGACGATCTCTTCCTCGCCAAGCTCGTCGTCTCGCGCGTCCTGTTCGGCGACGGTGCCGAGGGTGCCCATGCCTGATGCCCGTTTCAAATCTGACTGGATTCTACGCTACAGGGGAACAAGCGCGCCCATCAAGAGGCACATCGTGAACTATCGGAATCTTTTTTGTTGACAATTTTGTCAGCACGTCCGTCAATCAATCTGTCGTGGACTCGAATTCCGCAGACCAACAACAGGGAGTCACCAGAATGAAGAGACGCAGTTTCCTTGCGACAACCGGCTTGTCCCTCGTGCTCGCCGTCACGGCAACCACCGCAGCCTGGGCCGAGAATGCCAAGCTGAAGATCGGCTTCGTCGGCGTGACCTCCGGTCCGGCGGCGGCCTGGGGGATTTCCAACCAACGCTCGATGGAGGCCCGCGCCGCCTGGCTGAACGAGCTGGGCGGGGTCAAGATCGGCGACACCACCTATGACATCGAGATCGTCCCCTTCGACGACCAGAAGGACCCCAAGCGCGCCATCGCGGGCATGGAGAAGATGGCGCAGGATGGCATCCACTATGTCGTCGGCCCCAACGTCGATGACGGCGCCGCGGCTGTCCGCCCGGTCGCCGAGCAGAACGGGATCATGTATTTCCCCTATGCCTTCCCGAAAGAGCTGTACACGGCGCCTGCCTCGAACGCGATCCTGGGGATGGTGGCGAACTACCAGTCCGGCCCGGCGATCTACAAATACCTGATGGAAAACAAGGGTGTGAAGACGGTCGCCTTCATCGCCGGCAACGAATCCGACCCGCTGTCGCAGCGTGATTCCGGTGCCGCCGCCGCGCGCGACCTGGGGCTTGAGGTGGTGTCGGACACCGTGACCTACCAGATGGACACCACCGATTTCACCCCGGTCCTTCTGCCGGTGATCCAGACCGCGCCGGACCTGCTGGTCCTGTCCGGCGTCTCGCCCGCCAACGCACCGCAGCTGATCCGCTCGGCCCGCGAACTGGGCTATACCGGCCTGATCTCCACCGAAACCGCGCAGGACGCGGCGGTGCTGGCGGAAGGCGCGGGCGAGCTGGCGAACGGCTTCATCTCGGTCGGCGGTGCCTCGACGCCCGAACTGGCCTCGGACACGATGAAGGAATTCGTCACCCGCTACACCGATATGTTCGGCGAATACAACGACGAGTCGAACACCAAGGTCTATGCGCTGGAATACATCGTCGAGACGCTGAAGGCGAACCCGGCGGCGATCGACAACGTGGACGAGTTCAAGAAGACGATGGACACGTTCGAGGCCCCGAACCCCTTCATGGTCGGTGACGCCAAGCTGACCTATGTCGGGACCACCTCGTTCGGCCAGAAGCGCCAGGTTTCGGTGCCGCTGGTGGTGAACGAGTTCAAGGACGGCAAGTTCGAGACCCTGTTCGTCGCCCAGGTCGACTGAGGCCTCAAGACGGTTCAGAGTCTGTTGCAGGGTCCGGGCACGCTCCCGGTCCGGGCCCTGCTGTCCCTGCCGCAAAGGACCCCCATGATGGAACAGATCCTTGCCAACGGCCTCTATCTCGGCGCGCAATATGCGCTGATCGCGCTTGGCCTGACGCTCATCTTCTCGCTGATGAACGTGCTGAACTTCGCCCACGGGCAGATGTACGTCTTCGGCGGCTTCGTGACTTATACGGTCGTGGCCCAGTTGGGACTGCCCTTCACCGTCGGGCTTCTGGCCTCGGCCGTTGTGCTGGCGGTGATGGGGGCACTGATCGAGAGGTTCCTGTTCCGACCGGTCATCGCCCGGTCGAAGCGCGACGAATCCACCATGCTGCTGGCCGCAGGCATCGCCTTCTTCCTCGACGCTGTGATCCTGCTCCTGTTTGGCGAAAAGCAGCGCGGCGTGCCGAAGGTGGTAAACGGCGTCTTCAACTGGGACATGCGGCTGATCATGCCCTATGACCGCATCCTGATCGCGGCGCTGGCCGTGGCGCTGATCGTGGGCTTCATCCTGTTCATGCAGTATTCCCGCACCGGCCGCGCGATGCGTGCCCTGGCGCAGGACCGGATGGCCGCGCAGCTGATGGGGGTGGACGTCGATCGCTATTCGATGATCGGCTTCGCCCTTGGCGCGATGCTGGCGGGCCTCGTCGGCGGGCTTCTGGTCACGATCACCGGCATCAACCTCGGGATGGGCGGGCCGACCTCGGTCAAGGCCTTCCTGATGATCATGATCGGGGGCGCAGGGGTGATTTCCGGCGCCATCGCCGGCGGGTTCATCCTGGGGATGATGGAGTCTATCGGCCTGACCGTTCTTGCCGCCTATGGCGATGTCACTTACCTCGTGATCTTCGTCACCCTGATGATCTTCCTCGCCATCCGGCCGCAAGGCCTGATGGGCAAGCCCTGGGGGTGAGACCATGACCGACCAGACGCAATCCGTGCCGCAGAGCCGCCTGTCGCCCACCCGCCTTGTCGGCGTGCTGGCCTTCCTCGTGGCTGTCTTCGTCCTCGTCCCCGCCTTCATTGCGCTCACCGGGCGCTGGGACTTCTACTACACGCTGACCTCGGTCGCGCTTCTGTCGGTGGCCGCTGCCGGGGTCTGGCTGACCTTCTATATCGGCCGGATCAACATCGGCCAGGGCGCCTATGCGCTGACCGGGGGCTATGTCTCGGCGATCCTGATCACGCAATACGGGGTCAGCTTCTGGCTGACGCTGCCCTTGGCGGGGATCTTCTGCGCCGCCGTCTCGGTGCTGATCGGCTTGCCCATCCTGCGCCTGCGCGGCGTCTACTTCGCCATGGTCACGCTGGTCCTGACCGAGGTCGCCCGGCTGACCGCGCTGGCGCTGCCGGTGACGAACGGGGCGAAGGGGATCACCTCGATCCCGCTGCCGGGCGAGCTTTCCATCCTCGGCCTGACCATCATCCCCGACTTCGCGACGCTGGCGAACCCCAAGCTCGCCTTCTACCTGATGGCCGCAGTGCTGATGGCCGTGACCTATCTCGTCCTCTGGCGCATCGTGAACTCCCGCCTCGGCCACCTCTGCCGGTCGCTGCAGCAGAACGAGGAACTCTCGGCCTCCATCGGCGTCAATACCGCGATGCTGCGGGTCCTGGCCTATGCCATCTCCTCCTTCTTCGGGGGGCTCGCCGGGGCGATCTTCGTCGCCATCTCGCAGTCGATCTACCCCTCCTCCTTCGTGGTGCAGGACAGCGTGAACTTCATGCTCTACTGCTTCCTTGGCGGCCTCGGCTATGTCTTCGGGCCGATGCTCGGGACGCTGCTCCTCTACTTCGGCTGGGACCTCCTTTCCGTCGCCAAGCAATACCAGCTCCTCATCTACTCCGGCGCCCTGATCGCGCTGATGCTGGTGCTGCCGAACGGCGTCCTCAGCCTCTTCGACCGGAAAGGGGGTCGCAAATGACCGCCATCCTGCAAGTGAAGAATGTCACCAAGCGCTATGGCGGGCTGACGGCCAACAACGACATCAGCTTTGATGTCGCCCCGCAGGAAATCCTGTCGGTGATCGGGCCGAACGGGGCGGGGAAATCCACCCTTTTCAAGCAGATCGCCGGGTTCGTGACGCCGACCACGGGCGAAGTGATCTACAAGGGGGCCAAGATCTCCGGCCTGCCCCCGCACAAGGTGGCGCGGATGGGGGTGGTCAGGACCTTCCAGGAGACCACCATCTTCAAGTCGATGACAGTGCGCGAGAACGTCATCGTCTCGCATCACCTGCGGTCGAAAGCCTCGCTCCTCGGCTTCTTCTTCGGGTCTTCACAAGCGAAGGCGGACGAGGTCGAATTCGGCAAGTCTGCCGATGACATCATCGACTTCCTGGGGTTGCAGGCGATCCGCAACGAACTGGCCTCGAACCTCCCGCAAGGCCACCTGCGCGCGCTTGGCATGGCCATCGGGCTGGCGACCCAACCCGAGATCATCCTCCTGGACGAGCCCTTCGCCGGGATGAACCATGACGAGACGATGCGCATGGTCGCCCTTGTGCGCCGCTTGCGCGACGAACGCGGGCTGACGGTGCTGCTGGTGGAACACGACATGCCAGCGGTGATGAAAATCTCCGACCGGATCGTCTGCATCAACTTCGGCGAGAAGATCGCCGAGGGCACGCCATCGGAAATCCAGGCCAACCCGCGCGTCATCGAGGCCTATCTCGGCAGCGAAGACGCCGCCATCGGGATGTGAATGATGACCCAGACAGCGACCAAACTGGAACCCGCCCGCAAGATGCTCAGCTTCGACGACGTCGAGCTGTACTATGACCACGTCTATGCGCTGAAAGGCGTTTCCATCGACCTGATGGAAGGTGAGACGGTGGCCCTGATCGGCGCGAACGGGGCCGGGAAATCCTCGATCCTCCGCGCCATCATCGGCCTCAGGAAGATCAAGTCCGGCACGATCAGCTATCTCGGCGACCGCATCGACGGCCGCCCCGCCGCCGAGATCGTGAAACGCGGCATCGCCATGGTCCCCGAGGGCCGCCGCGTCTTCCCGCTGATGAGCGTGAAGGACAACCTGCTGATGGGGGCCTTCACCCGCAGCGACAAGCAGGGGATCGAGGCGACGCTGGACAGCGTCCTCACCCGCTTCCCGCGCCTGAAGGAACGCTTTACCCAGCAGGCCAGCACCCTTTCCGGCGGCGAGCAGCAGATGATGGTGATCGGCCGCGCGCTGATGGCGAAGCCGAAGCTGCTGCTGCTGGACGAGCCGAGCCTCGGCATCGCGCCGAAGCTGGTGCAGGACATCGCCCGCGCCATCGTGGCGATCAGCCGGGACGAAGGGGTCTCTGTCCTCCTCGTCGAACAGAACAGCCGCATGGCCCTGTCGATCTCGAACCGCGCCTATGCCATGTCGACGGGCCAGGTCGTCCTGTCCGGCAACTCGAAGGACCTGATGCACGACGACCGGATCAAGGCCGCCTACCTGGGCGGGGAGCTTTAGAAAATGCGCCTTCTGGTGATCAACCCGAACACCACCGCCTCGATGACCGAAAAGATCGGCCTCGCCGCCAGGGGCGCGGCCAGTCCCGGAACCGAGATCGTCGCCATGAATCCGGCGCAGGGACCGGTCTCCATCGAGGGTTACTACGACGAGGCGCTCAGCGTCCCCGGCCTTCTGCACCTGATCCAGACCACCCCCGGCTATGACGCGGTGATCATCGCCTGTTTCGACGACACCGGCCTCGACGCCGCGCGCTGCCTGACCGACCGCCCGGTGATCGGCATCGGCGAGGCCGCCTATCACTTCGCCTCCATGCTCGCGAACAAGTTCTCGGTCGTCACCACGCTCGCTCGCTCTGTCCCGGCGCTGGAGCACAACCTGCACAGATACGGGTTGTCGGCCCGCTGCGCGCGCGTGCGGTCGTCGGACGTCGCGGTGCTGGATTTGGAACATCCGGGTTCTGACGCCTGCAACCGGATCAGCGCCGAGATCGGTCGCGCGGTGGCCGTGGACCACGCCGAGGCCATCGTGCTCGGCTGCGCCGGAATGGCCGATCTGGCGGGGCGGCTGGCGGCGGAACACGGGCTGCCGGTGCTCGACGGCGTCACCTGCGCGGTCAAGCTGGCCGAGGCGATGGTGGGGCTCGGCCTGAAGACCTCGCGTCTGGGAGGCTATGCGCCGCCGCCGGTACAGAAGCTGCGCGTGGCGGGCTGACCTTTCCAACCGCCCAATTCCTGTGCAGCCGGGTGCCATGCGGGCATGCATCTGCCGCTTTTTCCTTCCCGCAGCGCCCGTGCTCTGGTCTAGTCGGACCAGGGCAGAGCGAGGGAAGTGGTGACGCAGTTCAACGAGATGTTCCAGGGGGTCGAGGTCCGCATCCCCTATGCCCGACTGAAGGACTGGGTCGCGACCATGCCGCAGGAACTGCGCAGCCTGAAACAGGCCGAGGCCGAGGCTTTGTTCCGCCGCATCGGCATCACCTTCGCCGTCTATGGCGAGGGTGGCGATCCCGACCGGCTGATCCCCTTCGACATGTTCCCCCGCGTCTTCTCCGGCGCCGAATGGTCGCGGCTGGAACGCGGCATCAAGCAGCGCGCCCGCGCCCTGAACGCCTTCCTCGTCGATGTCTATGGCCGGGGCGAGATCATCCGCGCGGGCCGCATCCCCGCCCATCTGGTCTACCGCAACGAGGCCTACGAGAAGGCCGTCGCCGGTTTCGTGCCGCCGAAAGGGGTCTATTCCCATATCGTTGGCGTCGACATCGTCCGCACCGGCCCGGACGAGTTCTACGTGCTGGAGGACAACTGCCGCACGCCCTCGGGTGTCAGCTACATGCTGGAAAGCCGCGAGATCATGATGCGGATGTTTCCCGACCTCTTCCGCGAGAACCGGATCGAGCCCGTCGACACCTATGCCGACAAGCTGCGCCGCACGCTCGCCAGCGTCGCCCCCGCCCGTTGCACGGGCGAGCCCACGGTGGTGATCCTGACGCCCGGCCATTTCAACAGCGCCTATTACGAACATTCGCTCCTGGCCGACCTGATGGGGGTGGAACTGGTCGAGGGGCAGGACCTCTTCGTCGATGGCGACCATGTCTGGATGCGCACGACCGAGGGGCCGCAAAGGGTGGACGTGATCTACCGCCGCATCGACGACGCCTTCCTCGACCCCCTGTGCTTCCGGCCCGATTCCATGCTGGGTATCCCGGGCCTGATGGACGTCTACCGTTCGGGCGGCGTGTCGATCTGCTCGGCGCCGGGGGCCGGGGTGGCCGACGACAAGGCGGTCTACACCTATGTCCCCGAGATGGTGCGCTTCTACCTCGGCGAAGAGCCGATCCTGCAAAACGTCCCGACCTGGCAATGCGGTCGCCCCGAGGACCTTGCGCATGTGCTGGCGAACCTGCCCGATCTGGTGGTGAAAGAGGTCCACGGCTCGGGCGGCTACGGGATGCTCGTCGGACCGAAGGCCAGCCGCGACGAGATCGAGCGGTTCCGGGCGAAGCTTTCCGAGGACCCGGCGAACTACATCGCCCAGCCGACCCTGGCGTTGTCGACCGTTCCCACCTTCGTCGAGCAAGGCGTCGCCCCCCGCCACGTCGACCTGCGCCCCTATTGCCTGGTCGGCGAGCGGATCGAACTGGTTCCCGGCGGGTTGACCCGCGTTGCGCTGAAGGAGGGATCGCTGGTGGTGAACTCCTCGCAGGGCGGGGGCGTCAAGGACACCTGGGTTCTGGCGGAGTGACAAGATGCTAAGCCGCACCGCTGACAACCTTTACTGGATCGCCCGCTACATGGAGCGGGCGGACACCGTCGCGCGCCTTCTGGAGGTCGGCTCCCGCATCAGCCTTCTCCCCTCCGCCCAAGGCTACCGCAGCGAATGGGACAGCCTGTTGCAGGCCACGGGCATGGCCCATGCCTTCGCGCAAAAGTACGGCGACCCGGTGCAACGCAACATCGAGAGCTTCCTGTTCTTCGACCGCGACAACCCCTCCTCGGTTGCCAGCTGCATCACCGCCGCGCGCGAGAACGGTCGCATCGTCCGCACCGCGCTGACGACGCAGGTCTGGGACGCGCTCAACACCGCCTTCCAGGAGTTGAAGCAGCTGGAACGCGAGGAACGTTCGAAGCTGGAGCTTTCGCGCCTCACCGACTGGACCATGCGCCACGCCGCCATGTTGCGGGGCGCCATCGACGCCACGCTCTTGCGCGACGACGGGTTCAACTTCCTGAACATCGGCTATTATCTGGAACGCGGCGACAACACGGCGCGGCTGATGGACGTGAAGTACTACGTCCTCCTTCCCCGGGTCGATTTCGTCGGCTCTGGCCTCGACAACTACCAGTGGACGACGCTTCTGCGCGCCATGGGGGCGCATCGGGCTTTCCACTGGGCCTACGGCGGCGATGTGACGGCTGCCAAGATCGCCGACTTCCTGATCCGCAACCCGCAGGCGCCCCGCTCGCTTTGCACCTGCACCGCCGGGCTGACCAACCACCTCGGCCGTCTCGCCAAGGCCTACGGGCGCGAGACCGAGGCGCAGGTGGAGGCCCAAAGCCTCGCCGCCGGGATCGAAAGCGCCACTGTCGAAGCGATCTTCGACGAGGGCCTGCACGAATTCCTCACCCGCTACATCGCCGAGGCGGCGGTGCTCGCCAACGCCATCCACGCCTCCTACCTCAGCGGAGAGATGCGCTGATGCGGCTGACCGTCGACCATGTGACCCGCTATCGCTACGACACGCCCGTCCGGTCGGTGGTGCAAAGCCACCGCCTGACGCCTTCGGTCTTCACGGGTCAGAAGGTGTTCGACTGGGAGGTCACGGTGACGGAGGGCACGAAAGGCGCGCGGCACCGCGACGGGGCAGGGGATGTCGTGCAGGGCTGGACCATCGCCGGACCCGTCACCGAGATCGCCGTCCGGGTGCAGGGCACGGTGGAGACCGAGGATATGGCGGGCGTGTTGCGCGGCCACCGCGAAACCGTCGCCCCCGACTGCTATCTCCGCGAAACCGCCCCCACCCGGATCGACGTGGCGCTCGCTGCCCTCGCCAATACCGCCACCGGCGCCGACACGCTTGCACTTGCCCATGCGCTGTCCGCCGCCGTCGCCGGGGCCATCGCCTACCGCCCGGGCGTGACCCATGCCCATACCACCGCCGCCGAGGCGCTGACCCTGGGCGAGGGGGTCTGCCAGGACCATGCCCATGCGCTGATCGCCTGCGCCCGAAGCCGGGGCATCCCGGCGCGCTATGTCTCGGGCTACCTTTTCGCCACCGAAGACGGCACCCCGCATGAAGCCGCCCATGCCTGGGCCGAGCTGCACATTTCTGGCCTCGGCTGGGTCGGCTTCGACCCCGCGAACCTCTCCTGCCCCGACGCCCGCTTCATCCGCCTCGGCTCGGGCTTCGATGCGCAGGATGCCGCCCCGATCCGCGGCATTGCGCGCGGCGGGGCGCGCGAGGCGATGGATGTGACGGTTGCGGTCCAGCAATCCGCCCAATAGGCTCTGCGGCGCGGAACCGGGGGACAACGGATGACTTACTGCGTGGGCCTTCTCTTGAACGAAGGCATGGTACTTCTGTCGGACACGCGTACCAACGCGGGGCTCGACAACATCTCGACCTACCGCAAGATGTTCACCTTCGAGGACCCCGGTGAGCGCGTCATCGTGATCATGACCGCCGGCAGCCTGTCGGTTTCGCAGACCACCATCGCCCAGCTGCGCGAGGCGATCGACGACCCCGAGGCCACGCCCGATACTTCGATCATGCTCGCGCCCACGCTGCTGAAGGTGGCCGAGATCGTCGGGGCGACCCTGGCCAAGGTCAGGGCCGAGGTGGACGAAAAGCTCTCCGCCATGCAGGGGGCCTCGGCCTCGATGATCGTCGCCGGGCAAAGGAAGGGCGGCGCGATGCGGCTCTTCCTCATCTACCCCGAGGGCAATTTCATCGAGGCGACCGAGGACACGCCCTTCCTCCAGATCGGCGAGCACAAATATGGCAAGCCGATCCTCGACCGGGTGGTCAAGCCCACGACAAGCCTGGCCGACGCGGTGAAGGCCGTCCTTCTGTCGATGGATTCGACCCTGCGTTCGAACCTTTCCGTCGGCATGCCGCTCGATCTTGCCGTGATCGAACACGATGTCTGCAAGGTGACGCAGAAACGTCGGATCGAAGCAGGCGATCCGGCGTTCCGCGCCATGTCAGAGGCCTGGTCGAATGCGCTGCGCGACGGTTTTGCCCGCATCGTGATATGACGCGGGCAGCGGGCTGCTCAGTCCGCGTCGCCCGCCACCTGGCTCAGCACCTGGCCGCGACCACGCAGCCGCATGATCATCGGCACGACCAGGAACACCGCCGAAACCCCCAGCAAGACGGCCGAGACCGGGGTGGAGACCAGCGTCATCCAGTCGCCCTGCGCAATCGACAGCGCCCGGCGCAGCTGCTGTTCCGCCATCGGCCCCAGGATCAGCCCCACCACCACCGGCGCGACCGGATAGCCGTAAAGCCGCATCCCGTACCCCATGACCCCGAACAGGATCAGCATCCCCAATTCCACCGGCGATGGGTTGACCCCGATGGTCCCGAGCGTGGCGAAAAGAAGAATGCCGCCATAAAGCCAGGGCCGGGGGATCGACAGCAGTTTGATCCACAGCCCGATCAGCGGCAGGTTCAGCACCACCAGCATGACGTTGGCGATCAGAAGGCTTGCGATCAGACCCCAGACCAACTCGGCGTTCATCACGAAGAGCAAGGGCCCCGGCTGCAACCCGAACTGCTGGAACCCGGCCAGCATGATCGCCGCCGTCGCGGTCGTCGGCAGCCCTAGCGTCAAGAGCGGTACCAGCGTTCCTGCCGCCGCCGCGTTGTTTGCCGCCTCCGGCCCGGCGACGCCCTCGATGGCGCCATGACCGAACTCCTCGGGGTGTTTCGTCAGCTTCCGCTCCGCCGCATAGGACAGGAACGAAGCCACATCCGCACCCCCGGCGGGCATCGAACCGATGGGAAAGCCGATGAAGGTCCCGCGCAGCCAGGCCTTCCAGGACCGGCGCCAGTCCTCCCGCGTCATCTTCACGCTGCCCTTCACCCGGTGCATCCCGTCCGGCGGGTCCAGCATCGCCGCCACCGCCAGCGCCTCGCCGATGGCGAAAAGCGCGACGGCAAGCGTCGTCGTCTCGATCCCGTCCATCAGCTGCGGCACGCCATAGGTCAGCCGCGCCGCCCCGGTCAGCCCGTCGATCCCGACGCAGGCCAGTGCCAGACCGAGGAACAGCGAGGTCAGCCCCCGCAAGGCGCTGTCGCCGAAAGTCGCCGACACCGTGACGAAGGCCAGCACCATCAGCGCGAAATATTCCCGTGGGCCAAGCGTCAGCGCCAGCTTGACCACTTGCGGCGCAAGAAACGCCAACAGCAGCGTCGCGATCAGCCCGGCGACGAAACTGCCAATGGCAGCGGTCGCCAGCGCCGGTCCTCCACGTCCCTGCCGCGCCATCTGGTTGCCTTCGATCGCCGTGACGATCGAGGCGCTTTCCCCCGGCGTGTTCAACAGGATCGAGGTCGTCGACCCGCCATACATGCCGCCGTAATAGATCCCCGCGAACATGATCAGCGATCCGGCCGGGTCGAGCCCGTAAGTGACGGGCAAGAGCAAAGCCACGGTCAGCGCCGGGCCGATCCCCGGCAGGACGCCGACGGCTGTGCCCAGCGTCACCCCGATCAGCGCATAAAACAGGATCATCGGCTCAAGCGCGGTCGACAGGCCCTGCATCAGGAGCGAAAAGCTTTCCATGGCCTACCCCCGGAAGATCAGCAGTTCGAGCGGACCGCCCGGCAGGTTCAGCTTCAGAAGCCGATCAAAGATGCCGTAGATCACGAAGGCCAGCGCGAAGCCGACCAAGATGTTGCGCCACAGCGGCTTCTGCCCGAAGCCCCGCGCGGTCATCCCGAACAGGATCGCCCCCGACAGGATGAACCCGGCCACATGCAGCAGCAGCAGCTGGCCAATGAGTCCGCCCATGATCCACAGCACCGGCGCCGGGGCCTGCGGCGGCGGGCGCGGCAGGTCGCCCTTCAAACCGGAGATCACCGTCAGTCCCGCCAGCAGCAAAAGCCCGTAGGCGATGATCCGCGGCACATCCGCCGGGCCGACCCCGGCATAGCCGCCGTCCTGCTTCAGCCCCGACGCATCCCACAGGATCATTGCGGCAAGCCCCGCAAGGCCCGCCGCAATGACGAACGCCGCCCACCTGGGGCGGCGTTCCAAGGGAAAACCCTCGCTCATTTCACCAGACCGATGTCGCGCAATACGCCGTCGGTCGCGGCGATATCCGCGTCCAGCTGCGTCGCGAAGGCGTCGCCCGCCAGATAGGTGTTGGCCCAGCCCCTGTCGGCCAGCATCTTGGTCCAGCCGGCGCTGGCATTCAGCTTGTCCATGTCGGCGGTGATCTTCGCCACCTGCTCGTCGCTCAGCCCCGGTGCGGCTGCGACCATGCGCCAGTTCTCGACCACCACGTCGAAGCCCGATTCCTTGATCGTCGGCGCGTCAATGCCCTCCAGCCGCTCGGCGGAGGACACGGCCAGCAGCCGCATCGTCCCGGCCTTCACCTGTTCCTGGAACTCGCCGACCGAGGAGACCCCCGCCGTGACCTGGTTGCCCAGGATCGCCGCCATCGCCTCGCCGCCGCCCGAAAAGGCGACATAGTTGATCTTGGTCGGGTCGACGCCCGCAGCCTTGGCCAGGAGACCGACGAGGATATGGTCCGTGCCGCCCGCCGATCCACCGGCCCAGCTGACCGAACCCGGATCGGCCTTCAGCTTCTCGACCAGATCACCAAGCGTCTGGATGTCCGAGGCCGCCGGAACCACGATTGCCTCGGTATCGCCCGTCAGCCGCGCGATGGGGGTCACGTCCTTCAGCGTCACGGGCGAGGCGTTGGTCAGGATCGCCCCCACCATCACATAGCCGCCGACGATCAGCTTGGTCGGGTCGCCCGCGCTGTCGGCCACGAACTGCGCCAGACCCACCGTACCGCCCGCGCCGGGGACGTTGATCACCTCGACCGAGGGGGCGATGCCTTCGGCCTGCAGGACCTCCTGCATGGCGCGCGCGGTGCCGTCCCAGCCGCCGCCGGGGTTGGCGGGCGCCATGATCGTGTAGTCCTGCGCGAAAGCGGGAACCGCCAGCGCAGCCGCGAAGGCCACGCCAAGAAGGGTGTGTTTCATCTGTTTTCCTCCCATGGGGCAACCGGGGTTGCCGAATCTGCCGGGGCTCCTCTCCCCGGAACGGGGCCAGCAGAGCATGTCAACCTGTCACCAAGCTGACATGGCCCGCCCTATTCGCCCCCCTCCAGCGCCGCGTTCCAGGCGGCCAGCACGCGCGCCCGGCTGGCCGCGTCCAGATAGGCCAGCAACCCCGGCGACACCGCGACCGGGCGCAGCTTCGCCCCCAGCGTCTCCTGCATCGCCGCCGCCGAATCCTTGCCCGCCACCTCCAGGCTGATCGCGGGCAGGCGCAGCCGCTCGGCCAGCACGGTCTGCCCCTCGCGCGACAGAAGGAAGTCCAGGAAGGCCTCACCCAGATCGGGTGAATGTGCCGCCCGCGGCACCAGCGCCACCCGGCTGACCACCACCACATAATCGCGCGGCAGCATCAGCCCCAGGTCCGGCAACCGCGACGCCTGGTCGGCCGCATAGGACCCCAGCACGTTGTAGCCGAGCTTCAGCGTGCCTGCGTTCACCCGGTCGATCACGTCCTGCGAGGTGGGGAAGACCTGCACCCCGGCCCGTCCCATCGCCCGCACCAGCGTCCAGAGGTCGGCGAAATGCTCCTCGTCCCGCATCAGGAACAGGTATCCCACCGCCGAGCGCGCGATGTCATAGGTGCCGATGGACCCCTTCGGCGCGGTCCGCAGCCAGTCGATCAGCGCCGCCCGGGTGTCCGGCGGGCCGCCGGGGAACGAGGGCCGGTGATAGACGATCACCGCAGGCTCGAAGGTCAGCGCGAAGACCATGTTGCGCCAGACCGCCCAGTCCGGCCAACCCGCCGCCCCCGGCACATCGGCCTCGCTTGCATAGCCGTCATTGGCCAGCTTCACCGTGACGTCCATCGCCGAGGAGAACACCAGATCCGCCGTGGCCGCGCCCGCATCCGTCTCCTGCATCACCCGATCCGCGATCTCGCCGGTCAAGAGGTCCTCGTAGCGCACCGCGACATCCGGGGCCCCGCGCTGGAACGCCTCGATCAGCGGGCGGGCCAGCGGCGAATCGAGCGAGGAATAGACCACCAACTCCCGCGACCCGCCGCCCGGCGCGGGAAACACCACCACATCCGCCGCGGCAGGCAGGGCAAGGCAGACCAGAAGTGCGCGCAGGACCCACATGATCGCGAGCCTAGCCCGGCCACCCCGGTGCGACAATCACCCCCTCGCCGCGCGACCTTGTCTTCCCGCCGGAAAGCCCTTTCCTCTTTGCCCCAAATATCCCCGGCGGAGCCATCCGCGAGGCGTGACGAAGTCATCGACGAGCAATCCCCGCCTGTCCTACGCTCCGCCCATGCGAATCCTGCTTGTCGAGGACGACCTGCCCCTGGCCGAGGCGCTGACCACGCTCCTTCACGGCGCGGGTTATGCCGTGGACGTCACCCATGACGGGCTCTCCGCCGAAACCCTGATCGGCGCCGAACGGTTTGACCTCGTGATCCTCGACCTGAACCTGCCGGAAAAGGACGGGCTGTCGGTGCTTCGGTCGCTGCGCGGGCGGAAGAACCCGGTGCCGGTCCTGATCCTGACCGCGCGGGGTGAACCGGCCGAAAAGGTCGCCGGACTCGACCTCGGCGCCGACGACTACATGGTCAAGCCCTTCGATGTGGGTGAATTCGAGGCCCGCGTCCGCTCGATCCTGCGACGGCAGGCGGGACTCCATGCCTCGGACGTCCAGATCGGCCCGGTCCGCTTCGACATGGCCGCGCGCCGCTTCCATGTCGGCGAGGAACATCTCGACCTTCCCGCCCGCGAATTGGCGCTGCTCGAACTGTTCTTTCTGCGCGCCGGGCGCGTCGTCGGCAAGGAGGCCATCGTCCAGTCGCTGACGACGCTGGACGACAGCCTGTCGGACAATGCCATCGAGCAATATGTCAGCCGCCTGCGACGCCGCCTGCATCCGCACGGGCTGGTGCTGCGCACCGCCCGCGGCCTCGGCTATCTGCTGGAAAGGCCCTGATCCTTGGACCATCCCGCCTCGCTCCGCCGCTCGATCCTGCTCTGGCTTGTCCTCGCCACCGCCGCCATTGGCGTCCTCGCCCTGCTCGACACCCGGACCGAGGCCCTGCGCACCGCCCGCGAGGTGTCGGACCGCGTCCTGGTCGGTTCGGCGATGGCGATCGCCGAAGGGGTGGATGTCGCCGCGGATGGCGGGCTTTCGATCGCGATCCCCTTCTCGGCGCTCGACATGCTGTCCTCGACCGCGCAGGACCAGGTCTTCTACCGGGTGGACGGGCCGCAGGGCATCCTGACGGGATACCGGGACCTTCTTCCCGCCATCGTCCCGCCGGGCCAGGAAACCGGGCTTGCCGATGCGCTCTACCGGAGCCTGCCGATCCGCACGGCGACCCTCGCGCGCGAACTCACCACCGGCGAGGGGACGCTGCCCTTCACCGTCACCGTGGCCGAGACCACTCGCGCCCGCGATGCGCTGGCACGGTCGATCCTGACCCGATCCGCGCTGCGCATCGCCGGGCTGATCGCCGGGGCCGCGCTGGTCGCCTGGGCCGCCGCGACCTATGCGCTGCGCCCGCTCGACCGGCTGTCGCGCGCCATCGCCTCGCGCGCGCCCCACGACCTGACCCCGATGCCTCCCGACGCCCCGGCCGAATTGCGCCCGGTCGTCGATGCGCTGAACGGCTTCCTTCTGCGGCTCTCGCGCGCCATGGCAGCGCTCCAGAACTTTGCCAGCAACGCCAACCACCAGATCCGCACGCCGCTGACCGTCGCGCGCACCCAGATCGCGGTCGCTGTCCGCCCCGATGGCACGCGGCCCGAAGCTCTGGACAAGGCCGACGCGGCGCTCGTCCGCATCGAGCGCGTCCTGGAACAGGTCCTGCTCCTCGCGCGGGTCGAGGCCTCGGGCACAAGGCCCGCGCTGCGTGACGTCGATGTCGCGGCGCTCGCCCGCGCGGTGACCGCCGACCTCATGCCGCAGGCGGTCCGGCTGGGGCAGGATCTCGGCTACGACGGCCCGGAGCGGGCGCTGGCCCGGACCGAGGACGTGCTCCTCGGCGAGCTTCTGCGCAATCTGCTCGGCAATGCCCTGACGCATTGCCCGGCCGAGACGATGGTGACGGTGCATCTGGAATCCGCGGGGCAGGGAGCCCTGCGCCTCACGGTGACCGACACCGGCCCGCGCCTTGCCGAGGCCGATCTCGCAGCCCTGCGCGCCCGGCTTCTGCCGGCGCCCGGCCCGGCCGAAATGCGCTCCGGCACCCGCGGCCTCGGTCTGCACATCGTGGCCGAAATCGCCCGCGCCCTCCGCGCCGGTGTCGACATCGACCACGGCTCCGAGGGCAGGGGCCTCGCCGTCACCGTCACGCTGCCGGTGGCCTGAAACTGCGCTCTGCGGAAGGTTGGCTGGGGCGCT
>NZ_JAEULO010000039.1 GCF_016793705.1 Tabrizicola sp.
GTATTCCACGTGCGCGGTCGAGATGGTGATCCCCCGCGCCCGCTCTTCCGGCGCGCCGTCGATCTGGTCATAGGCCCGGAACTCGCCATAATACTTGGTGATCGCCGCCGTCAGCGTCGTCTTGCCGTGGTCAACGTGACCGATGGTCCCGATGTTCACATGCGGCTTGTTACGTTCAAACTTTGCCTTCGCCATTGCGCTTTCCGCCCTTGCTCAGATCGGACCTTTGCGGCCCGTGGTGATACCGGCGGCGACTTAGCCCTTGGGCGCGGGAATTTCAAGCCTGATCGGGGGCGGCGCTTGGCCGGGCGGGCGGGGCGGCCTATGTTTCCTGCCATGCTTCAGGTTCCCGCCCCCCTACCCGCCCGCGTTCCCCTGCATACGAAGCCGATGGGCGTCTGGCAGAGCTTCCGCGCGGCGCAGCGCAACGTGCTGGAACTTATCCCCGAGGTGGCGACGCGGGTGCCGATCCTGTCGGGTCGGACGGGGAAGCGCTGGCACATGCTGATGGACCCGGAGGGATTGAAGCGGGTCTTGCGCGACCGGGTGGACGACTACCCCAAATCGGTGGTGACGAAGCTGATCCTGGAGCCCGCCATCGGAGACAGCCTGTTCGTGGCGGAAGGCGCGCAGTGGATGTGGCAGCGCCGGACGGCGGCACCGGTCTTCTCGCACCGCCATGTGAGCGCGCTGGGGCCGGTGATGACGGCGGCGGCCGAGCGGTCGGTGGCGCGGCTGGACCGGGCCGGCGGGGCGGCGGACCTGTTCGAGGAGATGGTCGCGGCGACCTTCGAGGTGATCGCGGATGTCACCTTCTCGGACGGGTCTGGCTTCGACCGGGGGGCGGTGCATCAGGCCATCGAGCAGTATATCGGGGCGACGGCGAAAGTGTCTTTGCTGGACATCATGGGGGTGCCGCCCTGGGTGCCCCGACCCAATCGTCTTTTCACCGGCAGCGCGATGCGGGCGACGAAGCGGCTGGCGGACCGGGCGATCGAGGCGCGGCGGGTGGAGGGGGCGAAGGCGCCGCCGGACCTGCTGGACCTGCTGATGGCCGGGTCCGACCCGGAGAGCGGGCGGCGGATGACCACGGCAGAGCTGCGCGACAACCTTCTGACCTTCATCGTCGCGGGGCACGAGACGACGGCCTTGACGCTCAGCTGGGCGCTCTATCTCTGCGCCTTCGATCCCGCCGTGCAGGACGCGGCGCGTGAGGAAGCATCGGCGGTTCTGGGCGCGCGGGCGGCGACGGTGGCGGACCTCCCGGCCCTGCCCCTTGTCCGGCGGATCGTGGACGAGGCATTGCGGCTGTATCCCCCGGCGGCGTTCCTGTCGCGGACGGCGATGGCGGCAGATACGCTGTGCGGGCGCGAGGTCCGCCCAGGCGACACAGTGATCCTGCCGATCTATGCGCTGCACCGAAACCATTTGCTGTGGGACGATCCCGACGCCTTCCGCCCGGACCGCTTCGCCGATGCGAAGGCGGTGCCCCGGTTCCAGTACCTGCCTTTCGGCGACGGCCCCCGCGTCTGCATCGGCGCGTCCTTTGCCCTGCAGGAGGCGGTGATCATCCTGGCGACGCTGCTGGCGCGGTTCCGGTTTTCTCCGGTGCCGGGGCGGGAGCCGAAGCCGGTGATGATCCTGACGCTCAGGCCGCAGGGCGGGGTGTGGTTGAAGGTGGAGGGAGTCTGACGCCAACCCTCGTCGTGCGCCTTCGGCTTCTCCTCGGAGGCGCGCGACCTGCGAGGAGCGACGAAGTCGAACGACGAGCGGCGGCTCAGGTGAAGCGATTGTCCCGTGGGAACCCGCGTGGGGCCATCTTGCCGGCGCTGGCCCGCGCGCCGGTCCATTCGATCAGGTCGGTTTCCGTGCGGGTCCGCCCGGCCGGGTCCTTCCAGCTCAGGCCCTCGGCCTTCGTGAAGGTGATCGCGTCCGACAAGCCGCCGTCCTTGTACTTCTGCAACCTGACACCCTTGCCCCTGGCCATTTCCGGCAGTTCGGACAGCGGGAAAACCAGCATTTTCCGGTTGTCGCCGACGACGGCGATGCTGTCGCCCGCGACCGGAGTGCAGACGGCGGTCTTCACGCCATCCCGCACCGTCAGCACCGCCTTTCCGGCGCGGGTCTGGGCCAGCAGTTCCTCGGACGGCACGATGAACCCGTCACCCGCGCTGGAGGCGAGCAGGTATTTCTGGCCCGGGCGGTAGACCAGCAGATCGGTGATCCCGGTGTCGTTGGCGAGGTCCACCATCAGGCGGACGGGTTCGCCCATGCCGCGCCCGCCGGGGAGATTGGCGCCGAGGAGGGTGAAGAAGCGGCCGTTCTCGGCCACCAGCAGGATCTTGTCGGTCGTCTCGGCATGGAAGGCGAAGCGGGGACCGTCGCCGTCCTTGAACTTCTGCTCCTGCCCAAGGTCGACATGGCCCTTCATCGCCCGAATCCAGCCCATCTTCGAGCAGATCACGGTGATCGGTTCGCGGTCGATCATCGCCTCGTAGGGAATGTCCTCGATCTCGGTCGCATCGGCGAACTGGGTGCGGCGGGCGCCCAATGCGGTGCCCTTGCCATAGATCTTGCGGACCTCGTCCAGTTCCTTGCCGATCCGCTTCCACTGGCGGCGGTCGCTGTCGAGAAGGTCGGCGAGGTCGGCGCGTTCCTTCATCAGGGCGTCGCGCTCGGCGTTCAGTTCCATCTCCTCCAGCCGCCGCAGGCTGCGGAGCCGCATGTTGAGGATGGCCTCGGCCTGGTTCTCGGTCAGCTGGCCCTCGCCGCCCTTCGCGGGGGGCTGGTAATCCCGTTCCGACGTGGCCCTGACGTGCGATTTCGACCAGTCCTCAGCCATCAAGGCGGCCTTCGGGTCGTCGTCGTATCGGATGATGTCAATCACCCGGTCGAGGTTCAGGAAGGCGATCAGCAGTCCCTCAAGCACCTCCAGCCGGGTGTCGATCTTCTCGATCCGGTGCAGCGACCGCCGCCGCAGCACGTCGCGGCGGTGGTCGAGGAAGGCGCGCAGCACTTCCTTCAGCGAACAGACCTTCGGCACCTTGCCGTCGATCAGCACGTTCATGTTGAGCGAGAAGCGGACTTCCAGGTCGGAGTTCTTGAACAGGCTGCCCATCAGCACGTCCGGGTCGACGCTCCGGGCGCGGGGTTCCAGGACAAGGCGGATATCCTCGGCGGACTCATCTCGCACGTCGGCCAGGAGGGGCACCTTCTTGATCTGGATAAGCTCGGCCAGCTTCTCGATCAGCTTGGACTTCTGCACTTGGAAGGGGATCTCGGTGACGACGATCTGCCAGGTGCCGCGGCCCAGGTCCTCCACCTGCCACTTGGCGCGCAGGCGGAAGGCGCCGCGGCCGGTGCGGTAGGCGTCGAGGATCGAGTCGCGCGGCTCCACGATCACCCCGCCGGTCGGGAAATCCGGGCCGGGGATCAGGGCGACCAGCGCCTCGTCGGTCAGGGCGGGGTCGGCAAGCAGCGCCTGGCAGCCGTCGATCAGCTCATCCAGGTTGTGCGGCGGGATGTTCGTCGCCATGCCCACTGCGATGCCGGAGGAGCCGTTGGCGAGAAGGTTCGGGAAAGCGGCGGGCAACACCACCGGCTCTTCCAGGCGGCCATCGTAGTTCGGGCGGAAGTCGACGGCGGTTTCGTCGATGCCTTCCATCAGCGCCTCGGCGGCGTGGGTGACGCGGGCCTCGGTGTAGCGGCTGGCCGCCGGGTTGTCGCCGTCGATGTTGCCGAAGTTGCCCTGCCCGTCGACCAGCGGGTAGCGCATGTTGAAATCCTGCGCGAGCCGCGCCATCGCGTCATAGATCGCCTGGTCGCCGTGGGGGTGGAAATCCCCCATCGTGTCGCCGCTGATCTTGGCCGATTTCAGGAAGCCGCCCGTGGGCGTCAGCCTAAGCCGCCGCATGGCCCAGAGGATTCGCCGATGCACCGGCTTCAGCCCGTCGCGCGCATCGGGCAGGGCGCGGTGCATGATCGTCGACAAGGCATAGGTCAGGTAGCGCTCACCAATGGCGCGGGAGAGCGGCTCGGAAGTGGTCAGGCCCTCCGGCCCCTCGATCTTGGGCTCGTCGTCGTCAACACTCATGGATGTTGTGTAGGCAAATCCATGCCGCCGGTCCAGATGGCAAACGGAAGCACGGAACCATCGCCAAGGTTGTGCATTTTTCTTCAACTCTCGCGACCGGCCTGTGCTAAGACCGGCGCAGAATAGGAACGGACCCCAAATGCTTCGCATGACTTTGATTCTGTGTATTGGCATGTATGCCGCCCTGATGATTGCCGGGGCAGACCGGGGGCAGCTGCGCCCGGGCCTGGCCGAAGCGGCGGCAAGGGCGACCCAGGCCGGGGTCAGCGACGATTTGGGGGATGATTCGGATCCGGTCGTGGCGGCTGCTCCCGTTATCGCCGAACCTGTGGAGCCTGCGGCTTCAGCCGTCGCGCCGGTGGAGACGGCGGCGGCTCCGGCGGCCGGGGACATGGCTGCGGTCGAGGAAACCGTCGTGGCCGAGGCTGCACCCTATGTCGAACCGGCCCGGACGGTCGTGACCGAGGTGAAGGAGCCGGTCTTCTCGCTGGCCTCGGTCGGCAACGAGGCGGTGCCCGCGGCCCCCGCAGCAGCGGAAACCGCCACGCCGGAAGTGCCGGACGGTGGCGAAGGGACGATCTGGTATGTCAACGCAAGCTCGGTCAACGTCCGGGCGGAACCCTCGACCGAGGCAGAGATCGTCGGGCGGCTGGCCAGCGGCGAGGCGACGCTGATGGTGCAGGCGGTCGATGCCGACTGGGCGCGGATCGTGATCCAGGGCGACGGGGTGGAAGGCTTCGTCGCATTGCGCTACCTGAGCGCCGAGGCCCCCTGACGGGCCTTTCGCCCGGGGGCATTGATGAGCGAACGTTCGATCCTGATCACCGGATGCTCGTCGGGCATCGGGCTTGACGCTGCGCGAGGGTTGAAGGCGCGCGGCTGGCGGGTCTTCGCGACCTGTCGGCAGGAGGCGGATTGCGAAAGGCTGCGCGCCGAAGGGCTGGAAAGCTTCCCGCTGGACTATGCCGATGAGGCCAGCATCGCCGCAGCGGTGGATGAGGTCACGACGCGGACCGGCGGCAGGCTCGACGCGCTCTACAACAACGGCGCTTTCGCCTGCCCCGGCGCGGTGGAGGACCTGCCGCGGGGCGCCTTGCGGGAAATCTTCGAGACCAACCTCTTCGGCTACCACGACCTGACGCGCCGGGTGATCCCGATCATGCGGGCGCAGGGATACGGGCGGATCGTGAATTGCTCCTCTGTCCTCGGGCTGGTCGGCCTGACCTGGCGCGGGGCCTATGTCGCGACCAAGTTCGCGATGGAGGGGCTGACCGATGTGCTGCGGATCGAGATGCGGGGCACCGGGATCGAGGTGATCCTGATCGAGCCGGGGCCGATCGCCACGAAGATCCGCGAAAATGCCGTGCCGCATTTCGAACGCTGGATCGACTGGGAACATTCGGCCCGGCGGGACCAGTATGTCAGCTTGCGCGGGCGGCTCTACGACAAGAAGGTGAAGAAAGACCGCTTCGAGCTGGGGCCCGAGGCGGTGACGGCGAAGCTGATCCGCGCACTGGAGGACCGCCGCCCGAAGCCGCGCTACTATGTGACGACGCCCACCTGGCTGATGGGGTTCGCCCGGAGGCTTCTGCCGACGCGGGCGCTGGATTGGGTCATTTCCAAGGGGTGAGTCTAAGAATTTTCGCGAAAATTTTTAGACTCACGACCGGCGCCGGAAATTCGGCTTCGCTTTCCGGCCGCGCGCGCCTAGATCAGGGGCAAAGGAGTGTCGCCGATGTTTTCCGACCCGCTGTTCCTCTTCGCGACCATCGCCTGCCTCGTCGTGCTGGCCATCCTCTTGTTCGGCATCGGCACCTTCGCCAGGGGCGGAGAGTTCAACAAGCGCAACGCGAACAAGATCATGCGCTGGCGGCTCGGCGCACAATTCGTGGCGGTCGTGCTGATCGTCGCCTTTGCCTGGCTGCGGTCGAGGAGCTGAAAATGGTCGTCCTGTCGAAGATCTACACCCGGACAGGGGATGCGGGCCAGACCGCTCTGGGAAACGGCACGCGGGTCGCCAAGCACTCGCTGCGTGTCTCGGCCTATGGCACGGTCGACGAGACCAATGCGACCCTTGGCCTCGCCCGGCTGCACGCTGGCGGCGAGATGGCCGAGGCGCTGAAGCGCATCTCGAACGATCTTTTCGACCTGGGCGCCGACCTCTGCACCCCTGACCGGCACCTGGACGCGACACGGGACTATCCGGCGCTGCGGATGATCGAAGGCCAGGTCACGCGACTGGAGCGCGAGATCGACGCGATGAACGAGCGTCTTACGCCGCTCCGCAGCTTCATCCTGCCGGGCGGCTCGGTCCTCGCCGCGCAGCTGCACCTCTGCCGCACCGTCTGCCGCCGGGCCGAACGGCTGGTGGTGGAACTGGCCGCGGAGGAGGACGTGAACCCCGACGCCGTCCGCTACCTGAACCGCCTGTCGGACTGGTTCTTCGTCGCAAGCCGGATCGCCAACGACGACGGCAAGGCCGATGTGCTCTGGGTTCCCGGCCTGACGCGCTGAGCGGCTGATCGCCGTGCACGATCAAAACGCGGCGTCCGGTAGCGCAAACCTGTCGTATTTGCTCTGTTACGCCGCTTCACCTTCCGGTAACAGGCGGGCGAGAGCTTGTTCGGCCCGTTGGGCCACGTCGGATGAGGAGTGCGGCCATGAAGGTATTGGTCCCGGTCAAGCGGGTGATCGACTACAACGTGAAGGTGCGGGTGAAGGCGGACGGGTCGGGGGTCGACCTTGCCAACGTCAAGATGAGCATGAACCCCTTCGACGAGATCGCGGTGGAAGAGGCGATCCGGCTGAAGGAGAAAGGCGTCGCAACCGAGGTTGTCGTCGTCTCCATCGGCGTCAAGCAGGCGCAGGAGACGCTGCGCAACGCGCTGGCGATGGGCGCCGACCGCGCGATCCTGATCGAGGCGGCGTCGGACGTGCATACCGACATCGAGCCGTTGGCGGTGGCGAAGCTTCTGGCTGCCGTGGTGAAGGAAGAACAGCCGGGCCTCGTCCTCTGCGGCAAGCAGGCGATCGACAACGACATGAACGCGACCGGGCAGATGCTGGCCGCGCTTCTGGGCTGGTCGCAGGGCACCTTCGCCTCGGAAGTGGCGATCGAGGGCGACAAGGCCAAGGTGACGCGCGAAGTGGACGGCGGCTTGCAGACGATCACCGTCTCCATGCCGACGATCATCACCGTCGACCTGCGCCTGAACGAGCCGCGCTATGCATCGCTCCCGAACATCATGAAGGCCAAGGCCAAGCCGCTCGCCACCAAGACCCCCGCCGATTACGGCGTGGACGTCAGCCCTCGCCTCACGGTCGTGAAGACCGTGGAGCCTGCGGGCCGCAAGGCCGGGGTCCGGGTCGGCTCGGTGGATGAGCTGATCGCGAAACTGAAAGACGAAGCGGGGGTGCTCTGAGATGGCCGTTCTTCTTCTGGCGGATGTGGTTGACGGGAAACTGGCGACCGACCAGGTGGCAAAGACCCTGACCGCGGTGAAATCGCTTGGCGCGGTGACCGTGCTGGTGGCGGGCACGGGCGGCGATGCCGCAGCGGCGGAAGCGGCCACGCTGGACGGCGTGGCGAAGGTGCTCTTCGCCGACGACCACGCCTATTGCCATGGCATGTCGGAACCCACCGCCGCGCTGGTGGTGTCGCTCGCCGGGGACTACGAGCATATCGTGGCGGCCTCGGGTGCGCTGTCGAAATCGGTGCTGCCCCGCGTGGCGGCCCTTCTCGACGTGATGGTGATCTCGGAAGTGCTGGGCGTGGTCGATGGCTCCACCTTCGAGCGGCCGATCTATGCCGGGAACGCGATCCAGACCGTTAAGACCTCGGATGCGAAGAAGGTCATGACCATCCGCACCGCGACCTTTGATGCGGCGGGCAAGGGTGGCAATGCACCGGTCGAGAAGGTCTCGGCCTCGGTCGATGGCGGGATGTCGGCCTGGGTCGAGGACAAGGTCGCCTCGTCCGACCGTCCCGAACTGACCTCGGCCGGGATCGTCGTTTCGGGCGGCCGTGGCGTGGGTAGCCAGGCCGACTTCGCGCTGATCGAGAAGCTGGCGGACAAGCTGAACGCCGCCGTCGGTGCCTCGCGCGCGGCGGTCGACTCGGGCTATGCGCCGAACGACTGGCAGGTCGGCCAGACCGGCAAGGTCGTGGCACCGGACCTTTATGTGGCCGTCGGCATCAGTGGCGCGATCCAGCACCTTGCCGGGATGAAGGACAGCAAGGTCATCGTCGCGATCAACAAGGACGAAGAGGCGCCGATCTTCCAGGTGGCCGATTATGGCCTTG
Organism: Tabrizicola sp.; assembly: GCF_016793705.1. GTDB lineage: Bacteria > Pseudomonadota > Alphaproteobacteria > Rhodobacterales > Rhodobacteraceae > Tabrizicola. The sequence continues at coordinate 8,397 of NZ_JAEULO010000039.1, forward strand.
TCGCCGACCTCTTCACTGCGGTGCCGGAGTTGATCGCGAAGCTGTAAAGCATGGTGCGTGCAAGCACGACACCCTAGGCATCGGGCCGCCTTCAGGCGGCCCTTTTCACATCAGGCCGCGCAGCACCGGGGCCAGGTGCTCCGCGACCTCGGCATGGACGGCCGCGCCGGGCAGGCAGGCGGCCTGGGTGGCCTCGGTCTCCGGGTAGGTCATGTCGAAAGGGGCCAAGGCCCGGGCACGGGGGCTCGGGGTAGTCAGGACGATGGCCGTCACCTCGGGGCGAAGCGCCTCCAGCATCGCGCGGTCGATGAACAGGGGCGCGCGGTCCAGGCTGTCGGCCCGATCCGGCGGTGGGCTGTCGGCCAGCCACAAGAGCACCCGCCGGGCCGGAAGCCCCGCCAGCAGCAGCCGCATCTTCGCCAGCCAGTTCTGCCGCAGCGCCAGCTCCACCTGGTCGAACGCCCCGGCATCGGCCCGGCGCAGCACCTGCAACAGGTGGCGGGTAAAATGGATCTCGGTGAAGTCCACCTGCGGGAAAAGGGCGCGCAGGGCGGGTGTCGCGGCAAGGAAGCGGTCGTTCCTTCGGCTGTGGACAGAATAGAACGGGTTCGACAGCGCCTCGGCTCCTGTCAGCTGCACCACGGCGGCACAGGCTCCGGCGGCAACCGCAAGTGCGGCGGAATCGGTCAGGTAGAAATCCGGCCCGGCGTTCAGCCCGCCGAGATTCACCACCTGCCGCCCCAGCGTCTGTTCCACCAGCGCCGGAAAGGGCCGGTCCACATACTTGCCGAAAGTGGCTGAACCGCCGAGCATCGCGACATAGGGCCACGACAGATCACGCAAGGGCCCGCGGAACACCGCTTTCGACGCGCCGTACCGGCATGGCGAATAGTCGAGCGCCCCCGCGCCCGCATCAAGCATCAACATCACACACCCGATTGCAGTCTACCCAAGGCAAAGCCTGGCCCGAAGTGGTTGCCGAATGGCTAAAATCGGGCGGTTGGCTAAAGGTCTAGGCATTTCCCCCCGTGCCTTGCGCCGGGGGGGCCAGCCGGGCATAACCGGGGCGTGAGATGAAGGGAGCGGGCGATGGAGATCAAGCAGGTTGGCATTGTGGGCGCCGGGCAGATGGGCAACGGCATCGCCCATGTCTTCGCGCTGGCGGGCTATGACGTGCTTCTGAACGACATTTCCGCCGAGGGGCTGGAAAAGGCGCTGGCCACCATCGAGAAGAACATCGAACGCCAGGTCTCGCGCGGGAAGGTGCTGCCCGCCGACAAGCGGGCCGCTCTGGGGCGCATCAAGACCACGCTGAAGCTGTCGGACCTCGGGACCTGCGACCTGATCATCGAGGCCGCAACGGAACGCGAGACGGTGAAGCAGGCGATCTTCGAGGACCTGCTGCCGCATCTGAAACCCTCCACCATCCTGACCTCGAACACCTCGTCGATCTCGATCACCCGCCTCGCCTCGCGCACCGACCGGCCCGAGAAGTTCATGGGTTTCCACTTCATGAACCCGGTGCCGGTGATGCAGCTGGTGGAGCTGATCCGGGGCATCGCCACCGACGAGGCGACCTGGGATGCGCTGCACGAGGTGGTCCGCAAGCTGGGCAAGACCGCCGCCAGCGCCGAGGATTTCCCGGCCTTCATCGTCAACCGCATCCTGATGCCGATGATCAACGAGGCGGTCTATACCTTGTACGAAGGCGTGGGGTCGGTGAAGTCGATCGACGAGTCGCTGAAACTGGGCGCCAATCACCCGATGGGGCCCTTGGAACTGGCGGATTTCATCGGGCTGGACACCTGCCTCGCGATCATGAACGTGCTGCACGAGGGGCTGGCGGATACCAAATACCGGCCCTGTCCCCTCCTGACGAAATATGTCGAGGCGGGGTGGCTGGGGCGGAAGACGCAGCGGGGGTTCTATGACTACCGGGGCGAGGTGCCGGTGCCGACGCGGTGAGTGAGCAGAGGATTCGAGACATCAACAACACAGCGGGCTTTGGATCGTCCCTGCGGGTTTGGTTGTTGCTGCCGCTTTGGTTTGTTCTCGGCGCTGCCCTGCTGATCCTTTCAGCCTGCGTCAACAGGACGGACCCGGCCAAGTCAACAGATGGCTTTGTTGTTGCACCTAATGGTGCGACAAAGCCCATCGGCGTGGATCGACTGCGTACGGGCATGACCCAAGCAGAGGTTCTTGCCATCCTGGCACCGCTTTACCCGGTGCTGCATTCGGCAGACGCCGAACCCGGCCGGCCGCTGATCGATATCTTTCCATACAATGACGACGGAACGAAAAAGTATATCGAGATTCTGTATAGCGAGACCGGCTTGGTTGACTGGATCAGGTTCGGGCATAGTAAGACTTATGTCATAGAATAGCCGCTTACGAGGCACCGACTGTGGCAAGTAGGGTGGGCGAAACCCACCGTCCCGTACGGAATGGAAAGGGCGGATGGTGGGTTCGCACACACCCTACGCCTGGTTTTTCAACCCCAGCGTATGCTCCCTGAGCCAGGCCAGGAACCCCCTCGGGTTGCCTTCCCAGTTCTTCAGCTCCTCCGCCGGGATCGGCTCCCCGATCACGGGCCGCGTGGGCCGGAACAGGCAGCGCTTGATCTCGTACAGCAGCAACCCCTGCCGGATCGTGTCCGACAGCTGGTTGGCGATCTGGAACAGGCGAGAGTTCTGGCCGGGGAAGAACACCGGCAGGATCGTCGCCCCGGTGGACTTGACGATCTTGTGGGTGAAGACGTTCCACTCGCCTTCCACCGCCGGGCCCCACCAGCCTTCGGACATCGCGACCTTGCCCGCCGGAAACAGGATGATCACCCCCCCGGCCTTCAGGTGGGCCAGCGTCTCTTCCCGCATCTGCAAGCCCAGTTCCCGGGCGTTGTCCTCGTGCGGGAAGGGGACGGGGATCATGAATTCCTCGACCTCGGGGATGCCGGTCAGCAAGGACCGGGTGAGGATCTTGAAGTCCGACCGCACGCGATTGACCATCTCGGCCAGCACCATGCCGTCCACCAGCCCCGAGGGATGGTTCGACACCAGCACCACCGGCCCGGTCGCCGGGATGCGGGCGATCTCATCGGGCGGGGTGTCGATTCTTATGCCCATGTGGCGGATCGCCTTGGGCCAGAACGGCGCGCCATGCGGGGCGCCCGATTTTTCAAAGCTGCGGATCAGGCGCAGGAGCTGGACCTTGGCGGTCAGCCATTCGATGGCGCGGATCGTGCCGGCCTTCCAGGGATTCTTGAAGGTCCCGGCGTAGCTGAGCCGCCGCATGTCGTACTGACGGTCAGCCGGAGCCGCCGCAGACGTCGGCGTCTCGGTGGCGATCTGGCTGTGGTCGGTCACTAAGCGGCTATCCCCGGAGAGTGCCCGAAACGAGTCAGGGCATCCGCCTCAATAATCCTCTCCGAAGCGGGCCGCAACAAGGGCCTCCAGCGCATCGGCGAGTTTCTCCGCTTCGTCGCCGCTGCATGTCACCTCGATCGTCGTCCCGCGCGAGGCGCCCAGCATCAGAAGCCCCATGATCGAATCGCCCGAAACCTCGATCCCGTCGCGGGCGACGGTGGCGCGGGCCTCGTGCTCCTCGACCACTTCGACGAACTTGGCACTGGCGCGGGCGTGCAGGCCTTTTTCGTTCACGATGCGCAGGGTGCGGCTGGTCATCTCGTCCCTCAAGCCCCACCTCCCAGGTCAAGGCTGTTGATGTACTTGCGCCCGGCGTCCAGTGCGGCCGCCACCGCTTCGGGTACGGCAAGATCGCGGGACTTGGCAAGCTTGATCAGCATCGGCAGGTTTGCGCCGTAAAGGATGCGGCGGCCGGTGGTGGCGCAGGCGGGCAGCGACAGGTTGGAGGGCGAGCCGCCGAACATATCCGTCACCAGCACCACGCCCTGCCCGGTATCCACCGCATCGGCGGCGGCGCAGATCTCGGCCTGCTTGGCGGAACGGTCGTGGTCATCCTCGATCGAGATTGCCCGCACCCCGTCCTGCCGCCCGACCACATGCTCCACCGCCGAGAGGTATTCCCGCGCCAGACCGCCATGTGCCACGATCACGATACCGATCAAGCGCCTGCCACCTTCGTTGCGTCGGACTGCTGCGTCGCAGCCTTGCGTTCCAGTTCCCGGTGCCGTTTTGACACCGGCCAGCCTGCCTCTGCAAGCGCCTTCCCGACCATTTCCGCCATGGCAACCGACCGGTGTTGCCCTCCGGTACAGCCGAAGCCGATGGCAAGATGGGCCTTGCCTTCCTCCAGATGGGCCGGAAGGAGAAACAGCAGAAGCTCGCTCACCCGCCGGAAGAATTCGTCGAAGCGCGGGTCGGCGCGGACGAAGCTTTCCACCGCCGGATCGCGTCCGTCGAGCGCCCGGAGCGTGGGCTGCCAGTGGGGATTCGCCAGGAACCGGCAGTCGAAGATCATGTCCACCCCTCGCGGGGTTCCGCGCTTGTAGCTGAAGGACTGGACCGAGACCGACAGCCGCCCGGACGGCGCGGTGTCGAAGATCGCCGCCAGTTCCGCCTTCAGGTCGTGCTGGGTCAGTTCGGTTGTGTCGATCAGGTGGTCCGCCCGCACGCGGATCGGGGCGAGGAGGTCGATCTCGCGCTCCACCCCCTGCGCGGGGGTTTCATTGGGGGCCAGCGGGTGGCGGCGGCGGGTTTCCGAGAAGCGCTGGATCAGCACGCCGGGGGCGCAGTCGAGATACAGCACCTCAAGGTCCACACGGGGGTCGCGGGTCAGGCTGTCGATCAGCTCGATCAGGGCGGTGGCGTTGAAGTCGCGGTTGCGCACGTCCAGCCCCAGCGCGATGGGTCGGCCCAAGGGCGCTCCCTCGACCAGCCGGGGCACCAGCGACAGCGGGATGTTGTCGATCCCTTCATAGCCCAGGTCCTCCAGGACGCGGATCGCCGTCGTCCGCCCGGCGCCCGAAGGGCCGGTCACGAAGACGAGGTGGTGGTCGTGGGCGGTGTCGGGTGTCATCTGGGGTCTGGCGAAGTCATCTCTGCCGTCCGTGGCGAAGATAGAGCATCAGAGCGTCGGGAAAATGGTCATTCTGCGGGTGCAGCACAAGGGGAAGCTGAATTCCCAGAATCGTGACCGTGCGGAAGGGCGGAAGCCGGTCCGGCTCTGGCTGGCCAAGGTCGATGGCAAGCGCCAGCGGCACCGGGTCGACCACGGGCGCCCGCAACAGGCCGATACCCCGGGCCTCGATCAGGCCCCTCATCGCGGCGCGGGGGCAATCGGCGACAAGACGGCCGTCCCGAACGGAAACCAAGGTGCGGTCGTCGGAAACAAGGCCCGCGCCCAGAGCCATCAGCCGGATCGCCAGGGACGACTTGCCCGCGCCGGACGGTCCGAGGATCAGAAGGCCGCACCCCTCCACGGCAATGCAGCTGGCATGAAGGATGTCGCTGGCCGCCGTCACACCGGCAGGCCGACGACGAAACGCGCACCCAGCGGGTCCGAAGTCGGATCGGCGGCGGTGGGGCGGATGTTCTCGGCCCAAATCACCCCACCATGGGCTTCCACGATCTGCTTGGAAATGGCCAACCCAAGGCCGGAATGCTTGCCGAACTCGGACTGCGGGCGTTCCGAGTAGAAGCGCTTGAAGACCTTGGTCAGCGCCTCTTCCGGAATGCCGGGCCCGGTATCTTCCACCACGATCAGCACCCGGTTCTCGCGTCTCCGGGCCCAAACGCGCACGGCATCGCCGTCCTCGCAGAAGGAAATCGCGTTGGTGACAAGGTTGACGAAGACCTGCGCCAGCCGCGCCTCAAGCCCGTGGATGCTGATCGCATCGGACGGCAGGTCGATGATGAAATCCACCCCCTTCTCGCCCGCCTGCTGCGACAGGTACTGGCAGAGGTTCGACAGCGTCTTGAGAAGGTTGAACTCCTCTTCCTCCTCCTTCACCAGCTCGCTGTCCAGCCGCGAGGCGTTGGAGATGTCGCTGACCAGCCGGTCCAGGCGACGCACATCGTGTTCGATCACGTCCAGAAGCTTGTCGCGGTGTTCGTCCTTCTTGACGAAGCGCAAGGAGCCGACCGCCGAGCGCAACGAAGCCAGCGGGTTCTTGATCTCGTGCGCCACATCGGCGGCAAACTGTTCGTTGGCGTCGATCCGGTCATACAGCGCCGAGACCATGCCCCGCATGGCGACCGAAAGGCGGCCAATCTCGTCGGGCCGGGCGGCCAGGTCGGGGATGCGAACCCGGCTGGGCGCGACGCGGCGCGAGTCGCGGTCGCGGCCGACTTCGGCAGCGGCGGCAAGGTCGGAGAGCGGGTTCGAGATGGTCGAAGCCAGCATCAGGCTGAGGCTGATCGACAGCACCACGGCCAGAAGGAACATCTGCAGGATCTGCTCGCGCTCATAGCGCACCAGCCGGTCGATCTCCTGGCTGTTCGAGGTGACCGCCACGACGCCGACCAGATCGCCTGCGACGGTGATCGGCGTGGCGACGGTGAAATAGATGCTGCCCTCGCCGTTGCGGGTGACGCGCGTCACCACATCGCCGCCACGCGCGCCTTCAAAAGCCGCGCGGGCGTTGTCCGCCGGGTCGATGGTGGCGGTCCGTTCGGCGCGGCTTTGCCGGAACAGCACCGTCACCACGTCCCAGACGCCCTCCAGGAAATCGGTCAGGATCGTCGGCTGGTCCGGGTTTGTCACCAGCGTCCCCGTTCCCTGCCCCACGCGCGAGGCGAGAAGCGCGCCCGTCGGGTCGAAGACGAAGACCTCCAGCACCGGGTCAAGCTCGATGTCCTGCAAGGGTGTGCGGAAGTCGAAGCCGAGGTTTCCGGTCCTGAGATGTGCCTCGTAGACCGAGGCGATCAGCTCCGCCTGCCGGACCATCCCGAGCTGGCGTTGCAGCGCCAGGCTGTCACGGAACGGGTTCATGAACAGAACCCCCACCGCCAGCAGCACCAGCGCCGTCAGGTTGAAGACGATGATCTTGCGCGCCAGCGGCGAACGGTTGAGCCCGACGATGCTGCGCCCAGCGCGACCTTCCTTCAGCCGCTCGACCGTGGCGTCCGGCGAGACCCAGTCCTCGCCCAGAAGGACGTCGCCCGACCGTTTCGGTTTCAGGTCACTGGGGGAAATCCGGGGCGCAGAGGTCATTTAGGGCGGCGCTACTCTTCGTTGTAACGGTAGCCGATGCCGTAAAGCGTCTCGATCGCCGAGAAGGTGTCGTCCACCGTCCGCATCTTCTTGCGCAGCCGCTTGATATGGCTGTCGATGGTGCGGTCGTCGACATAGACCTGATCGTCATAGGCCACGTCCATCAGCTGATCGCGGCTTTTGACGAAACCCGGACGCTGCGCCAGCGCCTGCAACAGCAGGAATTCGGTCACGGTCAGCGCGACCTCTTTCCCCTTCCAGGTCACGGAATGGCGCAGCGGGTCCATCCGCAGCGCGCCCCGCTCCATCATCCGGGTTTCCTCGGTCGCCGCCGCCTCGCCGGTGTTGATCGCCTCCTGCCGGCGCAGAAGCGCGCGGATGCGTTCGACCAGCAAGCGCTGGCTGAAGGGTTTCTTGACGTAATCGTCGGCGCCCATCCGCAGGCCCAGAACCTCGTCGATCTCGTCGTCCTTCGAGGTCAGGAAGATCACCGGGATCGAGGTTTTCTGCCGCATCCGCTGCAAGAGGTCCATCCCGTCCATCCGGGGCATCTTGATATCAAGGACCGCCATGTCGGGCATCCGGCGGCTGAACGCCTCGAAGGCGGACTGGCCATCGTTGTAGGTTTCGACCTCGAAGCCCTCGGCCTCAAGCGTCATCGCGACCGAGGTCAGGATATTCCTGTCATCGTCGACAAGGGCGATGCGGGACATCTGCGTGCCTCCCAAGAACTGCTGCCTTATTGTTTTGCGGTCATTTTCGGACCTCGCCACCGGATAATCAACACAAAATCGAATCACCCCGGACACAACAGAGGAAAGGGTGGCAATTTAGCCAATCACGACAACAATTCCGGTCGCATTTCGCCATTGCCGGCCTCTGGTGGCGCTAACGCCGGAATGATTGCGCTAACTGTTTGAAATCACGCTATTCTCGTGCGAAAATCCCATGCTATAGGCCCATTATGGCCGGTCCCCACAAGGGCTTGTCGCGGCATTCATTGGCCCGGATGCCGAATATTTTGAACCGCCACAACACCTTGTGGCCACGGGAGCTTGCAGGATGATCCAAGGACGCGTGAACCCCAATCAGACGCTGGAGACGCAAGGCATCACGGGTGTGGCGGTCGCCCACTACAACTATGCCGAGTCCGCGCTGGTCGAGGCCGCGGTTGCGCGCGGCGAGGGTCGCCTGGGCCTGGGTGGCGCCTTTCTTTGCGAGACGGGCAAGTTCACCGGCCGCTCGCCCAAGGACAAGTTCGTGGTCCGCACTGCGGCGACGGAAAACACGATCTGGTGGGAGAACAACGCCGCCATGGCGCCCGAGGCCTATGCCCGGCTCAAGGCCGACATGCTGGAGCATGTGAAGGGCCGCGAGCTGTTCGTTCAGGACCTCTACGCCGGGGCCGACCCGATCCACCGGCTCGACGTGCGGGTGGTGACGGAACTGGCCTGGCACGGGCTTTTCATCCGCCACCTGCTGCGCCGCCCCGAACGGGCCGAACTGGACGGGTTCGCGCCCGAATGGACCGTGATCAACTGCCCGTCCTTCAAGGCCGACCCGGCCCGCCACGGCTGCCGCACCGATACTGCCATCGTGCTGAACTTCGACGACAAGACCGTTCTGATCGCCAACACCGCCTATGCGGGCGAAAACAAGAAGGCCGTCTTCACCGTCCTGAACTACCTCCTCCCCGCCAAAGGCGTGATGGCGATGCACTGCTCGGCCAACCACGCCATCGGCAACCCGGTCGACGCCGCCGTTTTCTTCGGCCTCTCTGGCACCGGCAAGACCACGCTGTCCGCCTCGCCCGACCGCACCCTGATCGGCGATGACGAACACGGCTGGTCCGACCGCGGCATCTTCAACTTCGAGGGCGGCTGCTACGCCAAGACCATCGACCTGTCGCCCGAGGCCGAGCCCGAGATCTACGCCACCACCCACCGCTTCGGCACGGTGGTGGAGAACATGGTCTACGACCCCGAGACCCTGGAACTGGACTTTTCCAACCGCAGTCTCACCGAAAACACCCGCTGCGCCTATCCTCTGGACGCAATTTCCAACGCCAGCGCCACCGGCCTTGGCGGCCATCCCCGCCATGTGGTGATGCTGACCTGCGACGCGTTCGGCGTGCTGCCCCCCATCGCGCGGCTGTCGCCCGCGCAGGCGATGTACCACTTCCTCTCCGGCTTCACCTCGAAGGCCGCGGGCACCGAACGCGGGATCACCGAGCCGCAGCCCACCTTCTCCACCTGCTTCGGCGCCCCCTTCATGCCGCGCCGCCCGGAGGTCTACGGCAAGCTCCTGCAAGCCAAGATCGCCAAGCACGGCGCCTCCTGCTGGCTGGTCAACACCGGCTGGACCGGCGGCGCCTATGGCACCGGCAAGCGGATGCCGATCAGGGCGACCCGGGCGCTTCTGGCCGCCGCTCTGGATGGCTCGCTGGCGAATGCAAGCTTCCGCAAGGACCCGAACTTCGGCTTCGAGGTCCCGGTTTCGGTGCCCGGCGTCGACGCCGCGCTGCTCGACCCGCGCCGCACCTGGGCCGATCCAGCGGCCTATGACGCGCAGGCCCGAAAACTGGTGGAGATGTTCCAGAAGAACTTTGCCCAGTACGTGCCCTTCATCGACGCTGACGTGAAGGCGGCGGCGATTTCGTAGAGCAGGCAAGGGGTTGGGCGGGATGAGTCTCAAGTTAATCGTGGCAGTCGTTGGAGCCGGTCTTGCTGCGGCACCGGGCCATGCCGATCCAGTCGCCCGCTACGATACGAAGCGCGTCGCAGAGGTGAGTTTCGGCATCTTCTGCGAACGCCCGCCCGCGACCACAAGCACAGACAAGGATACGATCAAGGGGACGGTTGAAAGATACTCGTCCAATCCCGACCTGTGGAGCGCGACCCAGACCATTCCAGCCGTCGACGGGCTACTGTTCGGAGTGTTGGGCCGCGAGAACCCAAGCTCCAGCGCACCGGTGACCATCATTGTCGATCACCCACCTCTTGGGTCCGGTGGCAAGACGCGTGAATCCTGGGAGACTGAAATGCAGGGCGATCGCATCACCTTTCACGGCTATTATCTGGGCCTGAGCGACGGCAGCCCCGTTGGAGACTGGACCATCACCGCCATACGGGGCGGGCGCGAGCTTTTTGCGGTGGAGTTCGAGGTGGTCAGTGCGACCCGCGCTGATCGCAAGCACTACGCCGACTGCGCCAACAAGCCTGTCAGCTAACTCAGCGCCAGCCGCACCATGTTCAGCCCCGTGATCACCAGCAGCGCTTGGGTCCACCAGCGGAAGCGGGCCTGGTCCAGCCGGTCCTGCACCCGGTAGCCAACGAACAGCCCCAGCAGCGCGGGCAGGCACAGCGCGGCGGAAAAGCCCAGCGTCTGCGCATTCAAGAGCCCCGTGCCCAGATGGGCCGCCAGAAGCGCACCGGCCCCGATCATGAACACCACCCCCTGCGCGCGGATCATCGTCCCCTTGTCCGCCCCGGTCGACAAGAGGAACACCAGGAGCGGCGGCCCCCAGATACCCGACACCCCGCCATAAAGCCCCCCGACCGCCCCCAGCGCCCATTCCGCCCGGTCGCGGTGGTCCAGATGGATCGCAAGGCTTCGCCCCGTCAGTTGCAGGGCGGCAAAGATGGTGATCGGCAGGCCCAGCATCAGAAGATAGGCCATGCGGGGGATCGCATCGGCAAAAGGGGCCGAGATCGCGATGCCAGCAACCGTCGCGATCAGGAAGCGGCGATAGGTGACGGTCGTCTCCCGCGCCGGAGCCACCCCCTGCCGAAAGGCCTGGCTCAGGTTGGTGACCAGCGTCGGCAGGATCAGCCCTGCCAGCGCCAGGTGCTGCGGCAGGAAGACGGCGAAGGCCGAGACAAGGATCATCGGCATCGCGAAACCCACCGTCCCTTTCACGAAACCCGCGAACAGCGTCACCGCCAGCGCCGCGGCGAAGGCCTGCGAGGAAAGCCCGCCAGAGACCAGATCGAACATGACTTGCCCTTTCCCGACCCTTGTGGCGCAATCCATCCCACAGGAAAAGCGGAACTGGCCGGAATCGAACGCGGAGGACGGGATGAAACGACTGGCCCTTGCTCTCGCCCTCGCGCTGGTCTCTCCCGTTCACGCCGATCCCGCCGCGCCGCAAGCCGACCCGCTTGTCGCGAGCCTGCGGGTCGGCGTCTTCTGCGCGCTTCAGGCGATGGACCAGCGCCCTGCGCCCGGCACACTCTCGGGCTGGATCCATGTCCCGGACGGGATGATCGACTTCCACTGGCCCGACCGCCAGATCGTTCCCGCCGCCATCGGCCTTGCGTTCGGGGTCAAATCCCGGATGGCCCCCGGCGTCTTTACCTCCGGCGAGATGCGGGTCTACCGCCCCGGTAGCGCCACGCCTGAAACCTGGGACTCGAGCTTCTCCGACACCGGCGAGCAGTTCGCCTTCTTCCGCTTCGACCGCGACGACGAGTTGATCCCCGGCCTCTGGCGCTTCGAGGCCTGGGAGGGCGAAACCCGGCTTTACGCCGCCGAATTCGAGGTGGTGCCCGCCGCTGCCCTGCCGGAAATCGTTCAGGCCTGTGGCGCGATCTCCTGAATCGTCGAAGACATTTTCAGTCGCCACGGCAACCAATGTTGAAATCTTGTTGCGCTGCAGTCGCGAAGGCGCTAGTCCTTCGCAGGTGCAGAATCCCGCCGGAGACGACCCATGCCAGACGGACAAGCCATGACCCGGACCCCGCTCCTCGCCGACCTTTCCGCCCTCACCGCCGCCGCCCTGCCCGAGGTCGAGGCACTGTTCGTAGCTGCTCGCGACGGGCTGAAGGCGCAGGTCTCGACCGGCGGCAAGGTGTCGAACCAGGCGCTGGAGGCACAGCAGTGCCAGGCGCATTCCCTGTCCTGGCTGGCAACTTACGTCGAGGCGCTGCGCCAGCTGAATGCCTGGGCCGGGCGACTGGCCGAGGCCGGGCAACTGGGCGCGATGGAGACACTGATCCTCCAGATCGGCTTTGGCGAATACCTGAACCAGATCGCGGGCGGCATTCCGATGAGCCAGACGGAATTCGCCCGGCTCTCCGACCTCGGCCTGACCTGGCAGCCCGGCCCGGAGGCGGCCAAGCTGATCACGCAGGGCAACACGGCTGCAGCGCGGGCGGCGCTGGTGGCGTTGATGCGCGACAACCACGGAAGGGCGACCTTCGGGGCCACCGGGCTGGACGAAGAGCTGGAAATGATCCGCGACCAGTTCCGCCGCTATGCCGACGAAAAGGTCATCCCCCGCGCGCAGGACTGGCACCTGAAGGATGAGCTGATCCCGATGGAAGTGATCACCGAACTTGCCGGAATGGGCGTCTTCGGCCTGACCATCCCCGAGGCCTACGGCGGCTTCGGCCTCTCCAAGGCTTCGATGGTCGTCGTCTCCGAAGAACTCTCGCGCGGCTACATCGGCGTCGGCTCGCTGGGCACCCGCAGCGAAATCGCCGCCGAACTCATCCTCTGTGGCGGCACCGATGCGCAAAAGGCGAAATGGCTTCCCGGCCTCGCCTCCGGTGAGATCCTCCCCACCGCCGTCTTCACCGAGCCGAACACCGGGTCGGACCTCGGCTCGCTGCGCACCCGCGCCCGGAAGGCGGGCGAGGACTGGGAGATCACCGGGAACAAGACCTGGATCACCCACGCCGCCCGGACCCATGTCATGACCGTCCTCGCGCGCAGCGTCGAAGGCACTACCGACTACCGCGGGCTCAGCATGTTCCTGGCGGAGAAGACCCCGGGCACCGATGAGACCCCCTTCGTCGACCAAGGCCTCTCCGGCGGCGAGATCGAGGTGCTCGGCTACCGCGGCATGAAGGAATACACCGTCAACTTCGACGACTTCGCGGTGAATGGCGAAAACCTCTTGGGCGGGGTCGAGGGCCAGGGCTTCAAGCAGTTGATGCAAACCTTCGAATCCGCCCGGATCCAGACCGGCGCGCGGGCTATCGGCGTGGCGCAGTCGGCGCTGGAAACCGGGATGCAATATGCCGAGGACCGCAAGCAGTTCGGCAAGCCGCTGATCGAGTTCCCCCGCATCGCAGGCAAGCTCGCCATGATGGCGGTCGAGATCATGATCGCCCGCCAGCTGACCTATTTCAGCGCCTGGCAGAAGGATCACGACAAGCGCTGCGACCTCGAGGCCGGGATGGCCAAGCTTCTTGGCGCCCGCGTCGCCTGGGCCAGCGCCGACAACGCGCTGCAAATCCACGGCGGCAACGGCTTCGCCCTGGAATACCGGATCAGCCGCATCCTCTGCGACGCGCGCATCCTGAACATCTTCGAGGGTGCCGCCGAAATCCAGGCGCAGGTGATCGCCCGCCGTCTTCTGGAGTGACCGCTTGATTTGCGCCCGGCTGCCCCTAATGCTGGGGTCAGTGCATTTCAGGGGGCGGGCATGGAGTTGGTGCTGCTGACCGGCGTTTCCGGGTTCATCGCGAAGCACATCGCGCTGAAGCTTCTGAACGCAGGCCATGCCGTCCGGGGCACCCTTCGCCGCATGGACCGGGCCGATGAGGTCCGCGCCGCCCTTGCCCCTTACCTGACCGAACATGCAGGCGAGTTGAGCTTCGTCCAGGCCGATCTTGAATCCGACGCGGGCTGGGCCGATGCCTTCCAGGGCGTCACGGCGCTGGTCCACACCGCCTCGCCCTTTCCCGGCGCGCAGCCGAAGGACCCCGCCGCCGTGATCCGCCCGGCGGTCGAGGGCACCGAGCGGGTGCTGAAGACCGCCGCCGCCGCCGGGGTCGGCCGTGTGGTCCTCACCTCCTCCACCGTCGCCGTCCTGAACGAGGCCAAGCCCGACACCCTCCAGGACGAGGCCGACTGGTGCGACACCCACCTGCCCTCGACCACGCCCTATGCCAGGTCCAAGACGCTCGCCGAACGTGCCGCCTGGGAGATCGCCAAGGCGCGCGGGTTGAAGCTGACCACGATCAATCCGGGCCTCGTCTTCGGCCCGCCGCTGGACGAGCATTACGGCACCTCGCTCGCGCTGGTCGAGCGGATCCTGAAGGGCCGCGACCCGATGATGCCGCAGGTCGGCCAGCCGGTCGTCGATGTCCGCGACGTGGCCGAGATGCATCTGCGGGCCCTCGAACGGCCCGAGACCGCCGGGCGGCGCTATATCGCCTCGTCGGGCTCGATGGCCTTTGTCGACATGGGCCGGACCCTGAAGGCCGCCTATCCGACCCGCCGTATCCCCACGCGCGAGGCTCCGCAGCTGCTGGTGCGCCTGTTGGCCCTGCTGGACCCCTCGATCCGCACCATCCTGCCGAAGCTTGGCCATCTGGAGCGGGTGTCGAACGCCCGTGCCGTGAAGGAGATGGGCATGGAGTTCATCGCCCCGAAGGCCGCGCTGCTCGCCTCGGCCGACTGGTTGGTCAAGCACGGCAAGATCTGGGCGTGAGACGAAGGCGGACGGGGTCAGGCCCCCGCCATGCCGCCCCGCGACGGACGTGCGGCGCCCAGCCTCGGGTGCAGCTGCCCCGCGACCGCCCAGGCCGCCAGCAGCCCGATCCCGGCGGCGACGAAGATGCCCGGCAGCGGCGCGACGAACAGCACCAGCCAGGCCGCGCCTGGCGTGAGGATGCCCGAGACGTCGCGGAAGCTGGAATAGACCGCCGACATCTCGGTCCGCTCGGATGGCTTGACCGACATCAGGAAGGGCAGGCCGCCGACCACGTCCAGCGTGACAAGGAAGATCGACGCCGCCATGCACATCGCCACGGTCGCCCAGGGCAGCAGCGCCATGAGCCCGGCCGCCACGAAGCAGGCCCCGCAGAAGCCGAAGGCCGCGCGCACCGACCGGCGGACCGACAGCCTGCGCCCAAGCCGGTTCAACGCCGGTGCAGCGAAGAGCAGCGCGTTCGAAATGGACAAGGCGATACCGCCGACTTTGTCTCCTAGCCCGGCCTCGATGCAGAAAATCGGCAAGTAGACGACATAGACCCACCATCCGCAGGACCGCATCACCGCGAACATCCAGCCCGCGATCAGCCGGGGCTGGCGGAAGAACCGGCCCAGATAACCCAGCGGGTTGACGGCCGGGCGCCGGGCGCGCTGGATCTGCTTGCCGTTGCCCAGCCGCAGGATCCAGAACGCGGTCAGAAGCGTCAGCGCGAAGGCCCCGGCCAGCAGGAACGGCGCCGGCGCCCAGTGGTCATGCAGCCAGACCCCGGTCAGGGGACCGACCGCCCAGGGCGTCGCGGCATAGACCATCTGCGTCGACTGGCTGCGCCCCAGATTCCCGCGATCGACATAGTCCAGCACATAGGCATTGAAGCAGACGAAGGTCGTGGCCGTTGCCATCGCGTTGCAGACCAGTGCCAGCGGCACCGACCAGGCAGTCCCCAGAATGGCCAGCGCCATGCCGAGCACGTAAAGCAGGCAACCGCCGGTATAGGCCCAGCGGCGCGGAATGAACCGCGTCGCCCAGGGCACCATCAGCCCCCAGATCAGCGCGACGATCCCGGCCAGGAAATAGACCAGCGAGGTGGTCTGCGCCGTGCCCAGTGCGGCATAGACCGCCAGCGGCATCGCCGAAATCAGCGTGCCGCGCACGGCAGCCTCCAATCCGGCGAGAAGGGCGAAATGTTCGATGCGCGGGGTCGGGCTGTGCCGCAGCGCCAGCGGGATGTAACGGTTGACCATGCCGCCACTTGGAGGGCACCCCCCGGTTCCGTCTGTCACAAGCGCGACATTATCCGTCGTTTCGGGCCGGTCGACCCAGGAGGTCGACCAGTCGTGACCGCGCTTCGGGCAGGGGCCGGTCGTGCAACACCGGACGCAGGCCCCGGTCCAGGAAGAAGCCGGTCAGCGCCAGCCCCTGCGCCACGTCCCCGGCTGACAGCAGCCCGGCCCCGGTCAGGCCTTCGGGCAGGGGCAGCAGCCGGTCGGCCCAGTCGCCAGCGCCCTGCCGCGTGACGGCCCGACCCGTCTTCGGGCTGACGAAGGCCAACCCCTTGCTTGCCCCGGTCACGGCACAGGACGAAAGGTCAAGGCCGAAGCCCAGCTCGTCCAGCAGCCGCAGCTCCCAGCGCAGGTAGACGGCGGTCCAGCCCTCGGTGCCCAGCCGGTCGAACAGGTCCAGCGTTACCGGCCAGAGGCCCGGATGCGGTTCCCGCTCGGGCAGGGCGGCATGCAGGAGCGCGCAGGCCGACAACAGGCCCGCCAGCGCCAGCCGGTCGGCCAGAAGATGCGCCCGGCTGCGCAGCGGTTCCACCGTGAAGCTGCCGATATGGTCGTCGAGCCGCGCCCGCCAATCCAGCGCCAGCCCCGTGCCGGGCTGCAAGGTCGCCGCCATCTTGCGGGACGCGCCCCCGCGCACCACGCCCGCGTGCCGGCCATGCGCCGCAGTCAGCACCTCGATGATCGCGGCGCTTTCACCATGCGGGCGCATGGACAGAAGCAGCCCCTCGTCACGCCAGTCCATCCGCCGACTATCCTGCGGCCACCGGCAAGGCGCAACTCAATCCGACAGCCCGTCCTCATCCAGCAAGGTCCGTCCCTGCCGATCCTCCAGCTCGATCACCCAGAGGTCCGGGTCCCGTGCCCTTGTCCGCAACAGCAGCGCATCGACCTCCGGCTCCGGTCCCTCGGCCAGCACGATCCAGGCCCGCGCCCCGGTCATCAGGTCCGACCGCCGCTCGAAGGCCCGCGCGGCACCATTCAAGAGTGCCACCTTCACCACGACCGCCCCGGCCTCGGCATCACCCTTCGCGGTGACATAGGCGGGAATATCCGCCAGCCGCAGCCGGGTGAGATAGGCCGAAACCCAGACCCCGCTCGTCAGCCGGGGTGCCATCAGCCGCCCCAGGGCAACCAAATTCCTTCGAAGGAATCTGGCAAAAGTTCTGGAAGACTTTTGTCCCCCTCAGGCATCGCCGTCCTTGAAATCAAGGCCCATCTCGGAATAGCGCTCGGCCTCTTCCAGCCAGTTCGGGCGCACCTTCACCTGCAGGAACAGGTGGACCGTCCGGCCCAGGAATTCGGCGATCTCCGCCCGCGCCGCCTGGCCGATGGCCTTGATCGTCTCGCCCCGGTTGCCGAGCACGATCCCCTTGTGCCCGTCCCGCGCGACATAGACCACCTGGTCGATCCGCGTGGTGCCGTCGGGCTTGTCCTCCCACTTCTCCGTCTCGACCGTCAGTTGGTAGGGCAATTCCTCGTGCAGCCGCAGGGTCAGCTTCTCGCGCGTCATCTCGGCCGCGATCAGCCGCATCGGCAGATCGGCGATCTGGTCCTCGGGATAGAACCACGGCCCCTCGGGCAGCACCTCGGCCAGCCAGTCCCGCAGGGCCTCGACCCCGTGGCCGCGCTCTGCGCTGATCATGAAGGTCTTCGCGAAGGGGAAGGCCTGGTTCGCCGCCTCGGCCAGCGCCAGCAGGGTCTCTGCCTTCACCCGGTCGATCTTGTTGATCGCCAGCGCCACGGGCTTCCCCTTCGGCATCTCGTCCCGCAAGCGGTCGATGATCGCCTGCGCCCCCTCGGTCAACCCGCGATGCGCCTCGATCAGAAGGACGATCACATCGGCATCCGAGGCCCCGCCCCAGGCCGCCTTGACCATGCTGCGGTCCAGCCTGCGCCGGGGCCGGAAGATGCCGGGAGTATCCACGAAGACAATCTGCGCCGCCCCGGCCATCGCGATCCCCCGGATGCGCGCCCGCGTCGTCTGCACCTTGTGGGTGACGATGGAAACCTTCGCCCCCACCATCCGGTTCAGCAGCGTCGACTTGCCGGCATTCGGCTCTCCGATCAGGGCGACGAAGCCCGCGCGCGTCTCACTCATTCCCCGCCTCCATCCGTTCCAGAAGCATCCGCGCCGCCGTCTGTTCCGCCAGGCGTTTCGGGCGGGCGGTCGCTTCGGCCGCAGCGCCATTCTCCAGCGTCACCCGGATGGTGAAGACCAGCGCATGATCGGCGCCCGAGCGGCCCGCTTCCTCATAGAGCGGCGGCGGCATCCCCCGCGCCTGCGCCCATTCCTGCAACAACGATTTCGGATCGCGCGCATCGACCTCGACCGCCGCGATCCGCCTGCCCCAGAGCCGCAGGACCATGGCCTGCGCCGCCTCGAAGCCCGCGTCCTGGTAGACAGCGGCAATGACGGCCTCCATCGCGTCACCCAGAAGCGCCTCTTTCCGCCGCCCGCCGGTCAGCATCTCGCCGCGTCCCAGCTTCAGCACCTCGCCCAGGCCCACCTCGCGCGCGACATCGGCACAGGCCTCCTTGCGGACGAGAGCGTTGAAGCGGGGCGCAAGCTGGCCTTCGCTGGCCTCGGCATCTGCCGCCAGCAGCGCCTCGGCCATCACCAGCCCGAGCACCCGGTCACCCAGGAACTCCAGCCGCTGATTGTCGGGCCGACTTGCTGTCCCGATCGAAGAATGCGTCACCGCGCGCAACAGAAGGTCGGGCTTGCGGAACTGGTGCCCCAGCCGGCCCTGAAAGGCCAGGAGGTCGGCAGAAAGCCTCACTCGATCGCCTTGAAGAAGCGGTCCGCGCGCCAGGTCCAGAAGTAGAACAGGCTCCGTCCTGCCGAGGAGAAGATGATCCGGTCCGCCCGGCCGATCAGGTATTCCGCCGGCAGGTAGCCCACACCACCGACCGCCTGCGGGAAGCGGCTGTCGGTCGAGTTGTCGCGGTTGTCGCCCATCACGAAGTAATGGCCTTCCGGCACCGTGAAGACATCGGTATCGTCACCCGGGCCTGCGGTGTCAATGTTCAGCACATCATGCTTGCGCCCCTCGGGCAGCGTCTCGATGAAGCGGCTTTTCGTACAGATGCCGCCATCGCCGACCGCGCCATTCTCGCAGCGCGGCCGGTTGCGCATCGGGCCCTGGGGTTCGTACACCTCTTCGAAGACCCCGTCCGCGACCTGCGGCGCGGCGGCGCCGTTGATGTAGAGCACCCCCTCCTTCATCTGGATCTTGTCACCCGGCAGGCCGATCAGCCGCTTGATGTAATCCGTCCCCGCCGTCGGATGGCGGAACACCACCACATCGCCGCGCTCCGGCTCGCCGCCAAGCACCCGGCCCGAGACCGGGCAGAGGCTGATCGTCGTGAAGGGGATTTCGCAGGAATAACGCGAATAGCCGTAGGCCATCTTGTTGACGAACAGGAAGTCGCCGATCAAGAGCGTGTCCTTCATCGATTCCGACGGAATCCAGAACGGCTGGAAAAAGACGGACCGGAAGCCGATGGCAATGACCAGGGCCCAAAAGACCGTCTTGATCGTCTCGACGATGCCGCCATCGCCCTTGTCACTTCTTGCCATGCTGGTCCTGCCTCGTGCGGTTTTGCCGCTACATGCGCGCGAGGGTGGGGGGAGTCAAGCGCGGGGCGCCGCCCCGGGGGCAAGCGGACGCGCCTCGATCACCACGAAGGCCTGCGCCCAGGGGTGATCGTCGGTCAGCGTGACATGGATCACCGCCTCGTGCCCTGCGGGTGTCATCGCGCGCAGCCGTTCTGCCGCCCAGCCCGTCACATGCATCACCGGCTGGCCCGACCGCAGGTTGGTCACGGCCATGTCCTTCCAGGAAATTCCCATCCGCAACCCGGTGCCGAGCGCCTTGGAACAGGCTTCCTTCGCCGCCCAGCGCTTCGCGTAGGTGGCCGCAACCGCCCGCGCCCGGCTTTCCGCCTTGCGTTGCTCGATCTCGGTGAACACCCGGTTCTTGAACCGCTCGCCGTGGCGGTCGAGCGTCGCCTCGATCCGATCGATGTTGCACAGGTCGCTACCGATGCCCAGGATCATTCCGGCATCTCCCCGACAGGTCCGGGCCGCTGTAACCGGCCCGGTTCCGTGGTGACGGAAAGGCTCAGACCCTGTCCAGCCGATGCGACGCCAGCGCCAGCCCCAGCATCGACGCCCCGTCCGAGATCAGCTGCAACCCGAGCAAGAGCCCCAGCGTGGTCAACGCGGCCTGGGCGAAATTGGCGAAGATCAGGATGCCAAGCCCCAGCGACAGGACGCCGGACAGCAGCACGATCCACTTCCAGTTGCCGGCCTCCATGGCAAACGACGCGATGATCTTGAAGACGCCCGACACCACGAACAGGATTGCCAGCAGATAGGTCAGGCTGATGACGCCGGCCAGCGGATCGGTCAGAAGCCCGATCCCGGCCAGGATGGCCAGGATCGCCAGAAGCAGCGACCACAGGCGATGGCTCCAGTCGGTTTCGCGGAAGACCGCGACGGCCTGCAAGATGCCGATGAGCAGGAAGAACCAGCCGGTCAGCAGCGTCACTGCAATCGACCCGGCCACAGGATTGAGAATTGCAAAGAACCCGGCGATCACCGTGACAATGCCGAGAATGATAAGCAAGCTTCTGTTTTTCATTTGAAACTCCACCAAGCGGGAGACAGGTTCCCGTAGCGGAAAGTCCAACACGGCGTTTCAGATGCGTCAACAATCTTCTGCTTTGGCCCCGTGTCATCCGTTGTCTGCAACCCGTTGCCAGGGCCTAGCGGTCCCGTGCCAGGTCCATGCGGCGGCGCATCTCCTCGATCGCGGCTTCCAGCCCCCGGAAGATCGCCTCGCCCACCAGGAAGTGACCGATGTTCAGCTCGGCCAGTTCCGGGATCGCCGCAATGGGCTCCACATTGTCGAAGGTCAGCCCGTGCCCGGCATGGACCTCCAGCCCCAGGCTGGCGGCCAGTTCCGCCCCGGCCTGCAAGGAGGCAAGTTCGCGTTCGGCCAGCGCCGCATGTCCATCGGCCAGAAGATCGGAATACAGCCCGGTGTGCAGTTCGACCACCGCCGCACCGATCCGCGCGCTCGCCTCGATCTGCCGGGGGTCGTGGCTGATGAACATGCTGACGCGGCAGCCTGCCTCGCGCAGCGGAGCGACATAATCGGCCAGCCGCTTCTGGTCGCTTGCCACGTCAAGCCCGCCTTCGGTCGTCCGCTCCTCGCGCTTTTCCGGAACCAGGCAGACGGCATGGGGGCGATGCCGCAGCGCGATAGCCTGCATTTCCGCGGTCGCAGCGCATTCGAAGTTCAACGGGATCGCGATCCCCGCCATCAGCGCCTCGATGTCGGCATCGCGGATATGGCGGCGATCCTCGCGCAGGTGCGCCGTGATCCCGTCCGCGCCCGCCGTTTCCGCCAGAAGCGCCGCGCGCAGCGGGTCAGGCCAGGCCGAGCCGCGGGCATTGCGCACCGTGGCGACATGGTCGATGTTCACCCCAAGCCGAAGCTTGCCGGGCTTGTGCAATGTCTGGGTCATTCCGGCCTTCCCGCCTTTTTCGCCAGCTTACGGCGCGCCGTGGCTGTCGTCATCTGCGTCATCGCCCTTTTCGCCGCGCAGCTTCAGCTTGGCCGCCGCCTCCGCCAGCTTGGCACGCATCTTCTTGCGGCGCTCCGCCCTCTCCTGCGCGGTGGCCGCACGGGCCTTCTGATAGGCCTCGACCAGCGGAATGGTGATGTAATAGGCCGCGATGCTCAGGATCAGCCCCGGCCCCAGCGCACCGATGAAATAGGGCACATAGATTTCATGCCAGAACTGGATCAGCCCGTCCCAGCGGGTCTTTTCCGGCCCGAAGAGCGCGAGGAAGTTGAACCACAGGTCATGGCCCGCATCGCCGAAGGCCCGACCGATGTACTTGGCGTTCAACGGCGCCTCGATCCCCATGATCCAGTGACCCAGCGTCATCGCCAGCACGGCGAAGAACGGAGTGGTCAGCGGGTTGGTGTTGAAGGTCGCGAGAAGCGCCGCCAGCACATTGCCCCGCGCCAGCCGCGCCGCGCCCCAGGCCGCCAGGAACTGCAACCCCGGCAGCGGCAGGAAGCCGATCAGCGACCCCGCGAAGACGCCCCGCGCTACCCGGTGCGGCTGGTCGGGCAACCGGCGCATCCGGTAGATCACATAGCGGATCGCCCGCTTGAAACCCGAACGCGGGTAGACCTGCTCGCGCAGCCACGCGCCCCAGCCCAACGGTTCTCTACGCTTGAAGACCACCTGTCCTACGCCCTTCCGCGCCCCAACTCCGCGCCCGTTCTGCTGGCCTAGGGCCGTCGTGTCAAATCCCGATGACGCGAGATTTGCGCCACGTCGGTCTCGGCCTCCAATGCGGTCATGACCATATGCAGGTGCTCAACGTCGCGAAGGTCCACGTCAATAATGAGGCGATAGAAGTCCGGTTTTCTGTCCGTGAACCGCAGGTCCGAGATATTGGCCTTCTGCTCGCCGATCAAGGTGCAGATGCGCCCGAGCACGCCCGCGTCGTTCGAGATGGTGATGACAAGGCTCACCGTGAACACCGGCGAATGCCGCCCCGCCTCCCAGCGCAGGTCGACCCAGCGCGCGGTCTGGTCCTCGAACTCCTCCAGCGCCGGGCAGTCGATCGCGTGGACCACCACGCCCTGCCCCCGGTAGGTGATCCCCACGATGCGTTCTCCCGGCACCGGCTGGCAGCAATTCGCCCGGCGGAAGGTCTGGTCCGCCGTCAACCCGATCACCGGGCGCTTGTGGTCGACCTCGTCGGCCACCGCCTGCGCCAGCTCGGGATACAGGATCTCCACCACCCGCCGCGCCGGCATCTCGGCCGAGCCGAGCCGCGCCAGAAGGTCGTTCTCGTCGGCCAGCCCCAGCATCTTCGCCGCCGTCCGCAGCGCCTTGTCGCTGGCCTTCTTGCCCACATGGTCGAAGGCCGCCCGCGCCAGCTCCTGCCCCAGCTTGACGAACCGCCCCCGGTCCTCTTCCCGCAGGCTGCGCCGGATCGCCGCCTTCGCCCGGCCTGTGGTCACGATGTCGATCCAGCTCGACTGCGGCCGCTGCCCTTCCGCGGTGATGATCTCGATCGACTGCCCGTTCTTCAGCCGCGTCCACAAGGGTACCCGGATGCCGTCGATCTTCGCCGACACGCAGGAGTTGCCGATCCGGGTGTGGATCGCATAGGCGAAATCCAGGGGAGTCGCCCCGCGCGGCAACTGCACCACGTCGCCCTTCGGCGTGAAGCAGAACACCTGGTCGGAATACATCTCCAGCTTGACGTGCTCCAGGAACTCGTCGGTGTCCCCCTCGTCCAGCCGCTCGGTCAGGTTGGCGATCCACTTGGCCGGATCGACCGCAAAGGGGTTCGCCGCACGCACGCCCTCACGATAGGACCAATGCGCGGCCACCCCCGCCTCGGCCACCTCGTGCATCTCGCGCGTGCGGATCTGCACTTCCACCCGCTTGCCGTCGCGGCCCGAGACCGTGGTGTGGATCGAGCGATAGCCGTTGGTCTTCGGCTGGCTGATGTAGTCCTTGAACCGCCCCGGCACCGCCCGCCAGCGCTGATGGATCACCCCGAGAATCCGGTAGCAATCCGCCACCGACCCGCAGATCACCCGGAAGCCATAGATGTCGGACAGGCGGCTGAAGGCCAGGTCCTTCTCCTGCATCTTGCGCCAGATCGAATAGGGCTTCTTCGCCCGCCCGAACACATCTGCCTCGATCTGCGCCTTCTCCAGCTCGTGCAGGATATCCGCGGTGATCTTGTGGACCACGTCGCCGGATTCCTTCTGCAGGGTCAGGAACCGCCGCAGGATCGAATTGCGCGCCTCGGGGTTCAGGACCTTGAAGGACAAGTCCTCCAGCTCCTCGCGCATCCACTGCATCCCCATCCGCCCGGCCAATGGAGCAAATATCTCCATTGTCTCGCGCGCCTTCTGGGCCTGCTTCTCCGGGCTCATCGACCGGATCGTCCGCATGTTGTGCAGCCGGTCGGCCAGCTTGACCAGGATCACCCGCAAATCGCGGCTCATCGCCATGAACAGCTTGCGGAAGTTCTCGGCCTGCTGGCTTTCGGTGTTCGACAACTGCAGGTTGGTCAGCTTGGTGACGCCATCGACCAGTTCGGCCACTTCCTCGCCGAACATCTCGGTCAGGTCGGCATAGGTCGACCGCGTGTCCTCGATCGTGTCGTGCAGAAGGGCCGTGACGATCGTCGCGTCGTCCAGCCGCTGTTCGGTCAGGATCGCCGCCACCGCGACCGGATGGGTGAAATAGGGCTCGCCCGATTTCCGCATCTGGCCTTCGTGCATCTTCATGCCATAGGCATAGGCACGACGGATCAGGTCGGCATTGCAACGCGGGTTGTAATTGCGAACCAGGGCGATGAGGTCTTCGACGTCGATCATCACCGCCCCACCCGCGGGCAAAAGCCCGTCAGAATTCGCCCTGGGCTTCCATCAGGGCGCGGAGAAGCTTTTCTTCCGACATATCGTCGACCATCGGCCGATCCATTTCGCCGCCCATGAGCAGAGCCATCTGGTCTTCTTCCGGCTCGTCGACCTCGATCTGGGTCTGATAGCTCTCGATCATGCGCTCGCGCAGAACTTCGGCCTGCTGAGCCTCGTCCGCGATCTCGCGCAGCGCGACGACCGGGTTCTTGTCGTTGTCGCGGTCCACCGTCGCGGGCGAGCCCGAGGCGATCTCGCGCGCCCGATGGGCGGCAAGCATCACCAGCTCGAACCGGTTCGGGACCTTGTCAACGCAATCTTCGACCGTCACACGGGCCATGGGGACACTCCAATCGGCGTGGCTGCTGGAAGTGGCCTATGTATGCCGACGGATCAGGCTTGACAAGCGGCAAAACGGCCAAAATCACAGGGGTTTCACCGCTGCCCGATCCGCCAAAGGCAGCCCCGCCAGCATCTGCCGCACCGTCAGGCCCAGCCCTGGATGCCGCCAGTCGGGCGCCACATCGGCCAGCGGAACCAGTACGAAAGCCCTGTCCTGCAAGCGTGGATGCGGCAGGATCAGCCGGTCCGGGGTGGTGCGGGCCTGCGCCTCGGGCGGAAGGCTGCGCCAGTGATCCTGCGTCGCGGCATCGGGCAGGACCGAATCACCCAGGGCGATGAGGTCGATGTCCAGCGTCCGCATTCCCCAGCGTTGTTCCCGTATCCGACCGAAATGCCCCTCAACCCGATGCAATCGTTGCAGAATTGACGCTGCGTCAATTTCGCTGTCCGCCTCGAGAACCGCAGCGGCGTTCACATAGTCCGGTCCCGCTCCCGCCGGGAAGCAGGGCGTGGCGTAAAGCGGGCTAAGCGCCAGAACCGAAAGACCTTCTTGCGCCAGCATTTTTGCCGCCCGCCGGATTGTCCCGGCAGGGGTTTCGCCCTCGAATGGCAGGTTTGCGCCGAACGCAACCAGGACTTGCACGGTTTTACCCATCAGACAGAATTATTTCCTATACTTCCCTTGTCGGATCACGCTTCGGACTGGTATCCATCATGCGTTGGCCGACGGATTTGACTACGCGACGTGCGATTGACGCGACAGACGTGGACCGCGCGGCGACATTGAGGGGACCTTTGAATGTTTTACAAGGACGAACGGCTCGCGCTGTTCATTGATGGGTCAAACCTTTACGCGGCCGCCAAGGCTCTGGGTTTCGACATCGACTACAAACTTCTCCGGATGGAGTTCATGCGTCGCGGCAAGCTCCTGCGCGCCTTCTATTACACCGCGCTCTTGGAGAATGACGACTATTCGCCGATCCGTCCGCTGGTCGACTGGCTGCACTACAACGGCTTCACCATGCGCACGAAGCCCGCGAAGGAATACACCGACAGCCAGGGACGGCGGAAGGTGAAGGGCAACATGGACATCGAACTGACCGTCGATGCCATGGAACTGGCGCAGCGGGTGGATCATATCGTGCTCTTCTCCGGCGACGGCGACTTCCGCCCGCTGGTCGAAAGCCTGCAACGGCAGGGTGTCCGCGTCTCGGTCGTCTCGACCATCCGCAGCCAGCCGCCGATGATTGCCGACGAACTGCGCCGCCAGGCCGACAACTTCATCGAACTGGACGAGCTGCGCGAAGTCATCGGCCGCCCGCCGCGCGAACCGCGCCCCGTGGTGAACGAAGAGGTCGCGGTCGAGGCGAAGTGAGCCTTCGACCCACGGACGGGACTCTGGGGGTCCCGGTCGTGACGGTTTTGGCATGATCGCGCTCTCCGGCCTGTTTCTCGCGGCCTTCCTGGCCGCGACGCCGGTGCCGTTCCAGTCCGAACCCGTGTTCCTCGGCTTCCAGGCCGCAGGCTGGGGCACGGGCCTTCTGGTGCTGGTCGCCTCCGTCGGCAACACGCTTGGCTCCTGCGTCACCTATGCGCTTGGCCGCTGGCTGGCAGACCAGCGCGACCACCGCTGGTTTCCCTTGTCCCCGCCGCAGCTCGCCCGCGCCGAGCGCTGGTTCGCCCGCTGGGGCCTCTGGCTCCTGCTCCTGTCCTGGGCGCCCTTCGGCGACATGATCGTCGCCGTCTCCGGCGTGCTGCGGGTGCCGGTTCCGGTGTTTCTTGTGCTCGTCGCCGTCGCCAAGACCGGGCGCTACATTGCCCTCGGCTGGCTGGGCGCGGTGGCGTTCGGGCGCTAGACCATTGCTCGTCGATACCCTTCGGGCACTCCTCGCAGGGCCGTCCCCGACGAGAAGCCGAAGGCGCACGAGGAGGGTCATGGTTAGCAGACCCTGAATATCCGCAACTATCCCATTGAAATCGCTTGCCACAAAATCCTGTCCACCGTGGACACCCTCTGTACTGGACGCCGCCCCCCGCAGGCCCTAAGTCTGCTCTGCCAGCCCCCGGAACCCCCGATGCCCGACCTTCCTCCCCTCACCCTCTACCTCGCCGCCCCTCGCGGCTTCTGTGCCGGGGTGGACCGGGCGATCAAGATCGTCGAGATGGCCCTGCAGAAATGGGGCGCCCCGGTCTACGTCCGGCACGAGATCGTCCACAACAAATTCGTCGTCGACGCCCTCCGGGCCCAGGGCGCGGTCTTCGTCGAGGACCTGGAAGACTGCCCCGCCGACCGCCCCGTCGTCTTCTCCGCTCACGGCGTCCCGAAATCCGTCCCCGCCGAAGCGAGCCGCCGGAACATGATCGCCGTCGACGCCACCTGCCCCCTGGTGACGAAGGTCCACAACGAGGCCGCCCGCCACCACGAGGCCGGCACCCAGATGATCTACATCGGCCACGCCGGCCATGCCGAAACCGTCGGCACGATGGGCCAGCTTCCTGTGGGCGAGGTCCTGCTGGTCGAGACGGTGGAAGACGTGGCGAAGCTCACGGTCCGCGACCCCGCGAAGCTGGCCTTCATCACCCAGACCACCCTGTCCGTGGACGACACCGCCGAAATCGCCGCCGCCCTCAAGGCCCGCTTCCCCCTGATCCACGCCCCCGCCCACGACGACATCTGCTATGCCACCACCAACCGCCAGGCCGCCGTCAAGGCCGTGGCCCCGAAGATCGACGCCCTCCTCGTCATCGGTGCCCCCAACTCCTCGAACTCCCGCCGCCTGGTCGAGGTCGGCGCCGCCGCCGGCTGTTCCTACTCCATGCTGATCCAGCGCGCCGCCGACATCGACTGGCGCGCCCTCGACGGCGCCCGCGCCATCGGCCTGACCGCCGGGGCCTCGGCCCCCGAAGTTCTGGTCAACGAAGTTATCGACGCCTTCCGCGCCCGCTACAGCGTCACCCTCGACCTGGTCGAAACCACCGTCGAGGACATCGAGTTCAAGGTCCCCCGCATCCTTCGTGAGCCCGCCTGATGCTGAAATCCCTCATCCTTGCCCTTGCCCTTGCCGTCGCCCTGCCCGCCCAGGCTGACGAACTTGCCCCGGTCCTGGCCGATTACTGGACCAACTCCGGCAGCCTGCCCCCCGAATACGCCTGGGAGACCAGCATCCTGATCCGGGAGGACGGCAAGCTGGAATTGAAGCATTGCAAGGGCTATGAAACCGAAGGCCCAGCCTGCAAGTATCGCAGCGCCACGGTCAGCGAGGATGTGCTGCAGTCGATCCGTGCCGCCGCAACCGAAAGCGGCCTTGTCGAACGGCCCGCCCGGGAA
The DNA here is from genome assembly GCF_016793705.1 of Tabrizicola sp. GTDB lineage: Bacteria > Pseudomonadota > Alphaproteobacteria > Rhodobacterales > Rhodobacteraceae > Tabrizicola. Next base: position 36,396 of record NZ_JAEULO010000039.1, read on the forward strand.
ACCGACACGCCCATGGTCGGCGGCGGCGTGACCTGGGGCCGTGTCAACCTGGTCAGCGGGACCGTCGAACTGCCCTCCCAGCCTGCCGAGGCCGATGCCGAGCGGGTTGCGAAAGTCCTCGCCACCATCGCCGCCGCCATCCCGCACCGCTTCGACCGCTTCACCGATCCGGACTGACCGCTGGCCTTGGCGCCGCGCCCGCGCTAGACCAGCCGCATGATCGACGATGCCCGCATACCCCGCCCTGCCCTTCTTCTCGGCCTTGCCGGGCTTGTTCCGTTCCTGTGGTCGGCCGCGACGCACCTGTCGCCCGTACTGGCCACCTGGGCCGGGCAGTGGTTCAAGCCGATGTTCCTTGGCGCCTATGTCGGGCTGACCTGGGGCACGGTGGTGCTTGCCTTCCTGTCCGGCGTGCTCTGGGGATTCGCCACGAAAGCCGAAGGGCGCGAGGCGGCGCTCGCCTACAGCCTCTCCGTTATCCCCGCGCTCTGGGGTTTCGTCATGGTCTCCGACGCCTCCGACAGCTCGGCCATCTTCCTCACCGCCGGGTTCGCGGGCCTCCTGCTCCTCGACGCCGCCTTCCAGGCCTGGGGCCTTGCCCCGCGCTGGTGGCTGCGGCTGCGGGTGATGCTGACCGTCGTCACCCTCGCCTGCCTCGCCATTCCCCTGCAGGCCTGACCGATGCCCGAGCTTTTCGCCTATACCGACGGCGCCTGTTCCGGGAACCCCGGCCCCGGCGGCTGGGGCGTGCTGATGATCGCGCGCGAGAACGGCGTCGTGGTCAAGGAGCGCGAGTTGCAGGGCGGCGAGGCACTGACCACCAACAACCGAATGGAGCTGCTGGCCGCGATCTCGGCGCTGGAGGCGCTGTCGCGGGCCAGCGACATCACCATCGTCACCGATTCTGCCTATGTGAAGAACGGCGTGACCGAATGGATCCACGCCTGGAAGCGGAAGAACTGGCGCACCGCGGGGGGCTCTCCCGTGAAGAATGTCGAGCTTTGGCAACGGCTTGAAACCGCCGCCGCCCGCCATCGGGTGACCTGGCGCTGGATCAAGGGCCATGCCGGCCATGCCGAGAACGAACGCGCCGATGCGCTGGCGCGCGCCGGGATGGCACCGTTCAAGGCACCGGCATGACGGGCTTTTCGCTTCAGGACGGGCTCGACTATGCCTCGGTGCTGGTCTTTGCCCTGACGGGAGCCTTGGCCGCCAGCCGGTCGCAGCTGGATATCGTCGGCTTCATCTTCATCGCCTGCCTGACCGCCGTGGGCGGCGGCACGCTGCGCGATGCGATCCTGAACCGCGAAGTGTTCTGGGTCGCCGATCCGGTTGTCCTTGGCGTCGCCACCCTCGCCGCCGTCCTGGTCTTCTTCACCGCGCATCTTCTGGAAAGCCGCTACCGTGCGCTCCTGTGGTTCGACGCCTTCGCCCTTGCCGTGGCGGTCCCCGCTGGTGCCTCCGTGGCCCTGTCGGAAGGCCAAGACTGGCCCGTCGTGCTGGTCATGGGCATGATTACCGGCTGCATGGGCGGCCTCCTGCGCGACGTGGTCTGCAACGAAGTGCCGCTGGTCCTGAAACAGGGCGAGCTTTACGCCACCTGCGCCCTTGCCGGGTCGCTTGGCGCAGTGCTTGGTGGTCTGGCCGGGCTGGGCGAGGGGCTGTCGCTTCTCATCTGCGCCGAGCTTGTCTTCACTCTGCGCGCGGGCAGTATCGCGCTTGGCTGGCGGCTTCCGGTCTACAAGTCGCAGCCGCCGAGCCCCGGTGCGCCCAAGCGCTAGCTTGCCATATGAACGACCGTTCGATTAGCATGGCCGCATGCCCCGCACCCGCATCATCTCCGATGAACAGGTCTTCGCCGCCATCCGGCGGCTCTGGGACGAGGGCGGCGACAAGGCGGTGTCCTTCGGCAGCGTCTCCACCGCCACCAGCCTTGCGCCACCGACTTTGGTCCAGCGCTATGGCAGCCGTGACGCCATGCTCCGCGCCGCCCGTCTTGCCGCCTGGGACGCGCTGGAGCGTCGCACGGGCGAGGCCATCGCCAATGCCGCCGACAAGGGACCGCAGGGGCTGTTGAAGGCCATCGGCCCCGTCAACATCGCCGCCATCGCCGCCGACATGCGCGACCCGGACCTTGCCCGGCGCGCGACCGGCTGGCGCATGGGGGTGGAGACCGCGCTGGCGTTGCGGCTCGGGTCCGGCCAGAAGGCCAGGGAAAGTGCGGCACTTCTGTTCGCTGCATGGCAGGGTCAGGCATTGTGGTCCGCGGCCGGAGAGCACGGGTTCCGCCTGAAGGATGCGGTGAAGCGGCTTACCTGACCAGCGATTTCCAGGCCCAGATCAGGATCAGGGCGCCGAGAAGCGCACCGACGAACCCGGCGCCGATCCCGGCCAGCATCACCAGCCCGCGCAGCACGATCGTCCCGATCAGCGCGCCCAGCACGCCGAGCGCAATGGTCGACGGCGTGTCCATGTTTACCTTGAGAATACGCGAGGCCAGAAACCCCACGGCAACCCCGACGATCAGCAGTGCGACAAGCGGCATGGCGTCCCTCCCATCCCAGTCCTCGGGATATGGGAAGTCCATGCCCCCTGCGCTATAGTGTCGCGGGTAAAATCAGCCCGCACAGCACTTCGGCCACAGGCATCGGGCGCTTGCCTTCGCGCTGCGCCTCGGTGATCTCGACCGCACCAGTTCCGCAGGCCACGGTGAAGCCGTGCAGCACCTGGCCCGGCGTGCCGTTCCCTTCGGCCAGCCGGGAGCGCAAGAGCTTCACCCGCTCGCCATTCACCTGCACCCAGGCGCCGGGGAACGGCGACAAACCGCGGATCAGCCGGTCGACCTCCTCCGCCGGGCGGGTCCAGTCGACCCTCGCCTCGAACTTGTCGATCTTCGCGGCATAGGTCACACCCTCGAAGGGCTGTGGCACGGCGGGCAGCGGCATCCGCTCCAGCGCCTCCACGATCAGCCGCGCGCTAAGGGCGCTGAGCCGGTCGTGCAGTTCGGCCGTCGTCTCCTCGGCCCCGATCGCCACCTGTTCGCGCAGGAGGACCGGCCCGGTGTCCAGCCCCGCCTCCATCTGCATGATGCAGACCCCGGTCTCCCGGTCACCCGCCATGATCGCCCGATGGATCGGCGCCGCCCCGCGCCAGCGCGGCAGAAGTGAGGCATGGATGTTCAGGCAGCCGAAGCGTGGGGCATCAAGGATCGCCTGCGGCAGGATGAGGCCATAGGCCACCACCACCGCCACGTCGGCCTTCAGCGCCGTAAACTCCGCCACCGCGTCGTCGCTGCGCAGCTTTGCTGGATGCCTAACGGGCAGACCCAGTGCCGCGGCCCGCGCCTGCACCGGGCTCGGGCGATCCGCCTTGCCCCGCCCCGACGGGCGCGGCGGCTGGCAGTAGACCGCGACGATCTCATGCATGTGGTGCAGGGCGTCAAGTATCGGGACGGAAAACTCCGGCGTCCCCATGAAAACAATTTTCATTTGACGCGCCCCAGCTTCGCCGCCTTTGCGATCAGCATCTTCCGCTTCAGCGGCGAGAGGCGGTCGAAATACATCTTCCCCGCCAGATGGTCGATCTGATGCTGCACCGATGTCGCCCATAGCCCGACGAAATCCCGCTCCTCCACCGCGCCCTCGGCGTTCAGGAAGCGCACCGTCACCGCCCGGGGCCGCTGGATCACCGCCGAGACGCCCGGCAGATTGGGCGAAGCCTCCTCATGCTCGCGCAGTTGCACACTGGCATGCAGCACCTCGGGGTTCGCCATCCGCACGGCCTGCCCCCGCGCCTCGGAGCAATCGACCACCGCCAGCTGCAGGGGAACCCCGATCTGCACCGCTGCGAGGCCATAGCCCGGCATCGCATCCATCGTGTCGATCATGTCGGCCCAGAGCCGACGCACCTCGTCGGTGATCGCCGCGACATCCGCAGCGGGCGTCCGCAGGGCCGCCGCAGGCCAGGGCAGGCAGCGCCGAACCGTCACGCCCGCGCCCGTTCCCGCTTCAGCTTTTCCATCTTCCGGGTGATCATCTGGCGCTTCAGCGGCCCCAGGTAGTCTATGAAGAGCTTGCCATCCAGATGGTCGATCTCATGCTGCACGCAGGTCGCCCAGAGATCGGCGAACTGGCGCTCCTGCACCGTGCCGTCCAGCCCCAGCCAGCGCACCTTGACCTCGGCGGGGCGCTTCACCTCGGCATATTGGTCGGGGATCGAGAGGCAGCCTTCCTCGTAGGTCGACACATCCTCCGACGACCAGAGAATCTCCGGGTTGACCAGCGCCATCGGCTCGGGGTCGCCCTCCTTGATGCAATCCATCACGATCAGCCGCTTCGTCACCCCCACCTGCGGCGCGGCGAGCCCGATGCCCGGCGCGTCGTACATCGTCTCCAGCATGTCGGCGGCCAATTGCCTGATCTCGGGCGTGATTTCCCGCACGGGATCGCAGACCTTCTTGAGGCGCGGGTCAGGATGGATCAGGATGGGGCGGATCATGGAAGCGATCTACGAAAGCAGGCCCCGGATGGCAAGAGGAACGCGGGGGAGTGCCCGGCGAGTTCCGGGCTGTCAGATTGTTCCTGAATTTTGCCGTTTTCCAGCACAACTTTCCATGTTTGTGAAATTATTTGGGATGACTTCCCGATAACTATGGAATAATCGGATGAACATCCCAACGAACAGGCCCAATGACATGACCTTCGACACCCCGATCCCGCGCGCCGGGTCCCACTGCGCCAAGTGGGACATGCTGGAACCGCTTTACGGCCTGACTCCCGACGAGGGGCTGGCGATGTGGGTTGCCGACATGGAGTTCAAGCCGCCGCAAGCCGTGCAGGCGGCGCTGGAGAAGATGCTGGACCATGGCGTCTACGGCTACTTCGGCGACGACAAGGCCTATCTCGACGCGATCCGCTGGTGGATGGCCAACCGCCACGGCTGGGACGTCGCGCCGGAGTGGATTTTCACCACCCACGGCCTCGTCAACGGCACCGCGCTTTGCGTCCACAGCTTCACCCAACCGGGCGACGGCATCATCCTGATGACTCCAGTCTACCACGCCTTTGCCCGCGTCATCAAAGCCGCCGGGCGGGAGGTGACGGAATGCCCGCTGGTGCTGGAGGACGGCACGGCCCGGATGGACTTCGCGGCCTGGGAGAAGCTGCTGACCGGGCGAGAGAAGATGCTGATCCTCTGCTCGCCGCACAACCCCGGCGGTCGGGTCTGGACGGTCGAGGAACTGCGCCAGGTTGCCGAGTTCTGCGTGAAGCACGACCTGATCCTGGTCTCGGACGAAATCCACCACGACCTTGTCTATCCCGGCCACAAGCACACCGTCATGGCCAAGGCCGCGCCGCGGGTCGCCGACCGGCTGGTGATGATGACCGCCACGACGAAAACCTTCAACATCGCGGGTGCCCATATCGGCAACGTGATCATCGCCGACCCCGCGCTGCGCAAGACTTTCGCCAATACGATCAACGCGATGGGCATCTCGCCCAACTCTTTCGGGATGCATATGGCTACCGCCGCCTACTCGCCGGAAGGCGCGGCCTGGGTCGATGCGCTGATGCGCTACCTCGACGGCAACCGGAGGCTCTTCGACGAGGGTATTGCGCGTATCCCCGGCCTGCGCGCCACGCCGCTGGAGGCCACCTACCTCGCCTGGGTCGATTTCTCCGATACCGGCATGGCGGCGAAGGAGTTCATCGAGCGGGTCGAGAAGCAGGCGAAGATCGCCACCAACCACGGCGCGAGCTTCGGCGCGGGCGGCGAGAGCTACCTGCGCTTCAACCTCGCCTGCCCGCGCGCGCAGGTGGTCGAGGCGGTGGCCCGGCTGGAAAGGGCCTTTGCCGACCTGCAATGATCCGATTCCTGCGCCTTCTGGTCTATCTCTGCCTGCTGGTGGGCCTCGGCTTCATCGCCGCCTCGCTCTACAGCCCGCCGGTGGTGGTGCCGACGCCACCGCCGCCGCCGCTGACCGGCACGGTGGACCGGATCGTGATCGAGAAGGCGGCGCGGCGGATGCAGTTGATGCAGGACGGCAAGCCGGTCCGCACCTACAAGATCGCCCTCGGCTTTACGCCCGAGGGCGACAAGCTGCGCCAGGGCGACGGCAAGACGCCGGAGGGCGAGTTCACCATCGACCGCCGCAACGATGAAAGCGCCTTTCACCTGTCGATCGGGCTGGACTATCCGCAGCCCGAGGACCGCGCGCAAGCGGCGAAGGCGGGCTATTCCCCCGGCGGCGACATCTTCATCCACGGCCAGCCGAATGCCCTGCCGGACGGGCTGAAGATCAAGGGCGACTGGACTGCAGGCTGCATCGCCGTGACGAACGCCGAAATCCGGGAGATCTGGGCGGTCACACCCATCGGGACGAAGGTCGAGATCAGACCTTGAGGCTGTTCGATGACTTCGTCGCTCCTCACCCCCGACGAGAAGACGAAGCGCGCCGCAGGAGGCCCCTCTCACGCCTTCGGGAGATAGCCCACCGGCGCGCTCTCATCGCGCCAGAAATCCAGCGGCGCGCGGTCCGACACCGCTGTCGCGCGCTTGAAGTCGCAGACCAGCTCGCCCTCGTCGATGCTGGAGGCCATGATCAGGCACTGGAACACATGCCGGGAACCGTCATAGACATCGACCAGCCCGCGCAGCTTGCCAGGGCTGAAATCGGCATCCAGCGCAAAGCCGTTGTCCCAGAACCGCAGCACCGGATAGACCGCATCGCCTACCTGCACCCGCAGCCGCGACTTGCGCTTCAGGTCACGTTTGCGCGCGGCCTCCAGCCCCTCGCGCACCTCCTTCGGCAGAAACTCAAGCATGGCAGCCTCGACCTCTCCCCGATTCAAATTCTGGAGCGGACCCGCAGAAAATCAAGCTGACACAAGGGTATTACCGGAATGTGAAACGCGTATGTCATCAAAGCCACAGGCTATCACAACCATCGGTTGATCGACCGCGCTCCGCAACCTTATCTCACGGGAAATTGGTGCAAGTGTCCGTGACCGCTTGCGAATCACCGTGCCGCCACCGATAGCCGGGTCATGATCCTGATCGCCGCCCTTCTGCTCGACGCCGCCTTCGGCGAGCCGCGCTGGCTCTGGGACCGGTTGCCCCATCCCGCCGTGCTGATGGGCCGCCTGGTCGGCTGGTGCGACGCCCGCTACAACCGGGATGGCGAGTTGAAACTGAAGGGCACGCTGATCGCCGCGGGCCTCCTCCTCACCGGCCTCGCCCTCGGCTGGGTGATCCACCTGATCCCGGACCATGGGCTGCTGGAGGCGCTGACCGTCGCGGTCCTCCTCGCGCAGAAAAGCCTCGTCGACCATGTCCGCGCCGTCGCCACCGCCCTCCGCCGGTCGGTCCCCGAGGGGCGCCGAGCCGTCGCCCTGATCGTCGGCCGCGATACCGCCGAAATGACCGGCCCCGACATCGCCCGCGCCGCCATCGAAAGCGCGGCGGAGAACCTGTCCGACGGCGTGGTCGCACCGGTCTTCTGGTATCTCGTCCTGGGCCTGCCCGGCATCCTGGCCTACAAGCTGATCAACACCGCCGACAGCATGATCGGCCACCTCACCCCCCGCTACAAGGATTTCGGCTGGGCCTCCGCGCGCCTGGATGACCTCTTGAACCTCATCCCCGCCCGGCTGACCGCGCTCCTGATCGCGCTGACCCATGGCTGGGTCGACCCCGCCCCCATCCTGCGCGACGCGCCCAAGCACCGCAGCCCCAACGCCGGCTGGCCTGAAAGCGCGCTGGCCCCGGTGCTTAACGTCGCCCTCTCCGGCCCGCGCAGCTACAACGGTTTCCGCAAGGACTATCCTCATGTCTGGCCCGAGGGGCGTCGCGACCCCGGCCCCGACGACATCGACGCCGCCGCCGATGCGCTCTGGCGGGTCTGGGCCGCGCTCCTTGCGGTTGCCGTTCTGGTGGCCCTCACCTAGGGTCTCCCAAACACCGGAGACCCCATGCGCGCCGCCCTTCTCGCCTTCGCCCTCGCCACCCCCGTCGCTGCCGCCCCCTGTGGCGGCGACTTCGGCGAATTCCTGAAGGCGATGGAGATCGAAGCGGTGGCCGCGGGCGTCGCGCCGGACAAGGCGGCGGAGTTCTTCGTCGGCGCCCGACAGGACGGAAAGGTCCTGAAGGCCGACCGCTCGCAAGGCGTCTTCCGCAAGACCTTCCTCGACTTCTCGCAATCGCTGATCTCGAAGCAGCGCCTGTCCACCGCCCGGTCGAAATCGGACGCGCTGAACGACATCTTCACCCGCGCCGAGGCCGAGTATGGCGTCTCGCGCGGCATCCTCCTCGCCTTCTGGGCCTTCGAGACCGACTTCGGCCAGGTCCAGGGCGACTTCAACACGCGGAACGCCCTCGTCACCCTCGCCCACGACTGCCGACGACCGGAAATCTTCCAGCCCCAGGTCCTCGCCGCCGCCCGGCTTTTCGCGATGGACGACTTCGCGCTGGATACCACCGGCGCCTGGGCGGGGGAGATCGGCATGGTCCAGATGCTGCCGAAGGACATCCTGGAGCGTGGGGTGGATGGCGACGACGACGGTCTGATCCTGCTGAAGACCTCGCAGGCCGACGCGATCCTGTCCGGCGCGAAGATGCTGCAGCACCACGGATGGCGCGCGGGTGAACCCTGGCTGGCCGAAGTCACCCTACCCGACGGCTTCGACTGGTCGCTGACCGGGCTTGAGACCGAGAAGCCCACCGAGGACTGGCAGGCCCTTGGCGTCACCCCCCGCAACGGCCCGCTCGCCCCCGGCCTCAGCGCCTCGATCCTCCTGCCGCAGGGCCGCAAGGGCCCAGCCTTCCTCGTCTACCCGAACTACCGCGTGCTGTTCGAATGGAACAAGAGCTTCGTCTACGTCACCACCGCCGCCTATTTCGCGACCCGGATCGAGGGGGCAGACCCCTATGCCGCGGGCAATCCCGACCCGGCCCTCAGCGCCGACCAGATGACCGCCCTGCAAGAGAAACTCGCCGCGCTTGGCCATGACGTCGGCAAGATCGACGGCATCCTTGGCGCGGGGACGCGCGCGGCGGTGCAGAAGGAACAGGTCCGCCTCGGCCTGCCCGCCGACGGCTGGCCCACCCGCGCGCTTCTGGACGCGCTCTGATGGCGACGTGGAGCCTTGTCGCCACCGTCAAGGCCCCCGAGGAGAAGCTCCTCGCCTTCGCCGCCTATCACCTGTCGCTCGGGGCCGAGCATCTCTGGCTCTTCCTCGACGATCCCGACCAGCCGGTGCCGGAACTGCTGGCCCGGCATCCCCGCGTCACCGTGACCCGCTGCGACGAGGCCCACTGGACCCGCGTCGGCAAGAAGCGCCCACCCGCCCATCAGAACCGCCAGGCGCAGAATGCACGCTATGCATACCGGAAACAGGCAACCTCGGACTGGATCGTCCATATCGACGTCGATGAATTCATCCTGGCCCCGCGCCCCATCGCCGCGATCCTCGACGACACGCCGCCCGAAACCATCGTGATGAAGCTCGAACCCTTCGAGGCGATGCACGATCCCCTGCTGCCCGACGACATCTTCACCTCGCGCGAGTTCCGCGGTGCGCTCCGGCACGAATACTGGCCGCGCCGCCGCGCCGCGCTTGGCCCGTACCGCAAGGTGATCCGCGACGGGATGCTGTCGCACAGCGTCGGCAAGGTGATCTACCGGACCGGCATCCCCGGCCTTCTGCCGCGCCTGCACACGGTCATGGTGGACAAGGAATTCGTCAGGACGCCCGACTGGCACCCGGAGATGCAGCTTCTCCACTTCCACGCACAGGACAAACCCGCCTGGCTGGCGGCGGTGCCGTTCCGGATGACCAAGGGCGCCTACCAGTTCCGGCCCGAGCTACAGGCCTTCCTCGCCGAAGCAACGCCCGAGGAAGTCGACCGTTTCTACCGCCGCACGCAGATTCTCCCGGTCGACCTGCGGGACGAGCTGGCGAAGGTCGGCCGCGTCGTCCTTGCCGACCTCCACCTGCGGCAGAAGGTCGAGGCGCTGCGCGACGGCCAGCTCTAATCCACGTTCACCAGCATCAGCGCCGCGCGGCGGAAGGTGGCCATGATCTCGCCCCGCTCCGCCTCGGCCACGTTGGTTTCCACCATCGCGCGGTCCATCACTGCCAGCCAGTCCTCGGCATCCTGCTTGCGGATCTCCACATGCGCATGGATTTCCCGCAGGTTCATATGGCCGTGCAGCTCGTGGTAATAGCGCCGCCCGCCGAAGAAGCCGCAGAGGAAGTTGAACTGCTCGGGCCGGACGTGGGAAAGCCCGTGCCCGCGCTGGTGCATCGCCATGATCGTCGCGCCCTGCGGCAGGGTCTCGATCAGGTCGTAGAAATGGTTCACCAGCAGTTGCACCTGCGGCTCCCCGCCAATCCGCTCGATCATCGGTTCCATGGCGGTCTCTCTCAGCTTTGCGGACGGGTCTTCTTCGGGTCGTAATGCGACAGCGGCACGATCACCGCCGGCAGCCGCTTCTGCTGTCCGTCCAGCTTGCCGACCTCCAGGGCGGTGCCGACCTCGGCGTGCGCCACGTCCACCCGCGCCAGCGCGATGTTCTTGCCCAGGATCGGCGAGCGCATCGACGAGGTGACTTCCCCCACCTGCGCCCGGCCGACATGCAGGCAATCGCCATGGCCCACATCGACATTCGCGTCGATCTCCAGCCCGACGAACTTGCGGCTGGGGTGTTCCTTGCGCCGGATCAGCGCCTCGCGGCCGATGAAATCGTCGGTCTTGGATTTCAGCGGCACGGTGAACCCGATCCCGGCCTCGAACGGGTCGGTCTGGTCGCTGAAATCATAGCCCGCGAAGATCAGCCCGGCCTCGATCCGCACCATGTCCAGCGCCTGCAACCCCATGGGCTTCAGCCCAAGGTCGCCGCCATTTTCCCAGACCGCATCGTAGACCGCCGAGCCGTCCTTCGGATGACAGAACACCTCGAAGCCGAGCTCGCCCGTATACCCGGTTCGCGACACCACCACCGGCGCCCCATTCGGCCCGCCCAGGCGGCCCACGGTCAGACGGAACCAGCCCAGCTCCTCGATCGTCGGCTGGTGCGGCGCGGTCCAGATCATCAGCTTCATGATTTCACGGCTGTTCGGACCCTGGACCGCCAGGTTGTGCAGCTGGTCGGTCGACGACCGCACCATCACCTTCAGCCCCAGCCTCTCGGCCTGTTCGCGCAGCCAGAGGCCGGAATAATCATCCCCACCGATCCAGCGGAACTGGTCGCGGCCCAGCCGGAACACCGTGCCATCGTCGATCATCCCGCCATGTTCATAGCACATCGCGGTATAGACCACCTGGCCCTGGCTCAGTTTCTTCATGTCGCGGGTGACGCACCATTGCATCAGCGCTTCCGCATCCGGCCCGGTCACCTCGAACTTGCGCAAGGGCGACAGGTCCAGCACCACCGCCTTCTCGCGGCAGGCCCAATATTCTTCCAGCGCTCCGTTCTGCGAATAGACCTGCGGCAGCCAGTAGCCCTTGTATTCCACCACATTGCGCGTCTTGGCCGAGATGCGGTCGTGGAACGCGGTTTCCTTGGTCATCTTCGGCTCCGATTGCGGCGTGGGTCGGTGGGCGATGGCGCGGCTGAACGTCTCGGCGCCGGAATAGGTGCGGACGTGGATGTCGCTGAGATACCATCCGTTTGCGGGCGAGGTATCGTCGGGGCAGGCCGAGTTCACGCAGACGATGTCGGTCAGCGCACGGAACAGCACATAGTCGCCCGGACGCGACCAGGGTTCGTCGCTGATCAGGACGCCATGTGAATCGATGTTCGTATTGAAGAACAGGTTCACCGCCATCCAGCCCGGCCGCGGGTCCACCCCGTGCTGCGCCAAGGCTTTGTTGAAGTTGTCCGAGCAGTTGACATGGCCCGGATAGCCGATGTCGTCGTAATATTTCGCCGCGCAGGCCATCGCAAAGGCATCATGCCGCCCGACGGTATCCTGCACCACCTCGACCAGCGGCACCCAGTCCTGATCGAAGTATTTCGAATGCAGGCCCGGCATCGAATAGGCATGGCCCATCAGCGTGCGCGAAGTCGTCACGTCCAGCGCGTGCTGGAGACCCTTGTCCAGTTTCCGCGCATCGAAGCATTGGAAGTCGGTGCATTGCCTGCCGTCCACGTCGAGGATCTGGATATAGTCCCCCGCCTTGACGAAATAGCTTTCCGCCGTCGCCGATTTCACCCGCAGGTCCAGGATCGGGTCGGCCAGGGGATCGGGCAGGTCGTATTGCCCCATCATCCGGGGCTTGGCGCGGCTGAGCAGCACCGTGACCGGCGTCGCCGTGTCCTGTGCCTCCGGCGCCATCGGCAGGCCGGGGGCCGCGATGACCAGCCAGCCCTCGTCCAGCACGCTGAACTCGGCCCGCGCCCCTGCCGGTGTCTCCTCGGAGAACAACCGCAGCGCGCCCGCCTTGGCCAGATCGATGTGGCGGCTCTCCAGCCCCTTGCGCAGCCGCCGCAGGCTTGCATCGCCCTGCGTCAGCATCGCCTTCAGCCCCTCGGCGCCCGAGTTCGAGGCCTGTCCCAGCAGCATCGCGTCGATCCGGCCGTCCTTTGCAGCCGCAACCAGCTCCACCGGCTGCCCGCCTTCATCGTTGACGACCACCACCCGGTCGCCCACCATGATCTGCATCAGCACAGCCCCGCCGCCGGGAACCACATGCCGCTCCTGCCCGTGATGGCGCGAAAAGCCCTGCGGCGTCAGGATCCGGCTCGGCCGCGGCGGGCCGGGGACTACATTGGGATAGATCGAATCGAGCATTGTGCACCCCGTCATCGGACCCGGGCCGGTTGGCGCGGGAAGTTTAACTAGGATAAAACTTGTTCATCCAGAAGAATAGCGTCAGGGTGAGCCTGACACAAGCATTAGGACGGGGGAAGGCTGGGAAATGCTGGCACTCGGCTTCGGCCTGACCGCCGCCCTGATCTGGGCGGTGCATGACCTTCTTGCTCGGAAGGTCAGCCAGGGTGCCGCGCTCTTGCCGATCATCGCGACGGTTCTTGCGACCGGCAGCCTCGTACTCGCCCCCCTCGCGCTGGCTCGGGGCGACTGGGCGGCGATGACCGGGACCGCGCTTGCGGTCTCAGTCGGCTACGGCCTCGCCTATGCCGTGGCGGGCGGGGCGCTTTACAAGGCCTTCAGCCTCGCCCCCGTCCGCCTGGTGTCGCCGGTGATCGGGGCCTATCCGATGCTGTCGCTGATCGTCGCCCACGCCCAGGGCCAACCCGTGACGCGGGCGGACTGGCTTGCCGTCGCCGCCATCGTCGCGGGGATTGCCATCGTGGCCGTGGCGGCCCGCGACGACGCACCCGAAGGCTATGCGGCCCCCCCCGCCGTCGCCCTCGGCTGGGCCGCACTCGCCGCCCTGGGCTTCGCGACCACCTTTGCCTTGGGGCAGGAGGCGACGCGGCAGGGCGGAGAGCTTCCGGTGCTGCTCATCGGCCGCCTCGTCGCGCTGGCTGCGATCCTGATCCTCGCCCTCGCGCTCCGTGCCCCTATCCGTCCCGCACCCGGCCAGACCTGGCTCCTCGCCCTGATGGGGGCCTTCGACGCCGTCGCCCTCGGCCTCGTCACTGCCGCAGGGGCGCTGCCCCGCGCGGAATACGCCTCTGTCACCTCCTCGCTGTTCGGAGTGCTGACGGTGCTCCTCGCCGCATGGTTCCTGAAGGAAGGCGTTCGTGCCGTGCAATGGCTGGGGATCGGGGCCATCTTCACGGGGATAGCGGTGCTGGGGTTACAAGGCGGATAAGGCAGGCGCCTCGCCCACCCTTTGCGCTCCCTACTCCGCCGCTTCCACCCGCACCGGGGCGCGCCTCATCGACTGGGTTAGCCGCCGCTCATCGCGGGGGGAGACGCCGAAGAACTCGGTATAGTGCCGGATCATCGGGCTGGAGGTCATGTAGCCGACCGAAGCGGCGATCTCGCGCAAGGAATCGTTGGAGTAAAGCACCCGCTGCCGCGCCTTCATCAGCCGCAGATGGTGGTAGTAGCGCAAGGGACTCTGCCCGGTCTCGCGCTTGAACATGCGTTCGAAGTGACGGCCCGACAGGCCCACGGCCTGCGCGACGTCGGGGATGCGGAGGGGGTCTTCGACATGGGTCTCGAACAGCCGGATCGCCTCGCGGATCGCCATCGGCAGGCTATCGGTCGTGCCGCCCGCGCGGGCGACGGGGACCTTCTGGCTGGCGTCGGCGTCACGGACGAAGGGATGCTGGAACCAGCAGGCAACCTCGGTCATGCAGTCGCGGCCGAGGCGCTCCTCGATCAGGCGCAGCATCAGGTCGAAGACCGCGCCCGCGCCGCTGGCGGTGATGCGGCGGCCTTCGCGCAGGATTGTCACCTCGCGCGACTCGACCGCCGGGAAGTCGGCCTTGAACGCCGCCTCGTAGCACCAGTGCACCGAACAGGGCCGTCCCTCCAGGAGACCAGCGCGGGCCAGCGGGAAGATGCCACCCGAGAAGGCGCCCAAAGTCACTCCGGTCCGGTCCAGCCAGCGCAGTTTCGCGGGGCTGCGGCGCGGATCGGCGTATTCGGCAGTCGGCGGCGACAGCAGGTAGAGGTGATCCACCGCCTCGAGGTCGCCTAAGGTCACATCGGGATCGAACCCGATCTCGGCGCTGGACCGCACGGGGGCTGCCGCCTCGGCGACCAGCGACCAGACGAACTCCCGCCGGCCGGTGATCTCGTTCGCGGCGCGCAGAGGCTCGATGGCCGAAGTCAGGCAGGCCATCGGGAAGCCCGGGAACATCAGGAACCCCAGGCGGAGCGGCCCGCGCTCAGTCATCGGGCCACCAGCCGGGCGAGGTGGGGGCGCCGTCATCGTGTTTCGCCAGCCAGTCCACCATCGCCGGGCGGTTGCGGATGAAACCCTTGTAGGTGGCCAGTTCGTCGGGCAGGTCGCGCACCACCCGGTGCAGGCGACGCGCCCATTTCGGCACCGTGACGATCTCGTCGAAACTCGCCAGGTAGCAGCGGATGTCGAAGGCGATCGCGTTCGACCGGGGCAGGCGGTAGAGGCTTTGCAGTTCTACCCGCAGGTGCTGCTTCTGGCCCAGGTTCTCCGGCGTCAGGCTCGTCTTCATCGGCCCCCATTTCGGATAGGTCTCCGGCGCGGTGTCGAGGAGCGGGTTCACCGTCATCGTCCAGTTGAACCGCCGCACCGGGGCCCCGTGCTGGAGCTTCAACAGGAACTTGAGCGCCCGGTCGAAGACGCCCTTCTCATGCGCCAGCGGCACGGGGGCGTGCCATTCGTGGAAATTCATTCCCACGTCGAAGTCCACCGACCAGTCGGCCTGGCTGGTTGCGATCCCCGCATCCATCCAGAGCGTCCCATCGCGTTCGTCCTGCAGCGTCCAGTCGCCCTGGGTCTGTCGCATGATGTATTCGAAGGGCGGATAGTGCAGCGTGCTTTCGTCCAGAAATGTGAACGATTGTTCGATCCCCAGCGGACGGTTCACCCAGTGCCAGCGATTGCCATCCTTGGACAGGCTGAACCATTGCGGATAGTCCCGCGCCTTGGCTTCCATCACCAGTTCCAGCGTGTCCCAGCCGGCCAGCGTCATGTGCGGCAGCGACTGGCAACGCAGCGGATCGTCCGCCAGCACCTTGGCGCGGTCGATCATCTCGGCGACGTAATGCTCGTCCACGTCCAGCAGGTGTTCGAACACCGAACCCGGACGGCCCGGCACATGCGGCTCCATGTTGACCGAATACATGTAGTCGTCGCGGTCGAAGGGGAACGGGAACCGGCGGGGGTTGGAGTTGCGATAGGTGAAATCGCCGCGGAAGGTCTCGTCCCGGAAGAAGTCGTTGAAGGCGCCCGTCTTGAAGTCAAGGCTCATGCGATTCTCCTATCGGTCGATGACAAGGGTCTTGCCCTCGAAGCGGCTGACGCAGGGCATGATCTTGGTGTTGGAAGCCTGTTCTTCCGGCGTCAGCCAGTGATCGCGGTGCAGAATGGTGCCGTCGCATCTGTGAACGGCCGTTTCGCATTGCCCGCAGGCGCCGCCCCGGCATAGATAGGGCGCGTCCACCCCGGCGGCTTCCATCGCTTCGAGAAGCGATTGCGTTGGGCCCACGGTAAGCGTCTTGCCGCTGGCCGCCAGTTCGACCGTGAAGGGAAGGCCGGTGCCGGGGGCGATGAACTCCTCCGAATGCAGCGCCTGTTTCGGCCAGCCCATGCCCTCGGCGGTCGACAGCACCCAGGCGATCATCCCTTTCGGACCGCAGACGTAGAGATGCGTCCCGATCGGCTGGTTCTCCAGCACCTGCTTCAGGTCGATCATCTGCTTCTGGTCGTCGAAATAGCAGTGCACCCGGTCGGGATGCGCGGTGGTGAGCCGGTCCATATAGGCGCCCAGCGGCTTCGACCGCGCCGAATAGTGCAGCTCGAACCTGCCGCCGAAATGCGTCAACTGCGCGACCTGCGCCAGGAAGGGGGTGATCCCGATGCCGCCCGCGATCATCAGGTGCTTCTTCGCCCGGTTGTCCAGCGGGAACAGGTTCACCGGGTAGGAGAGCGTCATCTCCATCCCCGGCGTCACCTGCTGGTGCATGAAGAGCGACCCGCCGCGCCCCACGTCATCGCGCCGGACCGAGATTTCGTAAGCAGTCCGGTCCTCGGGGTCGGACATCAGCGAATAGGGGTTCAGCCTGCGGGTCCCATGGTCGTCCATCTCGACCACGGTATGCGCCCCGCCGGAAAAGGCCGGCAGGTCGGACCCGTCGCGGCTGACGAAGCGGAAGCGCTTGATCAGTTCGTTGACCTCGACGACCTCGGCCACCCTGACCTGGAGTTTCGCGACCCCGCTCATTTGAACCTCACCACGCTTTCCGGCACCTGTCCGGGGTCTTCCGCGTCGATATTAACCCCCTGAAAGGCCGCGAGCCGCCGGGAGTAATGGTCGCGGACAAAGAGGCTCAGCCCGCAATGGCTGCATCTGAACGGATCGGTCGCCACGTTCTCGGTGATCCCCTTGCAATGCACGCACTGCACCCGCCTGACCGTCGAGCCGCGCTGTTCCTTCTGGACCGAGGCGTGCGGAAAGCCGGTGTTCATGATGTCGCGCTCCGCCTGGCCGATCAGCCCTTCCGAGCCCGCGAGATAGAACTGCGTCCCCATATGCGCCGCCGACAGCACCCGCGCCAGCCGGGGCAAGAGCGCCGGGATCGAGGGCGCGCGGAAATACTGCCCCGCGCCCAGGCCCTCCAGCGCCGCCGACTGGTCGCTGCCGTCCGGGCCGGGGCAATACATCACATGCGTCGCCGCCAGCATCTGCGAACGATCCTCCGCCTTGCCCAGCATGTCCACGATCGCGCCCGCGCCTTCGCCATCGGCAACGATCAGGTGCAGACTGGCGCGGCGCGGCTCAAGGGCCGCATAGACCGGACGGCTTCGGATCGAAGGGGCGTCCACGGGGGTCAGCAAGGTCTTCACAGCTTGGGCTTCCCTGGCAGGGGGACCCGCCCGACGGGCGGGTCCCGAAGATGGTCACTTCGCGGTGCGGCGCTTCTTGTCCACGTCGTAGAACGGCAGCGATGCCGACTTCGCCTTGATCGGGCCGTGCGTCCCGCAGCGCACCTCCAGCTCGGTGCCGTTGTTGGCATCGGCCACCGGCAGGCGGGCAATGGCGACGGTCCAGTCGTTCAGCGGCGAATACATTGCCTGCGTCACGACGCCAACCTGCTTGCCGCCCTTGAACACCGGCGCGCCGTTGCCGGGCACGTTCTTGCCTTCCAGCTTCAGGCCGGAAATCTTGAAACGCTCCTTGCCCTTCAGTCGGTAGTGTTCCTCGGCGCCGCGGAAGCCGGTCTTGCCAGGCGAGACAGTGAAGTCGAGGCCCAGTTCCCACAAGGTATCGCCGGGGCCTTCGTTCTCGAACGGATACATTTCCGAATTGTCGAACGGGAAGAACAGCAGGTAGCTCTCGGTGCGCAGCATGTCGAGCGTGGTGAAGCGGCAGGGGATGATCCCCATGCTGGCGCCTTCTTCCAGGATGCGGTCCCAGATTTCCACGGCATCCTGACCCCGGCAGAATATCTCATAGCCGCGCTCGCCGGTATAGCCGGTCCGGGAAAGGGTGATCGGCTTGCCGAAAAGGCTGGTCGGCATGTGCCCGAAATAGGGCAGCGCGCGGACGCCGGGGACGTGCTTTTCCAGATAGTCCACCGCCAGCGGCCCTTGCAGCGACAGGTCGTGCAGGTTGTCATCGAAGCGGATCGACACGTCGCGCCCGGTGGCGGCCATCGTCAGCTGCTCATACCCCTGGCCCGAGCCATGGACGACGGTAAAGCTGTTCGGCCCCATGCGGTAGATCACGCAATCGTCGACGAACTTGCCCGCGTCGTTCAGCATGCAGGCATAGACCGCCCGGCCCGGCATCAGCTTTTCCATGTTCCGCGTGGTGGCGCGTTCGATCACATGGCTGGCGGCGTGCCCGGTGATGTGGACCTTCTTCAGACCCGAGACATCCATCAGCCCGGCCTTGGTGCGGATCGCCATGTATTCGGCATCCGGGTCGCCCTTGGAATAGGACCAGGCGGTTCCCATCCCGCTCCAGTCTTCCAGGTCGGACCCAAGCGCGCGGTGTCGGTCGATCAGCGTCGAGAAACGCCAGGAATTGGTCATCGGTCGGCTCCCTGAGACATGTTGATTTTCGTCCAGTGTCAGGTGATTCCCGCCAGAAAGCAATAATGAAGTGCAACAAAATTTCTTGTGAGAAAACATTCGCTCAAGAAAAAGGCCGCCCTGTCGGACGGCCTCTTCCAGCCTCTCAAAGCAGGATCAGGCAGGCAGGACGAAGAACCAGTTCGCCCAGAGCACCACGACCGCCCCGGCAACCAGCGCGAGGTAGGGCAGCATCCCTGCCTTCCGCTCGCCCAATTCGCCATAGGGCAGGCCCAGGTCGTCATAGGCCTCCTTCGGGAACTTGCCCTGGTCGACGACATAGTGGCGATACCAGAACACCGGGAAGATGAAGGCCGCGAAGACCAGCCCCGACCAGAGCGCATTCTCGTAGCCCCAGACCTTGGCGCCCGCACCCAGGAACAGGGCGTTGACGAAGGCGAGGATCGTGTTCAGCCCGATCAGCCAGGTCGGCGCCTTCCAGGGCCGCTCCATATGCGCGCTGTCCAGACGGTGGATCCAGCCGGCATTCAGGTTCAGGAAGTTGAACATGATGTAACCGACGTTCGAGATCGCAAGGACGTAGAAGTAGCCGCCCACGTCGGACGCCAGCGCCAGCAGGATCACGTTGAAGGTGAAGTCGGTCCACATCGCGTTGCGCGGTGCGCCGTGGCTGTTGACCTCGCCCAGGTATTTCGGCAGCCAGCCGTCGCGCGACCCCTGGTAGAGCGTGCGCGACGAGCCCGCCATCGCGGTCATGATCGCCAGGAACAGCGCGAGGATCATCAGGATCACGAAGATCTGGGTGATGACCGGGCCGCCGCCGATCATGTTGCCCATCGCCTCGCCCACGCCCGTGCCGTCGACGATGCCGGTCGCCAACATCCCTTCGACCCCGTAGACCCCCTGGAAAGAGAAGGGGATCAGGAAGAAGAAGATGCAGCACAGCAGGCCCGAGTAGAAGATCGCCCGGAAGGTATCAGTCTTCGGGTCTTTCAGCTCGCGGGTATAGCAGACCGCCGTCTCGAAGCCGTAGGTCGACCAGGCGGCGATGTACATGCCGCCCAGGAAGAGCGTCCAGCCGCCGATGTTCCACTCGCCATCGACCCCGGAATAGGCGGCGGTCGGCGGGGCCAGGTTGGTCACGTTCATCCAGTTGATCGAGCCGTTCAGGAGCGGCACCAGACCGACCAGCAGCAGCGGCACCAGAACGATGATCGCCAGGTATTTCTGCGCCGAAGCGGTCGACGCGATGCCGCGTTCCTGGATGAAGAGGATGATCAGCATCAGCACCACGCCGATCACGAAGGTCGAGTTGAAGTGCAGGTTGCCGAGGCCCGGAATGGTGATCTGGAAGGCTTCCCAGACCCGGAAGGCTGGGGTCAGGGCGGCCACGCCATCGGCGCTGGCCACCGCCTGAATCGCCTGTTCGGCGGTCGTTCCGGCGTTGTCAGTCATGTATTGCACGACCGAGGCGGTCTCGGCCGTATAGCTGCCAAGGTTCGCCGTCACCCAGTCCAGCACCGGCTGACTGTCCGCCAGCGGAATCGGGAACAGCGCGTTCAGGATGTAGCCCGCCGCGATGGCGCAGCCCAAGGACAGCACCGGCGACCAGGCGAACCAGTTGCACCAGACCGACAGCGGCGCGATCAGCTTGCCATAGCGCAGCCAGGCCGTCGCGCCGTAGACCGAGGTTCCGCCCGACTTGTTGCCGAACATCCCGGCCATCTCGGCATAGGTGAAGCTTTGCAGAAAGCCCATG
Source organism: Tabrizicola sp. (assembly GCF_016793705.1). GTDB lineage: Bacteria > Pseudomonadota > Alphaproteobacteria > Rhodobacterales > Rhodobacteraceae > Tabrizicola. Next base: position 56,815 of record NZ_JAEULO010000039.1, read on the forward strand.
ATCATCGAGATGATCCAGACCAGGAAGGCCAGCTTCCCCGTCGTCCCGGCAATCCCGCCGATCGAGAACAGCACCAGGGGCGGCACACCCGCCGCAACCCAGAAGGCGCCCTTCCACGTCAGCGCCCGGACCATCTGGCCCGATCCAGTTTCAGTCGTCATTCCCTCTCTCCTGTTGGGCTGCACCTGCGGCGTCTGGGCAAGTCTTCCGCCTGCCCTTCGCGTCCGCCGTGCGATCATCTCTGTGTGTCGCGGGCGTTGGTCGTTCCCGTCCTTTTCCCCGGCCTCTCCTTGGTCAGAATCGCGTCAGGCCGACCTTTGCATGCGACCTGATGTCGCGCAGGAAAGCACGGGCTTCCGGTCATGGCGAGAAAAATTTGATCCCTGCGAAAGAAAGTTTCCCAGAAAGCGCAGTTCAGGGATCGGGACCTGCCCAAAAAGAAAGCGGCGCCGTCTCCGGCGCCGCTGCCTGACGGGTCGGAACCGGTCAGTTCTTCAGATAGCTCTCCATCGAATCCTCCAGCGCGTCCTTCCAGGGCGTGTGGTGGACCGGCGCCATCGTGCCGGTGATGACCGATCTGTAGGCATGGTTGCGGAAGGCCATGATGTCCTGCTTCTTGTGCTCCTTCCACTCGAAGAAAGCCTCGCAGGCACCGTCCACGTCGAAAGACGGATAGTCGGTCTCGGCGATCAGTTCCTTCACATAATCGCCCTGGTAGTGGATCGCGTCATGCGCATCCTGGCCCGCATCCTCATGCGCCACCCGGTCCTCGACATCCTTCAAGAGCACCGCCTTGTCAGCCGGAATCTTGATCTTGCCCATGATCGCGTCGCGCACCCACCAGGCCTGGGCGTCGAACATGTTGAAGGTGAACCACTGGTCCTGCATCCCGACGTAGAACAGCTTGGGATTGTGGACCCAGACAACGCCCTTGTAGAGGTCGGCCGCCGCCAACCGGTTCGCCGTCTTCAGCCGCAGGTCATCGGGCAGGAACGGGAAGTGGTGCTTGTATCCGGTGCACAGGATGATCGCGTCCACTTTCTTCGACGTGCCATCGGCGAAATAGGCGGTGGTCTCGTCCACCCGCTCCAGCTTCGGCACTTCCTTCCAGTTGTCCGGCCACTTGAAGCCCATCGGCGCGTGGCGATAGGCGACCGTGATCGACTTCGCGCCGTATTTCCAGCACTGCGAGCCGATGTCCTCGGCCGAATAGGACGAGCCGAGCAGCAGCAGGTCCTTGCCCGCAAATTCCCGCGCGTCGCGGAAGTCGTGCGCGTGCAGCACGCGGCCATTGAACTTGTCGAAGCCGGGGTATTCCGGAACGTTCGGCACGCTGAAGTGGCCGGAGGCGACGATGACGTTGTCGAACTCCTCCTCGTACATCCGGTCGGCCTTCAGGTCATGCACCGTGACGGTGAAATTCCCCTTGGTCTCGTTGTATTTCACCATCCGCACGGTCGAGCAGAAGCGGATCCAGTCGCGCACGCCGGCGCGCTTCACCCGGCCCTCGATATAGTCGAACAGCACCGCGCGCGGCGGGTAGCTGGCGATCTGCTTGCCGAAATGCTCCTCGAAGGAATAGTCGGCAAATTCCAGGCCTTCCTTCGGGCCGTTCGACCAGAGGTAGCGGTACATGCTGCAATGCACCGGCTCGCCATGTTCGTCCAGGCCGGTGCGCCAGGTATAGTTCCAGAGGCCGCCCCAGTTCGACTGCTTCTCGAAGCAGACGACCTCGGGAATGTCCTCGCCCTTCGCCTTGGCCGACTGGAACGCGCGCAGCTGCGCAAGGCCCGACGGCCCCGCTCCGATGACGGCTACTCTCTTCTTCATGGTCAACCTCCGAATGTTGAGTCTTTTGTGACGCCAGGGCGTGTATCGGTTTTCCGTCAGCCTAGAGACAAAGTTGCGCCTGTGTCAAATCTTCTTCCTGATGGTAAACATGATGAACCCCGGAAGCGGCGCTCCGGGGTCCAGGGTCACAACCCTTGCACGATTTCTAGGCGCAAGTCCGGTCAGCGGGCAATGGTCACTGTGCAATGGGCTCGGGTGGCCACTTCGCTTGCGACCGAACCCAGGACAAGGCGCTGCAAGCCCCGCTTGTCGCCGGTGCCCATGACGATATGGGTGTATCCGTTCTGCTCGGCATAGGCGATGATCGCCGGAGCGGCCTCGCGGGCCACCACCTCGACGGTCCCGATATCGGCAGCGCCTTCCTTCTTCGCCAGAGCTTCGGAATCGGCGAGAAGCTTGGCAACCTCTTCGGTCTTCCAGTGGCTGATGGTCGGGCCACGCACGCCGCCATGCGCGATGTTCACCACGCAGATGGTCAGGTGGCCGCCTGTCGCCTTGGCAACTTCCGCCGAAAGAATGACACCGATCGTCGCGTGGTCGGACCCGTCGGTCGGGCAGAGAATCTTGCTGGTCATCACATCCATCCTTCGTCTGTTTGGCATCTGTCGCAACTAACCATCGTCTTGCGCCGTCGGCATTGACTTGGGTCAAGAAATTTTACCTCGGGGCAAAATTCCTGACAGAAACGAAAAGCCCCGGATCGCTCCGGGGCCAGTTGGGGGTTCAGGTCAGGTAAGACAGGTCTCGTGACGGACGCGAACGCCCGCCGACAAATGTTAAGATTCTACAACCGCTCGCGAGCAACCCATTGATTTCACTGGGTTCGAGAAACTGTCCACGCGCGGGCAGATTGTCAGATGTCCAGCGTCGTCTGGGTCTCCCAAGACGAGAAATGCGAACAGTAGTCGTTCCATTCCTTGTGCTTCAGCTTCAGATAGGCAGCCGAGAATTCCTCGCCCATCATCGCCTTCAGGGTCTTGTCCTTGTCGAACTCCCGCAGGGCATCCAGAAGGTTCAGCGGCAGCTTCGGCGCGTTCTTCACCGTATGGCCCATCTGGTACATATCGATGTCGTAGCGCCGCCCCGGATCGGCCTTGGTCCGCACCCCGTCGAGGCCCGCCGCAAGGATCACCGCCTGCATCAGGTAGGGGTTCGCAGCGCCATCGGGCAGCCGCAGCTCGAACCGCCCCGGCCCCGGCACACGGACCATATGGGTCCGGTTGTTGCCGGTCCAGGTCACCGTGTTCGGCGCCCAGGTCGCGCCCGAGGACGTGCGGGGCGCATTGATCCGCTTGTAGCTGTTCACCGTCGGGTTGCAGATCGCCGCCAACGCCGAGGCGTGCTTCATGATCCCGCCCAGGAAGTTGCGGCCCTGGTCGGAAAGCCCCAGCTCCTTCGACTTGTCGGCGAAGGCGTTCTTCTTGCCGTCCAGCGACCAGACCGAGATATGCGCGTGGCAGCCCGACCCGGTGAGGCCCTTGAACGGCTTCGGCATGAAGGTGCAGCGCAGCCCGTGCTTCTCGGCCACCGACTTCATCATGAACTTGAAGAAGCTGTGCTTGTCTGCAGTCTGCAAGACGTCGTCATACTTCCAGTTCATCTCGAACTGGCCGGTCGCGTCCTCGTGGTCGTTCTGGTAGGCTTCCCAGCCCAGCTCCAGCATGTAATCGCAGACCTCTGCGATGCAGTCGTACTGGCGCATCACGGCCTGCTGATCGTAGCAGGGCTTCTCGGCATTGTCGTAGGGGTCGGCGATCCTGTCGCCTTCCGGCGTCAGCAGGAAGAACTCCGGCTCCACCCCGGTCTTGACGCGCAGGCCCTCCTTGGCGGCCTCGTCAACCAGGCGGCGCAGCACGTTCCGCGGGGCCTGAGCCAGCGGCTGTTCTTCCATCACGCAGTTCGAGGCGACCCAGGCGACCTCCTTCTTCCACGGCAGCTGGATCGCCGCCTCGGGGTCGGGGACCGCCATCATGTCGGGGTGCGCCGGCGTCAGGTCGAGCCAGGTCGCGAACCCGGCAAATCCCGCGCCATCCACCGCCATATCGTTGATCGCCTGCGTCGGAACGAGCTTCGCCCGCTGGCCACCGAACAGGTCGGTGTAGGAGATCATGAAATACTTGACGCCCTTATCCTTGGCCCATTTGGCAAGGTCCTTCGCCATCACTGTAGCTCCCTTGGTCTTTTCTTGTTTGATGAAGGGAAACGGCGGCTTCAGTAGCCGCCGTTCCGTCCCGGTATCCAGCTTGTCCCCGCCAGGGGAACCCCCGCCATCGCCGCCGCCTCGATGGTCAGCGAGCACAGGTCCTCGGGTTCCAGGTTGTGCAGGTGGTTCTTGCCGCAGGCCCGCGCGATGGTCTGCGCCTCCAGCGTCATCACCTTCAGGTAGTTCTTCAGCCGACGGCCCCCGAGCACCGGATCGAAGCGCTTGAACAGCTCCGGGTCCTGGGTTGTGATCCCTGCCGGGTCCTTGCCCTCGTGCCAGTCGTCATAGGCGTCGGCGGTGGTCTGGAGCTTCTGGTATTCCGCTTCCAGCTTGGGATCGTTGTCGCCCAGCGCGATCAGCGCCGCCGTGCCGATGGCCACCGCATCCGCGCCCAAGGCCATCGCCTTGGCCACGTCCGCGCCCGACCGGATCCCGCCCGAGACGATCAGCTGCACCTTGCGATGCATGCCAAGGTCTTGCAGTGCCTTAACGGCTTGCGGAATGCAGGCCAGGATCGGCATCCCGACATGCTCGATGAACACGTCCTGCGTCGCCGCCGTGCCGCCCTGCATCCCGTCGACCACGACCACATCGGCCCCGGCCTTCACCGCCAGCGCCGTGTCGTAATAGGGCCGCGCGCCGCCGACCTTGACGTAGATCGGCTTTTCCCAGTCGGTGATCTCGCGCAGCTCGTGGATCTTGATCTCAAGGTCGTCGGGGCCGGTCCAATCGGGGTGACGGCAGGCAGAACGCTGGTCGATCCCCTTGGGCAGGTTGCGCATGTTGGCCACGCGGTCGCTGATCTTCTGCCCCAGCAGCATCCCGCCACCGCCCGGCTTCGCGCCCTGGCCGACCACGACTTCGATGGCATCCGCCCGGCGCAGGTCGTCGGGGTTCATGCCATAGCGGCTGGGAAGGTATTGATAGACCAGCGTCTTGGAATGCCCGCGTTCTTCCTCGGTCATACCGCCGTCGCCGGTGGTGGTCGAGGTTCCCGCTTCCGAGGCGCCGCGACCCAGGGCTTCCTTCGCCGGGCCGGACAGCGCGCCGAAGCTCATCCCGGCGATGGTGACAGGAATGTCGAGGTGGATCGGCTTCTTGGCGAAGCGGGTACCGAGCCACACGTCGGTCGCGCATTTCTCGCGGTAGCCTTCCAGCGGGTAGCGGCTGATCGAGGCGCCAAGAAACAGCAGGTCATCGAAGTGCGGCAGGTGCCGTTTGGTGCCGCCGCCGCGGATGTCGTAGATGCCGGAGGCCGCCGCGCGGCGGATTTCGGCGTTGACCGCCGGGGTGAAGGTGGCCGAATAGCGCGGCGGGGTATGGGGAAAATCGCTCATCTTTGCCTCAGTATGCCGCTGCGTTGTCGATGTTGAAGTTGTAGAGCTTCCGGGCCGAGCCATAGCGCTTGAACTCTTCCGGCTTCGCCTTGCCGTCCGCCTCGCCGCGCTTCAGCAGGTCTTCCAGAAGGGCATAGTGCTCGGGCCGCATCTCTTTCTCGATGCAGTCCGCACCCAGCGACTTGACGCTGCCGCGCACGAAAAGCCGCGCCTCATAAAGCGAGTCGCCCAGCGCGTCACCCGCGTCGCCCAGCACCACCAGATTGCCCGACTGCGCCATGAAGGCCGACATATGGCCGATGCTGCCGTGGACGACGATGTCGATCCCCTTCATCGAGACGCCGCAGCGGCTGGAGGCGTTGCCCTTGATCACCAGAAGTCCACCGCGCCCGGTCGCGCCAGCATACTGGCTGGCGTTGCCATCGATGATGACGGTCCCGCTCATCATGTTCTCGGCCACGCCCGGACCCGCCGAGCCCTTGATGCGGATCGTCGCCTGCTTGTTCATTCCGGCACAGTAGTACCCGGTCGAGCCGCGCACGGTGATGTCCACCGGCGCATCGACCCCAGCGGCGATCGCATGGGCGCCCTTGGGGTTGATGACTTCCCAGTCGGTCATGTTGGTCTGGCCTTTCAGGCCGTGCAGCGCACTGTTCAAGGCGCGCAGGCCCTCTTTGCCGAGATCGAAGCTCTGCATTCTCTCAACGCTCCCAGAAGTAAACGGTGGCGGGTTCCGGTTCCCAGACGCGGGCATCCTCGATCCCCGGCAGGTTGACCAGCGCCCGGTATTCCGACCCGAAGGCGACGTACTGGTCGGTCTCGGCCATGACCGCCGGCTTGCAGGCGATCGGGTCGCGGACGACGCCGAAACCGTTATGGGTGCCGACGACGAAGGTATAGAAACCGTCCAGATCATCCAGGCCGGACTCCAGCGCCTGGCCCAGGTTCTGGCCTTCTTCCAGCTTCTGGCTGACATAGGCCGCGGCCACTTCAGTATCGTTCTGGGTCTCGAAGGTCTTGCCCAGCCGGATCAGCTCGCGCCGCAGACCGTTGTGGTTCGACAGGCTGCCATTGTGCACCAGGCACTGGTCCATCCCCGTCGAGAACGGGTGCGCGCCCATCGTGGTCACTGCGCTTTCGGTCGCCATCCGAGTGTGGCCGATGCCATGTGTGCCCTTCATCTTCGACACCTCGAAGCGGGCGGCCACGTCCTTGGGCAGGCCCACTTCCTTGAAGATCTCGATGCTGTCGCCGACGCTCATCACCTTCACCGCCGGACGCAGCTGTGCCAGTGCCGAGCGGGCGGCCTCCACCTGGCCCAGCGGCACTTCCAGCACCGCATGGGTCGACTTCACCAGCATTGTCACCGGCTGGCCGATGGCGTCGTGCAGATCGCCGTCGAGATTCTTGAAATCTTTTTCCGGATTCGCGGATTGGATGGTGATCTTGCCCAGACCGTCCTTGCCCCCGCCATAGATCGCGATCCCAGCACTGTCGGGGCCGCGGTCGGTCATGGTGATGAGCATGTCCGTCAGCATGGCGCCAAGCTGCGGTTCAAGCTTCGGATCCTTGAGGAAAAGTCCAACGATGCCACACATGGATTCGTCTCCTTCACATGGTTGAAAGCACGCTAGCACCGTCTTTTCCACCTATCAACTGGTAAGAAACATTTTTCACCTGTCGGGAAAATCCGTGCCCAATGTTCAGGCAACTGCGGTTTTTCTTGACAGAGTGCCGCAGGTGGTTTTCCCTTCGGCAAAACTTTTGCCGCGTGGGGAAAGACGTCGGGGCCACGTTCCGCGGGAAACCAAAGCGCCCAAGGGAGGGAACTGTGGGAGATCTCAATCAGCGGATTGAGGCGATGCACCGGCGCGATGTCATGGTGGCATGGGCGTTTGTCATTGGCCTTTGGTTCGCCATCATCTTTGTCGCCATCGCGACATGGAATCTGGCACCAACCGGCGGCGCGCGAACGCTGCTTCTGATTGCCGGGGCCATCGTATTGATCTTCAATACAGGCGCCATCCTGGCAATGCTCCGCCACTACCGCGAGGACCGCGACTTCATGTACGGGCTCGACATCAAGTTCCTCGACGAAGCCAAGGGCAGGAGGGGCTGAGATGGCGCATTACGAACCTCCGAAGCAAAGCAAGGCCAGCCAGTTGATCGACGTCGTCGTGCTGGTGGTGCTGACGGTTGGCGCCTTGTTCGTGCCGCTGTGGATGGGGATGGCGGGCGCGGCAAAGACGGTCGCCGAAGCCGTTGCGAGCCCGACATGGGAAGCGCTCGGCCAGACCCCGGCGCAGGCGGCGAAATACGAAGCGCTCGGTTACACCCCCGAAAGCGCGCATGACCTCATCCTCGCCCGGTTCGACTACAGCTTTTCGGTCGGCGCCCTTGTCGCGATGGTCGTGGTCATCCTGCTCTACTACTTCCTGATCCTGCGGTTCTCGGACGTCGAGTACCGCGAGGTCATCGCCGAAAAATTCGGTCAGAAATAGGGGACAGCGATGGATCTGTGGAACTGGCTTGAATACCTGGCCTGGGCGCTGTCGGCGCTGTTCGGGCTTTACATGATCATGGACTGGCTGAAGACCGATTCCAGCTATTCCGAAGACGTCCTGACCTCCTCGCGAGAAGGCGAGCTCGAGGCCATGACGGAAGAGCACAAGGGGTGAGATGATGACAGACACCGATATCACCTCGCCCGTCATGGACGGCATGGGGCCGCACGGCACCAAGGTCGGCCTCCTGCGGGTCCTTGGCCCGGCGCATGTCTGGGCCCTGGGCGTCGGCATCGTTCTGGTCGGCGAGTACATGGGCTGGAACTTCGCCGTCGGTAAGGGCGGGGCCTATGCCGCGCTGATCGCCTGCTGGTTCGCAGGCATTCTTTATACCTGCGTCGCGATGATCGACTCCGAAGTCACCTCGACCGTCGCGGCGGCGGGCGGGCAGTACACCCAGGCCAAGCACATCGTCGGCCCGCTGATGGCCTTCAACGTCGGCCTCTACCTCGTCTTCGCCTATACGATGCTCGAGGCGGCCAACGCCATCACGGCCGGCTACCTCTTCTCGGTCGTGGCCACGATGACCGGTCATACCGGTGATCTGGACCAGCGGCCCTTCATCATCCTGGTCATCATGTTCCTGGCCTGGCTGAACTATCGGGGGGTTCTGGCGACGCTGACCTTCAACCTGGTCATCACCGCCATCGCCTTCGTCGCGATCCTGGTGCTGTTTCTCTCGACATCCGGCATCCTCGGCGGCGGACTCATGGAGCACGCGGCGCTGTTCGAGGGGCATGAACTGCCCTACGGCTGGATCGGCGTCCTTGCCGCCATGCACTTCGGCCTGTGGTACTATCTTGGCATCGAAGGCACGACCCAGGCGGCCGAGGAAGTCCGCTCTCCAGCCCGCGCACTGCCATTCGGTACGCTTGCGGGGATCATGACCCTTCTCATCGCCGCGACACTGACCTGGTATATCTGCTCGGGCGTGCTGCCCTGGGAATACCTGGGCGACGGCGTCAATGGCTCGGTCGCGCCCCTGTTCGACACCGCCCGACTGTCCGGGTCGAATGGACTTGTCTGGCTCCTGGGCTTCGGCACCCTGTTCGCCACCTTGGCCAGCGCCAACGGCTGCATCAACGACGCCTCGCGGGCCTGGTTCGCCATGGGCCGCGACAAGTACCTGCCCGGCTGGTTCGGCGCGGTCCATCCGAAGTACCGCACCCCCTACCGGTCCATCGTGTTCCTGGTCCCGATCGCGCTGATCTTCGCTTTGGGCGCGCCGCTCGACCAGGTGATCACCTTCTCGATCCTCTCGGGCCTGCTGGAATACACGTTCATGCCGCTGAACATCATCATGTTCCGCAAGAAATGGCCGCTGAACTCGATCAAGCGCGGCTATGAACACCCGTTCCACCCGCTGCCCGCGCTGACGCTGCTGACGCTTTGCGGCATCACCTTCTTCGCGGTGTTCCTGGGCTACGGCACCCAGCTTGTGGCGATGATCGGCTTCTACATCGTGGTTTCGCTGTGGTTCCACTTCTGGCGCTATCGCTTCGTGAACCGGGGCACCCAGTTCACGATGCCCTGGCCGAAACCGCAGGGCTACTAAGGCAAGCGGCCCGCCCCCAAAGGGGCGGGCCATTTCTCATGTCCCCGCTCATTCCCCTTGGCATCGCCCTCGCCGCCCTCGGTCTTTGGCTCGCCTTCAACCTCCTCCGCGAAAGCCGCGCCCGGAACGCCACCCGCGCCGGGTATCTTGATGCCGTGAAGCCCTTGTTCGACGGTGGCGAGACGCAGCTGCAACCCACCGGCTTTCCCCGCATGACCGGCCGCTCTGCCGGACTGGCCTTCGACCTTCAGGCCGTCCCCGACACGCTGACCTTCCGCAAGCTGCCCGCGCTCTGGGTCCTCGTCACCCTGCCCGAGGCGCTGCCGCTTTCGGCGACCCTCGACCTGATGGCACGGCCCACGGGCAACGAACCCTTCAGCCGCTTCAACACCCTACCGCAATCGCTGCCCACGCCGCCCGATCTGCCGAAGGACATCGCGATCCGCAGCGATGATGCCACCCGTATCCCGCCGCCCGCCCTGATCGACCGCCACGCGGACCTGTTTGCCGACCCGCGCGTGAAGGAACTGGTCCTTTCGCCCAAGGGCCTGCGCATCGTCATCCTTGCCGAAGAAGCCGACCGCGGCCGCTACCTCATCTTCCGAGAGGCCGAAATGGGTCGCACGCCCTTGTCCCCCGAGCGGCTCGCGCCTCTCCTCGACAGGCTCGCCACGATCCGCAAGGATGTGCTTGCCCTTGCGAAGGACTCTGCATGAAACCACCGTTGAACCCCTGGCTGGTGCTTGCCGTCGCCATTCTCCTTCCCGGCATGGGCCAGGTCCTGAACCGTCAACCGGTGCGGGGGCTGATCTTCGTCTGCTTCGCTATCCTGCTCGGGGCCTTCACCCTGAAGACCGCCGCGCCGGAGGTCTCCTTCGTCGGCAAGATGGCGGGTGGGCTTTTCGTCTGGGCAATGGCGGTGTTCGACGCCTACAAGGTCGCCCGGATCCGTCACGCGGTCTGGAGCCACGCGAACGCTCCTCGGTGACTTCGTCCCTCGTCCCTGGGCCCCGCGAGGAGAAGTCGAAGACGCACGACGAGCTATTCCCGCCAGAGTTCGCCAAGCATCGCCTTCAGCGCCGCCAGCGCCTCGGTCCCATCTTCGCAGCCCGGCCCGACCCTGACCGAAACCGTCGCCGCAAAGCCATAGGCCGTGCGCTTGCCCGCCCGGATCGTCACCTCGAACCCTTTCGGCCCGGCGGCAACGCTCTCGATGGCGTCCTCTGCTCCGAAGGTCTCGTCGCTCGCCTCGAACCAGACCGGCCCTCCGCCAAGGGCCTGCCGGAACAGCACATAGCCTTCGTCGGCATCCTCACCCTCGGCGAATCCGACGAAGAGCTGCCCCTCGTCCTCGACGACCGACCCGTAGGCTGCCTTGACCGTGATGTCCGCCATGATCCGCCCCTCAGTACCACTTGGCGACGGGCGGCAGGCTCATCAGCACCGCATTCGCGTCATGCCCGGTCTCCAGCCCGAACTTGGTGCCCCGGTCATAGACCAGGTTGTATTCGGCATAGAGCCCCCGATGCTGCAACTGCACCTCGCGGTCGGCCTCGGTCCAGGGTGCCGCGACACGGCGTTCCGTCACCGGCAGGAAGGCCGGAAGGAAGGCCTCGCCCACCGACCGGGTGAAGGCGAAGTCGCGGTGCCAGTCGCCGGTGTTCAGATCGTCGAAAAAGATGCCCCCGACCCCGCGCGCCCGGTCACGATGGGGTACGAAGAAATACTCGTCGGCCCAGGCCTTGAACTTGGGATAGTAGTCGGCGGAATGCACGTCGCAGGCCGCCTTCATCCCGGCATGGAAATGCGCAGTGTCCTCGGCATACTCGATGCAGGGGTTCAGGTCGGCCCCGCCGCCGAACCACCAGGCCTGCGGCGTCCAGAACATGCGCGTGTTCATGTGCACCGCCGGGCAATGCGGGTTGGCCATATGGGCCACAAGGCTGATGCCCGAGGCCCAGAAGCGCGGGTCGCGGTCCATGCCCGGCACGCCACGCGCCGCCATCGACCTTTGCGCCTTCTCGCTTAGTTGACCATGAACTTCCGACCAGTTGACCCCGACCTTCTCGAAGACTCCGCCACCGCGCATCACGCTCATGATGCCACCACCCCCGCCCTCGGCGCGATTGGTCGGCGTCACCTCGAACCGGCCCGGCTGGCCCGTGGCGTGCCTGTCCTCCAGCCCCTCGAAGGCCGCGACGATCCGGTCGCGCAGGGTCCGGAACCAGGCGGCGGCAACGGCGTTGCGGCTGTCGGTGGGATCAGTCATGGTCATGTCCTCGGAATGTGGCATCCGAATGCCTAGCATCCCCGTCCGCCGCTTTCCACCGCTTGAGGAGAGTCCGATGAAACGACTGACTTTTCTGGCACTTGCCGCGCTCGCTGCCTGTGGCACCCCGCAGGAACAATGCATCAGCCGCAACACCCGCGACCTGCGCACGGTGGACCGGCTGATCAACGAGTCCGAAGGCAACCTGAAGCGCGGCTACGCCTATGAGACGATCACCGTCTATGAGGACTACTGGCGGTCCTGCCCCGGCCCCCGCGCCGCGCCGGGCGAGCCCCCATCGCCGCCGCGCATGTGCCTTGACCGTCGACCCGAACTTGAGCAGCGGCCCAAGGCCATCGACCTGAACGAAGAGGCGCGGAAGCTGGCCAGCCTGAAGGAGAAGCGGAAGACCCTGGTGCGTCAGGCCGAGAGGGTCATTGCCGCCTGCAAGGCCGAATATCCGGAATGATCAGTGGGCCGGGGCGCGGACCGCGTCCATCAGGCCCCGCCCGCCGTCGATCGTCAGCACCTGGCCGGTGACGAAGCCTGCCGCGTCCGAGGCGAGGAACTGCACCGCCTCGGCCAGCTCCGCCGGGGCGGCGATCCGGCCCAGGGGTGTGGCCCCGGTAATCTCGTCCCGGAAACCGGGGTTCTCCTTCAAGGCCACTTGCAGGCTCGCGCTCATCACGCTGCCGAAGGCCACCGCATTTACCCGGATCCCCTTCGGCGCCAGCGCCAGCGCCAGCGAGCGCGTCATCTGGTCCATCGCCGCCGCCGCCATCGAATAGGCCAGAAGCTCGGGCCGCGTCGCCTGCGCGGTGGTCGAGGACAGGTTGATGATCGAGCCGAGCATCGTCCCCTCCTCGACCTCGGCCCGCTGGGCGTGCTGGATCATCCGCTTCGCCGCCATCTGCGACATCCGAAGCGCCGAGAGCACATTCTGCCGCCAGAGTTCCTCCACCCCATCCGCCTCGGGGTTGAGAAGGTCCGAGACCAGCATCCGGCGGCTGGCATTCACCAGGATGTCCACCCGGTCGAAGGCGTCGATGGTGGCGGACAGAAGGTTGGCGATGGTCAGCTTCTCGGTCAGGTCGCCCGCAAACATCCGGATCGGCCCTTCCGCACGGGCATCTTCGCCGACCTCGGCCTCCAGCCGCCCCTCGTCGACATCGGCGAACATCACGTTCGCGCCCTTGTCGACCAGATGCCGGGCGATGGCCAGCCCGATGCCCGAGGCGGAGCCGGTGACGATGGCAGTCTTGCCGGAAACGGAAAAGGACATGGGCGGCCTCTAGGGTTTGGCCCGAAGCGGATCGCGTCTGGGCTTGGTGGCATGGATCACGCGGAAGGCGCCGTCACCCGCGACCTCCCTGACGTCCAGGAAGCAGTCCGCCAGTGCGGCGTCATAGGGCAGGTGGCGGTTGGCGACCAGCCAGAGGCTGCCGTCGGGCGCCAGCATCCGCCGGGCGGCGCGGATGAAACCGGCCCCGAGCGCGGGGTCGGCGGCGCGGCCGGTGTGGAAGGGCGGGTTCATGACGACAGCGTCCAGCAGCGTCTCGGGCCGCCAGGTCGTCGCATCCGCCCAGTGGAACCTCGCGCGGGGATCGGGGATGTTGACCTTCGCGCAGTCCAGCGCATCGGCTTCGGCCTCAACCAGGTCCAGCTTCTTCACGCCGGGCCGCTTCAGGATCTCCGTCGCGAGGAATCCCCAGCCCGCCCCCAGATCGGCGACCTTGCCAACCAGCTTCGCGGGCAAGGCGGCAGCCAGGAGAAGCGACCCCCGGTCCGGCCCGTCCGCCGAGAAGGTGCCCGGCAGGGTCTGGAACCCCTCGACCATGGAGGGCTTCGCCCGCCAGTCCGACAGGTCCACCCCCGCCGGGAACGATGCCAGCTTGCCATGCGCCTTCGACAGGCTCTCTGACAGGTCCACCCGCCCGCGCAGGTCCTTCAGCCCAGTGTCGATCCCGTCGGTCTTCTGCCCGTCGACCGCGATCCAGCCGCTCGGGGCGACCTCCACCGCCGCCTGTGCGATCAGTGCGCGGGCCGCCTCGCGCGAACGGGGCAGGCAGACGATGGCCGCCGCATAGGGCGCGGCCGGCGCGACCGAGTGGCGGGCTGCAAAGTAATCGTGGTCCGGCTTGAACCCGGTCAGCACCACCACCCGCCCCTCGGGCAGGGCGGACAGGTCGTCGCCGATCCGGGGCCGGTAGACCGCGATCCGGCCCGATACTGGCAGGGTCAGCGCGCCGGTTTCCAGCGCCAGGGACAGACGGGCAGACCGCATGGGCGGGGGCTCAGGCCCCCAGGCTCCTCGGGACCGGGCCGCTTCTGGCGGGGAACGGGATCATTCCTTTTCCATCGTGCATTGCAGCGGATGCTGGTGCCGGCGCGCGAAATCCATCACCTGCGCCACCTTGGTCTCGGCCACCTCGAAGCTGAACACCCCCACCACCGCCAGCCCCTTCTTATGCACCGTCAGCATGATCTCGAAGGCCTGGGCATGGTTCAGGCCGAAGAACCGCTCCAGCACATGCACCACGAATTCCATCGGCGTGTAGTCGTCGTTCAGAAGCAGCACCTTGTAAAGCGGTGGGCGCTCGGTCTTGGTCCTGGTCTTGGTCAAGACCCGCGTGTCATTCCCCGGGCCATCGGTCTTGTCGGACATGGTCAATGGGCGGATAGACAAGGGAACCATGCTCCGGGCTGTGGGATTCGGGGTTGCAACTGACCTCTGAAATATAGCCTCTTTTGCCCAAACGAAAAGAGGGGCGGCCATGCTGACCACCATCGGCTTCGATGCGGACGACACGCTCTGGCAGAACGAGGCCTTCTTTCGCCTGACCCAGGGACGTTTCCTTCAGGTTCTGGCCGACCATGCCGCACCCGACCGTCTGGCCGAACGGCTGGAGGCGGCCGAACGGCGGAACCTGGCCTATTACGGCTTCGGCGTGAAGGGTTTCACCCTGTCGATGATCGAGACGGCGGTCGAGGTCACGGAAGGCCGGGTGCCCGGCGCGGTGATCGCCGACCTGATTGCGCTGGGGCGCGAGCTTCTGGAACATCCGATGGAGCTTCTGCCGCATGTGCGGGCGACGGTGACGGCGCTGGCCGCGGGCTACCGGCTGGTCCTGATCACCAAGGGCGATCTTCTGCACCAGGAGAAGAAGCTGGCACAATCCGGCCTGGGCGACCTTTTCGACGGGGTCGAGATCGTGTCGGACAAGACCGAGGCGACCTATCGCACCGCCTTCGCCCGCCATGGAACCGGGGCGGACCAGGCGATGATGGTCGGCAATTCGCTGAAGTCCGACGTGATCCCTGCGCTGCAGGCCGGGGCCTGGGGCGTGCATGTCCCGCACGAACACGAATGGGCGTTCGAGGCGGCAGAAACGCCGGTCGAGCATCGGCGGTTCCATGCTCTCGCCGATCTGGGCGATCTGCCCGCGCTGGTGGATCAGCTGGCGAGAACCCCATAGCTAGGGACCAGCTTGCCGCAAAACCCAAGATATGCCCGTATCGGCGGAGTCTTGCTGCATCCCTGCAACTGCGTGAACTATCGCTTGAAAGCCATTGGATTTTTTGGGTTTTCGGACGCCCGCACCTGTGCTAGCCTTCCCGTCGAGGCAGAATAACGGCACCGGAAAATCCGGGCCAGCAGGCAAAGGGTGGGCGACGTGGCATCGCTTCTCGGGCGGATTTATCGCGCTATTTTCATGGCATTTGTCGTCAGCACCGTCGTGGTGACGTCTCCTGTTATGGCCGCACCCTTCGCGGCCATCGTGATGGACGGGCGTACCGGCGAGGTGCTCTACGAAAAGAACGCCGATGCCCGGCTGCATCCGGCGTCGCTGACCAAGATGATGACGCTCTACATCGTCTTCCAGGAAATCGAGGCCGGGCGTCTCTCGCTCGACACCAAGGTCACGGTGACGAAGTACGCCGCCTCGCAGCCGCCGTCGCGACTGGGTCTGAAGCCCGGCCAGAAGATCGCGGTGCGCTACCTGATCCGCGCCGCGGCGATCAAGTCGGCCAACGATGCGGCGGCCGCACTCGGCGACCATATCGGCGGCGACCATGTGACCTTCGCCAAGCGGATGACCAGGACCGCGCGGCAGCTGGGGATGGACAACACCACCTTCAAGAACGCGAACGGCCTGACGGCCGAGGGGCACCTGTCGACCGCCCGCGACATGAACACGCTGGGTCGGCACCTGTTCTACGATTTCCCGCAATACTACCACATCTTCTCGCGCCGGACGGCGGATGCGGGAATCGCCCAGGTGTCGAACACCAACACCCGCTTCCTCGACAGCTACGAAGGCGCGGACGGGATCAAGACCGGCTACACCTCTCCCGCCGGGTTCAACCTGACCGCCTCGGCGCATCGCGGCAACAAGCACATCATCGCGACGGTCTTCGGCGGCACCTCCACCGCCAACCGCAACGCCAAGATGGCCGAGCTGATGGACTTGGGCTTCGGCAAGGCGAAGAACAACGTCAAGGAGAAACCGCCGGTGGCTGCGGCCGTCGAGGATGCGCTGGTCGCCTCGCTTGAGACCGGGATCGACGAGATCGACGCCGAGGGCGGCGCGGGCAAGATCGTGCGGGTCTCGGGTGAGGTGAAGACCTCGCCGCGTCCGAAGGCGCGCCCCGTCGCGCCGACCGTGTCGGACGATGTCGCCATCGCTATGGCCGAGGGCATCGACGGGGCGCTCGCCGAAGCGACCGCGGCGCCCGCTCCGGAGGGGACGCTGGAGTTCCAGGCCGAAGCGATGGCCGAAGCAGCGACCGACGCTGCGCCTCCGGTTGAACCCGAGGTGGCCCTCGCGGCTGCCGATCTGCCAGAGGTGACGTCAGAGGTTGCCGTGGTCGAGCCCGAGGCTGCACCCGTCGAGGTCGCGACCGCAGAACCCGCAGTCGTCTCCGATGCGCCGGGCAGCTTCGAGGCGCAGGCCGCCGCGCTGGCCTCCGGCGCGCCTCCGGCCGAGACGCAGGTCGCGGCCCTGACGCCAGCGGAAGAACCCGCTGCGGTGGCCGAACCCGACCCGGCGCTTGCGGGCATGAAGCCCAGGGCCCGACCCGAAGGAATGACCGTTCAGTTGGCGACCGTCGAGCCGGTTGCCGATCCGGAGATGCCCGCCGTGGAGGAGGTCGTGGTGGCCGACGCCGCGCCGGAGCTGGTCGTCACCGACCCCGGCACCGAAGTCGCTGCCGCCGCACCGGAAACCCTGCTCGCCGATGTGACCGGGGTCGAAACCGTGGCTGCGCCCGCGACCGTCGGTCCGGCGCCGGTGGAACTGGCAGCGGTGGTTCCGGCCACCAAACGCAGCGCGCCGATCTTCGATGCGGTGGAAGTGACCGAGCCTGCCGCAGAAGCGGACGAGGAAGTGGTCGTGGTGATGTCCACCTCGGGTGGGCGGCATTTCGGAGTGAACGTAGGCGAGTATCCCTCGCGCTATGAGGCGGAGAAGGCGCTTCTGAAGACCGCGCTGGCGGAAAGCGCCACGCTGAACGACGGGCTGCGCAAGACGACCCAGTCGGGTGGGGCCTGGCGGGCGAGCTTCATGGGGCTGACCGAGGAACAGGCCGAACTGGCCTGCCGTCGGCTGACGGCTCGCGCCGTGCCTTGCGAAACCGTGGGGGGGTGAGACGATGGTTGCGCTGGTCTTCCCCGCCCTGCCGACCGTGACCCTGCCTGTCACCGGCCGCGCCGAACGCTTCCCGGTCCGCCGCATCTTCTGCGTGGGCCGGAACTATGCCGAGCATACCAAGGAGATGGGGGGCGACCCCGCGAAGGAAGCGCCGTTCTTCTTCACCAAGCCCGCCGATGCGGTGGTCGAGTCCGGCTCGCGCATCCCCTACCCTCCGGCCACCAAGAACCTCCATCACGAGGGGGAACTGGTGGTGGCCATCGGCAAGGGCGGCGCGATGGTGTCGGAGGAGGGGGCCGAGGCGATGATCTGGGGGCATGCGGCGGGGAACGACCTGACCCGGCGCGACTTGCAGGCCGAGGCGAAGGAGCGGCGGCGGCCCTGGGACATGGCGAAGGGGTTCGACAAGTCGGCGGTGGTGGGGGCGATCCGGCCCGGGCCGCTGCCGGGGGCGCGGCTGCGCTGCTCGGTCAACGGGGCGGTGCGGCAGGAGGCCTCGACCACGGAGATGATCTGGACCCCGGCCTCGATCATCGCGGCCCTGTCGCAGATGGTCAGCCTGTCGCCGGGGGACCTGATCTTCACCGGCACCCCCGCGGGGGTGGGACCCCTGAACCGGGGCGATACCTGCAAGGTGGAGATCGAGGGATTGCAGTCGGCCAGCGTGACGATCGCCTGACCTGTCCACGGTGGACAAACGCCGCGATACCAATGAAATCAAGGCCTTGGCATTTTCCGTTAGGGCGGTCTTAACTTCTTGATTTCAGGGCTTCGGCTTGTCGTCCCAATCCTTCGTCAGGATGCGGTTCGCGTCGCCCTCGGGGTCGTCGAACTGCTTGGTCCGCATCGCCCAGAAGAAGGCGGCGAGGCCGATGCCTCCGAGGAGGAGCGAGACCGGGATCAGGATCGCGAGGATTTCCATTACTTCAGCCGCATCGCGTTGAGCGAGACCGTGATCGAGGACAGCGACATGGCCAGCGCGGCGGCCAGCGGCGTGGCGTGGCCGATCAGCGCCAGGGGGACGGCGATGATGTTGTAGCCGCCGGAGATCAGGAAGTTCTCGATCATGCGGCGGGCGGACTGGCGACCGATCCGCACCGCGTCGGCGATGGGGGCGATGTCCTGGCCGAGAAGCACGATGTCGGAGGCGACCCGTGCGGCGTCCAGAGCGGAGGCGGGGGAGATCGAGACATGCGCGGCGGCGAGGGCGGCGGTGTCGTTCAGGCCGTCGCCGACCATCAGGACCTTGCGTCCTTCGGCTGACAAGGCGGCGACGCGGGCGGCTTTTTCGGCGGGGAGGACCCCGGCCTTCCACTGCGGAATGCCGAGGCGTTGCGCCAGATCCTTGACCGGGGCTTCGGCGTCGCCGGACAAGAGTTCGACCTGCATCCCGGCGGCTTTCAACGCCCTGACGGCGGCTTCCGCGCCGGGGCGGAGGCGGTCGGTGAAGGCGAAGGCGTGGGTCTGTGTGGGGACGCGGGCCCCCACCCCCAGCCCCTCCCCACGGGGGGGAGGGGAGGCGCTTAGGGTCGGCGTTGCGAGGGACTGGATGCCGGGTGCGGGGGTCTCGGCAATGGAGAGGTAGGTCGCGGTCATTGGCAGCGGGTCGGCGCCGCACCAGTCGGCGCGGCCAAGGCGGACGCGGGTGCCGTGATAAGCGCCTTCGATGCCCTGGCCGGGGACTTCGCGGATGTCGGTCACATCGGCAGGCGCGATGCCCAGACCGCGGGCGCCATCGGCCAGCGCGCGGGCGAGCGGGTGGGAGGAGCCTGCGGCGAGGGCGGCGGCGACGGCCACCGCTTCGCGGGGTTGGTCGGCCAGCGCCACGGGTTCGGGCGCACCGAGGGTCAGGGTGCCGGTCTTGTCGAAGACGACAGTATCGACCTCGGCCAGACGCTCCAGCGCAGTGCCGTGCTTGATCAGGAGGCCCTTCCGGAACAGCCGACCGGAGGCGGAGGTGATCACCGCCGGGACGGCGAGGCCAAGCGCGCAGGGGCAGGTGATGATCAGCACGGCGGCGGAGATGTTGATTGCATAGCGCACGTCGCCGCCGGTGGCCCAGATCCAGTAGCCGAAAGCGCTGAACGACAGGATATGGACGAGCGGCGAGTAGAGCCGCGATGCCCGGTCAGCGAGGCTGGTGTAGCGGGTCTTGGTGCCTTCGGCGACGGCGACGAGGTCGGCCATGCGGTGCAGGCTGGAGTCCTTGCCCGCTGCCGTGACCTGCACCGTCAAGGGGCCGGTCAGGTTGACCTCGCCCGCGCTGACCACGGTGTCCTGCCCCGCCGGGACGGGCAGGCTTTCGCCGGTGAGGAGGCTGCGGTCCAGCTCCGAAGCGCCGTGGAGGACGATCCCGTCCACCGGCATCCGCGCGCCGGGGCGGACGAGGACCAGGTCGCCGGGCTGCACCTCGGCGATGGGCATTTCGACCTCGGCGCCCTCGACCATGAGGATAGCGCGGGGGACTTCGAGGGCGGCCAGTTCCTCGGCGGCGGAGCGGGCCACGGCGCGGGTGCGGTGGTCGAGGTAGCGGCCCAGAAGCAGGAAGAAGGCCAGCATGACGGCGGCGTCGAAATAGGCGTGGTGGCCGGACATCGCGGTTTCGTAGACCGAGATCGAGGAGGCGAGGATCAGGGCGAGGGAGATCGGCACGTCCATGCCGAGCTTGCCCTGGCGGAGGGAGGCCCAGGCGGATTTGAAGAAGGGCTGGCCGGCGAAGATCACCGTCGGCAGGGCGATGGCGCCGGAAATCCAGTGGAAGAGGTCGCGCGTGGCAGCCTCGGCCCCCGACCAGACGGCGACGGAGAGGAGCATCACGTTCATCATCGAGAAGAAGGCGACGCCGAGGCGCATCAGGAGTTCACGGCCCTGACGGTCGGTCTCGGTGGCGGAGAGGAGGCCGGGGTCAAGCTCATGCGCTTCCTGCCCCTGCCCTTCCAGTACCGCGATCAGCTGGGCGGCGGTGACAGAGGGCTCGGCCTCGACCGAGACGCGCTTGAGGGTCAGGTTCACGCGGGCGGAGAGGACGCCGGGAACAGCCTGCACGGCGGCCTCGACGGTGGAGATCGACTGCGCGCCGCCTGCGTTCGGGAGCGACAGGACGATGCGGCCCGCGCGGTCGGCACGAAGGGCGGCGATGCGTTCGGCGGCGGGCACGACGACGCAGGCCGGGCAGGCCGAGACCGGGGCGCGGCTGTCCGCGAAGTCTTCGGCCAGTGCCATTTGTCAGCCCTTCACGTAAAGCTCGGAGCGCTGTTCGAAGAGCGTCCCGTCGGCGGAGCGGGCGGTGACCTTGATCATCCATTTGCCTTTGTGGAGGGGCAGGTCGGCGGTGTAGAGGTCGCCCACGCGGGCGAAGACGGGGTAGGCGTCGTCCTTGGCCTCGGTCGTGCGACCGACGAGGACCTGGAGGTCTTCGACGGCAACGGGAAGGCCGTCGCGCCCGTGGAAGGCAAGGGTCATCCGGCCCTGGTCATAGCCGGGGGTCATCGACCAGCCCAGGCTTTCCTGAGCGGCCTTGCGGGCGTTGAAGCCTTGGGAAGCGACGTAGGAATTGTCGACTTCCAGCCCCGGGAAGGTGCTGACCGCCTTGACGGCGAGGAGGACGTTCACCCCGATGATCACGGCGAAGGCGCTGGCCGTGATCGCGAACACATGCTTGCCGGTCAGTTCAGCCATTGCCGTCGTCCTTGCCGTTGAAGATCGTATCATGATGCACGCGGTTGGTGGTGCCAAGTTCCTCGACCCAGATCCGCACATCGGACCGGTCGGAGGCGGCGGCGCGGGTGCCGGGCGCGGCGGTCAGATAGATGCGCTGCGACATGGTCTCGTTGGCGGGAACGGTGACGGTAAGGCCGTCCTTGCCCTCCAGCGCGAGGGTGACGAAGGCATCCGAGGTGACGGCGACCGAGAATTGCGCGTCTTCCCCGTGCATGTTGCGCAAGCGGATGTCATAGGCGTTGCGAATCGAGCCATCCGAGAGGGTGACGAAGGTCGGGTTGCGGACCGGGGTCACGTTCAGGTCGATCGGCGAGCGCAGGAACAGCGCGACGATGAGGCCGATGCCGATCCCGGCCCAGAGCACGGTGTAAAGC
The DNA here is from genome assembly GCF_016793705.1 of Tabrizicola sp. GTDB lineage: Bacteria > Pseudomonadota > Alphaproteobacteria > Rhodobacterales > Rhodobacteraceae > Tabrizicola. The sequence continues at coordinate 78,339 of NZ_JAEULO010000039.1, forward strand.
ACGGTGCGAGGGCGGAAAACATGGCTCCATACGCCTTTCGGCGGCTGTCCCGCGCGTTCGCGGGTCTCGTCGGTGAGCGCGAGGTAGCCGATCAGGTCGCGCGGCTTGCCGATCTTGTCCATCACGTCGTTGCAGGCGTCGATGCAGAGGCCGCAGGTGATGCAGGCCATCTGCTGCCCGTTGCGGATGTCGATGCCCATCGGGCAGACGTTGACGCAGGCCATGCAGTCGATGCAGTCGCCGGTGGTGGTGCCGAGCTTGCCGCGGGGTTCGCCCCGCCAGTCGCGGTAGGCGATGGTCAGCGTGTCCTCGTCCATCATCGCGGCCTGGATGCGGGGCCAGGGGCAGGCGTAGATGCAGATCTGTTCGCGCGCGAAGCCGCCGAAGAAGAAGGTGGTGGCGGTCAGGATCAGCATGGTGATGTAGGCGACGGGATGCGCCTGTCCGGTGACGAGATCGCGGAGCAGGCCGGGGGCGTCGGTGAAGTAGAAGATCCAGGCGCCGCCGGTGGTGAGGCCGATCAGGAACCAGACGGTCCACTTGATCGCCCGCTTGCGGATCTTTTCGGCGTCCCATTTCTGCTTGTGGAGCCGCACGCGGGCGTTCCTGTCGCCCTCGATCCAGCGTTCGACCAGGATGAAGAGGTCGGTCCAGACGGTCTGCGGGCAGGCGTAGCCGCACCAGACGCGGCCGGCGGCGGAGGTGAAGAGGAAAAGGCCGAGCCCCGCCATGATCAGAAGGCCCGCGACGAAGTAGAATTCGTGCGGCCAGATCTCGATCATGAAGAAGAAGAAGCGGCGGTTGGCAAGGTCGACGAGCACGGCCTGGTCAGGGAGCGAGGGACCGCGGTCCCAGCGCAGCCAGGGGGTGATGTAGTAGATGCCGAGGGTGATGCCCATGATCCACCACTTCAGCGTGCGGAAGGTGCCCTTCACCCGGCGCGGGAAGATCGGCTCGCGCGCGGCGTAGAGGCTGGGCGGGGAATCGGGGCTGGTCACGGATCGCTCCTTCACTGGCGGGGCCAGTCTATCATCCTGCTTGCAATGGGTCATTCCTGGCGGGCGGACCTTGACCTGCATCAACTAGGCAGCCGAGGCCGCCGGGGGAATGCGGCAATGCGGCGCAAATCGGCGTGATCAGGGTCTTCGCCCGCCAGCCAGCGGGTCTGCATTCCTTCGATACCTGAAGCGGCCCAGCAAACACGCCGTCGGCTTTGACCCGGCTCCCTCCCCCTGACATGCTTGCCGCAGGACGGTGCAGACGGGGGGAGGAAACGACATGACGGACAAGCGAAGGATCGCTGCGACCGAGGAATTCTCGGCAGCCGAGATCGGCGCGCTGGCGCATCTCTACCGGGGCGAGGTCTATCGCAGCACGGTCTGGCGGACGCGGCTGGACACCACGACCAACTGGTCGGTGGTGACGCTGGGCGTCGCCCTTTCCATCACCTATTCCTCGCCCGGCGCATCGCCTCTGCCGCTTGTCCTGGTCGGCGTGCTGGTGCTGTTCTTCCTGTCGCTGGAGGCGCGGCGCTACCGGTTCTTCAATGTCTGGCGCGCCCGGGCCCGGTGGATCGAGCGGCACTTCTACGTGCCGATGCTGGTGGACGGCGACCTGCATACCGAACAGGACTGGCAAACCGTCCTGGCCAATGACTACCGGAGCCCGCAATACCACGTCAGCTACATGGTCGCGATCGCGCGTCGGGTCCGGTCCAACTACCTGTGGATTCTGCTGATCCAGGCGGTCGCCTATATCGGCAAGCTGATCGTCCATCCCTTCCCGGCGACGTCCTGGCCGGGCTTCCTGAACCGGGCGGACATCGGACCGATTCCGGGCGAGATCGTGCTTCTGGCCGGGGCGGTCTATATCGGCACCGGCGTCGGTCTGGTGATCTGGATCAACGGGGTCGACCGGAGACGCGCCAAGGACCGGGCCGTGCGCGGCAGCGAAATGGGCTGAAGCGCCTCGAAAGAGAAAGGGGGCCGCGCGGCCCCCTTCCTCTACTCACGATACCATTTACTCGCCGCCACCGCGGCTGTGGACATAGTAGGCCACAGCGCGGATCTCGTCCTCGGACAGCCGCTCGTTCCAGTTCGGCATGACGCCGAAGCGGGCCTTGGTCACGGTCTCGATGATCTTCTCGCGCGAGCCGCCATAGAGCCAGATCGCATCGGTCAGTTTCGGCGCGCCCTGCGACCGGTCGCCAGAGCCGTCTTCCATGTGGCAGGCGGCGCAGTTGTCGGCGAAGACCGTCGCCCCCTCGGCGGCCAGGGCCGCGTCATGCTCCTGCCCCGAGATGGCCAGGACGTGTTCGGCGACCTGGGCGATCTGGGTTTCATCCAGGATGCCGTCCAGGCCGAACTTCGGCATTTCCGAATAGCGGGCGTCGACGTCGGTGGTGTTGCGGATGCCGTGGGTGACGGTCGTATGGATATCCTCCATCGTGCCACCCCAGAGCCAGTCGTCGTCCAAGAGGTTGGGATAGCCCTTGCCCTCGAACCCGGCCGCGCCGGAGCCATGGCACTGGGCGCAGTTGGTGCGGAAGACGGCGGCCCCGGCGCGTTCGGCATAGCCCGCCAGTTCGGGGTCGGCGCCGATGGCGTTCAGATCGGCGGCGACCAGCTTGTCCTTGATCGCCGCATTGGCCGTATCGACCGCCGCGATCTCGGCGGCGACGTCGGCCCGCGTGCTTGCGCCGAGAAGCCCCGGCGTCGCGCCCGAGATCAGCGGCCAGGCGGGATAGGCGATGGTATATCCGATGCCCCAGATGATCGTGGCGTAGAACACCCAGACCCACCAGCGCGGCAGCGGGTTGTTGTACTCCTCGATGCCGTCCCAGCTGTGGCCGGTCGTTTCCACCTGCCGGGGCTCTTTCTTCAATGGCTTGGCACACATGGCCTTACGCCTCCTTACGAGTTTGGGCAGGGTGGTCTTCCGCAGGATGGTCCTCGTTGCGGAAGATCGAGGTGGCAACCTCCTGGTGGGCGGCGCGCGATCCGGGCCGGAAGGCCCAGACGCAAAGCCCCAGGAACCCCAGTGTCATCGCCAGCAGGAACCAGCTGTCGGCCAGGTGGCGCAGGAAGGAATAGGTTTCCATCTTCGCCCCCTTACCGGTTCGCCACCGGGGTGAAGGTCGAGAAGTCGACCATCGTGCCCAGCACCTGGATATAGGCGATCAGCGCGTCCATCTCGGTCAGCTCGGGCTGGCCGTCAAAGTTGCGGACGTTGACCGGATTGCCGAAGGCGGCATCGCCGTAGCGCTCCTCCAGCCCCGAGGCATCGCCCATCGGATCGGCCTGCGCGGTGAAGTCGGCCAGCGCGTTTTCCACCATCTCGTCGGTATAGGGCACGCCGGTCAGCCGGTTTGTGGCCACGGTGTCCTGGATGTATTTCCCGTCGATGATGTTGTCGGCGAGGAAGCCGTAGGGCGGCATCACCGATTCCGGCACCACCGACTTCGCGTCGTGGAAGTGGTCCTGGTGCCATTCGTCGGAATAACGCCCGCCGACGCGCGCCAGGTCCGGCCCGGTGCGCTTGGACCCCCACTGGAACGGCCGGTCGTACATCGACTCGGCCGCCAGCGAGTAGGTGCCATAGCGTTCGACCTCGTCCCGCATCGGGCGGATCATCTGGCTGTGGCAGCCATAGCAGCCCTCGCGGATGTAGATCGACCGGCCCGCCAGTTCGAGCGGGGTGTAGGGACGCATCCCTTCCACCTTCTCGATGGTGTTCTCCAGGTAGAAGAGCGGCACGATCTGCACGATGCCGCCGATGGTCACGACCAGAAGGCTGAGCACCATCAGAAGCGTGGCGTGGGTTTCGATTGCCTTGTGCTTGTCAAGAAAAGCCATTGTCCCGTTTCCTTATTCTGCCGGAACAGCCGAGTGCTGCGAGGCCCGGACAGGCTGCGCGCGCACGGTCATCCAGAGGTTCCAGCACATGATGAGCGCGCCCGTGAGGAACAGCCCGCCACCGGCAGCCCGCACCACATACATCGGGAACTTCGCGGCCACCGTGTCGGCGAAGGCGTTCACCAGGAACCCGTTCGCATCGACTTCGCGCCACATCAGGCCTTCCATGATGCCCGTGACCCACATCGAGGAGGCGTAGAGCACGATCCCGATGGTGGCGAGCCAGAAATGCCAGCTGACCAGTTTCAGGCTGTAGAGGCCTTCACGGTTCCAGAGCCGCGGCACCAGGTAGTAGAGGACGCCGAAGGTGATCATGCCGTTCCAGCCGAGTGCGCCGGAATGGACGTGGCCGATGGTCCAGTCGGTGTAGTGCGAGAGCGAGTTGACGGCCTTGATCGACATCATCGGGCCTTCGAAGGTCGACATGCCGTAGAAGCCGATCGAGACGACCATCATCCGGATGATCGGGTCGGTGCGCAGCTTGTCCCAGGCGCCCGAAAGCGTCATCAGCCCGTTGATCATCCCGCCCCACGAGGGCATCCACAGGATCACCGAGAAGACCATGCCGAGGGTCGAGGCCCAGTCGGGCAGCGCGGTATAGTGCAGGTGGTGCGGACCGGCCCAGATGTAGAGGAAGATCAAGGCCCAGAAGTGGATGATCGACAGCTTGTAGCTGAAGACCGGCCGGTCGATCTGTTTCGGGACGAAATAGTACATCATCCCCAGGAAGCCCGCGGTCAGGAAGAAGCCCACGGCATTGTGGCCGTACCACCACTGCACCATCGCGTCCTGGACGCCGGCGTAGAGCTGGACCTGCGCCGAGCCGAAGATCGACACCGGGATCGCGGCGTTGTTGACGAGGTGGAGCATCGCGACGGTCAGGATCATCGACAGCAGGAACCAGTTCGCGACGTAGATATGGGGTTCCTTGCGCTTGAAGAGCGTGCCCATGAAGGCGACCAGGAAGGCGACCCAGACCACGGTGATCAGGATGTCGACATACCAGACGGGCTCGGCATATTCCTTGCCCTGGGTCGCGCCGAGGACATAGCCGGTGGCGGCGAGCACGATGACGAGTTGCCAGCCCCAGAACACGAACCAGCCGAGCGAGCCGCCGAAAAGCCGCGCGGCGCTGGTGCGCTGGACGATGTAGAAGGCCGACATGATCAGCGCGTTGCCGCCGAAGGCGAAGATCACCGCGCTGGTGTGCAGAGGGCGCAGGCGGCCGAAGTTGCCGTAGCCTTGCAGGAACTCGAAGTTGAGCTGCGGAAAGGCCAGCTGGCTGGCGATGACCACGCCGACCAGGAAGCCCACGACGCCCCAGAAGGCCGTGGCGATCGCGCCGGCGCGGATCACGCCGTCGAAATATTCGTGCCGCAGGTCGGGCTTCGGATCGCCGGCCGACCGCAGCACCCAGAGGAAGGCGATGCCCGCGGCCAGCATCACTTCGATCGCGTTGACCTGATAGGCCAGGTCGTGCCCGTAGTTGGCCGCGATCGCGGCCAGCACCGCGACGAGGCCAAGCCCGGCCAGTTTTAGGTAATCCCACATGGTTAGCGTCCCTTCGTCCTGTCTGTGCGATCAGGCGCGCCCGGAACGATTCGGACGCGCAGCCACACTCCTCGACAGGATACCTTCTGCGGTGCAGCGCCATCAGGCGCCTTGATCTGCGTCAATCCGATCCCCCGGGTGAATTGACCTCGGTCAAGGCGGGCGTTTCCGCAACGGGCATGCTGGGGCCTGGATCTTCAAGGGAGATGATCATGGCTTACAAATCCCTCCTCACGGTCGCCTGCTCGCCCGAGGGCGCGCTTGGCACCGTCTCTGCCGCCGCCCAGATCGCCACGGCGATGGATGCCCATCTCGACGCCCTCGCCCTGGGAGTCGACCGGACGCAGGTCGGCTATTCCTATGTCGGCTCGGGCGCGGTGGTGATCGCCGCTGCGATGGAGCGCGCCGAGGGCGAGGCGCGCGAGGCGGAGGCCGCGCTGAACGCGGCCATCGGGGCGCAGGTGCCCACGCTGCGCTCGTCCGTCGAATCGGTGGTGACACAGTTGGGCGCGCTGACCGACGTGGTCGCCGCCCGGGCGCGCTACAGCGACCTTGTCATCCTGCCGCTGCCCTATGGCAAGGGCCGGGGCGTCGAGGACGAGGCGATCACCGAGGCCGCGCTGTTCGAGGGCATGGCGCCGGTGCTGGTGGTGCCGCCGGGCGGGATCACGACGGCCCAGCCCAAACGGATCGTCCTGGCCTGGAACCAGAGCCGCGAGGCGCTGGTCGCCGCGCGCCGGGCGATGCCCTTCCTGAAGCGGGCAGATATGGTGCAGATCGTGGTGGTCGACCCGCCCGCCCACGGGCCCGAAAGGTCCGATCCGGGCGGGCAGCTCTGTCAGCTTCTGGTGCGTCACGGCGTCCGGGCCGAGGTTTCGGTCCTGGCGCGCACCCTGCCGCGCATCTCGGAAGTGCTGACCCGCCAGTTGCGCGACGTGAACGCCGACATGCTGGTGATGGGCGCGTATGGCCATTCCCGCTTCCGCGAGGCGATCATGGGCGGCGCCACCCGCGACATGCTGGAAAACGCGCAGGTTCCGGTCTTCCTGGCGCATTGAGCGCCCGCTTTCCCGGTAGGATGGGGCCGCATCGCTGCGGCCCCGAGACCCCGGTCAGACGAAGAGCAGGTCGGTCAACGCCAGTGTTCCGCCCGTCTGCACGGTGAACAGTGCCGCGGCATTTTCGCTGGACCCGCCGTCGAGGTCCAGGAACAGGGTGCGCTGGTCCTGATCGTAGTAGAGCACGGCCGTACCGTCCGCGAAGGTTTCCGGCAGGCCCGCTCCGGTTTCCCACAGCGAGGCCAGCGTCGCGCTGGTGGAAATGCCCAGCGCCGCGCGCGCCAGCGCGACCTTGTCGACCCCGCTGGTGAAGTCGAGGAAATCGTCGGCGACGTCGAGGCTGCTGATGGTGAAGCGGTCCGCCCCCGCGCCGCCGGTGTAGCTGTCATGGCCGAGGCCGCCATTCAGCGTGTCGGCGCCATCGCCCCCGTCCAGCACATCGTCGCCCGCGCGGCCAAGAAGCACATCGTTGCCGATCCCGCCCGACAGGGTGTCGGCCCCATCCTCGCCATCCAGCCTGTCGTTGCCGGTCCCGCCGAGGATCAGGTCGTCGCCCGTGCCGCCCAGCATCGAATCGTTGCCGATGCCGCCGTCGATCTGGTCGTTGCCGGTGCCGCCGTAAAGGCTGTCATTGCCTCCGCCGCCGAACAGGAAGTCGAACCCGTCCAGCCCGAACAGCTTGTTCGCCCCGGCGCCGCCGGTGATCGTGTTGTCCAGTTCGTTGCCGGTCCCGGTGGCGGCGGCGGTTGCCGTCAGCACCAGGTTTTCCAGGTTCACGCCCAGGGTGAAGGCGGTCAGCGCGGTGCGGACCGTGTCGATCCCGCCGTCCAGGCCCTCGACCACCCGGTCGCCGGTGGCGTTCACGACATAGGTGTCGTCGCCCGCGCCGCCGTCCATGCTGTCGTTGCCGGCGCCGCCGTCGAGGTAGTCGGAGCCATCTCCGCCATAGAGCGAGTCGTTGCCGTTGCCGCCGTAGAGCGTGTCGCCTTCGCTGTCGCCATAGAGCCGGTCATTGCCGTCCTCGCCCCAGAGCCGGTCCGCCCCGGCCCCGCCGGCGAGGCTGTCGTTGCCGAGACCGCCGTAAATCAGGTCGACGTCGTCGCCCCCGGCCGCGCTGTCGTTGCCCGCGCCGCCATAGATCAGATCGCCCTCGGTGCCGCCATCGAGGCTGTCGTTCCCGGCGCCGCCATAGAGGGAATCGGACCCTGCCATCCCGAGCAGCGTATCGCCGCCGGTGCCGCCGGTGATCGAGTTGCTATGCAGGTTGCCGTTCGCGAGCGAGGCCAGGGTCGATGTCAGCACCAGGTTCTCGATCTGGTCGGCCAGGAAGACGTTCGTCTGCGAGGTGCGGATCGTGTCCATGCCGCCATCCGCCTCCTCCAGCACGATGTTGGTCACGCCGGTCAGATAATAGGTGTCATTGCCGGCGCCCCCTTCGAGGAGGTTGGAGCCGCCCTCACCATAGAGAACGTCGTTGCCGTCGCCGCCGGACAGGGTGTCGTCGCCCGCGCCGCCATAGAGCGTGTCGTTGCCCAGGTTGCCGGACAGGATGTCGTTCCCGGCATTGGCGCGCAGGACGTTGTTCGCGCCATTGCCGATCAGCGTGTCATGGCCCGCGCCCGAGGTGGCATTCTCGATGACCACGCCGCGGGCGATGGTCACGTTGTCCACCAGGCCGCCGATGTCGGAATAGGTCAGTTCGACAAGCGAAATCTCCTGGTTCGCGGAGAAGTTCGAGAAGTTGATCGTGTCGATCCCATTCGAATCGTAGATCGTGAAGGCGATGGGATCGCCCCAGTAGCCATCCGGTGTGCGGGCGCTGAAGCCCGTCCACTGGTTCAGCAACTTTTGGAGGTAGCCGCCGATGTTGGAGCCGTAGCCGTAGACCGAGTTTCCGCCGTTGGTGACGCCTGAAAAGCCGTAGAGGTTCTGGATGGCGACGATATCGGCGGGCATCAGCGTGGCCGTAAAGGCGAAACTGTCGGTGGCCGAGAGGGTGTTATCCTCCTGGCTGAAATAGGACATGACCGTCGCGAGCCAGCTGTCGTTGTCGAACAGGTTGTCCACGCCGTATTCGGCACTGCCGTTGTAGTTGCCGGCATGGCCTAAGCCCAGCGCATGCCCGATCTCGTGCATGTAGGTCTGCAGCATGTAGCTGTTCAGATCCAGCGGAGCCCAGTCCCTTGGAATGTTGATGAAGGACTGGGTAAGCGTGTTGCCCGTGAAGTCCGACCAGGCGTAGGCCCCATAGCCATCGGGGTTGTTGTTGTCGAACATGAGCTTCGCGGTCTTCGCGGTCGTGGCGACGAACTTGATCCCCGTCACCTCGGTCCAGGCCTCAAGAGCGGCGACGGCGATGGCCTGCTCCTTGGCCGAAAGGCCGGTCACGTTGTAGGTCAGCGTTCTGTTGGCATTCAGTGCGAACTTGTACTGTTCGCCCCCCCAGTAGCCGTCGGTCAACTGGTCGGCGATCTGGTCGAGCGTGAAGATCGGGGCCGCGGACGGAACGCCCGGATTCGGCGCTGCATTCGGGCTGGAGGGGTCGCGAGGAGTTTCAACGGCACACATGCAATAGGTCCTTGGCAAGAAGGGTCAGCGGGGAAGGTCGACGAGCAATCTCTGGAAGAGTGCCAGGCGTCTGGACCGGGTCAGGGTGGTGTCCATTGTCAGAATCCCGACCGAGGGCCGGACGGTCCGCTGGCCGGCAGCGTCGACCCAGGTCGGAATGATCTCGATCTTCGTGTCGGTCGCGGTGGCGATCTCGATCTCCAGCCCCGGGCCGACGGCAAGCGGGGCGTGCTGAAGTTCTGCGCCGGACAGATCGGGCTGGCGGCGCACCGCATCCAGGAAATCGGCGCAGATATCGGCCACTCGCGCGGAGTCGAGCTGGCCGCTGGCGGTGCAGGAAAAGGACAAGCCCGTAGGCTGATCGGCCAGAACACCCGTCACAGAAACCACCGTCACCCCCAAAGCCGCACAACCCGCACGCCAACGATGGCGCTTCAATTTCATTGAATCAACCTCGTCCCACTGTCCGGACAAGGATAAGGTGGAACGACTGCCTGCGTTCGGCGAATTTGCGGCAAAAGCGTGGCAAACGGCCGCGGACAGGCGCAGAGGGTCCATGACCCCGCGTCATCATTCGACCAGCCTCTCCATTTCCTGCACCGCGGTCTCCCGCAGGGCGCGCAGGTCGGCGATCGAGGCGTCAAGCTCGGCTTTCTGCTGCTCCAGCGCGACCAGCTGGCGGTCGGCGAGTTGCAGCCAGGCTTCCAGCTGCGGGCGTTCGCCCTTCTTGCCGTAAATCAAGAGCCACTGGCGAATTTCCTCAAGGCTGAAGCCGAAGCGGCGCCCGCGCAGGATGAGCTTCATCCGCGCCACCTCGCGGGGCCCGTAGAATCGGGCACGGCCCTCTTTCTCGGGGGAAAGCAGCTCGATGTATTCGTAATAGCGCAGGGTGCGCGGGGTGACGTCGAACCGGGCGCACATCTCCTTGAAGCTGAGGCGGGTCTCGGTCATGCGCGGATCCTCCCGCAGTCCAGCCTAGGGGGACACCTGCGCTGGTGCAACAGGGTCGGGGGTTGCCTTCCCCCGGTTGCGGCGATTTGATGCGCGCGACCGGAGGCCCCATGCCCGACATCGAAATCATCGCCCGCCAGTTCATCGAGGCCCTGCCGCACAGCCGCGCGCTGGGAATGCGGCTGGAAGCCATTGCCGAGGGCGCGGCGACCATCGCGATGCCCTATGACGCACGACTGGTCGGCGACCCGGCGACGGGAGTGATCCACGGCGGCGCGGTCTCGGCGCTGATGGACACGGCCTGCGGCGCCTCGGTGATGAGCCATCCGCAGGCGGGGTTTTCCACCGCGACGCTGGATCTGCGCATCGACTACATGCGCCCGGCCACCGCCGGCCAGACCATCCGCACCCGCGCCGAATGCCATCATGTCACCCGCAGCGTGGCCTTCGTGCGGGCCGTCGCCACGGATGACGACGAGGCCCGCCCGGTGGCGATGGCGACCGGGGCCTTCACGGTGGAGCGCAAGGGATGAGGCCGCCCGAGCCGGTGCATGTGGTGAAGCAGCGCCGCGAGGGGCTGCTTCGGACCTTGGTCGAGGGCGTGCCTTACATCCGTTTCCTGGGGGTCGAATTCGACCGGCGCGGCGACGAGCTGACCGCCGTCCTGCCCTTCAGCGAAAGCCTGATCGGCAACCCGCGCCTGCCCGCCCTGCATGGCGGCGCGACGGCGGCCTTCCTGGAGATTTCCGCGATGATCGAACTCGCGTGGAGCACGCTCTGGGACGGGGTCGAGGCGGACGGCGCCCTGCCCGAGGGGCCGCTCAAGCTGCCGAAGACCATCGACTTCACCATCGACTACCTGCGCGCAGGGCTCCCGCGCGACGCCTATGCGCGGGCGCGTGTCAACCGGTCGGGGCGGCGCTATGCGTCGGTGCATGTCGAGGCCTGGCAGGACAACCGCGCGCGCCTGTTCGCCCAGGCCACGGGGCATTTCCTGATGCCCCCCGTCGGGCCGAAGGCATGAGCGGGATGACCCACGGCCGCGTGCTGCGGATCGCGGGACCCATCGTGCTGTCGAACGCCACGGTGCCGCTCTTGGGCGCGGTCGACACGGCCGTAATCGGCCAGCTGGGCGACGCGGCAAGCCTTGGCGCGGTCGGGATCGGCGCGGTGATCCTCGCGACGCTCTACTGGGCCTTCGGCTTCCTGCGCATGTCGACCTCGGGCCTTGCCGCGCAGGCGCAGGGGGCGGGGGACATGGGCGAACGCTCGGCGGTGTTGCTGCGCGCGCTGATCGTCGCGGGGGTCTCCGGTCTGGCGCTGGTGCTGGCGCAGGCGCTGCTCTTCGGCGCAGCCTTCGGGATCGCCCCGGCCAGCCCGACGGTCGAGTCCCTTGCCCGCGACTACCTTGCCATCCGCATCTGGGGCGCCCCCGCCACCATCGCGCTTTATGCGCTGACCGGCTGGCTGGTCGGGCTGGAGCGGACGCGGGGGGTGCTGATCCTGCAACTGTGGCAGAACGGATTGAACATCCTTTTGTCGCTCTGGTTCGTTCTGGGCCTGACCTGGGGCGTGCAGGGGGTGGCGCTTGCCACCCTGATCGCCGAATGGACCGGGTTTGTGCTGGCCCTGTGGCTGGCGCGCGATGCCTTCGGGTCGGCTTTCCGCGATGGGGTCGCTCGGCTGGGCGACCGGATCGCGATCCGCCGGATGTTCTCGGCCAGCCGCGACATCATGGGCCGCACGATCCTGTTGCAACTGTCCTTCACCAGCTTCGTCTTCCTTGGCGCCCGTTTCGGCGACGTGACGCTGGCCGCGAACCAGGTGCTGATGCAGTTCCTGGAGATCACCGCCTACGCCCTGGACGGCTTCGCCTTCGCCGCCGAGGCGCTGATCGGGCAGGCCATCGGCGCACGCTCGGCAGCCGGAACGCGCGAGGCGGGGCGCATCTGCATGCAATGGGGCTTCGGCGGCGCCGTCGCGCTGGCGCTGGCCTTCGCGCTGGCGGGTCCCTGGATCATCGACCTTATGACCACGGCGCCGGAGGTGCGCGAAACCGCCCGCGCCTATCTGCCCTGGCTGGTCGCCGCGCCGCTGATCGGGGTCGCGGCCTGGATCTACGACGGGATCTTCATCGGCGCGCTTCTGACCGGCGACATGCTGCGCGCCATGCTCGTCTCGGTCGCGGTCTATATCGCCGCGCTGGTCATCCTTGTCCCGCTGGCGGGGAATCACGGGCTCTGGGCCGCACTCATGGTGCTGAACGCAACGCGCTGCCTCACGCTCTGGCGGCTGTCGCCGAAGATCGCCGCGCGGGCCACCCCTGCGTGACCCTTGCTTTCTTCCCGCCGCCCAAGCGATATTCGTGCCGCCAAAGGGGAGAGACATGCGGAAATTCCTGGTCGTGCTGGACGACAGCCGCGAATGCCTGAATGCCATGCGCTTTGCAGCGCTGCGGGCGGCGCATACCGGGGGGGGGGTGACGATCCTTTCGGTCGTGCCGCCCGAGGAGTTCCAGACCTGGATGGGGGTCGCCGACCTCATGCGGGCCGAGGCGCGCGAGCGGATCGAGGCGCATTTCGAGGTCTTCGCCAAATGGATGCGCGACAAGCAGGGGGTGAACCCCGAACTGGTCATCCGCGAGGGTGATCCGGTGAACGAAATCCTCAGCCTGGTGAACGAGGATGCGCAGATCAGCGTGCTGGTGCTGGGCGCGGGGACCGACAAGTCCGGTCCCGGCCCCTTGGTCACGGCGCTGAGCCGGAACTCGGGCAGCCTGCCGATTCCGATCACCATCGTTCCGGGCGACATGTCGAAGGAGCGGCTGGAAGCCATCACCTGATCGCCGGTCCTGCCGCTTCACGAGGAAATGCGCCTGAACCGCGGCAGCGGCTGTCGGTTTAAGCGCCCGCTTACAGCCTGCCGTATCGCAATCGCCTATCTTGGGACCGGGCCACGCGAGGCCCGTTTCCCAGGACCTCTGCATGACCTTACCGTCCCAGGCTGCGAAAGCGGCCCGCCCTGAGCTTTCGCCGTTCGCCCTGAATGCGCTTGTCGCGACCTACCTGTTCGCGATCTGCAATACGACCTTCTGGGGCCATCTGTTCCGCATCTTCGAGGGCCGCATGATCACGGCCCTGGTCTTCGCCGGGGCGGTCTGGGCGCTGATGCTGCTGGTCGTATCGCTGCTGGCCCTGCGGAGGGCGCAGAAGGTGGTTCTCGTGGCGCTGCTGATGATCGCGGCCGTCACCTCCTATTACGTCGACGTGCTGGGCGTGGTGGTCGACCGCGACATGATCCAGAACGCGATGACCACCACCTTCGCCGAATCGAAGCATCTCATCACCCTGCATTTCCTGTCCCACGTGGCCCTTTATGGTGCGATCCCCGCTGGCCTTGTGCTCTGGACGCGCGTCCGACGCGGCTCGATCCTGCGCGGACTGGCCGGGGTCGGGCTGGTGGCGACGCTGTCGGCGGCGCTGCTCGTCGGGCTTCTGTTCACCAACCTGAAGGCCTATTCCACGGTGCTGCGCGGCAACAAGGAGCTGATGGCCTCGGTCCAGCCGCTCGCCCCGATGGGTGCTGCGCTGCGCTACGCGAAGATGATGGTCAAGTCGACGCAGATCGTCGTGCAGCCGACCGGCACCGATGCAAGGCCCGGCCCCTTCCTGGCGGCGGCAGAGAAGCCGGTTCTGCTGGTGATCGTCGCGGGCGAAACCGGGCGGGCGCAGAACTGGTCGCTGGGGGGATACGGGCGCGAGACCAATGCCGAACTGGCGCAGCGCGACATCCTCTATTACCCCGAGGCCACAAGTTGCGGCACGGCGACGGCGACCTCGCTGCCTTGCATGTTCTCGCCGCTGACGCGGGCGGACTATTCCTACGAGGGCGGGTTGAGCCACGAGAACCTGCTGGACGTGCTGGTCCATGCCGGCTTCGCGGTCGAATGGTGGGACAACAACACCGGGCACAAGAACATCGCCGACCGGGTGCCCTCGCGCACGATGAAGGCCGAGGACGGGGCCGGGTTCTGCTTCCCCGAATGCATCGACGGCGTCTTTCTGAAAAGCCTGCAAGACAAGGCCGACACGATCACCAAGAACACCGTCATCGTCCTGCACCAGATTGGCAGCCATGGTCCAAGCTATTGGCTGCGCTACCCGGCGGAAAGCGAGCGGTTCAAGCCCGCCTGCCACACGCCCGAACTGACCGAATGCAGCACGGAAGAGATCGTCAACGCCTATGACAACACCATCGCCTATACCGACTGGTTTCTGGCGCAGGTGATCGACCTGCTCGATGCCTCGGACCGGGTGATCCCGGCGATGTATTACGTCTCAGACCATGGCGAGTCCCTGGGCGAGGGCGGGCTCTACCTGCACGGCACGCCCTATTTCATGGCACCGGAGTATCAGACCCGGGTGCCCATGGTGCTCTGGATGTCCGAACGCTTCCGTGACAGTCTGGCGCTGGATGCGGGGTGCCTTTCGGCAGGGGCAGCGGACCCGGTAAGCCATGACAACCTGTTCTCGACGGTGCTGGGAATGCTGGACGTGACGACTGCGGCGAAGGACATGGAGCTTGACCTGGCAGGGGCCTGCCGCCAGGCCGTGGCGGGGTGACGATGGCGGTCGAGGAAAAGCCCCCGCGCAAATCCGGGATCGCGCATTTCTTCGCTGCGGCGGGATATTCCCTTGGCGGGCTCAGGCGGCTGGCCCGCGAAAGCGCGTTCCGGCAGGAGGTGGCGCTGATCGCAGGGCTTCTGGTGCTGCTGGCGGTCTTCGGCGCCACGATGCCGGAAGTGCTGGGGCTACTGGCGCTTGGCCTTGTGCTGATTGCGGTCGAGGCCCTGAACACCGCCATCGAAGTACTGGTCGACCATCTGTCCCCCGGCTGGTCGCAATTCGCCAAGGATGCCAAGGACCTGGGCTCGCTGGCCGTGGCCTGCACCATCGGGGCGCTTGCCCTTTATTCGGGCATCGTGCTGTTCTGGTAGGCAGGGCAGGCCATGCTGCGCACGCATTGCCGCCATGCAGCATCATGCCTTGGGGGCGCAGACGCCAGGGTCTATCGTAAGGGCATGGGAGGAGCCTTCCGAAAGGCTTGAAGATCATGTCCATCCACCCGTTCCGCCAGATCCGCCGTGATGTCGCGCCAGTGCTGGAGCCCTATTTCTCGCCCGAAGTCGTCACCCTGCCTGCCCCGCGCCTGCGCCCCCTGACCGCGCTGGAGCAGATGTACGCCTATTGGGGATCGGATCAGGCCTGACCTCGTGGCGTGGCTGGTGGGTTCGCACCCACCCTACAGGTCTCGCGTCGGCAGGGTGGGTGCGAACCCACCATCCATGCTGCCACCAGTTTAGAACGGTTCCAAACTTGACACTGCGGGGTGCAAGGCGCATATCCGACAGGAACCGTCGGAGACCGGAACCATGTTCATCCAGACCGAATCCACGCCGAACCCTGCAACGCTGAAATTCCTGCCTGGCCAGACCGTGCTGGACCTCGGCACCGCCGATTTCCCCAGCGCCGAAGCCGCAGCCAAGTCGCCGCTGGCGAAACGCATCTTCGCGGCGGGCGGCGTGACCGGAGTGTTCTTCGGCACTGATTTCGTCACCGTCACCAAGGCGGATGACGTCGACTGGCCCCATATCAAGCCGCAGATCCTCGGCGCGATCATGGAGCATTACCAGTCGGGCGCCCCGGTGATCGAGGGCGAGGCATCGACCGGCGGCGGCCATGCCGAGCACACCGGCGAGGATGGCGACATCGTAAAGCAGATCAAGGAATTGCTGGACACCCGCGTCCGCCCGGCGGTGGCGCAGGATGGCGGCGACATCACCTTCCACGGCTTCGACCGGGGGGTGGTCTACCTGCACATGCAGGGCGCCTGCGCGGGCTGCCCGTCCTCGACGCTGACGCTGAAGATGGGGATCGAGAACCTGCTGCGGCACTACATCCCGGAAGTGGTGGAAGTGCGGCCTGTCGCGGCCTGAGCCCTTTGTGACGGCTCCTCGCTCCCTTCGGGTCGCTCCTCGCGGATTGGTCGGCGACGAGAAGCCGAAGGCGCAGGAGGAGCTGCCGCTTCTGGCCTTCGATACCTCCGGCCCGTATTGCGCGGCGTCCTTGCTGCTGCCCGACCGGGTGATCCAGCGGCTTGAGCCGATGGAAAAAGGCCAGGCCGAACGCCTGATCCCGCTGCTGGAGGGGCTGCTCGCCGAAGCCGGGCTCGACTGGTCCGACCTCAAGGCGCTGGCGGTCGGTACCGGCCCCGGCAACTTCACCGGCGTCCGCATCGCAGTGGCGGCGGCACGGGGCCTTGCCCTCGGCCTTGGCATCCCGGCCATCGGCGTCACCCGGCTGGAGGCGCTGGCCCATGGCCTGCCACGCCCGGTGATGGTGATCGAGGATGCCCGGCGCGGCCAGGCCTATGTCCAGCTGTTCACCCCTGCCGGGACCGGAGAGGCACATCTTGCAGACCGCGTGGCGCCTGCCTGCCCGGCAACCGGCTCGGCGGCAGGCGACAAGGCCCTCCCCCCGGCCATGCCGCTGGCCGAGGCCATCGCCCGCATCGCCGCGAGCCGCGCTGCCACCCCGCAGCCCCGCCCCGCCCCCTTCTACCTGCGCGGCGCCGATGCCGCCCCGCCCTCGGACCCGCCGCCGGTGATCCTGCCGTGACCCCCGAGGCTCTCGCCGCCCTTCACGCCCGCTGCTTCCGCATGCCGCCACCCTGGAGCGACGCCGACTTTGCCGGTTTCCTCGCCGATCCGCTCACCTTCCTGCTGGTCGAGGGCGATGCAGGGTTCCTGCTGGGCCGCGCGGTTGCGGGCGAGGCCGAGCTTCTGACCCTCGCCGTTGCGCCCGAGGCCCGTCGCCGGGGCCTTGCGCGCAAGCTTGTCTCGCGCTTCCTCTACCAGGCCCGGCTGCGCGGAGCCGAAGCCGCGTTTCTGGAGGTTTCGGCGGAAAATGCCGCTGCCATTGCGCTTTACGAATCGGCGGGCTTCAGCCGCTCGGGCCTGCGGCGGAACTACTACCGGACGGCCGAGGGCCAGCGGATCGACGCATTGGTCATGACCCGCGCGCTGGCGGCGATGCCGGGGTCGTGATCCTTCCTGACCATCGGGTCAACTTTCCGGGCCTGCCGCGCGAATCCGGCTTGACCCCCAAGCGGGCTTTGTCGCTAATCAGATCAGAAACCGCCCGCGACCGGATCAGACCGGCGGACAGGGTGGCAGTGTGTTTATCAACCGGGAGAACACCCATGAGCCTTATGAAATCCCTTGCCGGGGCCACTTGCGCATTCGCCCTTCTGTCGGGCGTCGCCGTGGCCGAACCGGCGATCATCTTCGACCTCGGCGGCAAGTTCGACAAGTCGTTCAACGAAGCCGCGTTCAACGGGGCGACCCGCTGGGCGACCGAAACCGGCGGCACGTTCAAGGAACTGGAAATGCAGGACGAGGCCCAGCGCGAGCAGGCGTTGCGCCGTCTGGCAGAAGCGGGCGCCAACCCTGTCGTCATGACCGGCTTTGCCTTCGGCGATGTCCTGAACAAGGTCGCGCCGGACTTTCCGGACACCAAGTTCGCCATCATCGACATGGTTGTCGAACAGCCGAACGTGAAATCGGTCGTCTTCAACGAACATGAAGGCTCGTACCTTGTCGGCATGATGGCGGGCCTTGCCACCAAGACCGGCACCGTCGGTTTCATCGGCGGCATGGACATCCCGCTGATCCGCAAGTTCGGCTGCGGCTATGCCCAGGGCGTTCTTGCAGCCAAGCCGGATGCCAAGGTCGTGCTCAACATGACCGGAACCACTCCGGCGGCGTGGAACGACCCGGTGAAGGGCGCAGAACTGGCCAAGGGCCAGAAGGCGCAAGGCGCCGACGTGATCTATGCGGCGGCGGGCGGAACCGGCGTGGGCGTGCTGCAAGCGGCGGCAGACGAGGGGATCCTGTCGATCGGCGTCGACTCGAACCAGAACTACCTGCACCCCGGCCAGGTCCTGACCTCGATGCTGAAGCGCGTCGACAACGCTGTCTACGAGGCCTTCAAGGAAGGCGAGGCGCTGACCCCCGGCATCAACGTCATGGGTCTGGCCAACGACGGCGTCGGCTATGCGATGGACGAGAACAACGCCGCGCTGGTGACGCCGGAAATGCAGGCGGCGGTCGATGCCGCGGCCGAGAAGATCAAGTCGGGCGAGATCGTGGTGCACGACTACATGTCGGACAACACCTGCCCGGCCGCCACGTTCTGATCGGCTGACCGCCTGAGAAGAATGATGCCGCGCCAGACCTCTGGCGCGGCATCCTTGCAAGAGGCACCCGGAAAAGCCGCGCCACAAGCGGCGGGTGCCAGGTCGACAGGGGGAAGACATGGCTGATGCGGCTTATGCCATCGAGCTGAAAGGCATCTCCAAGGCCTTCGGTCCGGTCCAGGCCAACAAGGACATCAACATCGCGGTGCCGAAAGGCACGATCCACGGCATCATCGGCGAGAATGGCGCGGGCAAGTCCACGCTGATGTCCATCCTCTACGGTTTCTACAAGGCGGATGCCGGGCAGATCTTCATCAACGGCCAGCTCACCCCGATCCCCGACAGCCAGAGCGCCATCCGCGCCGGGATCGGCATGGTCTTCCAGCATTTCAAGCTGGTGCAGAACTTCAGCGTGCTGGAGAACATCATCCTCGGCGCCGAGGAAGGCCGGATGCTGAACAGCTCGCTCGCCAAGGCGCGGAAGGAGCTGGAGCGGCTGGCGCGCGACTACGAGCTTGACGTCGACCCCGATGCGCTGATCGAGGATCTGTCGGTCGGCCACCAGCAGCGGGTGGAAATCCTGAAGGCGCTGTATCGCCAGGCCGACATCCTGATCCTGGACGAGCCCACGGGCGTGCTGACCCCCGACGAGGCCGACCACCTGTTCCGCATCCTGAAAGGGCTGAAGGAGCAGGGCAAGACGGTGATCCTGATCACCCACAAGCTGCGCGAGATCATGGAGGCGACCGACAACGTGAGCGTCATGCGGCGCGGCACGATGGTCGCCACGGTGAAGACCGCCGAGACCAGCCCCGAGCAGCTGGCGGAGCTTATGGTCGGGCGCAAGGTCCTCCTGGAGGTCGAGAAGGGTCCCGCCAAGCGCGGCGAGGTGGTGCTGAAGGTCGAGGACCTGCGGGTGCGGGACGAGCACAAGGTGGAACGCCTGAAGGGCGTCAGCTTCGAGATCCGCGCGGGCGAGATCCTCGGCATCGCGGGGGTGGCCGGGAACGGGCAGTCGGAGCTTCTGGCCGTGCTGGGGGGGATGCTGGAAGCGCATGACCGCGCCGAGGGCAACATTCTCTTGAACGGCACCGCCCTGCCACTGACCGGCCCCGGCGCCGACGGGCAAAGCCGCCGCCACGCGGGCATCGCCCATGTGCCCGAGGACCGCCAGCACCACGGGCTGATCATGGATTTCACCGCCTGGGAGAACATGGCCTTCGGCTATTTCAACGACCCGGACTACCAGAAGAACGCGCTTCTGATGGACAACGACGCCCTGCGCGAGGATACAAGGCATAAGATGGAGAAGTTCGACGTGCGCCCGCCCGATTGCTGGCTCCCGGCGAAAAGCTTCTCCGGCGGCAACCAGCAGAAGATCGTCGTCGCGCGCGAGATGGAGCAGGACCCGGACCTCCTCCTGATCGGCCAGCCCACCCGGGGCGTCGACATCGGTGCCATCGAGTTCATCCACAACCAGATCATCGCGCTCCGCGACCAGGGCAAGGCGATCCTTCTCGTCAGCGTGGAGCTGGACGAGATCATGAGCCTCTCGGACCGCATCGCCGTGATGTTCGACGGGAGGCTGATGGGCTTCCGCGAACCCGAGACGACGGATGAGCGGGAGCTGGGCCTCCTGATGGCCGGGGTGACGGGGAAAGGGGAGGCGGCGTGATGGGCCTCCGCGCCTTTGCCATGGCCATTGCAGCGGTGGCGGCGCCTGCCCAAGCCGAGATCATTGTCGCCTGCACCTTCCCGACACTGCCCAGCGCCGTCATGCGGTTTCCAGATGGATCGGACGGCAAGAAGATGCTGGAGATCGGTGGACGCCCCGGTGTCGAACTTGTAGAGGGCGCTGGAACGGGGCGCATGATTTCCGGCCTGGTCGATGGGTACGACTTCCGGTTCGCGCCGGCCAATTCGGTCATGGATGTCGAGAAGGGCGGACAGCCGGTCCTTTCGGAAACAGGGAAGTGCGTCACCATCGGTGGACCGGCCAACGACACGCCGCTCGCCATCGCTTCGACGCCAAAGGCCGCGCCTGAAGCCGAAGCGCCCGACGAAGCGCAGACTGAAGCGGTTTCCGAAAAGCCGGGCAAGTGGGTCGTGACCGAAGACAAATCCGCCTTCGATGACAGTCGCACGGTGGTTCTTTCGCTCGAGTCCGAGGAGCCGATCCGTGGCCAGTTTGGCGCGCCCGGACCCGCAGTCCTCCACCTTCGCTGCATGGAGAACACCACCGTCGCGTATCTCTGGCTGAACGACCTTTTCCTGAGCGACCTTCAAGGCTACGGGGTCGTTGACTACCGCATTGACCAGCGCAGGGCGTCGACGATCCGGACGGAGGGGTCAACGGACAACAAGGCCCTGGGTCTCTGGTCCGGGAACAAGTCGATCCCCTTCATCAAGGAAATGCTGGACGGGAAGAGCATCGCGTTTCGTGCGACGCCGTTCAACGAAAGCCCCGTCGAATTCACCTTTGATCTGACCGGCCTTGATGTGGCCGTCAAACCACTGCGAGAGGCTTGCGCATGGTAGTCTCCGACAATGGACGTTTTGGACGGCGCATGAATGAATGGAGGGCCGCCTGATGGATCGCCTGCCTCGCTGGGCCGATGTCGCCCTTGTCCCCCTTGTCTCGCTGACCCTTGCCGCGATCATTTCGGCTCTGGTCATCATCGCCATCGGTCAGGACCCGTGGGAGGCGATCACGGTCATGGTCGAAGGGTCGGTGATGAACGCCTATGGCTGGGGCTATACG
This sequence comes from Tabrizicola sp., assembly GCF_016793705.1. Lineage (GTDB taxonomy): Bacteria > Pseudomonadota > Alphaproteobacteria > Rhodobacterales > Rhodobacteraceae > Tabrizicola. The sequence goes on from NZ_JAEULO010000039.1 coordinate 99,398, forward strand.
CTCTATTACGCCACCAGCTTCATCTTCACCGGGCTGGCGGTGACGGTCGCCTTCCACGCGGGCCTTTTCAACATCGGCGGTGAGGGACAGGCGCAACTGGGGGGCCTTGGGGTTGCGCTGGCGGTCCTCTTCATTCCCTGGCCGCACTGGACGCTGGCGCTGCTCGCGGCCTCGGTCGGCGCGGCGGTGTTCGGAGCGGCCTGGGCGGCGATCCCGGCTTACCTCCAGGCCAAGCGCGGCAGCCATATCGTGATCACGACGATCATGTTCAACTACATCGCCGCCAGCCTGATGATCTTCATGCTGGTCGACGTGCTGCGCCCCCCCGGCAAGATGGACCCGGCGACCGCGAACTTCCCGCCCGAGGCGCATCTGCCCAGCTTCAACGAAACCCCTGGTCTGAACCTGGTCTTCACCTCCGGCGTGCCCGCCAACGTCACCTTCTTCATCGCATTGGCAATGGCTGTGGTGGTCTGGCTCCTTCTCTGGCGCACGCGGCTCGGCTACCAGATCCGCGCCTTCGGCAAGTCGGAACCCGCCGCCCGCTATGCCGGGATCAATCCGACCCGGATCATCATGATCGCCATGCTGATCTCGGGCGGCCTCGCCGGGCTGATGGCGATCAACAACGTGATGGGCGAGGCGGAGCGGCTTCTCGGCAATTCTGCCAGCGGCGCGGGCTTCATCGGCATCGCCGTCGCGCTGATGGGGCGGAACCACCCGGTCGGCGTGGTGCTGGCGGCGCTTCTCTTCGGCTTCCTCTTCCAGGGCGGGGCCGAACTTGGCCTCTGGACCAAGATCCCGATCGAGCTGCGGACCGTGGTGCAGGGGCTTGTCATCCTGTTCACTGGCGCGCTGGACGTGATGGTGCGGATGCTCCTGACCCGCATCTTCGCCCTCTTCCGCCCGGCAAGACTGGAGGCCGCGTGATGGATTACGGCACGCTTCTGCAAATCCTCGACTCGACGCTGCGGCTGGCGACGCCCTTGCTGCTCGCCTGTCTCGCGGGGCTTTATTCCGAACGCTCCGGCGTCTTCGACATCGGGCTGGAAGGCAAGATGCTGGTCGCCGCCATGTGCGCGGGCGCGGTCGCCTATTACACCGGATCGGCCTGGGTGGGCGCGCTGGCGGGGATCGCCGGGTCGCTGGCCTTCGCGCTGATCCACGGGGTGACGTCGATCACCTTCCGCGGCAACCAGCTGATCGCCGGGGTGGCGCTGAACTTCCTTGCCTCCGGCCTTACCGTTCTTGCCGCGCAGAGCCTTTTCGGCCAGGGCGGCCGCACCCCGCCCCTGACCGGCGCCGCCCGCTTTGGCGAGCTGCACCTGCCCTTCGCCGAGGCGCTGCGCGGGGTGCCCGTGCTCGGCCCGCTCTATGCCGAGGTGATCTCGGGCCATTCCATCCTGGTCTATGCCGCCTTCGCCATCGTCGCGCTGACCTGGTGGGTGCTCTACCGCACCCGCTATGGCCTGCGCCTGCGCGCCGTGGGCGAAAACCCCGCCGCCGTCGATACTGCCGGGGTCAGCGTCAAGGGCCTGCGCTTCTCGGCCGTGATGATCACCGGGGTGCTCTGCGGCCTAGCCGGGGCCTATATGGCGACGGCGCTGCAAGCGGGCTTCGGGAAAGAGATGACCGCCGGGCGCGGCTATATCGCGCTCGCCGCGCTGATCTTTGCCAAGTGGCGCCCGGTGCAGGCGATGGGGGCCTGTCTTCTGTTCGGCTTCTTCCAGGCGCTTGCGCTGCGCCCCGACGTGGTGGAGCGGGTCGTGCAGGTGAAGGTGCCCGTGCCCTTCCTCGACGCCCTGCCCTATATCCTGACCGTCCTGGTGCTGGCGGGCTTCGTCGGCAAGGCGATCCCGCCGCGGGCCGGGGGCGAGCCCTATGTGAAGGAACGCTAGGCATGGCCGACGCAGAGACCCTCGCCAGCCTGATCCGGTCCCGCGCGGGCGATGCTCCGGTCGAGCTGGGCCTCATCCTCGGCTCCGGCCTCGGCCATCTGGCGCAGGCGGTCGACGGCGTGGCGATCCCCTATGCCGACCTGCCGGGCTTCCCGCATGTCGGCGTCTCGGGCCACAATCCGCACCTTCATGTGGGCACGCTGGAAGGCGTCCGCGTCGCGGCCTTTGGCGCGCGGGAACATTACTATGAATCCGGCAACCCCCGCGCGATGCTCCTGCCCTTGCAGGTGCTGAAGGCGCTGGGGGCCAGCCAGTTGATCCTGACCAATGCCGCCGGGTCGATGCGCCCCGACATTCCGCCGGGCAGCGTCATGCTCTTGTCCGACCACATCAACTACTCCGGGCTGAACCCGCTGATCGGCGAAAAGACCGACGCCCGCTTCGTGCCGATGACCGATGCGCATGATCCCGCGATGCGCCGCGCGCTCGAAGCCGCCGCCGTGGTGGAAGGCATCGACCTGCCGGAAGGCGTCTATTGCTGGTATTCCGGCCCGTCCTTCGAGACCCCGGCGGAAATCCGCATGCTCAAGCTTCTGGGCGGTGATGCGGTCGGCATGTCCACCGTGCCGGAGGTGATCCTCGCCCGCTTCCTGGGCCTCAGGGTCGCGGCGATTTCCACCATCACCAACATGGCCGCCGGGATGAGCGACGAGAAGATCAGCCACGAACACACCAAGGCGATGGCACCCCTGGGTGCGGCAAAACTGGAACGCATCCTGCGGGAATTCCTGCGCTCACGAAAGTGAGACGAATCGGGGTTTGACTTCGCCGGAAAAGGCGCGCAAGCGTTTGATCGTCCCGCCGCTTTTGCCCCCGATTGGGCCGCCTTGATGCAGCTTTATCTCCCCATCGCCGAGGTCTCGGTCAACGCCTTCCTCATCCTCGGGCTGGGGGGCATCGTCGGGTTCCTCTCGGGCATGTTCGGGGTCGGCGGCGGCTTCCTGATCACGCCGCTTCTCTTCTTCATCGGCGTTCCCCCGGCGGTCGCCGTGGCCACCGGCGCGAACCAGGTCGTCGCCTCCTCGGTCTCGGGCGTGCTGGCGCAGCTTCGGCGCAAGGGAGTGGATTTCCACATGGGTACCGTCCTTCTCCTGGGCGGGTTCGTCGGGTCGGCCATCGGGGTCTGGGTCTTCGCCTGGATGCAGCGGCTGGGCCAGGTCGACCTGTTTGTGCAGCTGTCCTACGTGCTGTTCCTGGGGCTGATCGGCGCGATGATGTTCCAGGAAAGCCTGCGCAGCCTTCTGCGCTCGCGTCAGGCCGGCGGCGCGCCGATCCGGCGAGCGCATGTGCATTCCTGGGTCCACGGCCTGCCCTTCAAGATGAAGTTCCGCGCGAGCGGGCTTTACATCAGCGTGATCCCACCGGCGCTGATCGGGGCCGCGGTGGGCTTCCTGGCCGCGATCATGGGGGTGGGCGGCGGCTTCATCCTGGTGCCCGCGATGATCTACCTCTTGGGGATGCCGACCAAGGTGGTGATCGGCACCTCGCTGTTCCAGATCATCTTCGTCACCGGCTTCACGACGGTGATGCATGCGGTGAACAGCCAGACCGTCGACATGATGCTGGCGCTGCTCCTGATCCTTGGGGGCGTGATCGGCGCGCAGATCGGGACTCGGGTCGGCGTGCGGCTCAAGGCCGAACAGCTGCGGATCCTGCTGTCGCTTCTGGTTCTGACCGTCGCTCTGCGCATCGCGGTCGATCTGCTGGTCACGCCGGACGAGCTGTACTCCGTCTCGCCGGTGGTCCTGCCATGATCCGAGCGCTGGCCCTTCTGGTTGCGCTGGCCCTGCCCGCCGCTGCGCAAGAGGTCATCGTCTCGGGGATGAGCCAGAACCGCGTCTCGATCACCGCCGATTTCGACGGATCGGAGATCCTGATCTACGGCGCGGTCAAGCGCGACGCCCCCGCACCTGAAGGCGGTCCGATGGAAGTGATCGTCACCGTCGAGGGGCCCGCCACCCCCGTCGCCGTCCGCCGCAAGGGCAGGGTCGCGGGGATCTGGGTCAACAATGCCTCGGTGATGATCGACAGCGCGCCCAGCTTCTACGCCGTCGCCACCACCGGCCCGCTGAGCCACATCCTGTCCGACATCGACAACCTGCGCTACGGCATCACCATCGAGCGGGTGATCCGCGCCATCGGCATCTCGGCCGAAGCCGACCAGTCGGGCGAGTTCATCCTGGCGCTCCTGCGGGTCCGCACCAACGAGGGGCGCTATCGCATCCTGGAGGGCAAGGTCGAGCTGACCGAGGACACGCTCTTCCGCACCGATGTCGAGCTGCCCGCCAACCTGACCGAGGGCGAATACAAGGTCCGCCTGTTCCTCTTGCGCGACAAGCGGGTGGTGGCCAGCCAGGAGAGGCTGATCGGCGTGCGGAAGGAGGGGCTGGAGCGCTTCGTCTTCAACCTCGCGAAACAGCAGCCGCTGGTCTACGGCCTCGTCTCGCTGGTGCTGGCCGCCGTGGCGGGATGGGGCGCCTCGGCGGCCTTCCGGCTGCTCAGGGCGTGATCAGTCGGCTTCGGCCAACAGCGCCTGCACATCCAGCCGCTTCGTGATCATCGCCAGCGATCCATCCGCGGCGCGGGGCCAGTCGGCTTCGGGGCGGTCGCGGTAAAGCTCTACGCCGTTGCCGTCGGGATCGTCGAGGTAAAGCGCCTCGGACACACCGTGATCGGTGGCCCCGGTCAGGGGATAGCCCGCCTCGACCAGCCGTTTCAGGACCTGGGCCAGGGCCTTGCGGTCGGGGAAGAGAAAGGCCGAATGGTAAAGCCCGGTATGGCCGGGCGGCGGCGGCGATCCGCCAAGGCTCTCCCAGGTGTTCAGGCCGATGTGGTGGTGATAGCCGCCCGCCGACAGGAAGGCCGCCTGCGAACCGTAGCGCTGGGTCACGTCGAAGCCGAGGATCCCGGAATAGAAGGCGATCGCCCGGTCGAGATCGGCGACCTTGAGATGGACATGGCCCACGCGGGTTTCGGGGTGGATGGACATAGGGGGCGCCTCGCACATCGGTTCGACGGCAATCTATGCGACCGGGCGCCGTCCTGCCACGCGGATTTCCGCACAGATCCGGTGCGGCAAGCGCGCCCGTCAGCCCTTCTTCTTCGCCAGCGCTGCCTCCAGCGCCGCGATCCGCGCCTCCAGCGCCGTGTTTTCCTCGCGTGCCTTCTGCGCCATGGCGCGGGCGGCGTCGAATTCCTCGCGGGTCACGAAGTCGCGGTCGGCCATCCATCGGTCGACGAAGCCCTTGAACGCCGTCTCGGCCTCGGTCTTGGCGCCCTGGGCCAAGCCCATCGCATTGGTCATGAGCTGGCTCATGTCGTCGAAGAACTTGTTGCGGGTCTGCATGGGCAACCTCCTGCGCTTCGCCCCTATATGGCCCCGCCCCGCCGCCGGGGCAAGGCGCAGGAGACGGGGCGCGGTTGACATCGCCTGCCCCGCCCGCGACAAGTGGTGCCATAGCCGAAAGGGCCCGCATGATCCCCTTCCCCGACATCTCGCCCAACGTCTTTTCGGTCACGCTCTTCGGCCGCGAATTCGCCCTGCGCTGGTATGCCTTGGCCTATATGGCGGGCCTCCTCTACGGCTGGTGGATCATCCTGCGCGCCATCCGCACCCCGCGCCTCTGGGCAGGCGAGCCGCCCTTGACCGCCGAGCAGGTGGAACGCTTCTTCACCTGGGCCGTCGTCGGCGTCATCCTCGGCGGGCGGCTTGGCTATGTGATCTTCTACGAACCTGCCGCCTTCCTCGCCGAGCCCTGGCGCATTCCCTACGTCTGGGAGGGCGGTATGTCCTTCCACGGCGGTTTCGCGGGCGTCGTGCTGGCGGGCATCTGGTTCTGCCGCCGCGAGAAGATCCCGATGCTGTCGATGGGCGACCTCCTCGCCGTCGCCGCTCCGGTGGGCCTTGGCCTGGGCCGCCTGTCGAACTTCGTCAACGCCGAGCTTTGGGGCCGCACCACCGACCTGCCCTGGGGCGTGGTCTTTCCCGGCGCCGCCGCCCAGACCTGCGCGCAACTGACCGGCGCCTGCGCACGGCACCCGAGCCAGCTGTATCAGGCGGCGCTGGAGGGGCTGCTCCTGCTGGCCGTGCTGACCTGGCTCGCCTTCCGTCGGGGCTGGTTCAAGCGCCCCGGCGCGCTGATGGGGCTGTTCCTTGTGGGCTACGGCGTCGCGCGCTTCCTGGTGGAATTCGTCCGCCAGCCCGACGCCCAATTCGTCTCGCCCGGCAATCCGGTCGGTCTGGCGCTGCATGTCGGCGGTTACGGTCTGACCATGGGCCAGCTTCTGTCGCTGCCGATGATTGTTGCCGGGCTGTGGTTCGTGCTTCGCGCCCGCGAGACATGACCCCCCTCGCCCGCCTGCTGGTCGAACGCATCCGCGAGACGGGGCCGATCACGGTGGCTGACTACATGGCCGAATGCCTGCTGCATCCGGTCCACGGCTACTACACCACCCGCGACCCGTTCGGCACGAAAGGGGACTTCACCACCGCACCCGAGATCAGCCAGATGTTCGGCGAGCTGGTCGGGCTCGCGCTGGCGCAGGCCTGGCTCGACCGGGGCTCGCCCGCGCCCTTCACGCTGGGCGAGCTGGGGCCGGGACGCGGCACGCTGATGGCTGACATCCTGCGGGCCACGCGGGGCGTTCCCGGCTTTCACCAAGCCGCGCAGGTCGTGCTGGTCGAGGCTTCGCCGCGCCTGCGCGAGATGCAGCACGCCAAACTCTGCGCCTACGAACCGAGCTGGATCGACCGCATCGGAGACCTGCCCGAGGCCCCCCTCTTCCTCATCGCCAACGAATTCCTTGACGCCCTGCCGATCCGCCAGTTCATCCGCGGCCCGCAGGGCTGGCGGGAACGGCTGATCGGCCTGCGTGACGAGGCCCTCACCTTCGGCCTCTCCGCCTCTCTGCCGCAGGTCCCCGAGACCGCCGCCTTCCGCCATGCACCCGATACGGCGCTGGTCGAGGACAATCTTGCCGCCCGCCATGCGATCGCCGAAGTCGCGACCCGCATCGCAAGGGCTGGCGGCATCGCCTACTGGATCGACTACGGCGGCTGGCGCTCGCAGGGCGACACGCTCCAGGCCATGCGCCAGCACCGGCCCGACGATCCGCTCGCTCACCCGGGGGAAGCCGACCTCACCGCCCATGTCGATTTCGAGCCTCTCGCGGCCCTCGCGCCCGCCTTTGCCTACGACACCCAAGGCGCGGTCCTGACCCGCCTCGGCATCGACGCCCGCGCCGAACGGCTGGCCTGCAACCTCACCGGCGCCGCACTGGAAAGCCACCGCGCTGCGCATCGGCGCTTGACCGATCCCTCGGAAATGGGTTCGCTGTTCAAGGTGCTTGCCCTCACCTCGCCCGGTGCCCCGCCACCCCCCGGATTCGCCTGATGCACTCCACGCTGGAAATCATCACCGCCGATGCCCTGGACGCCCGGCACGGCTTCTTCACCCGCAAGGGCGGGGCCTCTTCGGGCATCTTCGCAGGACTGAACTGTGGCACCGGATCGTCGGACCAGACCGAAATCGTCGCCATCAACCGCACCCGCGTGGCCGAGGCGATGGGCGTCGGGCCGGAGATGCTGGTCACGGTCCACCAGGTCCATTCGGCCAGGGCCCTGCCCGTGACCGGCCCGCTGTCGATCCGCCCCGAGGCCGATGCGCTGGTCACGGCGACTCCCGGCGTCCTTCTTGCCGTGCTGACCGCCGATTGCCAGCCCGTCCTCTTCGCCGACCCGCAGGCGAAGGTCGTCGGCGCGGCCCATGCCGGCTGGCGCGGCGCGGTGGACGGGGTACTGGAAGCCACGCTCGACGCGATGGAGGCCTTGGGGGCGCAGAGGTCGAACATCACCGCCATCATCGGCCCGACGATCAGCCAGGTGGCCTATGAGGTCGGCCCGGAATTCTTCGACCGCTTCCGCACCGAGGATGAGGACAGCACGCGCTTCTTCGCGAATGGCGAGGGCGACCGGATGCTCTTCGACCTGCCGGGCTATGGCCTTCACCGCCTGCGTGCTGCCGGGGTGAAACAGGCGGAATGGACCGGCCATTGCACCTACCGCGACCCCGCGCGGTTCTACTCCTTCCGCCGCACCACCCATGCGGGCGAGGCCGACTACGGGCGCCTCATCTCGACAATAAGGCTATAAGACGGCGAAATCCGGCATGAAAATGCTCCGATTGCTGCACGGTTCTTCCCCAACCCTGCCGCAATCTCGGGTCATCCCTTTCCCTGTCAGGTTGAATTGCGGTGGGGAAAGCGATGATCATCCAGATGAAGACCAAGCGCCGCTGGATTCTCTCCATCCTTGAAACCGTCGGCGACGGCGAAGACAGTCGCGTCGTCGCCCGCGCCAGCGCGCGCCAGACCTCGGGCCGCACCGCCATGGTCGCGGGGCAGAAGGGCTTTGCCATGCGGCTGAAGACCGCGACCCGCCAGGTCTCGGACGCCGCCCGCTAGGGCGTGACGAGCCTTGCTTCACTAGATCAAGTCTAAGAATTTTCTAGAAAATCCTTAGACTGCCGACAGAGCAGCAGGTCATTCCCGACAAGCGTCATTCTGTTATGGGACGGCTCAGGCGTTCTTCGCCAGCCGCGCTTCCAGCACGTCGAAGGGCAGACCGGGCTCGTCCTTGGCGCATCGGATGACAAGGCTGGTCTTCACATTGGCCACATGGTCGGCCTTCAGCAATTCCTCGGTCAGGAAGCTCTGGAAGGTCGACAGGTCGGGCGAGACGCATTTCAGGATGAAGTCGATCTCACCGTTCAGCATGTGACATTCGCGGACCAAGGGCCAGGCCCGGCAGCGCGCCTCGAAGGCGGCAAGGTCGGCCTCGGCCTGGCTCGACAGCCGCACCATCGCGAAGACCTGCACCTCGAAGCCCAGTTCCCGCGCGTTGATGTCGGCATGGTAGCCGCGGATGAAGCCCTGCTCCTCCAGGCCGCGCACCCGGCGCAGGCAGGGCGGGGCCGAGATGCCCACACGGCTTGCCAGCTCGACATTGGTCATCCGGCCATCGGCCTGCAATTCGGCCAGGATCTGCCGGTCGATGGGATCAAGCTTGTGCGCGGCCATGATGCCTCCAATCTCGCGCCTTACTTACGCGCGGGGGACTTCCTGCGCAATAATATTTCAACGCAGCGCAAGAAAACGATCCCTGTGCCCTTCGCAACCCCGCCATGCGGGGGCTTTCCGCCCCCATCGCGGAGGACTATATCGGGGGCCGGAAAACGGGGGACAGCATGGGCGAGACGCGGCATACCAAGGTTCTGATCATCGGCTCCGGCCCGGCGGGCTATACGGCGGCGGTCTATTCCGCCCGCGCGATGCTGGAGCCGCTGTTGATCCAGGGCCTGCAGCCCGGCGGCCAGCTGACCATCACCACCGAAGTGGAGAACTGGCCCGGTGACACGGAAGTGCAGGGCCCCGACCTGATGGTGCGGATGGAGGCACATGCCAAGGCGATGGGGGCTGAGGTGATCTCGGACTACATCACCAGCCTCGACCTCTCCAAGCGCCCCTTCACCGCGCAGGCAGACAGCGGCACCACCTATACCGCCGACGCGGTGATCCTCGCCACCGGGGCGCAGGCGAAGTGGCTGGGGCTGCCCAGCGAGGAGAAGTTCAAGGGCTTCGGCGTCTCGGCCTGCGCGACCTGCGACGGATTCTTCTACCGCGGGAAAGAGGTGGTGGTGATCGGCGGCGGCAACACGGCGGTGGAGGAGGCGCTGTTCCTCACCAACTTCGCCTCGAAGGTGACGGTCGTTCACCGCCGCGACAGTTTCCGGGCCGAAAGGATCCTGCAGGACCGGCTGTTCAAGAATCCGAAGATAACGGTGGTCTGGGACAGCGCGGTGACGGAGATTCTTGGGACCGAGGCTCCGCTGGGGGTCACCGGGGTGCGGGTCCAGAACATGAAGACCGGGGTGGAGAGCGAGATTCCCTGCGACGGCTTCTTCGTCGCCATCGGCCACGCGCCCTCGTCCGAGCTGGTGAAGGACCAGCTGCCGCTGCATTCCGGCGGCTATGTCGTGGTCGAGCCGGGGTCCACCCGCACTGCGACCCCCGGTGTCTTCGCGGCGGGGGACCTGACCGACCACATCTACCGCCAGGCCGTCACCAGCGCCGGAATGGGTTGCATGGCCGCGCTCGACGCCGAGAAATTCCTCGCGGGACAGTAAGCCGATGATCCGGGGCGCACGATGAATACTGCGCCCCGGAACGGAACCCCTTGACGCTGGTTGGTCACGGCGTCACCCATTCATCCTGTCGCCCGCAGCCGCACCCGGCAACCGGGGTCGCCGAAGGACCAGAGCATGACCGATGCCATCTTCCCCGACCTGCAGGGTCAATCCGTCTTCATCACCGGCGGCGGATCGGGCATCGGCGCGGCGCTGACCGAGGCCTTCCTGCGCCAGGGCGCGAAAGTCGCCTTCTGCCAGCGCTCGGACGCCACGCCCTTCTGCGACGCGATGGAACAGGCCACCGGCAACCGCCCGCTGTTCCTGCCCTGCGACATCGCCGTCACCGACCAGTTGCAGCTGACCCTGTCGACCGCCGCCAAGGCGCAGGGGCCGATCACCGTGCTGGTGAACAACGCGGCGAACGACCAGCGCCACGACACGCTGAAGACCGACGAGACCTTCTGGGACTGGTCCATCGACGTGAACCTGCGGTCCTATTTCTTCGCCTGCCAATCGGTGATCCCGGGCATGCGGGCGGCGGGCGGGGGGTCGATCATCAACTTCTCCTCGATCAGCTTCATGATGGCCGACAAGGGCTATGCCGCCTATATCACCGCCAATGCCGGGATCGTCGGCCTGACCCGGACGCTCGCCCGCGAATTCGGGCCGGACCGCATCCGCGTCAACGCCATCGCGCCCGGCTGGGTGCTGACCGAGCGGCAGAAAGAGCTTTGGGTCACCCCCGAAGCCCTTGCCAGCCATCTCACCCGGCAATGCCTGCCCGACCCGATCCAGCCCACCGACGTGGCGGGGTCGGTGCTGTTCCTCGCTTCCGATGCCGCGCGCATGATGACCTCGCAGACCCTGATCCTGGATGGAGGCTTCGTCTCCGGATGACCGACGCCCCGACCCCCGCCTGGATCGCCGTCGACTGGGGCACCTCGAACCTGCGCGCCTGGGCGATGGGCGCCGATGGCAACGTGCTGGCCGAGGCGGAGTCGGATGACGGCATGGGCAAGCTGGCCCCGGAGGGTTTCGAACCCGCGCTCCTGCGTCTGATCACCCCTTGGCTGGGGGGCAATCCCCCCATCCTCGCCTGCGGCATGGTCGGCAGCCGCCAGGGCTGGCGCGAGGCGCCCTATCGCGCCGTGCCCTGCACCCCGCTCGACCCCGCCGCGCTGATCGCCGCCGCCACCACCGACCCGCGCCTGAACGTCCGCATCGCCCCCGGCCTGATGCAGGCCGACCCCGCCGACGTGATGCGCGGCGAGGAAACCCAGATCGCCGGGGCGCTGCGCCTGATGCCGGGCTATGACGGCGTCCTCTGCCTGCCGGGCACCCATTCCAAATGGGCGCATGTCAGCGCGGGCGAGGTCGTCAGCTTCCAGACCTTCATGACGGGCGAACTCTTCGCGCTTCTGTCCACCGCCTCGGTCCTGCGCCACGGCATGCCGGGCGCGGGCTGGGACGAGGCCGCCTTCGACACCGCCGTCTCCGATGCGCTCTCCCGCCCCGAACGGCTGGGCGCGCGGCTTTTCTCCTTGCGGGCGCAGGGGCTGGTCGCGGGCCTGTCCCCCGCTGCCGCCCGCGCGCGGCTGTCCGGCCTCTTGATCGGGATGGAGCTTGCGGGCGCCAAACCCTACTGGCTGGGCCAGCGCGTCACCCTGATCGGGGCCGAGAAGCTGTCTGCCGCCTATGTCCGCGCGCTGGCGGCGCAGGGGGTCACAGCGCAGCGCCTGTCTGTCACCGACTGCACGCTTGCGGGCCTCGCCTCGCTTTCCCCCCAGACCGAGGGCGCCAGATGACCCACCGCAACCTGATTGCCATCCTGCGCGGGATCACCCCGCCCGAGGCCGCCCCCGCCGCCGGGGCGCTGGTCGCCGCCGGGATCACCCGGATCGAGGTGCCGCTGAACTCGCCCGACCCCTTCGACTCGATTGCCGCGATGGTCGCCGCCGTCCCGGGGGCCGAGATCGGCGCGGGCACCGTGCTGAGCGTGGCCGAGGTGGCGCAGGTGAAGGCCGCAGGTGGCACGCTCATCGTCTCGCCCAATGCCGACTCGGAGGTGATCGCCGCCACCCGTGCCGCCGGGATGGCCTCCTGGCCCGGGGTGATGACGCCGACCGAATGTTTCGCCGCCATCAAGGCCGGGGCGACGGGGCTGAAACTCTTCCCCGGCAACCTGCTCGGCCCCGAGGGGCTGAAGGCGATCCGCGCGGTCTTGCCGAAGGGCATGGCCGTCTACGCCGTAGGCGGTGCCGGACCGGCGAACTTCGCCGACTGGGCCCGCGCCGGGGCGGATGGCTTCGGCATCGGCACCGCGCTCTATACGCCCGGCCTGTCCACTTCTGAAATCGCCCGCAAAGCCGCCGCCATCGTCGCGGCCTATGACGAGGTCTTCCCATGATCTTCGACACTCGCGCCTGCGAATTGGGCGAAGGCCCGCTCTGGCACCCCCTGCGCGAGGAATTGTTCTGGTTCGACATCCTGAACCGGACCCTGCACTCGCAGAAGCAATCCTGGAGCTTTTCCGGATATGTCTCCGCCGCAGGCTGGATCTCCCGCGACGAACTGCTTCTTGCCAGCGAGACGGGGCTGATCCGCTTCGATCTCGTCACCGGCACCGAAAAGGCGGTCGCCGAAGCCGGAACCGCGGCCACCCGGTCGAACGATGGCCGCGCCGACCGGCAGGGCGGGTTCTGGTTCGGCACCATGGGCAAGAAGGCCGAAAAGGGCGTAGGCGCGATCTGGCGCTGGTATTGCGGCGAGCTGCGGCGGCTTTACGAAGGCGTGACGATCCCCAACGCGATCTGCTTCACCCCGGACGGCAGCGCCGCGCATTTCGGCGACACCGTGCTGGGCCGGGTGATGAAGGTCGCGCTCGATGCGCAGGGCTGGCCGAAGGGCGAGCCCGAAGCCTGGCTCGATCTCGCCCGCGCGGGGCTGAATCCGGACGGCGCTGTCATCGACGCCGAGGGCCGATTCTGGAATGCGCAATGGGGTGCGGGGCGGGTGGCCTGCTACGGTCCGGACGGAGTGTTCCTGCATGCGGTGGAAACCCCCGGCGCGCCGCATTCCTCGTGCCCGGCCTTCGGCGGGCCGGGGCTGACGACGCTTTACGTCACCACCGCGCTTGAGCATATGGATGCCGAGGCCCGCGCCCGCCATCCCGCCTCCGGTCAGCTTTTCGCCTTTCCCGGCACGGCGATGGGCCTGCCCGAGCCGCAGGTCATCCTTTAGCGTTCCAGCCGGATCGCCTGCCGGGTCGGCCGTCCAATCCTTAACCGTTCCTGAATGCCCGCGCGCAAGTCGTTGATTTCACTGGCGCGCAAAATCTGTCCACGCAGGACAGCTCAGTCCTGCACCGCCACCGTCCCCGTGACCGGCAGGAAAGCCGCCGCGTTCGGACCCAGTGTCAGCCGGTCGCCCTCCAGCACGGCGTGAAGCGACGGCCCGACCGGCGCCCCGACACCCGAAACCGTGATCGACAGTGCCACCGGCGACAGGTTGAACAGGCACAGAAGCGCGCCCTCCCCATCGCCCCTGACAAAGCCCAGCACCGGCTCGGGCAGGTCCAGGAACCGCGTCTTCCCCTCGCGCAGCGCCACCGACCCTTTCCGGAACGCGATCGCCGCCCGGTAATGTTCCAGCACCGATCCCTGCGCGCCCTCCTGCCCCGCGACATTCCGGGCAGCCTGTTCCGGCTTTACCGGCAGCCAGGGCTTGCCGGTGGTGAAGCCCGCGTTGGGCGAGCCATCCCAGACCATCGGTGTCCGGGTATTGTCCCGCCCGATGGGTTCGGGCCAGAAGTTGATGCCCTGCGGGTCGGTCAGTTCCTCGAAGTCCAGCGGCGTGTCGGTCTGGCCCAGCTCCTCGCCTTCCCAAAGGCAGATCGACCCCTCGAAGGCCAGAAGGAGCGACCCCGCCTGCTTCGCCACCGTCTCGGCGCTTTCACCATGCTTCGCCCAGCGGGTCGCGTGGCGGACGACATCGTGGTTGGAGAAGGCCCACATCGGCCAGCCGTCCGGAGCACCCTTGAAGAAGCCCTCCACCCGGTCGCGGAAGAAGCCGGCGTCGAAGTCATAGCCCATCAGCTCGAAGGAATAGCACTGATGCAGCCGCCCCGGCGCGGTGTATTCCCCCATCATCCGGATCGCATGGTGCTGCTCGCCCATCTCGCCCACCGAGGCCGCGCCGTATTCGTCCAGCAGCTTGCGGATGCGCTCCATCCAGAGCAGGTTCTCCGGCTGGTTCTTGGAGAAGATATGATACTGCATCCCGTAGGGATTGCCCTCGGGCTCGGCCTTCACCCGGTAATCCGCCGGATCGTCGCGGAACAGCGCATCCTGGAAAAAGTAGTTCACCGTGTCGAAGCGGAAGCCGTCCACCCCGCGCTTGAGCCAGAAGCGCATGCTCTCCAGCGCCCAGTCCTGCACCGCCGGATTGTGGTAGTTCAGGTCGGGCTGCGAGGTCAGGAAGTTGTGCAGGTAATACTGCTTGCGTCGCGCGTCCCACTGGAAGGCCGGGCCGCCGAAGACCGACAGCCAGTTGCAGGGCGGCATTCCGTCATGCTTCGGATCCGCCCAGACATACCAGTCGGCCTTCGGGTTCACCCGGTCCTTCCGGCTTTCGGCAAAGAACGGGTGCTGGTCGGAAGTGTGGCTCAGCACCTGGTCGATGATCACCTTCAGCCCCAACTCATGCGCGCGGGCGATCAATGCGTCGAAATCGGCCAGCGTGCCGAAGACCGGGTCGACGTCGCAATAGTCCGAGACGTCGTAGCCCATGTCCTTCATCGGGCTTTTGAAGAAGGGCGAGAGCCAGACCGCATCGACCCCCAGCGCGGCCAGATAGGGCAGGCGTCGGGTGATGCCGGGCAGGTCGCCCACCCCGTCGCCGTTCGAATCCTGGAACGACCGGGGATAGACCTGATAGGTCACAGCGCCACGCCACCAATCGGCCATTCCCGTCTCCCTTGCATCCGCGCCCGGCCCTTAACGGCGCCTTCACCTGGGTGAAAGCCGGAAGCGGTTTAGCCGGGCGCTGGCCTCCGATACTCCGCCGATCTGCGGCACATCCGCAACGAAATTCCGGAGCGCCGGGACGCGCAATCAGCATTCGTGGCTGTGACCATCACAATTCTCCATTTGACGCCGCTTCGCCACCGGCGCACCTTCCGCGCCCCGGCGCCCGGAGACCGACATGACCAAGACCTCGCTGATCACCCCCGTCCTGATCGCAGGCTGCGTGATCCTGATGATCTCCTTCGCCGTGAGGGCCAGTTTCGGGGTGTTCCAGATCCCCATCGCCGAGGAGTTTGGCTGGCTCCGGTCAGACTTCTCGCTGGCCATCGCGATCCAGAACCTGGCCTGGGGCATCGGCCAGCCGCTGTTCGGTGCCCTTGCGGAACGCTTCGGCGACCGCAGGGCGATCGTTGCCGGGGCGCTCCTCTATGCGGCGGGGCTCGTGCTCTCGGCCTATGCCGTCACGCCCGGTCAGCACCAGCTGCTGGCGATCCTGGTCGGCTTCGGGATCGCGGGGACGGGATTCGGGGTGATCCTTGCCATTGTCGGGCGGGCCTCGTCGGCGGAGAACCGGTCGATGGCACTGGGCATCGCGACCGCTGCCGGATCGGCCGGCCAGGTGTTCGGTGCGCCCACGGCGGAATGGCTGCTGCAAAGCTATCACTGGCAGACCGTGTTCATCATCTTCGCCGTGGTGATCCTGGCGACACTCGCCGCGCTGCCGTTCCTGCGCAGCCCGGCGCTGGCATCGAAGCAGGAGCTTGAGGAGAGCATGGGTCAGGTGCTGGTCCGCGCCTTCAAGGACCCGTCCTACACGCTGATCTTCCTTGGCTTCTTCTCCTGCGGCTATCAGCTCGCGTTCATCACCGCGCATTTCCCGGCCTTCGTGACCGAGCTTTGCTCGCCTATCGACGCAGGCGGCATCCTGGCC
The DNA here is from genome assembly GCF_016793705.1 of Tabrizicola sp. Taxonomy (GTDB): domain Bacteria; phylum Pseudomonadota; class Alphaproteobacteria; order Rhodobacterales; family Rhodobacteraceae; genus Tabrizicola. The sequence continues at coordinate 115,497 of NZ_JAEULO010000039.1, forward strand.
GACATCGGCATCACCACGACCTCGGCCCTTGGCGCGGTGTCGATCGCGGTGATCGGGCTTTTCAACATAGTCGGCACATTGACCGCCGGGTATCTGGGCAAGCGCTACACGAAAAAATACCTGCTGTTCGCCATCTACGTCGGCCGCACCATCGCCGCCGCCGCCTTCATCATGAATGACATCACCCCATTCTCGGTCCTGCTGTTCTCTGCCGTGATGGGATCGCTCTGGCTCGCGACGGTCCCGCTGACCTCGGGGCTCGTCGCGCATATCTACGGCATCCGCTACATGGGCACGCTTTACGGCGTGGTGTTCCTTTCCCACCAGATCGGCGGGTTCCTGGGAGTCTGGCTTGGAGGCCGGATGTATGACCTGAACGGCGACTACACGCTGGTCTGGTGGATCGGCGTCGGCGTCGGAGCCTTCTCGGCCATCGTCCACCTGCCGATCCGCGAGCGGGTGATGGCGGTGGGTCAGCCCGCCTGACAAAAACGGCTCCTCGACGCGCGGCTACTCCTGAGTCATCGGCTGCACGATCAATACCTCCAGGTCGCGCTCGGGCGTGTAGTTGGTCTTCTCGATGACGAAGGTCGTCGGGCCGGTCTTCCTCACCCCCTCGGCGCAGAGCGAGATGACGTTCTTCGGGTCGCCCTTGTCGAGCGTCATGGTGAACTTGCCGATCGGCCCGGCCCAGCTGTTCGCGGTGCGCAGGACGTAGGAGATGTTCCACGAGGTGCCGTAGTTGCCGAATTCGTCACCCTGCGGGTTCTTCAGCGCCTTGATCATCGCCTTCGAGGTGCCGGTGTCGATGCAGTACTGATCGACCAGATAGGTCTGGTAGTCCTCGGGCGGGTCGGTCCAGTAGAACAGCCCCCCGGGTGGGCGGTTGGTATAGGAGTGGCTGACTTTCACCGATTTCCCCGCGGGGAAGGTTTGCGTCCAGTGATACCGTGTCACGATGGACCATGCGCCCCAGACGTCGGGCGCGATGTCGTTGGCCGGATCTCCTGCGTAGTACTCCGCCAGCCCCAGCGCAGCGAGTTCGTTGCGCTTCTCTACCGGGAAGGAGAGCAGCACGTCGCGCACCGTCGCAAAGTCGAGCGTCAGGGGAATGCCCAGCCGCTCCAGATCGGCGGTCACGTCACGGCCGGGATCGTCATACTGCTTGGAGGGTGGGTTGGCCTCGTCATAGCCGTCCTCCAGCACCGCGATCCTGTCGATGGCGACAGTAACCGGCTGGCCGTCGACCGTCGCGGTGAAGCCCACGATATCGGGGCGGGTCAGGTCTTCCGGCAGGTTCATCATCGCCTCGTAACCCGACCAGACCGCGATGGGCGGCAGGGGGAAGATCACCTCGCCGGTCACGTCGGTATCGGTGGTGTTGCGGAAGACATAGTCCACCGCGATGGTGTCGAGCCCGATGAAAAGCCGCTCCTCCTCCATCGCGACGGCATCGGTCTGGCCGAAGGTGAGGCCGGTGGCGGAAAGCCCACCGAAGCCGTCGTTGGCGAGGGCGGGGCTCGCGAGGAGGAGGGCGGGGACGAGGAAACGGCACATGGGAACCTCCGGAGGGGACCCCTGCATCTGACGCCGGAAGCGGGAGTCCCGCAAGTCCGACCGGGACCGGAGTTTTCAAACTCCGGAGCGATTTCTTGAAGAAATCGGCCTTGCGGTCGGCGTCAGTGCTTGCCACAACCGGCAGATCCCCCCGAAAGGCCATCCCATGCGCATCGGCATCGCAGCCCTCGTTCTCGCCTATGTCCTGAGCCAGTTCTACCGTGCCTTCCTGGCCGTGATGACCCCGGTGCTGACCGAGGATCTGCACGTCACGGCGGCAGAGCTGGCTTCGGCCTCGGGCTGGTGGTTCCTGGCCTTCGCGGCCATGCAGGTGCCCATCGGCGGCTGGCTGGACCGGGTGGGGCCGCGTCTGACCGCCGGGGTGCTGATGGCGGTGGGCGCGGCGGGAGCGGTGCTTTTCGCGCAGGCGACGGGAGCGATGCAGATCAAGCTTGCCATGGCGCTGATCGGCATCGGCTGTGCGCCGGTGCTGATGGCGAACTATTTCATCTATGCCCGGCAGTTTTCCCCCGCCGTCTTCGGCACGTTGGCCGCGCTGACGCTCGGGGTGGGGACGCTGGGCAATGTCGCCTCGTCGCTGCCGCTGTCCTGGGCAGTCACGGCCTTCGGCTGGCGCGAGACGGTGATGGGCCTGGCCGCGATCACCGGGGTCGTGGCGCTGGCGATCCTGCTGCTGGTGCGCGACCCCGAGCGGCTGGACGGAGCGCGGAGCGGGTCGCTGTGGGAATTGCTGAAGATGCCGGTGCTCTGGCCGATCCTGATCATGATGACGGTCTGCTACACCCCCATCGCCGGGCTGCGGGGGCTCTGGATCGGGCCTTATTTTGCTGATGTCCACGGCGCGGACCAGCTGGAGATCGGGCGGGTCAGCCTGTGGATGGGGTTGGCGATGGTGGCGGGCAACTTCGCCTACGGACCGGTCGACCGCTGGCTCGGGCGGCGCAAGGCGCTGGTCGTCGCCGGAAACGCGGTGATGCTGGCCTGCCTGGTCGCGCTCTGGTGGTTCGCGGCGGCCCCGCCGGTGGTGGCTGTGGCGATCCTCGTCGCCGCCGGCTTCTTCGGCGCAAGCTTCCCCATCGTGCTGGCGCATGGCCGGTCCTTCGTGCCTGCGCATCTGACGGGCCGGGGGGTGACGCTTCTGAACCTTTTCGGCATCGCCCCCATCGGAATTGCCCAGATCGTCACCGGCCGCCTTCATGCCGCGACCGAAGCGACGCCGCCCGCAGCGCCCTATCAGGCGGTATTCCTGTTCTTCGCCGTCACCACGGCCATTGGTCTTTTCGTCTACCTCTGGTCACAGGACCGGCCGCACTGACGCGGGCCCCCACGAATCCGCTTTCCCCGGCGCGGGCCATGCGCTAACAGCCGCCCGTCCCCGACGGTGGGGACGGATAGGAGAACCCCGATGGGCTACAAGGTCGTCGTCGCGGGTGCCACGGGCAACGTGGGCCGCGAAATGCTGAACATCCTCGCCGAGCGCGAGTTCCCGGTGGACGAGATCGCGGCACTTGCGTCGCGCAAGTCCCTCGGCACCGAGGTCAGCTTCGGCGACAAGACTATCAAGACCAGGGACCTCGACACCTTCGACTTCACCGGCTGGGACATCGCGCTGTTCGCCGTGGGCTCCGAGGCGACCAAGGTCTATGCCCCCAAGGCCGCCGCCGCGGGCTGCGTGGTGATCGACAACTCCAGCCTCTACCGCTACGACCCCGAGATCCCGCTGATCGTGCCGGAAGTGAACGCCGATGCGATCCACGGCTATGCCAAGCGCAACATCATCGCCAACCCCAACTGCTCCACCGCGCAGATGGTGGTGGCGCTGAAGCCGCTGCATGACCGGGCGAAGATCACCCGCGTCGTGGTGTCGACCTACCAGTCCGTCTCGGGCGCCGGGAAGGAAGGCATGGACGAGCTGTGGAACCAGACCAAGGCGGTCTACAACCCGACCGACGAGGTTCCGCCGAAGAAGTTCTCCAAGCAGATCGCCTTCAACGTGATCCCGCATATCGACGTCTTCCTGGACTCGGGCGAGACCAAGGAAGAATGGAAGATGGTGGCCGAGACGAAGAAGATCCTCGATCCGAAGATCAAGGTCACGGCGACCTGCGTCCGGGTGCCGGTCTTCGTCGGCCATTCGGAAGCGATCAACATCGAGACCGAAGAGTTCCTCGACTGGCAGGAGGCGCAGGACATCCTGCGCGAGGCGCCGGGCGTCATGCTGGTGGATAAGCGCGAACCCGGCGGCTACATCACCCCCATCGAATGCGTCGGCGAGTTCGCGACCTATGTCAGCCGGGTGCGGCAGGATTCGACCATCGAGAACGGGCTGAACCTGTGGTGCGTCAGCGACAACCTGCGCAAGGGCGCGGCGCTGAACGCGGTGCAGATCGCGGAGCTTCTGGGGTCGAAGGTGCTGAAGAAGGGCTAAGGGTTTCTTAACCTTGCTACGGGAGGGTCTTGGCTTATGGCCGAGACCCTTTTTCATTGCGATGATGTGCTGTGGCGGCGGTTCCAGGCGCTGTGCAAGGCGCGGGACGAAACTCCGGGCGCCGTATTGCGTGACCTGATCCGCCTCGAGGTGAAGCGTCACGACAGCCGCAAAGCGAGGAGGAACGAAGTTCCCGACGAGCGGCTCCTCGTTCGCCTTCGGCTCCTCGTCGCAGAAGCGCTGGCGGTTTCCGGCACTTGGGGGCAGTTGCATCTGGCACTTGCCCAGCGGGGTTTGAAGTTCGTTCCGGCTGGCGGCGGACTTGTCCTGACGGACGCCGCCACCGGAAATACCCTCGCCAAGTCCAGTCAGGTCGGTCCCGCCTACCAGGACCTGGTACGTCGTTTCGGGCAAGGCTTTCCGGGCCATCCCCTGCCAGGCATTGCCATCCGGGCGCTGGCCCGGCCCTGAGCCCTTGCACTTGCCCGCCGCACGGGCTTTCCTGTCCACCCGGCAGGAGACCCCCGATGACCCAGATGCTTCCCCTGAACGACGGCCGCCATATCCCGCAACTGGGCTTCGGCCTCTGGCAGGTCCCCGCCGCCACGACGGCGGAAACCACCGCGACCGCCCTGAACCTCGGCTACCGGCTGGTCGACGGCGCGGCGATCTACGGCAACGAGGCAGGCCAGGGCGAGGGCATCCGCCGTTCCGGCCTGCCGCGTGAGCAGGTCTTCGTCACCACCAAGGTCTGGAACAGCGAGCAGGGTTTCGACAAGACCCTGCGTGCGGCAGAGGCCAGCCTGAAGCGGCTGGGTCTGACCCATGTCGATCTGCTGCTGATCCACTGGCCCTGCCCCAGGAAGGACCTCTACCTCGACACCTGGCGCGCGCTGATCCGGCTGCGCGAGGAGGGGCGCGCCACCTCCATCGGCGTGTCGAACTTCCAGGAGCCGCAGCTCACCCGCCTCATCGGCGAAACCGGCGTCACCCCGGTGCTGAATCAGGTGGAGATCAACCCGAGGCTCCAGCAACCGGCCCTCCGCGCCTTCCATGCGAAACACGGAATCGTCACCCAAAGCTGGACGCCGCTCGGCCAGGGGAAAAGCTTCGAGACCGCCCCCGTGCAGGCTGCCGTCCGCCGCACCGGCAAGAGCCCGGCGCAGGTGATCCTGCGCTGGCATCTCCAGATCGGCGCCGCGGTCATCCCGCGCTCGACCCGCGAGGCGGGGCTGCGCGAGAACCTGAACCTCTTCGACTTCGCCCTGACCGAAGCGGAGATGGCCGCCATCGCCACCCTGGACGAAGGCCAACGCTGCGGCCCCGATCCCGCGCGGTTCGAGATGGATTGACGCAAGCCGGAGCGAATTCCTTGGGACGGGTTTCCCGCCCTTGCCGCCCCTGCCGCGCCGGGCCTACCTTTCGCGCGACATCCAACCGAAAGGCCCCGCCGATGCGCGCGCTGATTGCCGTTCTTCTCGCCTCCACCGCCTTGCCCGCCTGCGCCGACACCATCGCAGCGACCAGCCGGATCACCGCCGTCACCGTCTACCCCGACGGCGCAAAGCTGACGCGCGAGGTCAGCTTCACCGCCCCCTCCGCCGGGCCGCATGAGTTGCTTGTCACCGACCTGCCCTATGACAGCGACCCGGGCCTCATCCGTCTTGCGCCCTCTGAAGGCCTGCAACTCGGGGCCTTCAACCTGCGCGCCGACCGCCTGCCCCCGCGCGAGGACCCGCTGACCGAGGCGCAGAAGGCTGCCAAAGCTCAGGTCGAGGCCGCCGAGGCCACCGCCGACCAGGCCCAGCTGGCGCTGGAGGCAGTCACGGCGAAGGTCGAGGCCGCCGAGGCGCAGGTGCGGTTCCTGTCCTCGTTCACCGGCGCGCTGCCGGACGGGGCCACGCCCGACACGATCAAGTCGATGGCGGCGATGATCGGCGCCGAGACGCTGGCGGCCCGGCAGGCCGCGCTGGCCGCCAAGGCCGAGTTGCCGCCCGTCCGCAAGGCCGTGACCGAGGCGCAGGACGCGCTGGCGAAAGCGCAGGCCGCCTATGACGCGCTGCCGTCCGCCGACATGGACTACACCGCGCTGTCGGTCGCTGTGAACGTCGCTGAAGCTGGCGAGCAGACCGTCACCGTCACGCAATATGTCGGCAATGCCAGCTGGAGGCCGGTCTACGACCTGAACCTGACCCGCGCGGGCGACGATGCGCTGGTGCTGAGCCGATCGGTCCTCGTGACGCAATACACGGGCGAGGACTGGGCGGGGGTTGCGCTGACACTGTCCTCTTCGCGACCTTCGGAGCAGGCCGCGCCATCGCAGCTCTGGCCTGAATTGCGCACCATCGGGCCAGAGGTGGAGGCTTACGATCTGGCGCGCAAGTCGGACATCGCGGGTGGTGTCATGGCCCAGGGCGAGGTCGTCGCCGAAGCCGCCCCCGCCCCCATCACGGCAGGCGCCGCGATGGAGGGCGACACCGTCGTCTACAACTACCCCGAGCCCGTCACCGTTGCGACCGGGGCCGAGGACCTGCGGCTGGCGCTCGACAGCCTGTCGTTCGCGCCGGTGATCGAGGCTGTCGCCGTTCCGCGTCTCGACAAGACCGCCTTCGTCATGGCGAGCTTCACCAACGCCAGCGACGAGCCGCTCTTGCCCGGTCAGGCCATGCTGTTCCGTGAGGGCGTGCTTGTCGGCTCCACCTGGCTGGACGTGATCGCGCCGGGGGTGGAAACCGACGTGGCCTTCGGCGCGCTGGAGACTGTGCGGGTCAAACGCGAGATGCCGAAGCGGGCCGAGGGCGAGACCGGGGTCTTCACCAGCGCCAACCAGCAAAGCGAAAGCGCGGTGATCACGGTCGAGAACACCGGGGACGAGGCCTGGCCGGTCCGCATCCTGGACCAGGTGCCCTACAGCGAGCAGGACGATCTGGAGATCGAGGTCTCCGCCTCGCCCGAGCCGACGGAAACCGACGTCGAGGGCCAGCGCGGCATCCTCGCCTGGGAGTTCGAGCTGGCGGCAGGGGGCAAGGAAACGATCACCCTGGAACAGGTTCTGACCTGGCCCGAGGGCATGGTCCTGCGCTGAACCGGGTGGCGGCGGCAGGACAAGGCCGGGCCGACGTGCCCGGCCTTCTGGCCGTTTCTCCCCCCGAAGTTGCCCGGATGGCCGTGACTTCACGTCAGCGCCTGATCTGACGTGACGTCACAGTGACGTTAGCGTCAACTGCTCTGGTAATCGTGGGGCCGGGCTCGCATCTGCCGCCGCACAGATGCAACCCAATAACGAGTGAGCCCATGAATACCGACATTCCGACCGACGTGATGACCATCCGCGAGATGTGCGAGGCCTATGAGGTGACGCCCCGCACGCTCCGGTACTACGAGGCCAAGGAACTGCTGACCCCGATCCGCATCGGGACACGGCGGCTTTTCACCCGGCGCGACCGGGCGCGGCTGGCGCTGATCCTGCGCGGAAAGCGCTTCGGCTTCAGCCTGGAGGATATCCGGCAGACGCTGGACCTCTACGATCGCGACGGCGGGCTGACTGCCCAGCGGCAGAAGGCCTACGATCTGGCCGTGAAGCGGCTGGCGGAAATGGAAACCCAGCGCGCCGAGCTGGACCTGGCCATTGCGGACCTGAAGGCCGAGCTGGCCGATGCCGAAGCCAAGGGTCTGGTGCCCCGGCGCGCGGCCTGAACGATCCGCGCCCGGCGCGCGGCACTGACAAGGGAAGAGGAAAAAGAGATGGCCAGCTACACCGCCCCCGTGAAGGACATGCAGTTCCTGCTGCACGACCTGCTCAAGATCAGCGAAGCCGACATTCCCGGCTATGCCGATCTGGAACAAAGCTTCACCGGGGCCGTGCTGGACGAGGCGGCGAAGGTCGCGCAGGACATCCTCACCCCCCTGAATGCCGTGGGCGACACCGAAGGCTGCCACCTGGAAAACGGCGTCGTTCGCACGCCGAAGGGCTTCAAGGAGGCGTTCCGCACGCTGTCCGAAGGCGGCTGGATGTCGCTGGACGCGGCACCGGACTATGGCGGACAGGGCCTGCCCTACCTGATGCACACGGTGGTGAACGAGACCTTCGTCTCGGCCAACATGGCCTTCAACATGTACCAGGGCCTGACCCACGGCGCCTATTCGGCGATCCTGGTGCACGGGACGGACGAGCAGAAGGCGAAATGGCTGCCGAAGCTTGTCACCTGCGAGTGGACCGGCACGATGAACCTGACCGAACCGCATTGCGGCACCGACCTCGGGCTTCTGCGCACCAAGGCCGAACCGCAGGCGGATGGGTCCTACAGGATCACCGGGCAGAAGATCTTCATCTCGGCGGGCGACCACGACATGGCCGAGAACATCGTGCACCTCGTGCTGGCGAAAGCGCCGGGCGGTGGTGAGGGGACGAGGGGCATCAGCCTCTTCATCGTGCCGAAGGTCATGGTGAACGCTGACGGTTCGCTCGGCGCCCGCAATGCCGTCTCGGTCGGCAAGGTCGAGGAGAAGATGGGCATCCACGGCAATGCCACCTGCGTGATGAACTATGACGGGGCGACCGGCTGGCTGTTGGGGGACCTCCACAAGGGCATGAAGGCCATGTTCACGATGATGAACGAGGCCCGCCTTGGCGTGGCGCTGCAGGGCTATGCCGTGGCCGAAGCGGCCTACCAGAACTCGCTCGCCTACGCGAAGGACCGGCTTCAGGGCCGTGCCGTGACCGGGGCGGAGAACCCCAAGGGCCCGGCGGATCCGCTGATCGTGCATCCCGACATCCGCCGCAACCTGATGGAGCAGAAGAGCTTTGTCGAAGGGGCCCGCGCGCTGACCTATTGGGGCGCGACTCTGATCGACCGGGCGCATCACGGCGATGCAGACGCGGACGGGCTGATCGGTCTTCTGACCCCGGTCCTGAAAGGCTTCCAGACCGACAAGGGTTTCGAGATGGCGGTGCAGGCCCAACAGATCTTTGGCGGGCACGGCTATATCGAGGAACAGGGTATGTCGCAGTTCGTGCGCGACGCCCGCATCGCCCAGATCTATGAAGGCGCGAACGGCGTGCAGGCGCTGGACCTGGTGGGCCGCAAGCTTGCAACCGATGGCGGCAAGCATGTGATGGCCTTCTTCGAGATGGTCAAGGCCGAGTGCAAGGCGCATGACGGCGACGAGCGGATGACGGGCTTTGTCGAACCGCTGAAGGCCGCGTCGAAGCAGATGCAGGCGGCGGGCATGTTCTTCATGCAGCAGGGCATGAAGAACCCCAATGCCGCGCTGGCCGGGTCCTATGACTTCATGCACCTGATGGGCCATGTCTGCCTGGGCCTGATGTGGACCCGGATGGCCAAGGCCGCCCATGCCGCGCTGGATGCGGGCGCGGGCGACCGTGCCTTCTATGAGGCGAAGGTCGCGACGGGCCGCTTCTACATGGCCCGCCAGCTTCCGGCCTGCGCCGCGCATCTGGCACGCATCGAAAGCGGTGCCGATCCTGTGATGGCACTCGCCGTCGAGGCGTTCTAGGCTTCGACCGACAGGCGGGCCTGACAGGGCAAAGTCCCGCAGGCCCTCCTGATTGCTATGACTGTCGGGGAGGACGGCATGAAACTCTACTGTTTCGGTGAAAGCGGCAACGCCTACAAATGCGCGCTGGCGCTGGAGATGACGGGCGCCACCTGGGAGCCGGTCTTCGTGGACTTCTTCAAGGGCGAGGCGCGATCGCCTGAATTCCGCAAGATCAACGAGATGGGCGAAGTGCCCGTGCTGGTCGACCGGGACCTGACGCTGACCCAGTCGGGCGTTATCCTTGACCACATCGCGGCCTCGACCGGCAAGCTGGGGGGCACCTCCGACTTTGACCGGCAGGAAATCCTGCGCTGGCTGTTCTGGGACAACCACAAGCTTTCCACCATGATCGGCACCACGCGGTTCCTGATGAACTTCCTGCCCGCCGGCAAGCGCCCCGAAGGCGTGATCCCCTTCCTGCAAGGCCGCCTGAAGGCCGCCTACACCATCCTGAACGACCACCTCGCCAGCCGCGACTGGATCGTCGGCGAGGCGCCCACCATCGCCGATCTGTCGTGCTGCGGCTATCTCTACTACCCCGAGCCATACGGCTTTGACCGCAAGGACTGGCCAAATGTCGATGCCTGGCTTGACCGGATTGCAGGTCTGCCCGGCTGGAAACATCCCTATGATCTGATGCAGCGGGCCTTCCCCGCCACCTGAGGAGACGACAATGTCCGAAGCTTTCATCTATGACGCCGTCCGGTCCCCGCGCGGCAAGGGTCGCCCCGACGGGTCGCTGCACGAGCTGACCTCGGTCGCCTTGTCGGCCAAGGTGCTGAACGCGGTGAAGGAACGGAACGGGCTGGAAGGCCACGCGGTCGAGGACGTGATCTGGGGCAACGTCACCCAGGTGGGCGAGCAGGGCGGGTGCCTCGCGCGGTCGGCGGTTCTGGCCTCGGATCTTGACGAACGCATTCCGGGCCTTGCAATCAACCGTTTCTGCGCCAGCGGAATGGAGGCGGTCAATCTCGCCGCCAACCAGGTGAAGGGCGGCGCCGGGCAGGCCTATATCGCCGGCGGGGTGGAGATGATGGGCCGCGTTGCGATGGGGTCGGACGGCGCGGCGATTGCCGTGGACCCGACGCTCGCGATGAAGACCTATTTCGTGCCGCAGGGGATTTCGGCGGATATCATCGCCACCGAATACGGCTTTACCCGCGATCAGGCCGATGCTCTGGCGATGGAATCCCAGCGCCGGGCGGCGCAGGCCTGGAAAGAGGGCCGGTTCGCGAAATCGATCCTGACGATCACCGACCAGAACGGTCTTCCGATCCTCTCGACCGATGAATACATGCGCCCCGGTACCGACATGCAGGCGCTGGGTGCCCTGAAGCCCGCCTTCAAGGACATGGGCGAGTCGATGCCCGGCTTCGACAAGATCGCGATCATGAAATACCCGCATCTGGAACGTATCGAACATATCCACCACGCCGGGAACTCCTCGGGCATCGTGGACGGGGCGGCGGCGGTCCTGATCGGCAATGCCGAATTCGGCAAGGCCTATGGGCTGAAACCCCGCGCCCGCATCCGGGCGACCGCGAAGATCGGCACCGATCCGACGATCATGCTGACCGGCCCGGTTCCGGCGACGCAGAAGATCCTGCACGACAGCGGGCTGCAGATCGGCGACATCGACCTCTTCGAGGTGAACGAGGCCTTCGCCTCGGTCGTCCTGCGCTTTCAGCAGGCTTTCGATGTCGACCCGGCGCTAGTCAACGTCAACGGCGGTTCCATCGCCATGGGCCACCCCCTTGGCGCGACCGGAGCAATCATCATCGGCACGCTCCTGGACGAGCTGGAGCGACAGGACAAGGCGATGGGTCTGGCGACCCTTTGCATCGCGTCCGGCATGGGCGCTGCCACGATCATCGAGCGGGTCTGATGCCGGGACGCGACACATCGACTGCAATTCTCATCGGCACGGCGCGACGCCACGTCGATGTCGCCTGCGGAGCGGGAAATGTCGCAAACTTACGCCGTGCGAAGGGTGATTCTCCCAAGATGGACGGATATCCAAAACGTTTTGGGAACCCTTTTCATGCTGTATTCGCAGATCACGGCGCATTTGCAGACAAAGGGAGAGCTTCTGCTCTCCGGCCAGTTCGATCGGCTGATGGACTCCTATGTCTTCCCGCTGCCGATCTTCCTGCATACAAGCCGCTTGGTTGTCAGTGCGCCCGATCAGGCGTGTACTGTGTTCGAACACCTGCGCGAAGCGCTGGTCGGCCGCGGCGTGGTCGCGCTGCGCCCGAAGGTCTCGGCCATCGACCTGCCCCGCGCGGGGCGGTTCCGGGTCTGGGTCAACTGGCAGGAAATCGCCTTCCCGGTGGAAGCGACGCGCGTCTCGCAGGCCGTCTACTATTGCCGCGATACCGGCATCGGCCTTCAGACCGAGATGGTCAGCTATACCCGTCTGTCGATGCCCGAACTCGACCGCCAGTTCGCGGCGCTCGCCCTGTCCGCCTGACACGGGAAACCTCCCTGCCGGGCCTACGCCCAACCGGAGGAGGCCCCGATGCCCGTGATTGACCCTGCCAAGGTTCCGGTGAAGACCGGCTCGATCTATCCCGAGCCCTACGCCAGCATGATGCAGGGACGTTCGTCCCTTCGCCTGGGCGATGCGGGCGGGCTGACCCAGTTCGGCGCCAACCTTGTCAGCCTGGAGCCCGGCGCGCTGTCTTCCCTGCGGCACTGGCACCAGAACGAGGATGAGTTCGTGATGGTGACGGAAGGCGAATGCACGCTGGTGCAGGATGCGGGCGAAACTGTGATGCGTGCGGGCGACTGCGCGGCCTTTCCGGCGGGCAGCCCGGATGGACACCATTTCATCAACCGCACCGAAAAGGTGGCGAAGTTCCTTGTCGTCGGCACCAAGGCCCCACGCGAGGTGGCGACCTATTCCGATGTCGATCTCCGGGTTGAGATGGCAGCCGGGAAGGCCCGCTTCACCTACAAGGATGGCGCTGACTGGACGGGGCCGCGATGAATCCGCTGACGATCTATCAGGATGCGCTGAACGCCGTCTCAGAAGCCATCCTTGCGGGCGACTTCGACACCTATGCGGCGATGATCGACTTGCCCTATCTGATCCACACCGCCACCGCCGATCTGCTGGTTTCGACCGTCGCCGACCTGCGCCCCACCTTCGACGCCCTGTCACAGGGCCTGAAGGCGCGTGGTGTCACCCATTACGAACGTGTTTCCCGCGCCGCTGATTATGTGGCCCGCGACCGGATCGAGGGCTGGCACCACACCCATATGCTCGCCGGCGGAGCCCCCTTGGCCTGCGCGCACGTCTCGCGCCATACGCTTGTCCGCCGGGACGGGCACTGGCTGTTCTCGGAAGCGCACTATACCTTGACCGCCAAACGCTGGCCGCTGACCGAGGAACAGCTTTTCGCCCAGATCGACGCCGCGACTCATGCCGGGGCGTCATGATCGTCAATCCCGCCTCCGCGCCGACCAGCGGCGACAAGGGCCTGCATACACTGCACCTGTCGGTCGCGGGTGGGCTGACCCAGTTCGGCGCCTATGTCGACACGCTCGACCCCGGCGCCTGGTCCAGCCATCGGCATTGGCATTCGGCCGAGGACGAATTCATCTACCTCCTCTCCGGCACCGCCACCCTGCGCGATGACAACGGGATGACCGACCTCTTCCCCGGCGATGCGGTCTGCTGGCCGCATGGTCAGCCGAACGGCCACCACTTGACCAACCGGGGCGACGTGCCTGCCCGCTGGCTGATCGTCGGCTCGCGTGCCAAGGGGGACATCTGCACCTACCCGGATGACGGGTGGCGGCAGATCAACGGCGAGACCACGTGGAAGATCGTCGATGCCCAGGACAACCGGCTCAAGGGCGGCGACCTGCCCGAGGAGCTTCTGGGCCTGCGCGAGCCCTGGGGAAAGCCTTTCGACGGCAGGTCCCGCCCGAATGTGATCCGCGCCGGATCCGTCCCGGCCATCTACTGCGCCAACAACTACCCGGCCCAGTTCTCCAACCTCGGCGATGCGGAAGACATCGCGCTGTCCGATGCGGGCGGGCTGACCCAGTTCGGCGCCTTCGTGGAAATCCTGCATCCCGGTGGACAGACCAGCCTGCGGCACTGGCACGAGGAGGAGGATGAGTTCCTCTATGTCCTCGACGGCAGCGTGACGCTGCTGGAAAACGATGGTCCGAGGGTCATCGGCCCCGGCACCTGCGTCTGCTGGCCTGCCGGTCAGCCCAACGCCCATTGCCTGCGCAATGACGGCAGCGCGCCTGCCACGCTCTTCATCACCGGCACCCGCTTTGCCGAGGACGCCTGCCACTACCCCGACATCGACCTGCATTACTCGCGCCGGAACGGGTTCCGCACCTTCGCCATGAAGGACGGCACCCCCTATCCCGGCTGGCCCAAGGAGATCGCCCAATGACCGACTTCACCATGACCACCGATGCCGACGGCGTCGCCACCATCACCTGGGACGTGAAGTCCAAGTCGATGAACGTCATGTCGACCGAGGCCTTCGCGACGCTGAACGGGCTGATCGACACGGCGCTGACCGATGCAGGCGTGAAGGGCATCATAATCACGAGCGGAAAGAAGGATTTCGCCGGGGGCATGGACCTGAAGGTCATCGCGAAGATGCGGGCGGGTGGCGCGCAGGCGATCTTCGACGGCGTGATGCAGATGCACCATGTGCTGCGCAAGATCGAGCGCGCCGGGATGGACCCGAAGACCCTGAAAGGCGGCAAGCCCATCGTTGCGGCCCTGCCCGGCACCGCCCTTGGGATCGGGCTGGAGCTGCCGCTCTCCTGCCACCGCATCATTGCCGCCGACAACCCGAAGGCCAAGATCGGCCTGCCCGAGATCATGGTCGGCATCTTCCCCGGGGCGGGCGGCACCACGCGGCTGTCGCGCAAGCTCGGCGCGATGATGGCGGCGCCTTTCCTGCTGGAGGGCAAGCTCTCCTCGCCGAAGGAAGCCAAGGGTGCGGGGCTGATCGACGAGGTCGTGGCCCCGGAAGACCTGCTGAAGCGGGCGAAGGACTGGGTCCTGTCCGCGACCGAAGCCGATCTGGTGAAACCCTGGGACGCGAAGGGCTACAAGATGCCCGGCGGCGCGCCCTATTCCGCCCCCGGCTTCCCCATCTTCGTCGGCGCCTCTGCGATGGTGCATGGCAAGACGATGGGCGTCTATCCAGCGGCCAAGGCCCTGCTCGCCGCCGTCTACGAAGGCGCACTGGTGCCCTTCGAAACCGCGCTGAAGATCGAGGCCCGGCAGTTCACCTCAGTCCTGATGAATCCCTCCTCCTCGGCGATGATCCGCTCGCTCTTCATCAACAAGGAGGCACTGGAGAAGGGTGCGAACCGGCCCAAGGTCGAGGACATGGCCGTGAAGAAGCTGGGCGTCATCGGCGCGGGCATGATGGGGGCGGGGATCGCCTATGTCGCCGCCAATGCAGCGATCGAGGTTGTCCTGATCGACTCGACGCAGGACGCGGCGGATCGCGGGAAGGCCCATTCCGAGGCTCTGCTCGACAAGGGTATGAAGCGCGGCAAGGTGACGGCTGAGAAGAAGGCCGAAGTTCTGGGCCGGATCACCGCGACCACCGACTACGCTGCTTTGAAAGGCGTCGATCTGGTGGTCGAGGCCGTCTTCGAGGACCCCAAGGTCAAGGCCGACGTGACCCACAAGATCGAGGCCGTGGTGAGCGCGGGCTGCATCTACGCCACCAACACCTCCACCTTGCCGATCACCGGCCTCGCCGCGGCGTCGAAGCGGCCCGATGAGTTCATCGGCATCCACTTCTTCTCGCCCGTCGACAAGATGAACCTGGTCGAGATCATTCGCGGCAAGCAGACCGGCGACCGTGCCGTGGCCAAGGCCCTGGATTTCGTCCGCCAGATCCGCAAGACCCCGATCGTCGTCAACGACGCCCGCTTCTTCTACGCCAACCGCTGCATCATCCCCTATATCAACGAAGGCATCCGCATGGTCGCCGAAGGGGTGGAACCGGCGCTGGTGGAGAATGCCGCAAAGCTGGTGGGGATGCCGCTCGGGCCCCTGCAGCTGGTCGACGAGACCTCGATCGACCTGGGCGTCAAGATCGCCAAGGCCACCAAGGCCGCGATGGGCAAGGACTATCCGGACGAGGCGGTGGACCATGTGCTGTTCTGGATGGCCGACCAGGGCCGTCTCGGCAAGAAAGCCAACGCGGGCTTCTACGCCTATTCCGACAAGGGCGAACGCCTGGGCCTGTGGGAGGGGCTGGAGGCGAAGTATCCGCAGGACAAGATGCAGCCCTCGCTGACCGATGTGCAGCACCGGTTGCTCTTCGCCCAGGTGCTGGAGGCTGTGCGTGCGCTGGAAGAGGGCGTTCTCACCGACATCCGCGAGGGCGACGTGGGCGCGATCCTCGGCTGGGGCTTCGCGCCCTGGTCAGGCGGTCCGTTCTCGTGGCTCGATATCATCGGCGCGGGACGCGCGGTGGAAATCTGCCGCGGCCTGACCGCGCAGTTCGGGCCGAGGTTCCATGCGCCGACGCTGCTGCGCGAGATGGCCGAGAAGGGCGAAACCTTCTACGGTCGTTTCGGGGGCGAGAAGGCGGCGGCGTAGTCCGGTAGTCTGCCGTGTCGGAGGGCGGGCAAATTGCCCACCCTCCGAAAGGTTAACGGATTTCAGCCCATACGCGCGTATGTAGGGTTTCCATACCGTCTCCAGACGGATCGCAGACGCCACTTCCGACCCCGATCCGGCTATGGATTAACCAGGTTTGGCGGGGTCCGGCCCTCGGCCCAGGCGATCAGGTTTTCCACCGCCATCATCCCCATGTTCTCGCGCACCTCCAGGCAGGCGGTGCCCAGATGCGGCAGCAGGGTGACGTTTTCCATCGCCATCAGCGCCACCGGAACCTTCGGCTCGAATTCATAGACATCCAGCCCCGCCCCCGCGATCCGGCCCTGTTGCAGGGCGTCGATCAGCGCGGTCTCATCCACCACATCCCCGCGCGAGATGTTCACGAAGATGCCGGTTTTCCGCATCATTCCCAAGACTTTGGCGTCGATCAGGTGATATGTCTCGCGGCTCCCGGGCACTGCCACCACAACGAAATCCGAAGCCATAGCCTCGGCCATTTCCACCTGCCGCGCGGGCAGGCCGGGGTCCTCGACGCGCGAGCGGTTGTGGAACACCACCTCCATGTCGAAGCCGTAGTGGCAGCGCTTGGCAATCGCCTTGCCGATCCGCCCGAAGCCGATGATCCCAAGGCGTTTTCCGGTGACATGGGTGCCCAGCATCTGCACCGGCCCCCAGCCGTCCCAGCCGCCCGCGCGAAGAATCCGCTCCCCCTCGCCCAGCCGCCGCGCGGTCATCAGGATGAGGGAAACCGCAATGTCGGCGGTCGCATCCGTGACCGCGCCGGGGGTGTTCGTCACGGCGAGCCCCGCGGCCTTGGCGGCAACGGCGTCGATGTGGTTGTAGCCCACCCCGAAGTTTGCGAGGATCTTCGCACGAGGCGCCGAAACGTCAGCGAAAACATCGGCCTGGAAGCGGTCCCCCAAGGTCGGCAGCACCGCGTCGTAGTCGCGCAGCGCAGCGCGGAGTTCCTCGGGCGACAGCACCTCGGTCCGGTCCCGCAGGGTGACGTCAAAGCGGGCGCGGGCTGCGTCCAGCACACGGTCTGGCAGGCGGCGGGTGATCATAAGCCTTTGCATCAGAACAGCTTTCCTCCCTGCGGAACCTCATGCCCCGGCCCGATCAGCACGACCGCGCCGTCTTCGTCCGGGACGCCCAACACCAGCACCTCGGACTTTACCGGCCCGATCTGGCGCGGCGGGAAGTTCACCACCCCCAACACCTGCCGCCCGACCAGCTGCTCCAGCGTATAGTGCTTCGTGATCTGCGCCGAAGAGCGTTTCTCGCCGATCTCCGGCCCGAAATCGACCCAGAGCCTGTAGGCCGGTTTCCGCGCCTCGGGGAAGGGTTCGGCGCGGGTGATGCGGCCGACCCGGATGTCGACCTTCTCGAAATCGGCATAGGTGATGGTCATTTGCCAAGCTCCCGTCCTCGGTCTGCTGCGGCCTTTACCGCGCGGCGAAGCAAAGGCGGAAAGCCGACTTCCGGGTCCATCAGCACCCCCAGCGCCGCTGCCGTGGTGCCGCCGGGAGAGGTGACGTTGATGCGTAATTGTGCAGCGCTTTCAGGGCTTTGAAAGGCCAGCTCCCCTGCCCCGCAGACCGTGGCGCGGGCAAGTTTCATGGCGACATCTGCGGGCAGTCCCTCGGCCTCGCCCGCAGCGGCCATCGTCTCGATGAGGTGGAAGACATAGGCGGGGCCAGAGCCGGAGACGGCGGTCACGGCGTCAATCTGAGCTTCACCAGTCAGTTCTACGACCTGCCCGACAGCGGCCATCAGATCGCGGGCAAGCGCGAAATCAGCGTCGGACACATGAGCATTTCGGCAAATCGCGGTAATCCCCCGGTCGACCATCGCGGGTGTATTGGGCATGGTGCGAACGATTGGGGTCTGCGCGCCCAGCACCTCCTCGAAGGTGGAAATCTTCGTCCCGGCGGCGATGGAGACGAAGAGCGTCTGGCCGTTGCCCAAAGCCTGCAAGGCAGGCAGCGCCGCGCCCATCATCTGCGGCTTCACTGCCAGCAGGGCCACGGCAGGGGCAGGCGGAACCCCCTGATTCAGATGGACTCCGCTGCCCTTCAGCCAGTCGGTCGGATTGGGCTCGATCACCCAGACCGATGCCGCAGGCACCCCTGCCGCCAGCCAGCCGGTCAGCAAGGCCGTCCCCATCTTGCCGCAGCCAAGCAGCACCAGCCCATCCTGGGCCACGCGTTCCAATGTCATCGACACCCCCTTCAAACCGGGGGAAGGTTAGGCGCGCCCGTAGGCCTCGGCAATGGCGACTTTCATCGCTTCCGCCGGGGTCTGGTCGCCCCAGGACACCAGTTGGAAGGCCGGGTAGAAGCGTTCCGAGGCCATCACGGCGGCGGCGATAAGCCGGTCGATCTGCTCCGGTCCCGCCACCTGGCCGCCCGAGAGCACCAGCCCATAGCGCCAGACCATCAGCTTCTGCTCCGACCACCAGGTGAAGGCGCCGGACCAGACCATGTCGTTGCAGCGGTTGAGCACATCGTAGAGCGCGCCGATCTTCTCCTCCGGCGGCTCCATCTCGAAGGTGCAGATCAGGCGCAGGGTTTCGTCCTGTTCCGACCAGGCCAGCGTCAGCGAGTAGGTGCGCCACTGGCCTTCGACCGCCATTGCGATCTGGTCATCGGTAACGCGGTCGAATTCCCAGGCATGGTGCTCGGCCAGGGTCTCGACGATGTCGATGGGATGGAGGTCTTCCATCGCAGCGTAGTCTTCGGAAAGCGACATGCCCGGCCTCATCATGAAGCTTCTGGTGGGCCGAAACCCACTAGAAACTGGGTATCTGGCAAGGATCAGCGTTTGCCCGACGCGACCCTTACTAAATATGGTGTGGCCAAAGCGGAAGTCTGTAAAGCGATTTCTTCCGAAAATAGCTGTGGAAAAGCGATTTCTGCAGCCAGGAGAGTCTGGAGAGTCAAAGGCTTGGCATCTGGCGGGTGGAGAGCGGCGGCCCCTGCACGCGGAGGAAGAAAAAGGCCCCCGTGCGAGCCGCACGGGGGCGTGTCGGGAAGGTCCGGGCCTTCAGGGGCAGCGGGCCGGACCGGGCGATGGGGACAGATCGCATCTCCGGACAGCCCGGACGCTAGCCACCGGCTGAAACGGGAATGTGACAGGCCCGGCGCGGGTGCGTCGAAAGCTGTGGATTACTTTCGGCGCGAGCGGATCATGCCGGTGATGTCGTAGACCTGCTCCAGAATCGGCCGGGCAATGGCGTCGGCGCGGTCGGCCCCGTCGCCGAGGATGCGGTCGATCTCGGCGGGGTCGGCCATGAGGCGGTTCATCTCGCTGGTGATCGGCGACAGCTTCGCCACCGCAAGGTCGGCCAGCGCGGGCTTGAAGGTGCCGAACTGGGCACCCGCGAAGTCACGGATCACCTGGTCGACCGTATGGCCCGCAAGGGCCGCGTAGATATTCACCAGGTTCCGCGCCTCGGGGCGGTCCTTGAGGCCTTCGGCGGTGTCCGGCAACGGCGCGGGGTCGGTCTTCGCCTTGCGGATCTTGGCGGCGATGGTGTCGGCGTCGTCGGTCAGGTTGATCCGGCTTTGGTCCGAGGGGTCGGATTTCGACATCTTCTTGGTGCCGTCCCGCAGGCTCATCACCCGGGTCGCCGCGCCTTCGATCAGGGGCTCCACCACCGGGAAGAAATCCACCCCGTAGTCATTGTTGAACTTGATCGCGATGTCGCGGGTCAGCTCCAGGTGCTGTTTCTGGTCCTCGCCGACCGGGACCATGGTGGCGTGGTAGAGCAGGATGTCGGCGGCCATCAGCGAAGGGTAGGCGAACAGGCCAAGGCTCGCGGCCTCTGCGTTCTTGCCGGCGGTCTTGTCCTTCCACTGGGTCATCCGACCCATCCAGCCCATCCGCGCGACGCAGTTGAAGATCCAGCCCAGCTCGGCATGGGCACCGACTTGCGACTGGTTGAAAAGGATGGAACGTTTCGGGTCGATCCCCGCCGCGATGAAGGCAGCGGCGCCCTCGCGGGTCTGCTGGCGCAGCTTGGCGGGCTCTTGCCAGGTGGTGATCGCGTGCATGTCGACCATGCAGTAGATCGTCTCGATCCCCTCGTCCTGCTTTTCGACGAAGCGCTTCAGCGCGCCGAGGTAGTTGCCAAGCGTCAGCCCGCCCGAAGGCTGGATGCCCGAGAAGATGCGCGGCATGAAGGTTTTCGGCGTCTGGCCACCCTTCTGATCGGGCGAGACCGGGGAGGACATGAGGAGCGGCTCCGTCTGGATTAAGCTTGGAAACCCGCGTAATCGAAGGGGCAACAGGCGTCAATGATGCAGGACGAGGCATGGAACCCGATCACAGCGCACCCCCGTTGAACCCCTTGCCCTGGGTGGTCTGGCTGCTGGCCTTGCCGCTGATCGCGATGGAGGTGGTGCTGTCCCTCGGCGAGGCCGGGGTCGTCGGCGGGCCGCAGGCGATCGGCTGGCGCTTGCAGGCGGTGGAGCGGTTCGGCCTCTTTCCGGAGCTCTTGAAATACCAATGGGCGAACGGCGGCTACCCGCTGGAAGACCTGCACCGGCTGGTGAGCTATGTCGCGGTGCATGGCAGCTTCACCAATGCGCTGTTCGCCGTGGTCATGGTGCTGGCGCTTGGCAATATGGTGGCGGGCGTCTTCCGCTGGTGGGGCGTGCTGGTGGTGTTCCTCGGCTCGGTCGTCGTGGGCGGCGCGGTTTATGGGCTCTTGGTGCCGGGGCTAAGGACGCAGCTGATCGGGGCCTATCCCGGGGTCTACGGGCTGATCGGGGCCTTCACCTTCCTCATCTGGACCAAGCTGGCGCTGGTAGGCGCTAACCGGCTACGGGCGTTCACGCTTATCGGGATGCTTCTGGCGGTTCAGCTGGTGTTCGGGCTTCTGTTCGGCGGCGGCTGGGACTGGGTGGCCGAGGTGACGGGCTTCGCGACCGGGTTCCTCTTGTCCTTCGTGGTCAGCCCCGGCGGATTCAGCCGCGTGGTGCAGATGATCCGTCAGCGCTGACGGCTGAGCGCCTTCAGGTCCGACAGGCGAACGGCCTTTAGCAAGACCGCAGCAAGGGCGTAGCTGGCCATGCCGAGCGCGATGAGGAGCGCCAGGGCAAGGATGCGGTAGGCCTTCGCCTCCAGCATCGGCTGCAACAGCGCCCAGCCGCCCCAGAGCGCAGCGCCCATCAGGGCCGAGGCGGCGGCGATGCGCCAGAAGCGCGTGAGGAAGCGGGCGTCGAAGCGCGTTTCCTCGCCCAAGCGGCGGGCGCCCCACCAGAGCTGGCCGACCATGACCCAGGCGGAAAGCGTGGTGGCCCAGGCGGCGGCGGAGAAGCCGATGAAGGGCATCAGCCCGAAGGCGAGGGCCGCGTTCAGCACCATCGACCAGATTGCATAGCGGAACGGGCTGCGGGTGTCCTCGCGGGCGTAGAACAGCGGTTGCAGGGCCTTTTGAAGGACAAAGGCGGGAAGGCCGAGGCCGTAGATCGCCAGGGCCAGGGCGGTGGCGGCGGTGTCCTCGGCGTCGAAAAGCCCGCGCTGGTAAAGGACTTCAGTGATCGGCAGGGCGATGACCACCAGCGCCACGGCGGCGGGCAGGGTCAGGAGAAGGGCGAATTCCGTGCCCCGGTTGAAGGCCTCGCGCCCCCCGGCGTGATCCCCGGCGTGCAGGCGCCGGGAAAGCTCGGGCAGGAGAACGGTGCCGACGGCAATGGCAACGACGCCGAGAGGAAGCTGGTACAGCCGGTCGGCATAGACCAGCCAGGAAATCGCGCCCTCGGTCCCGGAGGCAACCTGCCGCGAGACGAGGAGGTTGATCTGCACCACGCCCCCCACCAGCAGGGCAGGCCCCATGTTGACCATCAGGCGCTTGAAATCCGGGGTCAGCTGCGGCCAGCGCAGGCGGGGGACAAAACCGATGCGGCGGGCGGCGTACATGGTCCAGAGCAGCTGCGCGATGCCGGTGACGGGGGTGGTCCAGGCCAGCGTCAACCCCATGTCCCAGCCCATCCGGTTGGCCAGCAGCATGGCAGCGATGAAGACGAGGTTCATCAGCACGGGCACGGCCCCGGCCTCGGCGAAATGGCCGTGGGCGTTCAGGATGCCGGAGAGGAGGGCGAAGAGCGAGATGAAGCCGATGTAGCAGAAGGTGATCCGTCCGAAGTCCACCGCCATGTCGAAGCGCCCGTCGCCGACGAAGCCCGCGGCCATCGCCCAGACCAGGAGCGGCATGGCAAGCGTGCCGATCAGGGTGAAGACGATCAGGAAGGCGGTCAGGCCAGAAAAGGCGTTCTGCGCGAAATCCTCGGCATCCTCGCCCGCTTCCAGCTTCTTGGCGTAAAGCGGCACGAAGGCCTGGTTGAAGGCCCCCTCGGCGAAGAAGCGGCGGAACATGTTCGGCAGGCTGAAGGCCACGTTGAACGCATCCGCCACCGGCCCCGCGCCCAGATAGGCGGCCATCATCAGCTCGCGCACCAGCCCGGCCCCGCGCGAGACCAGCGTCCAGCCGCCCAGCGCCACGATGCTGCGGATCATCCCGCGCGAACTGCTCATGCGCTCGCCCTTTCCGCCCCTTCCGCGATGGCCTGGCGCAGCTTCTTCTCCAAGGCCTCCTGCCGGTGCTTCTGGTGCAGTTTCAACCCGAACATATCCTTGACGTAGAAGGTGTCGACCACCTGCGCGCCATAGGTCGCGATCACGGCGCTGGCGATGTAGATGTTGTTCACCGCCAAGGTCCGGGTGAGGTCATACAGCAGGCCCGGCCGGTCGCGGGTATCGACCTCGATGATGGTGTAGATCTCGGAGCCTTCGTTGTCGAAGGTGATGTGGGTGGGAAAGCGGAATTCGCGTTCGCGTTTCTTGATCTTGTCGCGGTCCTTCAGCGCCTCGCGCGCCACCACCTCGCCCCTGAGAGTCTTGTCAATCATCTGACGCAGGCGCGGCAGTCGGGCGACCTCGTAGGGATGGCCCTCGATGTCCTGCACCCAGAAGACGGCGGTCGCGTAGCCGTCCTTCGAGGTATAGGTACGGGCGTCCACCACATTGGCGCCGACCAGCGCCAGGGCACCCGCAAGGCGGCTGAAGATGCCGGGATGGTCTGCCAGCGCGAAACAGGCGCGGGTGGCGTCGCGGTCGGCGTCGGGGTGCAGGTCGATGTGGATCTCGTCGTCGCCGAGGCCCTGGAGGAGACGCGCGAAGACCTCATGCGTGTCGGTCGACAAGCCCTGCCAGTAGGGCACGTAGTGGCGGGTCAGCTCATGCTCCAGCGCCGCCTCGTCCCAGCCCGCCAGCCGCTCGGCCAGGGCGCGGGTCGCTTCCTCTTGCCGGTTCTCGCGGTTGACGGTTTCCAGACCGCCCTCCAGCGCATCGGCGGTCTGCTTGTAGAGCTGGCGCAGCAGCATGGCCTTCCAGTTGTTCCAGGTGCCCGGCCCCACCCCCCGGATGTCACAGACCGTCAGCACTGTCAGCAGGTCCAGCCGCTTGCGCGTCCTCACCGCCTTGGCGAAATCGCGCACCGTGCGTGGATCGCCGATATCGCGCTTCTGCGCCATGTCGGACATCAGCAGGTGATAGCGCACCAGCCATTCCACCGTCTCGCATTCCTCGGAGTCCAGCCCCAGCCGCGGGCAGACCCGCCGAGCGATCTGCGCGCCGAGGATGGAATGGTCCTCGGGTCGGCCCTTGCCTATGTCGTGGAGGAGCAGCGCCACATAGAGCACCCGCCGGTTTATCCCCTCCTTCAGGATCGAGGAGGACAAGGGCAGGTCCTCGACCAGCTCGCCGCGCTCGATCTGGGCAAGGCAGGAGATGGTCTGGATGATGTGCTCATCCACCGTGTAGTGGTGGTAGACGTTGAACTGCATCATCGCGACAATCGGCTCGAACTCCGGGATGAAGGCAGACAGCACCCCCAACTCGTTCATCCGGCGCAAGGAGCGTTCGGGGTTCCCATGCTTGAGCAGCAGGTCGAGGAAGATGCGCTGCGCCTCGGGGTCCTCGCGCATGTCGTCGTCAATCAGGTCGAGATGCGAGGTCACGATCCGCATGACGTTCGGGTGCAAGAGGTATTTGGTCCGCAGCCCTTCCTCGAAGACGCGCAAGAGGTTCAGCTTGTCCTTCAGGAACTCTTGCGGGTCCTTCACGTCGATCCGGCCCTGCACCAGCTTGTAGCCGGGCTTGACCCGCTTGGTCAGCTTGAACAGGCCGAAAAGCGAAGCCTCGCGCTTGGCGTGGCGGGCTTCCAGCTCCGTCAGGAAGATGCGGGTCAGCTCGCCCACCCGGGTGGCCAGGCGGAAGTAGTCCTGCATGAAATGCTCGACCGCCCGGCGCCCGCCCGCATCGCGATAGCCCATCCGCGCCGCCACCTCGACCTGAAGGTCGAAGGTCAGCGTGTCGGTCGCTCGGCCGGTGATGTAGTGCAGGTGGCAGCGCACCGCCCAGAGGAAGTCCTCGGCCTCGGCAAAACCGTCGAATTCCTCGCGCGACAGAAGCCCCGCTCCGACCAGCCCCTCGGATGAAGGCACCCGGTGCAGATATTTCCCGATCCAGTACAGCGTCTGCAGGTCGCGAAGACCTCCCTTGCCCTCCTTCACGTTCGGCTCCAACACATAGCGCTGGCCGCCCTGCCGCTTGTGCCGCTCGGCCCGTTCGGCCAGCTTCGACTCGATGAACTCGGGGCCGGAATTCCGGAACAGCTCTCCCCAGAGCCTTGTGTCCAGCTCTTCGGCCAAGGGCGCATGGCCGCAGATGAAACGATGCTCCAGAAGCGCAGTGCGGATGGTGATGTCCTCGCGCCCGAGGCGGACGCAGTCCTTCACCGTGCGGCTGGAATGGCCGACCTTCAGCTTCAGGTCCCAGAGCATGTAGAGCATCGTCTCGATGACGCTCTCCGCCCAAGGCGTGATCTTCCACGGCGTCAGGAACAACAGATCGACATCCGACTGCGGCGCCATCTCGGCCCGGCCATAGCCGCCGACGCCGAGGACGGCGATGCGCTCGGCCTCGGTCGGGTTCGCCAGGGGATGCAGGCGCATGGCCGCAGCCAGCGTCACCTGCACCAGCACGTCGGTCAGGCCCGCCTGCGCCGAGATCAGCGCGCGGGACTGGCGGGGGGATCGCAGGAAGGCGGCCTCGAACGCGGCGGCGGCCTCGGTCTTGGCGGCTTGCAGGTCCTGCACCACCAAGGCGCGGGCCGCCTTCTGGTCTGCGGTATCGCGCAGGCTTGACAGCACCTTGGCCGTCAATTCCGCCGCATCCGGAAGCGGATAGCCGACAGGGGCCGCAACGGGAAGAGCTTCAGCCTCGACCGGCCCTGCCACGATGGGGAAACCCGCGCTCAGAACCCGGCGCCGCCGAAGCTGCGGGGAGCCGACTCGATCACCACGACCTGGTTCGCCCGGATCGTCGCCACAGCCAACCCGCGCTCGTTGGTGCCGTTCGGCAACAGGCGGAAGATGCCCGAGACGCCGGCAAAACCCGCCGACTGCGTCAGGTCGCCCTTGGTGAGAGGCGCGCCGCCCTTGGCGCGGTTCGCCAGCGCCCCGATGGCCGCAATCCCGTCATAGGCGAGGCCCGCGACCGGGACCGGCTGACTGCCGTAGGCGCTTGCATAGCGCGCGCGGAACTGCGCCTGCAGGCCGGGGTCGGGCATGGTGAACCAGCCGCCCTGCACGCCGGGCAGCGCCAGCGTGGCAGGCGGGATGTCCCAGCGGGTCAGGCCGATGAACTGGGTGCTGGCCCGGTCGATGCCGTTGTCGACCAGAAGCTGACTGAGGAGCGGCAGCGCGCCCGCGGTATCGGCGGTCAGGAACAGCGCCGTCGCGCCCGAGGACCGCGCCGTGCCGACGATGCCCGGCGCCGCCTGCACGATGCCGTTCTGCGAGAATTCGTAGGAGGTCACGCCGACGACCGATCCGCCCGCCTGTGCCACGCCGCGTTCGATGGCGGCCTTGCCGACCTCGCCCGCCACGTTGCGGTCGTGCACGATCAGGACCTTGGACTTGCCGTTGCGCACGGCGTAGCCGGCCAGCCGCCGCGCCGTGCTCTCGAAGGTCTGGCCCAGGACGAAGACGTTGCCGCCCGCGATGGCCGCGTTATTGGAGAAGGCCAGCACGTTCACGCCCGAGTTCGCCACCGCGACGCCCGCCGCATTGGCCTCTTCGGAATAGAACGGCCCCAGGATCACCTGCGCGCCCTCGTCCACCGCCTGTTTCGCCAGTGCCGCCGCCTGCGCAGGGCTGCCGCCTGTCCGGTAGACGCGCAGGTCGATGTCGACGCCCGAGAGGTCGTTCATCGCCAGCCGGGCCGCGTTTTCCAGGTTCGCGCCGAAGAGTTCGTCCTGCGACTGACCCGAGCCCGAGGGGATCAGCAACGCCACCTGCACCGACCCGCCATTGGCCGGAGGCACGGTGCCGGGACCCGTCGCCACGCAGCCGGAAAGGACCACGGCCGCAAGGCCAGCACAGAACTGACCCAGCGACTTGCGGGCCCGGCGGAATACGGACAACATGGTGGTTCCTCACTGTGGCAGCGCGCTGCGTTTGCCCGGCAGGGTAATGGGTTCGGCAGGGGAAGTAAACTTGTGAGGCAAGGCTCGGACCCCGCTGATGCAGCCCCCAAACCCGCCCTGCGCGCCATTCCGCCGGGGCTGCATTTCGTCTCGACCCCCATCGGCACGGCGCGCGACATCACGCTCCGGGCGCTCGACGTGCTGGCCGGGGCGGATGTGCTGGTGGCCGAGGATACCCGCACGCTCAGGCACCTGATGGAGATTCACGGCATCCCGCTGAACGGGCGCCCGGTCATCGCCTACCACGACCATTCGGGCGAGGGGCAGATGCAGCGTATCATTGGCCTGCTGGCCGAGGGCAAGAGCCTCGCCTATGCCTCGGAAGCCGGGACGCCGCTGATCTCTGACCCCGGCTTCGAACTGGCGCGGGCGGTGGCGGCGGCAGGCCTGCCGATGACCGCCGCCCCCGGCCCCTGCGCGGCGGTCTGCGCCCTGACGCTGTCGGGCCTGCCGTCGGACCGCTTCTTCTTCGCAGGCTTCCCCCCCTCGGCGCAGGGCGCGCGACGCAGCTTCCTGGAGGACATGGCCGGGGTTAAGGCCACGCTGATCCTCTACGAAAGCCCGAAACGGCTGGCAGCACTTCTGGCCGAAATGGCCGCCACGCTGGGCGGGGCGCGGCAGGCCGTCGTCTGCCGCGAGCTGACCAAGCGCTTCGAGGAGGTGCTGCGCGGCGATCTGGCGACCCTTGCCGAAGAGGTCGCCACGCGCGAGATCAAGGGCGAGATCGTGGTGCTGGTCGACCGCGCCGTGCCCGCCGAGGTGACGGAAGAAAGCATCGTCGAAGCCCTCGATACCGCGTTGCGAAGCATGTCCGTTAAGGATGCCGCAACCTTTGTCTCGCAAACTCTGGGAGTATCGCGCAAGATCGTCTACCGGATCGCGCTCGACCGCAGCCAGGGATAGGCTCATGCCGTTCGACTTCGTCTCAACGCCCGCCCGTCGGACCCGCAAGGCACGCGGGCTGCAAAACCACCTTGCCGGCCACGCCGCCGAAGCCTCGGTCGCCCGGCTGTACGAAGACCTGGGCATTGCGATCTGCGCCCGGAACTGGCGCGGGATCACCGGCGAAATCGACCTGGTCGGCCGTCGCGGTGACGAAGTGATCTTCGTCGAGGTGAAGCAAAGCCGGACGCATGACATGGCGGCCTCGCATATCTCGCAGGCCCAGATCAGGCGCATCTTTGCGACGGTCGACGAATTCCTGGCAGGCGAACCGAAGGGGCTTCTCACCGATGTCCGCATCGACCTGGCGCTGGTCGATGGTCGGGGCCGCATCGAAGTGCTGGAAAACGCCTTCGCGGGCTGAATTGCATCTTCCGGCGGCTTCGGCCATCACTTCGCTGGAAAGATGGAGTGAGCCATGCCCCTGAAGGTAGCCCTGCAAATGGACCCGATCGGGTCGGTCAACATCAATGCCGATTCGACCTTCCGCATCGCATTGGAAGCCCAGGCGCGCGGGCACACGCTCTTCTTCTACACGCCCGACCGGCTGGCCTTCGTCGAAGGCCGGGTCATCGCGCGGGGCTGGCCCATCGAGCTGCGGCGCGAGGTGGGCAATCATGTGAGCTATGGCGCCGAGACCGAGGTCGACCTCGGGGACTACGATGTCGTCTGGCTGCGGCAGGACCCGCCCTTCGACATGGGCTATATCACCACGACGCATCTGCTGGAGATGATCCATCCGAAGACGCTGGTGGTGAACGATCCCTTCTGGGTCCGGAACAGCCCGGAAAAACTCATGGTATTGCGCTTCCCGAAGCTGACTCCCCCCACCGCCATCGCCCGTGACCTCGCCACCATCCGCGCGTTCAAGGCGCGGCATGGCGACATCATCCTGAAGCCCCTTTACGGCAACGGCGGGGCGGGAGTCTTCCGCCTGGACCCGAACGACCGCAACCTGTCGTCGCTGCACGAGTTGTTCATGGGCATCAACCGCGAGCCCCTGATCGTGCAGAAGTTCCTGCCCGACGTCGCCAAGGGCGACAAGCGGGTGATCCTGGTCGACGGCGAGCCGGTGGGGGCGATCAACCGCGTCCCTCAGGCGGGCGAGACGCGGTCGAACATGCATGTCGGCGGGCGGCCGGAGAAGATCGGCCTGACCGAGCGCGACCTGGAAATCTGCCGCACCATCGGCCCGGTCCTGCGGGAGAAGGGGCAGGTCTTCGTCGGCATCGACGTGATCGGCGACTGGCTGACCGAGATCAACGTCACCTCGCCGACCGGCATCCAGGAGCTGGAGCGGTTCGACGGCACCAATGCCGCCGCGATCATCTGGGAGGTGATCGAGGCGAAGCGGCGCGGCTAGCCGAGGCCGCTGTCGGGATAGGCCCGCGCCACGTCCCAGACGAGTTGCTTCATCCAGTCGGCCTGGTCGCGGCGGGGCCAGTTCCCCTCGCCGCGCAAATCCGGGATGCTGCGCGGGTCGCGGCCGTAGATCACCGCGAAATGTGCCAGCGCGATCAGGAAGGCACCCAGATCATTGACGTGGATGTCGTCGCTGAAGAGGTCGGTCATCGAGGTGAGTCCGGGGGCCGTTCCGGCCGCGATGGCGTCGAAGGTCGCGGCCATGACCAGCGGCCCGGGGATCGCCCGCATTGGCGGGCTGCCGGACACCCGGTTCCGGTTCACATGATCCACGATCTCCTGCCAGGACCCCATCTCCAGCTCCAGCCGCTCGCGGAAGGGGATGATCTTTTCCTCGCTGTCATTGGGATCCGGATTGCCCGGACCGCTCGTGACCGGGATCCAGGAGGCGTAGAGCACCGTCTCGGCGCCGCGACCGCCGTTGCCCTTGGTCCATGCAAGGTCGAACCAGGCCAGGGCCAGTTCCTTGGTATGGTGAAACTGCATCGTCGGCCGCACCGTGGTGCGCTCGGTCAGGACAAGGACGTCGTAGTTCGCGATATCCTCCCGCGAGTCTGGGGTGCGGCCGCGGTTCTCCCAGCGGTGTTCGATCGGGCTGCCGGGCACGGTGTCGGCATCCATCTTCATGCCCTTGGACGCGCCGCCGCCCGCCGCCTGCACCATGGCGGTGAGCGGACCGGGGATCGGGTCGGTCAGGCTGTGGCCGGACATGATCACCCGCAGGTCGAAGGGGCGTTCCGGTCCAGCCTGTGCCCGACCGGGGCGCGCGAGGACCGGCAGGGCGGCCAGACCGGACAGGACAGAGCGGCGGTCGGGGTGGAACGGCATGGCGGGCACCTTTCTGAAAACCCCCACGGCGCGAGGGCACCCGGCCAGCCTACAGACGGGAGGCGGGTCGGGAAAGCCCCGGAAAGAG
Source organism: Tabrizicola sp. (assembly GCF_016793705.1). Lineage (GTDB taxonomy): Bacteria > Pseudomonadota > Alphaproteobacteria > Rhodobacterales > Rhodobacteraceae > Tabrizicola. The sequence continues at coordinate 145,522 of NZ_JAEULO010000039.1, forward strand.
GCGCCGGGCACGATACCGCCCCCGCGTGGACAAGAAATTATTTCATTGAATATCAATGCATTGATTTTCGGCGTTCACCATCCGTTAAGATTTGACCCTCAACTCACGGACCATAGGACCTTTGGCCAGTTTCAGGCCGTGCCGGGCTGGGCTAGACTTGCGCCGGACCCGACCGCGAAGGCGCATGATGACGATGGCTTCCCAGCCCGAGACGGACAGGCCGCTCGCCTCGGCCCTGATCGTCGACGACCATCCGCTGTTCTGCGATGCCTTGTCGATGACGCTGAAATCCGTCGCCGGGATCGCCGAGATCGAGAGCGCCGACCGGCTGGAAACCGCGATCCGTCGCGTCGACCTGAGCCCGGCTCCGGATGTCATCCTGCTGGACCTGAACCTGCCCGACGTGAACGGGATCGACGGTTTGATCCGGCTGCGGCAGGCGGCGGCCGGGGTGCCGGTCGTGGTGGTCTCGTCGCTGGCGGACGACCGGGTGATCGGGGCCTGCCTTGCGGCCGGGGCGGCGGGTTTCGTTCCGAAGCACTCCCGCCGCGAGGTGTTCCGCGCGGCCTTCGAGGCGCTGCGGGCGGGCAGGCGCTTCCTGCCCGAGGGCTATGAGCCACCGCCCGAGGGCAAGGCACAAGGCACGGCGCGCGGCACGGCGCGGGAGGAGGCCATCGGGCGGCTGGCGCTGCTGACGCGGCAGCAGGCGCGCATCCTGCAACTGATCTGCGAAGGGCTCTTGAACAAGCAGATCGCCTATGAACTGTCGATTGCCGAGACGACGGTGAAGGCCCATGTGACGGCAATCATGCGCAAGCTTGGGGTGCAGAGCCGGACCCAGGCGGTGCTGATCGCGCGCGAGACCAATTTCGCGAGCCTGATGCCGGAAGGCGGTTGACGCGGCCTTGGCCCTTGCCCTGCCCGGAAGCACCGCCGTAGCATCGCTGCCGGGAGACCTACCGATGTCCGCAGAGAACCGAGCCCTGCCGGGGACTTTCCCCGGCGCCCTGCCGGTGATGCCGCGCGCCCATGCCGAGGCGCGTGATCCGCGAGCCTTGGCGAAGCTGGCGCGCGATCTGGGGCCTGGGCCTTTTGCAGCCATCATCCTGTTCGTCTCGCCCCAAGCGGACCGCGCGGCGCTGGAGGCCGGGGTTGCCGAGGCTTTCCCCGGAGTCACCGTGATCGGCTGCACCACTGCGGGGGAGATTTCGCCCGAGGGTTATTCCGAAGGCGAGATCGTCGCGGTCGCCCTGCCCCTGGACAGTTTCGCGGTCGACTGCCTGGGGATCGACCTGGCCGATCTGGACGGGCAGGCGCTGATCGGGCAGCTGATCCGGGCGCGGGCCGGACTGGCGCGGCGGCATGGCGGCTGGGAGGACGAATTCGCCTTCGTTATGGTCGACGGCCTGTCGATCCGTGAAGACGAACTGACGGCGGCGCTGGGTCCGGGCCTGGGGCCGGTGCCTCTGTTCGGCGGCTCGGCCGGGGACGGGACCCGGTTCGGCGCCACCTTCGTCTTGCAGGACGGCCGGTTTAGGCAGGGTTGGGCGGTCCTGCTTCTGGTGCGGACCGCCTGCCCGGTGCGCGTCTTCAGCCTGAATCACCTGGTCCCGACCGACCAGCGCATGGTGGTCACCGGGGCCGACCCGGCCCGGCGCGTGGTGCACCAGATCAACGCGGAACCCGCCGCGCAGGAATATGCGCGACTTCTGGGCAAGGACCCGGCGCAGCTGACGACTTTCACCTTCGCGGCGCATCCGGTCCTGGTCCGGCTGGGCGGCAGCCATCATGTCCGGGCGATCCAGCAAATGACCCCGAATGGCGATCTGGTGTTCTTCTCGGCCATCGACGAAGGGCTGGTGCTGACCTTGGCCCAACCGCAGGACATGGCGGCGCATCTGGACCGGGCACTGACCGACCTCTCGGCGGGTGGCAGGCCGGCGGCGATCCTGGCCTGCGACTGCATCCTGCGCCGGATCGAGGCGCTTGAGAACCAGCGCTTCGGGACGGTCTCGGCGCTCCTTAAGCGGCATGGGGTGGTGGGCTTTTCCACCTATGGCGAACAGTTGAACTCCATGCATGTGAACCAGACCATGACGGGGGTGGCGATCTATCCGCCCAAGGGGTCGGCTTCGGGGCGGCCGGGCTGAGATGGCGGGGCTGCGATGATCACCTCGCTGATCAATCCGGCGGACAGTGCCGAGCGGCGGGTCGAGAAGCTTCTGACCATCGTCGCGGCCCTGATGCGGCGGGTGGAGCAGGCGACCGACGACAGCGGCGCGGCCTACGCCCAGTTCCAGCGCGCGGCCCTGCTGGAGGATCAGGTGCGCGAGCGCACGCATGATCTGGGCCGGGCGCTGGACCTTCTGAACGAATCGAACGCCCGGCTGGCCGAGGCGATGCGCGAGGCGGAGACGGCGCGGCAGAACCTGTCGAACGCGATCGAGACGGTGCAGGAGGGATTTGCACTTTTCGACCGCGAGGAGCGGCTGGTGATGTGGAATTCGCGCTTCGCCATGCATATGCCGGACGTGCACGCGCAACTGCGCCCCGGACTCGCCTTCGCGGACTATGTGGCGATGGTCAGCCGCTCGCCGCATCTGGCGCTGCCCGGCACAGAGGGCGCGCGGGACTGGGCGCAGGGGCGGATGGGGCGGCACGCGGACCGCCATGTGATCTTCAACGTGCGGCTGGCGGGCGAGCATTGGGTGCAGGTGAGCGAGCATCGCACCGCGGACGGCGGCACCGTGATCCTTCAGACCGACGTGACCGACATCATCCGGGCCGAGCGGCATGAGCGGGGCAAGCTTCTGGACGACCAGGCGCGGGTGATCCGCGCGACGCTGGACCATATCGACCAGGGCATCGGCATCTTCGACGCCGAGGCGCGGCTGGCGGGCTGGAACCAGCGGCTCGGCACGCTTCTGTCGCTGCCGATGGGCAGGTTGCGGACCGGAGCCTCGTTCGAGCACCTGTTCAGCCGGCTCCGGGCCGAGATGCGCTTCGATGCGGGCATGTCCGCCGGACAGCTGATGTCCTGGGTGCAGGCCCCCGGCCCCCGGGGACCGCTGGAGTTCGAGGTCCGGCGGGAGGGCGCGCTGATCCTCGACGTCTTCGCACAGGGCACGCCGGACGGGGGCTTCGTGCTCAGTTTCACCGACGTGACGGTCGAACGCGCGGCGCTGGAGGCGCTGAGCCGGGCGAACGAGACTCTGGAAGCCCGGGTGATCGAGCGGACGCTGGAGCTGGAGGATGCGCTGGCCGATGCCGAGCGCGCCAATGCCAGCCGCTCGCGCTTCGTGGCGGCGGCGAGCCATGATCTCTTGCAGCCGCTTTCGGCGGCGAAGCTCTTCATCGGCTCGATCGGTGGCGAGGGGCTGGAGCCGGGCGCGCAGCAGGCGCTGGAGAAGGCGCAGAATGCGCTGGTCTCGGTCGAGGGGCTGCTGGATGCGCTTCTGAACATCTCGAAGCTGGAATCGGGCAAGGCGGCGGTCAGCGTGGGGGCGGTGCAGCTGGACCGGCTGTTGCGCACGCTGGCCGACGAGTTCGCGCCGATGGCGGCCGCGAAGGGGCTGGCGCTAACGGTTGTGCCCTGCGGGCTGGCGGTGGACAGCGACCCGGCCTATCTGCGGCGGATCTTGCAGAACCTGATCGGCAATGCGATCCGCTACACGCAGCGGGGCCGGGTGCTGGTCGGCGCGCGGCGGCGCGGAGGCATGGTGCGGCTGGAGGTCTGGGACACCGGGCCGGGCATCCCGGAAGAGGCGCAGGACGACATCTTCAAGGAGTTCCACCGGCTGAACGCCCGCGCCTCGGCCAGCGAGGGGATGGGTCTGGGACTGGCCATCGTCGAACGCGCCTGCGCGCTCCTGGGGCATCCCTTGGAGCTGCGCTCGGTGGTGGGGCGGGGCACCTGTTTCCTGGTGCAGGTCCCGCGGAGCGAGACCGGGCCGGGAACGGTCGCTTCGCCGGAGCGGCGGGCGCGAGAGCCGCATGCCGCCGACCGGATCGCCTTCCTGGTCGAGAACGACGCCAGGCTGCGCCGGGAGATGGGGGTGGTCCTGGAGAAATGGGGAATGACGGTGCTGGAAGCGGGGTCGGGCGAAGAGGCGCTGGCGCTGATCGAGGAGATCGGCATCCTGCCCGACATCGTTCTGGTCGGCGAGCATCTGGGCGCGGGGATCAGCGGGATCGAGTTCGTCACCCGCATCCGGGCCCGGCATGGTCCGGTCCCCGCCCGGTTGATCAGCGCGAACCGGGGCTGGGACCTGCGGGCTGCGGCGACTGGAGCGGGGATCGAGATTCTCTACAAGCCGATCGAGCCGCGGGCGCTTCAGGCGGTAGTGGCGGGGCTCTAGCTGGCGACGCCCGGTGGCCCGACCCTACGACTTAGGCAGCATAGCGCGCAGGCCGGATCGCCCCTTAGGCTGGGGGCCGAGAGGGGGGACTGCCATGAAGCTGACCGACAGCCGTGACATCAAGGCCGATCCGCAAGTGGTCTGGGACGCTATCCTGGACCCCGAGGTCCTGCGGGAATGCATCCCCGGCTGCGAAAGCCTGACCGGGTCCATCGCCGAGGGTTATGAGGCGGTGGTCAAGCAGAAGGTCGGGCCGGTCTCGGCCACTTTCACCGGGCTGGTGCAGCTGTCCGACATCATTCCGGGCAAGTCGCTGAAAATCTCGGGCGAGGGCAAGGGCGGCGTCGCGGGCTTTGCCAAGGGCGGGGCCAATGTCAGCTTCGAGCCGATGGAGGGTGGCACTCGGCTGACCTATGAGGCCGAGGCCAATGTCGGCGGCAAGATCGCGCAGCTTGGCAGCAGGATCATCGACAGTTTCGCCAAGAAGCTCGCTGACGAGTTCTTCACCCGGTTCCAGGACGCGGTGGAGGAGCCAGAGCCCGGAGAGACGTCCGAAGAAGCAGTTGCCGACTCGGCCAAGAACAAGAAGGGTTGGTTCAAGCGTCTGATCGGCGGGTGAACCGCGCATACTTGATGACCTAGGAATACCCAGGGAGGAGCAAGATGACGAAAGTCGCGATGACCGTGAACGGCAAGGCCGTTTCCGGCGAGGCGGAGGGGCGGACGCTGCTGTCCACCTTCCTGCGTGAGGGGTTGGGGCTGACCGGCACCCATGTCGGCTGCGACACCAGCCAGTGCGGCGCCTGCGTGGTGCATGTCGACGGCCAGCCGGTAAAAAGCTGCACGGTCTTCGCGCAGGACGTGGCGGGGGCGAACGTCAAGACCATCGAAGGCATGGCGAATGCCGATGGCTCGCTGGGGGTGATCCAGCAGGCGTTCCAGGATCATCACGGGCTGCAATGCGGCTTTTGCACGCCGGGGATGGTGATGTCCTCTGCCGCGCTGCTGGCGGAGAACCCGAAGCCCACGGAAGCCGAGGTGCGGCACTATCTGGACGGCAACATCTGCCGCTGCACGGGCTACCACAACATCGTCAAGGCCGTGATGGCTGCCTCTGGGCAGGACGTCAGCGCGCTGGCTGCGGAATAGGAGGGTCGGATGCCGAAGGATCACGGGATCGGCGCGCCCCAGAAGCGCCGCGAGGATATCCGCTTCCTGACCGGGCGCGGGGTCTACACCGATGACATGGCCCTGCACGGGCAGACGGCGGCGGTGTTTGTCCGCTCGACCGTCGCGCATGGGCGGATCAAGGCGATCAATACGGCCAAGGCGGCGGCGATGCCGGGCGTGCTGGCCATCTTCACCGGCGAAGATTTCAAGGATGTCGGCGGCAACCCGGCGGGCTGGCTGATCAACAGCCGCGACGGCACGCCGATGCGAGAACCAAAGCGTCCGGTTCTGGCGCATGGCAAGGTGCGGCATGTGGGCGATGCCTATGCGGTGGTGGTCGCCGAAACTTTGTCGCAAGCGAAGGATGCCGCCGAGCAGCTGGCCGAGGACAGCGTGATCGAGGAATTGCCGGCCATCGTCGACATGAAGGCGGCGGTGGCCGATCCGTCGAACCGGGTGCATGACGAGATCCCGGACAACCTGTGTTTCGACTGGGGCTGGATCGAGGACAACCGCGCGGCGGTGGATGCGGCGATGAAGGCCGCGCCGCATGTCGTCACGCTGAACCTGGTGAACAACCGGCTGGTGCCGAACGCGATGGAGCCTCGGGCGTCGATCGGCGAGTATTTTCCGGGCACGGGCGACTACAAGCTGACCACGACCAGCCAGAACCCGCACCTGACGCGGCTGCTGGTGGCGGCCTTCGTGCTGGGCATCCCGGAGAACAAGCTGACCGTGGTGGCCCCCGATGTGGGCGGCGGCTTCGGGTCGAAGATCTATCACTATGGCGAAGAGGCGCTGGTGCTGGCGGCGGCGAAGAAGCTGGGCCGCCCGGTGCGCTGGACGGCGGAGCGGTCGGAAAGCTTCCTCACCGATGCGCATGGCCGCGACCATGTGACGAAGATCGAGCTGGGCTGCACCAAGGACGGGCAGATCCTCGCGATCCGCACCGAGACGCTGGCGAATGTGGGGGCGTATCTGTCGAACTTCTCGACCGCGACGCCCACGTTCCTGCACGGCACGCTGATGGCCGGGCCCTACAAGGTGCCGCATGTCTATGTGAACGTGAAGACAGTGTTCACCAACACCGCGCCGGTGGACGCTTACCGGGGGGCGGGTCGGCCCGAGGCGACCTTCAGCCTGGAGCGGGTGATCGACAAGATGTGCCGCGAGTTGGGCCTCGACCCGTTCGAGGTGCGGCGGAAGAACCTGCTGACGCCGGACCAGTTCCCCTACACCACGCCGGTGGGCCTTGTGTATGACACCGGCAACTACCAGGCGACGCTGGACCGGGCGATGGCGATGGCCGATGTCGCCGGGTTCGAGAAGCGGGCGGCGGAGAGCAAGTCTCGCGGCAAGCTGCGGGGCATGGGGCTTTCGACCTGGATCGAGGCTTGCGGGATTGCGCCTTCGCATCTGGTGGGCATCCTCGGCTCTCGCGTGGGGCTTTACGATGCGGCGACAGTGCGGGTGAATGCGACCGGGAACCTGAGCGTGATGGTCGGGGCGCATAGCCATGGGCAGGGCCATGAGACGGTCTTTGCGCAGATCGTCGCGGACAAGCTGGGGATACCGGAGACGTCGGTCGAGATCGTCCATGGCGACACCTCGAAGATCCCGTTCGGGATGGGGTCCTACGGGTCCCGCAGCCTCGCGGTCTGCGGGGTGGCGGTGACCAAGGCCATCGACAAGATCGTCGCCAAGGGCAAGAAGATCGCCGCGCATATGCTGGAGGCGTCGGAGGGCGACATCACCTTCGAGGACGGCAAGTTCAGCGTGGCGGGGACCGACAAGGCCAAGACCTTCGGCGAGATCGCCTTCTCGGCCTATGTCCCGCACAACTACCCCTTGGAGACGCTGGAACCGGGGCTGGAGGAGACCGCCTTCTACGACCCGGCCAACTTCACCTATCCCGCAGGCGCCTATATCTGCGAGGTCGAGGTGGACGAGGGCACCGGCAAGGTCGACGTGGTGGCCTTCCACTGCGCCGACGACTTCGGCAATGTGATGAACCCGATGGTGGTCGAGGGCCAGGTGCATGGCGGCGTGGGCCAGGGCATCGGCCAGGCTTTGTGCGAGTTCACGACCTATGACGAGAATGGCCAGCTCCTCACCGGGTCCTACATGGACTATCCGATGCCCCGGGCCGAGGATGTGCCGTTCTACAACGTGGACTATTCCTGCCAGACGCCCTGCACGCACAACCCGCTGGGGGTGAAGGGCTGTGGCGAGGCGGGGGCCATCGGCTCGCCCCCTGCCGTGGTCAACGCGGTGATCGACGCGCTGCATCGCGGTGGGCATACCCACGTCACGCATATCGACATGCCGGTCTCGCCCTCGCGGGTCTGGCAGGCTGTGAACGGCTGAGGGGAGGACATCATGCACAACTTTGATTTCGCAAAACCCTCGACCATCGCCGATGCGGCCAAGGCGCTGGCGGCGGACGGGGCGCAGGCTCTGTCGGGCGGGCAGACGCTGATCCCGACGATGAAGCAGCGGCTGGCCGCCCCGGCCACGCTGGTCAGCCTGACCGGCATCGCCGAGATGCGGGGGGTCTGCACCGGGGATGGCGGGTTGCACATCGGCGCGGCGACGCCCCATGCGGTCGTGGCGAAGGAGGCCCGCGCGCATTATCCGGCGCTGGCGAACCTGGCGGGTGGCATCGGCGACCCCTCGGTCCGGTCGCGGGGGACCATCGGCGGGTCGATCGCCAACAACGATCCGGCGGCCTGCTATCCGTCGGCGGTGCTGGCGTCCGGCGCGACGGTGGTGACGAACAAGCGCAAGATCGCGGCGGACGACTACTTCCAGGGCCTGTTCTCGACGGCGCTGGAGGAGGGCGAGTTCGTGACCAGCGTCGTCTTCCCGATCCCGCAGAAGGCGGCCTATGTGAAGTTCAACCAGCCCGCCAGCCGCTTTGCCCTGACCGGGGTCTTCGTGGCGAAGTTCGCGAACGGCGTCCGGGTGGGTGTTACCGGCGCAGGTAACGACGGGGTCTTCCGGTGGGCCGAAGCCGAGCGCGCACTGTCGGCGGATTTCTCGGCCGCGGCCCTGTCGGGGTTGAGCGTCGATCCTTCGGGCATGATCGCCGACCTGCACGGAAGCGCCACCTACAGGGCCAATCTGGTCAAGGTACTGACGACGCGCGCGGTGGCGGCGGCGGGTTGACCTTCAGGACAAGGCCCGGCGGAGCGATCCGCCGGGCCTTCGGTCAGACCGGGAAGAAACCGCCGCGGGCGGGATCGTAGTTCTCCAGCAGCCCCTCGCCGGTGTTGTTCCACAGCCCGTGCAGCGTGAGGAGGTCGTTGTCGATGGCCTCTTTCACGAAGGGGAAGGTCAGGAGGTTTTCGAGGCTGGTCAGCACCGCCTGCTTTTCCAGCGCCTGAAGGATCTCGGCGTCCGGCAGATGCGCGACCTTGTCGAAGCCGGGGCGCAGGATGTCCATCCAGCGGCCGACGAAGCTGGTCTTCTCTTCCAGCTGCGGGGCATGGCCGGTGCACATGTCATGGCAGCCCTTGACCCCACCGCAGTTCGAATGGCCCAGCACGACGATATGCGCGACGCCCAGCGAGGTGACGGCATATTCCACCGCCGCCGAAGTGCCGTGGCGCTCGCCGTCGGGGGTATAGGGCGGCACGAGGTTGGCGATGTTGCGGTGGATGAAGAACTCGCCTTCGTCCGCCCCGAAGATCGAGGTGACATGGACCCGGCTGTCGCAGCAGGAGATCACCATCGCGCGTGGGTGCTGGCCGCTTTCGGCCAGTCGGCGATACCAGGCGCGGTTGTCCTGGTAGGTCGTCGCGCGCCAGCCGTGGAAGCGCTGGACCAGATAGGCAGGCAGGGGGCGGATGGAGGTCATGGGCATCGTCCTCTGGTGTCGCTTCTTCCCTATGATGCATTTGCGGAAAATTCGAGGGGCAAAATCCGGCAGGCGCGGGTTGGGGGCAACCATTTCTTCAGCAACACGGCCCAGGCTGGTGGCGGGTGTGATGCTATTTGGGTGTGTATGATGGGAGAGATTGTCCCTCTCAGGCCACGAGAGGTCGTGCGCCAGGACGTCGAGGCGATTGCTGGGATCTACCGCAACCTGGGCGCGCCGGTCGCGGAACAGATGGTGACGCGGGCGCTGGGCGAACTGGCGCTGACCATGGCGGGGATCGCCGAAAAGGTGCGCGCGCAGGAGTTGCGCGATCTGGCGCGACAACTCGGGCGCTTGGGGCGGCTGGCGGCGGACCTCGGGCTGCTGACCCTGGCCATGGTGGCGGGCGATGCCAGGACCTGCCTGGAACGGGCCGAAAGCACCGCCTTCGCGGCGGTCTGGGCGCGGCTTCTGCGGGTGGCCGAACGGTCGCTGGCCGCCGATGTGGGTCTGGCCGACCAGTCGGTATGAGGGTCGGCGGCGTGCCGGACGGGATTCGCGCAGCGCAGGGTTGCAGGGTAGCACAATGCTGCAATCAGGCAGAGAAGTTCGGATTTTCCCGCCTGCGACAGTGGGCCCGCCGCCGAGAGGATTGACGGGGAATTTTCGGCAAATCGCTGCAATCCTCTGGAAAGCCTTGCTAACTGGTCAGGAATCCCGGCAATTGAGCGCAGGAAACAACGCCCGATCACCGATGCCAGTCGCCCGGCCCCTTGCCTTCACCTTTGCCAGCCGCTCGCCCGACACCCGTCCGCTGCATGTCCTGCGGCCCGAGGAGATGGCCGCTTTCCTTGCTGGGGCGGGCGCTCGCTGGGCGGGCTGGCTGACGGCCACCGGGTTCGAGGCCGGATTGGGCGAGCTTCGGCTGTTGCCGGGCGCCGACGGTAGCCTTGCCGGCGCGGTGGCGGGCCTCGGTTCGGCCCAGGCGCGGCAGCGGCAGCGCTTCGGGCTGGCCAAGGCGGTGGCGGGCTTGCCTGCGGGCGACTGGGCGCTGGAGGGCGTGCTCGACCCGTCCGAACGGACCGAGGCGGCGCTGGCCTGGCTGCTCTCGGGCTACCGCTTCGACCGCTACCGCCCGGCGCGGAAGGCTCCTGCCCTGCCCCGGCTGGTCTGCCCCGAGGGCCTGGATGCCAACCGCCTGATCGCGATGGCCGAGGCCGAGGCCTTGACCCGCGACCTGATCAACACCCCCGCCGAAGACATGGGACCCGACGAGCTTGAGGCGGCCTTCCTGGCGCTGGCGGGCGTGTTCGGGGCCGAGGTGAAGGTGATCCGGAGCGACGACCTGCTGGCGCAGAACTTTCCGATGATCCATGCCGTCGGCCGCGCCAGCCCGCGCGCACCCCGGCTGATGGACCTGCGCTGGGGGAGCAAGGGGCCAAAGCTGACGCTGGTCGGAAAGGGCGTCTGCTTCGACACCGGCGGGCTGAATTTGAAGCCCTCGTCGGGCATGAACCTGATGAAGAAGGACATGGGCGGGGCGGCCACGGTGATGGGGCTGGCGCAGATGGTCATGGGCCTGGGGCTGCCGGTGCAGCTGCGTGTGCTTGTCCCGGCGGTTGAAAACCTGGTTTCCGGCACCTCGATCAAGCCCAAGGACATCCTGACCAGCCGCAAGGGGCCGACGGTCGAGGTCAACGACACCGATGCCGAGGGGCGGCTGATCCTGGCCGATGCACTGGCCTATGCCTGCGAGGGCAGCCCCGATGTGCTGATCAGCATGGCGACGCTGACGGGTGCCGCGCGGGTGGCGGTGGGGCCGGACCTTGCGCCCTACTACACCGACGATGCGGCGCTGGCGGCGGCGCTGGAGGCGGGGGCGAAGGCGGGATTCGACCCGGTCTGGCGGCTGCCGTTCCACGATGCCTATGAAAGCGTGATCGAGCCGGGGATCGCCGATCTGGACAATGCGCCGGGCTACGGCTTCGCGGGGTCGGTCACGGCGGCGCTGTTCCTGCGGCGTTTCGTCGAGGGGCCGCGCTACATGCATTTCGATATCTACGGCCACACCCCCAGCGACCAGCCGGCGCGGCCGAAGGGTGGGGTGGGCCAGGGCGCGCGGGCGATCCTGGAAGGCCTGCCCGCGATGATGAAGCTTTGACAGCGCCCCGGCGAAACCGGGCGCTGATATGGTAGTGGTAGCAAGTCCGCGGTGCGGCGCGAGTTGAGGAGCAAGCGATGGACAGACGGCTGACGCCCTATTCCGGTCGGGTCGCGCATGTCTCGCTTTCGGGGGTGGTGAATGCTCCGCTGACCGAGGGATTGCAGGCCCAGGTCATCGTTCCGGTGGCGAACCTGTGCGCCAGCCCCGATGGCACGCGTGACCGCCAGCTTCTGCTGGGAGATGCGGTGACGGTGATCGACCGCGACCAGGGCCATGTCTTCGTGATGTCGGCAAAGGACGGCTATTGCGGCTGGATGGCCGAGGGCAATCTGGGCCAGGGCCCGGCGCCGACGCATTGGGTCGCCGCGCCCGGCACGCATCTCTACGCCGAGCCGCAGGTGCAGGCGCGCGAGAAGATGGCGCTGAGCCTGGGCTCGCGACTGGCGGTGGTGGGGTCCTGGGGGGCCTGGGCCAACACGCCACACGGCTTCGTGCCGCTGCGCCACCTGCGCGCCCTGGGCGATTGGGCTGAAGACCCGGTGACGGTGGCGGAAAGCCTGCTCGGCACACCCTATCTCTGGGGTGGGAATTCGCGCTTCGGACTGGATTGTTCCGGGCTGGTGCAGCTGTCGATGCATTGCTGCGGCAAGCCCTGCCCCGGCGACAGCGACATGCAGATGTCGCTGGGCCGTCTCTTGTCGGCGAACGAGCCGATGCGGCGGGGCGATCTGATCCTGTGGAAGGGGCATGTGGCGCTGGTGGCCGACCGCGACCGGATCATCCATGCGAACGGGCACACGATGTCGGTGGCCCATGAGGGGATCAAGGACGCCGTGGCGCGAATCTCTGCGGGCGGCGGCGGGCTGGTGCTGGCGCGTCAGCGGGTGTGACCGGGTCTGCTCGTCGGGGACTTTGTCCCGCCTCGCGATTTCGATCCGACGAGGAGACGAAGGCGCACGAAGAGGGGTCAGACCGGGCCGATCAGCCGCTTTTCCAGTACCTTCAGCACCTGGTCGAGGTCCTGGCCCCGGCGCAGCACCCTTCCGTCCACACCGACCACGGCGTAAAGCCCCTGCCGCGCCCGGAGTTTCGGGCGTTTCTCGATCCGGTAAAGCGGGGTCTCGGCGGTGCGGCGGAAGATCGCGAAGACGGCAAGGTCGCGCATCGCGGCGATGGCATAGTCGCGCCATTCCCCGGCTGCGACCATCCGGCCATAGACCCGCAGGATCAGGCCAAGCTCCCTGCGGTCGAAGCGGACATCTTCCGCGATGCGGCTGGACTGCGGAAACGGGATCGGCGCTTCGGCGTTCATGGGGAAAGCTTACCCGCTTCCCCCCCCAAATCAACCCGGAAAGCCATCTGCCATGCGGTAGAACCCGGTCTCGAGCCCGCGCCAGTTGCGCTGGACACCCGCCATGCGCTTGATCGCCGCCGGATGCGCCGGGTCCAGGGCGCCGACCCTGGCCAGCAGCGCCGTGATCGCGGCCTCGGCCGCGCGGTAGCCGCCGTCCACCACCTTCAGCGCGATGCCGAAGCCCCTCTCCGGCACGATGGCGACATAGACCGCCTCGGCCCCGCCCTTGATCGCGACCTTGCCGCCCATGGCGCGCATCAGTTCTGTGCAGGTCTCGCCCTCTCCCGCGATGAGATGCGGGTGGGCCGCCATCGCACGGGTCAGGCGAAACATCGCATCCTCGCGCGCGCCCTGGCCTTCGCGGGCGGTGGCATATTTCGCCATGCCGCGGGCCAGCCCCTCGACCGTCATCGCGAAGTTCGGAGCCGAACAGCCGTCGATGCCCCAGCCCGCCACCGTCTCGCCCGTGACCTCCTCTGTGGCGGCGCGGACGGCTTTTTGCAGGGGGTGGTCGATCTCCACATATTCCGGCCCGGCTTTCAGATGCTGGGTGACAGTCAGAAACCCCGAATGCTTGCCCGAGCAGTTGTTGTGCAGCTGGCAGGGCTTTTCGTGGGCCTCGATCAGACGGTCGCGTTCCGCCTTGTCGCCCGGTTCATGCGCCCCACAGCGCAGGTCGGATTCGCCAAGGCCAAGATCGGCGAGCCAGCGCCCGGCCAGATCGACATGGACATGCGCGCCGCGATGGCTGGCGCAGGCGAGCGCCAAGTGTTCCTGCGACAGCCCACGCGCATCGGCAGCGCCGGTTTCCAGAAGCGGCAGCGCCTGCATCATCTTGGCAGAGGAGCGCGGGAAGATCACCGCCTGCGGGTTGCCCCAGGCCGCCACCACGCCCTTCGCGTCGCAGATCACCGCATGGGCATTGTGGACGCATTCCAGCAAGCCTCCGCGCCAGACTTCCATGACCGGGACTGCGCCCTCGCTGACCTTTGCCATTGATCCCCCCTCACATATGCGCGAATTGTCGCCCAGCGGGCTTTCGCGGCATGGCCCTTTTGATTATGGCTGGAATATCGGGTAGAACGACGCCGCGCCAGCCAAAAGCCTGCCAAAGGCAGAGGCACGGCGAGGCAGGAAGACAGCTTGGAGGCTGCGTCAGACATGACATCCCTTTTCGGTCGCACGCTTGCGCTTGCCGCGATCACGCTTGCCGGGGCGTCGGCCCAGGCCCCCGTCTCGGCTCAGGAATCGACCAATCGCGTCGCCACGATGACGGACTGGAACGTCTTCACCGAGGAAAGCCCCAAGGAATGCTGGGGTGTCTCGAAGCCGAAGGAGACGGTGAACAGCCGCGACGGCCAGCCGGTTTCGGTCCGACGCGGTGACATCCTCCTGTTCGTCACCTTCCGCCCCGGCAAGCCGGGCGAGATCAGCTTTACCGGCGGCTATCCCTTCGCGGGCGGCTCGACCGTCGAGGTGGCGGTGGACGGCAACGCCTTCCAGCTGTTCACCGATGGCGAATGGGCCTGGCCGGGCAGCGCCGAGGATGATGCGAAGCTTCTGGCGGCGCTGAAGGCAGGGACGAACGCCACGCTGACCGCGCGGTCGGGCAAGGGCACACAGACGGTGGACACCTTCAGCCTGCGCGGGTTCACCGCCGCGATGGAAGACGCCGGGAAGCGCTGCCAGTAGCCCGCAGGACGTGACGTCAGGCGCCCCTTCGCGGGGCGCTTTTCTTTTGGCGCGACCTCGCCTATATCCGCCCCACATCCAGATCGCCTGTGACAAGGCCCCGTGAAAGGATCTGCCCATGACTGCCCCCATCACGCAAGACGTGCTGACGATCCCGCGCAAGCTGCCCGCGGGCGGCAAGACCAACATCGTCGGCCTGACCCGCGCTGCATTGCGCGAGGCGCTGATCGCCGCCGGGACGCCGGAGAAACAGGCGAAGATGCGGCTCGGCCAGCTCTGGCAATGGGTCTACCACTGGGGCGTCCGCGACTTCGCGCTGATGACCAACCTCGCCAAGGACTACCGCGCGCTTCTGGCCGAACATTTCACCATCGACCTGCCAGAGGTCGTCACCCGCCAGATTTCCGAGGACGGCACCCGCAAGTATCTGGTGCGGATCGCCGGGGGCCATGAGGTCGAGGTGGTCTATATCCCGGAAACCGACCGGGGGACGCTCTGCATCTCCTCGCAGGTCGGCTGCACGCTGACCTGTTCCTTCTGCCACACCGGCACGCAGAAGCTGGTGCGCAATCTGACCGCGGCGGAAATCGTCGGCCAGGTGATGATGGCGCGCGATGACCTGGACGAATGGCCCGTCCCTGGCGCGCCCAAGGAGGAGGTGCGCCTGATCTCCAACATCGTGCTGATGGGGATGGGCGAGCCGCTTTACAATTTCGAGAACGTCCGCGACGCGATGCAGATCGTGATGGACGGAGAGGGGATCGCGCTGGGTCGCCGCCGGATCACGCTGTCCACCTCCGGCGTGGTGCCCGAGATCGCCCGCACCGCCACCGAGATCGGCTGCCAGCTTGCCGTCAGCTTCCACGCCACCACGGACGAAGTCCGCGACGTGCTGGTCCCGATCAACAAGCGCTGGAACATCGCCACGCTGTTGGAGGCGCTGAAGGCCTATCCCGGCCTGTCGAACAGCGAACGGATCACCTTCGAATACGTCATGCTGGACGGGGTGAACGACACCAGGGAAGACGCGCACCGGCTGGTGAAGCTGCTCGACGGCATCCCGGCCAAGGTGAATTTGATCCCGTTCAACGAATGGCCCGGCGCGCCTTACAAGCGATCGTCCGGGAACCGGATCCATGCCTTCGCCGATATCATCTACAAGGCCGGCTATGCCTCGCCGATCCGCACCCCGCGCGGCGAGGACATCATGGCCGCCTGCGGCCAGTTGAAATCCGCGACCGAGCGCGCGCGGAAGTCGAAGGCCCGGATCGAGGCCGAGGCCGGGCTGTCCTGACAGCCACGCTTCTGCCCCTTGCGGGCCGGGGCGGTTTTGGCTTCTCTGGCGGGGCAAGGATGAAGGACGGACCGATGGCGAAACCCGCAGCAAAGACCCCTGCCCCAAAGAAGCCCGCCGCGAAGAAGCCGCCGGCGAAGCCTGCGGTGAACCGTCCGAAAAGCCCCGCCGAATGGGCGCATGACCGGCTGGTCATGTATATCCGCAACTTCGAGAGCCAGCTCGACGGGCAGCAGGAAATCGCCATGGGCTTCGCCTCGGACGAAACCGGCGTCCTCCGGATCGAGGGGCTGGGCTATTTCGAGCCCGACATCATCACATTCTACGGTCGCGACGAGGATGGGTCGAAGACGCAACTGATCCAGCATGTGACCCAGCTTTCGGTGACGCTGCGGGCGGTGCCGAAAGAAGGAAAGGCAGAAGCGCCGCGCCGGATCGGGTTCCAGCTCAACTCGGGCTGGATCGGCGGCGATTCCGGCGATGCGTCAGTCGGATAGGACGCGACCCCGTGACAGGCCCCGGCGAATAGGCTATGGGGCTGGAAAGACCGAAATTCAGGGACCTGCACCATGGCTGACCACCACCACGCTGAACATGCACAAGGCACGATGGACATCCGCGCGCAGGAGAAGACCTTTGCGGGATTCATCCGCCTGTCGACCTGGGTGGCCGGCATCGCCATCCTCGTGCTGATCTTCCTCGCCCTCGCGAATTCCTGACCAGCCGCCGCCCGTGATCGCCCGGCTGCGCCTCTTCCTCTGCCTGGTGGCCGTTCTGGGCCTCGCGGCCTGCGCCGAGCCGAAATGGGCCCCGCAGGAGCAGGTGGACGCCGCCCGCTATGTCGAGGGGCCGCCGACCTACATCACGCTTTATACCGTGGTGAACAAGTCCACCGGCTCGGGCGCGCATTCGGCGATCCTGGTCAATGCGTCCGAACGGGTGATCTTCGATCCGGCGGGCACCTGGTATCATCCGAAGCTGCCGGAACGGAACGACGTGCATTTCGGCATGACCGACAAGGCGCTGGCCTTCTACATCGACTACCACACCCGCAAGACCTACGACACGATCGAGCAGAAGATCTATGTCTCGCCCCAGGTGGCCGAGATGGTCCTGCAGCAGGTCCTGAACCACGGTGCGGTCGGCAAGGCGATGTGCACCAATGCGACTTCGGACATCCTGAATGGCTTGCCGGGCTTCGAGGCGCTGCCGCGGACCTTCTCGCCGAAGAAGCTTTCGAAGGAATTCGGCAAGCTGCCGGGCGTGACGACGCGCGTGATCACCGACGATGACGACGACAACAACCACGGCGTCCTGCTGGTGCAACACGACGGCACGCCGCTGGAGTGAGCTTCCCTTGAACCGGCCGCGCGATGCGGTAGGCTTTCGCCTGGCTTGAGGGAAAGGCACGAGATTTGCGCGTTTTCGGAGTGATCCTTGCCGGAGGAGAGGGTCGGCGGATGGCCGGGCGGGACAAGGCTCTTGTGCCGCTCGCCGGGCGCCCGCTGATCGCCCATGTCCTCGACCGGCTGGAGCCGCAGGTAGAGCGGGTGCTGATCTCGGCCAATGGCGATCCGGGGCGATTCCTGGGGCTCGGCTGCCCTGTGGTGGCGGACGACAGTCCGCGGGGGCCGCTGTCCGGGGTGCTGGCCGCACTGACTGCCGCCGCCGGGATGGGGGCAACGCATGTCGTCTCCACTCCCGTCGACACACCCTTCCTGCCGGGCGATCTGGTGCCGCAGCTTCTGCTGGCCGGGGAGGGGTCGACCGAAGGTCTTGCGCTGGCGGCGGATGCTTCGGGCGATCACCCGGCCACTGCGATCTGGCCGGTGGATCTGGCCCCGGCCCTTTCCGGCTTCCTGGCCGCGGGCGAGGCGAAGGTGATGCGTTTCGCCGCCGCGCATGATGCCGCCCGCGCGGCGTTCCCCGATCCCCGCGCTTTCCTGAACCTGAACACGCCCGAAGACCTCGCCGCCGCTGAGGCCCTGCTGAAGGGCGCGGCATGAGGGTCTATGGCGTGATCGGCTGGAAGAACTCCGGCAAGACCAGCCTGATGGAGCGTCTGGTGGCCGAGATCACCGGGCGGGGGTTCTCCGTCTCGACCGTCAAGCATGTGCATCATTCAGTCGATCTGGACCATCCTGGGAAGGATACCTACCGCCACCGGGTCGCCGGCGCGCGCGAGGTGGTGCTCGCCTCGGCCGACCGCTTTGCGCTGATGGTGGAACATCGGGGGCCGGAGCCGGAACTGCCCGCGGTGCTCGCCCGCCTTGCCCCGGTCGATCTGGTGCTGGTCGAAGGCTACAAGCGCGACGCCCACCCCAAGGTGGAGGTCTGGCGCGAGGAGACCGGCCACCCGCTGATCCAGCCGCACGACCCGCTGGTGCGCGCGGTGGCGAGTGATGCGGCGCTGAAGCTGAAAGTGCCGGTGCTGGACTTGAACGACACGCGGGCCGTGGCGGACTTCATCCTGCGCGAGGTGGGGCTTCTACGACCCGCAGGGACGGCGGACGCATTCGACCGGGTGATCATCGTCGACTGGTCAGGGGCATCATCCAGAAGTCCCGCGAAGGAAAGCAAGGATGCGATCTGGATCGGTGTCTGCGATGCGAGCGGCGAGCGTCAGGTTTACTGCCGGAGCCGGTCGGAAGCGATGGCTTTTCTTTCGCATCATATCGCCGCGGGAGGAAGACATCTGATCGGCTTCGACTTTCCGATGGGCTATCCTGCGGGTTTCGCGCGTCGCCTCGTTGGGCAGGACGATGCGCGCGCGCTTCATGGCTGGTTGGCCGAAAGGATCATCGACGGCGCGGACAATGCGAATAACCGCTTTGACGTGGCCGAAGCGATCAACCTTCAGCTTGGAGGAAAGGGGCCATTCTGGGGCTGCCCCAAGGCCCGTCCGAGGGTGCATTTGTCATCCCTGAAGGAGGTCGACTACGCCGCCCTCGGCCTTAGGGAAAAGCGCCGGGTCGAAATCGAGAACCCTCCTGCCAAGCCCGTCTGGCAGTTGCTTGGGGCTGGGTCGGTCGGTTCGCAGGCTTTGCTTGGCATCCCGGCAGTGCATCGCCTTGCCAAGGCGACGGGCGCGTCGGTCTGGCCGTTCGAGCGACCCGGCGCGCTGACCCTGGCCGAGGTCTACCCCTCGCTGCTGGCGAGGGCGGTCGCCGGATCGGGCGACCCAATCCCGGACCGCGCGCAGGTTCGTCTTTTGGCTCGGGCGCTGTTTAACCTGGCGCTTCATGGCAAGCTTGCGCCGCTGTTCGACGTACCTTCTGAAGCCGCCGAGGAAGGCTGGATTCTTGGTGCGGGACACGCCCCCCTGCTGGCCGAGGCGCTGGCATGGGCGTGACGATCTACCGGGGCCTCCATTCCAGCCTCCGCCCGCAGGCGGCGCGGCTTTACTGGGAGGCGTTCGGGGGCAAGCTCGGGCGGGTGCTGGGGCCGGACGAGCGGGCGCTTCGCTTCTTCGAACGGGTGATCCGGGGGGACCTTTGCTTCGCTGCGGTCGATGCGGCTGGCGAACTGGTCGGAATCGCGGGCTACAAGACCCCGGGCGGAAGCTTCGCGGGCGGGTCCTGGGACGACCTGACCGAGGTCTACGGGCGGATCGGCGGGCGGTGGCGGGGCGGCGTTCTGTGGGCGCTGGGGCGGGAGGTGGACAACGACCGCTTCCTGATCGACGGGATTTGCGTGGGGAAGGCTCATCGCAGCCGGGGGGTCGGGTCGGCTCTGCTGGCCGCGCTCTATCGGGAAGCGGCGGAGCGGGGGTATCGCTCGGTCCGGCTCGACGTGATCCAGGACAACTTCCGGGCCCGGGCGCTGTACGAGCGGCAGGGGTTCCGGGCGACCCGGACCGAGGAGCTGGGACTGCTGCGGTTCCTGTTCGGATTCGCCTCCTCGACGACGATGGTGCGGCCGCTGGAGTGATGTATCCACGGTGGACAAACTCTTGTTGTCTTCTGGAATCAATCACTTAGTTGCGGGCATTAGGGATCTGGAAAGGTTTGCCCTGCGCCCTTGTGATGGGCGTCGCCGCCTGTCAACATATGATCAAATTTCACCCCCCCGGAGGCCGACCATGATCACGAAGCGTGAATTCTACATCGACGGGAAATGGGTTACGCCGCTGGACGCGAAAGATTGTCCGGTCATCGACCCTTCGACCGAAGAGAGCTGCGCGGTAATCTCGCTGGGCAGCGAGGCCGATACCGACCGGGCGGTGGTTGCGGCAAAGGCGGCGTTTCCCGGCTGGGCGGCAACCGCGCCCGAGACGCGCCGCAAGGTGGTGGAAGGCATCCTTGAACAGTATCTCAAGCGCAAGGAAGAGATGGCGCACGCGATCAGCCTGGAGATGGGGGCGCCCATCGACATGGCGCGGGACAGTCAGGCAGAGTGCCTGCCCTGGCATCTGAAGAATTTCCTGACGGCCTTCGATCATGTCGAATGGATCAGGCCGCTCGGCCCCCATGCCCCGGACACCAAGATCGCGCTGGAGCCGATTGGCGTCGTCGGGCTGATCACGCCCTGGAACTGGCCGATGAACCAGGTGACGCTGAAGGTGATCCCGGCGCTGCTGGCGGGTTGCACTTGTGTGCTGAAACCGTCGGAGGAAGCGCCGCTTTCGTCGATGCTTTTTGCAGAATTCTGCCATGACGCAGGCGTGCCGCCGGGGGTTTTCAACCTGGTGAACGGCGATGGGGCGGGGGTGGGCACGCGGCTTTCCAGCCACCCGGATGTCGAGATGATCAGCTTTACCGGCAGCACGCGGGCCGGGCGGGCGATCTCGAAGGCCGCTGCGGAAACGCTGAAGCGGGTCACGCTGGAACTGGGCGGCAAGGGCGCGAACCTGGTCTTCGCCGATGCCGATGCCAAGGCGGTGGAACGCGGGGTGCGGCATCTGATGAACAACTCCGGCCAGTCCTGCAACGCACCCTCCCGGATGCTGGTCGAGCGGGGCTTCTATGACCGGGCGGTGGAGATCGCGGCAGAGGTCGCCAGCGGGATCAAGGTCGGCCCCGCCAGCGAGCCGGGCAGGCATATCGGGCCGGTGGTGAACAAGCGGCAGTGGGACCAGATCCAGGGCCATATCCAGAAGGGCATCGACGAAGGCGCGCGGCTGGTGGCCGGGGGTCTGGGCCTGCCCGAGGGGATGAACAAGGGTTTCTATGTGCGGCCGACGGTCTTCGCCGATGTGGTGCCGGGCATGACCATCGAGCGCGAGGAAATCTTCGGGCCGGTTTTGTGCATGATCCCCTTCGACAGCGAGGCCGAGGCGGTGCGGATCGCCAATGACACACCCTATGGGCTGACCAACTATGTTCAGTCGCAGGACGGGGCCCGGCGGAACCGGCTGGCGCGTCAGCTGCGGGCGGGGATGGTGGAGATGAACGGCAAGGCTCGTGGCGCGGGAGCGCCGTTCGGCGGGGTCAAGGCCAGCGGCCGGGCGCGGGAAGGCGGCGCCTGGGGGATCGAGGAGTTCCTGGAGGTCAAGGCGATCTCGGGCTGGGACGTGGGTCAGGACGTGGCGGCGGAATAGGACGGTGGGTCAACCCGCGCCAAGGCGCGGAACGACCCACCCTACGATTCGGAAAACTTGACACCTGTGTCGATTCCTGTTGGCATGGCGCCGAACGGAGGCAGCCATGACCCAGCACCCTCGACTGATGTCCCCCCTGAAACTGCGCGACCAGATCTTGCGGAACCGCATCGTCTTTGGCGCGCATACGGCGAATATGTCGGATCAGGGAATGCCGGGGCCCCGCTTCGGGAAATACCTTCTGGAGCGCGCGCTTGGCGGGGCGGCGATGGTGGTGGCCGAGCCGGTGCCGGTGCATCGGACCGGGGTGCTGACCCGTGGCAACATCCTGCATTCCGATGACCGGGTGATCCCGGCCTATCGCACCATCACCGACGAGGTGAAGGATGCGGGCGCGGTGATCATCCAGCAGCTTTACCACATCGGCGCGCATGGCGATTCCGACCTGAGCTTCGCGCCACACTGGTCGCCCTCGGGCGGGCCGTCCTATCACGATTCGGACGGGTCCCACGCGATGACGGGGGCCGAGGTCGAGGAGCTGTTGCAGGCGCATGTCGCAGCGGCAGTCAGGGCCAAGGCGGCGGGGTTTCAGGGGGTGGAGGTCTGGGGGGCCTATCACTCGCTGATCGACCAGTTCTGGACGCCGTGGTCGAACCAGCGGACGGACCAGTGGGGCGGGTCGCTGGAGGGGCGGACGCGGTTCTCGCGCGAGCTGATCGAGCGGGTGCGGCGGGCTTGCGGGGAAGAGTTCATCGTAGGCCTGGCGGTCAGCTATTCGACGGCCTACGAGGTGACCTTGGGGGCCGAGGCCTTGTGCGAGATTCTGGAGCTGCACGACCGGACGGGGCATGTGGATTACGTGACGGTCGGGGCCGGGTCCTATCTGGAGTTCGAGGCGATCATCCCGCCTTTCACCCATGCCGAAAAGCTGACGACTCCGCTGACGCAGCAGCTGAAGGGCGTCTTGAAACATGCGGTCGTGACCTCGGAAGCGGGGGTGAGGACGCCGGAGCATGGCGAGGCGATCATCGCCTCGGGGCTGGCCGATCTGGTGTCGATCGTAAGGGGGCAGATCGCCGACCCGCATCTGGCGCGGAAGGTCAAGGAGGGGCGTGCGGAGGATGTGCGGGGCTGCATCTCCTGCAACCAGATGTGCTGGGGACGGCGGTCGCGGGACTACTGGATTTCCTGCCTGATCAATCCGAGCGCAGGGCGGGAGTTCGAGTGGGGCGGGGATCGGTTTGTGGCGACCCCGGCGCCCAAGGATGTGCTGGTGGTGGGCGCTGGCCCGGCAGGGCTGGAGGCGGCGCGGGTCGCGGCGGAGCGCGGGCATCGGGTGGAGGTGGTCGAGGCCCTGCCGATGGTCGGCGGACAGTTCCGGCTGGCCGGGATGCAGCCGAGGCGGGGGCAGATCCTGGAGTTGATGGACTGGTACGAGCGGCAGTTTGATCGGTTGGGGGTGAAGCTGAGGCTGAACACCTACCTCGACGAGCAGGAGATTGCGGAGCACCCGGCGGAGGTCGTGGTGGTGGCGACGGGGTCATTGCCGGACGAGACGGGGTTCCAGCGCTGGGTTCCGCAGCAGGCGTCGCTGCCGGGGATCGAGGCGGGGAGTGTGTGGTCCCCGGAAGCCGTGCTGCGGCGCGAGGCGCGGCTTGGCGATGCGGTGGTGGTCTATGACGAGGGATCGAACTGGCGCGGGGTCGGGACGGCCTGGGCGCTGGCGGAGCAGGGGAAGAAGGTCACGATCGTGACGCCGGAGGCCTTTGTCGGGAAGGAGATATCCCGCACTGCCGCCGATGGTGTCGTGCGGCGGCGGCTCGGAGGTCTGGGAGTGCGGATGCTGGCGGAGCATTGCCTGGTGCGCTGGCACGGCAACGGGGTGACGGTGCGGTCGTTCCTGACCGGGGAGGAAGAGGTGATCCCGGCCTCGGGGCTGGTGATGGCGACGACGAACCGGGCCTTCGACCCCTACCCCGAGACGATGGCGGGCAAGGTGATGCACCGGATCGGCGACTGCACGGCGCCGAGGCTCGCGGCCTATGCGTTCCACGAGGGGCGGAAGCTGGGGTTGGGGATTTGAGCCTCAGGGATTCGCCTCGATCACCTGGTTCAGCCAGGGGACGAACTTCGAGATATTGGTATAGGCCGAGAAGAGAGCAGTCTCCTCGCAGCCGCGGCCCGTGCTGGCGGAGAGGCCCCAGCTGACGATGCCGGCCTGGATGTAGCCGCCGCCCTCCACCGGCACGACCAGCGGGCCGCCGGAATCGCCGTTGCACGAGGTCTTGCCGCCTTCGAAAGTGCCGGAGCAGATCATGTTCTCGGAGACCGGCTTCGGGGCCCTGGCCATCAGCTCGTCCCAAATGGCATAGGCGTCGGGTTCGGAGATGCCGAGGGTCTGGACCGCATAGCCGAAGCCGCCCGCCGCGTCCTCGGCCCGGGCTTCCAGCATGGCGGTATTGCACAGCTCGCGGTCGAGGACCTGGATCTGCGCCTGCCGCAGCTCGGGCGAAGGGGTGGCGCCTTCGGTGAGGCCCCAGCCGGTCACGATGGTGCTGACGCCCTGCTGGTTCAGGAGATCGCCGTATTCGGCATCGGGGACCTCGACCGTCTGGTAGGGCACCTGCGGCGCGCGGGAGAGTTTTATGAGCGCGATGTCGAAGTCGAACTGGTTGCCGGTGTAGGAGGGGTGGCGGAAGATCGCCTCGACCGGGATCAGGTCACCGGAGCCGGGAGTGAGGGTGTTGGTGCCGACGAGGACGGCAACCTCCTGCGGGGATATGTCGGCGAAACTGCCGTCTTCCTGCGGGAAATGCACGCAATGGGCGGCGGTCAGGACCCAGCGGTCCATCACCATCGAGCCGCCGCAGAACTGGCTGTCGACGCCGACCGGGGCACCACCGACCAGAAGCGCCACCTGCCACGGCCAGGCGCCTTCGGCCGCGACCTCGCCGCCGATGACCTTGGCCCCGGCTTCGTCCGCCGACTTGGCCCGTTCGGCCTTGGCGCCGGATTTGGCGTAGAGGAAAGGAGAAGCGGTGCCGCTGTCCTTCATCGGGGCGGCGAAGCCTTGCGTCTCTTCGGCCAGCGCGGGGGCCGCGAGAAGGCCGGCAAGGGCGGCGGCGCGGAGGAAGCGGAGGGTCATCGTCAGTTCTCCATCGGTGTGGGGCTTGGCCCGGGTGTCAGGCGCAGGATCTGGCGCAGCATCGTCAGCGGCGCGGGTTTCAGTGTAAAGCCCCGGCTTTGGGCGTCGGGCTCCATGCGGCTTTCAAGCCAGAGCGTCATCGGGTCAGAGGCCCCGGCATAGGCGCGGGTGCCTTGCAGGGGGGCAAGCCGGGTCAGATCGACGCGGGGTCCGTCAGGGTCGACGGGGACGGCGAGCGCCCAGATTTCCTCCAGCCCCGCGGTGCTGCCGGGTTCGATCTGCAACCCGACACGGGTCGATTCTCCGGCGGCGAGACGGTTCGACAGGTTCTGCGAGGGGAAGATCGGCTGGACCCGGAAATCGGCGGTGAAGTAGAGAACCGAGACGTCCTGTGCCGTGCCGCTGGTGTTGGTGAGGGTCAGCCAGAGCTGGTCGCAGGGGGCGACGCCCTGCTCGGGGTCGAAGGGGGCGGCGGGGCCGGGCTGGTCGCAGGCGACAGAGGCGGCGCGGCGGTCGATGGTCATGGCGAGCGGCGATTTGCCGGTCAAGCTGCGGCCCGTCGCACCGGCAAGGACCTTACGGAGGGCAAGGCCGTGGGCGGCCTGCTCCAGCGTGCGGGCAACCGCATCAGCGGGGGTTTCGCCGGGATCAAGGGCGATGCGGGGAGTGGAGCCGGGGCCTTCGGGATCGAGCACGCCGTCCGCCTGAGCAAGCGCAACGGTGCCATCGGTGAGGATGGGGATGAGGTCTGGGTTTGCGCCGGGTGCCGGGAGGGCGGCTGTCCAGGGGCCGTAGTCATGGGCATCGGCCGGGTCGGCAAGGACCGGAGCGGCAAGGGTCAGCGGCGCGAGGGGCGGGGCGGAGAGGAGTTCGGCCCATTGGGCATTGGTCGGGAGCGGAGCGTCGAAGCCAGCCTCGCGGGCAGTGACCTTGGCAAGGGTCAGCGTGGCGAGCGGGTCGCCCCCGGCAGGGCTGGCGTAGAGGGTGACCTCGGCGCCATCGGCGAGGCCTTGCAGGAGACCGGCGGCGAGCTTGCCGTTTTCGACAGGGAAGCGGTCAATTGTGCTGCCCGTGCCGAAGACGGGCGCGTCGAGGAGCGGCCCTTCGCCATCGGGCATCTGGCGGGCGGGACCTTGCACCATGGCCTCGGTCGTCGCGGAAAGAACCTGTGCCCAACTGGCCTCGGGCGTATCGCGCAGGGTTTGTGCAAGCCGCAGGGTGAACTCGCCGTGCCAGCTGCCGTCCGCCATCGGATATTCGAAAGAGCGCTGGTCGGATTGCGAGGAGTAGAGGAAGACGAAGTCTCCGCTGAGGGGCGGAGCCGGGGCGCCCTCGACCGGGACGACGTCATCGGGGATGCCGAGCGTGGCTTCGTCGATGACGCGGGGGACGCCCTGGCCCCCCACGGCGCGGAAGCCGGTGGCGGAGTGGCAGGCGTCGATCAGGCCGATGACCTGCACGCCCTTGTCGAGCGCGGTCTGGGCCCAGGCTTGCAGGTCGTCGTCGACCAGGGCATTTTCCACGGCTCCGATGGCACCTTTCCAGCCGGCGGCGTCGGCGGGGAGGAGAAGCTCGTCGTAGCCGCCGCCTTCATCTCCCGAGAGGTCGGGGGCCTGCGCGCCGTGGCCGGAGAAGGTGAAGACCACGGTGTCGCCCTTGCTGGACGCTTCGGTGGCGGCGGCGAGGGCGGCGAGGATGGCGTCGTGGGTGGGTTGGCCGGTTGTCGTGCCTGCCGGGAGGCCCGTGGGGTCGGAGGTGAGGACGGTGATCTGCGCCGGGCTGACGCCGCGGGCGATCAGGGTTTCAGCCATCAGGCGGGCGTCGTTGGCGGGGCCTTTCAGATCGGCGTCGAGGGTGAGGTAGTCGGAGACGCCCACCACCACGGCGCGGATTTCGGCATGGGCGGGCGGGGCCAGGAGGGCCAGAGTCAGGGTGAGTGAGGCGAAGGGCGCGCGCATGATGCGGGCAGGATACTGCGGGTTCGGCATCGGGCAAGTGGGGCGGCGCGGGTGACGGGATTTGTCATCTTTCGGGCGGCGCCCCCCACCCCCATCCCCTCCCCACGAGGGGGAGGGGAGGTGACGGCGGCCGATGCCGGTCTTGTCAGTTCACCGGCGTGACACGGCGACCGCCGCTGGCGATGCCATCCTGGATGCGGGTGTCAACGTCGTTGCCGGTCAGCGAGGCGAGGAGGCCGTTGAATTCGGGCGAGAGGCGGGTGGCCATGCGCCCGGCCTCGATCACCATGTCGACCTGTTCTGTCGGGAGTTTCAGTCGCGTAGGCACGGCATCGAGCTTGTCGCGCATCCCCTTCGGCAGAGAGGCGAAGCTGGCCTCGCCGACCAATAGCTTGACGTCCTTGCAGTCCCAGCCCTCGGTCGAGCCACGAAGCTTGCGGACCTCGGACAGGGGAAGGGCGCAGCGCCATTCGATCAGCTCGCTTTCCCACAGCCGCATTTCGCCGCGCATGGAATCGTAGCCGGAGCGGGAGGCGGCGGCCATTGCCGAGGTGGCGATCGACATGGCGAGGTTGACGCCGCCGGGCCCGGCGACCTTCCGGGTCCAGTCATAGTCCTTTTCGACCCCGGCATTGGCAACGAGGAAGAGCATGCGCTTCAGCTTCACCGCCTCTTCCGGGGTGAGCGGGGCATAGGGTTGCTGCGCGCGGGCGCGTTCGACGGCAAGACCTGTCGTGCCGAAGTTGTCGGTGATGCCGCCGTCGAGGAGTTTGACGAACTTCACCTCGTCGGGGTTGGTGTAGCTTTCCAGCGCGCGGGCATGGGCGCGCATGGCCGCCGTTGCTTCGGGGTTGTAGCGGGCGGCGGTCAGCCAGTCGGGCTCGCGGTAGGTGCATTCGCCTTGGTGGGCTCGCAGCACGATGGGAGTGAAGGCCAAGGGGAAGGCGGCGGAGGCGGCGACGGCTTCGGAGAGTTTGACCTTGGAGAGATCGGAGCAGAGGGCGTCGAAGGTTTCGGGCGAGAAGAGGAACGGCGTGTTGTTCGCCATGTCGGTGGCGTTGATCCAGGTCTTGATGTGCGAGTGGCGCCGGAGGTCGGCGAAGGTGGCGCCGTGGAAGAGCGTGTCGTCGAGGTAGCGGCCGAAAGTGTCGCGCCCGTTCACGCCGCCGGAGATGCCCTTGACGATGGTCAGGGGGTTCAGCGCCGAGGTGGTCATGTAGGCTTCGGCATTGGTGATCAGGTAGCGTTCGCGGAAGCCAGTCAGGCCTTCGGGGCCGTAGAGGCCAAGCTGCGCCGCCATGACCGAGCCGCCCGAGACGCCGGAGACGAGGCGGACCTGATCGAGTAGGCCGTTCGGGGTGCCGGTTTCGACGCCTGCGGCCCTCAGTTCTTCGAGCATGCCGTAGGCGAATGCGGTGGCGCGCATCCCGCCGCCGGAGAAGGCGAGGCCGATGTAGACCTCGCCATCGCCTGCGGTGAGGGGTTCGACGAGCGCGGCGTTCTCGCCTTGCAGGGGCTGGTTCTGCGGCTGGTTCCAGGGCGCGCAGCTGAGGAGGATCAGGAGGGGAAGGAGGGCGCGGCGCATGGGGAACCAGGGTTGGGATCAGTCCGATTGCTGCAACCTTGGCCAGCGGATTTCAAGCGCGAAACCTTTCTCGGTCGGCGGAAGGGTCAGGCGGGCGCCGTGGCGGGCAGCGATGGCGCGGACCAATGCGAGACCGAGGCCGTGGCCGGGGGTGGCGCGGTCGCGCTCGGCGCGGGTGAAGCGGTCGAAGGCTTCGGCCTTGAGGTCGTCGGGCAGGCCGGGGCCGGTGTCGGCGACGCGCATCAGGATGCGGTCGGAGTCGGGGGTAAGCGTCAGAGTCAGGCTGTCGCCCGGGGCGCAGTACTTGATCGCGTTGTCGAGGAGGTTGGAGAGGACCTGCGCAATGAGGTTGCGGTCGCCGAGGATTGTGAGGCCGGGGATGGTGCGCATTTCGGTGATGAGGCCCTTGTCCTCGGCCAACGGCTCGTAAAGGTCCCAGACCTCCGTCGCCACAGTGGAGAGGTCGACAGGGACAAGGCCGCCGCCGGTGCCCTGGTCGGCCTCGGCGCGGCTGATGTCGAGAAGCGAGTCGAACATGCGGATGGCCTGGCGCATCTCGGCCTTGAGGTCGGCGGTGAGGTCGTCCTGGCCTTCGATCTTCGCAAGCTTCTGCAGCATCCGGTTCAGGGGGGTGCGAAGTTCGTGGGCGATGGTATCGGACAGCCGGTGCGTGGCGCGGTTCAGGTTCTGGATGCGGTCGAGCATCGCGTGGACATGGGTTTCCAGAAGGCCGAATTCGTCGTCGGAGCGGGCACCGGGGAGGCGGGCATCCAGTTGACCCTCGGCCACCCGGTCGGCGAGGTCGTTGATGCGGTTGATCCTTGCCATGACCGAGCGGGCAGCGAGGCCTCCGACGAGGCCGCCAGCGACGAGAAGCGCGCCGAGGAGGCCGAGCATGCCACGGCGCAGGGCGGCGAGGGTGTCGTCGACCGGGGCGAGGCTGCGGGCGACGAGGAGCGGGAAGCCTCCCGGCAGGGTGCGGGCGACGGCGAGCCAGCGGGTCGAGCCTTCGGTGAAGGTGATGGCGTTGTCGCTGGTGAAGCCCTCTCCCGCCGGGGCAAGGTCGGCCGGCCAGTCCGGGCGGGTTCCGGCGAGGGTTGTGCCGTTCCGGTCCATCAGCAGCAGCATCTCGTCGCCGGTGGCGGCGGTGGCGCGGTAGTCGATGGCCTGCCGCAGCGCGATAATCCGGCGCTGGTCGTAGAGCGCGGCGAGACCGTCAAGGTCGGCGGTCAGGAGGCTGCGTTGGGCGGTCATCAGGCGGGTTTCGACCAGCCGGTATTGCAGCGCCATCGCGCCGAGAGAGAGGACGGTCACGGCCAGCGCCATCAGGGCGGCAAGGCGCAGGGTGGCGCGGGCGGCGATGGGTCTGGCCGTCACGCCGGGGCCGGGAGGGGGGCGAAGATGTAGCCCTCGCCCCGCGCGGTCTGGATGGCTTGCGACCCGGCTTCCTCCAGCTTGCGGCGGAGGCGGCCGACATGGACATCGACCACGTTGGTGCCGGGGTCGAAATGCAGGTTCCAGACGTTCTCCAGAAGCTGCATCCGGGTGACGATCTGGCCTGCGTTGCGGGCGAAATAGGTGATCAGTTCGAATTCCTTGGGGCTGACCGCGACATGGGCGCGCTTCACATGGACGGTGCGGGCCTTCATGCGGATTTCCAGGTCGCCGAAGGCGAGGAGGTCGTTGTCGAGGACCTGGATCGTGCCGCGACGCAAAAGGGCGCGGAGGCGGGCGCGAAGTTCCTCGGGCTCGAAGGGTTTCGGCAGGTAGTCGTCGGCGCCCTTCTCCAGCCCCTCGACCCGGTTCGCGGCGCGTCCCAAGGCGGAGAGGATGAGGATCAACGCGGTGGAGCCCCCGGCGCGGAGGCGGGCCATGGCGTCCACACCGTCGCCGCCGGGGAGCATGCGGTCAAGCACGATGACCTTGTAGGGCGCGGAGGTGGCCGCCGCGACGCCTGCGTCGAGCGTGTCGCAATGGTCGGTCTGGCACCCCAGCGCTTCGGCCTCTGCCCGGACGGCGGCGGCGGTCTCGGGGTCGTCCTCGATGATCAGGATGCGGTCCATTTGGTTCTCATTCAAAACACGACCACGTCGGGGTCAAGCACATTCGCCCCACCAACCGGGCGGACGCCTTCCGGTGCGTGCCAGGGATCAAGCCGGATGTGTCGGGTCGCGCCGCCGGGAGCTTCGAGGAGGAGAAGCGCGGGGGCGGTGAGTTCGTAGGTGGAAAGGTCCTGTGGGGCACCGTTGATCGCAAGGATGCGGTCGCCTTTCGCGACGCCCGCAAGGAGCGCGGGGGAATTGTCGGTCAGCGCGGTGACAATGCCCTGCGGGTCGAGCGTCAGCCCCAGCGCGGCGAGGGAGTAGGAAGCTACGGTGGCCGGGGCGCGGCTGATCTCGCGGGTGCGAAGGCCGGTTTCTTCGCGCTCGGCCAGGGCGAGCGTCAGCGTTTGCGATTGCCCGGCGCGGAGAATCGTCAGGGTCGCGGCGCCGTCGGCGATAGAGGCCTCGACGGCGAAGGCGAAGGCGCCCGGCGCGGTGAGGGTGGTGCCGGAGGCCTGGGTGATGATGTCGCCGGGTTTCAGGCCCGCGGCTTCGGAAAGGCTGCCGGGGGCGACGGCGTCGATCAACAGGCCCTGCGCGTCGGTGCCCAGGGCTTCGGCGACCTGGCGGTCTACCGGGCGGACGGTGAGGCCGAGGGTCGGGAAGGCGGGGAGGGTTTCGTCGACAAGGCCGGTGACGACGCGTTGGAGTTCCGCCGTCGGGATGGCATAGGCGATGCCGACGAACATCCGGCTGCCGTCGGCGATCTGGGAGTTCATGCCTAGGAGGCGGCCATCCACATCGACCAAGGGGCCGCCGGAGGAGCCGGGGTTCACGGCGGCGTCGTGTTGCAGCATGAGCATGGGGACGGCGATGTCGGTCTGGCGCGCAAGGGTGGAGATGCGGCCCTCGGTCAGGGTGAATTCGATGCCTAGGGGAGCGCCGAGCGCGAAGACTTCGTCACCAAGCCGCGGGGCTTGGGGGGCGAGTTGGAGGCCTTGCGTCGCGGTGGGGAGAGAGATCACCGCGACGTCGCGCACCGGGTCACGGGCGATGACCATTGCGGTCGTCTCGGCGCCATGGCGGTCGATCAGGCGGACCTCCTCGGCCTGGCCCACGACATGCGCGTTGGTAACAGCGACGGTGCCGTCGACCCAGAGGAAGGCCGAGCCGAGGAAGCGATCCTCGGCATCCGCGGAGCGGACGGTGTAGACCTTGTCCATCGCCTGATCGAGGGGTGAGGCGCTGGCCGGGCTGATGATCGCCACCAGGGCCAGCACCATGAGTGCGGCCAGCACCTCGATGAACCTGAGCGGTCTATGCCGCTTTGCCGTCTTCGCCTGCATTCGTGAAACCCTTGTTCTGCCTCGATACCGTCTTGCTACCGGGGCGGTTGCCGTGGGGCACGTGACAAAGGCTGTCATGAAGAAATCTTGCATTTACAGGGGCGAAGCGCCGCCGCATGGTCGGTCGTGACAAAAGCCAGACGAGTATTCCGATGCGCCGTTTCCTGCTTGCGACCTGCCTGATGGGCCTGACTGTGCCCGCCCATGCCGAGACCCCCTCGCCGGTGAAGATCGCCGAACTGTCGGCGCGGCTCTACGCGATGGGGGTGGAGGCGGGCGATCCGCTCTTGATCCTGTCGGCGGCGAGGCTGCGCAAGGCGTTGGCCCCGGTGGCGGCGGATCGGGCGGCTGTGGATGGCGTGGTGGGAGAGGGGACGCCGCTGTCCTGGGAGGAGATGCTGGCCTCGGCCGCCGGTCTGGCGGGGGAGGATGAAACGCTGATGGGGTTGATCGAGGATGCGAAGGCAGAGGCGACGAAGGGCGTGGCCTCGGGGCCGGTCTACAACATCGGGTCGCTCGGGAATGGCAAGGGCGACACCTATCCGCCGATCGAATTCCGGGGCGGAGAATATGCCGAGGTCTATGTCGAGGCGAAAGCCTCGGTGAACCTGAACCTGACGGTCTACGACGACAAGGGGCGGCTCGTGTGTTCGGATACGGACATCAGCCACATCGCCTATTGCGGCTGGACGCCCGCCTCGGCGGGGAGCTTCACGCTGAAGGTGGACAACAAGGGCCCGGCTGCGGCCGCTTATGCATTGATGACAAACTGATGAAAACGCTTTTCGCCTTTGCCCTGTGCCTGACCGCCCTGCCCGCTTTCGCAGAGAACCATGCCCTGCTGATCGGGGCGAACCAGTATCCGGCGCTGGAGGAGCGCTGGTGGCTGAAGGGCCCGGCGAACGACGTACAGCTGGTGGCGACCTATCTCACCACCGAGGCACCGGTGCCGTTCCCGGCAGAGCATGTCACGGTGCTGTCGGACGGCGTCGCGGGGGCCGAAGCGCCGACACTGGCGGCGATCCGGAGCGCTTTCGCAGAGCTGACGGCGGAGGTTCAGCCGGGGGATTTCGTCTACCTGCATTTCTCGGGTCATGGCACGCAGGCTCCGGCGCGCGATGCCTCGACCGAGCTTGACGGGCTGGACGAGTTGTTCCTGCCGGTCGACATCGGGCCCTGGTCGGACCAGGTCGGCGAGGTGGAGAATGCGCTGGTCGATGACGAGATCGGCGCGCTGATCGACGGGCTGCGCGCCAAGGGGGCGAATGTCTGGGCGGTGTTCGACAGCTGCCATTCGGGGACGGCAACGCGGGCGGTGGAGAGCGCAGAGGACGAGGTGCGGGTGCGCCAGCTGCCGCCCGAGGCGCTGGGGATCGACGTCGATGCGGTGGAGGTCACGCGGTCGGTGGACCCGCGGGAGGTCGAGGCTCCGTTCGACGCGGGGTCGGGCGAAGGCAGCTTCGTCGCCTTCTTCGCGGCGCAGACCAACGAGGTGACGCCGGAGAAGAACCTGCCCAAGGGCAAGCCGGGCCGCAAGCCGCAGGGTGTGTTCACCTGGACGCTGATGGAGGTGCTGGCGGAGTATCCGCACGCGACCTATGCCCAGATCGGGCAGGAGGTGCTGCGGCGCTATGCGGTGAAGAACATGGCGAAATCGACGCCGCTGTTCGAGGGCGATCTGGATCAGGTGGTTTTCGGGGGCGCTGGCGGGGTGCGGGTTTCGCAATGGCAGGCCGAGGTGACGGAGGCGGGCCTCACCATCCCGGCGGGGACGCTGCACGGGCTGTCGGAAGGCGCGGTGCTGGCGGTGATGGGGTCGGCGGCGGATGCGGACGACGCGGCGCTCGGCTATGTGGAACTGACCTCGGTCGAGACGTTTTCCTCGGTGGGTCAGGCGCTGGAGAAGGACGGGAAGATCCTGCCCGCCGAACTGCCCAAGGGCGTGACGCTGCGCAAGCTGGACACGGGCCTGGATTTCACCCTGACGGTGGCGCTGCCGCCCGCGGGTTCGGCCCCGGCGGATGCGCTGCTGGCGGCGCAGGATGCGCTGAAGGAGGCGGCGGGTCCCCGGCTGGCCTTCGTCGCCCCGGATCAGGAGGCCGACCTGCGGCTGGCGGTGCTGCCGGACAGCCCCCGCCCGGATGCGATCTGGGTGCTGCCCTCGACCGGGCTGGCAGAGGATCTGACGACAACGCCTTCGGTGTCGACCGGGGACAAGGACGGGGCGGAACTGGCCGCCACGCTGGCTGACACGCTGACCACCATGGCGCGGGCGCAGAACCTGATGAAGCTGGCGGGCGCGGTGGGCGCGGCGAACCCCGACGTGGAGGTGGAACTCCTGACCCGCACGCCCGAGGACCGGACGCTGCGCCCCCTGCCCTTCGCGCCGGTGCCCACGCTGCTGCCCGACGACGAGGTGCATGTGCTGGCGAAAAACAACTCGGACGGGCCGGTGGACGTGAACGTCCTCTACATCGGCGCGGATTGGTCGATCAGCCACTGGTTCTCGGGCCGGTTGCAGCCGGGGGACGAGTTGAAGAAGGGGCTGTTCAAGATCTCGGCCGATGTGCTGGGCCAGGAGCGGATGCTGGTTGTCGTCACGCCCGCGAGGCCGCAAAGCCCGGTGGAGGATCTGAGCTATCTGGCCCAGGACGCGCTGGACACCACGAGGGCGGTGGGCGGGACGACGTTTGACGATGCGCTCGCCGAGGCGGGCTTCGGCGAGACAACGCGATCGGCGACGGCGCTGACGGATGATGCGGAAGAGGCTGGGCCGGCACCTGCGATCATGCAGCTTGAACTGCGGACGGTGGCAAAGGAGTGAGGCCCGCAAGCTGTTGAATACGCAAGATTGCTGCGCAGCATTTTCGCGGCAGTCCCGGGCTTTCGCTGCGCAGCAATTCTACCGGCGATCGGCGGCCCAGAGGGCGGCGGCGCCGCACAGCGATGCGGCGACGCCGAGGATCGCCACGGCACCATATCCGGCAAGCGTCGTGCCGAGCGCGAAGCAGGCCGCCGCGATCACGTCGCCGGCAAGCTTCTGCACCGACATGAGCGAAGCCCCCGCCCCGGGCCGGTCGGCCATCAGGTCCTGCAGATAGGCGATCGGGATGGTCAGGGTCACGGCCCCCCCGACCGCGGCGGGAAGGACAAGAAGCCAGACGACGGGTGATCCGGCCAGAACCGGCAGCAGCGCGACATGCACGCCGTAGAGCGCGGCGCCGACCAGGATCAAACGGGTGCGCGGGATGCCTCGGGTGACGCCGGGAAGGAGAAGCATGAAGGGCACTTCCAGCCCCGCGACCAGCCCGACGTAAAGCGCCACGTCCTGCGTCCCGCGCCCGACCGAGGCCACCATGACCAGCGAGATGATCGCCATGTAGAGCGTTGAGGCTCCGGTCACGGCTCCCAGTGCGATGACCCGAGCGGCGATGCGAGGATGCCCCATCTCGGCCAGGGCGGCGCGGAAGGTCAGTCCGGAGGGGCGGTCGTCCCAGGAAGCGGCGCGGTCGGCGGGCCAGAGCCGAAGGACGGCGAAGAGCATGATGGCGGTGAGGACCAGGGCCACGGGAAAGATCGCGATGATCGGGGCTCCAGCGGCAAAGGCCAGCGACCAGAGCGGCAGCACCACGACGAAGGGCGCTGCGAAAAGCGCGCGGATGACAGCCATGATGCCGTCGCGCGCAGCCACGGGGTAGCGCGTGGCGGCGAGGCGTGCCAGCGCGAAGACCTGGCCGAAGATGATGCTGCTGACCGGGATCAGCAGCGCGGCGGCAAGAGCAAAGACCAGCGGGCCGGGCGTCACGCTCATCAGGCCGGTGCCGATGAGGAGCGACAGGACCGCGACAAGGGTCACCTGGCGGCGGTTCGCGGTCTGGTCGGCGCGGATGCCGCCGATGACCGAGGCGGAGACCGAAACGAGGGAGGAGAGTGCGAGGAGCATGGCATAGCCATGGTCGCCGAAGCCGAAGCTGTTGACGGCGAGGGTGGAAAAATAGGGACCAAAGGAGCAGACGACGGCGCCTTGCAGGGCCAGGACAAGGCCCGCGGCGCGCAAGGCCGGGTCGCGGAGGCAGAGGGTGATGGCGGACATGGACCTTGGCTAGCGCCTGGACGGGTGAACCACAAGGTCAGCCGGGGATCACCTTGCCGGGATTGAGCAGGTTCTGCGGGTCAAGCGCGGCTTTCACGGCACGCATCACGTCAAGCGCCACCGGGTCCTTGCGCCGGGACATCGAGTTCAACTTGGAGAGGCCGACGCCATGCTCGGCCGAGAAGCTGCCGCCCAGTTCGGCGACCACGTCCTCGACCGTCTCCATCACCCTGTCCTTCAGCGCCGTGTCGTCGCGGGTGGGGTAGGCGGTGAAATGCAGGTTGCCGTCGCCCAGATGCGCGACGGTCAGGGTCCGGGCGCCGGGGTCGAGCGCGTCCAGACGGCGCAGGGCTTCGGAGAGGAAGGCATCCACCTTGTCGAGCGGCAGGCAGACGTCGGTGTCGACCTCGGGGTGCAGACCGACGCCGATCTCCGCCGCCGCTTCGCGCCGCGCCCACATCGCACGACGCTGCTGTTCGCTTCGGGCAAGGACGGCGTCGGTGACGAGGTCTTCCTCCATCATCTCTGCCAGGATGGTTTCCAGCGTGGTGACAAGGGGGATTTCGCCAGCCTCATCGGCGGTGGCTTCGGTCGGGACGGCTGTCGCGGCCTCGATCAGGATGGTGACTTCGGGGATGTGATCGAAGGGCAGGCCGAGGTCGGGGCGGGCCTCGCGCAGGCGTTCACTGTAGGTGCGGGGCATGAATTCGAAGGCTTCGACCCGGCCACCGGTGGCTTCCTGCATCCGGTTGAGGAGGGTAAGGGCATCGGCCAGCGACCGGGTGGCGAGGGTGGCGGTCGCATGAGCCTTTGGTGCGGGCACCAGTTTCATCACGGCGGCGGTGATGATGCCGAGCGTACCCTCGGCGCCGATGAAAAGATTTTTCAGATCATAGCCGGAGTTGTCCTTGTGAAGCTCGGACATCAGATTGAGGATGCGCCCGTCGGCCAGCACCACCTCCAGCCCCAGGCAGAGGGCGCGGGTGGAGCCGTAGCGCAGGACGTTGGAGCCACCGGCATTGGTGGAGAGGACGCCCCCCAGCATCGCCGAGCCGCGGGCACCGAACCAGAGCGGGAAGTAGAGTTCCTGCGCCTCGGCGGCGTCGTGCAGTCGGGAGAGGATGACGCCTGCCTCTGCGATGACCAGCTTCGCGTCACGCTTGACCGCGCGAATGCGGTTCAGCCGTTCCAGGGTCAGGAGAAGCCCGCCCTTCGTCATCGTGCCGCCGACAAGACCGGTGTTGCCGGAGATCGGGACCACCGGCACACCATGCTGCGCAGCGATCCTGACGCAGGCGGCGACCTCGGCGGTGGAACCGGGGCGGGCGACGGCGACGGGACTGCCTTCATAGCGGCCCATCCAGTCCCGCGCGTAGCGGGCCATGTCGGAGCCGGTGAGCACATGCGCTGCCCCGAGGACGGTGGCGAGATCATCGGTCAGCGCCATGTTCAGCCCTGCGGATAGGCGATGACCGAGAGGTAGCGCGCGGGAAGTCTGACCAGGGTCTCCGGCCCGTGCGGGGCATCGGCGTCGAAGAACAGGCTGTCGCCTGGCTTCAGCGGATAGACCTGGTCGCCGTGACGGTAGTCGACCTCACCTTCCAGCATGTAGAGGAGCTCCAGGCCTTCGTGCTGGAAGGCGGGGAAGGTGTCGGATTCGGTCGTCAGCGTGATGATGTAGGGTTCCACCACCACGCCGGAATTGTTCGA
This sequence comes from Tabrizicola sp., assembly GCF_016793705.1. Taxonomy (GTDB): domain Bacteria; phylum Pseudomonadota; class Alphaproteobacteria; order Rhodobacterales; family Rhodobacteraceae; genus Tabrizicola. The sequence goes on from NZ_JAEULO010000039.1 coordinate 182,831, forward strand.
TCCGATATGGCCGAGAAGGTTGTACTGGTGCCCGGCCCGGGTGCCGCGGCGTTCGATTTCGACGTGCTCGCCCGCGCGGACATGCTGCGCCTCGCGGCGTTCCTCATAGCTGCGGAAGAAGGCGGTCACGGGGACGGAAAAGGCGTGGCTGAGGACCTGGAGCGTTGTCAGCGAGGGCGAGGTGTTGCCGTTCTCGATCTTCGACAGCATCCCGATGGAGAGCCCGGTGACATTGGCCAGGTCGGCGACGGTCATCCCCTGCTGGCGGCGGAAGTTCCGGACCTCGCGCCCGATGGCGGCTTCCAGGTTGCGTTCGGTGATCTCGCGGAGGCGGTGCGGGTCCTGATCGAAGGCAGGCTTGCCGCGCGGAAGCGAATGGCTCTCGATGATCTCAGACATGGGCAACTATCCCGGATGAAACCAATACCTCTGATTTCACTACCGGGAAACATGGCCTGTATCAAGCGAAAGCCTTACCAGGCCGAGGCGGCGGCACCCTCCAATGCGTGCAGCAGGCTCTCCGCCGAGGACCGCGGGCCGTAAAGCCGCACCGTGCCCTGGTCCAGCTTGACCAGATAGACACCCAGATGCTCGACTACCGTGCGGGTGGCGTATCCCTTTGGCACGGCACGAAAATCCACATTGCAAAGGCGTTCAAGAAGCGGCGCCGGATCGGCGGCGGCAAGGTCGAAGGCCACCCAGGCGTCGGTCTGTTCGGTGACGCTTGCAGCGTCGCCCAGGGTTGTCTTCAACAGGTCGGCGATCATCTCATGGCTGCCGAAGGGGGCCTCGACAAACCACATCTCGGGCGCGGTCCAGAAGGCGCTATAGGACGTTCCGGCCTGGTGGCGGGCGGCTTCGGGAAGCGGCACGCCAGCGGTCTGCGCGGCGGCGGCAAGGTCCGCCATCCGCCCGCGCCGGGCCGCGACCGAGGCCAGAGCCAGATCGGTGCGTTCGGTGATGCGCAGCGGCCCGATCTCCACCACCGCCGGTTCGCGCGCACCCAGCGCGGTAAGTGCCATGAGACTAGCCACGGAGACGCTCTCCTTCCGGGTCGAACATATGGGGCGAGATGATCTCGACCTCGGTATCGAGGTTGCCAAGCAGGTTCACGATCCGCATCCGCTGGCCGATCTTCCTGTCGCCGCCCTTCAGGTAGCCGAGCGCGATGTCGCAGCCCAGATGTGGCGAATAGACCTTGGAGGTCAGCCAGCCGCCATCATTCGCCGCGACCGCCGCCGCGCCCTTTTCAAGGAAATGGCTGCCTGCGGTCAACTTGCCCTGGGGATCGACGGGCTTGACGCCAACCAGGCGGTAGCCGTTCTCCTGCACCATCCCCTCGCGCTGCGACAGGACCATGCCGATGGAGTCCTTCTTCTTCGACACCATCTTGCCGAGGCCCATGTTGAGAGCGGTGGACTGTCCGTTCAGCTCGCCCCCCGCGACATGGCCCTTCTCGATCCGCATCACGCCAAGCGCCTCGGTGCCGTAGACGATGGGATCGTATTCCGCGCCTTTGGAGAGCATCTCGCGCAAAAGCGCGTCGCCATAGCGGGTGGGGACGGCGATCTCATAGGCCAGCTCGCCCGAGAAGCTGATGCGGAAGAGCCGCGCGCGGAGGCCGCCGCAGACGGTGACATTGCCCGCCCCCATATAGGGGAAAGCGGCGTCGGAGATGTCCTGGTCGACGACTTTCTCCAGCAGGTTCCGTGCGTTGGGTCCGGCGACGGAGAATTGCGCCCAGGCCTCGGTGGTGGAGATGAGCTGCACGTCCATGTCCGGCCACAGGCACTGGCGGCAGAATTCAAGGTGCCGGAAGACCGTGACCGCATTGGCGGTGGTGGTGGTCATGACATATTCGTTCTCGCCCATCCGGGCGGTGGTGCCGTCGTCGAAGACGATCCCGTCCTCGCGCAGCATCAACCCGTAGCGACATTTGCCGACCGCGAGGGAAGAGAAGGTGTTGGCATAGACGCGGTCCAGGAAGGCCCCCGCATCGGTGCCCTGGATGTCGATCTTGCCGAGCGTGGTCACATCGCAGATGCCGACCGACTTGCGCGTCGCCAGGACCTCACGGTCCACCGACTGCCGCCATTCCGTCTCCCCCGTCTTCGGCACCCATTGCGTTCGGAGCCAGTTGCCCACCTCGACGAAGATCGCGCCCTGTTCCTTGGCCCAGTGATGGCTGGGGGTCAGGCGGAAGGGCTTGAATTCCTTGCCGCGCGACCGTCCGGCGAGCGTGCCGAGCGCGACTGGCGTATAGGGCGGACGGTAGATCGTGGTGCCGGTGTCGGGGATCGAGCGGCCGGTGAGTTCGGCCATGACGGCCAGGCCGATGACATTGCCGGTCTTGCCCTGGTCGGTCGCCATGCCAAGCGTGGTATAGCGTTTCAGATGCTCCACACTGGTGAAGTTCTCCTGATGCGCCAGCTTCACATCCTTGACGGTCACGTCATTCTGCTGGTCGATCCAGGCGCGGCCCTTGCCGTGGTGGACGAACCACAGCGGCGTGACACGGGTCGGCGCGTCTTCGGCTTCCGGCAGGTCGGGCGCAGCGCCGGTCAGGTCCAGCGCGGCGATCGCAGCGTCCCGGCCGGTTTTCAGCGCGGCATGGGTGGAGAAGGCCCCGGCGGCGGCGCCCGCCACGGAGAGGCCCGGAGGGCCGTCCTGGCCGGGCACGAAGGCGGCGATCGCGTCATCGTAGACCGGGCGCGAGCGATGATGTGAGTGGATGTTCACATTAGGATTCCAGCCACCCGAGACACCGAGTGCATCGACGGCAATGGTTTCCGACCGACCGTTCGCCTGGCGGATGGTCACGGACTTGAGGCCCAGCTTGCCAGAGGTGTCGATGACTTCGGCGCCTTGCAGGTGGCGGATGCCGGGCAGCAGTGCGCCACCCTCGCGGCTGTCGATCACAGCGACGACATCGACGCCCTTGGCTTGCAGGTCGATGGCCGTGCGGATGCCGTCGTCGTTGTTGGTGAAGACGGCGACCCGCTCCCCCACCTTGACGCCCCAGCGAGTCGCGTAGGCCCGAAGCGCGCCCGCCAGCATGATGCCGGGGCGGTCGTTGTTCTCGAAGGCGACGGGACGTTCGGTCGCCCCCGCCGCGAGGATCGCCTTGCCCGCATAGATACGCCACAGCACCTGCCGCGGCTTGCCCTGCGCGGGAGCGAGCAGATGGTCGCTGACCCGCTCGACCGCGCCATAGATGCCGTGATCGAAGGCGCCGATGACTGTGGTGCGCGTCATCAGCCGCACGTTCGGGAGGGAGGTCAACTCGGCGACAACGCCCGCCGCCCAGTCCGCACCTAGCGCCTGGCCGACCGCAAAGGTCTCGACATTCAGCCGCCCGCCCATGCGGAAATCCTCGTCGGCAAGGATCAAGCGCTTGCCTGCACGACCGGCGGTCAGGGCCGCCATCAGGCCGGTTGGACCGGCGCCGATGACCAGCAGGTCGCAATGCAGGAAACCCTTGTCGTAGGCGTCCGGATCTTCCTCGCGCGTGACCGAACCGAGGCCCGCGGCGCGGCGGATGATCGGCTCATAAAGCTTTTCCCAGAAGGACTTGGGCCACATGAAGGTCTTGTAGTAGAAGCCCGCCGCGAAGAAGGTGGAGAGCTTGTCGTTGATGCCCATCGCGTCGAAGCGAAGCGAGGGCCAGCGGTTCTGGCTGTTTGCAGTGAGGCCGTCGTAAAGTTCGGCCACTGTCGCGCGGGTGTTCGGCTCCTGCCGCCCGCCGCTGCGCAGTTCCACCAGCGCGTTCGGTTCTTCCGAACCCGAGGAGATCGGCCCGCGCGGGCGGTGGTACTTGAAGCTGCGGCCCATCAGACGGACGCCGTTCGCCAGAAGCGCCGAGGCCAGCGTGTCTCCGGGATGGCCTTGGTAGGGCACGCCGTCGAAGGTGAAACGGAGCGTCTTCGTGCGGTCGATCTGGCCACCTTCAATGCGATGCGACTGGCTCATTTCGACCGCCCCTTGCTGCGCGCCACATCGCGCGCCAGTTCCACCCTGGTGATTTCATGCGTGACCGTGTTCCGCGTCACCACCAGCCAGGAACGGTCGCCCTGTTCGTGATACCAAAGCTCTCGGTGTTCGCCGGCCGGGTTGGTGCGCTGATACAGATACTCGTGGAAGACCTCGACGCCCGCGGTCATGCCGTCGGGCCGCTCGATCAGACTGGCATCGCCGAGATAGACGAATTCCTGCGCGTCGCGGGGGCCGAGGATCGGATGGTGAATGATCATTCGATAATTTCCGTCAATGCAGGTTCGGCTGGGCGCCCTGGCCCTTTTCATCGATCATCAGGCCCTTGAGGAACCGGTCGAAACGGTAGGCCGTGGCGGTCTTGTGCGGCTCGTCCTTCACCAGAAGATGCGCGAAGGCCCAGCCCGAGGCGGGGGTCGCCTTGAAGCCGCCGTAGCACCAGCCGCCGTTGAAGTAGAGCCCCTCGACGGGGGTCTTGTCGATGATCGGCGAGCCGTCCATCGACATGTCCATGATCCCGCCCCAGGTGCGCAGCAGCCGCACCCTGCCGATAGCGGGCATCAGCGCCATGCCGCCCTCGGCCACATCCTCGATCACCGGCAGGTTGCCGCGTTGGGCATAGGAGTTGTAGCCGTCGATGTCACCGCCGAAGACCAGGCCGCCCTTGTCGGACTGGCTGACGTAGAAATGCCCGGCGCCGAAGGTCATCACGCCGTCGATCAAGGGCTTCAGCCCTTCGGAAACGAAGGCTTGCAGGACGTGGGATTCCATCGGCAGCCGCATCCCGGCATGGGCCATCACCTTGGAGGACGACCCCGCCACCGCGACGCCGACCTTCTTCGCCCCGATGAAGCCGCGGGAGGTTTCAACCCCCCGGATGCGGCCGTTCTCGATCCGCATGCCGGTGACTTCGCAGTTCTGGATCAGGTCGACGCCGCGCATGTCGGCGCCGCGGGCATAGCCCCACGCGACCGCGTCATGCCGCACCGTGCCGCCGCGCGGTTGCATCAGTGCACCCTTGATCGGGAAGCGGGCGTTGTCGAAGTTCAGCCAGGGATACATGGCGCGCACTTCGTCGCGATTTAGCAGGCGCGCACCGGCACCGTGCAGGATCATCGCATTGCCGCGCCGGGTGGCCGCGTCACGCTGCGCGTCGGTGTGGATCAGGTTGATGATCCCGCGCTGACTGACCATGGCATTGTAGTTGAAGTCCTGCTCCAGCCCTTCCCAGAGCTTCAGCGAGAATTCGTAGAACGGCTCGTTGCCGTCGAGGAGATAGTTCGAGCGGATGATCGTCGTGTTCCGGCCGACGTTACCGCCGCCGAGGTAGCCCTTTTCCAGCACCGCGATGCGGGCCTGGCCGAATTCCTTGGCAAGGTAATAGGCCGTGGCAAGGCCGTGGCCGCCGCCACCGATGATGATATAGTCGTATTCGGCCTGGGGGGTTGGGTCGCGCCAGACGGGCTTCCAGCCCTTGTGGCCGGTAAGTGCCTCGGCAATGACCCGAAATCCGGAATAGCGCACGGCGGTCCTCCTGCTTCAGCGCCTGTTCTAGGCCTGTTGCAGCAGAGGGGGCCGCCGGTTTTCGCCACCGCTATCGCCGTTTTCGCCACGGCCGGTGTTCGTGATGGGTCAGGGGGCGACGGCGGCTTCGACCGCCGCGAAGGGCGACCAGCCGACCGGGACCTTGGCGACCTGCTCCTGCGCCCAGGCAAAGAGGACGAGAATGGTGGTGGCGGAGAGGAGCATCTGCATGGGGCTGATCCGGGACGATGTGTTCACGTCCTGTTCTGCCTGATTCTGCTTGCCAAGCCGTTAACCACGCGCCCGGGTCGGGCTTTGCAAATTGGCAAGGAATGCCCTCGCGGCATGGGCGCTGTCCGGATGGTCGAGGCTTCCTAAGCCTTCTTCCCGACATTCTCGGCAAAGGCTTTCGCAAAGGCCGCCTTCTTGCCCTCATCCGCCGCGGTCTGGTGCTGCGCCACCCAGTCGGCATAGGGCATCCCGTAGACGATTTCGCGTGCGGCGTCCTTCGTCATCTCGATCCCGCGCTCTGCCGCCGCTTCCTGATACCAGCGGCTCAGGCAGTTGCGGCAGAAGCCGCCCAGGTTCATCAGGTCGATGTTCTGCACATCCGGGCGCTTGACCATCAGGTGATGCACCAGGGTGCGGAAGGTGGCGGCTTCCAGTTCCGTCCGGGTTCGGTCGTCCATCTATATGCCCTCCAGGACTTCGGTCAGGATCGGCGCCAGCCGGGCCGCCCAATGGGCCTGCTGCACCGGAGTGCCGATCAGGTCGTTCCGCACTTCTATAAGTATGTTGTGCCGCCCCAGCCGCAAGGCGTGGCGGTCGATGGCATCGCCCGGCAGGTGGCCCGAATAGGGCTCGTTGTCGCCGATGCAAAGGTCCGGCTCGGCCATAAGCCGCGCGATCAGCGGTTTCGAGAATCGCTCGTCGAGATGGGAATAGAGCACCCCCACCTGCCAGGGCCGGGGGTTGCGGCCCCGCAGGCAGGGCGTGAAGGAATGCACCGCCACGATCACCCGGTCGGGCCGCAGCGCCGCCAGCCGCGCATAACCCGCGTGATAGGGGCGGTAGAGCCGGTCCAGCCGCTCTTCGATCCCCTCGGCGGTGATGTGCCGGTTCGCCGGGATGATCGTCCCGTCGTAAAGCTTCATCACCAGCGTCGGGTCGTCCTCGCCCCGGTTCGGGTCGATCACCAGGCGGCTGAACTCCGACAGGATCACCGGGCTGTCGAGCAGGCGCCCCAGCTCTCGCGCCACACCCGCCGCGCCCACGTCCCAGGCGATGTGGCGGCCCATGTCCTCGGCCGGGATGCCAAGGTCGCCGCCGCCCACCCAGTCCGGCACATGGTTCGACGCATGGTCGCAGGTGACCAGCCAGCGTCCGGGACGATGTTCTCCGTCGATCTTGAAGGCCAAGGTGGTCCTCTCGGGTGCTCATCCCTCCCTTACGGTCGTTCTTCGCGCAAGGCCAGCGATGAGCAACTGAAAGGACGCGAAGAGCGACCGGAAGGCGTTGCGGGACGCCCCGAGTTGCGCCATAAGGCACGCGGCCCACATGAAACCGGAATTCAAAGCAGGAGGATGGCGATGCGCCGTCACCGCAACGTGAAGATTGTGGCCACGCTCGGCCCCGCGTCCAGCACTTACGAGATGATCCGCGCGCTCTTCGAGGCCGGGGCCGACGTGTTCCGCCTCAACATGAGCCACGGGGTCCACGAGGATATCGCCAAGCGGCACCAGATCATCCGCAAGGTGGAACGGGACCTCGGCCGCCCGATCGGCATCCTCGCCGACCTGCAAGGGCCGAAACTGCGCGTCGGGGTCTTCGCCAGGGACGCGGAGGAACTGGTCGAGGGCGCAGCCTTCCGCATGGACCTGTCGACCACCCCGGGCGATGCCGCCCGCGTGAACCTGCCGCACCCGGAAATCTTCGCCGCGCTGGAGCCCGGCGCCTCGCTTCTGGTCAACGACGGCAAGATCCGCCTGCGCGTCAACGCCTGCGGCAAGGACTTCGCCGATTGCACGGTCGAGGTCGGCGGCACCATCTCCAACCGCAAGGGCGTGAACGTCCCCGACGTGGTGCTGCCCCTGGCCGCCCTGTCGGAGAAGGATCGCGGCGACCTGGAATTCGCCTGCGAGCTGGGCGTGGACTGGCTGGCGCTCTCCTTCGTGCAGCGCCCGGAAGACGTGATCGAGGCGCGCAGCCTGGCCAAGGGCCGCGCCGCGATCCTGTCGAAGATCGAGAAACCGGCGGCGGTGAAGGCCTATGATGCCATCCTGCAAGTGTCGGACGGAATCATGGTGGCGCGCGGCGACCTCGGCGTCGAACTGCCCGTCACCTCGGTTCCGCCGATCCAGAAGCGGCTGGTGCGCGGGGCGCGGGCGCAGGCCAAGCCGGTGATCGTGGCGACGCAGATGCTGGAATCGATGATCGAATCGCCGGTCCCCACCCGGGCCGAGGTTTCGGACGTGGCGACGGCGATCTACGAAGGCGCCGATGCGGTGATGCTGTCGGCGGAATCGGCGGCGGGGAAATACCCGGTCGAGGCGGTCTCGACGATGAACGCCGTGGCGATGAGCGTCGAGAAGGACCCGACCTACCGTTCCGTCATCGAGGCCAGCCGCGTCGTCCGCCGCGAATCGGTGGCCGACGGCATCGTCGCCGCCGCGCGGGAAATCGCGGAAGCCACCAACATCAAGGCGATCTGCTGCTTCAGCCAGACCGGCAATACCGCCGCGCTTGTCGCCCGCGAACGACCGCATGTGCCGATCATCGCGCTGACTCCGCTCATGTCCACCGCCCGGCGCATGGCGCTGACCTGGGGCGCACATTGCGTGATCACCCCGCCGCAGGAACGCTTCAAGGGGGCGGTGCTGGCCGCCGTCGGCGCGGCGCGGTCTGACGGGTTCGCGACCGATGAGGACCAGATCGTCGTCACCGCAGGCGTTCCCTTCAACGTGAAGGGTACCACCAACATCCTGCGCGTGGCGCCCTGCGACGAACGATTGATCTCGCGGGTTGACCCAGAGTAACCTTGCGCCACGGATCATCGCACGCGAGGGTTCATGGAAACGGATACGGATCTGCTCCTGACGATCGGAATCGTCCTTCTGGTTCTGTCGATTCCCTCGCTGCTGTCTGCCTGGGTCGAAAGCCGCGCCCCGCGCATCGGGGCGATCATGGTGATCGCCGCCCTTGGCCTGATCATTGCGGCGCTGGTGATCAAACCCGGCGGCTATGCCTTCAACCAGGTGCCCGGCGTCATGATCGGCGTCGTCGCGCGGCTGTTCCAGTGACTTGACCCCTTGCGCCTTCCGCGCGCCGCCCCTATAGGGACGGCTTCATTACCCGCACGGCCGGCCGAAGTGGCATGCCGAGTCGTGCCTGAAACCACGGAGATGGAAATGCCCAAGATGAAGACCAAGTCGGCGGCGAAGAAGCGCTTCAGCTTCACGGCCTCCGGTCGGGTGAAGGCTGGCAACGCCGGCAAGCGCCACGGCATGATCAAGCGCACGGCGAAATTCGTC
>NZ_JAEULO010000017.1 GCF_016793705.1 Tabrizicola sp.
CGCGACCGAGAAGGCCTTGGGTCGCGCCTGGATCACCTGCAACAAGAACGGCATCCCCTTCGACAGCGAGAAGCCGACGATCACCTCCGGCGTCCGGCTCGGCACGCCTGCGGGCACCACGCGCGGCTTCGCGGAACCCGAGTTCCGCCAGATCGCCCGCTGGATCATCGAGGTGGTGGACGGCCTGGCGGCAAACGGCGAGGACGGCAACGCCGAAGTCGAAGCCCGCGTCCGCGCCGAGGTCGAGGTGCTGTGCAAACGCTTCCCGATCTATCCGGGGTTGTGAATGGTAGGCCCGGAGGGACTCGAACCCCCAACCAAGGCGTTATGAGCGCCCTGCTCTAACCAATTGAGCTACAGGCCCGTAGCAAGGCCCTGCCTAGCAGAACCGGGCGGGCGGTCAAGCGCGCCGCGTTGCACGCCACCGGCCAATCGTCTATGCGGGCCGCAATCGATTCCGCGCGAAAGGGCAGGCAGATGACCAAGGGCCACAACGGGCTGACCTATGCCGATGCCGGCGTGGACATCGACGCCGGGAACGCCCTCGTCGACCGGATCAAGCCCGCCGCGAAATCGACCAGCCGCCCCGGCGTGATGGGCGGGCTCGGCGGCTTCGGCGCGCTCTTCGACCTCAAGGCCGCGGGCTACAGCGACCCGGTTCTGGTCGCCGCGACGGACGGCGTTGGCACCAAGCTGAGGATCGCCATCGACACCGGCCATGTCGATACCATCGGCATCGACCTCGTCGCCATGTGCGTCAACGACCTCGTCTGCCAGGGCGCCGAACCGCTGTTCTTCCTCGATTATTTCGCCACCGGCAAGCTTCAGGTCGAGGAAGCCACCCGTATCATCACCGGCATCGCCAAGGGCTGCGCCGACTCGGGCTGCGCCTTGATCGGCGGCGAGACGGCGGAAATGCCCGGCATGTACCACAAGGGCGACTTCGACCTCGCCGGTTTCGCCGTCGGGGCGATGGAACGGGGCGCTGAACTGCCCGCCGGGGTGCAGAAGGGCGACGTCCTCCTCGGCCTCGCCTCCTCGGGCGTCCATTCCAACGGCTACAGCTTCGTCCGCAAGGTCGTCGAACTCTCCGGCCTCGGCTGGGACGCCGCTTCGCCCTTCGGCCAAGGCACCCTCGGCGAGGCGCTCCTCACGCCCACCCGTCTTTACGTCAAGCAGGCCCTCGCCGCCGTCCGCGCCGGGGGCGTCCACGGCCTCGCCCATATCACCGGCGGCGGCCTGACCGAGAACCCGCCCCGCGTCCTGCCGGAAGGCCTCGCCTGCGAAATCGACCTGTCGTCGTGGCAACTCCCCCCGGTCTTCCGCTGGCTCGCCACCACCGCGAACATGTCGGAGCCGGAACTGCTCAAGACCTTCAACTGCGGCATCGGCATGATCCTTGTCGTCGCGGAAGACCGCGCCGAGGCGCTGACCCAACTCCTGCAAGCGGAAGGCGAGACCGTCATCCGCATGGGGACCGTCGTCGAAGGGCAGGGGGTCGTCTACCGGGGCAAGCTCCTGTGAAGCGCGTCGCCATCCTGATTTCCGGGGGTGGCTCGAACATGCTGGCGCTGGTCCGGGACATGGATGAAAACCATCCCGCCCGCCCCGTCCTTGTCGCCTCGAATGACCCCAGCGCCGGGGGGCTCGCCAAGGCCGCAGCCCTGAACATCCCCACCGCCGCCCTCGACCACCGCACTTACCCGACCCGCGAGGCTTTCGAGGCCGATCTTGCGCAGCACATCGACGCCGCAAGCCCTGACATAATCTGCCTCGCGGGCTTCATGCGCATCCTGACCCCCGGCTTCATCCGCCGCTACGAGGGGAGGATGCTCAACATCCACCCCTCGCTCCTGCCGAAATATCCCGGCCTCCACACCCACGCCCGCGCCCTTGCCGCTGGCGACCGGGAGGCGGGCTGCACCGTCCACGAAGTTACCGCCGACCTCGACGCCGGCCCCATCCTCGGGCAGGCCCGCGTGCCGGTGCTGCCGGGTGACAGCGAAGAAACCCTCGCCGCCCGTGTCCTGACGATGGAACACCGGCTTTACCCCGCCGTCTTGCGCCGCTTCGCCGCCGGAGACCGCACCCCCGTCCTCCTACCCTGACGACCCATCCGGCCTGGTCAGCACGAAGGCCGCACCAATGCCGATCAACACTCCCTGCGCCAGCAGCACCTTCCACGACAGCCCCAGCCACACCGACAGCGCAAAGACCGCCGCCATGCTGCCCACGGCCAGCCGCTTGGCCGGGCGCGAGATCGCGCCGTTCTCCTCCCAGTTCCGGATCGGTGGGCCGAAGACCGGATGCCCCACCAGCCAGCCATGCAGCCGGGGCGACGACTTGGCGAAACATCCTGCCGCCAGAAGCAGGAACGGCGTCGTCGGCAGGACTGGCAGCACCACCCCCAGAAGCCCGAGCCCCAGGAACAACCCGCCCGTGGCCAGCCACAAAGCCCGCATGATGCCTCCTGCACTGCCGGGTCGAAGAAGGCACGCCCCGGTCCTGACCGCAACCCCGCCTCTTCCCTTTTCCCGCCGCGCCGCCTATAGCGGCCCGCATCGGCGGGATGACCCCGCAAACGAAAGGGCGGCCATGCGCACGATCACCACCACCGAAGACCTCGCCGCCTATTGCGCGCTTGCCAAGTCCCAGCCCTTCGTCACCATCGACACCGAATTCCTGCGCGAACGCACCTACTGGTCCAGGCTCTGCCTGATCCAGATGGCGCTTCCCGGCGCGGGCGAGGCGGTCCTGATCGACCCGATCGAGGGGCCGGAGATGTCGATGGAACCGCTCTACGACCTCTTCCGCCACGAGGCGACGGTCAAGGTCTTCCACGCCGCCCGGCAGGATCTGGAGATCTTCTTCGTCGAAGGCGGGGTCTTCCCGAAGCCCCTCTTCGACACGCAGGTCGCCGCCATGGTCTGCGGCTTCGGCGAACAGGTGGGCTACGAGACGCTGGTCAAGCGCATCGCCAAGGCCAACCTCGACAAGACCTCGCGCTTCACCGACTGGTCCCGCCGCCCGCTCTCCGAGGCGCAGAAGGATTATGCCATCGCCGATGTCACCCACCTGCGGGTGATCTACGAATTCCTTGCCGCGCAACTGCGGAAGAACGGCCGCGCCGACTGGGTGGCCGAGGAACTGTCGCTCCTGACCGACCCCGCCACCTATACCGTCAACCCCGACGAGGCCTGGCAGCGGATCAAGACCCGCACCACCTCCGGCCGCTTCCTGGCGGTGGTCAAGGCGCTGGCCCGCTTCCGCGAGACCTATGCCCAGGCGCAGAACGTGCCGCGCAGCCGGGTGATGAAGGACGACGCGCTCCTCGAACTCGCCTCGACCCGTCCGACGACAGCCGAGGAACTGGGCCGCTCGCGCCTCCTCCTGCGCGAAGGCCGCAAGCCCGAGATCGCCGACGGCATCCTCGCCGCGGTGAAGGAGGGGCTGGAGATGAAGCCCGAGGACATGCCGAAGCTAGACGCCTCGCGCGAACAGATGCAGGTCAACCCGGCGCTGGCCGATCTTCTTCGCGTGCTTCTCAAGGCCAAGTCGGAATCCCTCGGCGTCGCCCCGCGCCTCATCGCCTCCTCCGCCGAACTGGACCAGATCGCCGCCGGCGAACGCGACGTGTCCGCCCTCAACGGCTGGCGCCGCGAGGCCTTCGGCGATGACGCGATGCGCCTCTGCAAGGGCGAGATCGCGCTCTCGGCCAAGGGCAACGAGGTCCGCGTCGTCCATCTCTGACCCGGACTTTGCAAAAAGTCCGGACCGGAGCCTTCAAAGGCTCCGAAACGATCTCCCCGACGAAATCGGCGCTACCATTTGCCCGAAGCGCCGCCCCCCGACGATCTTCCACCACCGAACCCCCCGCTCGACGACCCGCCGCCCCAGCTGGACGAGCCGCCGTCGTCGTCGTCGCGCCGCGCCGCGATCGTGTAGGGCCTGTCCTCCTTGTAGCCGCACAGAGAGCAGCTCAGATGGGTCACTCCGCGCCCGGAACTGTAGGTCGTCGCGTCGCTGATCACCTCGCTCCAACGCGACAATCCCGGTTGGCTGCATTGCGGACAGCGGACATAGGCGGCCCAGGCAGCCTTGCCCGCAAAGACAAGGCCCGTCGCTCCGCCGATCACGCCCAGTCCGATCAGGATCACCCGCCAAAGACCCACCCATTCGCCCTTGACGAAGGGCTGCACGATCCGGTCCCGCGTCGCCTTGATCCCGTCCATGATGCCCTGCGCCATCCGCCTTTCGCGGAACTGCGGCAGGATCGCGGTCTCGATCACCTCTTGCGCCCGCCGGTCGAAGGCCCGGGCGTAGCCTTCGCCCAACTCGATCCGCGTGTCCCGGGTGCCGGTGACGACAAGAAGCATGATGCCATCGTTGCGCGTCCGGTCGCCGATTCCCCAGTCATTGAACAACGCCGTCGCATAGCTTTCGAAGCTTTGCCCCCAGCCGCCGAAATTGCTGATCCGGTCCATGGTGACGACGACGATGTGTACACCGGTCTCGTCCCGGATATCGCGGATCAGCGCGGCAATCTCGGCCTCGTCGGAACCGGGAAGGATATCGGCGAAGTCCGAGATCGTATCGCTCTGCGGTTGCGGCAACGCGTCCGCAAGGGCGGCAAGTGGGAACAGGAAACAGGCCAGGACCAATCGCAAGAGCATGAACTATCCCGTATCGTCAATCGTGCCGTCCGGCTGGAAGGATACCAGCACAGACCAGTTCGCCGCGAACAGCCTGCACGGATTTCATGGCGGATATTGGTCAGCATTGTTGCGGGCCGAGCGCCTGCTGCCCCGCTGTCGCCTGACCGCAGGGGGCCAAGCGCCGGGCGAAAAAATGCCTACCGCCGCGCCGACCGCGCGTTCTTCGCGCCCTGAACCACGATCTCGTGCACCCCGTCCAGCTTCACATCCGACAGATATATCGCCACGTCGATCTCGCGCGACTGTTGCGTGTTCACGTCGGTCGGCTCGGCCGGTGGCTGCAACCGGAACTCGTAGACCAGGACGCCCGGCTCCTCGACGTCCCGCTTCACCAGCTCGGCATCCCACCACCCTTGTGTCGGCGTCACGCCCCGCGCCCGCACCACGGCACCGCCGGGGATCGGCTCAACCGCCATCGACAGCACCGTATCGACCAGCGGACGCGGATCGGTTTCTGCGCCCGGCAGCGCGATCGTCTCGCGCGGCTTGGACTTCCGGAACCAGTTGAACGGGTTCAGCCTGCTTTGCCGCACCTTTCCGCAACCCGCAACGGCGACGGCCAGACCAAGAACGACATGACGGCGGGAGAGGGGCATGGGCAAGCATCCTGAACGTGTGCCTCTTGGGTAGCCGATGGCACCGCGTTTGAAAAGCGCTTCTCTGGGCTGGACCTTTGGCGCGACCGGGCTTACCTCACCCCCAGGGAAGGAGCAGCCCATGGCCACCGAAGCCTTTGAAGAGATCGCGGAAACCTTCGACTTCCTCGACGACTGGGAAGACCGCTACCGCCATGTCATCGAGCTTGGCAAGGCGATGCCGCCGCTCGACGACAGCTTCAAGGTCCCCGCGCTTAAGGTGCAGGGCTGCGCCAGCCAGGTCTGGCTGCGCCCGGTGATCGAGGACGGCCACTTCGACTTCCAGGGCGACAGTGATGCGATGATCGTCCGCGGCTTGATCGCCGTCCTCCACGCGCTCTATTCCGGCGTGCCGCTGAAGGAGGTCGCCAGGATCGACGCCCCCGCCGAACTCGGCCGTCTGGGCCTGAACGAACATCTCTCCAGCCAGCGCTCGAACGGGCTGCGCGCGATGGTGCAGCGCATCCGCGACGAAGCCGCTAGCCGCGCGTGACCGTTACCCGGTCGGGATAGAAGGCGAGGAAGCCGGCAATCGCCGAAACCTCGGGCAGGGGATCCTCATAGGTCCAGACCGCATTGGCCAGCATCCCGACCTTGCCCTTGATCGAGTAATAGCTCGCCTGGCCTTTCCACGGGCATTTCGTCGTGTGATCCGTCCGCAGCAGGCGGCTCATGTCGATATCGTCGCGCGGAACGTAGACGACCGGCTGATGGCCCGCCTCCCTAAGTTCCAGCGCCTGTGTGCTCTCGCCCAGGACCGTCGATCCCACCGCGACCGTGACCGTCCCGGAAATCGGCGTGATGGTGATCGGCAGACCCATGTCGTCCTCCTCGGTCCCGCTTCAGATCGGGGCGCAGGCGTTCTTCAGCCAGGCCAAGGTAGCACCGGACACCCGTTTGCCAAGCTTTTCCAGCACTTCCGCATGATAGCCGTCCAGCCAGCGCCGCTCTCCCGGCGAAAGCTCCTCGCCCAGGATCAGCCGCCGGTCGAAGGGCACGAAGGTCAGCGTCTCGAAGGCCAGCTGTGCCCGGTTGTCGCCAAGGGCAGGGGCCTCCTGCACCACGATCAGGTTCTCCAACCGGATTCCGAAAGCCCCCTCGCGATAATAGCCCGGCTCGTTCGACAGGATCATGCCGGGCTCCAGCGGCACCTCGGAGACGCGGGAAATCCGCTGTGGCCCCTCGTGAACCGACAGGAACGCGCCAACGCCATGCCCCGTCCCATGGTCGTAATCCTGCCCCGCGACCCACAGGTTGAACCGCGCCAGCGCGTCGATATCCCGCCCCGGCAGACCCTTCGGGAATCGCACCCGGCTGATCGCGATCAACCCCTGCAAGACCCGCGTGTAGCACTCCCGCGCCTCGCGCCCCGGATCGCCCACCGCCATCGTCCGGGTGATGTCCGTCGTCCCGTCCAGGTACTGCGCCCCCGAATCGACCAGCAGCAACTCGTTCTGCCCCACGGGACGGTTGGTCTCCTCCGTCACCCGGTAGTGCATGATCGCTCCGTTCGGACCAGCACCGCAAATCGTGTCGAAGCTGATGTCATGCAGCGCATTCGTCGCCCGCCGGAACCCTTCCAGCGCCTGCACCACCGAAATCTCCGTCTGCCCGCCCTTCGGAGCCTGTTCATCCAGCCAGCGCAGGAACTCCACCATCGCCGCCCCGTCGCGCAGATGGGCCTCCCGCGTCGCCGCGATCTCTGCCGCGTTCTTGCAGGCCTTAGGCAACCGGCAGGGATCATCGCCCCAGGCGACCTCCACCCCCGCGCCCTTCAGGATGTCGCCGACCGCCAGCGGAGCCGTTCCCTTGTCCACTCGCACCGGCCCGGCAAGGCCCGTCAGCGCCCCGGCAAAGGCCTCGGCCGGATGCACGGTGACCTCGGCCCCCAGATGCGCCCGCACCCCATCGTCCAGCTTCGCCGGATCGACGAACAGGTCCACCCGCCCATCGTCACGCAGCACCGCGAAGCCATGCAGCACCGGGTTCTTCGGCACATCCGCCCCGCGCAGGTTCAACAGCCAGCAGAGCGAATCCGGCAGCGTGATCACCGCGGCCTTCTGGTCGGCCTTCCGCAATCCTTCCGCCAGCCGAGCCCGCTTGTCCGCATGGCTTTCCCCGGCCAGCTCCACCGGATGCACGAAGGCTTTCCCGAACGGTGCCTCAGGTTGGTCCAACCAGATCTCATCCACCGGATTTTCGCTGACAGATAAAAGCGTTACACCCGATCCCTCAAGCGATCTCTGAAGTCGCTCCACCTCCTCGGCGGTATGCAGCCAGGGGTCGAACCCAACCACCCCTTCCGCCAGATTCTCCTTCACCCAATCGCCCGGCTTCACCTCCGGCCAGGGCACCGGGCTGAAGACCGACAGATCCACCTGCGCCTTCACCTGCGTGCGGTAGCGCCCGTCGATGAACACCCCTGCCACATCCGGCAGCACGATGCAGAACCCGGCAGAGCCGGTGAACCCCGTCAGCCATTGCAACCGCTCGTCCCGCGCCGCGACATATTCGCCCTGATGCACATCGGCCCGCGGCACGAGGAAGCCGGCCAGCCCCATCGCCCCAAGCCGCGCCCGCAACGCCGCCAGCCGCGGCGGCCCCTGATCCGGCGAGGCATGGCTGTCAAAGGTCTGGAACATCCCTGTGGCCTTTCATACTGGCGCAAACATCCCCGGGGGTGAGCATCGGACTTGTTCCGGGCTAAGGGGGCGGACGACCCCCTTACCCCGCCCGCCGCATTCCCATCGCCCGGGCACGTTTCTTCGGGTCGACCTCGAACAGGCTGGCAAGCTGTTCCGTCATCGCCCCCGCCAGCTGCTCGACATCGGTGATCGTCACCGCCCGCTGGTAATAGCGCGTCACGTCATGGCCGATCCCGATGGCGATCAGCTCCACAGCCCGGCGGCGTTCGACCATCGCGATCACGTCGCGCAGGTGTTTCTCCAGGTAATTCGCGGGGTTGACGGACAATGTTGAATCATCGACCGGCGCACCGTCCGAGATCACCATCATGATCTTCCGCGCTTCGGGCCGATGCACCATCCGCCGGTGCGCCCATTCCAGCGCCTCGCCGTCGATGTTCTCCTTGAGCAACCCTTCCTTCATCATCAGCCCCAGGTTCGGCCGCACCCGCCGCCAAGGCGCATCCGCCGACTTGTAGACGATGTGCCGCAGGTCGTTCAGCCGCCCCGGCATCTGCGGCCGCCCCTGCGCCAGCCATCTTTCGCGCGACTGCCCACCCTTCCAGGCCCGGGTGGTAAAGCCCAGGATCTCCACCTTCACGTTGCAGCGCTCCAGCGTCCGCGCCAGCACGTCGGCACAGATCGCGGCGATGGAAATCGGCCGCCCGCGCATCGACCCGGAGTTGTCCAGGAGCAACGTCACCACCGTATCGCGGAATTCGGTGTCCTTCTCCCACTTGAAACTCAATGGAGTCGTCGGGTTCGCCACCACCCGCGCCAGCCGCCCGGCGTCAAGGATGCCTTCCTCCTTGTCGAACTCCCAGCTGCGGTTCTGCTGCGCCTGCAACCGCCGCTGCAACTTGTTCGCCAGCCGACTGACCGCCCCCTTCAAGGGCTCGAGCTGCTGGTCCAGATAGGCCCGCAGCCGCTCCAGCTCGGCCGGCTCCGCCAACTCCTCCGCCTTGATTTCCTCATCGAAATCCGTGGTATAGACGGCATAGTTCGGGTCGGCATCTGAATGCGGGGCAGGCGGCGGAGGCTCCAGCGGGGCCTCGCCCTCGGGCAGCTCCGCCTCGTCGCCCTGCTCCATGTCGGCGCTGTCCTCCATCGTGACCTGCGCCTGCGACTGGTCCTGCTGCTCGTCCTGCGACCGCTCGGGCGAGGCGTCGGACTCGTCGCTTTCCTCCTGCTCCTCTCCCGCCGAATCCGGCGAATCCTGATCTTCCTCCGCCTGGTCGTCGCCCGCATCCTCGGGCGCGTCCGGGTCGTCGCCCAACTGGTCGCCATAGCCGAGATCGGCGATCACCTTGCGCGCCAGCCGCGCGAAAGCCGCCTGGTCGGCAAGCACATGGTCGAGATTCGACAGCGTTTCTCCCGCCTGCTCCTCGACAAAGCCCCGCCACAGCTCTGCTGCGTGTTCCGCCGATTTCGGCAGCGCCCGGCCCGTCGCCATCTGCCGCACCAGATAGCCCGCCGCCACCGGCAACGGCACCTCCGACGCCGATGTCACCTGGCCATAGCCCTTGCGGTCGGCCTCGTTGGCGATCTTCGCGTCGATGTTGCCGGCGGTCCCCGGCATGTCGCGCGCGCCCACCGCCTCGCAACGGGCGTTCTCCATCGCCTCATAGATGTCGCGCGCCAAGGGGCCCGTCGGCGCATAGCGCGCGGCGATACCGTCGTCGTGATACCTGCGCCGCAAGGCAAAGGCATCCGCCGTGCCCCGCGCCAGAAGCACCTCGTCCCGCGTCATCCGTCGGCTGACCTGCGGCAGGCGCACGCCTTCCTTGTTCATCCCCGCCGGGTCGACCGAATAGGTGACGGTCATCTCCGGATCATCCGCCATGGTGCGTGTGGCCTCGGCCAAGGCTTTCTTGAACGGATCGGCGGGGTTGTCGGTGGGCTTGGTCATGGGCTCACCCTAGTGCGGGAAGCGACCGGCTGCCAGAGGCCAGATCGGCCAGAACCGCCACATGCACGTCCAGCGCGTCGATGACGGGAAATCCGGGGTCTTGACCATCGAACGCCAGGTTGAGATCAGTCCCGGCCAGGACGATGGCCTTGGCACCCCGTTCCATCATCCGGCGGCCCGCACTGAACATCACGTCGCGCGAACTGTCGGGGCAACTCCCTGCGACTGCCATATCCTGATACAACTGGCCGACTTCCTCGAACTGCTCTTCCGGAGCCAGGGCCGTCGTCATTTTCATCAGCCCGAAAAGCCGCGTCCGCATCGCCACCCGGGTTCCCAGAAGCCCGACCGTCTCGATGCCGCGGGCGGAAAAATACTCGTCCAGCGGCTCGACCGCGCTGACCAGCGGAAGGCTCGACAGGGCGCGTGTTTCCTCAAAGCAGAAATGCGCGCCGATCGAGGTCAGCGCCGCGCACTCCGCGCCAGCCGCCCTCAGCCGGTCGATCAAGGGCGCGAAAAGACGGGCCTGCGCCTCGCGCCCATCCGAGTTTGCGTTGACGATCAGCGGCTGGATATCGGCCTGCACGATGGTCAGGTCCAGCGGCGCACCCGGTGCCGCCGTCGCCGCGCAGAGCCGCTGGTAATAGACCACCGTCGCCGCAGGTCCGATGCCGCCGATCAGGCCGATGTGCATCCGCCATTCCTTCCGTCGATCCACAGGTCAGACAAGCACCGCCCCGGCGAACGGGCAAGGGTCCGTGCAGTGGCGCACAGGTTAGGCGCGGATCTGGGGAATTGGTTTTTCTGCGTTTGCATTCATGTTTGCCGCAGCGAACAACCCAGACCGCAAGGATGAACACCATGTCCGTGAAACCCAAGATCGCCGTGATCGTCTCCTCCACCCGCCCGACCCGCTTTGCCGACATCCCGACCAAATGGATCGTGGACCAGGCCAAGGCCCGCGGCGACATGGATGTGGAAGTCGTCGACCTGCGCGACTACCCGATGCCCTTCTTCGACGAAGTCGCCTCGAACGCCTGGGCCCCGACCCAGAACCCGGTGGCACAGAAGTGGCAGAAGAAGATCGCAGAGTTCGATGGCTACATCTTCGTCGTCGCCGAATACAACCGCTCGATCACCGGTGTTCTGAAGAATGCGCTTGACCAGGCTTACGTCGAATGGGCGAAGAAGCCCGCCGGTCTCATCGCCTACGGCTCGGTCGGCGGCGCCCGCGCGGCCGAACACCTGCGCCTGATCGCGGTCGAGCTTCAGATGGTGCCCACCCGCAACGGCGTGCACGTCGGTGGCAGCGACTTCGCCAAGGTCCACCCGGGCTTTGGCGGCACCGGCAACCTGGCGGATATCGAAGGGTCCATCGGCCCCTCGGCCAAGGCGATGCTTGATGACGTGGCATGGTGGGCAAAGGCCACGATGGCCGCACGCAAAGAGCTTGCCGCCGCCTGACACATCCCCATCGCAGGACCGTTGGCGGCCAGGGCTCCGGCTCTGGCCGTTGGCGTTTCCCGAACCCCGCCACTTCGCAACACCGCGCGCGAGCGAGACGCGCCCGTTCCGCCGCCCGGCCACTCGGACACACCGGCGGCCAGGGGCGCTTCCTGCCGATCCACGCGGAACAAGGCGCAAGCCTTACCGAAATCTGGCGGGATCTCCAAAGATCCAGTACAGCGCGGCGATCACCCCTAAAGCGATCACCAGCTTGGTTAGCCCTTTCCAGAACCGACCGAGGAACATCGCCGGAAGCAGCGCCATGAACGGCAGCATCCAGTTCCAACCGCCGAAGTATGAACTCAGGGCGGCACAGATCACCGCAAACGAGACGAAAGCGATCAGGCGCTCCTGGTTGGTCCAAGGCACCCGGCGCACATTGCCTTTGGCGAGGCCTCCTGATCCAGTGCCGCCAGAAGGCTGCCAGCTGTCGGCGACTTTTCCAGACCCGCCGCAGATGTAGCAGGTGTTCATCGTGCGCATCCCGCCCCTGCCAGTGCCATGGCAGGCATTGCAGCCACGTCCACCGCAGCTGTAGCAGGGCGGAAAGTCACCCTCTATCTGTCCGTAGCCACCGCAGGTCGGACAGGTGGCCATGGAGCCTACTTCATCGCCATGCTTGCGGCGCTCTCCGGCAGCTCTTCCGCGAAACAGCGCTGGTAGAACTCCGCCACCGTCTGCCGCTCCAGCTCATCGCATTTGTTCAGGAAGGTCAGCCGGAAGGCATAGCCCACATTGCGGAAGATTTCCGCGTTCTGCGCCCAGTTCAGCACCGTCCGGGGGCTCATCACCGTCGACAGGTCGCCATTCATGAAGGCTGTCCGCGTCAGGTCGGCCACCGTCACCATCTGGCTGATCGTCTTCCGCCCCTTGTCCGTGTTGTAATGCGGGTTCTTCGCCAGCACGATCGCCGTCTCGGCATCATGCGACAGATAGTTCAGCGTCGCCACCAGGCTCCAGCGGTCCATCTGCGCCTGGTTGATTTGCTGCACCCCGTGGTAAAGCCCGGTCGTATCCCCCAGACCCACCGTGTTCGACGTGGCGAACAGCCGGAAACAGGGATGCGGCGTGATGATCTCGTTCTGGTCGAGGAGCGTCAGCTTCCCGTCATGCTCCAGCACCCGCTGGATCACGAACATCACATCCGCCCGCCCCGCATCATACTCGTCGAAGACGATGGCCACCGGGTTGCGCAGCGCCCAAGGGAGAATCCCTTCGTGGAACTCCGTCACCTGCTTGCCGTCGCGCAGCTTGATCGCATCCTTGCCGATCAGGTCGATCCTGGAAATATGCGAATCGAGGTTGACCCGCACGCAGGGCCATTGCAGCCGCGCCGCCACCTGCTCGATATGGGTCGACTTCCCCGTCCCGTGATAGCCCTGGATCATCACCCGGCGGTTATAGGCGAACCCGGCCAGGATCGCCAAAGTCGTATCGGGGTCGAACTTGTAGGTCGAATCGATCTCCGGCAC
>NZ_JAEULO010000059.1 GCF_016793705.1 Tabrizicola sp.
GGCAGTTTCTTCTTCTGGAACAGCAGCTTGTAGGCGCAGGTCGCGGGCATCCAGTAGGCGATCTTCGGCAGGGTCTTCGGCGTCAGCACCACGCATTCCGGGACATGCAGCTTGCGGTTGGGATAGTCGCGGCACTGGCAGGTGTCGCCATCGAACAGGCGGCAGGCGATGCGGGTATAGGCGACCTCGCCGGTATCCTCATACTCCAGCTTGTTCAGGCAGCATTTGCCGCAGCCGTCGCACAAAGCCTCCCATTCCTGTTGGGTCAGCTTGGACAGGGGAACGGTTTCCCAGAAGCGGGGGCGCAGGTTGGTCATGCGGTGAGGGTGCGGCGGCGGGGCGAAAAAGGGAAGGGGTCAGAGCGCGGAAAGGATATCGCGCGCCTTGGCGCAGTCTTCGTCCATCTGGGCGATGAGCGCGGGCAGGCCATCGAACTTCATTTCCGGCCGCAGGAAATCGACCAGGGCGATGGAGAGGTGGTGGCCGTAGAGGTCGCCCTTGAAGTCGAAGAGATAAGTCTCGATGTTCGGCATCTCGCCCGCGAACATCGGGCGCACGCCCAGGCTGGACGCCCCCATGTAGCTGCCTGCGTGGGGGCCGGTCAGAACGTCGACCTTGACGGCATAGACCCCGAAACGCGGCAGGTGCAGGCCCGACAGCTCCATGTTGGCGGTCGGGAAGCCCAGCTCGCGGCCGCGCTTTTCGCCATGGATCACCTCGCCCTCTATCCGGTGCAGGTGGCCCAGCATGTCCGCGGCGTCGCGGGGACGGCCATCGGTCAGCGCCTGGCGGATGGCGGTGGAGGAGACCTCGCGCCCGGCGATTTCCACGAGGGGCGCGATGGTGGTGGCAAAGCCGAAGCGGTCGCCAAGCGCGCGGAGGTCGGCCGCCGTACCGGCGCGGCCCTTGCCGAAGCAGAAGTCGGCACCGACGACGATGTGGCCGATGCCAAGGCCTTCGGCCAGCACCTTGCCAGCGAAGTCCTCGGGCGTCAGCGCCGCCAGCGCGCGGTTGAAGGGAAGCTGGAACAGGTGCTCGACGCCAAGCTTCGCCAGCCGGTTCGCCCGCGCCTCGGCATTCATCAGGCGGAAGGGCGGGGCGGAGGGAGCAAAGAATTGCCGGGGGTGCGGTTCAAACGTGATGATGCCCAGCGGGCCATGGCCGCGGGCGAGGTCGATCACGGAAGCGTGGCCCAGATGCACGCCGTCGAAATTGCCCATCGCGACGGATGCGCCCCGGGCATTCGGATCAAGCCACTGGAAGTCCTGATGAATCTGCATCCGCGCCCTTTTGGGGCGATGGCCCCGTCAGTCGAACTTGCGGCTTGGCGCCAGAACCAGCGCCTCGCCCTTCAGGACAACGGTTTTACCCACCGAGGCGAGGGTTTCAAGGGTGACTCGGCGCTTTGCGTGGTCAATGCCGGTGACGGTGACGCAGGCCACGACCATGTCGCCGGGGCGGACCGGGGCCATGAATTTGAGGCTTTGTCCAAGATAGACGGTGCCGTGGCCGGGAAGCTGTTCGCCGATGACGGCAGAGATCAGGCCCGCGGTCAGCATCCCGTGGGCGATGCGGCCCTCGAATATGGTGTCCTGGGCATAGCTGTCATCCAGGTGGACGGGGTTCCGGTCGGTGGAGACTTCGGCAAAAAGCTCGATATCCCGGTCGGTTATGACTTTCGACAGGTGGCGGGACATGCCGATTTCGATGTCCTCGATGCAGATCGTGCCGCGGGGCATGTTGTCGAGCATGGCTTCCGAATCCCTACCTTGCATGGCGGGATCGTAGCATATGCTGCGGCGCAGCACAATCGGCTGCGCAATAAAAGTTCACCGCGGAGAAAGTCAGTGAACAAAAGTTACCAAGTGAAATCTAGCGCAGGCGGCCCATGGCGAAGGTGGGGGACAGCTGCCGGTCGGCGAGCCAGGCATCGAGGCGGGTCTTGTCGGGAGTCTCGACATCGGTGCCGAACTGCGCCGCCTCAAGTCCGCCGGTGATGAAAAGCGTATCCAGCCCCTCGCCGATGCCGCCCTGGATGTCCGTCGAAATCCCGTCGCCGATGCAGAGAATCTGCGGATCGGAGGGAACCCCAGCCTCGGCCAGCCGACGGCGTGCGAGGTCGTAGATCGGGGGGTGCGGCTTGCCGAAGTAAAGTGCCGTGCCGCCCAGTTGTTCATAGGCCTGGGCCAGCGCGCCCGCGCAGTAGACGCGCTTGTCGCCCATGTCGACGACGATGTCCGGGTTGGCGCAAAGCATTGGCAAGCCGAGAGTTTTCCCCAGCAGAAGCGCAGCGCGGTAATCGTCCGGGGTTTCCGTCAGATCATCGCGAAGGCCGGTGCAGACGATGCCTTCGGCCTCGCGCAGCGGGACGCGGATGATCGGCGGCTGGGTCGCGGCATAGGCGGCGAGATCCTCGGCGAAATCGGTGAAGAAAGGTTCATCCTTCGGCGCGCCGATATGGTGGACCTTGCGGCCCACGGCGCCAGAGAGCATCCCCATCTGCGCCGCGTCGCCCGAAGTGACCACGATGTCCCAGGCGTCACGGGGCACGCCAAGGTTGTCCAACTGCTTGACAACGCTGGATTTCGGGCGGGGTGCGTTGGTCAGGAGGACGACCTTGCCGCCTGTCGCGCGAAAGCCTTGCAGTGCGGCGACGGCTGCCGGAAAGGCCGCCTTGCCATTGTGCAGGCAGCCCCAGAGGTCGCAGAAGACGGCGTCGTAGCGGCTGGTGAGGTCAGCGAGCGAGCGGATGATTTCGGTCATTCGGGACCTTTCGATGCAGAACGGGCGGTCTGGTTTCGGTAGGGTTTGCGTCTGGCTTCCGTCCATACGCGCGTAGGGACGGAAGGGCACACAACACCCCCTGCTTCAGAGCTTCAGTGCGGGGATGATCTGCTTCTTGCGGCTCATGATGCCGGGCAGGACGACGGTATCGCCCGAGACCTTGGCGCCGAAGGAGGCCTCGGCCAGTTGCTTGACCAGGTCGTTCGGGACGAGGAGCGTGGCTTCTTCCTTCAGGATGTCGACCACGAAAAGCAGGACCTGATCGGCGCCGTCCTCTTTCGCCACGCCCTCCATCGAAGCCATCAGGCTGGCCTTGCGGTCCAGCACCAGCTTGGGCGCGGTGGTCTCCAGCACCGAGACGCGGAGCTCTTTCCCGGCGACGTTGTATTCCTTGGAGTCCATCCGCAGCAGCTCGGCGTCGGAGAAGGCGGAGACGTCGGACTTGGCCTCGAACATCGCGGAGGCCAGTTCGGGGATCGAGACGCGCAGGTCGGCGGCCAGCTTCTCGGCCACCGCACGGTCATGGGGCGTGGTGGTGGGCGAGCGGAATTCCAGCGTGTCGGAGAGGATGCAGGACAGCATCGCGCCCTTGATGCCCTTCGGCGCCTGGGCGAGCGTGTCGCCCATCAGGTCGTGCAGGATGGTGGCGGTGCAGGCCAGCGGGCGGATGGTGATGTCGATGGGTGTCTTGGTCTTCAGCCCGCCGACCAGCATGTGATGGTCGATGATGCCCTGGATCTTGGCCTCGTTGATCGAGGGCGGCAGTTCGGCGGGGTTGTTGGTGTCGACGATCACCACCTTGTCGTCGGCGGTGAGGTCCTGGATGATCGCGGGCTTGTCGAGACCCCAGTGCTTGAGCACGAAGGCGGCTTCGGTGTTCGGCTCGCCCAGGAGGACGGCTTTCGCCGGGGTGCCGGTTTCGGTCAGGTACCAGGCCCAGATGATCGGCGAGCCGGTGGAATCGGTGTCGGGGGATTTGTGGCCGAAGACGAGGGTGGTCATGGGGCTGAACCTTTGAGGCGATGATTTCGCGCGGTGTATAGGTGGCGATGGCGGGATTGTCACGGGGCGCGATGGCCGGGGTTGCTAACGAGCGGCGATTGTCATGCGTGTATGACGTGTATGACAAAGGGCGCTGCGATGCTGTCGGTCAGATTGCCGGAAGAACTTGAACGGCGGCTGGAGGCGCTTGCCAAGGCGACCGGGCGCAGCAAGACCTATTATGTGCGCGAGGCGCTGATCGAAAAGATCGAATATCTGGAAGATCTCTACCTGGCGGAAGCCGTGATGGAACGTCTGGCCAGCGGCGAGGAGAAGACCACTCCGTTGGCCGATGTGGAGCGCGAGCTTGGTCCGGCAGATTGAGGTTTCCGACGCGGCCAAGAAGCAGTTGGCCAGGATGGGACGGGTGGAAGCCAAACGGATCACTTCCTACCTTCGAACCCGCATTTCCGTATTGGACAATCCCCGGCAGCTGGGTGACGCCCTGCAAGGCGCGCGGCTGGGCGGGCTCTGGCGCTATCGGATGGGGGACTACCGCATCCTCGTGGAAATCAAGGACGAGATCGTGACCGTTCTGCTGATCGGCATCGGCCATCGTGGCGAGGTCTATCGCTGAGGAACCAGCGGGTGCCGCGCGGTCCAGAGGATGTGGCCGACCGAGGCCGCCATGACCATCGCCCCGCCGATCAGGGTGGGGACGGTGGGGGTCTCGTAGAACACCAGCCAGACCCAGAGCGGGGTGACGGCGGTTTCAAGGGCCCCGATCAGCGCGGTTTCGACCGGGGTCGTGTGCCGCGAGCCGAGGACGAAAAGCGCGAAGCCGAGGGTCGAGTTGACCAGGCCGAAACCCGCGAGCAGGAGGAGGTTCGGCGCGTCGAGGCCCGCGAGGCTGGCGAAGGGGACCATGGCCAGGGGCGCCCAGACGGCAGACAGGGCTCCGGCGGCAATGGTCGGGGTGTCCGGGCGGCCGCGCGCGATGAGGATCAGGGCGGCCATCGCCAGCACCATGCCGAAGGCCATCAGGTCGCCGATCAGGTTGCCGTCGTCGCCAAGGCCGACCATGACCACTGCGCCGACCAGCGCCAGCCCGGCGGCAAGGAAGCCGGCGCGGCCCGGTGGCTCCTTCAGAAGCCACCAGCCGAGAAAGGCTGCGACGAAGGGCAGGGTGGCGTAGATGATCGCCACATGGGCAATCGAGGTCGCCTTGAGCGCTCCCACGAAAAGCAGCATCCCGAGACCCGAGCAGATCGAATAGGCCCAGCCCGCCGCACCGAGGCGCGTGAAGTCGCGAAAACCTTCGCGACCCCGCAGCCACCAGAGCGTGACAAAGAGACCCGCCGCCCCGGCCAGTCCGCGCCAGAGGATCACGGTGGGGGTGTCGAGGGGGATGGCGCGGGCGAAGAGGCCGGAAGTGCTCCAGGCAAGCGTTGCGCCGAGAAGCATGAGGATGCCCTGGCGATGGGCGTCTACCATGCTTGCGGGGCTTTGGGCAGCGTCGGCCACTGGCTCGGCTCGTGACCGTAGATCAGCAGGGCATCGGGCGGGGCTAGGGAGAGCAGGCGGTCCGCCGAGGATTTCGCGGTCGCGGGGTCGTCAGCGTCGGAGAAGCCTTCGGCGGGTTCCGAGGCGCGGTTGATCGCGTCGGCAGCGAGGATCGCAGCGCGCTTGTCGGGAAGCCGGGCGATGGCAGAGAGGTGCCCGGCGGTGTGGCCGGGGGTGGGGATCAGGGTCAGGCCTTCGCAGACCGGGGTGTCGGTCTCGATCGGCTGGTAGGTGGCGTCGGGCCAGGCGATCGGGCGGGCGCTGCCGAAGTAGAGCGGTGCGGGCTCGGCGCGTTCGCGGGCGGTCAGTACGATGGGGGCATGGCCGAAGAGGGGGAGGGAGCCGACATGGTCGATGTGGCCGTGGGACAGGATGACAAGGTCGATGTCCCGCGGTGTCAGACCAAGCAGAGCGAGCGCGCCTTCCGCTGTCTGGGCACGGCGGAAATCCAGCAGGCGGCCAAAGCGCGGCAGGCCGTCCTGCCCGGGACGGTCGGGGTCGGTCAGATACTCGGGTGGGAAGCCGGTGTCGAAGAGGATGTTCGCGCCCCGGTCGGTCTGCATCAGGAAGCCGGGGATGCCGATCAGCCGCTCGCCGCCCCGCACCTCGAAGAGGCCGAGGTCAAGGACGTAGAGCCGCGCAAGCTTGCCCGGTAGGATCACGGTGTCAGCTCTTCCAGTGTGAACCCCTGCTGCTGCAACAGGTTCAGCACCCCGTCCTGCCCCGACAGGTGCAGCGCCCCGAAGGCGGCGAAGACCGGGCCCTTGGCGGCGGCTTCGGTCAGTACCGGGATCCAGGCGCGGTTGCGCGCAGAGGCGACGATTTCCTCCATCCGGGCGAATTCGGCGTCGACCTCCGCGCGGGTGTAGCCGGGCTGGTCATAGCCGATGAAGCGCATCAGCTCCCAGGCCGCGCGGCTTTCCCCGGCGAAGTAGCCGTCGACCAGGGTTGTGAAGTAATCCTCGCCCTGCGGCTCGATGGCGAGGGTGGAGACCAGCATCTCGGTCAGCTCGGCGTCGGTCAGGCTGCCGAAGATCTTGAACAGCGTGTCGTAGGGTTCGAGCGGGCGGATCGGGACGCCGGCTTCCTGCGCGACCTTGATGACCTGCCGGTCCAGGCCTTCCGGTTCGGATGTCATCTGCAACATGGCGCAGGGCGGGATCGAGAGAAGCGTCAGCACATACCAGGGCTTGAATTTCGCGGTCATGAAGGCCGGGATGCCCCTGGCGGACATCGCATCGGACAGTTGGTCCCAGACTTCGGGCGGGAGCTGCTGGTTCAATGTCGGGCCTTCGGTGATCACCATGGTCGATGGGTCGCGGGCGATCTGCGCCTTCAGCGCCTTTTCCTCTTCCGGGCCTGCCTCGACCAGCACCACGCTGGCCCCGGTGATCGCGGGCATCAGCGCCGCAAGGTTGGCAGCGTGGCGAGGGTCGTCGAAATGGTAGGTCCCGGCGATGGTGATGACCTCATCCCCTTTCGTCGCGCGCCAGAAATTGCCCTTGGCGAAGGGCACCGCGTCGGCGGCGGCCTGGATTTCGGCCTTCCGGGCAGGATCCATCACGTCGAACAGGTTCTGGCCGACGCATTCGGCGGAAAGCGGCGCCCCGACAAGGAAGCCGAGCGCGAGGGAGAGGGCGGCGAGAAGGCGGGACATGCGGAAATCACCATTGGGGCGGTCGGCCCGCATGGTGGCATCCGGCCCGGAAAAGGCAATGCGAAAAGCCGGGACTTGGGTGTTGACTCGCGGCAGGGCATCGCCTACCTCAAGCGGCGTTATCACTCGGGCAAGCCGAGTGCTAATCAAGATCAAACCTGGAAACTCAAGGGAGTACCCCAGATGGCTTTCAAACCGCTGCATGACCGTGTTCTGGTCAAGCGTATCCAGTCCGATGAAAAGACCAAGGGCGGGCTGATCATCCCCGATACCGCCAAGGAAAAACCCGCCGAGGGCGAGATCGTGTCCGTGGGCGAAGGTGCCCGCAAGGATTCGGGCGAGCTGATCGCGCCGTCGGTCAAGGCCGGCGACCGGATCCTGTTCGGCAAATGGTCGGGCACCGAAGTGACGCTCAACGGCGAAGAACTGCTGATCATGAAGGAAAGCGACATCCTCGGGATCATTTCCTGAGCCGTTGCAAGGAACGGTGCGATGTAGCGCACCCTACGAAATCCCATTCAAGGAGCTATCATAATGGCTGCTAAAGACGTCAAGTTCGACACCGACGCCCGCGACCGCATGCTGCGTGGCGTGAACATCCTGGCCGACGCCGTCAAAGTCACCCTCGGCCCGAAAGGCCGCAACGTGGTGATCGACAAGTCCTTCGGCTCGCCCCGCATCACCAAGGACGGCGTGACCGTCGCCAAGGAAATCGAACTGGCCGACAAGTTCGAGAACATGGGCGCGCAGATGGTGAAGGAAGTCGCTTCCAAGACCTCCGACAACGCCGGTGACGGCACCACCACCGCCACCGTGCTGGCGCAGGCGTTCATCCGCG
>NZ_JAEULO010000069.1 GCF_016793705.1 Tabrizicola sp.
ACACGGCCTGCGGGAAGGTGAGCTTCACCTCGCCGTCGGTGCCGCGATCGGCAAAGGCCGCGGGGGCAAGCCCCATCACGGCCACTGCGCCCAGAAGGGCGGCTCTCATTTTCATCGGGTCTCTCCTTGTTGGTTACGCTCGTTAGCCTCGGATGCGCCGGTTGATCCGGCGGCGGTTGTTGTTCCGTAAAGGTGGCAGGCGACCAGGCGGCCGGGCTCGGCTTCGATCAGGTCGGGCTTGATGCTGCGGCAGATGTCCATGACCTTCGGGCAGCGGGTGCAGAAGTTGCAGCCTTTTGGCGGGTTCGCAGGAGAGGGCACGTCGCCCTTGAGGATGATGCGGTTGCGGCGGGAGGCAAGCTCGGGGTCGGGTTCGTTGACCGCCGACAGCAGTGCCTCGGCATAGGGGTGCAAGGGGCGGCGGTAGAGGTCCTTCGAGGGCGACAGCTCGGCAATCCGGCCCAGGTACATGACAGCCACGCGCTGCGCGAGGTGGCGGACCATGCTGAGGTCATGGCTGATGAAGAGGTAGGTGAGCCCCAGTTTCTCTTGCAGGTCTTCCAAGAGGTTCACCACCTGGGCCTGGATCGACACGTCAAGCGCGGCGATCGGTTCGTCGCAGACGATGAAGCGGGGTTTCAGCGCCAGGGCGCGGGCGATGCCGATGCGCTGGCGCTGGCCACCGGAAAACTCATGCGGGAAGCGGTTCACGAAGCGGCGGTTGAGGCCGACCTGATCCATCAGTTCGTAGACCCGTTCCAGCTTCTGGTCGCGTGTCCAACTGGTGTGTTCATCCAGCGGCTCGCTGACGATTTCCGCCAGCGTCATCCGGGGGTTCAGGCTGGCCTGCGGATCCTGGAACACCATCTGCATCGTCGGGCGCTTGCGGCGGAGCGGCTCGGGGGCCAGCTTCGCCACGTCGTCTCCGTCGATCACGACGCGGCCTGCGGTCGGCTCATAAAGCCGCAGGATGGCGCGGCCCACGGTCGACTTGCCGCAGCCGGATTCGCCGACAAGGCCAAGGGTCTGCCCGGCCATGATGTCGAAGGACACACCGTCCACCGCCTTCACGTCGCCGGTGTGCTTGCGGAAGAGCCCGGTATAGATCGGGAAGTGCATCTTCAGGTCCTGCACCTGGACCAGCGGCGCGGGCGCGGCGTCAAGCATGGGCGGGCTCCTGCCTTGCAGGGGCGTGCCAGTGGCAGGCGACATCGTGGCCCTGGCCGATGGGCTGGGCGTCGATGGCGCGGCGCGCCGGGTTGACGGCATCGCAGGTGTCGAAGCGGTATTCGCAGCGGGCGCGGAACGGGCAGGCCGTGAGCGGTGCATTGAGGATCGGCGGTTGGCCCTCGATCACCTTCAGCCGCGTGTCGCGCGGTCCGGTGATGCGCGGGATGGTCTGGAGGAGGGCGCGGGTGTAGGGGTGCTGCGGGTTGGCGAACAGCTCCCTCACCGGAGCGTGTTCGACAATCTGGCCGCCGTACATCACCATCACCCGGTCGGCGATGCCCGCGATGACGCCAAGATCATGGGTGATCCAGATGATCGCCATGCCAAGCTTGCGGCGCAACTCTTTCACCAGTTCCAGGATCTGTGCCTGGATGGTGACGTCGAGCGCGGTGGTGGGCTCGTCCGCGATCAGCACGTCGGGGTCGCAAGCGAGCGCGATGGCGATCATCACCCGCTGCCGCATGCCCCCGGAGAACTGGTGCGGATACTGGTAGAGGCGGCGGCGGGCATCGGGGATGCCGACCAGTTCCAGAAGCTCGACCGCCCGGGCCTCGGCCTGGACCTTCGACATCTTCAGGTGCTTAATCAGGGGCTCCATGATCTGGTTACCCAGGGTGAAGACCGGGTTCAGCGAGGTCATCGGGTCCTGGAAGACGAAGCCGATCTTTGCACCACGGACCGTGCGCAACTCTTCATCCGACATCGCCAGCAGGTCCTTGCCGTTCAGGAGCACCTTGCCGGAGCGGATTTCCGCGGGGGGAGCGGGCAGGAGCCGCAGGAGCGACATCATGGTCACGGACTTGCCCGAGCCGCTTTCGCCCACGACGCCCAGCAGTTCCCCCGGCTTGAGATGGAAGTTCACATCGTTGACGGCATGTATTTCGCCGCCGCGGGTGCGGAAAACGGTCTTGAGGTCCCTGACATCAAGGACGGACGCGGCCGGCTCGGCCATTCAATACTCCCCGCGACTTCTTAAGTCTTGTTATTGTTTGCTGTTTTCAGCCTGACAGCTTGAGGGTGCCGCCTTGCGGTCAACTCTTTCCGATTCTTGGCCTTCTATCAATCCCGATTTGCCGTGCGATTCCACAGTGCCCACGCAGCAGAATGCCGGATGCGTGCGTCATTCTGCCAGATATTGACTTGCCCGCCCCCCGGCCACAGGCTGGCTACCAGATATAGATTTGGCAGGGGACCTTGCGATGGATGTGCTGACGCCGCGTCAGATTCTGGACCAGCTGGTCAATTTCCCCACCGTCAGCCGCGGGTCGAACCTGGCGCTGGTCGACTGGCTGGAGGGCTATCTTGCGGGGCAGGGGGTGAAATGCTTCCGGCACTGGAACGAGGACCGGCAGAAGGCGGCGCTGATCGGCCATGCCGGGCCCTGGGTGGAAGGCGCGGTGGTCTTGTCGGGCCATTCCGACGTGGTGCCGGTGGACGGGCAGGCCTGGACCTCGGACCCCTGGGTGGTGGTCGAGCGGGACGGGCGGCTTTACGGGCGCGGCACCTGCGACATGAAAGGGTATGTCGCACTGGCGGTCTGGGCTTTGGTCGAGGCGCAAAGGCGCGGAGTGGCGCGGCCCTTGCAGCTCGCCTTGTCCTATGACGAGGAACTGGGCTGCACGGGCGCGCCGCCGATGATCAAGACGATGCAGGAGCTGCTGCCGAAGGGCACGGCGGCGCTGATTGGCGAGCCGTCGCGGATGAAGGTGATCACCGGCCACAAGGGCGGCACCGGCTACAACGTGCATGTGAAGGGCTATGAGGTGCATTCCTCGCTTCTGCCCGAGGGGGTTTCGGCGGTGATGGAGGCGGCGCGGCTGATCCAGTGGATCAACGATCAGAACGCCGCAATCCAGGCGGCGCCGCGCGGGTCGGTCGGGGGACGGTTCCACCCGCCGTTCACGACCATGCATGTGGGCCGCATCCAGGGCGGAACGGCGGACAACATCACCGCCGCCGACTGCCGCTTCGCGGTGGAGATGCGCTGCGTGCCGGATGACGATGTCGAGGCACGTGCCGGGGCGTTCCGCGCCGAGGCCGAGCGGCTGGATGCGGCGCTGAAGGCGCAGCGGCCCGAGGCGGGAGTGCATCTGGACCGGTTCTTCGACGTCTCGGCGCTGCGTCCCGAGGTGGGCGGAGAGGCCGAGGCGCTGGCCTGTGCGCTGACGGGGGAGAATGCGACGGGGGTGGTGTCCTATGGCACCGAGGCCGGGCAGTTCCAGGACGCGGGCTATTCGGCGGTGGTCTGCGGGCCGGGCGACATCGCCCAGGCGCACCAGCCGGACGAATATCTGGAGGTGAGCGAGTTCCTTGCCGGGCAAAGGTTCATGGAGCGGCTTCTGGAGCGGCTGGGATGAGCTTTCCGATTTCGGAGGCCTCGCCGGTGCGGTTCGGTGCCGCCCTGCCGCCGCGTGCGGATGTGGTGGTGGTGGGCGGGGGCGTGATCGGGGTGATGACCGCCTGGTTCCTGCGCGAGAAGGGCCTGTCGGTGGTCCTGTGCGAAAAGGGCCGGATCGCGGGGGAGCAGTCGAGCCGCAACTGGGGCTGGGTGCGCCAGCAGGGGCGCGACCCCGGCGAGTTGCCGATCATGGTGGAGAGCCTGGCGATCTGGAAGCGGCTGGCGGCGGAGATGGGCGATGCGCTGGGGTTCCGGCAGACCGGGGTGCTGTATCTGGCGAAGACCGAGGCCGAGATCGCGGGCTTCGAGGCCTGGACCGAACATTCCCGCGCGCATCAACTGGACACGCGGCTGCTGACGGTCGGCGAGACGATGGCGATGCTGAAGGGGGCCGCGGCGCCGTGGAAAGGCGGGCTGTTCACCGCGTCGGATGCGCGGGCCGAGCCCTGGGTGGCGGTGCCCGCGCTGGCGGCGGCGGCGGAGGAGAAGGGCGTGGTGATCCGCGAGGCCTGTGCGGTGCGGGGGCTGGACCTGGCGGCGGGCAAGGTTGCGGGGGTGGTGACCGAGGCGGGGCGGATCGCTTGTGATCATGTTGTGGTCGCGGCGGGGGCCTGGTCGCGGTTGTTCCTGGGGCAGCACGGGGTGAGCATCCCGCAGCTTTCGGTGCTGGCCTCGGTCGCGGCGACCGAGCCGATGCCGGAGGTCTTCGCGGGCAATGCGGCGGACGACGACTTCGCCTTCCGCAGGCGGGCGGACGGGGGGTATTCCATCGCTCCGGGGTCGCGGCATGACTTCTTCATCGGTCGGGATGCGTTTCGGAGCTTCGGCGTCTATCTGCCTGTGCTGAAAAAGGATTTCCGCTCCACCAACTTCCGTCTCATGGCCCCGAAAGGCTTTCCTGATGCCTGGGGCACGCCGCGCCACTGGGCGCTGGACGGGATCAGCCCCTTCGAGCGTCAGCGCATCCTGAACCCCCCGCCGAACCTGCAAACGCTGGCCGAGGTGCAGGACAGTTTCGCCAAGGCTTTCCCCGCGCTGGGGCGGCCGAAGCTGAAGACCGCATGGGCGGGGATGATCGACAGCCTGCCGGATGTGGTGCCGGTAGTGGACCATGCGGCGATCCCCGGCCTGACCATTGCCACGGGGATGAGCGGGCATGGCTTCGGCATCGGGCCGGGCATGGGGCGGGTGGTGGCGGATCTGGTGACGGGTCGGCCCATCGGGCACGACCTGAGCCGGTTCCGCCTGTCGCGGTTCAGCGATGGCAGCCGGATCGAGCCGGGCCCAAGCCTATAAGGACAGAATGAGGCCTGTCGGGAACGGCCAGTCCGATCGGAAGTCCAGGAATTTTATTGAGAATTCCTGGACTTATCTAGTGATGCAGCGTTCGATCCTGTCCCGAATGCGCTTCTGCAAAAGGCCATTGCGGTCTAAGCGATGGTGGCCGGGTAGCCCGCCTTGTCCAGTGCCTGGATCAGCGCGGCGGCGGGGGCGGGGCCCGTGACCTCGACCTTGCGGCTGGTCAGGTCGACCGTCACGGCACCGGCTTCGGGAACGGCGCCGAGCGCGGCTTCCACCGTGGCCTTGCAGTGGTTGCAGTTCATGTCCGGAACGGAAAGCGTGGTCATGGCGGGTCCTCTCGTACCCCCGATTGGCCCAGAGCTTCGCGCCCGCGTCAAGGCCCCCGGCCAAGACAACCCGCACCCGATGTGACAAGCATGACCGAAACTGTGCAGAATCCTCTGACAGCCAGTTTCCAAATCGCTTTAAAGCCCCTACAAGGAAGCAATGTTTGCGGTAACAATAGCCGACTCGTGCGGGGCGGCGAAGCTTGTTGACGCGCCGCTATCGAAAGCTGGCTTGACCGCCGTTCCCCGGCGCTTAGGCTTTCCCGGGAGAAGACCTTGCTGGACAAGACCGTGACCGATCTGAGCGTGACCCCGAACATCCTGCAGGCCAGCATCCTGCGCCACCTGACCTTTACCGTCGGCAAGGACGCGCCCCATGCCAGCGCGCATGACTGGCGGATGGCGCTGAGCCATGCAATCCGCGACCAGATCGTCGAGCCCTGGTTCGCCTCGACCCGCCGCACCTGGGCCGAGGACAGGAAGCGCGTCTACTACCTGTCGATGGAATTCCTGATCGGCCGCATCCTGGAGGATGCGATGATCAACCTTGGCCTTTACGACATGGCTGCCGAGGCGATGGCGCATTTCGGCCAGGACATCCGGGCGGTGATTGATGACGAGCCCGATGCAGCGCTGGGGAATGGCGGCCTGGGGCGGCTGGCCGCCTGTTTCATGGAATCGATGGCCACGCTGGGTTGCCCGGCCTATGGCTACGGCATCCGCTACGAGCATGGCCTCTTCCGCCAGCATTTCGACCAGGGCCGCCAGGTCGAAACGCCGGAGAACTGGCTGGCGCAGGCGCATCCATGGGAATTCGCCCGGCCCGAAAGCGCCTATACCGTGGGTTTCAAGGGCAATGTCGAGACCCGCGACGGGCGCGAAATCTGGGTGCCGCAGGAGACGGTGACGGCAGAGGCCTTCGACACGCCGGTGATCGGCTGGCAGGGGAAATGGGCCAACACGCTGCGGCTCTGGGGGGCGAAGGGGACGCGGAACTTCGATCTCGAACGATTCAACCGGGGCGACTACGCAGCTGCGGCGGAGCCGGAGACGCTGGCGCGGACGCTGAGCCGGGTGCTTTATCCCGATGACACCACCTACCAGGGCAAGGAATTGCGGCTGAAGCAGGAGTTCTTCCTGACCTCGGCGGCCTTGCAGGACATCCTGCGGCGCTATCTGTCGAACCATTCCGACCTGCGCGCCTTGCCCCGGCATGTGGCGATCCAGATGAACGACACCCATCCGGCAATCGCAGGGCCGGAGCTGATCCGTCTGCTGTCGGACGAGCATGGGCTGCCGTTTGACGAAGCGCTGACCATCGCGCGGGCCTGCCTGGGCTATACCAATCACACGCTTTTGCCGGAAGCGCTGGAGAAATGGGCGACTTTCACCTTCGGCAACGTGCTGCCGCGTCACATGCAGATCGTCGAGCGGATCGACAGCTGGCACCGCCGCGCCTATCCGAACCGGCCGCATTATGTGGGGATCGTGAAGCACCAGGAAGTGCGGATGGGGGAACTGGCCTTCATCATGAGCCACAAGGTGAATGGCGTCTCGGCGCTGCATTCCGATCTGGTCAAGCAGAACCTGTTCCCCGAGCTGAACCTTCTGCATCCGGGGCGGATCATCAACGAGACCAACGGCGTGACCCCGCGCCGCTGGCTGCGGATGGCGAACCGGCCGCTGTCGGCGCTGATCACGAAGTCCATCGGGAGCGGTTGGGAGGCTGACCTCGACCGCCTGCGCGAGCTGGAGCCGCATGTGGCGGATGCCGGCTTCCGGACCGAGTTTGCCGCAGCTAAGCGCGAGAACAAGGTGGCGCTGTCCAACTGGATCGGGCGCGAGATGGGCATCGCCGTTTCGCCCGATGCGCTGTTCGACGTGCAGATCAAGCGCATCCACGAATACAAGCGACAGCTGCTGAACATTCTGGAGACGATCGCCCATTGGCACCGGGTGCGGTCGAACCCGAAGGCAGGATGGGTGCCGCGGGTCAAGGTTTTCGGGGGCAAGGCGGCGCCGGGTTATGCGGTGGCGAAGGAAATCATCCGACTTATCAATGACGTGGCGGTGGTTGTGAATGCTGACCCGGTGACGGGCGACCTGCTGAAGATCGTCTATCCGCCGAACTACAACGTGACGATGGCGGAGCGGGTGATCCCGGCGTCGGACCTGTCGGAGCAGATTTCCACGGCGGGGAAGGAGGCGTCCGGCACCGGGAACATGAAGTTCATGATGAACGGGGCCGTGACCATCGGCACGCTCGACGGCGCGAATGTCGAGATTTTGCAGGAGGTCGGCGCGGAGAACTTCTTCCTGTTCGGGCTGACGGCGGAAGAGGTCCAGAAGCGCAGGGAAGACCCCGAACACGCCAAGAAAGCGATCGAGGCGAGCCAGCCCCTGATGGACGTCTTGCAGATGATCGCCGAAGGCCGGTTCTCACCCGACGAGCCGGGGCGGTATCATGGTCTGGTGCATGGCATGTGGCATTCGGACTATTTCCTGGTCGCCTCGGACTTTGCCGCCTATCACGCGGCGCAGGGTGAGGTCGACAAGGCCTATGCCGATCCGGAACGTTGGTGGAAGATGGCGGCGCTGAACACCGCGCGCAGCGGGTTCTTTTCGTCGGACCGCACGATCCGGAGCTACATGGACGAGATCTGGCAGGCGACATCCGCACTCTGACGCGCTTTCGGGGAGGAGAGCATGGCCGAGACGACATTGGACAGGGGCGCGGCCGAGGCGATTGCCGGGGGCTGGCACGGCGATCCGTTCGGGGTGCTGGGGCTGCACAAGGTGGCGAAGGGCTGGGAGGTGCGCGCCTTCGTGCCGGGGGCGGAGCGGCTGTGGGTGATCGCGGGCAAGACGGTGGCCGAGGCGGAGGGCTATCCGGGGTGCCCGGGGCTCTTCACGCATGGGATGGCGCGGAAGGCGAACTACAGGTTTCGCGCGGAAGGCCATGGCGCCACATGGGAATTCGAGGACCCCTATCGTTTCGGCCCGGTCCTGGGCGAGATGGATGAATACCTGCTGGGCGAGGGCAGCCACCGTCGGCTGTGGCAGGCGCTCGGCGCGCATGTGATCGAGCATGAGGGCGTCGAAGGCGTGCACTTCGCCGTCTGGGCACCCAATGCCGAGCGTGTTTCGGTCGTGGGCGATTTCAACGTCTGGGACGGACGGCGGACCCCGATGCGCCGGAGGGGCGCGACGGGGGTGTGGGAGATCTTCATCCCCGGTCTTGGCGAGGGCACGTCCTACAAGTACGAGATCAAGGGGCCGGGCGGCGCGGTGATGCCGCTGAAGGCCGATCCGGTGGGGTTCGGGTCTGAACATCCGCCTGCAAATGCTTCTGTCGTCAGGACAATCCGGGGCGACTGGGGCGATGGCGACTGGATGGGCTCGCGCGCCGAGAAGCACACGACGGACGCGCCGATTTCGGTCTATGAGGTGCACCTGGCGTCCTGGAAGCGCGCGCCGGGGAACCGGATGCTGAGCTATCAGGAGCTGGCCGAGCAGCTGGTGGACTACGCCGCCGACATGGGCTTCACCCATATCGAATGCCTGCCGGTCAGCGAGTATCCGTTCGATGGCTCCTGGGGCTATCAGCCGGTCGGCATGTTCGCCCCCACGATCCGGCATGGCACGCCTTCGGAATTCCGCGCCTTCGTCGATGCGGCGCACCGCAAGGGGCTGGGGGTCATTCTCGATTGGGTGCCGGGGCATTTCCCGACCGATCCGCACGGGCTGGGCCGGTTCGACGGGACCGCGCTTTATGAACACCAGGACCCGCGCGAGGGGTTTCATCAGGACTGGAATACCCTGATCTACAACTATGGCCGGGTCGAGGTGAAGAACTACCTCGTCTCCAACGCCTTGTATTGGCTGGAGGAATACCACGTCGACGGGCTGCGGGTGGATGCGGTGGCCTCGATGCTCTACCGCGACTACAGCCGCAAGCAGGGCGAATGGGTGCCGAACAAGGACGGCGGGCGCGAGAATTACGAAGCGATCGACGTGCTGCGGTCGACCAACATCACCGCCTATGGCGAATGCCCGGGAATCATGACCATCGCCGAGGAATCGACGGCCTTTCCGGGCGTGTCGCGACCGGCCAACTGGGGGGGCCTTGGCTTCGGGTTCAAGTGGAACATGGGCTGGATGAACGACACGCTGTCCTACATGCAGCGCGATCCCGTCTATCGGAAATACCACCACCACCAGATGACCTTCGGCCTCGTCTATGCCTGGTCGGAGAACTACATCCTGCCGATCAGCCATGACGAGGTGGTGCACGGCAAGGGCAGCATGCTGTCGAAGATGCCGGGCAATGCCTGGGAAAAATTCGCCAACCTGCGGGCCTATTACGGCTTCATGTGGGCGCATCCGGGAAAGAAGCTTCTGTTCATGGGGCAGGAGTTCGCCCAAGGCGCGGAGTGGAACCACAACCAGAGCCTCGACTGGCACCAGCTTGATATTGCTGAACATCGCGGCATGCAGCGACTGGTGCGCGACCTGAACCGGGTCTACCGCGAGACGCGGGCGCTGCATGTCAACGATACGCGGCCCGAGGGTTTCGAGTGGATCGAATCGAACGACGCCGAGGCCGGGGTCTATGCCTGGGTGCGGAAGGGCAATGCCGAAGACAAGCCGGTGGTGGCGGTGGTCAACATGACTCCGCTGGAGCGGAAGTACCGGCTGGGCCTGCCGCATGCGGGCAAGTGGACGGAAATCCTGAACACCGACGCCGAGGTCTATGGCGGAGGCAATCGTGGCAACCTGGGAGGGGTCACGACGGAGAAGACGCCCTGGCATGGCCGGACGCAATCCGCGCTGCTCACGTTGCCGCCCTTGTCGGCACTCTATCTGCAACAGGACTGATTTCGGCGGGCGAACCGCCAAAAGGGGAGGGAAGACGATGAAAGCAAGACCGAACCAGCGCCTGTCTTCGCAGGCAATGGCCTTCGTGCTGGCGGGGGGGCGCGGCAGCCGGTTGAAGGAACTGACCGACCGGCGCGCGAAACCGGCGGTCTATTTCGGCGGCAAGACCCGGATCATCGACTTCGCCCTGTCGAATGCGCTGAATTCGGGCATCCGCAAGATGGCGATCGCCACGCAGTACAAGGCGCATTCGCTGATCCGCCATGTGCAGCGCGGCTGGGGCTTCTTCCGGGCGGAGCGGAACGAATACCTGGACATCCTGCCTGCCTCGCAGCGGATGGATGAGGTCAACTGGTACCGTGGCACGGCGGATGCCATCGCGCAGAACATCGACATCATCGACAGCTACGGGATCAAGTACGTGATCGTGCTGGCGGGCGACCACATCTACAAGATGGATTACGAGATCATGCTGCGCCAGCATGTCGAGGCCGGGGCGGACGTGACCATCGGCTGCCTGACCGTCCCGCGCAAGGAGGCATCGGCCTTCGGGGTCATGCATGTCGACAAGACGATGCGGATCACCGATTTCCTGGAAAAGCCCAAGGACCCGCCCGCCATTCCCGGCGATCCGGATCATGCGCTGGCCTCGATGGGGATCTATGTCTTCGACTGGGCCTTCCTGCGCGATCTTCTGATCCGCGACATGCAGGACGACAATTCCAGCCACGACTTCGGCTTCGACCTGATCCCGCATATCGTGAGGAACGGCAAGGCTGTGGCGCACAAGTTTGCCGACAGCTGCGTGATGAGCGGCCTTGAGACCGAACCCTACTGGCGCGACGTCGGGACCATCGACGCCTTCTGGCAGGCGAACATCGACCTGACGGATTTCATCCCGAAGCTCGACATCTATGACAGCGCCTGGCCGATCTGGACCTATGCCGAGATCGTGCCGCCCGCGAAGTTCATCCATGACGAGGACGGGCGGAGGGGCTCGGCGGTATCGTCGCTGGTGTCGGGGGATTGCATCGTCTCGGGCTCGGCGGTGTCGAACAGCCTGCTGTTCACCGGAGTCAGGACGCACAGTTACTCCAGCCTCGAATATGTGGTGGCGCTGCCGCAGGTCGAGGTTGGTCGAAAGGCGCAGTTGAAGAATTGCGTGATCGACCGGGGGGTGGTGATCCCCGAAGGACTGGTCATCGGCGACGACGCCGAGGAAGACGCCAAGTGGTTCCGCCGCTCGGAAGGGGGGATCGTGCTGATCACCCAGGACATGCTGAACGCCCGGGCCAAGGCCCTGGGCTGAACGGCGGGCACTGGACCTTGCC
The DNA here is from genome assembly GCF_016793705.1 of Tabrizicola sp. Taxonomy (GTDB): domain Bacteria; phylum Pseudomonadota; class Alphaproteobacteria; order Rhodobacterales; family Rhodobacteraceae; genus Tabrizicola. The sequence continues at coordinate 11,466 of NZ_JAEULO010000069.1, forward strand.
CGGCGGGAGGTCTACCCCCGCCGGGTGGAATGCAGCGAAAGGCGAGGGTCATGGGCGGTCGGGTTCTGTCGGTGGCGTCTGAATGTGTTCCGCTGGTCAAGACCGGGGGGCTTGCGGATGTGGTCGGCGCGCTGCCCGGGGCGCTGGCGGGTACCGGCTGGGACATGCGGGTGCTGCTGCCCGCCTATCGCGCGTTGCGGGCGCAGGCGAAGGACTGGCCCGTGGTCTGGGAGGAGGCCGATCTCTGGGGCGGACCGGGCCGCGTCCTGGAGGGCCGCGTCGAGGGCGTGCCGCTTCTGCTGCTGGATGCGCCGCACCTCTATGACCGGGAGGGTGGGCCCTATTCCGGCCCTGCTGGCGAACACCCCGACAATGCGATCCGCTTTGCCGCCCTGTCCTGGGTCGGTGCCCGCATCGCGCGCGAGGGGCTGACGGAGTGGAAGCCCGACATCCTGCATGCGCATGACTGGCAGGCGGGGTTCGCGCCCGCCTATCTGGCCTATCACGGCTCGGGCGGGGTAAAGACGGTCATCACCATTCACAACATCGCCTTCCAGGGCTGGGCGCCGGCGCATATGCTGGGGGTGCTGCGCCTGCCGGGCCATGCCTTCCACCCGGACGCGCTGGAATATTACGGCGGCATCTCCAGCCTGAAGGCGGCGCTGGTGACGGCGGACTGGATCACCACCGTATCGCCCAGCTATGCCGAGGAACTGATGCGCCCCGAGTTCGGCATGGGGCTGCAAGGGGTGATTGCAGCGCGGGGGCCGGTGGTGTCGGGCATCCTGAACGGGGTGGATACCGGGGTCTGGGACCCGTCGCAGGAGGACCCGGCCTACGACCGCAAGGCGGTTGCGGGCAAGGCCGTGGCGCGGGCGCGGCTGTCCGAGGAGTTCGGGCTGGAGGTGCCGGGGCCGCTGGCCATCGTCGTCAGCCGCCTGACCGACCAGAAGGGCATCGACCTTTTGCCTGCGGTAATCCCGGAGTTCGTTCTGGGCGGGGGCGGGCTGATCGTGCTTGGCTCCGGCGATCCGGGCATGGAGGGCGCCATGCGCAACCTGGCCGCCCGCTTCCCGGGCCGGGTGGCGGTGCGGATCGGCTATGACGAAGGGTTGAGCCACCGGCTGTTCGCCGGGGCGGACGCCGTGCTGGTCCCGAGCCGGTTCGAGCCCTGCGGCCTGACCCAGATGTATGGATTGCGCTATGGCACGCTGCCCGTGGTTTCGCTGGTGGGGGGACTTGCCGACACGGTGATCGGTGCCAACCCGGCGACCCTTGCGGCGGGGGCCGCGACCGGCATGACCTTCCATCCGGTCGATGCGCTGGCTTTCGGCAAGGCGCTGGCACAGCTGCTGGAGATTTACCACCAGCCGAAGCTCTGGGCAAAACTGCGGGCCAATGCCATGGCGCATCCGGTCGGCTGGGAAACCTCGGCCAGGGCCTATGCCAGCCTGTATGAAAGGCTGACGGCGTGACACCCCAGTCCGTCTCGTTGCCCGCCCGGCTGCACGGCCATGCGGTCAGCCCTGGCCGCCCCTGGCCGATGGGGGCGAGCCTCACCGGCGACGGGGTGAACTTCGCCGTCTTCTCGGCCCATGCCGAACGGATCGAGTTGTGCCTTTTTACCCCCGATGGCCGCAAGGAGATGGCGCGCCTGGCGATCACCGACCGCGATGGTGACATCTGGCATATCCATGTGGGCGGCCTGACCGTGGGCGCCGTCTACGGCTTCCGGGCACACGGGCCCTATGCGCCGGAACGCGGGCATCGCTTCAACCCGAACAAGCTGCTCTTGGACCCTTACGCCCGCACGCTGGAGGGGCGCCTGAAATGGTCGGACGCGCTGATGGGCTACAAGATCGGCAGTCCCCGCGGCGACCTGAGCTTCGATACCCGTGACAGTGCCTTTGCGGTGCCGAAGGCGATCGTCACCGACGCCTCGTTCACCTGGGGCAACGACCAGGCGCCGCGCACGCCGCGTGCAGAAACCCTGATCTACGAAGCGCATGTCAAGTCGATGACGGCGCGGCACCCGCAGGTCGACAAGGGCCTGCGCGGCACCTATCTGGGCCTGTCCTCGGACCCGGTCATCGACCATCTGCACCGGCTGGGCGTCACCGCGATCGAATTGTTGCCGGTGCAGGCCTGTATCGACGACCGTTTCCTCGTGTCGAAGGGCTTGAGGAACCATTGGGGCTACAACACGCTGGCCTTCTTCGCCCCCGAACCGCGCTACATGAGCCAGGGCGCGCTGTGGGAGTTCCAGACCATGGTCCGCCGCTTTCACGCGGGCGGGATCGAGGTGATCCTGGATGTGGTCTACAACCACACGGCCGAGGGTGACGAATGGGGGCCGACGGTCAGCTTTCGCGGGCTGGACAACGCCAGCTATTACCGCCTGTCCGGGGGCGGGCGAACTTATGCCAATGACGCGGGGACCGGCAACACGCTGAACCTGACGCATCCGATGGTTCTGCGGATGGTGATGGATTCGTTGCGCTACTGGGTCGAGATGACCCATGTCGACGGCTTCCGCTTCGACCTTGCGACCGTGCTGGGTCGCGAACAGCACGGGTTCGACCCGAACGGCGGGTTTTTCGATGCGATCCGGCAGGACCCGGTGCTGAGTCGGGTGAAGCTGATCGCCGAGCCCTGGGACATCGGCCCCGGCGGCTACCAGCTCGGCGCCTATCCGCATCCGTTCCTGGAATGGAACGACCGCTTCCGGGACGGGGTGCGGCGGTTCTGGAAGGGTGACGCCGGTCTGACCCGCGACCTTGCCGCCCGGTTGCTGGGCAGCGCGGAACGGTTCGATCACTCCGGTCGGGCGGCGACCTCATCGGTCAATTTCGTCACCAGCCATGACGGGTTCACGCTGGAGGATCTGGTCAGCTACACGATCAAGCGCAACTTCGCCAATGGCGAGGACAACCGGGATGGCCATCACGAGAACCACTCGGACAACCTTGGCGTCGAGGGGCCGACGAAGGACGCAAAGGTCCTGGCGGCGCGCGGGTTGCGAAAGCGGAACCTGCTCGCCACGCTGATGCTGAGCCAGGGCGTGCCGATGCTGCTTGCGGGAGACGAGATCGGCCACAGCCAGGGCGGCAACAACAACGCCTATGCCCAGGACAACGAGACCTCCTGGATCGACTGGTCCACGCGCGACCGCGCGTTGCAGGGCTTTGTCGAGCGGCTCTCGGCCCTGCGCCGTTCGTTGCCGGTGTTGCGCCAGCGCCGGTTCCTGCATGCACGGGAACGGGCCGCGGACCAGATCCCGGATGTCATCTGGCGGCGGGCGAACGGCACGGTGCCGCAGTCCGAGGAATGGCACGACCCGGCCTTCCGCTGCCTCTGCGTCGAGTTGCGGATGGCGGCGGAAGGCGGCGATCCGAACCCCGAGGCGGTCTTCGCCGTCTTCAACACCGGTGCCGCGACGCCTCTGCACCTGCCGGAAACGGCGGTGGGGTGGGAATTGTTGCTGGACACGACAAGGCCCGACCTGCCCGAGGGCGGGCTGCCCGCCACCTCCTACACCGAAGCCCCGGCGCATTGCGTTCTTCTCTTCCGGTCGAAAACCGGCGAGCCCAAGGGAGTTTGACCATGACCCAGATCACCACTGTCGCGACGCAACCGATTGCGGGCCAGAAGCCTGGGACCAGCGGGTTGCGCAAGAAGACCCCGGTCTTCATGGGACGGCATTATCTGGAGAACTTCGTCCAGTCGATCTTCGACGTGGTGGGGGCGGCGGGGAAGACCTTCGTGCTGGGTGGGGATGGCCGGTACTTCAACGACCGCGCGGCACAGGTGATCCTGCGGATGGCGACGGCGAACGGGGCGGCGCGGGTGATCGTGGGGCAGGGGGCGATCCTGTCGACGCCCGCCGCCAGCCACCTGATCCGGCTGAACAAGACCGACGGAGGGATCATCATGTCGGCCAGCCACAACCCCGGCGGGCCGGAGGAGGATTTCGGGGTCAAGTTCAACATGCCGAACGGCGGGCCTGCGCCGGAGGGCGTGACCGAGGCGATGTACAAGCGGACGACCGAGATCACCGAGTACAAGATGCTGGAAGCGCAGGATGTGGACCTCTCGCGGGTCGGTCGGCATCAGCTGGGGGCGATGGTGGTCGATGTGGTCGACCCGGTCAGCGACTACGCCGCGCTGATGGAGAGCCTGTTCGACTTCCCCGCGATCCGCGCGATGTTCGCCGGAGGGTTCCGGATGCGAATTGATTCCATGTGCGCCGTCACCGGCCCCTATGCGGTGGAAATCCTGGAAAACCGCCTCGGTGCGCCGAAGGGGACTTGCGTGAATGCGACCCCGCTGCCGGATTTCGGGGGCATGCACCCCGACCCGAACCCGACCTGGGCCAAGGCGCTGATGGACGAGATGTTCTCGGATGTGGCCCCGGACTTCGGGGCGGCGTCTGATGGGGACGGGGACCGCAACATGGTGGTGGGGCGAGGGATCTATGTCTCGCCGTCCGATAGTCTGGCGGTGCTGGCGGCGAATGCGCATCTGGCGCCGGGCTACAAGGCCGGGTTGAAGGGGGTGGCGCGGTCGATGCCGACCTCGGCCGCCGCCGACCGGGTGGCAGAGGCCCTGGGGATCGGGAAGTTCGAGACGCCGACGGGGTGGAAGTTCTTCGGGAACCTCCTGGACGCCGGGAAGGCGACGATCTGCGGCGAGGAGAGCTTCGGCACCGGGTCGGACCATGTGCGCGAGAAGGACGGGCTTTGGGCGGTGCTGCTGTGGCTGAACATCCTGGCGGTCAGGAAGCAGTCGGTGGCGGCGATCCTGGGGGAACACTGGGCGAAGTACGGGCGGAACTATTACAGTCGGCATGACTTCGAGGCGATCGAGACCGGGAAGGCCGATGCGATGATGGCGGCCTTGCGGGGGTCGCTTGCCGGGCTGCCGGGGACGGTCGTCGAGGGGATGACGGTTCAGGCGGCGGATGACTTCGCCTATACCGATCCGGTGGACGGGTCGGTCAGCCAGAAGCAGGGCGTGAGGGTGCTGTTCGAGGACGGCTCGCGGATCGTCTACCGGCTGTCGGGGACCGGGACCGAGGGGGCGACCTTGCGGGTCTATCTGGAGCGCTATGCGGGCGGGCCGGGTGGCCTTGATCTGGATGCCCAGGAAGCACTGGCCCCGGTGATCCGGGCGGCGCATGGGATCGCGGCGATCGAGGGGCATACCGGCCGGCGTGAGCCGGATGTGGTGACCTGAGGCGCTTCTGTCCACGGTGGACAAAACTGGATAATCCTTGCAAGCCAATGCCTTGCGCGTGGGCGTTCAGGAAATCTTAATCCGAAGCGGAGAGCGGGGGAGAGGCCTTGGGCCCCCGCCTGCGCGGGGGTGACAGGGGGAGGCAGGGCGCGGGCCACAGCCTGCGCGGAAGGCCGGCTGATCAGGTCCTGAGGCCGGTTTCTTCCAGCAATCCCTTGCGCTTGGCCTCATAATAATAGCCCTTGGCATACCACATCACGGCGCGGTCCTCGGACCCGCCCGACACGAGCCAGGCACCGCGCAGGTATTTCCCGGCATACATCAGGTTGGTCTCGGCATCGAGCAGGCCCTCGGGCGGGCCCTGGTAGCCCATAGTCTTGGCGGTTTGCGGCAGGATCTGCATCAGCCCGTAATAGGGGCCGTTCCGCGCGCCAGGGTTGTAGCCGCTTTCGCGCTGGATGACGCGGTGGAGCAGGCTTTCCGGGATGTCGTGGATGCCCGCATATTTGTGCACCAGCGCCAGCATCTCGGGTGTGGCACCGGGCGCCATGGGCGCGCGGCTGGCGGGTTCGGGCTTCCGGCCGCAGGCGGCGAGGGCGGCGGCGGCGCAAAGCAGCAGGCTGCGACGGGTTACGGGCATGGGAGGCAGGCCTTTTTCGGTTCCGACAGGCGAGGGTTAGCGGGGCCGGGTGGCCTTCGCAACCCTGCGGGCAGCGCATTGGCGGGAAGCGGCACGGCGACGGGTTCCGGCCCGCGCTCTTGCGTCATCGCCATGTTACCCGGCCGGTGCAAAACGCTGTGGAGAACGCCGGAGGCGATCACGCGCTTGGGGGTTGCCATGGCAGAAACGCCAGATATAGTTTCGGGTAACGGGGCGGGACTCCCGCCCTGCTGGCTGGTGGCTGACGGGAGAAGCGCGGAGTCTATGACGTAGATGGACGGCGATTTCAGAACCCAGTTCGTGCGCGATCCCGCGTCGCTGAAGCACTATCCTGCGCTGGTGCTGAACGCTGACTATCGCCCGCTGTCCTATTACCCGCTATCGCTGTGGCCCTGGCAGGAGGCGATCAAGGCGGCTTTCCTGGACAGGGTGCAGATCGTCGCCGAATATGACGCGGTGGTCCATAGTCAGAGGCAGGAGTTCAGGATACCCTCCGTGGTGGTCCTGAAGGAATTCGTAAGACCCCAGAAGCGCGTGGCCTTCACGCGCTTCAATCTTTTCCTGCGGGACGAATTCTGCTGCCAGTATTGCGGCGCGAAGGGCGACCTGACCTTCGACCATGTGTTGCCCCGGTCGCGCGGCGGCATCACCGCCTGGGAGAACGTGGTCGCGGCGTGCAGCCCCTGCAACCTGCGCAAGGGCTCGCGGACGCTGAAGCAGTCGGGGTTGACCCTGCGCCGCCCGCCTCGGGCGCCGACGGCCGAGGAGATGCAGGCGCATGGCCGCCGCTTCCCGCCGAACCACCTGCACGAAAGCTGGATGGACTACCTGTACTGGGATGCCGAGCTGGAGGCCTGATGTCGGCCCCGGCTGTCATGATGCCGTTACAAAAGCTTCACAAATCCGCTGCCCGGTGATCTTCTGGCCGCTTCTGGACGGGGAGCGGATCATGGATGTCAGTTTGCAGGCGGCGGCGGTGCATATGTTCACGGCGCTGGCCTGCGGGGCCGTCATCGGCTCGGAGCGGCAGGTCCGGCAGCGGATGGCGGGTCTTCGGACCAATGCGCTGGTCTCGCTGGGGGCGGCGGGGTTCGTGATCTTCTCGGGCCTCTTCCCCGACGAGGTCAGCCATACAAGGGTCGCGGCGCAGATCGTGTCGGGGATCGGCTTTCTGGGCGCCGGGATCATCTTTCGCGACGGGTTCAACATCCACGGGCTGAACACGGCGGCGACGCTGTGGTGTTCGGCGGGGGTGGGCATGATGGCGGGGGCCGGGTCCTGGGACCTGGCGCTGCTGCTGACAGGATTGGTGGTCTTCGTGAACCTTGGCCTGCGCCCGCTGGTCAAGCTTCTGAAACGCTATACAAGGGCGGGGGTGCCGGTGATCCGGGCCTATCGGGTGCAGATAGGTGTGGACCCGGCGCAAGAGGCCGCGGTGCGCAGCCTGATGCTGCGGACGCTGTCGCTGGGGGGGCTGCATATCTCGGAAATCGGGGTGGCGACGGGCGAGGGGCAGCTTCTGGACCTGTCGGCCACGGTGACGGCGGAAGCGGTAGGCGAGGTCGGGCTGGAGCAGGCCGTGCAGCGGCTTGCCGCCGAGCCGGGGCTGATGCGGGTGCGCTGGGAGGCGCTGGAGGACGGCTGAGCCGCGCCGCAGGTTCCCCCCGTTACGCACCAATGCTAGACAGGGGCGCGTGCAGGCTGTAAGACGGCGCCGTTAGCGCTAACAGCGCCCTCCAGGGAGACGGTCATGGTTTCGCGTGTCATTCCGGTGGATGTCTTCGACCTTGTGATCTTCGGCGCCACCGGCGACCTGGCGCGGCGCAAGATCCTGCCGGGGCTCTACCGGCGCTTCCTGGCGGGCCAGATGCCGGCGGAGAGCCGGATCATCGGTGCGGCGCGGGCGGAACTGACGGACGAAGCCTTCCGCGAGCAGGTGCGGGCGGCGATCGCGGAATTCGTGCCGAAGGCGCGGCAGGACGCGGCGGAGATCGAGGCCTTTCTGGGCCGTATCCGCTATGTCCCGATCGACGCGACGGGGACGGGCGGCTGGGCCGCGCTGAAGGCGCTGATGCGCGAGAACGTGGTCAGGGCCTTCTATTTCTCGGTCGCGCCCAGCCTCTTCGGCGACATCGCGCAGCGGCTGTCCGAGAACGGGATCGCGGACGCCTGGAGCCGGATCGTGGTGGAGAAGCCCTTCGGGCGCGATCTGGCGAGCGCGAAGGCCTTGAACGAGGTGCTGGCCAAGCATTTCAACGAAACGCAGATCTACCGGATCGACCATTACCTTGGGAAAGAGACGGTTCAGAACCTGATGGCGGTGCGGTTCGCCAATATCCTGTTCGAGCCCTTGTGGAAGGCCGAATACATCGATCACGTCCAGATTACCGTGGCCGAGACGGTGGGGGTCGACGGGCGCGGGGCCTATTACGACAAGTCCGGCGCGATGCGGGACATGGTGCAGAACCACCTGATGCAGCTGCTTTGCCTGATCGCGATGGAGCCGCCGTATCATTTCGACCCGGATGCCGTGCGGGACGAGAAGTTGAAGGTGATCCGCGCGCTGAAGCCGGTGGGGCCGGAGGATATCGTCCGGGGGCAATACGGGGCGGGGAAGGGCGAGGCGGCCTATGTGAGCCATGCCGAGAACCCCGCGAGCCGGACGGAAAGCTATATCGCGCTGAAGGTGCAGGTGTCGAACTGGCGCTGGCAGGGCGTGCCGTTCTACCTGCGGACGGGCAAGCGGCTTCGGGCGCGGGCCTCGGAGATCGCGATCACCTTCAAGCAGCCTCCGCATGCGATCTTCGACGACGCGACCGGCTGGCACGAGAATGTACTTGTCATCCGGTTGCAGCCGAACGAGGGCATGGATCTGATGGTGATGATCAAGGAGCCCGGGCCCGGGGGCATGCGGCTGATGCAGGTGCCCTTGGACATGAGCTTCGCCGATGCGCTGGGAGAGGTGGCCGAGGATGTGCCGGACGCCTATGAGCGGTTGATCATGGACGTGATCCGGGGCAACCAGACGCTGTTCATGCGCGGCGACGAGGTGGAGGCCGCCTGGGCCTGGACCGATCCGATCATCCAGGGCTGGGAGGCTCGGGGCGACAGGCCGCAGACCTATGACCCCGGATCCTCGGGCCCGGAGGATGCGTTGATGCTGATGCACCGCGACGGGCGGCGCTGGCGGGAGATACGCGAATGAAGCTGGAGACCTATCCGGACCGAGAGTTCCTGATGCTGGGGCTGGCGAATGTGATCGCCGGTCAACTGGCCGATTTCCTGCGGCGGGAGGGGAAGGCGACGCTCTCGGTGCCGGGGGGAACGACGCCGGGGCCGATCTTCGACACTTTGTCGGGGGTGGACCTCGACTGGGCCAATGTCGCGGTGGTGCTGAACGACGAACGCTGGGTACCTGAATCGTCGGAACGGTCGAACACGCGACTGGTGCGCGAACGGCTGCTGAGAGGGCGCGCGGCGCAGGCGCGGCTGGTCCCGCTCTATGCCCCGGCGGAGGAGCCGGAGGAGATGCTGGCGGCGCTGGAAGACGGGCTGAGGCCCTATCTGCCGATTTCGGTGCTGCTGCTGGGCATGGGGGCCGACATGCATACCGCGAGCCTTTTCCCGGGCGCGGACCGGCTGGAGGAGGCCCTGTCTGCCAGTGCGCCGATCCTTCTGCCGATGCGGGCCGAGGCAGCGGGAGAGCCGCGCATCACCCTTACCGCGCCGGTGCTGCGCGAGGCGTTCAACATCCACATCCTGATCACCGGCGCAGAGAAACGCGCGGCGCTGGAACGCGCGATGACCCTGACCCCGATGGAGGCGCCGGTGCGCGCCGTCCTTGACAACGCAACCGTGCATTGGGCGGAGTAGCCATGACGAAATGGGCTGAGTTGCAGCGGCTTCACGATGTGAACAATGGCCGGCATATCCTTGATCTGTTTGATGAAGACCGGTCCGGGGACTTCTCGGTGAAAGCCGACGGGATGCTGTTCGACTATTCCAAGACCAATATCGACGCCGCGACCCGCGCGGCGCTGGTGCGACTGGCCGAGGCCTCGGATGTGGCAGGCAAGCGGGCGGCGATGTTCGGGGGCGAGAAGGTCAACGTCACCGAGGGCCGGGCGGTCCTGCATGTGGCCTTGCGCGCCGGGGACGAGGCGGTGATCAAGGTCGACGGCACGGATGTGCTGCCCGAGGTGCGCCGCATCCGCGCGGCTTGTGCGGCTTTCGCGCGCGAGGTTCGGTCCGGGGCGTTCAAGGGGCAAGGTGGCCGGATCACCGACGTGGTGAACATCGGGATCGGCGGGTCTGACCTTGGCCCGGCGATGGCCTATCTTGCGCTGGCGCCTTATGCCGACGGGCCGCGCTGCCATTTCGTCTCTAACGTCGACGGCGCGCATATCCATGACACGCTCAAGGGCCTGAACCCGGAGACGACGCTGGTGATCGTCGCCTCGAAGACCTTCACCACCATCGAGACGATGACCAATGCCGACACGGCGAAGCGCTGGATGGGGGCGAAGGTCGTGAATCCGGCGACGCAGTTTGCCGCCGTCTCGACCGCCGGTGACAAGACCGCCGCCTATGGCATTGATCCAGCGCGGGTTTTCGGGTTCGAGGACTGGGTCGGCGGGCGCTATTCGATGTGGGGGCCGATCGGCCTTGCCCTGATGATCGCCATCGGGCCGGAGCGGTTCGACGAATTCCTCGCCGGGGGCCGGGCGATGGACCGGCATTTCCTGACCGCGACCTTTGCGCAGAACATGCCGGTGATGCTGGCTCTGGTCGGGGTCTGGCACAACCAGATCTGCGGCCATGCGACGCGGGCGGTTCTGCCTTATGATCAACGGCTTGCACGGCTTCCTGCCTATCTCCAGCAGCTGGAGATGGAGAGCAACGGCAAGCGGGTGGCGATCGACGGGTCGGATCTGACGACAAACTCCGGTCCGGTGGTCTGGGGCGAGCCGGGGACGAACGGGCAGCACGCCTTCTACCAGCTCATCCACCAGGGGACGCGGGTGGTGCCGTGCGAGTTCCTGGTGGCGAAGCGGGGCCATGAGCCGGATCTGGCGCACCAGCACCTCCTGCTGGTGTCGAACTGCCTGGCGCAGGCCGAGGCGCTGCTCCGTGGCCGCAGCCTCGACGAGGCGCGGGCGATCATGACGAAGAAGGGGGCCACGGGGGCCGAACTGGAGCGGCAGGCCCGGCACCGGGTGTTTCCGGGCAACCGGCCCTCGACGGTGCTGGCCTATGAGCAGCTGACACCCTTCGTGCTGGGCCAGATCATCGCCCTTTACGAGCACCGGGTGTTCGTGGAAGGCGTGATCCTCGGGATCAACTCCTACGACCAGTGGGGTGTTGAGCTGGGGAAGGAACTGGCACTTGCGCTGCAGCCGGTGCTGGAGGGCAGGGCGGGGACCGACGGCAAGGACGGGTCCACTGCGGCGCTGGTGGATTTCCTGCGCTGAAGGAAAGGACCAGAGCTTTCGGCGCTGGTCCATATATCAAAGGCTTGCGGGCAGAAGTTACTTCAGCGCGACGGTGACGATCACTTCGACCTTGTAGTCCGGCGTCGCGAGCTTCGCTTCCCCGGTTGCGCGGGCCGGGGTGTGGCCCTGCGGGACCCAGGTATCCCAGACCGAGTTCATCTCGGCGAAGGTTGCCATGTCCGCAAGCCAGATCTGGGCCGACAGCACACGGGTCTTGTCGGTCCCGGCCTTGGCGAGGATCGCGTCGATGGCGGCCAGCGCCTGGCGGGTCTGGTCGGCGACCGAGCCGCCGGGCTCGCCCAGCTGGCCCGCGAGCCAGAGGATGCCGTTGTAGGCTACGGCCTCGGACATGCGGGGGCCGGTGCCGTGACGGGTGATGTCGGTGTTCATTGCGTCTCTCCTGTTGGCGTCGGCGGCTGGTTAGCCGGTTCCGCGCCGGAACGGAAGACCTACAGGCGGCGGCAGTTGAACTGGTCGCCCGAAGTGCCGGAAACCCAGGTGAGCCCCGTATCGGTCACGGCGGCGAGCGCGATGACATAGCCGTTGGCGAAGCGCAGCGTGTAGTTGCGCCCGTCACGGCTGACGCTGTCGATCCGGTAGGTGTCGGAGCCGTTTGTATAGGTGGTGTTGGTGAAGGTGAAGGTATCGACCCCGCAATCCCAGCGGCCGACGAAGGCATAGGGCTCGGACGGCCCGGAGTCCTGGGTGCAGGCGGCAAGGGCGAGGCAGAGAGGCAGGGCGAGGCAGAGAGGCAGGGCGAGGCAGAGGGGCAGGGCGAGACGGGGGGACATGGGCGGCTCCGCTGAGGGTGACGCAAGCGTCCCGCGGGGAAGCGCCGGTGTCAACCGGAGAGGAGGAATGGAGCGGGTGAAGGGAATCGAACCCTCGTCGTAAGCTTGGGAAGCTTCTGCTCTGCCATTGAGCTACACCCGCACGCCGGTCGATTTAGCCATTCCGGCGGATGAAGGCAAGTCGGTCGAGAGGGATTTCACCGTCGCCCCGGGCGGGAAACACCAAGGGCCCGGTGATCGCTCACGGGCCCTTGGTGATTTTGGCTCCGGCGGTATGAACCGCACTGGGTTTGTCGGAGGCTCCAACTCCTGAGTAGGATGGAGCATCATGAGCAAGACCACGAACAAGTTTTCCCCTGAAGTGCGAGAGCGGGCCGTGCGGCTGGTTCTCGAGACCGAGGCCCAGCATAG